>NZ_JBDUUE010000002.1:0-231250 GCF_039939255.1 Nocardioides secundeburneus
GCAGGTCATGGACGCGATCAAGGCCGACAACTCGGTGCTGAAGGCGACCGTGGTCTACCCCTCGACCCAGGGTGCCGACGGTCTCAAGCTCGCTCGTCTGCTGGCCCAGCAGAAGAACGTCTCGGACCTGGTCGAGGTCGAGGTGCCCCGCACGGTGCAGCTCTACGCCCCGGTCGTGACCTCGGAGAACGTCGACACCTACCTGCCGACCGCCTTCGTCTCCTGAGAGGTCTGCCTCGTGAGCACCCCGCACCTCAACGTCGCGATGGTGGGCCACTCCTTCATGGGGGCCGCCCACTCCCAGGCGTGGCGCACCGCGGGCCGGTTCTTCGACCTGCCGCTGAACCCCCTCATGCAGGTCCTGGGCGGCCGCGACCCCGAGCGCACGGCTGCCGCCGCTCAGCGGCTGGGCTGGCGCGACGTCGACACGGACTGGCGTCACCTCGTCACCCGTGACGACGTCGACCTCGTCGACATCTGCACCCCCGGCGACACCCACGCCGAGATCGCGATCGCCGCGCTCGAGGCCGGCAAGCACGTCTTGTGCGAGAAGCCGCTGGCCAACACCGTCGCCGAGGCCGAGGCCATGGCGGCGGCCGCTCACGAGGCAGCCCGACTCGGCGTGCGCGCCATGGTCGGCTTCACCTACCGCCGGGTGCCCGCCGTGGCCCTCGCGCGCCAGCTGGTCACCGAGGGACGCATCGGCGAGGTCCGCCACGTGCGGGCCCAGTACCTCCAGGACTGGATCGCCGACCCCGAGGCGCCCATGTCGTGGCGCCTCGACAAGGACAAGGCCGGGTCCGGCGCCCTGGGTGACATCGGCGCCCACATCATCGACCTCGCCCAGCACATCACCGGCGACGACATCGCCGAGGTCTCGGCGCGACTCGAGACCTTCGTCAAGGAGCGGCCCGTCGCCGCCGAGCACGCCGGCCTGGCCGGCGTGGCGGCGGCGTCGGCCGAACGCGTGCCGGTCACCGTCGACGACGCCGCCATGTTCCTCGCCCGCTTCCGCGGGGGAGCGGCCGGCGTCTTCGAGGCCACCCGCTTCGCCACCGGCCGCAAGAACGCCATCCGCATCGAGATCAACGGCTCACGCGGCAGCCTCGCCTTCGACTTCGAGGACATGAACGTCCTGGAGTTCTTCGACGCCAGCGAGCCCGACGAGACCGCCGGCTTCCGCCGCATCCAGGTCACCGAGCCCGGCCACCCCTACGTGGGCGCGTGGTGGCCCCCCGGCCACGGCCTCGGCTACGAGCACGGCTTCACCCACCAGGCCGTCGACCTCGTCAACGCCATCGCCCAGGGCACCCAGCCCACCCCCACCTTCGACGACGGCCTGCGCGTGCAGCGCGTGCTCGCCGCCGTCGAGAGCAGTTCCGACACCCGTACCTGGCAGGAGATCCCCGTATGAGCACCGACAACTACCAGCCCCGTCCCGAGGACAAGTTCTCGTTCGGTCTGTGGACCGTGGGTTGGGACGGCACCGACGTGTTCGGCCCGGCGAGCCGGCCGCCGTTGGACCCGGTGGAGAGCGTGTACAAGCTGGCCGAGCTGGGTGCGGCGGCGGTGACGTTCCACGACGACGACCTGCTGCCCGACGACGGCACGCGCGACAAGACGTTGGAGCGCTACGAGACCGCGCTGTCCGAGACGGGTCTGGTGACCGAGATGGTGACCACGAACCTGTTCAGCCACCCGGTGTTCAAGGAGGGTGGTCTGACGGCGAACAACCGTGAGGTGCGTCGGTACGCGACGGCGAAGGTGTTGCGCAACATCGATCTCGCGGCGCACCTGGGTGCGAAGACGTTCGTGATGTGGGGTGGTCGTGAGGGTGCCGAGCACGGTGCCAGCAAGAACATCCCGGCGGCGTTGGAGCGGATGAAGGACGCGCTGGACCTGGTGTGTGGCTATGTGCGTGAGCAGGGCTACGACATGCGGTTCGCGCTCGAGCCGAAGCCGAACGAGCCTCGGGGCGACATCCTGCTCCCCACGATCGGTCACGCGATCGCGTTGATCAGCGAGCTGGAGCACCCCGAGATGGTGGGGGTGAACCCGGAGGTCGGTCACGAGGAGATGGCGGGGCTGAACTTCGCGCACGGGATCGCGCAGGCGTTGTGGCACGACAAGCTGTTCCACGTTGACCTGAACGGTCAGCACGGTCCGCGCTTCGACCAGGACCTGCGTTTCGGTGCGGGCAACCTGCGGGGTGCGTTCTGGACCGTGGACACGTTGTTGGGTGCGGGTGGTCTCTCGCCGGCCTACGACGGTTATCTCCACTTCGACTTCAAGCCGCCGCGGGCCGAGGGTCTCGACGGGGTGTGGGAGTCGGCGCGTGGGTGCATGCGCAACTACCTGGTGCTGCGTGAGCGGGCGTTGGCGTTCCGGGCCGATCCCGAGGTCCAGGCTGCGGCCGAGGCTGCGGGTGTGGGTGAGCTGTCGACGCCGACCGTGGCCGAGGGCGAGTCCCTGGCTGCGGTGCGTGAGGCCTCCTACGACATCGACACCCTGGCCGCGCGCAGCGTGGGTCTCGAGGCCCTCGACCAGCTCGCCATGGACCACCTGCTCGGCGCCCGCTGAGCCACCCGCCCTGCCGGCGTCGTCCTCGGACGACGCCGGCAGAGCCCTCGATCGCACCACCCGCACCACCCGAAGAGCTGCACCACCCGTAGGACCGCACCACCCGCACCACCGCACGACAGGGGCCGAACGCCCGGGGACCCGCCCCGGAACACGAGGGAGCGCATCCCGTCACCAACGAAGGAGTTCGTGATGAACCACCTCATCACGCGGCTGAGGAAGGGCTCGCGCCTCGCGCTCGGCTCGTCCCTGGCCACGATCGTGGCGTTGCCATTGGGCGCCACGGTCGGCCTCGGACTGACCGCCCCGGCGGCCGGTGCCGCGGTGCCCGAAGCGACGGCCCCCGCGGTCGCCGCAGCACCCGAGACGCCCGGCGAGTCCGGCGACCACGGCGACCACGACCACGGCACGTCCCAGACCCTCGACGAGGCGCTCGGCCGCTCGCCCGAGTCGGTCCCGTTGAGCAAGGCCGTGCCGTGGACCGCCGACGAGGCAGCGACGGCGAAGGCCGACGACTCCTTCGACGCGCTCGTCTTCTCCAAGACCGCCGCGTTCCGGCACGACAACATCGGCGCCGCGACCACCGCGATCCAGAAGCTCGCCACCGACAACAACTTCCGCGTGACGGTGTCCGAGGACAGCTCGGTCTTCACCGACGCGAACCTCGCGCAGTACGAGGTCGTCATCTTCCTGAGCACCACCGGTGACGTGCTCAACGACGTGGAGCAGGGCGCGTTCGAGCGCTACATCCGCGCCGGCGGTGGCTACGCGGGCATCCACGCGGCCTCCGACACCGAGTACTCCTGGCCCTGGTACGGCAACCTGGTCGGCTCCTACTTCAACAACCACCCGGCGGGCACGCCCACCGCGACCGTCAAGGTCGAGGACCCCGCGCACCCGTCCACCGCCGGCATCGAGCCGCGCTGGGAGCGCACCGACGAGTGGTACAACTTCCGCACCAACCCGCGCGGCAAGGTGCACGTGCTCGCCTCCATGGACGAGACCACCTACGCCCCCGGCGGCGGCGCGATGGGTGCCGAGCACCCGATCGCCTGGTGCCAGAACTACGACGGCGGCCGCAGCTGGTACACCGGCATGGGTCACACGGTCGCCTCGTTCTCCGACGCCAAGTTCCTGGGCCACATCCTCGGCGGTATCAAGACCGCTGCCGGTGTGCTCCCCGCGGACTGCACGGCCACCCTCGAGCCCAGCTTCGAGAAGGTCGCGCTCGACGAGAACACCTCGAACCCGATGGAGCTCGACATCGCCGACGACGGCCGTGTCTTCTACATCGACCGCAACGGTGCCGTGCGCATCATCAAGCCCAACGGCAGCGTGGTGACCGCGGGCACCGTCCCGGTCTACACGGGTCAGGAGTTCGGCCTGCTGGGCATCGCCCTCGACCCGAACTTCGCGACGAACAACTACGTCTACCTGTACTACTCCCCGTCGGGGACGGTGCCGACCGACCGCGTCGCGCGCTACACGATGTCCGGCGACACCATGCCGCTCAACACCGCGACGACGATCATCGACATCCCCACGCAGCGCGACCAGTGCTGCCACGCGGGTGGCGCGATCGAGTTCGACAAGGACGGCAACCTCTACATCGCCACGGGTGACAACAGCAACCCGTTCGACTCGGGCGGCTACTCGCCGATCGACGAGCGCGCCGGCCGCAGCGCCTGGGACGCCCAGCGCACCTCGGCCAACACCAACGTGCTCAACGGCAAGGTCCTCAAGATCAAGCCGCAGGCCACCGGTGGCTACACCATCCCGGCCGGCAACCTCTTCGACGAGGCCCAGGACACCCAGCAGAAGACGCGCCCCGAGATCTACGCCATGGGCTTCCGCAACCCGTTCCGCATCGGCCTCGACGAGCAGAACAACAAGCTCCTCGTCGCCGACTACGGCCCGGACGCCGGCTCCGTCAGCGCCACCCGTGGACCCAACGGCCGCGTCGAGTGGAACATCCTCGACCAGCCCGGCAACTACGGCTGGCCCTACTGCGTCGGCAACAACACGCCGTACAACGACTACAACTTCGCCAGCAGCACCGCCGGCGCGACCTTCAACTGCGCGGCCCCGGTCAACGACTCGCCCAACAACACGGGTCTGACCAACCTGCCGCCGGCCAAGCCCGCGGTGATCTGGCAGAGCAACAACGCCTCGATCACCGGCACGCCGGAGATCGGCGCCAGCGGCGCCCCGATGACGTCGGGCACCTACGACTTCAACCCCGACCTCGTCTCCGACCGCAAGTGGCCGGCCTACTTCGACAGCAAGGCGATCTGGGCGGACTGGAACAACAACCGCCTCTTCACCGTGCAGATGAACCAGACGGGCACCAACTACACCGACATCAACCGGTTCCTGCCGAGCCTGCAGATGTCGCGTCCGCACGCCCTGCAGTTCGGCCCGGACGGCGCCCTCTACATGATCGAGTGGGGCAGCGGCTTCAACGGCAACAACACCGACTCCGGCGTCTACCGGATCGACTACGTCGAGGGCAACCGGGCCCCGGTGGCCCGTGCGACGACCGACAAGACCTCCGGTCCCGCGCCGCTGACCGTCGCCTTCGACGGCCGCACCTCGTTCGACCCCGACACCGGTGACGCCACCGGCCTCACCTACGCCTGGGACTTCACCGGCGACGGCACGGTCGACGCCACCACGCCGCAGGCCTCGTTCACCTACACCGCGGCGGGCAACTACACCGCACGACTGACGGTGACCGACGAGGGTGGCCGCACGGCCACCACCAACATCGACATCGTGGCCGGCAACACCGCGCCGACGGTGAAGCTGACGGTGCCGCTGAACGGCGGGTTCTTCGAGTTCGGCGACTACGTGCGCTACAACGTCACGGTCACCGACCCCGAGGACGGCACGATCGACTGCAACAAGGTCATCGTCCAGCCCGCCCTCGGTCACGACGAGCACTCGCACGGCTACGAGCAGTACCGCGGTTGCTCGGGTGTCGTCCCGATCCCCGGTGACGCCGGCCACGTCGGCGCCAACATCTTCGGCGTCCTCACCGCGTCCTACACCGACAACGGCAAGGCCCCCGCGGCCGCGCTGACCAGCGTCGACGGCGTCGTCCTCCACACGAACAAGAAGGAGGCCGAGTTCTTCGACGAGACCGGACGCACCGGCACCTCGACGACCGGCACCCCCGGCGTCGTGACCCAGACCACCACCGACACCGACGGCGGCCTCAACGTCACCGGTATCGAGGCTGGTGACTGGTTCGGGTGGGACGTCATGAACCTGACGAACATCAGCGGCGTGACCATGCGCGTTGCCTCGACCACCGCCACGGCGGCGTTCGAGATCCGCCAGGGCTCGCCCACCGGCACTGCGATCGCCACCGTGGCGGTCCCGAACACCGGCGGCGCGCAGACCTACCAGAACGTCACGGTCCCGTTCACGAACCCGTCGTTGACCAGCCAGCCCCTGTACGTCGTCGCCACCACCGGCGGCGCCAACGTCAACTGGCTGAACTTCAACGGTCGTGGCGTCAGCGACAACAAGCCGCCCGCGGTCGCCATCACGGCCACCCCGCTGCGCGGTGAGGCGCCCCTGCCGGTGCAGTTCGCCAGCACGGTCACCGACCCCGAGAACGACACGCCGGTGACCTACGCGTGGACCTTCGGTGACAACACCAGCTCCACCGAGGCCAACCCGTCGCACACCTACACGGCGCCGGGCAAGTACGTCGCCACCCTGGTCGTCACCGACGCGCGTGGTGCCAAGACCACGCGGACGACGGAGATCACCGTCACCCGTGCCGCCGACACCTGCCTCAACGGCCGGTCGGACGACTTCCTGGGGGCCGAGCTCGACACGACCCGGTGGAACAAGACGGTGCGGCTCGACCAGGGCCTGACCGTCGCCGACGGGACGCTCAGCATCCCGCTCACCAACAGCGACATCTACCAGGGCACGAACACGACCCCGAACATCGTCCTGCAGGACCTGCCGTCCGGGGCGTTCGAGGTCACCACCAAGGTCACGGTGCCCGCGGTCCGCGGCTACCAGCAGGGCGGCCTGATCATCTACGGCGACGACAACAACTACCTGAAGCTCGTCTACTCGGGTCGTTCGACCGCCGCGGCCGGCAGCAAGGCCGCCAACGTCATCCAGTTCGCCAAGGAGGTCAACGCCACCGCGTCGGAGACCAACTCCACCAACCTCGGTGCGACGTTCCCCGACACCGTGTGGCTGCGGATGACCAGCACCGACGGCAACGTCGTCACGCCGTCCTACAGCACCGACGGTGCGACCTTCGTGCCGATCACCACGTCGAGCGGCAACGCCGCACCGCGTGACCTGACCGGCATCACGGCGCCCAAGGTCGGTCTGCTCGGCCTCGGCAGCACCGCGGCCGGCGCGGCCGACAACATCCAGGCGAAGTTCGACTACTTCACCATCACCCCGGACGACACGGCGACCCCGTGCAACTCGGGCAACACCTGCCTGGACAGCTTCGACGGCAACGCCCTGGGCAGCACCTGGGAGGTCGTGCGTCCGACCGGCAACATCACCGTCGGCGGCGGCAACCTCACCATCCCGATGGCCGGCACCGACCTCTACCAGACCACCAACACCACGGGCGACCTGGTGCTGCGTGACCTGCCGAGCGGGCCGTTCCAGCTCGTCACCAAGGTGACGGCGCCGATCAACCGGCAGTACCAGCAGGCCGGTCTGATCATCTACGGCGACGACAACAACTACATCAAGCTCGTGGCCCAGGGCCGCAGCGCGTCGCCCGATGCCGCCTCCAACATCATCCAGCTCACCAAGGAGCTCAACGCGACCGCGACCGAGGCCAACACCTCGGGCCTGGGCGCGAGCTTCCCCTCCACCGTGTGGCTCCGGCTGAACAGCACCGACGGCACCGCCATCACCGGTGAGTACAGCACCGACGGTGTCACGTGGACGGCGATGCCCCGAGGCTTCGACCTGACCGGGATCACCAACCCGCGGGTGGGCGTCACGGCGTTCGCCAACAACGCGGCGGCGGCGACGATCTCGGCACAGTTCGACTCCTTCGAGCTCGTCTCCGACGCCTGCGCGACCGACCCGGGTTGCGTGGTCACCGACCAGTTCGGTGGCAACGCCCTCGGCAGCGGCTGGACGACGGTGCGCCCGAGCGGCAACCTCACCGTCTCCGGTGGCTCGGTCAAGATCCCGATGGAGGCCACGGACCTCTACCAGACCACGAACACCACCCGCGACGTGGTCCTGACCGCGCTGCCCACCGGACCGTTCGTGGCCACCACCAAGGTCACGGCGCCGATCAACCGGTCGTTCCAGCAGGCCGGACTGATCATCTACGGCGACGACGACAACTACATCAAGCACGTCATCCAGGGCCGTAGTGACCAGCCGGACGCCGCGTCGAACGTCGTCCAGATGGCCAAGGAGCTCAACGCGACGACGCCGGAGACCAACTCTCCTGCGCTCGGAGCCGACTTCGGCACCACCACCTGGCTTCGACTGACCAGCACCAACGGCACCGACGTGGTGGGCTCCTACAGCCGTGACGGCGTGACCTGGACGAACATGTCCTCCGGCTACGACCTCACGGGCATCACCAGCCCGCGCATCGGACTGCTCTCGGCGGCCAACTCCACGGCCGGCGCGGGCATCACGGCCAGCTTCGACTTCTTCACCCTGGGTAGCGACGACTCGTGCGACCCGGGCACTGACGAGCCGGGCGACACCACGGCGCCGACGACGACGATCACCATCCCCGCGGCCACCGGCCAGGGCGGCTGGTACACCGTGCGTCCGTCGTTCACCCTGGCGGCCACCGACGAGGCGGGCGGGTCGGGCATCGGCTCGACCGAGTACCGCATCGCCGGCGGCGCCTGGACGCCGTACACCGCGGCGGTCTCCGTGACCGGCGAGGGTGACCGTCTCATCGAGTACCGCTCGACCGACAAGGCCGGCAACGCCGAGGCGATCAAGTCGCAGACGGTCAAGATCGACACCGTCGTCCCGACCGTGACCGGCACCGTGGCGGGCGAGGCGACCAAGTCGCTGACCCTGGCCGGCGCCGACGCGACCTCGGGCGTGGCCCGGGTGGAGTACCAGATCGGCACCGCGACGACGTGGACGGCGTACACCGCGCCGATCGCGTTCGACCAGCCCGGCTCGTACGAGGTGCGCTACCGCGCCGTCGACAACGCCGGCAACATCTCCAACGTCGGCACCACCACCGTGGTCGTCGACGACGAGGAGCCGCCGGTCGACGAGACGGCACCGGAGGTCGACGCCACCGTGCTCGGCTCCTACGCCGGTACGGTGCTCGACCAGGCCAGCACGGGCGTCGGTGGCACCGCCACCCTCGTCTCGGAGGCCGATGGCACCGGATACACCACCACGGCGAAGCTGCAGCTCACGGGTCTGCTGCCGGACCAGAACTACGAGTCGCACCTGCACGTCGGCACCGACTGCGGCGGTTTCGAGGGTCACTACCGTGACGACGAGGCCGGCGCCGGTACCCCGCCGAACGAGCTGTGGCCCACCAACCCCGGTTGGGTCGCCGGTTCGGGCGAGCCGCGCATCAAGGCGGCGGCTGACGGCACGTCGTACGCGGAGGCCACGGTCCCGTGGGCGCCGCGGATCGAGGGTGGGATCTTCGCGATCCACCGCGACGGCGCGATCATCGGCTGCATCGACCTCGAGCTGACCGGCCCGGGCACCGTCGTGCTCGACGCCACGGACGACGTCGAGGTCACCTCGTTCACCTACCAGGTGGACGGCGGGACCAAGACCGACTACGCGGCACCGTTCACGATCTCCGAGCCCGGCACCCACGTGGTGTCGTACACGGCGAGCGACGCGGCGGGCAACGAGACGACCGACGAGTTCGAGGTCGTCGTCCCCGAGGGCGAGCAGCCCGAGCCGGAGGCGCCCAGCGTCACCATGACCACGGCGCCGACGGCGCCCGACGGTCGCGGTGGCTGGTACACCTCGCCGGTCACCATCACCCTCGCGGGTGCCGGTGGCGACGGCGCGCTGAGCGTCGAGTACCGACTCGGCGACGGCGCGTGGACGGCGTACACCACGCCGATCAAGGTGACGAAGGACGGCACGACGCAGGTCCGGGCCCGGGCGCGGGACGCCGCGGGCACGGTCTCCGAGGTCGTGTCCCGGACGATCAAGCTCGACGCCACGGCGCCGCGCCTGACCATCGCCGGGATCGTCAACGGCCAGGAGATGGCCGCTGCCGGCCAGCGCACCGCCACGGTCACCACGACCGACGCGACGTCGGGGATCGCCTCGCGCGTGATCCGGCTCGACGGCAAGGTCGTGGGCTCGCCGGTCCGCCTCGACGCCGTGGCCCTGAAGGTCGGTACCCACCGCCTCCAGGTCACGGTCACCGACAAGGCGGGCAACCAGCAGACGCGCACGATCACCTTCCGGGTGGTCGCGACGTACGCCGGTGGCAAGGGCCTGGTCACCAGGCTCGACCGCGAGAACAAGATCGGGACCAAGGTCGCCAAGGCCCTGAAGCAGGACCTGAATGCCGCACAGAAGGCCGACAAGCGCGGTGCGGACAAGCAGGCCCGACAGGCCCTGACCCGGTTCCAGCAGAAGGTGAACGGGCTCGGCAACGCGCAGGCGAAGGCTGCCCTGCGCGAGCTGCAGCGACAGCTGCGAGCGCAGCTCTAGCCGAGCACGAGATAGATCGTCCGTAGGGGATCCGGCCGCCGGCACCGCGAGGTGCCGGGACCGACCGCCCACAGGATCGGCCCTGTGGGTCGGCCGGTGGCCGGGTCCCCGACCGGGCGGGGGCGTGGCCACGGCCGCGCCCCGCGGCCGACGCCGGGACAGTGCGCTCCGTCCCGGCGTCGGTCCGCACCGCACCACCCGTCGACCAGTTCCGAGCACCACCGACCCGAGGAGCCCCGATGCCCCGCCCGATCACGTTGTTCACCGGCCAGTGGGCCGATCTGCCGTTCGAGGAGGTGTGTCGGCTGGCTTCGGAGTGGGGTTATGACGGTCTGGAGATCGCGTGCTGGGGGGATCATCTCGATCCGTGGCGGGCGGCGGAGGACGACGCGTACGTGCAGTCGAAGCTGGACGTGTTGGAGAAGCACGGGTTGAAGGTGTGGGCGATCTCGAACCACTTGAAGGGTCAGGCGGTGTGTGATGACCCGATCGATGGTCGGCACCAGGCGATCCTGCCTCCGCAGGTGTGGGGTGATGGTGATGCCGAGGGTGTGCGTCAGCGTGCGGCTGAGGAGATGAAGCTGACGGCTCGTACGGCGCAGCGTCTGGGTGTCGACACGGTGGTCGGGTTCACGGGTAGTTCGATCTGGAAGTACGTGGCGATGTTCCCGCCGGCGACCGAGGAGATGGTGGCGGCGGGGTATCGCGATTTCGCGGATCGGTGGAACCCGATCTTGGACGTGTTCGACGAGTGTGGGGTGCGGTTCGCGCACGAGGTGCACCCGAGTGAGATCGCTTATGACTACTGGACGACGGTGGCGACGTTGGAGGCGATCGGGCATCGCGAGGCGTTCGGGTTGAACTGGGACCCGTCGCACTTCGTGTGGCAGGACCTGGATCCGGTGGGGTTCATGTGGGACTTCCGGGATCGGATCTATCACGTGGATTGCAAGGATGCGAAGCGTCAGGTGGGTAACGGGCGTAATGGTCGTCTGGGGTCGCACCTGCCGTGGGCTGATCCGCGTCGTGGGTGGGACTTCGTCTCGACCGGGCATGGTGACGTGCCGTGGGAGGCGTCTTTTCGGATGTTGAACACGATCGGGTACGAGGGTCCGATCTCGGTGGAGTGGGAGGACGCCGGGATGGATCGTCTGGTGGGTGCTCCGGAGGCGCTGGAGTTCGTGCGTCGGCTGGCGTTCGACCCGCCCTCGGCTGCGTTCGACGCCGCCTTCTCCACCACGTCGTGAGCACGGTCGACACGCCGGTCGACCTGCGCACCCGCCGACTCGAGCTCCGGCTGACGGCGTCCGAGGTCGCGAGCGCGCTGGGCGTGCACACCGCGACCGTGCTCCGTTGGGAGCGGGGCGTCCGGCTGCCGGGCGCCGACGTCGTCGCCGGGCTCGCCCAGGCCCTCGAGACCGAGCGCGACGCCGTCGCCGCGTTCTTCAGCGCGCACCGCTCGCCGGCAGCGCCGGCGACCCGGGTCCGGGCGACCGGGCTCCGGGCGCTGCGCCGCGAGCGGGGCTGCACCGCCGGCGAGGTCGCCTCCTCGCTCGGCGTCCCGGTGGCCACGGTCTTCAACTGGGAGTCCGGCCGAGCCGGCCTGCCGCTCGACCTGCTGCCCCGTCTGCAGACCGTGCTGGGGATGACCGGCCCCGGTGGTGCCGACCAGCTGGTCGCCCTGCTCCGTCGCCGGCGCGAGCCCGTGCCCACGCGTCGCTCGCCGGTCCGCAGCGCCCGGCGTAGCCGCGGCTGGTCGCAGGACCGGCTCGCCGCCGAGGTCGGCGTCTCGCGCCACCTCGTCGGCCGCTGGGAGCGCGGCGACGCGCCGCAGATCGGGCACCAGCGCCACCTCGCGCGGGCCCTCGGCCTCGACCTCGCCGTCGTCGCCGGGTGGTTCGGCACGCCGCCGCCCCACGGTCTGCGCCCGGTGTGCTGGCAGCCCGGCGACCTCCCGCGCGTGCTCACCGACCTGCGCCGCTGGAGCGACCTGCGCCAGAGCGACGTTGCCCGATACTGCGGACGCTCGCCCGCGACCGTGCGAGCCTGGGAGACCGGTCGCGCCCTGCCACCGCGCTCCCAGCGCGACCGACTGGCGGCCCTGTACCGCCTGCCCGCCGGCGCCCTCGACGCCACCCTTCCCGGAGGTACCCCATGACGCTCGTGCTCGGCATCGACTCCTCGACCCAGTCGACCAAGGCCGTCCTCGTCGACGCCGACGACGGCACCGTCGTCGAGTCCCGGACGGCGCCGCACCCGCCCGGCACCGAGGTGGACCCGCGCGCGTGGCTGGCGGCCTACGACCAGGCCGCCGGCCCGCTGGTCGACCGGGCGCAGGCCGTCGCGGTCGCCGGCCAGCAGCACGGCATGGTCGCCCTCGACGCCGCCGGGGAGCCGGTGCGCGACGCGCTGCTGTGGAACGACACCCGCTCGGCGTCGTCGGCCCTCGAGCTCGTCGAGGAGATCGGTGGGCCCCAGGCGTGCGCCGACGCCGTCGGCAGCGTGCTCGTCGCGTCGTTCACCGCCACCAAGCTGCGCTGGCTGCGCGACCACGAGCCCGACGCCGCCCGCCGGGTGGCCCAGGTTCTCCTTCCCCACGACTACGTGTCCCGTCATGTCGCGGCGGCCGGGTCGCGGGCCTTCACCGACCGCGGCGACGCGTCCGGCACCGGCTACTTCGACGCCTCGAGCGGCGAGTGGCGCCACGACCTGCTCGCCAAGGCGCTCGGTCACGAGGCCGAGGTCCCGACCGTGGTGGCCGGCGGCGCCGTCGCCGCGACGACGGAGTCGGGCGCGGTCGTGGGTGCGGGCACCGGCGACAACATGGGCGGGGCCCTCGGGATGTCGCTGGCCCCGGGCGACGTCCTGGTCTCGATCGGCACCAGTGGCGTCGTGTCGATGGTGAGCGGCACCCCGGTCGCCGACGGCACCGGCACGGTGACCGGCTTCGCCGACGCCGAGTCCGGCTTCCTGCCGATGTGCACGACCATGAACGCCGCCGGCGTCCTCGACCTGCAGTCGCGGTGGCTCGGCGTCGACCACGACGAGCTCGCCCGGCTCGCCCTCGAGGCGGCGCCGGGCTCCGGCGGCCTCACCCTGCTGCCCTACTACGGCGGCGAGCGCACCCCCAACCGCCCCGACGCCGTCGGCGTCTGGCACGGTCTACGGCCCTCGACGACGCGCGCCGACCTGGCTCGGGCGGCCTTCGAGGCCCTGCTCTGCTCGCTGGCCGACGCGCTCGACAAGCTCGTCGCGACCACCGGCACCACGCCCTCGCGGCTGATGCTCGTCGGCGGCGCCACCCGCAGCGCGGCGCTGCAGGCCCTCGCCCCGGCGATCCTCGGTCAGCCCGTCGCGCTGCCCGCGCCGGGGGAGTACGTCGCGCTCGGCGCCGCCCGCCAGGCGGCGTGGGCCCTCGCCGGCACGGCGAGCCCGCCGTCGTGGCCGCTCCAGGTTCTCGGCGACCTCCCCGCCCCGAGCGACGACGACCGCTCCGCGGCGGCCGCCGTCCGCGACGCCTACGCGGTCGTGCGCGATGCCTGACGTCTCGGCCGTCGTGCGCTCGGCCCGCCGCATCCCGGCCGTGGTCTGCTCGATGGTCCTCGCCCTGCTGTTCCTGTGGCCGACGCCGGCCGAGGCGCACGACGCCCTGGTGCTCTCCGACCCGGCCGAGGCCGGCGTCGTCACGTCGCTGCCGTCGCGCATGACGCTGACCTTCAGCGGCCCGATCAGCGAGGTGCTCACCCTCGAGCTCGAGGGACCCGACGGCAGCGTCACCAACGGCACCCCGACGGTCGACGAAGCCGAGGTCCGGCAGAACCTCTGGACCGGCCCCGACGGCGACTACGTGCTGACCTACGAGGTGCTCTCCGAGGACGGCCACGAGGTCGGGGGCGAGGTGACCTTCGCCCAGGGTCCGGTGGCCGTGGCCGGCGAGACGCCGTCCGCACCGACCGGCTCGGCGGCCGAGCGGCTCTCGGGTCCGGCGGTCGACTCCGGAGGCTCGTCGAGCGGTCTCGGTGGCGTCGTCGTGCCGGTGCTGCTCGTCGCCGTCGCCGCGGGTCTCTCGCTCGTGGTCGTCGTCCGCAAGCGGCGTGGGGTGGAGGGCTGATCCTTCCGCTGCTCGCTCGGTCGCGTCTCAGCTCAGCGTGAGCGGGCGGGACGTCGAGTTCATGACGTCGTCGTCGGAGTCGAAGATGACCCGGGCCCGGAAAGTCTCACGACCGGGCTTGTTCGGGCCGTTGAACCGGGCCACCCCGCGGGCATCGGTGTAACCGCGGGACACTCGTGCCCATCGCTTTCCCTGCTTCTTCTCGAGGACGACCGTGTTGTAGGAGTCGGTCGTGAAGTAGCCGCGCGGACGCTCTTCCTTCACCGTGACGGCGATCCGATGGCGCTGTCCGGAGGTCGCCTTGATCAGCGTCCTGCTGCGTGGGTATCGAAGGTTGAACGAGGAACCGTCCACGACGTAGTCGAAGCAGTTGTAGTCGTAGTCGCATGCCTCGACCTCAGCCTGGAGCCGGTAACGTCCCGGACGCGGGTCGTCGCACATGAACACCTCCTCGGTGCCGGCACCGTCTGAGCCGTCGCCGTAGACGAATCCCGAGCCGGCCTCGAGCCCGTCCGGGCCGTAGATGTTGATGTCGGCCGAGAAGCCGTCCGTGTACTCCGGAAGTTCGAGGTCGAAGCGGATCGGGTGGAAGTCGCAGTCGTCGTACAGAACGATGCTCGGCGACGTCAGCCCGCCTGCCGCCGACGCGGGAAGCGGCGCCGTTTGGACGAAGAACGCGGTGAGGAGGACGAGGGAGGAAGCGGAGACAAGATTTCGCACTCGCCGAGTGTGGGTCATGGACAGCCTTCTGTACGGCGTTCGCAGAAACCAAGTCGGCAGCCCGATCGATGGGTCGGGAGCCGAGCCTGGCTGGGGCTCTGGGAGACGGGCCCCGGCGGTCAGCCGCCGCCTTCTCACGCCGAGCGCGGACGAACGGTTGTCCCGACGTGGCGAGCGCGATCGCATCCGTGCCAGGGTTCGACCATGAGCACCTCGGACGACGAAGAGGACCGCAGGGAGGAGCGCCGGGCCGACCGCAGCGAGCGGATGGCGGCCGCCGCTCGTGAGCTGCACAGCAGGCTCGGCGACGTCGACGAGGGCATCTACCGCCTCGCGGCCGACCTCGCGGTGGCCAACGTCGACGGGGCCACGGCGGCCGCGGTGAGCATCGTGCGCCGCGACGGCCGGCGACGCCGGGTCGAGACCCGTGGTCCCACCAACGACGAGGCGGCCACGGCCGGCCGGGTGCAGGACGACCTCGAGGAGGGCACGTGCGTGCTCGCGGTCTCGAAGGACCGCTTCGTGCACGCACCCGACTTCCGCTCCGACCCGCGGTTCCCCGCCTGGGGGCCGAGGGTGGCCGCCGAGACGAGCCTGCGCAGCGCCATGTCGTTCCAGCTGTTCACCCACGAGGACACGCTCGGGGCGCTCAGCGTCTACTCCACCGACCCCGGCGGGTTCAGCGCCGCCTCGGTCGACGACGGCGCCGCGCTCGCCGCCCACGTCGCGATCGCCACCGCGGGCTCGGAGACCGTGGCGAACCTGCGGGCCGCGATCGACACCCGGACGGTGATCGGTCAGGCGACCGGCATCGTCATGGAGCGCTACGGCCTCACGGCCCCGGTCGCCTTCGGTCTCCTGGGCCGGATCTCGACCGCGGAGGAGGTCAAGATCCGCCAGCTCGCCGTCGAGATCGTCCACGACGAGCGTGGCCTCACGCCCCGGGACCGTCAGGCGACCCGCGGCCAGAGTTGATGGAGGGGACGGGACTCAGGCCGCGCCGCTCACGAACGCGCCGGCGCCGGCGACGTCGTGCCGCAGGCCGAGCATCCCTAGCTTGCGGGACACGATCGTGTCGGGAGCAGCGACCAGCCGGGCGGTGGTCCGGGCGAGGACGTAGACGGCCGGGCCCGGGAGGTGGGTGACCCCCGTGAGGTCGACGTGCACCGGCACGCCGCGCACGCCGGCGACGACGACGAGGTCGTGCAGCGTCTGGGCGTGGCCGTCGAGACTCCCGACCGCGACGACGACGACGCGGTCGTGGGTGTGGGTGATGGTGACGTTCGGCTCGAGCATGGGCGCACCTGGGGGTCGGCGGGGGAGTGCAGGCCTGTCTGGGTGGTCGCGACCCCGGCACGTGCTCCGGGCCGGGGACGCGGCGCCTCGATCACCCCACGTGCGGGTGGCTCCGCCACCCGGACGCGGCGAGTCACTCGAAGACGGCTCCTACCCTCGGGGTTCACCGGCCCGGGGGCCTCACCTCGGTGGGTGGCGGACCGAGGACCGAGACGGACTGTCGGTGGTCGCCGCGGGAGGGGACAGCGGGGCTGCGGGCCCGGAATGAGATGGTGGCGCGGGTCGCCGCCGACGTGCTGGCAGAGTGTCGGCGTCGAGGCGCCGTCCGAGGCGGCCCGCCGCGCTCGTCGTCGTACCGGAGTCACCCCGCTAGGAGCCTGCCATGACCGACACCACGCCCGAGGTCTCGTCCGACGGTTCGCCCGGCGCCGAGCGGTCTCCCTCCAGGTGGCGGTTCACCCCGACCGACCTCGCCCTGGTCGCGGCGTTCGCCGCGCTCATCGCCGCGCTCACCTACGTGGGCGCCGTGCCGGTGGGCGGCGCCGGCGTGCCGATCACGCTGCAGACCCTTGCGGTGATGCTCGCCGGCTGCCTGCTCGGGCCGGTGCGGGGCGCGGCCGCGGCCCTGCTCTACCTCGCGATCGGCTTCGCCGGGCTGCCGGTCTTCGCCGGTCACACCGGTGGGCCGGGCGTGCTCAGCGAGCCGAGCGTCGGCTACCTGCTCTCGTTCCCGTTCGCCGCCGCCCTGGGCGGCTTCCTCGTGGCCCACGTGGCCCGCTCGGCCCGCACGCGGGCGCTGCCGGTCTTCTTGTGCTCCATCGCGGCGAGCATCCTGGTCATCCACCCGTTCGGCATCGTCGGGCTGATGGTCCGCCTCGACCTGTCGTTCGACGAGGCGTTGAAGATCGACGCCCTCTACTACGTCGGCGACCTGCTCAAGACGACCGTCGTCGCGCTCGTCGTGGCCGAGGTGCACCGGGCGTTCCCGCAGCTGCTGGCCCGTCGCACGGCCCGGCGCTGACCGTTCCTCCGTGGGCACGATCGAGCTCGACGGCGCCGGCGTCGAGGTGCCGGGCGCCGGCGACGCCGATCCGCCGCGTCAGCTCCTGCTGCCCACGACGCTCACGCTGAGCGAGCGCCGCATCGCGGTGATCGGGCCCAACGGCTCCGGCAAGTCGACGCTGGTGCGGCTGCTCAACGGACTGGTGCGCCCGAGCGTCGGGCGGGTCGTCGTCCACGGCGTCGACGTCGGTCGCCACCCGCGGCAGGCGCGCCGCAAGGTCGGGTTCTGCTTCACCGACCCGTCGGCGCAGCTGGTGATGCCCACCTGCGTCGAGGACGTCGAGCTGTCGCTGCGCCGCGACGAGCGCGACGGCACGCGCCGCCGGGCGCGGGCGCTCGCGGCGCTGGCCGAGATGGGCCTGACCGACCAGGCCGAGCAGAGCGTGCACACGCTCAGCGGCGGTCAGAAGCAGCTGCTCGCCCTCGCCGGCGTGCTGGCCACCGGGCCCGAGGTGCTGGTCGCCGACGAACCCACCACGCTGCTCGACCTCGCCAACTCCCGCCGTGTCGCCACCTTGCTGCTCGGCCTGGCGCAGCAGCTCGTGCTGGTCACCCACGACCTCGACCTGGCCCGCCGCTGCGACCGCGCCCTGCTGGTCGCCGACGGCGCCGTCCGGCTCGACGGCGAGCCCGGCGAGGTGGTCGAGGCCTACGTCCGCTCGGTCGAGCAGGACGCGAGGTGAGCACCCCGGTCGCCTTCTACCGCCCGGGCACGACCGTCCTGCACCGGACGCCGGCCGCGGTGAAGCTCGTCGCCCTGCTCATCGTCTCGGTCACGGTCGTCGTGCTGCACGGCCCGGTGCCCACCGCGTCGGGCGCCGGCCTCGCCGTCGTCGCTGCGGTCGTGGCGCGGCTGCCCTGGCGCGCCGCGGCCCGGGCATCGCGCTCGATCGTCGTGATCGCCGTCGTGGCGGCCGCCCTGCAGTGGTGGTGGTACGACGCCGCCACCGCCCTCGAGACCCTCGTCGACCTGCTCGCCCTGTCGCTGCTCGCGCTCGTGCTCACCCTCACCACCTCGGTGGTGGCGCTCGTCGACGTGCTCACCCGGGCGCTGCGACCGCTGCGTCCGCTCGGGGTCGACCCCGACCGGGTCGCCCTCGCGATCATGCTGGCGATCGGCGCGCTGCCGACCATGGTCGTGCTGGCCCGCGAGTCGCGCGACGCCGCCTCGGCCCGCGGCCTCGACCGCAGCGTGCGCGCCCACGTCACGCCGTTCGTCGTCCGTGTGGTCGCCCGGGCGCACGAGACCGGCGACGCGCTCGCGGCCCGGGGCATCGACGACTGACGCGTGCCCGCGCCCGACCCTCAGAGATGGGTGTCGTAGAAGGCCGCGAGGCGCTCGACGGCCTGGTCGACGTAGCGCGGCTCGTCGTACATCTCGTAGTGCCCGGCGCCCTCGACGACCATGAGGTCGACGGCGTTGGGGGCGCGGTCGTAGAGCTCCCGGCCGGCTTCGTACTGACCGGTGACGCCACCCGGTCGTCCGGCGACGACGACCTGCAGGGGTTGGGTGAGCAGCTGCTCGACGAGGTGGAAGGCGTCGAAGCCGATCAGCAGCGAGTCGCTGCGACGCAGGCGTCGGTTGGTCGAGTGCTCGTCGTGGCCGCGCGGCGTCCGGTAGTAGGTGACGGCCTCGGTGGTGTCGCGGTCGGTGAGCCCGGCGGCCTGCGCCTCGGCCGGCGTGTCGGGCAGCCAGGCGACCCGGGCGTCGACGCCCTCGACGACCTCGCGGGTGCGGTCGGCGGCGAGGTCGTCGAGCGCGGCGGCCGCACCCTCCGGAGCCATCGCCGGCGACCGCCACGCCCGGCCCATGTCGGTGGCGACGACGGTGCCGACCGCCGCGATGCGGTGGTCGGTGCGGGCGGCGAAGACCCCGTAGCCACCACCGGCGCAGATGCCGAGCAGGCCGATGCGCCGCGGGTCGACGCCCGGGGTGCGGAGCAGCTCGTCGACGGCGTACGAGACGTCCTCGCTGCGCCGGTAGGGGTCCTCCCGGTCGCGGGGCTCGCCGCTGCTCTCGCCCTGGTGGAGCGGGTCGAAGACCAGCGCCACGTAGCCGCGCCGGGCCAGTCGGGCGGCGTAGTTCGCACCGATCTGACCCTTCACGCTGCTGCCGGGGGTGGAGAGCACGACGGCCGGGAGGCCGCCGGGTGGCACGTCGGCGTCGGGCCGGTAGAGGTCGGCGGCCAGGGTCTGGTCGTCGCGGGGGATCGAGATGTGCTGCGGCATGACTGTCCTCCGGTCCTAGGATCTGACCGTCCGAGGTCGAACAAGTGCAGAACCCGGCTTGTACGAAACTAAACTAATATGAAACTGTACCAGATCGGAGGCCGTCATGCCGGGGAGCGATGCCGCGCAGCTGTGGAAGCTCAACCAACGGCTGCTGACCCGGGTGATGAACGCGGCCGCGCCACGCCTGGCGAGCGTGGGGCTGGAGACCAAGGAGTTCTTCGTGCTCGACGAGGTCGACACCAGCCGCCACCCTGCCGAGCTGGCCGCCACGCTCATGCTGCCGAAGGCCAGCGTCACCGTGTACCTGCGCAACCTCGTCGCGAAGGGGCTCGTCGTCCGCACCATCGACGAGACCGACCTGCGCCGGCACCGCCTGGCCACCACCGACGCCGGCAAGCAGGTGCTCCGCGAGTCGACGGCTGCCCTGGCGGCGGAGTTCGCGGCGATGATGGACCGCCTCGACGACCGCGAGCAGGGCGAGTTCCGCCGCCTGCTCGAGCGGCTCGTGGGCGACGACGGCTGACGTCGCCCGGACCGCCACGTGCGCCACGTTGCCGGTGTGTGAGGGTGCTCACATCGGACAGGTCGTCGAGCGGGAGTGGCGTACGCCACGCTTCCGGTGTCCGACCGGTGCGCGTGTGCAAGGGTGCCGGTCGTTCCCCGCGTGAACAGGAGACGTGATGAGGATCGGGATCCCCCGCGAGTCGAAGGCCGGCGAGACGCTGGTCGCGGCCACGCCCAAGACCGCCGCGCAGCTGGTCGCGCTGGGCTACGAGGTCGTCGTCGAGTCGGGGGCCGGGCTGTCGGCCGACGCCACCGACGAGGCGTTCGCCGCCGCCGGCATCACCGTGACGGGCGCCGACGAGGTCTGGGCGAGTGACCTCGTGGTCAAGGTCAACGCCCCGACGTCCGACGAGGTGGCCCGGCTCGCCGCGGGCACGACCGTCGTCTCGCTGATGGCACCCGGCCTCAACCCCGACCTCGTCGACTCGCTCGTCGAGGCCAAGGTCACCGGGCTGGCGATGGACGCCGTGCCGCGCATCTCGCGGGCCCAGTCGATGGACGTGCTGTCGTCGATGGCCAACGTGGCCGGCTGCCGCGCGGTCGTCGAGGCCGCGCACGCGTTCGGCCGTCAGTTCACCGGCCAGGTCACCGCCGCGGGCAAGGTGCCGCCGGCCCGGGTGTTCGTCGTCGGCGCCGGCGTCGCCGGTCTGGCGGCGATCGGCGCCGCCGGCTCGATGGGCGCGGTCGTGCGCGCGTTCGACGTCCGGCCCGAGGTGGCCGAGCAGGTCGAGTCGATGGGCGCGGCGTTCGTGAGCGTCGAGATGGAGCGCGAGATCTCCTCCGACGGCTACGCCAGGGAGATGACGCCGGAGCAGGTCGCGGCCACCGCGGCGATGTACGACGAGGAGGCGCGCAACGCCGACATCGTCATCACCACCGCGCTGATCCCGGGCCGGCCCGCACCGCAGCTGATCACCGCCGAGACCGTGGCCGCCATGGGCAACGGGTCGGTGATCGTCGACATGGCCGCGGCCAACGGCGGCAACTGCGCCGTCACCGAGACCGGACAGGTCGTGCGCACCAGCAACGGCGTCACCGTGATCGGCTACACCGACCTCGCCGGCCGCCTGGCCGCGCAGACCTCCCAGCTCTACGGCACCAACGTGGTCAACCTGCTCAAGCTGATGACGCCCGCGAAGGACGGCCAGCTCACGCTCGACCTCGACGACGTCGTCGTCCGCGGCATCACCGTCGCCACCGGTGGCGAGTCGATGTGGCCGCCGCCCGCCGTCCAGGTCTCGGCCGCGGCCCCGTCGTCGAGCACGCCGCCGCCGGCCGCACCGGCGCCCGTCGAGAAGGCGCCGCCGTCGCCGGCGCGCCGGTGGGGGCTCGTCGTCGGCCTCCTCGCGTTCTTCCTGGTCACCGCCTACGCCCCGCAGCCGATCCCCGAGCACTTCACCGTGCTCATGCTCTCGGTCGTCATCGGCTACTACGTGATCGGCAAGGTGCACCACGCGCTGCACACGCCGCTGATGAGCGTGACCAACGCGATCTCCGGGATCATCGTGGTCGGCGCCATGCTGCAGATCGGGCTCGACGACCCGGTCATCGTGGTGCTGTCCTTCGTCGCCGTCCTGCTCGCCAGCATCAACGTGTTCGGCGGCTTCGCCGTGACGCGCCGCATGCTCAGCATGTTCTCGAAGGGCTGACCGTCATGAACCTCGATGCCTCCTCGGTCGCCTTCGCGGCCTACCTGGTCGCCGCGCTGCTGTTCATCCTCAGCCTCGCCGGGCTCTCGAAGCACGAGACCGCCCGCAACGGTGTCGCCTACGGCATCGCCGGCATGGCGATCGCGCTCGTGGCGACGCTGTGGCTCGCGATCGACGTCGCCGACGTGGCCGACACCGGCGCGCTGCCCGTCGTCCTGCTGCTCGTCGCGGTGCTCATCGGTGCCGCGATCGGCCTGTGGCGCGCCCGCGTCGTCGAGATGACCGGCATGCCCGAGCTGATCGCGCTCCTGCACTCCTTCGTCGGTCTCGCCGCCGTGCTCGTCGGCTGGAACGGCTACCTGTCCCACCCCGAGCTCGGCCTCGAGTCGCTGAAGGACATCCACAACGCCGAGGTCTTCATCGGCGTCTTCATCGGCGGCGTCACCTTCACCGGCTCGATCGTGGCCAACCTCAAGCTCTCGGCGCGGATGAAGTCCGCACCGTTGATGCTGCCGGGCAAGAACGCCATCAACCTCGGCGCGCTCGGGGCGTTCGTCGTGCTGACGATCTGGTTCGTCGCGACGCCGAACCTGGCGCTGCTGATCGCGGTCACCGTCGTCTCGCTCGCCCTCGGCTGGCACCTCGTCGCCTCGATCGGCGGCGGCGACATGCCCGTCGTCGTCTCGATGCTGAACTCCTACTCGGGGTGGGCCGCGGCGGCGTCCGGGTTCTTGCTGAGCAACAACCTGCTCATCGTCACCGGCGCGCTCGTGGGCTCCTCGGGCGCGTACCTGTCGTTCATCATGTGCCAGGCGATGAACCGCTCGTTCATCTCCGTCATCGCCGGTGGCTTCGGCATCGAGGCGCCGGCCGGCGAGGCGAAGGAGTACGGCGAGCACCGCGAGATCCAGGCCGCCGAGACCGCCGAGCTGCTCGCCGGGGCGTCGTCCGTCGTCATCACCCCGGGCTACGGCATGGCCGTCGCGCAGGCGCAGTACCCGGTCGCCGCGCTCACCGCCGCCCTGCGCGAGCGCGGGGTCGACGTCCGGTTCGCCATCCACCCCGTCGCAGGCCGCCTGCCCGGGCACATGAACGTGCTGCTCGCCGAGGCCAAGGTGCCCTACGACATCGTGCTCGAGATGGACGAGATCAACGACGAGCTCGGCGACGTCGACGTCGTCCTCGTCATCGGCGCCAACGACACCGTCAACCCCGCCGCCCTCGAGGAGCCCGGCTCGCCGATCGCCGGCATGCCCGTGCTCGAGGTCTGGAAGGCCCGCGACGTCGTCGTCTTCAAGCGCTCGATGGCCGTCGGCTACGCCGGCGTCCAGAACCCGCTGTTCTTCCGCGACAACACCCAGATGCTGTTCGGCGACGCCAAGGAGCGCGTCAACGACATCATCGCCGCGCTGCCGGTGCGGGTGTAGGCCGCCGGACGTCGGCCCGGCCCGGCGCGGTACTGGCCGCGCAATCGCGCGCAGAGTGCCACCGATCCGGCCCTCGGGCGGTACTGGCCGCGCGATCGCGCGGAAAGTGCCACCGACGACGATGAGTTCCGGACGCCGGCCGGGTCGGCGTGGGCATGACCAGGTACCTCATCTCGTTCCCCAGTCGCACCATGGTCGTCCCCGACGGTGAGTGGGACGCGACGGTCGAGGACTCGCACGCCGTGATGCGCGCGGCCAGGGAGGCCGGCGTCTACGTGTTCGCCGGCGGCCTCGACGAGGCGCTCGCGCCCGCGACGGTCGCGGCCGACGGCACCGTGACGTCGGCGTACGCGCCCGAGACCGCGAGGCTCGACGGCGGGTGGTGCGTGCTCGACCTGCCGACCTACGACGACGCGCTGGCGTGGGCGGCTCGGATCGCGACCGCGTGCCGGGCCCCGCAGGAGGTGCGGGCGTTCATGCACGACCCGGAGTCCTGACCCCGGCGGCACCCGGCGGGCCTCGTCCAGCGGCCCGGCTCGCGATCTCGCGCGGCCGAGGCCTGACGCCTGGCACGATGGCGGCCGTGCTGCACATCGTGTTCGTCGAACCGCGCATCCCGCAGAACTCGGGCAACGCGATCCGGCTCTGCGCCGCGACGGGTGCCCACCTGCACCTCGTCGAGCCGCTCGGCTTCGACCTGTCCGACGCCAAGCTGCGCCGCGCCGGGCTGGACTACCACGACCTCGCCGTCGTCACGGTGCACCCCGACCTCGACCACCTCTGGACGACGCTCGGCCCGGCCACGGTCTACGCCTTCACCACCGCGGCCACGCGCTCGTTCGCCGAGGTCTCCTACGCCGACGGTGACGTGCTGGTCTTCGGCCCCGAGCCGACCGGCCTCGACGAGGCCGTGCTGGCCGACCCGCACGTCACCGACCGGCTGCGCATCCCGATGCTCGCCGGTCGCCGCTCGCTCAACCTGAGCAACTCCGCCGCCGTCGCGGTCTACGAGGCCTGGCGCCAGCTGGGGTTCGCGGGCGCCTGAGCCTCGCCCGGCGGCGCCCCGACGGGCTTCCGCTACCTCCGTATCGGCCTCGAAAGCAACAAAAGAGAGTCTTTTACTCTAGATTTGCGTGTCGGACGAGCAGATGTCGCGCGCGGTGATTGCGCTCGGCTCTTAAACATGTCTAAGGTGATCGAAATACTAGACATGGCCATCGGGGGCCGTTCGACAGAAGGGCCGCGGGATCGCCCATGCTCAGCTACACCGTCACCGCGCTCCTGATCACGCTGGGGCTGTTCGCCGGCCTGCACGTGCTCGGCAAGCGCCTCAACTTCAGCGTGGTCACGCTGGTGGCCCTCGGCCTCGGCGTCGCCGTCGGCGTCGTCTTCGAGGGCCGCCTCGACTACGTCGAGCCGGTCGGCAAGGTCTACCTCAACCTGCTGCTGGCCGTCGTCGCCCCGCTGATCGTCGTCTCGATCCTGTCGAGCATCACCTCGTTGGGCAGCACCGCGCAGCTCAAGACGATCGGTGCGCGCTCGATCTTCTGGCTGATGACGCTCAACGCCATCGCCGTCGTGCTCACCCTCGGGCTGGCGCTCCAGGTGGGCCTCGGCAAGGGCGCCGACATCACCCTCGGCGAGACGAACACCTCGGCGCTGGAGAACATCAAGAAGCCGTTCAGCGAGGTGTTCGTCGACTTCTTCCCCACCAACATCGTCACCGACGTCGCCGAGACCAACGTCATCCCGATCATCGTGCTCAGCGTGGCCGTCGCGGTCGCCTGCTCCCTCATCGCCGACCGGCGTCCCGAGGCCGTCGCCCCGTTCACCGGGCTCGTCGAGGCCGCCCGCGAGATCATCTTCCGTGCCGTCGGCTTCGTCATCGCCCTGACCCCCTACGCCGTGCTGTCGCTCACCGCGGTGGCCACCTCGCGCGCGGCCGGCCAGTGGTCGACGATGACCTCGCTGCTCACCCTGCTCGGCCTGGCCTACCTGGCCTGCTTCCTGCACGCCTTCGTGGTCAACGGCATCCTGCTGCGGGTCTTCGCCGACGTCAGTCCCGTCCGGTTCTTCCGCAAGCTGGCCCCCGCGCAGCTGACCGCCTTCACCACCCAGAGCAGCGCCGGCACGTTGCCGGTGACCACCCGCCTGCTGCGCGAGCGGGTCGGCGTCCCCTCCGACGTCGCCGGGTTCACCGCCCCGCTCGGCACCACCATCGGCATGCCGGGCTGCGCCGGCGTCTGGCCGGTGCTCATCGCCGTGTACGGCGTCAACGCCCTCGGCCTCGGCTGGGGCGTCCAGGACTACGTGGTGCTGGTGCTGCTCGGCGTCATCGTCTCCGTCGGCACCGCCGGCGTGCCCGGCACCGCCACCATCACCGCGACCACCGTGCTCACCGCAGCCGGCCTGCCGCTCGAGCTGGTCGCCATCACGCTGCCGGTGAGCATGGTCGCCGACATGGCCCGCACGATGGACAACGTCACCTCCGCGGCCGTCGCCGCCACCATCGTCGCCCGGCAGGAGGGCCGCCTCGACGACGCCGTCTTCGACGCCGACGCCGAGCCGGACCGGCCGCCCGGACAGCCGGGCGGTCGTCGCAGCCTCACCGTCCCCGACGAGGAGTACGCGGTGCCCGTCGGCGCCTGCGCCCTGCCCGCTCGTCCCGATGCCACCCGCACGTTCCCCGCCGTCCCGGCGGACACCGACCAGCCCGATCACCGAGGAGTGACCGTATGACCACCCGCCCCCGCCGGGTCCTGCCGCTGGCCCTGGCCGCGCTGCTGCCCACCGTGCTGCTCGCCCTGGGGCTCGGCGCGCTGCTGACGCCGGCCCAGGCCGCCCCCACGCCGCTCCGTGCAGCCGACGGCTGGGTCGACGGCGCCGACGAGTTCCCGTGCCTCGACGACGTCACGTGCCTGTGGATCCAGGACTGCGAGCTCGACGAGAACCAGCACCCGATCTACCCCAACCGGAACGGCACGACGTCCTACCCGGCCGGCAGCTACAGCTACGCCGACGAGCACCAGGCACCCCCGCCGCCCACCCCCACCAACCCGACGCCGACGACGCCCGCCCCGGGCAACGGAGGCTCGAACAACGGCTCGGGCGGCTCGGGCGGCTCGGGCGGCTCGGGCGGCTCGGGCGGCTCGGGCGGCGGTGGAGTGACGCCGAGCCCCGCCACCCCGACGGCGCCCACGCCGACCACGCCGGTCCCCGGCACCACCACCGACCCGGTCACCGGCCTGCCGACCGACGTCGCCACCCAGCCCGTCGTGCCGGTCGGCGCACCGAGCGCGCTCGCCGCACCGACCCTCACCGTGCAGGGCAAGACGGTCACCGTGGCGTGGGTGGCCTCGCCCAACGCCGAGATCGAGCAGGTCACCGGCTACCTGATCCGCTTCACCGGCCAGGCAGCCATCGAGCTCGACGCCACGACCTTCAGCCACACCTTCGAGAACCTCAAGCCGGGCAGCTACCGCGCCGCGGTGTGGGCCAAGAACGCCGCAGGCGAGGGCGCGGGCTCGCCGCCGTCCGAGCCGGTTGTCGTCGGCGCCAACCCGGTCTCGGTCAAGGGCACCGTCGCGGTCACCGGCGACCTCGAGCCGGGTGCCACCGTCACGCTGACCGGCACCGGCTTCGCCAAGCGCATCGAGGGATTCGCCGTCGAGCTCCACTCCGACCCGGTCGCGCTCGGCACCGTCGACACCGACGACGCGGGCGGCTTCTCCCTGCAGGTCGCCATCCCCGCCACCGTGCCGGCGGGCGACCACGACGTCGTCGTGCTGTTCGGCGGACAGCAGGTCTCGGCCTCGCCCGTCGTCGTCGCCGAGGCCGGCACGGCGGCGGCCGCGGCAGCCGTGCCGGAGGCCGCCGCCGACGTCGCCACCACCGACGCGGCGGCCGGCGACCCGGTCCCCGACCAGGCCGGCGCGCTCATCCTCGGTGCCCTCGCGGCCGCCGGGCTGTTCGCCCTGCTCTACCGCGGGCTGCGCGGACGTCGTCGTCCGGCCGTGACCGGACCGGTCCCGGCGGCGGCCCATGCCTCCTAGCACGACCCTGCTGCGTCTCGGGCGCGACGACGCGGCGGGGTGAGGCCCGCGCCCCACGAACGACAGCGCTGGGCTGCCGCCCCCTGGCAGGTGATGCGGCAGCCCAGCCACCCGACACGTCTCGACGACACCTCAGGCCTGCCCATCCTGGCAGCAGAAAGTGACGGACCCATGAACTCGCGCACCCTCGCGCGCCGCTCCACCGCCGCCGGCGGCGTCCTCGCCCTCGTGGCGACGGCCCTGCTCGGCGCCGCGCCCATCGCCCACGCCGACCCCGCGGTGCCGGCCCCCGGGGCCGCCCGGGCCGCCGCCGACTACCCCGCACCCACCCACGGCGACACCATCGACTTCTTCGACGACGCCTACGACGCGCTCGGCCCCGACAGCGTCTTCGAGACGGTGACCTTCGAGCGGTTCGAGTACCTGCTCAAGAAGCCGACCGGGAAGTTCGCCTTCGTCGTCGGCGGTCCCGAGGACGCCGACCTGCAGCGCACCATCGGCCACATCGACGCCGTCGCGAAGGCCGAGGGCATCGAGAAGGTCTACAACTTCGACCCCAACCTCGACGGAGACGCGCTCAGCGTCTTCGACCTCACCGGCTACGACCTCGCCACCGCCGACAACGCCGGTAAGGACCAGTTCCTCGACCTCGGCGAGCGGCTGGTCACCAGCTACCTCGGCAAGGACGCGCAGACGCCCTTCACGTTGGCGGCCGATGCCACCAAGCCCGACCAGCGCGTCGCCCCGACGCACCCCTACCTGTTCGTCTACGACGCCTCCGGCGGCGAGACCGACCGCATCGTCGACGCGCTCGTCACCCCGCCGACCGACCTGAGCTCGCCGTCCGCGACGACGGCGTACCGCGCCGAGGTGAAGCGGGTGCTCACCTCGGTGACGCTCGACGTCGACACGCAGTGGGACTTCCTCAGCTCCGAGCACAACCGGCGCCACTTCGAGCGCTACGTGCGCAACGCCGACCCCGCCGTCCAGGCCGCGAACCTCAGGCGGTTCGGCGGCGACATCTTCGATGCCGCCACCGACCTCACCGACGGCGACGAGGACGACTTCCGCATCGAGAACATCACCTACCCCGAGCTGATCGACGTGCTCGACAGCGACGGCGACTTCGTCATCCTGTTCGGCGGCACCTGGTGCCACAACACGGCCGCGATCATCAAGCAGACGGCCCAGCTGGCCCGTGAGCACGGGGTGAGAAAGGTCTACAACTTCGACTTCTCGCTCGACTCCACCGGCAACGGCGGCACGCTCGACAAGCACATCCGCGACAACGCCTTCCGCACCGTCGGCGGCCAGTCGCTCCAGACCCGCCCGTCGTTCCTCTACGGCGAGATCCTCGAGCGCCTCGGCAACGCCAGCACGCAGTACCGCATCACCGACACCGAGGCCGGCAGCCAGTCGGTGAGCCCGGTGCGGTACTACGAGGACGGCGTCGTTCCCGAGCCCGCCACCCCGGCCGTCGGCGAGAAGCTGGCCCGCAAGATCCAGGTCGGCCACCTGCTGTCGTACTCGAAGGGACGCCAGGTCGGCGGCCAGGCCGCCCCCGTGGTCGACCAGGCCATCCGGTCGAGCTGGACCAACCCCGACGGCGGCACCTTCGCCGGCAACCTCGAGTACATGACCGAGTGGTGGTACACGCTCGGCAAGGACGCCGTCTTCGACGCCGCCGACCCCGACCACCTCCGGGGCTCGGTCAACGTCGCCGCCGCTGCGGGCCAGAACTCGCTGCAGAACCAGCGCAACTTCGCCCGCGAGGCGATCCGCGACGTCGGCGACGTCATCGCCGGGGTCTCGGGCGGCTACGACAGCGAGGTCACCGCATCCGGCCTGCCGGCCTCGGTCGCCGTCGGCCAGCAGACGCCGCTCTCGGCCCAGGTCGCCGTCGCGTCGGACTTCGACGGCTTCTACTCCGACCGCACCGCCGGCCCGACCACGGCGCCGCTCACCGGCGACCGGCCGCTCGGCGGCACCGTCGAGGTCTTCGTCGACGCCACCCGCGTCGCGCAGGCCGACCTGACGCCGGGACGTACCGCCGCCCTCGCGGGCACCATCCCGGCCCTGGCGGCCGGCGCCCACGAGCTGCGTGTCGTCTACAGCGGCGGACAGGGCGGACTGGTCCAGGCAACCGAGCTGACGCAGCCGCTCGACATCGCCGCCAACGCCTCGACGGTGACGCTCGCCGAGCCCTCGCGGCTGAGCCACGGCACCGTCGGTCGCCTGACCGCCGCCGTGACGCCCGGCGCCACCGGCACGGTCCGGCTCGTCGGCCTGCCGGGCGGCGACGTCGACGGCACTATCGTCGACGGCACCGCGACGTTCGCCGTCCCCGCGGCGACGCCGGCCGGCCGCTACACCGTGACGGCGTCCTACGGCGGCGACGCCACTAACGCGTCGTCGACCTCGGCCCCGCTCGACGTCGTCGTCGCTAAGGCGCTGACGATCGTGCAGGTCGCGTCGAGCACCGTCGCCTACGGCAAGGGCGGCGCCCTCACCGTCAAGGTCGTCAGCCCGGCCGGTGTCGCGGTGTCCGGTCCCGTCACCCTCACCGGCGTCGGGGTCGCCCAGACCCGACAGCTCGCCGGCGGCAGCGCCACGTTCACGCTGCCCCGGGGTCTCGCGCCCGCGAAGTACTCCGCGCGGTTCACCTACGGCGGCACCTCCGATCTCGGCGCCTCGCTCTCGCAGGTCTCCTACACGATCGCCAAGGGCGTCCCGGGCCGACCGACCGCCACGCCGGTCAAGGCGCTGAAGGCCGGCAAGGCAGGGCGCCTGAAGGTCTCGGTGCCGACGGCCGCCGGCCTGGCGAAGGCCTCGGGACGGGTGACGGTGACGTTGTCGAAGGGCGCCCAGAAGCGGGTCCTGCGGGGCGTTCTCAAGCCCAACGGCGTCGTCCAGGTCGCCACGCCGAAGCTGGCGAAGGGCACCTGGAAGGCCGTCGTCGTCTACGGCGGCGACGCGAGCTACGTCTCGGCGAGGTCCGCGGTGGCGAAGCTGGTTGTCAGGAAGTAGGACGCGCGACACGCAGGGCCGACGGCCCCGACCCGGTCCCGGGTCGGGGCCGTCGTCACGTCGGTGCCGCACGACCGGCGCGAGGTGACACCATGGTCGGGTGACCACGTTGCTGGCCGACGCGGTCGCGCTCCTCGCCCTGGCCGGCCTGCTGGCCGTCGCGATCGGGCACCTGCCGTGGCGGCTCGAGGCGGCGGCGTCCGTGCTCGCGGCGGTGGTCGTGCTGCCGACCGGGCTCGTGCACCGTGAGGCGCTGGTCGACACCGTCCGCGAGCTCGCGCCGGTCGTGGTCTTCCTGGTCGCGATCCTCGTCGTGGCGAACATGTGCGACCGGGCGGGGCTGTTCCTCGCGGCGGCACGCGCCGTCGGCGCGGTCAGCGGCGGTCGGCCGCGGCGGCTGTTCCTCGGCATGTTCCTGCTCGCCGCGCTGGTCACCGCCGTCCTCAGCCTCGACGCGACCGTGGTGCTGCTGACGCCGATCGTCGTCGGCGCGGCCGGGGCGCTCGGCTCGTCGGGCCGGCCCGGTGCGCACGCGTGCCTGCGCATGGCCAACTCCGCCTCGCTGCTGCTGCCGGTCTCCAACCTCACCAACCTGCTCGCGCTGCCGTCGCTCGACCTCGACGTCGCCGGGTTCGCCGCGCGCATGGCGCCGGTGCTGCTGGTCGTGCTGGTCGTCGAGTACGTCGGGCTGCGCCTGATCTTCCGCCGCGAGCTCGCGGCGCCGCCGCGCCCCGACCCCGACGCCGTGGCCGAGCCCGCGCCGGTGCCGTGGGTGCCGCTGGTCGTCGTGGTGCTGATGCTCGCGGCGTTCGTCGTGCTGTCGCGCTGGGACGTCGAGCCGGCCTGGCCGGCCGGTGCGGCCGCCGTCGTGCTGGTGCTCTGGGCCCGGGCACGGGGGCTGGTCACCCCGCGCGAGGTCGTCCGGGCCGCGCACCCGTCGTTCGCGCTGCTCGTGCTGTCGCTCGGCGTCGTCGTCGCCGCGGTCTCCGAAGGGTTCCTCGGCGACGTGGTCGCCGACCTGCTGCCCGGCTCCACGTCGTTCGTCGCGCTGCTGGCGATCGCCGTCCTCGCGACCGCCTCGGCCGCGGCCCTGACCAACCTGTCGGCCACGATCCTGCTGGTGCCGCTCGTCGCGCCCCTCGGTACCACCGCCGTGCTCGCGGCCCTGCTCGGGCTCAACATCGGCTCCGGCATCACCTGGACCGGCTCGCTCGCCAATCTGCTGTGGCGCCGCACCCTCGCCGGCGCCGGCCGCACCGTGTCGAACGCCGAGTTCCACCGGGTCTCGCTGCTCATCACCCCGGTCTCGCTCGTCGCCGCCGTCGCCACCCTGGCCCTGGTCTCGTGAGCGCTGGTCGGGGCGAGCCCGCGCGCGTCGTCCTGCGCCGGTTCCGGCGCGCCGACGTGCCGGCCGTGCGCGCGCTGTTCGCCGAGCCCGACGTCGTGCAGTGGAACCCGGGCCCGCCCGTGCTCGACGCCGCCGCCTGGGTCGCCGACAGCAACGCCGGCACCGGCGACGCGCTGTTCCGCACCTGGGCGGTCGCCGACGCCGCCGACGACCGCTTCCTCGGCACCGTCTCGGTCTTCGGCATCCGCGGCGGCGAGGCCGAGGTCGGCTACCGCGTGCTGGCCGCCGAGACCGGGCGTGGTGTCGCGACCGCCGCCGTCCGGGCCGCCGTGCGCCGGGCCGCCGACGAGATCGGCGTCCGGGCCGTGCGGCTGCAGCACGCCGTCGACAACCCGGCCTCGTGCACGGTCGCCGACCGTGCCGGCTTCACGCTCGTGGGCACCCTGCCCGGCACCGAGCCCTACGGCGACGGGCGGCTGCACGACGAGCACCTGCACCGGCTCGACCTGCCCGTGCCTCCGGACGACGCCCGGGGCGCCCGGCGTCCGTGGCGGCGACGCCGGTCGTGATGCCGGCCGTCCGGCCGGGACGGGCTCAGAACTCGCCGGGCCCGCAGTCGGCGGTGACCTCGGAGAACGCCTCGAACTTCTCGAGCTCGTCGTCGCTGAAGACCTCCGAGGGCTCTTTGCCGGCGAGGTCCTCGGCGCCGTCCGCGTCGAGGCCGGCCAGGAGGTCGACGTAGATCTCGAAGCCCTCGCGGGCGTCGGCGTCGACGTCGGGCGTGCCGACCTCCCGGAGCCGGTCGGCGTAGTCGTGGGCGGCGTCGACCGCCTCGTCGGGGTCGTCGCTGCCGAACCCGTCGGGCTCGTCGAGGAACGTCTCGCAGAAGTCCTCCCGGGACGCGTCCTCGGGGGCGCCGGACGCGTCGTCGCCGCCGCAGGCGGCGAGGGACAGGACGAACGCGGCGGTGGTCAGCGTGGTCGTCGTGCGTGCGAGTCGCATGGGTCCCGTGTGCCCGGTCGGCGGCGGCGGCAATCCTCCCTCTGCGTTCCGGGTGACGGCCGGCGCCTGCGCCGGCCACGAGAAGTCGGTTGCCACCGCCCGGCGGTCTTCCTAGCGTCGGGGGATGACCCTTGCGGTGCACGCCCTGACGATGGACGCCCACGACCCCGCGGCGCTGGCCGGGTTCTGGGGCGACCTCCTCGGCTGGCCGGCCGCCGCCGACGGCCGCGGCGGGTACGCGCTCGAGCCGACCGACGAGACCGGGTTCCGCCTGCGCTTCGTGCGCGACCCGGCTCCGAGGACGCTGCCCAACTACCTGCACTTCGACCTCACCACCACCTCGCTCGAGGACCAGGCGGCCTCGGTCGCCCGGGTGCTCGAGCTCGGCGGGCGCCACCACGACGTCGGCCAGTCGCCGGACGAGGACCACGTCGTGCTGGCCGATCCCGAGGGCAACGAGATGTGCGTGACCCCGCCCGGCAACCGGTTCCTGGCCGGCTGCCCCCGCATCGGGTGCCTGTCGGGCGACGGCAGCGGGGCCGTCGGCCGGTTCTGGAGCTCCGCGCTCGGGTGGCCGCTCGTGTGGGACCAGGACGAGGAGACCGCGATCCAGTCGCCCGCTGGCGGGCCGAAGATGTCGTGGGGCGGGCCGCCCTACAACGCCAAGCCGGCCAAGAACCGGGTCCACCTCGACCTCGTGCCGGCCCCCGGCAGCAGCCAGGACGACGAGGTCGAACGCCTGCTCGGCCTGGGGGCCGTCCCCACCGACATCGGTCAGGACGACGTGCCGTGGGTCGTGCTGGCCGACCCCGACGGCAACCAGCTCTGCGTGCTGCCGTGACCCCACCTGCCGGGTGAGCGCAGCCCGGCGCGCGTCGGCCAGGCTGGGCCCATGGGCGTGTTCAAGTTCCTGGCCAGGAAGGGCGGCGGCTTCGCCGCGCCGCGCATCGGCCGCATCGCGCCCGGTCTCACCGAGGGGTTCCTGCTCAAGGTGCTCGACCGGGCGATCAGCGGCACCGGGCCGTTCGACCCGGCGGCCCAGGTGGCCGAGGAGGCGCTGGCCGAGGCCGACGGCGACGTCGACCGCGCCGTCGAGGCGCTGGTCGGCTCGCACGTGCGGCTGGCAGGGGCGCAGGGCTTCCTGACCAACGTCGGCGGTCTGGTGACGGTCGCCGTCACCATCCCGGCCAACGTGACCGGGCTGGTCATGGTGCAGCTGCGCCTGCACACGGCCATCGCCCTGCTGCACGAGCTCGACCTCGACGACGAGGGCGTGCGCGCCGCCGTCCTGGTGACGCTGCTGGGGCACGACGAGACCGAGAAGCTGGTGCGCAAGAAGGAGCTGCCCGGCAACGCCCGCTGGCTTGCCTCGGGCGGTGCGATCGGCCCCGACGGCGGACGTCGGGTCGCGGCCCAGGTGGCCGCGGCGCTGGTCGCGGCCCTCGGCGGCAAGCAGCTCGCCGGCATGGTCGGCAAGCGCGTGCCCGTGCTCGGTGGGCTCGTCGGCGCCGTCACCGACGCGCGGGCGACCCGACGTCTCGGACGCGACGCCGACCGCGACCTGCGCGCGACCTAGCCCTCAGACGCGGTCGTCGGCGAGCAACCGGTTCAGCGCCGCCGGGACGTCGAGCACCGACTGGATCGGGGCGGTGCGAGCCCCGCTCTCGCGGGCGAGCCGGCGGGCCTCGTCGTCGTCGCCGGCGGGCGCGAGGACGACGAGCTCGTCGAGGCTGCGGGCGACGGGGGTGGCGTCGACCTCGTCGGTCACGCGGCAGTCGGAGAGCAGCAGGACGACGCGACGCCGGGCACGGGCGCCCGCGAGCTGCGCCTGCGCCTCGCGCAGCGCACCGGCGAGGCCGGTCGTGCCGTGGCCGCGGAGGGCGAGCACGCGCTCGATGGTCGCGGTCGGGCGAGCGGCGTCGGCGAGCCGCTTGAGTGTCGTCGCCGTCGAGGCGAAGGCGACGACGGCGTGTTCCTGCGGGGCGTAGGTCAGGCACGCCGCCGCCGCGACGGCGGCCGTGGTGAGGCGGGCTCCGTTCATCGAGCCGGAGTGGTCGACGACCAGGCACAGGGCGAGGTCCGGCCGGCTCCAGGCGCTCGCGGTGAGATCGTCGAGCGAGGGCATGCGGGCCTCGGCCCGGGCGCCGACGACGGCGTCCATCGAGCGGTCGAGGTCGAGGTCACCGCCGCGGTGTGCCGGGACCGGACGTGGTCTGGCCACCCCGCGGTTGCGGGGGATGCCGCGTCGCGTCTGGTCGATGATCAGCCGCGGCGCCAGGCGCCGCACGGCGGCTCGTAGCCGCTCGTCGGTCGCGTGCGACATCTCGACCAGGAGCGTGAGGGTGGCGTCGGGATCGTCGCGCAGCGCGTCGTCCAGGGCGTCGAGGTCGAGCTCGCCGACCTCGGGGGAGAGCTCGGCGAAGGCCGGGTTCTTCGCCAGGTCGGCGCGTCCCGTCGTCCGCGGTGCCGAGCGACGCTGGCGCGACTCGGGCTTGGAGGGTGGTGGGATGCCCGCCCCGGGCGGCGGGCTCAGCGTTCCCCCGGCGGCCCCTCGTCCCGATGGTCGGACGACGTGTCCGACGGATCGTCGGGCTCGGCGCCGAACACGGCGACGTAGATCTCGGTGACGACGTCCTCGGGTCGGCGGTCGCAGCCGTCCTGCAGCCGGATGCGGCCGGAGAGCGACGCCTGCGCGGCGGCCAGGCCGACGTGCCAGTCGTCGGTCGTCACGCCGCGCAGGCCGGCGAGCTCGACCGACAGCCGGGCGACGTCGATGGCCCCGCGCACCGACGAGCCGAACCGGACGTCGTCGTGCGAGCGGGTCCGCCGGACCAGGTCGACGACGCGGGCCCGCCAGGCGGGGTCGAGGTCGTCGGTCCGGGTCGCGACGATCGCCTCCTCGGCCGTCGCGGTCTGGTAGTCCATCGAGATGCGGCAGGTGCGGTCGTAGAGCGCGCTCGAGACCCGCGCGGTACCGACGGCGTCGAACGGGTTCATCGCGGCGACCAGGGCGAAGCCGGGCACGGCGGTGACCCGGCCGAGCCTCGGCACGGTGATCTCGAGCTCGGACATCGCGGTGAGGAGCACGTTGAGGGTCTCCTCCGGGATCCGGTTCAGCTCCTCCACGTACAGCAGCCCGCCCGTGCGCATCGCCTCGAGGAGGGGGCCGTCGGCGAAGATCTCCGCCACGTACCCCTTCGAGAGCACCAGTGCCGGGTCGAAGTGGCCGATCAACCGCGCCGGGGTCAGCTCGGCGTTGCCCTCGACCATGACGAACGGGATGTGCCGCGTGGCCGCGACCCGGCGCAGGAGGGTCGACTTGCCCGTGCCCGGAGGGCCCTCGAGCAGCACGTGCGCGCCGCTGCGCAGGGCGGCCTCGAGCAGCTCGGCCTCGGCCTCGCGGTCGACGACCGTCGTGGTCACCTGGCTGATGACGTCGTCCTCAGTGGCTGTGGACGACGACGCCGCGCACGTTCTTGCCCGCGAGCAGGTCGTCGTAGCCCTCGTTGACCTGGTCGAGCGTGTAGGTGCGGGTGACGATCTCGTCGAGCTTGATGTCGCCGCTCTGGTAGAGGCCGAGGATCCGCGGGATGTCGGTCGTCGGGTTGCAGTCGCCGAACAGGCTGCCCTTCAGGGTCTTGCGGAACAGGGTCATGATCGAGCCCGGCAGCTCGACGTTCTGCTCGTCGAGCTTGTTGAGGCCGGTGAGCACGACGGTTCCGCCCTTGCCGATGGCGTTGAAGCCGCCGGCGACGATCTCGGAGGTCAGCAGGCCGGGGGTGAGGATCGCGGAGTCGGCCATCTGGCCACGGGTCAGGTCGGTGACGGTCTCCATCGCCTCGTCGGTGCTGGCGAAGGAGTGCGTGGCGCCGAGCTCCATCGCCTTCTCGCGCTTGTTCTCGAGCGGGTCGATCGCGATGATGTTCTTCGCCCCGGCCATGCGGGCGCCCTGCACGGCGTTGATGCCGATGCCGCCGACGCCGATGACCAGCACGGTCTCGCCGGCCTTCACGTTCGCGGTGTTCACCGCGGCGCCCCAGCCGGTCGGCACGCCGCAGCCGACGAGCACCGCCTTCTCGAGCGGCAGGTCGTCGTCGACGGTGACGCAGGAGTTCTGGTGGATGACGCCGTACTGGCTGAAGGTGCCCAGCATGCACATCGCGCCGTAGTCGCCGCGCGGGCCGGTGATCGGGAACCGCTCGCCGGGCAGGTAGCCCTCGAGGATGGTCGCGCCCATGTCGCAGATGGACTGCTGGCCGTTGGCGCAGTAGCGACAGCTGCCGCAGTTGGGGATGAACGAGCACACGACGTGGTCGCCCGGCTTGACCCGCGTCACCCCGGGCCCGACCTCCTGGATGATCCCGGCGCCCTCGTGGCCCAGGACCATCGGCAGCCGGGCCTCGAGGTCGCCGTGGGCGACGTGGACGTCGGAGTGGCACAGCCCGGCGTGGGTGTACTGGATGAGGACCTCGCCCTCGCGGGGCTTGTCGAGGGTGAGCTCCTCGATCTCGATCGGCTTGCCGGCTTCGATGACGACTGCGGCCTGGGTCTTCACGGTGGACTCCTCGAGCTCGGACGGCGGGGGGCGGGCCCGCCCACCGTGGCACCGGGCGCCGGCCGTGACTGTTCAGGAACTGGACAGTCGCGCTCACCCGTCCGGGGGCATGATGGTGACGACCGCCACACCGTCAGGAGGTGCCCGATGGCGTCGAGCGACACGGCCCGCGAGGTCCCCGACGCACGGCCCGACATCGCGGCCTCGTGGCGGCGCGCCGAGCTCGCCGGGGTGGCTCGCCAGGGCGGGTTCGAGCACCTCGTGCCCGGTGCCTACGACACCCACAGCGCGCTGCTCGTCGGCGCCGCGCCGGTGCTCGAGCAGCTCGAGGAGGGCCTGCGCGGCACCGGCTACTCGACCATCCTCGGCGACCGCGAGTGCCGGGTCGTGCGCCGGTGGTTCGACGACGACCGCACCCGGGCCGGGTTCGACTCGCTCAACATCCGCGAGGGCGCCAGCCTGCTCGAGGACGTCGTCGGCACCAACGGGCTCGGCACCGTGGTCGAGACCCGGCACCCCGTGGTCATCCACGGCGCCGAGCACTTCTCCGTGGCCCTGCGCCGCTTCAGCTGCTACGGCCACCCGATCCGGCACCCGCTGACCCGCCGCATCGAGGGGGTCCTCGACGTGTCAGCGCTCGTCGAGACCGCCAACCCGCTCCTGCAGCCCTTGATCGCCCGCGCCGTCCGCGACATCGAGCAGCGACTGCTCGACGGCAGCCGGGCCTCGGAGAAGAGCCTGCTCGCGGCCTTCCAGGCGGCGTCCGGGCACACCCGCCGCGCCGTGCTGGCCGTCGGCGAGGACATCGTGATGTGCAACCAGGCGGCCTCCGACCTGCTCAGCCCGGCCGACGTCGCCCTCCTGCGGGTGCTCGCCGACGACCCGCCCGAGGCCGGCGAGAGCACCATCCGAGTCAGCCTCGAGACCGGTCGCGCGGCCGACGTCGACGTCACCCGGGTCGCCGGCGCGCGCCGCGGGGTGCTGCTGAGGGTCGAGGAACGGTCCACCGGGCCCCACCTGACGCCACGGGCCCTGTCGACCTCGGTGCTGATGCGCGCGCCCGCGCCGACGCTCGTGCACGGGCCACCCGGGACCGGGCGGTCCACGCGGGCCCGCGAGCTGGCCCCGCTGCCGACCAAGGTGCTCCGGGCCGCCACCGCGCTGCTCGACGGCGAGTCGGCCTGGGCCCACGAGCTCGCCGAGGCCACGCGCCGGTGGGCGGGCTCGGTGGTCGTCGACGGCATCGACCTGCTCCCCGACGAGCTGCTCGACCTGGTGATCGAGTGCGTCGACCGTCGCAACCGCCCCCAGCTCGTGCTCACCTCCGGTCCCGTCGCCGAGCTCACGGGCCGGGCGGCGACGCTGGCCGGCACGGCCGTCGTCCGGGAGGAGCTGGTGCCGCTCGCGGCGCGCCGCTCGCAGATCCCCGACCTCGCCTCGTCGATGCTCGCCGACGTGACCCCCAACGGCGCCGCGCACCTGACGCCCGGCGCGATCCGGGCACTCACCGCCCAGGAGTGGCCGGGCAACCTGCGCGAGCTGCGGGCGGCCGTCGTCCACGCCGCCGAGCGTCGCTCGACCGGCGGCATCGTCGTCGCCGACCTCCCCGAGCGCTACCAGGTGACGGCGCCCGCCCGGCCGCTCGCCGCCCTCGACCGGGCCGAGCGCGACGCGATCGTCTGCGCCCTGCGCGCCCACGGCGGCAACAAGGTGCAGGCGGCGCGCGAGCTCGGCGTCTCGCGCACCACGCTCTACGCGCGCATCCGCGCGCTGCGCATCAGCGACTGGTAGGCGCTGCCACCCGACTGCAAGAGCGGCGCAAGCGCTCCGGGTCATCGTCGGAGCATGACGAACCTGCCGTGCAGCGCCGACCTCGACCTCTGGTTCGCCGAGCAGCCGGGCGACCTCGCCGTCGCCCAGGCGCGCTGCGACGCGTGCCCCCTGGCCACCGCGTGCCTCGCCGGTGCGCTCGAGCGGCGCGAGCCGTGGGGCGTGTGGGGCGGGCGCATCATCGTCGACGGCGAGGTGGTCGCGACCAAGCGTGGGCGCGGGCGTCCGCGCAAGCTCGTGGCGGCGTCGTGAACGCCCGGTCGTGGCTGGCCGGGGCGGCGGCCCTGACGGCCCTCGTGGCCGGCTCGCTGCTGCTGCCCGAGCCGCCGGCGGTCAGCGCGACCGACCCGCCGGCACGGTCGCACACGCCCTAGGCGAGGAGGCTGCGCTCGGCCGTCTCGGTCAGCAGGCGGATCGTCGCGGCCAGTCCCGCGCCGCGGTCGGCGCGCAGCGCGTCGAACGTCTCGAACGAGGTGAGCACCCACAGCGTGTGACCCGCGGTCGCCGGCGTGACGCCGGCGCGCAGGGCGCCGTCCTTCCTGAGGCGACGCGCGAGCTTGTCGACCGCCGTCTTGCGCTCCTCCTCCAGCTCGCGCACCTGGCCGTCGCTCGAGTCGGGGTCGAGCAGGTCCATCGCCCGGACGGCGCGCCACACGACGGCGTCGCCCTCCCACAGGCGCGAGGTCGCGTCGATGGTCGCGCGGAGGTGCTCGACGCCCGAGTCGGCCTCGGCCGCGCCGGCCACGAACGGCTGCGCCGAGGAGTCCCACAGGTCGCGGAGGAACTCGGAGATGAGCGCTCCACGCGAGCCGAACGAGGTGTAGATGGTCGAGCGCGCGACGCCGGCCTCCTGCGCGACCCGGTCGAGACCGAGGGGCTCGGTCGGCGACTCGCGCAGCTGCGCGCCCACCGCCTCGATGATCCGCGACCGTGTCTGGGCGGCGTTCTCGGCTCGGACGACCTGCTCGTACTTGCGCGGACTCATAGTCCTATGAAACCAGACTGCCCCCGTGGGGCCGGGAGCCTGCAGGCCCGCGGCCCGACCGGCTCTCGTGTTCCGGGCCCGCTCACCGGCGCACCGGGCCGGGCGACGGGCCGAGGTAGCCGCTGCACAGCACGACGACCTCGTCGAGGAAGTCGTCGCGGGCGATCGGCGGCGCGTCGAGGACGTAGCGCACGGTGAGGTGCTCGACGGCGGTGACGAGCACCCAGGCGGTGCGGGCGTGGTCGACCGAGCGGGTCTGCCCCGGCCGAGCGGCGAGCCAGGCCACGACGAGCTCGCGCACGCGGCGCTCCAGCGCCTGACGGCGGGCCCGGTCGCGCGACAGCGGCAGCTCCTCGGTGACGACGCGGAGCAGTTCCGGGTCGGCGGAGAGCGCGTCGAGCAACGCGACCGCGGTCGCGCGGATCATGGCCGGGCCGCTCTCGCCGATCCGGTCGGCGAGAGCGGCCGCCGCCTGCTCGGAGACCGCCGCGGTGTGCCGGTCGACGACGGCGCTGACGAGCGCGTGCTTGTCGGGGAAGTACTGGTAGAGCGAACCGGGGCTGACGCCGGCCGCGGTCGCGACCCGGTTGGTGGAGAACGACTCGTAGCCGTCGCGCTCGAGCACCGCGCGGGCGGCGGCGAGCAGCCGTTCGACCATGTCGCGGGAGCGTTGCTGCTGCGGTTGCCTGCGCACGAACACGAATGGTATGCGAGTAATCGCTCGCGTCACGATGGGGCATGACCACGATGACGACCACGAGCCCACCACCGACCCGGTTCCGCGAGGCCGAGGCGCGCGGACGCCGTCTCGGCCGGCCCCTGCGGGCGGTCGCAGCGATCCAGGAGGTCGACGAGGCGCTCATGACCACGATCGGCGAGCGGCTGACGGCCCGCGACGAGCTCGGCGCGGAGCTCGCGCACGCGATGCGGTTGCGAGTAGGCTCGCCGGGGCGGGTCACGCACGCCGACCTGCGCACGGCTCTCCACGACGGCATCGACGCCGTCGCCGAACCGGCGCCGGCGCTCGTCGAGTTCCTGGCCCACGTGAGCGCGGTGCCCGACTGGGTCGACTGGGACCTGCTCCACGAGGGCGGCGAGGTCTTCAACCGGTTCGGCCAGAACGCCGCCGACGTGCTCACCCAGCTCTCCCTCGTCGGTGGCTACCGCTTCGGTGGTCCGACGGACCTCCTCGTCGCCACCGGCGGTCTCACCGGCGGCAGCACGCGCCGCCGCCTCGCCGAGACCCAGAAGTGGGCGACGACGCTCTCGGAGCGCGACGCGCTGCGGCCCGGCGGCGAGGCCTGGCGGCTCACGCTGCACGTGCGCGCGATGCACGCGCTGGTCAACGCCTCGTTCGAGCCGCGCTGGGCCACCGAGCGCTGGGGCCTGCCGATCAACCGGACCGACCTGGCCGCGACCCTCGGTCTGTTCGACGCCGTCACCCTGCTCGGCGTCCGCGGGCTCGGCGTCCCGGTGAGCCGGCGCGACTCCCAGGCCGCCATGCACCTGTGGAAGTACGTCGGCTGGTTGCTGGGGGTCGACGACGACTGGCTCGTCGACTCCGAGCGCGAGCGCCACCGCATCAACTACCACCTCCTGCTGGCCCAGTCCGACGTCTCCGAGGCCGGCCCACGACTGGCCGGCGCGGTCGTCGGCGCCCAGGTCGAGCGGCACTACGACCACCTGCCCGCGCTCCGCCGCCGGTTCGAGCGCGAGCGGCTGCTGAGCATGCTCACCGTCTTCCTCGGCCCGCAGAGCATGCGCGAGCTCGGCCTGCCCGTGCGCCCGCCCTGGGCGTTCGCCTATGTCGTCCCGCTCAACGTGCTGCGCTACCGCTCCGTCGGTCGGACGCCGTGGGGTCGGCGCCACCTCGACCGCTGGGGCCGGCGGGTCAGCGCGTCCGTGCTCCGCTCCTACTACGGCGACGACGTCGAGCAGCACCTCGGTCCGCTCGGGACCGGTTAAGCCTCACCAGCGCGGGACCCGCTCGTCGGCATCGGGTCGGAGCCGTCGCAGGTAGCCGGCGTCGTCGCGCGTACGTAGCCCGCAGTCGCGGTACTGACGGTGCAGCCGGGCGAGCGCGGCGCGGTCGAGCTCGACGCCGAGCCCGGGCGCGGTCGGCACGCCGGCCGCGCCGTCGACGAGCCCGGGCGCACCGGGGCGGACGACGTCCTCGTCGGGCGAGCGCCACGACCACGGGGTGTCGCAGCCGCGGGCCAGCAGCGGCGTGGCCGCGGCCAGGTGGGTCAGGGCGGCGAACGAGACGCCGAGGTGGTCGGGGGCCTCCAGCGACAGGGTCCGGCCGGCGTCGGCGCAGCGGGCGGCGACGTCCTGGACGGCGCGCAGGCCGCCCCACGCGTGCGGGTCGACGCGCACCTCCCGCAGGGCGTCGACGGCGAGCGCCGACGCCAGCTCGTCCGGCGTCCGCACCGACGCGCTGACGCCCAGCGGCGGGTCGAGCGTCGCCGCCTCCTGCGCCACGGCGCCCAGGCCCTCGACGCCGGGGGTCGGGTCGTCGAGCTGGTCGACGACGCCGGCGAGCTCGTGCGCGACCCACCGCGACGTCTCGACGGTCCAGGCCCCGTGGGCCACGAGGCCCAGCGCGACGCCGGGGAACTGGTGGCGCAGCGTCCGCATCGCCGCGACCTCGGTCGCGGGCGGCAGCACGCCGCCGTGCAGGGTGATCGCCCCGAGGCCGGAGCGCCGGGCGAGCCGGTCGGCCTGCCGCACGAGCCCGGGCGGGTCCAGCGCCTCGACCTCGTCGTCAGGGGCGCCGGGATGGCCCGCCCGCGTGTAGAAGAGCGGCGTCGACCACGGCACCCGGTCGCGCACCTGGCCTCCGAGCAACGCGTGCACGGGGACGCCGGCGAGCCGGGCCTCGGCGTCGAGGCAGGCGACCTCGAAGGGGGCGAGCACCGGACGGTCGTCCGCCGTCCGGACGACGGCGGCCCGGACGGCATCGGGGTCGCGGACGTCGAGGCCGACGAGCGCCCCGGCCACGCGCTCGAGGCGGCGCAGGTGCTCCTCGTCGCCGTCGGACTCACCGAGCCCGGTCGGGCCCGACGCCGTCACGACCTCGACCACCGACCGCAGCGCGAACGGCTCGTGGATGCCGGCGCCGATGTAGCGGGGCGCCGCGTGGAAGGCGACCGGGGTCACGACGACCCGGACGATGCGTCCGCGGTCGTCGGTCGCGGTGCTCGCTGCTGTGGGGGGGACAGGCGGCTGGGTGGTCATCACCCCCGATCCTGCCCACCCCGTCGTGGCGGCGGGGCCGCCCGTCCGTCTCCGGAGGCCCGGGCCGTGTGGTAGCGGTGCGGGGCCGTCGGGAGCCGTCAGAGGTGAGTGATCTCCCCGTCGCCGCCGGCCTTGACGTCGATCGAGCGACTGATGACGAGCCGCTGGATCTGGTTGGTGCCCTCGAAGATCTGCATCACCTTCGCCTCGCGCATGAAGCGCTCGACGGGGAAGTCCTTGGTGTAGCCGGCGCCGCCGAGCACCTGGACGGCGTCGGTGGTCACTCGCATGGCGTTGTCGGTGGCGACGAGCTTGGCGATCGAGGCCTCGCGGCCGAACGGCAGCCCGGCGTCGCGCAGCCTCGCTGCGTGGAGGGTGGTCGCCCGGGCGGTCTGCACGGCGGCCTCCATGTCGGCCAGCACGAAGCCGAGGCCCTGGTGGTCGAGGATTCGCTGACCGAACGCCGTGCGCTCGCGCGCGTAGGCGAGCGCGTGGTCGAGGGCGCCCTGCGCGAGACCCGTGGCGACGGCGGCGATGCCGAGGCGGCCGGAGTCGAGGCCGGCGAGCGCGATCTTGAGGCCGTCGCCCTCCTCGCCGAGGCGGCGCTCGACCGGGACGCGGACGCCGTCGAGGCGCATCGTCGTGGTGTGCGAGCCGGTGAGGCCCATCTTGCGCTCGGGCGGGTCGGCGCTGAGTCCCTCGGCCGAGGCGGGCACCAGGAAGCACGAGATGCCCCGCGACCCCTCACCGGTGCGCGCCATCACCTTGTAGAAGTCGGCCTGGCCGCCGTGCGTCGTCCAGGCCTTGGCGCCGTCGAGCACGTAGTCGTCGCCGTCGCGGCGCGCCGTCGTGCGCATGGCGGCGGGGTCGGAGCCGGCGTGCGCCTCGGAGAGGCAGTAGGCACCGAGCTGGTCGCCGGCGAGCATCTCGGGCAGCCACGCCTTCTGCTCCTCGGTGCCGCGGGTGTAGAGCCCGAAGCACGACAGGGCGTGCACCGAGACGCCGACGCCGACCGAGGCCCACACCGAGCCGAGCTCCTCGAGCACCTGCAGGTAGACCTCGTAGGGGACGCCGCCGCCGCCGACCTCCTCGGGATAGGGCAGGCCGAGCAGGCCGGTCTTGCCGAGCATCCGGAAGACCTCGCGCGGGAAGGTCTCGGTGGCCTCGGCCTCGGTCACCAGCGGGGCGAGCTCGGTGATGCAGATCTGACGGACCAGCTGGAGCAGGTCGGCGTGCTCCTCGGTGGCGAGGACTCGGCGTGCGGGCATGACCCGACCCTACGACCCGGGTTCTGGTTCAGTGAGCCCATGAGCGAGGAGAGCAGCGCGGTCCTGGTCGAGGTGCGCGACGGCGTCCAGGTGATCACCATCAACCGGCCCGAGGCCCGCAACGCGATCAACGGCGCGGTCGCCCGGGGCATCGCCGACGCCCTCGCCGCGCTCGACGCCGACGACGACGTGCGGGTCGGCGTGCTCACCGGGGCCGGCGGCACCTTCTGTGCCGGCATGGACCTCAAGGGCTTCCTGGCCGGCGACGACCCCACGGCCGACGGTCGCGGCTTCGGCGGCCTGACCGAGCGAGGTCCACGCAAGCCGTTGATCGCGGCCGTCGAGGGCTACGCCGTCGCCGGCGGGTTCGAGCTCGTGCTCGCCTGCGACCTCGTCGTCGCCGCCACGACCGCCCGCCTCGGCGTTCCCGAGGTCAAGCGCGGCCTCGTCGCCGCCGCCGGTGCCGCGATGCTGCTGCCGCAGCGCATCCCGCCCGCCATCGCGCTCGAGATGCTGATGACCGGCGACCCGATCACCGCCGAGCGCGCGGCCGCGCTCGGCCTGGTCAACCGCGTCGTCGCCGAGGGCGCCGCGGTCGACGGCGCCCTCGAGCTCGCGGCGGCCGTCGCCGCCAACGGGCCCCTCGCGGTCGCGGTCAGCAAGCAGGTCGCGCTCGAGTCGCCCGACTGGTCGCACGCCGAGCGCTGGCAGCGCCAGGCCGACGTCGTCCTGCCGGTCTTCGCCTCCGCCGACGCCCGCGAGGGCGCCACGGCGTTCGCCGAGAAGCGCCCGCCCCGCTGGACCGGGAAGTAGCCCCGGCCGCCGGGCCTACAGCGTCGCGACCGAGCCGGAGTCGACGCGGTAGTTGGCGCCGTTGACGAACGACGCGCGCTCGGAGCACAGGAAGGCGATCACGGCCGCGACCTCCTCCGGCTTCCCGCGACGGCCGAGCTCCATGTAGGGCCGCTCCTCGTCGAGGAACGACTCGACGGCCTCGTCGAACGACACACCCATCTCGGAGGAGCGCTTGTCCATCATCGCGTCGGTCATCGGCGTCTCGATGAAGGCCGGCGAGACCGAGTTCACCAGCACGCCCTCGTCGGCGTAGGAGCGGGCGAGACCCCGGGCGAAGGAGAGCAGACCGGCCTTGGAGGCGCAGTAGGGCAGCTCGTCGTCGTAGGGCTGCACGGCGTCCTCGCTGTTGACGAAGACGATGCGGCCCCAGCCGCCGTGGCGCAGGGTCGGCAGGAACGCGCGGGTGACGCGCACGGCGGAGAGCAGGTTGGTGGTGAGCACCTCGACCCAGTCGTCGTCGGAGATCTCGTGGAACGGGCCCGTGGCGCCGGTGATGCCGGCCCCGTTGACCAGGATGTCGACCTCGCCGGCCAGGTCGGCCACCGTGGCGGCGAGGTCGCGCGCGGCCTCGTCGGTGGACAGGTCGACCGGCACGGTGAGCGGCGCGGGCAGCCCCGGCGCCTCGCGGGAGAGCCAGGCGAGCGCCTCCTTGAGGTCGTCCTTGTCCTGGTCGACCATCACGACCTGCGCGCCCTCCTCGAGGAGGAGTCGCGTGGTGTGCCGGCCGATGCCGCCGGCGCCGCCCGTGACGACGGCCGTGCGTCCTGAGATTCCCAAGTCCATGACCCCAGCGTGTCGGAGGGCGCGCCGGATCCGGCCACCCCCACAGGTGACCGTCCCGGGTACCCGACCTGCCTAGGTTCGAACGGTGAGCAAGCGATACGACGTCCTCATCGTCGGCGGGGGCATGGTCGCCGACGCCGCAGCCCAGGCGATCCGCGAGCAGGGGTCGACCGCGAGCATCGGCATCCTCGGTGACGAGCCGACCCCGCCGTTCCCGCGGCCCGCCCTGTCGAAGAAGCTGTGGACCGACCCCGACTTCACGCTCGAGACCGGTGAGCCCGACACCGCCGGCGAGACCGGCGCCCACATCACCCTCGACACCCGGGTGATCAGCATCGACCCCGACGCCCACGAGGTGACCACCGAGGCCGGCGACACCTTCGGCTACGGGCGGCTGCTCGTCGCGACCGGCGGTCACCCCACCACCCTCGACGGGCTGCCGCCGGGGGAGCGGGTGCTGTACTACCGCACGCTCACCGACTACCACCGACTGCGCGCACTGGTCGACGCCGACCCCAAGCCGCACGTCGCCGTCGTCGGTGGCGGCTACATCGGTTCCGAGATCGCCGCCGCGATGATCGGCCAGGGCTGCCGCGTCACGCTCGTGCACCCCGGCGACGTGCTCGGCGCCTCGATGTTCCCGCCCGACGTCGCCGCCGACTACCAGGCGCTGTTCACCGACGCCGGCATCACCGTCGTGGGCGGGGTGCAGGTCGACGGCGGCACCGAGGCCGACGACGGCGTCCAGCTGCGGCTCTCGACCGGCGCCACCGTCGAGGCCGACGTCGCGGTGCTCGGTCTGGGCATCACGCCGTCCGCTGAACCGATCTCCGACGCGATCACCCGCTCCGACGACGGCGGCATCGTCGTCGACGAGCACCTGGCCACCAGCGCCCCCGACGTCTACGCCGCGGGCGACGTCGCCGAGTACCCCGACCCGATCCTGGGCCGTCGGCGGGTCGAGCACGTCGACAACGCCGACTCGATGGGAGCCGCCGCCGGGCGCATCCTCGTCGGCTCCGACGAGGTCTACGACCACACGCCGATGTTCTACAGCGACCTCTTCGGGCACGGCTACGAGGCCATCGGCTCGGTCGACGCCTCGCTCGAGTCGGTCGTCGACCGCTTCGGCGACGGCTCGTTCGTCGTCTACTACCTGACCGACGACGAGGTCGTCGGCGTGCTGCTCTGGGACTGCGACGGCGGCCTCGACGAGGCCACCGCGCTGCTCGCCGCCCACACCCGCCCGGCCGACGGCGACCAGCTGATCGGCACGATCCGACCCACCTCCGACGAGGAGTGAGGACCACCATGACGACGACCGTCGCCGCCCTCTCGACGCCGAAGGCGTCCGCCCACTTCGAGACCGTCGAGCTCGAACGACGCGACCTCGGCGCCCACGACGTGCGCATCGAGATCCGCTGGGCCGGCATCTGCCACACCGACATCCACCAGGCGCGCGACGAGTGGGGCCAGGGCATCTTCCCGATGACCCCCGGTCACGAGATCGTCGGTGTCGTCGCCGAGGTCGGCAGCGACGTCACCGACCACCGCGTGGGCGACCGGGTCGGTGTCGGCTGCTTCGTCGACTCCTGCCTGGAGTGCGAGGCCTGCCGCGACGGCGAGGAGCAGTTCTGCGCCCAGGGCGTCGTGCAGACCTACAGCTCGAAGGGCTACGACGGCGAGGTCACCTACGGCGGCTACAGCGAGCAGGTCGTGGTGCGTGACCACTTCGTCGTCGCGATCCCCGACGGCTACGCCGACGACGACCTCGCCGGCGTCACGCCGCTGCTCTGCGCCGGCATCACGACCTACGCCCCGTTGCGGCGCTACGGCGTCGGCGACGGCACCAAGGTCGGCGTGATCGGCATGGGCGGGCTCGGCCACGTCGCGGTCAAGATCGCCGCGGCGCTGGGCGCCGAGGTGAGCGTGCTCAGCCGCACCGACGCCAAGAGGTCCGACGGCGAGCAGTTCGGCGCGACGGCCTACCACGCCACCGAGGACGAGTCGGTCTTCGACGACCTCCAGGGCCACTTCGACCTGCTGCTCAACACCGTGGGCGACGCCGTCGACCTCGACGCCTTCCTCGGCACGCTCGGACGCGGCGGCACGATGGTCAACCTCGGCGCCCCGAGCGACTCGCTCGACGTCGGCGCGTTCTCCCTGCTCACGATGCGCCGCTCCGTGGCCGGGTCGATGGTCGGCGGTCTTCCCGAGACCCAGGAGATGCTCGACTTCTGCGCCGAGCACGGCATCACGGCCACCGTCGAGGTCATCGCCGCCGACCAGGTCGACGACTACTACGACAAGGTGGTCGACGGCGACGTCCGCTACCGGGCCGTCATCGACGTCGCCACGATCGGCGCGAAGTGAGCGAGCCGGAGCGGCCCGCGCCGCACGTCATCGTCCTCTTCGGCGCCAACGGCGACCTCGCCAAGCGGATGATCTACCCCGCGCTCGCCGCCCTCGGCGGGCGCGAGCGCCTGCCGGAGGCCTACGCCCTCGTCGGCACCGGGCGCCACGACGTCGACGACTACGCCGGCGTGATCCGCGAGTCGGTCGACGACGCGTCGTCCGACCTGGCCGAACGGGCCCGGTTCCAGACCTCCGACGCCGACGACGGCGCCGACCTCGCCCGCGCCGTCGCCGATGCCGAGCAGCAGGTCGCCGACGAGGCGGGCGTCGACGTGTCCGAGGTGCGCCGGATCGTCTACCTCTCGGTGCCACCGGGCTCGATGACCGACATCGTGGCGATGCTCGGTCGCGAGGGCATCACCGAGCGCGCCCGACTCGTCGTCGAGAAGCCGTTCGGGCTCGACCTCGACAGCTCGCGCGCCCTCGACCGGGCTCTCAAGGACGTCGTCGACGAGGACGCCGTGTTCCGCGTCGACCACTTCCTCGGCAAGGAGGCCGTGCAGAACGTGCTCGCGCTCCGCTTCGCCAACCGGCTGCTCGCCACGGTGTGGAACCGCGAGAACATCGAGTCGGTGAGCATCGAGGTGCCCGAGACCCTCGGTCTCGAAGGCCGTGGCAGCTTCTACGAGACGGTCGGCTGCCTGCGCGACATGGTCTCCACCCACCTGTCGCAGATCCTCGGCTTCGTAGCGCTCGAACCGCCGGATGACCTGTCCGCCGAAAGTGTGCGCGACGCCAAGGCCGCCGTCTTCGACGCGCTCCGCCCGATCGCGAAGGCCGACGCGGTCTTCGGCCAGTTCGACGGTTACCGCGACGACGACGACACCGACGACGACTCCCAGGTCGAGACGCTCGTCGCGCTGACGGCCTACGTCGACACCGACCGGTGGCGCGACGTCCCGTTCCACCTGCGCACGGGCAAGTCGATGGCCGACGACCGGCGTACGGTCACCCTCCGGTTCCGTGCGCCCGACCCGGCGCTGTTCGGCGACGAGGCGGCGAAGCCCGAGGACCTCGTGCTCGACCTGAGCGACGAGCCCCGCGTCTCGATCGAGGTGCGCGGCAAGCGACCCGGCCCCGAGCTCGACGTGGCGCCAGCGACCCTGCGCCTCGACTACGCCGACGACTTCCCCGACGACGAGCCGCTGGCCGCCTACGAGCGCATCCTGCTCGACGTCTTCCACGGCGACCAGCTGCTCTTCGCCCGCGCCGACGAGGTCGACCGGCTCTGGCAGGTCTACGGGCCGCTGCTCGACGACCCGCCCGCGGTGCAGACCTACGAGCCGGGCTCGTGGGGTCCGACGCCGCCGTGGGAGCGGGACGGCGCGTGAGCGACCAGCGAGACACCTGGCGCCCGATCGCGGCCCACGGGCTCGTCGGCGACCTGCGCACCTGCGCCCTGGTCGGCACCGACGGCACGATCGACTGGTTCTGCGCCGGGCGCTTCGACTCACCCAGCGTGTTCGGCTCGATCCTCGACCCCGACGCGGGGGAGTGGCGTCTCGCGCCGCCCGGTGGCGGGGAGTCGTCGCCCGGCGGCACGACGCACCAGTTCTACCTGCCCGACTCCAACATCCTCATCACCCGCTTCCTCACCGAGGACGGCGTCGCGGAGGTGCAGGACTTCATGCCGGTGCTGGCCGCCGACGACGCCGACCACCGCCAGCGCATCGTGCGCCGGGTCGTCGGCGTCCGCGGCACCACGGCGATGGAGATGCGGCTCGCCGCGCGGCCCGACTACGGCCGGGCGACGCCCGAGGTGACCGAGTCCGACCACGGCCTGCTGCTCGCCGGCGACGGCGTCCGGCTGGGACTGGTGTCGTCGGTCGACCTGCACGTCGACGGCGCCGACGTCACGGCCTCGTGGGAGGTCGCGACCGGCGACGAGGCCCTGTTCGTGCTGGAGGTGCTCGACCCCGACAGCGACGAGCTGCCCGCGGCCGACGCCGACGAGACCGACCGGCTGTTCGAGCGCACCGCGGCCTACTGGCGCGACTGGCTGTCGCAGTCGACCTACACCGGTCGCTGGCGCGAGATGGTCAACCGCTCGGCCCTCACCCTCAAGCTGCTCACGCACGAGCCGACGGGCGCCATCATCGCCGCGCCCACCACCAGCCTGCCCGAGGAGATCGGCGGCGAGCGCAACTGGGACTACCGCTTCGTCTGGATCCGCGACGCCGCCTTCAGCCTCTACGCGCTGCTGCGGCTCGGGTTCACCGACGAGGCCGCTCGCTTCATGGAGTGGCTCTCGCAACGCCTCGGCGAGGACCACGACGGCGACCTCGGCCCGCTCCGCGTCGCCTACGACATCGACGGCAACGTGCCCGAGGAGTCCGAGCTCGACCACCTGCGCGGCTACCGCGACTCGCAGCCGGTGCGCGTCGGCAACGCCGCGATGGGCCAGCTGCAGCTCGACATCTACGGCGAGCTCATCGACTCGGTCTACCTGTTCAACAAGTACGGCCCCGGCATCAGCCACGACGCCTGGACGGACCTGTGCCGCGTGCTGACGTGGGTGATGGACAACTGGGAGCGCGACGACGCCGGCATGTGGGAGATCCGCGACGAGCCGCGTCCGCACACGACGTCCCGGCTGATGTGCTGGGTCGCCGTCGAGCGGATGATGCGCACGGCCCGCCAGCGCGGCCTGCCGGGCGACGTCGCCGCGTGGTCGCGGGTGCGCGACGCGATCTACACCCGCATCCAGGAGCACAGCTGGGACGACGAGGTCGGCGCCTACATGCAGAGCGAGGGCTCCGACAGCGTCGACGCCGGCGTGCTGTTGATGCCGATGGTCAAGTTCGTCGCGCCCAACGACCCGCGCTTCGTCTCGACGTTGAAGGTGATCGAGGAACGGCTCGTCTCCGACAGCCTCGTGTTCCGCTACGACGTCGAGAAGTCCGGCGACGGCGTCGACGGCCAGGAGGGCACGTTCTCGCTGTGCTCGTTCTGGTACGTCGAGGCGCTGACCCGGGTCGGCCGCCTCGACGAGGCCCGGCTCGCGCTGGAGAAGATGTTCACCTACGCCAACCACCTCGGGCTGTTCGCCGAGCAGGTCGGGCTGACCGGAGAACAGCTCGGCAACTTCCCGCAGGCCTTCACGCACCTGTCGCTGATCAGTGCCGCGACCAACCTCGACGGCCGCCTCGGATGAGCGACCCGGCGACCGTGTCGGCCAGCGCGGAGTGGCGGGGCGTGCTCGACCGCGTGCGCAGCCTGGTCACCGAGACGGTCCTCGACCGTGGTGAGCAGACCCTCGACCGCGTCGTGCCGGCCTGCCCCGACTGGTCGGCGCGCGACCTGCTCAGCCACGTGGTCGGTCTCGTCGCCGACGTCCTCGACGGCGACGAGCCCGACGACCACAACCCGGGCTGGACGGCGGCGCAGGTCGAGGCCCGTCGCGGCCGCACCGGCGCCGAGCTGCTCGAGGAGTGGAGCGGCCACGCCGAGGCGATGGTGCGCTACCTCGACGAGCAGGACGAGCGCCCGTTGGGCGACGCGATCATCCACGAGCAGGACCTCCGCGGCGCGCTCGGCCGGCCCGGGGCCCGCGACACGGCCGGGCTGGCCGCCGTCCGGCAGGCGATGGCCGAGCGTCTGGGCGCCGGTCTCGCCGCCTCCGGCGACGACCGGGGGCCGCTGGCGCTGCGGGCACCGGGCTGGACCTGGTCGTCGGGCGACGGCGAGCCGGGTGCGATCCTCGAGGCCTCCGGATTCGACCTCTTCCGTGCCGTGGTGAGCCGCCGGACGGCGGCGCAGCTGCGGTCCTACGTCGTCGCCGGCGACGTCACCCCCTACCTCGACGCCTTCGCCCAGCTGGGCGACCTGCCAGACCGGGAGCTGCCCGAATGACCCACTACGACCTCGTGGTCGTCGGCGCCGGATCCGGCAACACGATCGTCGACGACCGTTTCGTCGGACGCCGTGTCGCGATCGTCGAGCGCGGCCCCTTCGGGGGCACGTGCCTCAACCGTGGTTGCATCCCGTCGAAGATGTTCGTCCACCCGGCCGACGTGGCCGTCGCGGCCGCACGCGGCCCGGTGCTCGGCGTCCGGACGTCGACCGGCCCGGCCGACTGGCCGACGATCCGCGACCGGGTGATCGGCCGGATCGACCACGTCTCCGAGCAGGGGCTGGCCTACCGGCAGGGTCTCGACGACGTCGACGTGCTCCTCGGCGAGGCGCGGTTCACCGGCGAGCGGCGGCTGGCCGTCGACCTGGCCGACGGCGGATCGGTCGAGATCACCGCCGACCAGGTCGTGCTGGCCAGTGGCTCGCGGCCCGTCGTCCCGCCGATCGAGGGCCTCGACCAGGTGCCCTACGAGACGAGCGACACGGTGATGCGGCTCGACGAGCTGCCGCGCCGGCTCGGCGTGCTCGGCGGCGGCTACGTCGGCTGCGAGCTCGCCCACGTGTTCTCGGCCTACGGCAGCGAGGTGGTGCAGGTCGAGGGCGAGGACGTGATGCTGTCGAACCAGGACCACGACGTGGCCGCGCACGTGACGAAGGCGCTGCAGCGGCGCTGGGACGTGCGCCTCGGCGTCAAGGCCGAGCGGGTCGCCCCCGCCCCCGACGGCGGGGTCGTCGTCCACCTCGACGACGGCAGCTCCTTCGAGGTCGACGTGCTGCTGGTGGCCGTCGGGCGCACGCCGAACTCCGACCTCCTCGAGGTCGAGCGGGCCGGCATCGCCACCGACGAGCGGGGCCTGGTGGTCGTCGACGAGCACCAGCGGGCCTCGGCCGCCGGCGTGTGGGCGCTGGGCGACGCCTCGAGCGAGGTGCCCCTCAAGCACGTGGCCAACCAGGACGCGCGCGTCGTGCAGGCCAACCTGCTCGCCACCTGGGCGGGCACCGACCCCGACGAGCTGGTCGTCAGCGACCACCGGTTCATCCCGAACGGCGTCTTCACGCACCCGCAGGTGGCCGCCGTCGGTCCGTCGGAGGCCGAGGCCCGCGAGAAGCACGGCGGCGACCTCGTCGTCGCGCGGCACGAGGTCGCCGACATCGCGTTCGGCTGGGCCCTCGCCGGCGGTCTCGACGACGACCCCGACGGCACCGGCTTCGTCAAGGTGCTCGCCCTGCGGTCGACGGGCCGGATGATCGGCGCGCACGTCGTCGGGCCGATGGCCACCGTGCTCCTGCAGCCGCTGCTGCTCGCGATGGCGCACGACCTGCCGGTGCGCGGCCTCGCGCGCAGCCACTACTGGATCCACCCGAGCCCGAGCGAGGTCGTCGAGAACGTGCTGATCGAGCTCGAGGAAGCGTTGGGCTGAGTGGTCTCGAGGCTTGCTGCGCTCGCACCTAGACCGGCGTCGGTGCGCACCTCGACCGTCGTCAGTCGAAACCTCGTCGGCCGGTGTCGGCGCGGCCGGATACGGTTCTCGGCATGGCTGAGTCCCTCTCGCGTGAGCTGATCCTCCCGGCGCGCCGGCTGTCGGTGCCCGAGCGGCCGTCCGACCGCCAGCTCGCCGCCGCGGCCACGCGCAGCGTCGACGAGTGGTCGACGACCCCGCGTGAGTGGCTCACCCAGCAGGTCGTGCGGCTCGCGGTCGCCGCGGTCATCGCCTCCCAGGTCGAGCGCTCCGGCGAGCAGTACGACGGCCAGGCCACGCTCGGGCACGTCGCCCGGCTCTTCCGGCCGCACGTCGGCCTCGCCCACCAGGCGTTCCGCCTCGGCGTCATCGAGGCCGTCAACGCCGGGGTGCCGGCCGTGGCCGACCCGCTGCGCGAGGCGCTGCGCCGGCTCGGCGTCACCGGCCGCGAGCCCCTCGTCATGCTCGCCCTCGGTCTCGACCGCGTGCCCGCCCAGGGCGGCGACGAGTTCTGGACGGCGGCCCGCGGTTCCACCGCGGTCACCGCCGTCGTCGACGCCATCGCCGTCAACCACCAGGGCGCCGTCGACGTCGGCAAGCTCGACCGTCGTCAGCTCGCTCGGGCCGACGCGCTGGTGCTCGCCGCCGGCAAGGTCACGCCCGTCGCGCTCGAGGTGCCGCCGCCGGCCAAGGGCGGCGCCTGGCTCGACGTCCCGGTCGCGATGACCAAGCCGCGTCGCCGCGGCGCCGACGAGCCACGGGGCAAGGGCGCGCCCACCGAGATCACCCTGCGCGCCGACGGCTGGACCGAGGTCTTCGAGACCGCCCTCGACGCCGTCAGCGCCGCCATGCACCAGCTCGACGGCGGCGGCCGCCCGCGCGGTCGCACCACCGCGGCCACCGAGTCGCTGGTGCAGCGGCTCGTCGCCGCCCGCAAGCGCCCGGTGGCCGAGGTCGTCGAGTCGCTGCGCAAGGTCGACGAGTTCGTGCTCGACATGTTCGACCACCAGGTCGAGATGACCGACGTCCGCGTCGCCGTCCCGGTGCTCGACGACGACACGCTGGCCTCCCTGTGGCTCTCGCCCGAGGCGCTGGCCGGCCCGCTCGTCACCGGGGCAGCCGACCTGTTCCTGGGCGGTTCAGAGACGCGCGCGCCGCAGCAGGGCGCCGGCCGCCCGGGCGGCCGTGGCCCACAGGGTGGTCGCGGCCAGGGCCAGCCGCGCGCGCCGCGCGGCGACGGTCCGCCCCGCGGCGAGGGCCAGCCCCGCGAGGGCCGCCGGGGCGGTCGGGGACGCCGTGGTGGCAAGCCGGCCGAGCGACCCACGCCGTCCGCGACGCCCGAGCAGACCCTAGCCACGCCGCCGCCCGCCCCGGAGCCGGCCTCAGAGCCGACCCCGGAGCCGGCCCCGGCCCCGGCCCCGCAGCCCGGACCCGGGTCCGCGCCCGAGGGCGACACCACCGCGTGAGCGACCTCGACCCGCGCACCCCGGTCCTGGTCGGGGTGGGCCAGACCTCCGAGCGCATCGACGACGCCGACTACGAGGCGCTGTCGCACGTCGGGCTCGCGGCCCGCGCCGCCCAGCAGGCGCTCGCCGACACCGGCGTCGACCCCGCGGTCGTCGCGGCGGTGGTCGACGTCGTCGCGGCCACCCGGCAGTTCGAGGTCTCCACCCCCCTGACGGCCGTGCCGTTCGGCCGGTCGACGAACGTGCCGCGCTCGATCGCCACCCGCGTCGGCGCCGACCCTGCCCGCGCGATCTACGAGGTCGGTGGCGGGCAGTCGCCCCAGAAGCTGGTCACCGAGCTCGCCGGCGACATCGCCGCCGGCCGGGCCGACGTCGTGCTGGTCGCCGGGGGCGAGGCGATGTCGACCCAGCGCCACCTGGCCGACGCCGACCCGCGCCCCGACTGGTCCGAGCAGCCCGCCGGCTCGCTCGACGACCGCGGCTACGGCCTGCGCGGCATGGTCACGCGCCGGGCACTGGTGCACGGCCTCCACGAGATCGCCGGCATCTACGCGCTCGCCGACAACGCCCGCCGCGCGGCCCGGCGCGAGCACCGCGACCACTACGCCCGCTCGATGGCCCGGCTGCTCGCGCCCTTCACCGAGGTCGCCGCGGCCAACCCGCACGCGGTCGCGCCGGTCGCCGTCGACGCCGACGACCTCGTCACCGTCGACGACCGCAACCGCATGATCACCGCGCCCTACCCCCGCCTCGTCGTCTCGCGCGACCTGGTCAACCAGGGCGCCGCCGTCGTGCTCACCTCGGTCGGCGCCGCCGAGCGGCTGGGCATCGAGCCCGACCGCTGGGTCTTCCTGCACGGCCACTGCGACCTGCGCGAGCAGGAGTTCTTCGACCGGCCCGACCTCGCGAGCGCGCCCACGCAGCCGCTCGCCGTGCACGCCGCCCTCGCCCAGGCCGGGCTCTCGATCGACGACGTCGACTTCTTCGACCTCTACTCCTGCTTCCCGGTCGCGGTCTCGCAGCTGCTCGACGGCCTCGACCTCGAGCCCGACGACCCGCGCGGGTTCACGCTCACCGGCGGCCTGCCGTTCTTCGGCGGCCCGGGCAACAACTACTCGATGCACGCCATCGCCGAGGCCGTCGACCGCGCGCGCTCCGAGCCCGGCAGCATCGGGGTCGTCAGCGCCAACGGCGGCACGCTCTCGAAGGTCTCGGTCGGCGTCTACTCCACCACGCCCGCGCCCTGGCGCACCGGCGACGACGACCTCCTGCAGGCCGGCCTCGACCGCCGTCCGACCGTGGCTCTGGTCGACCAGCCCGACGACGGCTGGGCCACCGTCGAGACGTTCACCGTGCGCCACGGGCGCCGCGGCCGCCAGGGCGTCGTCGTCGCGCGCACCGTCGACGACCGCCGCTTCGTGGCCGCGAGCGTGCCCGGCGACGACGAGCTCGTCGACTGGCTCGAGTCCGACGCCCAGCCCGTCGGCGAGCGGGTGTTCGTGCGCGCCACCGGCCCGGCCAACCGCGTCGCGCTCAGCCGCGAGCGCATGGACGAGCTGGTGCCGCGGCCGCCGGTCGGCTGGCGCGAGGCCTACGAGCACCTGACGGTCTCGCGGGCCGACGGCGTCGTCGAGGTCGAGGTGCCGGGCGACCTGCCCGCCGCCGTCCACCACGAGCTGGCCGACGTGCTCGACGCCGCCGAGGCCGACGGCGACGTCCGGGTCGTGCTGCTGCACGCCCCGACCGGGCTCGCGGGCCAGCCCGAGCACCTGCCCCGGTCGGGCTGGGCCGGGCTCACCCACCGACGCATCGTCACCCCCGTCGTCACCGCGCTGGGCGGCGACGCCGTCGGCGGCGGGTTCGAGGCCGTGCTCGCCAGCCCGTTCGTCGTCCTCGACGACGGCGCCGGCCTGCGGCTCGACCAGGTGCCCGCCGGTCGGTTGCCCGAGTCCGGCGGACTGGTGCGCCTGCCGCGCGCGGTTCCCGTCAAGGTGGCCACCGAGCTCGCCCTCACGGGGCGGCGCGTGCCCGCGTCCGAGGCCCTCGCGCTGGGCCTGGTCACCCGCGTCGACCCCGCCCCGCTCGCCACCGCCCGCGCGCTCGCCGCCGACCTCGCGGCGCTGCCGGCGCACGCCGTGCGGTCGAGCCTGGCGGTCATGCACGACGCCGCGGGCGAGCCCGACCCCCTCGCCGCCGTCCGACGCCCGCGGCAGGCCTACGACGACGCGCTCGTCGGCGAATGACGATAGTCGTGGACGTTCTGCACGCGGTGCAGAACGTCCACGACTATCGCTCAGCTGAAGCCGGTGGGCTGCCGCGGCGTGTAGTGCTCCTCGAGCGCCGCGACCTCGTCGTCGGTGAGCTCGAGGTCGAGCGCCGCCGCGGCGTCGGTGAGGTGGTGCTCCTTGGTGGGGCCGACGATGGGCGCGTCGACCACCGGGTGGCGCAGCACCCACGCGAGCGCGACCTGGGCCATCGGCACGCCGCGCGCCTCGGCGACCTGCCGGACGGCGTCGACGATCGGCTGGTTGGGGTCGGCGTCGAAGCGGGAGTGCAGCGGGTCGCTGCCCGAGCGCACGGTGGTCTCGCCCCAGGGGCGGGTCAGCAGGCCGCGCGCGAGCGGGCTCCACGGCAGCGAGCCGACGCCCTGGTCGGCCAGCAGGCCGAACATCTCCCGCTCCTCCTCGCGCTGCAGCAGCGAGTACTGGTCCTGCATCGAGACGAACCGGGTCCAGCCCCCGACGTCGGCGGCGTGCTGCATCGACGCGAACTGCCAGGCCCACATCGACGACGCCCCGAGGTAGCGGGCCTTGCCGGCCTTGACGACGTCGTGCAGCGCCTCCATCGTCTCCTCGACCGGGGTGGTCGGGTCGAAGCGGTGGATCTGGTAGAGGTCGACGTAGTCGGTGCCGAGGCGGGTGAGCGAGGCGTCGACCTGCTCCATGATCGCCTTGCGCGACAGGCCCGAGCCGCCCGGACCGTCGTGCATCGGGAAGTAGACCTTGGTCGCGAGCACGACGTCCTCGCGGCGGGTGAAGGCGCGGATGGCCCGGCCGGTGATCTCCTCCGAGGTGCCGGCGCTGTAGACGTTGGCGGTGTCCCAGAACGTGATGCCGAGCTCGACGGCCTGACGGAACAACGGGGCGGCCGCCTCGTCGTCGAGCATCCACTGCTGGCCACCGGTGCCGAAGCTCATGCACCCGAGCGCGAGACGGCTGACCTTGAGGCCGGTGCTGCCGAGGTAGGTGTGGTCCATGTCGCCGACGCTACTGCGGCCTGCCAGGCTGGGGGGATGGAGCGCACGGAGCACATGGAGCACCGCACCCTCGGACGGACCGGCCGCGACGTCTCGGTCGTCGGCCTCGGCACCTGGCAGCTCGGCGCCGACTGGGGCGAGGTGAGCGAGGACGACGCCCTCGCCGTCCTCGCCGCCGCCGTCGAGTCCGGCGTCACCCTGCTCGACACCGCCGACGTCTACGGCGACGGACGCAGCGAGCAGCTCATCGGCCGCTTCCGCGCCGAGCGACCCGACCTGCCCCTCACCGTCGCGACCAAGATGGGACGCCGCGTCGAGCAGCGCCTCGAGAACTACACCCCCGAGGCCTTCCGGGCCTGGACCGACCGCTCGCGTCGCAACCTCGGCGTCGAGACCCTCGACCTCGTGCAGCTGCACTGCCCGCCCTCGGAGGTGATCGAGGCCGACGCGACCTACGACGCCCTCGACGCCCTCGTCGACGACGGCACGCTCGCCGCCTACGCGGTCAGCGTCGAGACCTGCGACCAGGCGCTCGCGGCCATCGCCCGGCCCGGCGTCGCCTCGGTGCAGATCATCCTCAACGCCTTCCGCCGCAAGCCGCTCGACGCCGTCCTGCCCGCCGCGATCGAGGCCGGCGTCGGCATCGTCGCCCGGGTGCCGCTCGCCTCGGGCCTGCTCTCGGGCCGCTACACGCGCGAGACGACGTTCGCCGCCGACGACCACCGCGCCTACAACCGCGACGGCAGCGCCTTCGACGTCGGCGAGACCTTCAGCGGCGTCGACTACGCGACCGGCCTCGACGCCGCCGCCGCGTTCTCCGCCCTGGTCGCCGACGCCGACCTCGGCCTCACCCCCGCCCAGGCCGCGCTCGCCTGGGTCGTCCAGCAGCCCGGCGTCACCACCGTCATCCCCGGTGCCCGCGACGTCGACCAGGCACGGGCCAACGCCGTCGCCGGTTCGGCAGCCCCCCTGCCGGCCGCGTTCCTCGACGCCGTCGAGGCCCTCTACGACGAGCGGCTCCGCGCGGACATCCAACCTCGCTGGTAGCCACCGATCGCACGCCGGGCGGGGTGGTCTCGAGGCTCGTCACAGGGCTCCTCGCACCGTGACCATCGTCAGGGCGCGCTAGCGTCCAGCCGCATGGAGGTCCCCGGGCTCGACCGCGTGCAGCGCCGCGGACGTCGCAGCCTCAAGCAGCGGCTCGAGCGGTTCCGCGACAAGCGCTGGCAGATCGCCCAGTGCGCGATCGCGGCCGGCATCGCGTGGCTGATCGCCAAGGACCTGCTCGGCCACGACGTGCCGGTCTTCGCGCCGATCGCCGCCGTCGTCAGCCTCGGGACGTCGTACGCCCAGCGGTTGCGCCGGGTCGCCGAGGTCACCGCGGGGGTCGCGATCGGCGTCTTCCTCGGCGACCTCCTCGTCGTCTGGCTCGGGTCGGGGCCGTGGCAGATCGCGCTCATCGTCGGCCTCGCCATGACCACCGCGGTCCTGCTCGACGCCGGCACCCTGTTCGTCAACCAGGCCGCCGTGCAGGCCTTGTTCGTCGCCGCGCTCGTGCCCGGGGCCGGCGAGTCACTGTTGCGCTGGACCGACGCGCTCGTCGGCGGTGCCGTCGCGCTCGTGGCCGCGACCGTCGTCCCGGCGGCGCCGCTGCGGCGACCGCGGGAGCAGGCCGCCGCCGTGCTGTCGAAGGTGGCCGAGCTGCTGCGCGGTGCCGGCGACGTCATGGACGACGGCGACGTCGAGCGGGCGCTCGACCTGCTGGCCGACGCCCGCGCGACCGACCACCTCGTGCGACGGCTGCAGGCCGCCGCCGACGAGGGCATGGCGGTGGTGGCGTCGTCGCCGTTCCGGGTCCGGCACCGTCCGGGCATCCGGCGCATGGCCGACATCGTCGACCCGCTCGACCGGGCGTTGCGCAGCACGCGGGTGCTCGTCCGCCAGGTCACCGTGGCGGCCTACCGACGCCGGCCGGTGCCGCACGCCTACGCCCTGCTCGCCGCCGACCTCGCCTCGGCGATCGACGAGATGGTCGCCCATCTCCACGTCGACGAGCCCGCCGACGCCGTCCGCGACCGGCTGCTCGACGTCGGCCGGGCGACGGCGGCGGTCGAGCGGGTCGACGAGCTGAGCGCGGAGGTCGTGCTCGCCCAGCTACGCTCGGTCATCGCCGACCTGCTGATGCTCACGGGCATGGGCCAGCTCGAGGCCACCGACGCGCTGCCGCCCCCGCGGTCCTGACCATCGCGGAGCCACCCACAGTCACCCCTACGGGCGGTGTGCACCCATTCCCAGGGGTGGGCCGGACGACGACGAGGCCACCGTAGGTTCGTGGTGTCGACGGGTTTCGGACTCACGCAGCTCCGCGAGGCCGACGACATCCCGATCCGGTCCAACTGGCGCTAGTTACCGGGTTCGTCTGAGGCTCCTCCGTCGCCCTCCAGGCCGGTGGGGCCTCAGTCGTTTTCCGGCCCCCGCCCCCGGGGTGTGGCCCGGCCACTCCGCCCTGATGTGAGGTGGAGCCATGGCATCGACCCGTCCGGAAGCCCGATCGGCCCACCCGACCTCGCAGGCCGGGAGCCTGATCGGTCACGCGCTGCTCTGGATCGGGCCGGCGCTCGCGTTCCTCCTCGCGGTGCTGCGCTAGCACCACGAGCCGCTCGAGGCGGCAGGATGTCGCCCATGTCCGACGCCGCACCGCCGCCACCCCCCACGCCTCCGTCCGGCCCGCCTCCCGGGCAGCCCCCCGCAGGTCCGCCGCCGGGCTGGACGCCGCCGCCCGGCGGGGCGCCGTCGTCCGGGCGGAATCGGCTGCCGTTGGTCGTCGGTGGCGCCGTCGTGGTGGTGCTGGTGGTCGTGGTCGTGCTGGTGGTCGTGCTCGGCGGCAGCAAGGACGCCGCCGACGCCCGAAGCGTCGACGACGTCGCCGACGTGGCTCTGGCCGCCGCGGAGGACCTCGACGTCGACGCCGGCGTCGACGTGCTCTGCGAGGCCCCCGACCCCGACGACCGGGCCGAGCTCGAGGCGCTCATCGACGCCGCCCGCGACGCCACGGGCACCGACGACCCCGACATCGACTACGAGGTCTCCGACGTCGAGGGCGACGCGACCGGGTCGTTCCGGGTCACGGTCACCAGCGACGAGGAGGAGCTCCAGGACGGCGAGGGCTCGTTCCTCGTCACCGTCGAGCAGCGGGGCGACCGCTCGTGCATCGCCGAGATCGAGCCCGGGGGCTGAGCACCCTCCGCCGGCCCGGTCGCCTCGTCGGCGCCGCGTTCGTCGCCGGCTCGGCCGCCACGACCCTCGGCTTGGGGGCGGCCGACGCGCTGCGGCTGACCGGGGCGCTGCTCCGCCACGCGCCGGTCTACGGCGCCGCCCTGGTCTGGCTCGTGGCCGCGCCGCTGGTGCTCACGCTCGCACTCGTCGTCCGGACGCCGTGGCCGTGGGTGGCGACGTCGACCGGGCAGCTCGTGGTCGTCACCGGGCTCGTCGTGCGCTTGCGGCACCTGCTGGCCTGGTGGGCCTGGCCGGCGCTGCTGCTCGCCGTCGTCGTCGGCGTGGCGTCGGTGGTGCTCGTCGTGGCCGAGGCTCAGGAGCGGCGCAGCACGACGACGTCGACCTGAGCCGGGGCGAGCACGCGCACCGGCGGACCCGACGTGCCGACGCCGCGGCTGACGACGATCGGCACCCCGTCGACGACGCCCTGCCCGGCGACGACGGGGTCGGCGAGCGCGGCGAGCAGGTGCACCGGCCAGAGCTGGCCCCCGTGGGTGTGACCCGAGAGCACGAGATCGACCCCGCTGTCGCGCGGCAGGTCGTGCGCCTGTCGTGGCTCGTGGGCGACGTAGAGCAGGAAGTCGTCGGGGTCGACACCGGCGAGCGCCGCCCCGGGATCGGGCTCGAGGACGCCGGTGCCGGTCGCGTCGTGCACCCCGGCGACCGTGAGCCCGGGCGCCACCTCGACCGAGGCGTTGCCGAGCACGTCGACGCCCCGCTGCTCGTAGGCCGCGATCCACTCCTGGGCCTCGTCGACGCCGCCGAGCAGCTCGTGGTTGCCGATGACCCCGACCACGCCGAGCGGCGGGTCGAGGTCGGTCAACGCGTTGAGGTAGGGCGCGACGTCGTCGGGCGAGCCGTCGACGAGGTCGCCGCCTAGCACGACGAGGTCGGGGTCCTGCTGCTCGACGAGGCGGACCACGCGACGGGTCCAGCCGGCGTCGTGCAACGCGCCGACGTGCAGGTCGGTGACCAGCGCGATCCGCAGCCCGTCGAGGTCGGCGGGCAAGGCCTCGCTGCGGACCTCCGACGTCTCGACGCCGGGCCGCGTCGCGGCGACCACGCCGTACATGGTGACGGCGAGGGCCAGGGCGACGACCGCCGGGGTGACCAGGCGCAGCAGCCGCCTCCGGGCCTCGGGCCGCGCGGCGAGCCGCAGCGCGAGCGCGGCGACGGCGAGCGCGGCGAGCCCCAGGGCCAGGTAGAGCCCGACGGCGATCGCGGTCATGCCGAGCCAGACGAACGGTCGGGTCACCTCCGGATCACCGCGGCGCAACAGCGCGGCCCCGACGACGAACACCGCGACGCCGCCCAGCAGCACGCCGAGCACCACCCGCCGCCCGCGCGGCGCGAGGTCGGTCGCGACGGCGAGGCGACGGTAGGCCCAGGTCAGCAGCGCGGCGAGGACGAGCAGGCCGACCAGCGCGGACAGGACGGCACGGACCACTCCGCCACGATCGCAGAGCGGTGGTGAGAGTCTCCGCCGATGGGGCTAGCGGCGATGCCGACGGCTGCCGATATGCCAGTTGGTCAATCCGTTCGCTAGACATATTCCACGCGCCGCTGCGGTCGTGCACCCGACCGCAGCGGCGCTCACGCCGGGCACGTCGTCGCCAGGTAGGCGTTGAACGCGTCGGGGTCGGCCGGGGCGCCGGTGGGTGACTCGACGTTGGCGCCGGTCTCCGACATCGCGCTGTCGATCAGCTCGCGCAGGCTGGTGAGGCCGCCGTCGCTCAGCCCCAGCGGCGGGCCCAGGCCCAGCAGCTCGTCGCCGGCCTCGAGCAGCGCGGTCGTCGAGGGCTCGTCGCGGGTCGCGACGTAGGTCGACTGCGCCTCGGCGAAGGCGCGGAACGCGGTGCAGAACTCCTCGGGGCTGGCCTGCGTGGGCGGGTCCGTGGCTGTGATGGTCGGGCTCGGTGACCCGGGCCCGGCCTCCGGGTCGTCGGTGCCGCCCAGCAGCAGGACGGCGACCACGACGGCGAGCACGAGCACCGCCGGCACCGCGAACCTCGCCCAGCGGCGTGACGTCAGGTCGGCCATGGGACCCAGGCTAGGGACCGGCTCGTCGGGCGGCCGTGGAGGGTCGAGCGCGGTCGGGCGCCGTCCCGGTGCGGGTCGCGGCGGGTCAGCTCGTGGCGGTCGTGGCGGTCGTGGCGGCGGTGGTCGCGGCGATGGCGGCGGTGGTCGCGGCCACCGAGGCCTGGATGGCGTCGCGCACGGCCTTGCTCGCCCAGTCGCCCTCGGCCAGCTCCTTCGCGCGCCGCTTGACGTCGCGCTTCGAGACGCCGTCGACGTCGACGACCTTGTGCGCCTGGTCGACGGCGTGCAGCAGTGCCACGAGACCGCGCGTGTGCGGGTCGGGCTCCTCGCCGTGGGCGAGAGCCGCCGTCAGCGCCCGGCGGACGACGGCCTCGCGCGTCGTGTCGGCGGCGGGCCAGCGGGTGCGGGAGAAGATGCCGAGCACCCGGGAGTCCTCGCGCTCGAGGATGCCGCGGTCGGCGAGCCGTCGGGCGAGCGTGTCGTCGAGATCCTTGCCGAGGCGGCCGACGAGGTCCTGTGCCGAGCGCTCCTTCGCGGCCACGGTCTGCAGGGCCCCCGCCAGCACGGCGTCGTCCGGCACCCGGTCGCCGACCGCGTGGACCTTCGCCGAGCGCCAGACGCTCGCCTTCTCCTCGACCTCGACGAGCCCGGCCAGCGCGAGGTCGGCGAGCACGGCCCCGCCGAGCACGGTCTGGAGGTCGACCCAGCCCGTCGGCTTGCCGGACTCGTCGTCGAGCAGCAGCAGGAGCAGGTCCTCGGCCAGCAACGGCGTCGTCATGGCCCGAAAACTAGGCCGCACCGATGCCGACGGCACCACCCCCGGAGGGGGCGACCTCGCGGCGCCGGTCCGGGCGCCCGACGACGCGCGCGACCAGGTAGATCAGGAACGACAGCGTCGTCACGTAGGGGCTGATCGGGATGGCGGTGCCGAGCGCGAGGAAGGTCCCGCCGAGCATGGCGGTGAGCGCGAAGAGGGCCGAGAGCAGCGGCAGCAGCACCGGCGACGTCGTGAGCCGGATCGCGGCGGCCGTCGGGGTGCACAGCAGGGCCAGCACGAGCAGGGCCCCGACCGCCTGGACGGCGACCGCGACCGTGCAGCCGAGCAGGATCATGAACACCCAGTGCAGCAGGCCCACCGGCACCCCGCGCGCGGCGGCGACCTCGGGGTCGACGGAGGCGAACATCAGCGGGCGCCAGATCACCGCGAGCACAGCGACGACGGCGAGCGTCGTGACGATCATCAGGTTCAGCCGCGCCGAGTCGACGGCGACGATCTGGCCGGTGAGCAGGCCGAACTTGTTGGCTGAGCGGCCCTCGTGCAGGGCGAGGAAGAGGATGCCGAGACCGAGGCCGAACGGCATCAGGACGCCGATGACCGAGTTGCGCTCGCGGGCCCGGGCGCCGAGGGCGGCGATGAGCGCGGCGGCGACGACGGAGCCGGCGAACGAGCCGGCCACGACCGAGCCGCCGAGCAGCAGCGCGGCGGCGGCGCCGGCGAACGACATCTCGCTGACACCGTGCACGGCGAACGGCAGGTCGCGGGCGATCACGAACACGCCGACGAGCCCGCCGAGCAGGCCCAGCAGCGCGCCCGCGTAGAGGGAGTTCTGGACGAGTGGGACGAGCCGGTCGTAGTTGCTGAAGTCGACGAAGTCGGAGAACGCGAGGTCCATCAGAACCCCACGGCCTCGTCGGCGAGCACGGCCACCCGGTCGCGGCGGCGCACGACCTCGACGCGGGTGCCGTAGAGCGACGACAGCACCTCGCTGCGCAGCACCTCGTCGGGCGTGCCGAGCACGAAGCGACCGTCCATCAGGTAGAGCACCAGGTCGGTCGCGCCGAGCACCGGGTTGATCTCGTGGGTCACGAACACGACAGCGGTGCCGTGGTCGCGACGACGCCGGTCGAGCAGGTCGACGACGCGGGCCTGGTGGCGCGGGTCGAGCGAGAGCAGCGGCTCGTCGCACAGCAGCACGTCGGGGTCGGTGGCCAGCGCCTGCGCGATGCGGACGCGCTGCTGCTCGCCGCCGGACATGCGCCCGAGGCGGACGTCGGCGAGGTGGTCGGCGCCGACCTGCCGCAGCCGGTCCTGGACGACGGACGAGCGGCCCCACGACGGCAGGCCCCACCGGTGCCCGTCGACGCCGAGCTGCACGAGGTCACGGCCGCGGACGGGGGTGTCGGCGTCGAACCCGCTGTGCTGCGGCACGTAGCCGACGCGCCGGTCGCCGCGACGCACGGCGCGTCCGGCCACCGAGGCCGACCCGGCGGTGAGCTCGCGCAGGCCGAGCACGACCTTGAGCAGGCTCGATTTCCCCGAGCCGTTGGGCCCGAGCACGGTCACGAAGGTGCCGGGCTCGACGTCGAGGTCGAGCCCGCTCCACAGCTCGCGGCCGCCGAGCCGCAGCGTCGCCTGCCGCAGCGAGAGCACGGGGCGGCTCGGGCCCGCGGTCGTCATGCCGCGGCGAGGGCCGCCGAGACGGCGTCGATGTTGCCCTGCATCCAGCTGACGTAGTGCTCGCCCTCGGGCAGCAGCTCGGTCACCGGGACGACGGGCACCCCGGCGGCCTCGGCGGCCGCGCGGACCTGCTCGGTCACCGGGCTCGTCGTCTGGTCGTTGTAGAAGAGCAGGTCGATGTCGCCGGCCCCGATCTGGTCGAGCACCTCCTGGACGACGGCGACCGGCACGTCCTCGCCCTCCTCGACGGCCTCGGAGAAGGCCTCCGGCGTGCGGTCGACGAGGCCGAGGGCGCTGGCGAGGTAGACCGGCAGCGGCTCGGTGACCCCGATCGGCCGCCCGTCGACTGTCTCGTGCAGCTGCTCCTCGGCGGCGGTGAGGCCGTCGAGCTCGGTCTGCAGGGCGGCGGCATTGGCCTCGTAGGTGGTGGCGTTGTCGGGGTCGGCCTCGGCGAGGCCGGCCGCGATCGCGGAGGCGACCTTGCCGACCGTCGGGACGTCGTACCAGACGTGTTCGTTGACCTCGCCGTGGCTGTGGCCCTCCTCCTCGGCGTGGCCCTCCTCCTCGGCGTGCTCCTCCGAGCCGCCCTCGTCGGCGCCGTAGCCGGACAGCTCGAAGGCGTCGACGACGTCGGCGTCGGTCTTGCTGGAGGTGACCATCGTGTCGACGAAGTCGTCGTAGCCCCCGCCGTTGGCGACGACGACGTCGGCGTCGGCGACGGTCAGGAGCGTGTCGGCGTCGGCCTCGAAGCCGTGGGGGTCCTGGTTGCCGTCGCTGATGATCGAGGTGACCTCGACGAGGTCGCCGCCGACCGAGGCAGCGACGTCGCCCCACACGTTGGTGGAGGCGACGACGGAGAGCCGGCCGTCGCCGGCGCCTCCGGGGCTCGACGTGCTGTCGTCGGACCCGCAGGCGGCGAGGGTGCCCACGGCGAGCAGGGAGACGGCGGAGAGGGCGAGCGCGTGCTTCATGACGACCAGACTACATCAAAACGAGAATCGTTCTCATTTTGATCGCTACTTGGCGTCCGAGAGCCCGCGCACGCAGTTCGCCGTGACGAACTCGGCGAGTGCGTCGGCGTGCCGCTCGTCGGCCACGGTGGCGGTGCCGCCGGACTCGACGAGGTCCTGGGCGGAGGCGTCGTCGGCCAGGCCGAGGAACACGCGGGCGACGTAGGCGACCCCCGCCCGGGCGTCATCGGACATCTCCGCGGTGTCGGCGGCGAGGTCGACCACGCGGTCGGCCGAGGCTCGCAGGTCGGAGACGGTCTGCGGCGACGCGGCGCTCAGGTGGGCGTCCTGGGCGTCGGCGAGGTCGTCGAACCCGGCGCAGAACTCGTCGGTCGTGACGACGGCGGCCGGCGGCCCGCCGGCACCGGCCGGCGGGTCCGCGTCGTGGCCGCGCGCCAGCAGCGCGACGCCGACGACGGCGACGACGGCCAGCGGCGCGACCAGCGATCGCGCTCGGACGGTCACCGGCGGCCTACTCGTAGGTCTGCGTCGGGGCGCCGATCTCCTCGACGCCGGTCGCCACGATGGACGGCGGGTTCGTGCCGTCGGTGCCGCTGCCGGTCTCGTAGGTGCCGGTGACCTTGACCCACTGGTCACGGGCCGGCTTGTCGGCGTCGGCGACCTTCACCTGGTAGCTGATCGCGTCGGCGGCGCAGCAGCCGATCGTCATGCGGGTGACGTACCAGTTCTCCTGCTGGTCGTAGGAGACGAACCCGGTCAGCTCGACCGGCTGGTCCTCGAGCGTGGTGCCGCCGTCCTGGGCGCGCCAGATGAACTCGGTGACGTCGACCGGCACGACCTCGTCGCCCTCGAGGTCGGTCAGCGAGGCCGGCTCGGCCACCGTCTGGGCCTCGCCCGCGCGCCGCTCGGCGAGGTAGGAGCCCAGCTGGGGCGGGCTGATCACGAACGTGACGAGGCCGGGCAGCACGAGCAGCCAGGTCACGAGCGGGATGCCGCCGTGGCCGTGCCCGTCGTCGCCGTCGTCGTGGCCGTGCCCGTCGTGCTTCTCGTGGCCCGAGAGCACGAGGCCGACGGCGAGGCCGACGAGCAGCACGCCGCTGACGAGGATCGGCCACTTCATCCACGCCGTCACGTAGCGCAGGTAGTCGTCGGTGAACGCCAGCCGCACCAGCACGGCACCGAGGAAGGCCATCAGCAGACCCTGCGTCGGCCGCGTCATCGACGGCGTGCGCAGGCGTCGTCCGCCCGAACCGCTCACAGCAACCACCATCCGATCCCGACGGCGGAGAGGATCGCCGTCACCATCACCACGGGCACGAACTGGCGCGCGAACGGCACGCCGAAGGTGCCCGCCTCCATCGAGGCGAGCTTGACGTCCATCGCCGGCCCGACGACCAGGAAGACGAGCTTGGCGGTGTCGCTGAACGCGGTGAAGCTCGCGGCGACGAACGCGTCGGACTCCGAGCACAGCGCCACCACGAACGCGAACAGGGCCAGCGTGAGGACGCCGAGCACGGCCTGGCCCGCGACCGTGTCGACGACGTGGCGCGGCACGAAGGTGTTCACGGCGGCCGCGAGCATCGCGCCGATGACCAGGAAGCCGGAGGCGTGCAGGAAGTCGTGCCGCACCGTCTCGACGAACTTCTCGCGCTTGCTCATGTCGGCGCCGAAGTCGCGCAGCCGCTTGCTGATCGGCAGCCGCGCGCCGCGCGAGAGCACCCACCAGCCGACGAGCACCGCGGTCAGCATCGAGGCGATGAAACGGGCCAGCACGAACTCCGGCTGGCCGGGGAAGGCGACCGCCGTCGACACGATGACGGCCGGGTTGACCGCCGGCGCGGCCAGCAGGAACGTGAGCGCGACGGCGGGCGCGATGCCGCGGCGGATGAGGCTGCCGGCGATCGGCACGGCCGCGCACTCGCAGCCGGGCAGCCCGACCCCGGCCACGCCGGCGACCGGGACGCCGAGGGCCGGGTTCTTCGGGATGATCCGGCTCAGCAGCCGCTCCGACAGCAGGGCGGAGATGACGGCCGACAAGATGACGCCGACCACGAGGAACGGTGTCGACTGGATGACGATCGCGACGAAGATCGTGCTCCACGTCGACAGCGACGGGTGGTCGAGCAGGGGCACCAGCCACCGGCTGCTGACCAGGATGGCGAGGATGACCAGGGCGACGACCTCGACCTGGCCGATCGGACGCCGGACGTCGGGCTCCCGGGTGGGTGCGGTGCTGCTCACGATGGGTGGTGCCTCTTTCGGTGCGGGCGCATCTGGCACAGACTAAACGTAGTGAACACCATTCTCGATAGGTTCGGGTCCGGTCCGGCCGGGAAACCCGCGCCGTTCGCGCCGGAGCCAGACGGAGGACGGCGACGCGGTACATGCCGGTAACCTGACCTCGCCGGCACACCGTCCGGCCGACCGGAGGACACGTTGAACGACCAGGCCGTCGCCCGTGGGGGCGCGACACGATCGACACGTCAGAAGCGCGCCGTCGAGGCGGCCATGAAGTCGTCCGACGACTTCCGCACCGCGCAGGAGATCCACGAGGCGCTGCGCCACGACGGCGAGTCCGTCGGTCTGGCCACGGTCTACCGCACGCTCCAGACCCTCACCGACCTCGGCGAGGTCGACATGGTCAAGACCGACGGCGGCGAGGCCGTCTACCGCCGCTGCAGCCCCACGCACCACCACCACCTGGTCTGCCGCCACTGCGGGCGCACCGTCGAGATCGCCGGCCCCACGGTCGAGCGCTGGGCGTCGGCCAAGGCCGCCGAGCACGACTTCGCCGACGTCAGCCACACCGTCGAGCTGTTCGGCACCTGCCCCGCCTGCCAGAAGGTCCTCGACCAGGGGTGAGCCCGGGCCGGGCCCGCGGTGGGATGTTGTCGCCGTGGAGAGCGGGTCGACGGCTGACGTGATCGTGGTGGGGGCCGGTCTCGCCGGCCTCCGCTGTGCCCTCGAGCTCGAGGCGTCAGGCCTCGACGTACTGGTGGTCGAGGCCGCCGACGCCGTCGGCGGGCGCATCCGCACCGACGACGTCGACGGCTTCCTCGTCGACCGCGGGTTCCAGCTGCTGAACCCGGCCTACCCCGAGCTCGCGAGCTGCGTCGACGTCGACGCCCTGGCGCTGCAGTCGTTCGCGGCCGGCGCGGTGGCCCTCGCCGACGACGGCTCCCGCGTGCGGCTGGGCCACCCCCTGCGAGCACCGGGCCTGCTCGCCCCGACGCTCGCCGCCGGCGGCCGCCGTCCGGGGGAGGTGGTCGCGCTGCTGCGGTGGCTGGGGCCGCTGCTGGTGCCGCACCCGCGCCGCACCCTCGTCGACGTGCTCGGTGCGCGCCGCGGGGCGAGCCGCGGCGCGGCGCTCGACCGGGCGGGGGCCGACGGCTTCCTGCGCCGCGTGCTCGACGGCTTCCTTGCCGGCGTGCTCCTCGAGGACGACGGCTCGACCGCCGAGGTGTTCACGCTCCTGCTGCTCGAGATGTTCGTCCGCGGCGTGCCGGGCGTGCCGCGCGAGGGCATGCAGGCCCTGCCGGAGCAGCTCGCCCGCCGGCTGGCCCGCCCGGTCGTGCTCGGCTCGCCGGTCGAGCACGTCGAGGGCCGCGCGGTGCTGGCCGGGGGAGCGCGGCACACCGCGAGGGCCGTGGTCGTCGCGACCGGTGGCACGGACGCCGCCGGCCTCGTCGGCGTCGAGGCGCCGGCACCCAAGGGCGTGGTCACCACCTGGTGGGCCGCCGACCACGCCCCCGACACCGCAGGGCTGCTGCACGTCGACGGCCGCGCGCGCCGCGGGGGACCGTTGGTCAACTGCGCCGTCGTCTCCGACGCCGCACCCAGCTACGCGCCGTCCGGTCGGCACCTCGTGCAGGGCTCGGCCCTGCTCGGCGACGCCCGCGACACGACGGAGGCCTCGGCCCGGCGGCACGCCGGCGAGCTGCTCGGAGCCGACCCGTCGTCGTGGGAGGTGGTCGCGCGGCACGAGGTGCCGCACGCCCTCCCGGCCCAGCCCGCGCCCTACACCGGACGGCGCCCCGTCGACCTCGGTGACGGCCTGTTCGTCTGCGGCGACCACCGCGACACCGGCTCCATCCAGGGGGCTCTCGTCAGCGGACGCCGGGCCGCGGCGGGCGTGGTCGCGTCACTGCGCTGACCTCGCCGTCCACCGCTCCGTCGCCTGAAGGGGTGGCCACGGCGCTGCGACCATCGGGGGATGGAACCCGTGGTCGTGGTGGGAGCAGGGCTGTCGGGCGTCGCGTGCGCGCGTGAGCTGGTGACGGCCGGCGTGCCGGTGCGGCTCGTCGACCGCGGCCGCCGCGCCGGCGGGCGCATGGCCTCGCGGCGCCTCGACGACCGCCCCGTCGATCTCGGCGCGTCGTACCTCACCGCCGACGGCGACTTCGCCGACGTCGTCGCCGACTGGGAGCGGCGCGGGCTCGCGCACCCGTGGACCGACACCTTCCACGTGCTCGCCCCCGACGCCGAGCCGCGGACGACGACCGGCCCGGTCCGGTGGGGCGCGTCCGGTGGCCTGCGCTCGCTCGTCGAGGACCTCGCCGATGGTCTCGACGTCGAGCTCGGCCGGCACCTCGAGGCGCTGCCCGACGCCGAGGTGGTCGTGCTGGCCGTGCCCGACACCCAGGCCGTGCGCCTGCTGCCCGCCGACGACGCCTTCGACGGCGTCCGCGAGCGGCTGGACCGGGGGTCGGAGCCGGTGCTCGCCCTGGCCGCGCGCTGGGACGAGCGGTCGTGGGACCTCGACGGGGCCTTCGTCAACGACCACCCCGTGCTCGGCTGGGTCGCCGACGACGGGCGTCGCCGCGGCGACGGCGCGCCCGTGCTCGTGGCGCACTCGACGTCGTCGTTCGCCGAGCCCCACCTGGCCGAGCCCGAGCGGGCCGCCGGGCCGATGACGCAGGCGCTGCGCGACCTGCTCGGGCTGGCCGAGCCGGCGAGCACCTACCTGCACCGGTGGAGCCTGGCCCGGCCCACGGGTGAGCGACCGGAGCCCTTTTTGATGGAGCGGGTCGGGTCACGGGTGGTCGCGGCGTGCGGAGACGGATGGGGGCCGAAGCCCAAGGTCGAGACCGCGTGGCGCTCGGGACGCGACCTCGGGCGGGCACTGGCCGACCGCCTGCGCTGAGGCGCCGGTGTCCGGGGATCGGGCCGCCAAGTTAGGTAAGGCAGACCTCAGTTAGGGTCACCTACATGTCCGCACGTCCCCGGGTCGCCGCCGCCGTTCTGGCCGCCGCCTCCGCCATCGCCACGTCGGTCACAGCAGTCTCGGTGCTCGTGCCCACGTCCGCCCACGCCGCCGTCACCGGCTCCGTCGACGACGGGTCGCTCACGTGGGGCCTCTCCACGTACCTCAGCTCGGCCACCTTCGGCCGCCCGAACCCGCTACCGGCGGCCTACGTCGCACCCGCGACCTTCGCCGAGACCGAGCGGCTGACCGGCTTCGGCGCCGGCGACGGCGTCGTCGCGCCCGACGGCAGCGCCGACCTCGCGTTCTCCGGCACCTCGGTCAACTTCGCCAAGACCAGCGGGGCGTGGCTCCGGCTCGCCGACCTGCAGGTCGACCTCGACCCGTCCGGCAACGGCACGGTCAGCGCCGTCGTCAGCTACGGCCAGTCGGTCACCGGCACCGCGCCCGACCTGACCTACGACCCCGCGCAGGCGCCGCAGCGCGGCCCCGAGCGCGTCGAGGTCGTCACGCTCGCGGGCAACTCCGCCTCCGACGCGACCATCACCAGCGACAGCGCCGCGTGGGCGGGTCTCGACGGCGCGTGGTCGCCGGCGTTCCAGGCCTTCCTCGCCGGCGACCCGACAGGCACGCCCGCCGTGCCCGCCTTCGTCTACGCCGGCCAGGTCAACGCCAACGCCGACCGCACCCCGCTGCCGTTCGACGTCGCCGTCCGGACCGAGGCCCCCGTGGTGACGGCCACGGTCACCGGCACCTCGGTCGCGGACGGCGTCAGCGTCGACGTGGCCGGCACGGGCTTCCGCGCCGCCACGCGGCCGGGCGACATGGGGGTCTACGTCGGCATCGCCGAGTCCGGCGGCCTGCCCGACGTGACCCGGCTCGACCAGTCGGCCTTCGCCGCCTCGGACTGGGTCATGCCGCAGCAGATCGTCGACGGTGCCTTCACCCGCACCCTGGTCGCGCCCCTCGACCGGCTCGACCCGGCCACGGCCTACTCGGTCTACACCTGGCAGGCCCACGCGCACTCCAACACCAGCCAGGACACCGAGACGCCGATCGAGCTCGACCTCGACGACCCGGTGCGCGCCTCGACCACCACGGCCGCGGGCGCGCCCCGCAAGGCGTTCGGCCGGACCTCGACGATCACCGCCACCGTCACCGCCGACGCGGGCGCGACCACCTCGGGCACGGTGACCCTCACCGGCGTCGGCGCGGCGCAGACCGCCCCGGTCGTCGACGGCGTCGCCACCTTCACCGTCCCGGCCCGACTGCCGGTCGGCACCTACGCCGCGACGCTCACCTACGCGGGCGGCCCCTCGCTCCGGCCCTCGGCCGCCACGCGCGCGCTGGTGGTGACCAGGGCCGCCACCCGCAGCGTCGTGACGGTCACCCGGAAGCCGACCGCCGGCGTGCGAGGCAAGGCCGGCCGTGCCCGGGTCGTCGTCACCGGCCCGGCCACGGTGGCCAGGCCGGCCGGCCCGGTGACCGTCCGGCTCACCAAGCCCGGCGGGCGCACGCGCACGGTCACCGCCGGCCTGCGCGGCGGCGTCGCCACCGTCGTGCTGCCGCGGCTCGGCCGGGGCCGCTGGACCGCGGTCGCTTCCTCCGCCGGCAACGGCTCGTTCGTGGCCTCGAAGCAGACCGCGCGCTTCGCCGTGACGGTCGGCTGACCGGCCGTCTCGGACCCTCGGCCCGCGTCGAGAGACGCGGGCCGAGGGTCCGTTACGTTGGGGCCATGCGCCTCAGCACCCGCAACCAGCTCCAGGGCACCGTCCTCGAGGTCACCGAGGGCAGCGTCAACGCCACCGTCACCGTCGACGTCGGTGGCCAGACCGTCACGTCGTCCATCACGATGGCCGGACTCGCCGAGATCGGCGTGAAGCCCGGCGACGCCGTCACCGTGCTGGTCAAGGCCAGCGACGTGATGCTCGCGGTCGAGTAGTCCGCCGCGGCCTCCCGTTCGCCCACGACGAACACCGGAACACAAACGGAGAGTCCCTCCGTTGAGCCGGACATGACCACCGCACTGCCCGTCCTGTTCGTCACCGATCTGGTCGTCCTGCCCGGCATGGTCGTGCCGGTCGAGCTCGACGACGCCGCCCAGGCCGCCCTCGACGCCGCGCGCGCCGGTAGCGACAGCACCCTCCTCCTGGCCCCGCGCCTCGACGACCGCTACGCCTCCCACGGCGTGCTGGCCACCGTCGAGCGCACCGGGCGCCTCAGCTCCGGCGGCCCCGCCGCCGTCCTGCGCGCCGGACGCCGTGCCCGCATCGGCAGCGGGACGACGGGTCCCGGCGCCGCCCTGTGGGTCGACGTCGACGTGCTCGACGACGAGCCCGCCACCGACCACGCGCACGAGCTCGCCGACGACTACCGCCGCCTCGTCGTGGCGCTCCTGCAGCGCCGCGAGGCCTGGCAGGTCGTCGACTCCGTGCACCGGCTCACCGACCCCTCGGCACTCGCCGACGCGGCCGGCTGGGCGCCGTACCTGTCCGACGAGCGCAAGCGCGAGCTGCTCGAGACACCCGACGTCGAGCAGCGGCTGACCACCCTCATCGCCTGGACGCGCGAGCACCTCGCCGAGGTCGAGCTCACCGACAAGATCGGCGAGGAGGTGCGCGACGGCATGGAGAAGACCCAGCGCGAGTACCTGCTGCGCCAGCAGCTCGCCGCCATCCGCAAGGAGCTCGGCGAGGGCGAGCCCGAGGGCGCCGACGACTACCGCGCCCGGGTCGAGGCCCACGTCGGCCTGCCGGACGCCGTCCGCGAGGCCGCGCTGCGCGAGGTCGACAAGCTCGAGCGCTCCAGCGAGCAGAACCCCGAGGCGGCCTACCTGCGCACCTGGCTCGACACCGTGCTCGACCTGCCGTGGGGCACCACGACCACCGACTCCACCGACGTCGCCGCCGCCCGCGCCGTGCTCGACGCCGACCACCACGGGCTCGACGAGGTCAAGGACCGCATCGTCGAGCACCTCGCCGTCCGGGCCCGCCGCGCCGAGCGCGGCCTCGAGGTCGTGGGCGGTCGCGGCTCCGGCGCCGTCGTCCTGCTCGCCGGGCCTCCGGGAGTCGGCAAGACGAGCCTCGGTGAGTCCGTCGCCCGCGCGCTCGGGCGTCAGTTCGTGCGGGTCGCGCTCGGCGGCGTCCGCGACGAGGCCGAGGTCCGCGGCCACCGCCGCACCTACGTCGGTGCCCTGCCCGGCCGCATCGTCCGGGCGATCAAGGAGGCCGGGTCGATGAACCCCGTCGTCCTGCTCGACGAGGTCGACAAGGTCGGCTCCGACTACCGCGGTGACCCCTCGGCCGCCCTGCTCGAGGTGCTCGACCCCGCGCAGAACCACACCTTCCGCGACCACTACCTCGAGCTCGACCTCGACCTGTCCGACGTGCTGTTCATCGCGACCGCCAACGTCGTCGAGCAGATCCCCGGCCCGCTGCTGGACCGCATGGAGCTGGTCACCATCGACGGCTACACCGAGGACGACAAGGTCGCCATCGCCCGCGACTTCCTGCTGCCGCGCCAGCTCGAGCGGGCTGCGGTCACCGTCGACGAGTTCTCGATCACCGACGCCGCACTGCGCGAGCTGGCCGCCGACTACACCCGCGAGGCCGGCGTCCGCCAGCTCGAGCGGCTGCTGGCCAAGGCGCTGCGCAAGGCCGCGACCCGGCTCGCGACCGGCGCCGAGCGCGTCGACGTCGACCTGCCCGACCTCAAGGACCTCCTCGGCCGCCCGCGCTTCACGCCCGAGTCGGCCGAGCGGACGGCGGTGCCGGGCGTGGCCACCGGCCTCGCGGTCACGGGTCTGGGCGGCGACGTGCTGTTCATCGAGGCCTCGGCCCACGAGGGGACGGCGGGGCTCACCCTGACCGGCCAGCTCGGCGACGTCATGAAGGAGTCGGCGCAGATCGCGCTGTCGTTCGTGAGGTCGCACGCCGACGCGCTCGGCGTCGACGCGAGCTTCTTCGACGACAGGGCCATCCACGTGCACGTGCCCGCGGGTGCGACGCCGAAGGACGGCCCGTCGGCCGGCATCACCATGGTCACCGCGCTGACCTCGCTCGCCACCGGCCGCCCGGTGCGCTCGGTGGTCGGCATGACCGGCGAGGTCACCCTCAACGGCCGCGTGCTGCCGATCGGTGGGCTGAAGCAGAAGCTGCTCGCGGCCCAGCGGGCCGGCCTCACCGAGGTCTTCGTGCCGCTGCGCAACGAGCCCGACCTCGACGACGTCCCGGCCGAGGTGCTCGAGGCGCTGACGGTGCACGTCGTCGGCGACGTGCTGGACGTCGTCCGCGGGGCCCTGGAGGACGAGCGGTCAGACCGCCAGACCGCCGCGGCCTGACGCCGGTCGACCGGCCACCCCTCCGGGTGCGGTCCCAGCCGCCCCCGGAGGGGAACCTCGATGACAGGCCTGGACGTGAACATGATGTGACCGAGGAGGGGAGAGCGCGGTGCCCGTCGTCGCACGGACCCTGACGGTCGAGGCGTCGATCGCCTCCGTGTGGCAGTTCGTCTCCGACTTCACCACGACCGAGGAGTGGGACCCACCGACCGTCTCCACCGCGCGCACCAGCGGCGACGGCGGCCTCGGCTCGACCTACCGCAACGTGATGAAGTTCCACGGCAGCCGGACCGAGGTGGACTATGTCATGACGGAGCGCGACCCCGAGCACGTCGCCGCATGGCGCGGCACGGCGCGCGGGCTGGTGGTGCTGACCCGCATCTCCCTGTCGGCGCTGCCGGGAGGCCTGGTCGAGGTGCGCTACGAGTCCCGGCTGACCCCGGTCGACGAGGAGGTCACCCCGCTCGACCTCGACGAGGTCGAGGCGCTCGTCGACCTGGCGGCGGAGAGCCTGCTCGACTCGCTCGAGCACCTGCCCGTCGACCACTGACCCGCGCGCACCCCGGGCCGGCGCGCGTCACGGACCGAGGTCGCGGGCCCGGTCGGGCTCGAAGCCGTGGGCGTGGCCCCACAGCACGGCCTGGGTGCGCCGGCTGACGCCGATCTTGCGGTAGAGCGTGCGGATGTGGGTCTTGACGGTGTTGATGCCGATGTAGGCCTGCGCGGTGATCTCCTCGTTCGACAGGCCGCGGCAGATGAGGGCGAGCACCTCCGACTCGCGGGCGCTGAGCCCGAAGTCGTCACCGGGCCACCGCCCGGTGGTGGCGATCTCGGCCGGCGACCCGCCCGCCTCGCCCGGGCGGCCGGGCGTCGGGGCCGAGACCACGCGCTCGCCGGCGTGGACCCGCTCGAGCGCGTCGACCAGCTCGGACGCCGTCACGCCCTTGGAGACGTAGCCGGACGCGCCGTTGTCGAGGGCCGCCGCGACGAGGTCGCGCTCGCCGTCCCAGCTGAAGACGACCAGGCGGGCCCGGTCGCCGACCAGCTCGTCGGGCGGCGTGGGACTGTCCTGACGCTGCGCGAACGTGTCGTAGAGGACGACGTCGACCTCGCTCACCACCGGCAGCCCGGCGGTCAGCTCGACGAGCTGGACCCGCTCGGCGTAGGGCTCGAGCACGGCGGCGATGCCGGCGACGACGATCTCGTAGTCGTTGACGATGGCGACGCGAACCGGGCGCGATGCATCGACATGGTCTTCACTACCCACGACCGCAGCCTGTCACTGCCGGGGTGCGCGCGTCCCCGGAAGCGGCTCACGCCAAAGGGTGAACCTGCGCCTGGACCGCGCCCGGACCGCCCCTAGACTGGGCGAGCCGGCCGGGCCGAAACCCGACCCGTTGGCCGGCCTCGGCAGAAGAGGCCTCATGACCGCCTCGTCCACCCTCACCCCCCACGACCTCGCCCCGCGCCTCGACCCGGTCCGGGTCTCGCTCTCGACCTCCGTCGTCGTCCGCGCCGGCCTCGACTCCCTGCTCGGGCCGTGGCCCGACCGCGTCGAGCTGTTGGCCGACCACGAGTACCGACGCGCCCACGTCGACGTCTTCGAGCCGGACGACGAACGGGCCGGCCGCCGTCCACCGGACGTGCCGCGCATCGCGCTGTCCTGGGACCCGCGCCCCGCCGCCGTCACCCGGGCCTGCGACCTCGGTGCGGCCGTGGTGCTGCCGCTGAGCGTCGGGGCCGACCGGCTGCTGGAGGTCGTCGAGCAGGTGCACCACGACCGCGTCGCGGCGACCGGACTGCGGCCGGGCCGGCCGGCGCTGTCGTCGCGCGAGCACGACGTCATCCGCGGTGTCTGTCGGGGCCTCAGCAACGCCGAGATCGCCGCGCAGCTCGACCTGTCGGTCAACTCGGTCAAGACCTACGTCCGCACCGCCTACCGCAAGATGGGCGTGGGCAGCCGCTCGCAGGCCGTCCTGTGGGGCGTGACCCACGGTCTCTGAGGCCGCCTCACCCGCAGGGGGGTCGGCCACCCGCTGCTAAGGTCTCGCCTCGTCTTCTGGCGGAGCCGAACAGCGACTCCGCGCGGCACGGGCATACCCCAGCGGGTATCTCTGGCAGCACGGAGCCTCCGATCCCTTGTCCCGACCTCTCGACGTGGTCGCTGCGCTGACCCAGGTCTCGCGCGACTTCCGCACCCCCCAGGACCTCGACACCACCCTCCACACCCTGGTCACGGTCGCCCGCGACTCGACGCCGGGCGCCGACCACGTGAGCATCTCGGTGCGCCTGACCGACGACCCCATGCACACGGTGGCGGCCACCGACGACGTCGCGCGCACGCTCGCCGACCTCCAGCAGGAGCTCGGCGAGGGGCCCTGCCTCGACGTCATGGACGTCGACGTCCTGATCCGCTCCGACCACCTCGGCGACGAGCCGCGCTGGCCCCGGTTCGCCGCACGGGCGGTCGACCTCGGCGTCTGCTCCTACGTCGGCGTGCGGCTGCTGGCCGAGGAGCACACCGTCGGCGCCCTGTCGATGTACTCGACCTCGGCCGACGCCCTCACCGACGAGGCCGTGCAGATGGCCGACCTGTTCGCCGCGCACGCCGGGCTCGCGCTCGGCCACGCCCGTCGCATCGAGAACCTCAACGCCGCCCTGCAGACCCGGCAGGTCATCGGGCTCGCACTCGGCATGATCATGCAGCGCCTCGACCTCGACGAGAACACCGCCTTCGCCTACCTGACCCGCGTCTCGGCGACCACCGAGACCAAGCTGCGCGACGTGGCGGCGGCGATGGTGCAGCAGCACCAGGAGCGGCTCGGCCGGCCGACGCGGCCGGCGCCCTGAGGGCCGAGCGGCCGCGGCCCTAGCGGTCGCGGTCGACGACGACGCGGAGCCGGTCGGGCTCGAAGCCGTGCTCGATGCCCCACAGCACGGCCTGGGTGCGGCTGGTGACGCCGATCTTCTTGTAGAGCGTGCGGATGTAGGTCTTCACGGTGTTGAGCCCGATGAACGCCCGCTCGGTGATCTGCTGGTTGCTCAAGCCCTGGCAGATGAGGGCCAGCACCTCCGCCTCGCGTGAGCTGAGGCCGAGCTCGTCGCCCGGCCAGCGGCCGAAGTCGTCGACGGCCGAGCCCGCGGGACGCACCTGCTCGCCGTCGGCGACCCGCTCGATGGCCGCGACGAGCTCGTCGGCGGTCAGGCCCTTCGACAGGTACGCGGCGGCTCCGGCGGCGCACGCGCGCTCGACGAGGCCGTCGTCGGTGTTCCAGCTGAAGACCACGAGCCGGGCGCCGGAGTCGCCGACCACGTCGTCGATCACGACGGCGTCGCCCTGGACCTGGCCGAACGAGTCGTAGAGCACCAGGTCGACGTCGCTCACGACGGACATGCCGGCGTCGAGCTCGACGACCTCGACCCGGTCGCCGTAGGGCGCGAGCACGGCGGCGATGCCGGCCACGACGAGGTCGTAGTCGTTGACGATCGCGATGCGGACAGGACGTGCGGGCACCTCGGCATGGTGCCACAGGACCGATCACCCCTGCGCGGGGATGTCGCCCGGGTCGGGGTCGGCCAGGGTGGTGGGATGGACACCCACGTTCGGCGCTCGGTCCGCATCGACGGCGTCGTGATCGAGTACGACGAGCGGGTGCTCGAGCCGCGGCCGTGGACGGCCCTGCAGTCGCAGTGGGCCGCCGAGCTGCTGGACGACGCCCCGGCGGGCCCGGTGCTCGAGCTGTGCACCGGCGCGGGGCACATCGGGCTGCTCGTGGCGGCCCGCACCGACCGACGTCTCGTCGCGGTCGACCGCGACCCCGTCGCCTGCTCCTTCGCCCGCCTCAACGCCGAGGGCGCGGGCGTCGACCACCGCGTCGAGGTCCGCGAGGCCACGCTGGTCGACGCCGTCCACGACGGTGAGACGTTCGCGCTCGTGCTCGCCGACCCGCCCTGGGTGCCGACCAGCCAGGTCGAGCGGTTCCCCGACGACCCGACCGGTGCCATCGACGGCGGCGACGACGGCCTCGACGTCGCCCGCACGTGCATCGACGTCGCCCGCGACGCGCTGCCGGCCGGGGCGAGCCTGCTGCTGCAGCTCGGCACCGACGGGCAGGCCGACGTGCTGCTCGAGGCCGCCGTCGCCGACGGCTGGGCCGACGGCGGACGACGTCGGGCCGCGCGCGGCGTCGTCCTGCGGCTGGTGCGCTGAGGCCGGGGTCTCCTAGCGCCAGCCGGGCAGCAGCTTGTGCGTCCCGTCGCACCACGGGGCGAGGGCCGACTTGCCGCACCGGCACACCGCCGAGACCGGCCGGGTGCTCGTGTGCTGCTCGCCGTCCTCGTCCTCGATCACGACGCGGCCGCGCACCAGCATCGGCCCGCCCGGGCAGAAGGTGATGTCGGGTCGCGAGGCGGCCGGCTCGCTCATGCCGCCCACTCCTCGAGCAGCGCCGTCGCCGTCCGGTTCTCGAGGGTCAGGCAGGCCCACACGCCGAACCGCACGTCGTCGGCCAGGGCGGGCTCGGCGGCCACCAGCGTCTGGCAGATGTCGCGGAGCGCGAGCTGCTCGTGGACGGCGTCGGCGGCGACGTGCTCGTCGTAGTACGACGCCATCGCCTCGGGGAAGTCGAGCCGGCGCAGGCCCTGGGCCAGCTGGCGCGACGGCACCGAGCTGGTGGCCTCGAACGCGGCCAGGTGCCCGAGCGCCGCCCCGCGCAGACGACGGTGCAGCCCGAACATCGACAGCACGTTGTTCTGGTCGAGCACCTCGGGCAGCGCCTCGTCGACGTAGGCGCCGTAGGCGGCGTCGAGCCCGGCGGCCGACAGGCCCTGCTCGAACAGGACGTGGTGCAGCCGCGCCGGGTCGCCGTTGCCGTACTCGTCGAACTGCACCTCGAGCAGGGCCGCCTTCGGCCGGGCGGGCAGGCGGGGGACCACCCAGCTGGTCGGGTCGGCCTCCTTGAGGTGGTAGATCGAGCGCTGCCGCAACAGGGCCTCGGTCTCCTCCCGCGAGGCGTGCTGCTGCACGTGGCGCGCGAGGGAGCGGCCGTCGTCGGACTCGATGATCGTCTGCAGGTCGTCGACGAGGTCGTCGGTGCGGGGGATGGCGGCGTCGGCGATCTCGACGCGCAACCTCGCCTCGAGCGCCGCCTCGAGGCGGGCCCGGGTGGTCAGCGTCGCGGGGTGCCACTCCCACCGGTCGCTGACGTCGTCGAAGCCTCGGTAGTGCAGCTCGTGGAGCATCCACAGGCTGAGCGCGGCGTCGTCCGGGTTGTCGGCGGTCGGGGCGTCGTCGATCGTCGCGGCCGTGCGCGGGTCGGTCCGGAGCAGGGTGGTCAGGTGGGCGCCGAGGGCGCCCCGGGGATGGGGGAGCTGCACGTTCTCGATGCTGTCGCGCGCGGAGCGCGGGGACGTCCATCCGCACGGGTGGCAGTGGGCCTGGTGCGCCCCGTTCACCCCTGCGAATGAAAGAACCGGTTCTGTGCCGGTCGGCACCCCCCGAAGGGGTGACGCCGGTGGTCTGGACAGGGGGCAGGGGCTAGACAGGGGACATGACCGACCCAACCACGACTGACCGGCCCTGCCGCGTCGCCGTCGTGAGCCCGCTGGACGTCGTCCGCAACGGGCTCGAGACGATGCTGGGGCACCATCCGGTCGAGGTGACGGTGGTCGAGCTCTTCACCGGCATCGGCGCGGACCAGCCCGACGTCATCCTCTACGACGCGATCGGCCTCCACGAGGGCGACGGCGCCGACCTCGACTTCTTCGTCCGCGACACCGGCGCCGCGGTGCTCGTCGTCTCGCCGGACCTGCGCCCCGACCTCGCCTCACGCGCCCTGGCGCGGGGCGCCGACGGCTTCTTCTCGCTCGGCGTCGACGACGACGAGCTGCTCGCCGCCGTCCTCGGCGCCTCCGGCCTCGACCCTGTCGCCGACGCCGCCGGCGGTCCCGACGCGGTCGAGCACCGGCTCGGCCACGACGTCGGCCTGACCCCGCGCGAGATCGACGTGCTCACGCTCATCACCCAGGGCCTGAGCAACCAGGAGATCGCCGCGCACAGCTACCTGTCGATCAACTCGGTCAAGACCTACATCCGCAGCGCCTACCGCCGGATCGGGGTCACCAGCCGCTCCCAGGCGGTCGTGTGGTGCCTCCAGCACGGCTTCGACGCGCAGCCGGCGACCGTCGGAGACTGAGTACGCAGGCTCTGCCGGAGCGGCCCCGCGACGCCGCACCATGGTCGGCATGACCACGACCCCGTCCGCCGCCGCACCGACCACCCCCGTCCGCGCGACGCCCGGTGCGCACCGGCTGCTGCTCTGGCTGCCGGTGCCCGCCTTCGTCGGCGTGCCGTGGCTGCTCGTCGAGGGCGACTCGGCCATCAGCAGCGGTGTCGCCGACCTCGACGCCCTCTACGGCCTCGCCGCGTTCACGATCGTCGCGCTGAGCATCGGCCTGGGGCTCTCGACGGTCGTGGTCGCCGCGGTCTTCTCGTTCACGAGCCCGTCGGCGCGGGCGACCGGGGCCCTCGTGAACGCCGCGTGGACGGCGTCGTCCGGCCTCGGCCTCGTCGCGCTCGTGGCCTGGTCGACCGCGACCGACTCCGTGCTGCGCACCTCGGCGACCGCCGGCACCCAGGTCGGCTGGCAGGTCGCGGCCGGTGTCGTCGCCCTGCTGCCGCTCGTCGTAGTGCTCGCCGTGCGAGGGGTGGCACGCCCGCGCGCGTGACGGCCCGATCCCGGGGCCTGGGGACGAGCTGCTGGTGGACGTCGGGGTCCGCATCGGACCTGCAGCCTGAGCGGCGCGGGCGGGCACGACGTCGCCCAGTAGCTCTGCAGGACACCGCGCTGCCTACGCTGGAGGCGTGCGCTGCGGCTACTTCGACGCGGGTGCGTGCCGCTCGTGCACGCACCTTTTGACGCCGTACGGCGACCAGCTGGCCGCGAAGGACGCGCACGCCCGTGCGGCGCTGCCCGACGGCGTCCGGTGGCTGGCGCCGGTCGCGAGCGCCGAGGGCGGGTTCCGCAACAAGGCGAAGATGGTGGTCGCCGGCCCGGTCGACGACCCGACGCTCGGCATCCTCGACACCGACGGCCGCGGCGTCGACCTGCGTGGGTGCGCGCTCTACTCCCCGGCGATGCACGTGCTGCTGCCGGCGCTCGCCGCCCTCGTCTCCACCGCCCGGCTCACGCCCTACGACGTGCCGACGCGGCGCGGCGAGCTCAAGCACGTGCTCGTCACCGAGTCGCCCGACGGCGAGTTCCTCGTGCGCTGGGTGCTGCGCACCACCGAGGCGCTGCCGCGGCTGCGCAAGCACCTGCCCGCGTTCCTGGCCGAGCACCCGGAGGTCGTGGTGGTCACGGCCAACCTGCAGCCCGACCACAAGGCGGTGCTGGAGGGCGACGAGGAGGTCGTGCTCACCGAGCGCTCGACCCTGCGGGTCGAGGTCGACGGTGTGGGGCTGCACCTCGGGCCCCGGGCGTTCTTCCAGACCAACACCGCCGTCGCCGGCGCGCTCTACCGGCGCGCCCGCGCGTGGGCCGACGAGGTGGCGCCGTCGTCGGTGCTCGACCTCTACTGCGGCGTCGGTGGGTTCGCCCTCCACCTCGCCGCCCCCGGACGACGCGTGCACGGCGTCGAGGTGAGCGAGCAGGCCGTCGCCAGCGCCCGGACGACGGCCGCCGAGCTCGGCCTCGACGTCACCTTCGACGCCGGCGACGCGACCGGGGTGACCGGGGCCGACGCCGAGCTGGTCGTGGTCAACCCGCCGCGGCGCGGGCTCGGGTCGCAGCTGTGCGCCACGCTCGAGCGCTCGGCGGCCACGACGCTCGTCTACTCCTCGTGCCGCGTGACCTCGCTGGCGCGCGACCTCGCCGCGCTGCCGTCGTGGGTGCCCGAGGAGGCCCAGGTGCTCGACATGTTCCCGCACACCGACCACTACGAGGTGATCGTGCGGCTGCGGCGTCAGGTGCCGCAGTAGGTGACGAACGCGTCGGCGCCGTCGGGTGACGGCTCGGCGTAGCGCTCCGCTCCGGGCAGGTCGCCGTACGGCGACGTCACGGCCTGCAGCAGGGGCGCGAGGTGGGCGAGGTCGCCGTCGTCGGCGGCGTCGAGGGCCTCCTGCACGAGGTGGTTGCGTGGCACGCGGACGGGGTTGGTGCGGCGCATCGTCGCGACGTCGGGCCCGAGCGCCTGCCACCGGGCGTGCCAGGCGTCGAAGGCCTCCCGGTCGACGACGTGGTCGCGCGCGGTGCCGTCGGCGAGCGCGACGACGAAGGAGGTGAGGTCGGGGTGCTCGGTCTGCAGCAGCGTGAGGGCGCCGTCGACGACGTCCTGCGCCTCGGGCACGTCGGGCAGGCCGAGCTTGGCGCGCCAGCCGGCGTCCCAGGCGGCGGCGTAGCGCGGACGGAACCCCTCGAGCGCGGTGGTGACGACCTCGACCGCCTTGGCCTCGTCGTCGTGCACGAGCGGCAGCAGGGTCTCGCCCAACCGGGCCAGGTTCCACTCGGCGGCGAGCGGCTGGTTGGCGTAGGCGTAGCGACCGCCGGAGTCGATCGAGCTGAACACCGTCGCCGGGTCGAACGCCTCGAGGAACGCGCACGGGCCGTAGTCGATGGTCTCGCCCGAGATCGTCATGTTGTCGGTGTTCATGACGCCGTGCACGAAGCCGACCAGCATCCACCGCGCGACCAGGTCGGCCTGCGCGGCGACGACGGCCTCGAACAGCGCCAGTGCCGGCCGCTCGGCGTCGGCGGCATGCGGGTGGTGCCGGGCGATCGCGTGGTCGACGAGCCGCTGGAGCAGGTCGGGGTCGTCGAGCGCGCGGACGTACTGGAACGTGCCGACGCGCAGGTGGCTCGACGCGACCCGGGTGAGCACCGCGCCGGGCAACGGGGTGTCGCGCTGCACCGTGCGCCCCGTCGCGACGACGGCCAGCGCGCGGGTGGTCGGGATGCCGAGGGCGTGCATGGCCTCGCTGACGACGTACTCGCGCAGCATCGGGCCGACCGCGGCCAGCCCGTCGCCACCTCGCGCGAACGGCGTGCGCCCCGACCCCTTGAGGTGGACGTCGCGCAGCCGCCCCTCGGCGTCGGTGACCTCGCCGAGCAGCAGCGCCCGGCCGTCGCCGAGCCGCGGGGAGTAGCCGCCGAACTGGTGTCCGGCGTAGGCCTGGGCGACCGGGCGGGCGCCGACGGGCACGGCGTTGCCGACCAGGAACCGGACGCCCTCGTCGGTGCGCAGCCACGCGGCGTCGAGGCCGAGCTCGGCGGCCAGCGGCTGGTTGAGCGCGAGCAGCCGCGGTGCGGGCGCCTCGGCGGCCGGCCGCTCCAGCGCGAGCTCGGGCAGCTCGTCGGCGAAGTGGTGGGTGAGCGTGACGGCCATGTCCCGAGGCTACGCGTGGGTCAGCGCCGGGCCCGGACGGCGGCGACCAGGTCGGCCGCGGCGTCGTCCCAGGTCGGGTGGTCGAAGGTGAAGCCGGCGTCGAGCAGACGGCCGGGCACGACGCGCCGGCTCTTGAGCAGCAGCTCGGGGTCGGAGCGGAGCACGAAGGCGCCGAGCCCGGCCATCCGGCGGGTGGCGGGCAGGGCGGGACGTCGTCCCCAGGCGCGACGCAGGGTGCGCATCAGGTCGCGCTGGGGGAGCGGGTCGGGCGCGGCGAGGTTCACCGGACCGGCGAGGTCGTCGCGCTCGACGAGGAACAGCACGGCCCGCACCACGTCGTCGCCGTGGATCCACGAGACGTGCTGCGCGCCGCCGGCGACCGGTCCGCCGAGACCCAGGCGGGCGAGCCGGAGCAGGTAGTCGAGGACGCTGCCGCGGTCGGGGCTCATCACCATCGCGGTGCGCAGCGCGACCCGGCGGGTGCGGGGCAGGTCGGCCTCGGCCTGGGCGGCCTCCCACCGGCGGGCGATGCGCACGCTGTACTCCCAGTACAGCGGGACGTCGGGCTCGTCGCCGCCGAGCACGCCGGTCGCCTCGTCGTGGGCCCGCCCGTGGTGGCGCGCGTCGGCGTAGATCGTCGCCGTGCTCATCTGCAGCCAGACCGCCGGCGGATGCTCGGCCCGCGCGATCGCCTCGCCGACCACGCGGGTCGACTCGACCCGGGAGTCCATCATCTGGCGCAGGTTCGCGTCGGTGTAGCGACAGCTGACGCTGCGTCCGGCCAGGTTGACGACGACGTCGGCACCGTCGACCTCGGCGGCCCACGGGCCGAGGGTGCGCCCGTCCCAGACGGCGTGCCGGACCCCTGCCTCGAGGGTCTCGGGTCGGCGGCTGAGCACGACGACGTCGTGCCCCGCCTCGACGAGCGCGCGGCGCAGCACGCCGCCGACGTGGCCGGTGCCTCCGGGGATCACGAACCTCATGGCCCGACCGTACCCTAGATTTGAACGCGTTCAAACAAGCGGCGTCAGCGGTCGACGACGAAGTCGTCCCAGTTCGTCGCGAGGTAGTCGACGAACGCCGGCCCGACGCTCTCGGCCGCGAGGTGGGCGCGCGAGACCGGCTGCCGGATGCTCGCCCAGGTCGGGTCGGACACGGCGCGCGCGGCGAAGTCGTGGTGGATGATCGCCGCCGTGCCGACGGTGGCGGAGTCGGCTCCCTGCTCGAGGCACCATGCGGCGTCGCCGGCCGAGAGGATCTTGCCGGCCACGCCGAGTCGGGTGCCGTGGCGCGGCAGGCCCGTGAAGTGGGTGATCAGCGCGTCGTCGTCGCCGCTGCCGTGCACCGGCTTGCGCACGTCCCACAGCGACAGGTCGAGGTGGTCGACCAGGCCGGAGGCGAGCACCCGGCCGGCAAGCGTCACGGCGTCGTCGAGCGCGATGCCGAAGCGCTCGGGGGAGAGTCGGATCGCGACCTGGAACTGTGGGCCGGTGCTCTCGCGGATGCCGCGCAGCACCTCCCACATGAGGCGCGAGCGGCCCTCGAGGTCGCCGCCGTAGGCGTCGGTGCGGTGGTTCTTGCGGGCGTCGAGGAACTGCGCGACCAGGTAGCCGTGGGCACCGTGCACCTGCACGCCGTCGAAGCCGGCCCGCTCGGCGCGCACCGCGCCGGCCACGAACGCGTCGCGTGCCTGCCCGACCTCCGCGGTGGTGAGCGCCCGCACCCCGCGGGCCTCGTCGTCCCACGGGGCGACGAGCGGCAGGCCGCTCACCTCGGACGACGCCCGCTGGCCGCCGTGGTGCAGCTGCACCGACGACGTCGCACCGGCCGCGCGCAGGTCGTCGGCGAGGCGCCGCAGGCCGGGCAGGTGGGCGTCGTCCGCGATGCCGAGCTGGCCGGGCCAGGCCTGGCCGGCGCGGTCGACGTAGGCGGCGCACGTCATCACCAGGCCGAAGCCGCCCTCGGCGCGCGCGACGAGCCAGCGACGCTCGTCGTCGCCGAGCGTGCCGTCGGGGTGGCTCTGCAGGTTGGTCAGCGGGGCGAGGGCGAGGCGGTTGCGCCACGACGGGCCGTGGGCCAGGTCGAGGGGGTCGGCGAGCGAGGTCACGGCGCCAGTCTGCGGCACGGCGCGCCGCGCGCCTCGGGGGGACGGCGAGCGGCCCGCCGCTCCCCGCGACGGGCCGCTCTTGCAGTCGTCGCACTGCGACGAGCTGTCCGTGCCCGGTGAACGTGAGCGGCATTCACGTGTCTGGACCACTTCTGTGACGGTCGTCTCCGCGCGCGGCCTGGCGCAGATACCATAGGGGGGTATGGTAGATAGCATGGACCACGGGGACCCCGGCTACGCCGGCCGCAAGGACGACTACCTCAAGCGCATGAAGCGCATCGAGGGTCAGGTGCGCGGCATCGAGCGGATGATCGAGAACGACACCTACTGCATCGACATCCTCACGCAGGTCTCCGCGGTGACGAAGGCGCTCCAGGCCGTCGCCCTGGGCCTCGTCGACGAGCACATGAGCCACTGCGTGCTCGACGCCGCCAAGGCCGGTGGCCCCGAGGCCGAGGCCAAGCTGAAGGAAGCATCCGCCGCTATCGCCCGATTGGTGAAGTCATGACCACCCCTGACCGTCCGTCGACGACCCCGCACACGTTCGAGGGCACCGTCTCCGGCATGACGTGTGCCCACTGCGTCGCCTCCGTCACCGAGGAGGTGTCCGAGATCGAGGGCGTCACCGACGTCCGGGTCGACCTCGCCACCGGGGCGCTCAACGTCACCGGCGACCAGCCGTTGCCCGCCGACCGGGTGCGCGCCGCCGTCGAGGACGCCGGGTACTCGCTGACATGAGCGCCCTCGCCCGCATCGGTGCGTTCGCCGTCGCCCTGGTCGCGGTGTTCGTCGTCGCGCTCGGCGTGGGCCGGGCCACCGGACCGGTCGGTCCCGTCGGACCGCTCGACGAACCCACCACCAGCCCGCACGACGGCGTCGTCGAGACCCGGGACGGAGGCGTCGATGACCACGCAGGCGACGAGCAGCACGACCACTGAGCTCGCGATCACCGGCATGACCTGCGCGTCGTGCGCGAACCGCATCCAACGCAGGCTCAACAAGCTCGACGGGGTCGAGGCGAGCGTCAACTACGCCACCGAGAAGGCGCACGTCACGTTCGCCGACACGGTGTCGACCGACGATCTCGTGGCCGCGGTCGAGGCCGCCGGCTACCAGGCGAGCCTCCCGGCCGCCGAGCCCGAGCAGGCCGACGCCGACGACACCGACCCGAACCGGGCCCTGCGCGACCGGGTGGTCGTCAGCGCCCTGCTGACCGTGCCGGTCGTCGCCATGGCGATGTGGCCGGCGCTCCAGGTCGACGGGTGGCAGTGGCTCTCGCTCACCCTGGCCGCGCCGGTCGTGGTCTGGGGCGCGCTGCCGTTCCACCGGGCCGCCTGGGCCAACCTGCGGCACGCGGCCGCGACGATGGACACCCTCGTCTCCGTCGGGGTGCTCGCCGCGTTCGGCTGGTCGGTCTACGCCCTCATGTGGGGCACGGCCGGCACCATCGGCATGACCCACCCGTTCCGCATCGCCGTCGAGCGCACCGACGGCGCGGGCAACATCTACCTCGAGGCGGCGGCCGGCGTCACCACGCTCGTGCTGCTCGGCCGCTACGTCGAGGCGCGCTCCAAGCGCCGCGCCGGTGCCGCCCTCCGGGCGCTGCTCGACCTCGGCGCCAAGGACGTCGCCGTCCTGCGCGACGGGGGCGAGGTGCGGGTGCCGGCGTCCGAGCTCGTCGTGGGCGACACGTTCGTGGTCCGGCCGGGGGAGAAGATCGCGACCGACGGCGACGTCGTGGAGGGCGGCTCGGCGGTCGACGCCTCCATGCTGACCGGCGAGTCGGTCCCTGTCGAGGTCCGGCCCGGCGACGCCGTCGTCGGCGCGACCGTCAACGTCGGCGGGCGGCTCGTCGTCCGCGCCACCCGGGTCGGCGGCGAGACCCAGCTGGCCCAGATGGCCCGCCTCGTCGAGGACGCCCAGTCGGGCAAGGCCGCCGCCCAGCAGCTCGCCGACCGCGTCTCCGGCGTGTTCGTGCCCGTCGTCCTCCTGCTCTCGGCCGCGACGCTCGGCTTCTGGGTCGGCACCGGTGCCGGGACGGCGGCCGCGGTCACCGCCGCGGTGGCGGTGCTGGTCATCGCGTGCCCGTGCGCGCTCGGCCTCGCGACCCCGACGGCCCTGCTGGTCGGCACCGGCCGCGGCGCGCAGCTCGGCATCCTCGTCAAGGGGCCTGAGGCGCTCGAGCGGGCACGGCGCATCGACGTCGTGCTGCTCGACAAGACCGGCACGGTCACGACCGGCGAGATGTCGCTGCGCTCGGTGCACGGCGACGAGCGCACGCTCGAGCTCGCCGCCGCCCTCGAGAACGCCTCCGAGCACCCGATCGCCCGGGCCGTCGCGGCCGGCGTCGACGAGCGCCGGCCCGTCACCGACTTCGTCAGCCTCGAGGGCCTCGGCGTCCGCGGTCGCGTCGACGACCTCGACGTGCTGGTCGGTCGGCCGAGCCTGCTGGCCGACCACGGCATGCCCCTGGCCGCCGGCCTGCGGCGTGTGGTCGACGACGCGCACGCCGACGGCGGCACCGCCGTCGCCGTCGGCTGGGACGGCGCCGCGCGCGGCGTGCTCGTCGTCGCCGACACCGTCAAGCCGACCTCGCGCGAGGCCGTGCAGCGCTTCCGCGACCTGGGCCTCACGCCGGTGCTGCTCACGGGCGACCACGAGGCCGTGGCCCGCGCGGTCGCCGCCGAGGTCGGCATCGACGCCGAGCACGTGGTGGCCGACGTGCTTCCGGCGGACAAGGTGTCCGTCGTTCGCCGCTGGCAGCACGACGGCCACGCCGTCGCGATGGTCGGCGACGGCGTCAACGACGCCGCGGCTCTGGCGCAGGCCGACCTGGGGCTGGCGATGGGCACCGGCACCGACGTCGCCATGGAGGCCGGCGACCTGGTGCTGGTGCGCGGCGACCTGCGGGTCGCGGCCGACGGCGTCCGGTTGGCCCGCCGCACGCTCGCCACGATCAAGGGAAACCTGTTCTGGGCCTTCGGCTACAACGTCGCGGCGATCCCGCTCGCCGCGGCCGGCTTGCTGAGCCCGATGATCGCCGGCGGGGCGATGGCGTTCTCGTCGGTGTTCGTGGTGCTGAACTCCCTGAGGCTGCGCCGGTTCTCGTAGAGTCGGCGGTGTGACCGCTGCCACGCACGTGCGCGAGCTGCCCGACGTCCGACGCGACGACCGGGGGTGGCCCTACCTGGGTCGGGCGCTGTCCTACGCCCACGACCCGCTCGCCCTGTTCCAGCGGCAGTGGGAGCACTACGGGCCGGTGGCCCCGATGCGCATCCTCGGCGACACCTGGGTGATGCTCCTCGGCCCCGACGCCTGCCAGGCGGCGCTCACCAACCCGCACAAGGCGTTCGCCAACGGGCCGGCGTGGAACCGGCTGGTCGGGCCGTTCTTCGACCGCGGGCTCATGCTCCTCGACTTCGACGAGCACCACCTGCACCGCCGGATCCTCCAGGACGCCTTCACGAGGTCGCGGCTCGAGGGCTACGTGGCCGGCATGTACCCGGCCATCGAGCGCGGACTGGCCACGTGGTCCAGGCACGGCGACGTCCGCGCCTACCCGGCGCTGAAGCAGCTCACGCTCGACGTCGCCGCCGAGATCTTCATGGGCGGGGCCGAGGACTCCACGCCCGAGGAGATGGCCCGGGTCAACGCCGCCTTCATCGACTGCGTGCAGGCCGCCTCCGCCCTCGTGCGGCTCGACCTGCCGCTCACCCGGTGGGGCCGCGCCCACCGCGGTCGCCTCGTGCTCGAGCAGTGGCTGCGCCACTACCTCCCGGCGCGCCGTTCCCGGCTCACCGACGACCTGTTCTCGCAGCTGTGCCACCTCGAGACCGACGGCGGCGAGCGGTTCTCCGACGACGACGTCGTCAACCACATGATCTTCTTGATGATGGCCGCGCACGACACCTCGACCAGCACGCTGTCGACCATGATGCAGTACCTCGGCCAGCACCCCGAGTGGCAGGAGCGCTGCCGCGACGAGGCCGCGGCGCTGCCCGACCGGCCGACGCTGGCCGAGCTCGACTCGCTGACCTCGCTCGACCTCGTCATGAAGGAGTGCCTGCGGCTCCGCGCCCCGGTGCCGGTCGTCGTCCGGCGCACGGTGGCCGACGTCGTCGTCGAGGGCGTGCGCATCCCGGCCGACACGTTCGTGACCGTCGCCGCCCAGTTCTCGCACCTGATGCCGGAGTACTGGACCGACCCGACCTCGTTCGACCCCGAGAGGTTCGCCCCCGACCGCCGCGAGGACAAGAGCCACCGGTTCGCGTGGGAGCCGTTCGGCGGCGGCGTGCACAAGTGCCTCGGCATGGCTTTCGCCGGCATGGAGGTCGCGGCCGTGATGCACCGGCTGCTGCGCGACCACGAGTGGCGGGTCGACCCGTCGTACGTCGCGCCGCTCAACAACCACTCGCTCCCGTTCCCGACAGACGGACAGCCCGTCGCGTTGACGCGACGGGCTGTCTGAGGAACTGCGGTCAGGACGGCTCAGGCGGTGGCCGCCTCGGTGGCGTCCTGCTGAGCGGCGTTGGCCGCCTCGGCCTCCGAGGTCGCTCCCGAGGTCGAGAGGCTGCCACCCTTGTCCTCGAGGTGGGCGCGGATGAACCAGTGGAACAGCTCGAGCGCGTCGGTGTGGGCGATGAGCATGTCCTGGGTGACCAGGTCGAGGTCGTCGAGCTCCTGGATCGCGTCGCGGTAGCTGGTGATCACGCCCTGGTACACGACGTCGAGCGCGCCGAGGTGCTCCTGCGTCGTGGCCCGGCCGATCGAGTACTCGTCCCACGAGCGCTGCTCGACGAGCGCGCCCGGAGTGCCCACGGGCGAGCCGCCCAGGGTCGCGATGCGCTCGGCGATGGCGTCGGAGAACCCGCGGACGGCGTCGACCTGCGGGTCGATCATCTCGTGCACGGAGATGAAGTGCGGACCGACCACGTTCCAGTGCACGTGCTTCAGCGTCAGATGGAGGTCGGTGGTCGCGTTCAGCCGGTCCTGCAGCAGAGCCACGACGCGCTCGGCGTCGGCGGTCTCCAGACCGGGGGTCGTGTAGCGGAGCTTGCCGTTGGTAGCCATGCGTCGAACATAGGCACGCCGACCCCGGCCGGACGCCACCACAAGGGGTGGTCCACCGGTGCCGTGAGGGCTCCTAGTTTCGAGGGATGGACGAGTCACAACCGAGCACGGGCGAGCTGTTCACCCGGTTGACCGAGCAGTCTCGCCAGCTGATCCAGGACGAGATCCGGCTGGCCCAGGCCGAGACCCAGCGCAAGGTCAAGCACGGTGTGATGGGCGTCGCCGAGTTCGGCGTGGCCGGCGTCCTGGCGCTCTACGGCGTCGGGCTGCTGCTGGCGACCATCGTGCTCGGCCTCGCCGAGGCCGTGCCGGCCTGGCTGTCCGCCCTCATCGTCACCGTGGTCGTGTTCGCGATCGCCGGGGTGCTGGCGTTGATGGGCAAGAAGCAGGTGGGCGAGGCCACGCCGCCGGTGCCCGAGCGCGCCGTCGCCGGCGTCAAGGAGGACGTCGAGACGTTGAAGGGGCAGCACGCATGAGCGAGTCCGAGAAGACCCAGACGCCCGAGCAGATCCAGGCCGACATCGAGAAGACGCGCGCCGACCTCGCCGCCACCGTCGACCAGCTCGGCGAGCGGCTCCACGAGCGCAAGCAGCAGGTGGTGACCGGGGCCACCTACGCCGGAGCCGCGGTCGGCGCGGTGATCGTCGTGCTCGTCGTCGTCAAGATCGTCAAGAAGGTGCGGGCATGAGCAGCCGACCGCAGGTCGAGGACTCCGGCAGCAAGGCCGCCCGCATCCTCTACAAGCCGTGGGGCGTCGTCGGCAGCCTCCTGTCGGCGATCCTGGCCCGCAAGATCTTCACCGTCGTGGCGCACCGGGTCATCCCGGTCGACACCGACGACCCGCCCAAGCCCCTCGAGTCGGAGTACCGGCTGCGCGAGGTCGTGCTCACGGCCTTGGTCCAGGGCGCGATCTTCGCCGTCGTCAAGGCCCTGTTCCAGCGGGGCTCGGCCCGCGCCTTCCAGCGCTGGACCGGCGAGTGGCCCGGCGACTGATCGAGCGTGGGAGGGTGAGTGGACAGATGAAGACGCTGCTGCACCCGTTCACGGCCACCTGACGTGACCGACTCCCCGCTGGTGCTCGGCCCGCTGGTGCGGCACGTCGACCAGACGTCGGCCTCGGTGTGGGTCGAGACGGCCCGCGCCGGCACCGTGCGCGTCACCGCCGACGGCTGCGACGACGTCGAGGCGGTGACTTTCGCCGTCCACGGTCACCACTACGCACTGCTGTGCCTGAGCGGCCTCGAGCCCGGGAGGCAATACCCCTACACCGTCCGGCTCGACGGCGAGGTCGTCTGGCCCGACCCGGCGTCCGACCTGCCCCCGTCGGTGGTGCCGACCCTCGACCACGCCAAGCCGCTGCGCATCGCCTACGGCTCGTGCCGCACCTCGGTCGATCACGACGAGGCCGGCAACGCCACCCACGGCATCGACGCCCTGCGCGCCTACGCCCTGCGCATGGCCGGCCTGACCAGTGCCGACGCCGACGACCCCGACGGCGGCGAGCCGCGCTGGCCCGACCTCGTCGTCTTCCTCGGCGACCAGGTCTACGCCGACGAGACCACCGCGGCGATGCAGGAGTTCATCGAGTCACGCCGCTCGATCGACGAGCCGCCCGGCACCGAGCTGAAGGACTACGAGGAGTACGCCCACCTCTACGCGCTCGCGTGGTCCGACCCCGTCAACCGCTGGCTGCTCTCGACGCTGCCGAGCCTGATGATCTTCGACGACCACGACATCCGCGACGACTGGAACACCTCGCGCGCGTGGAAGGACGCGATGGAGGCCACCGACTGGTGGCACGGCCGCATCGTCGCCGGGCTGGCCTCGTACTGGGTCTACCAGCACCTCGGCAACCTCTCGCCGGCCGAACGTGCCGGCGACCCGGTCTGGTCGCAGATCGCCGCGCACGCCGACGAGCCCGGCTGGGACGCCGGACCGCTGCTCGACGAGTTCGCCGACCGCGCCGACCAGGAGCCGACGTCCTACCGCTGGAGCTACGCCCGTGACCTCGGTGCGCAGGCGCGCCTGGTCGTCGTCGACTCGCGGGCCGCGCGGGTGCTCGAGCCCGACCACCGCAACCTGCTCGACCCCGACGAGCTCGCCTGGGTCGACGACCAGCTGCGCGGCGACGTCGACCACCTGCTGGTCGCCACGTCGCTGCCGTTCCTGCTGGCGCCGGGACTCCACCACGTCGAGGCGTTCTCCGAGGCGCTGGCCGGCGGCGGGTGGGGACGCCGTCTGTCGCGCTTCGGCGAACGCCTGCGCACGACCGTCGACCTCGAGCACTGGGCGGCCTTCCAGGCCGGCTTCGGCGCCGTCGCCGAGATGGTGCTCGAGGTCGGTCGCGGCGAGCGCGGGCGCGCGCCGGCGACGGTCACGTTCCTCTCCGGCGACGTGCACCACAGCTACCTGTCGGCGGTGCGGCCGCTGCCCGGCGTCCAGAGCCGGATCATGCAGGCGGTCTGCTCGCCCATCCGCAACCCGCTCTCGCGCAAGTGGCGCTTCGCGACGGCCGCCCTGTCGTACGGCGTCGCCGGACCGCTCGGTCACGTCGTCGCCCGGTCGGCCAAGGTGCCCGACGCGCCGTTCGAGTGGCGGCTCGTCGAGGGCCCGTGGTTCGACAACAACCTGGCGACCCTCGAGGTGCACGGCGACGGCCTGCGGCTGTGGTGGGCCACCGGCCACCACGGGCACGGCGACCCGGTCGACCGGCCGCGGCTGCGGCGGGTGGCCGACGTGCGCGTGGGCGACGTCAGCGGCTGAGGCGCGCGGCCTCCAGCAGCGACGGGCCGTACCAGGTGATCAGCCGGCCGCTCACGAGCTCGGTCGGGGTGCGGGTGAACGCCTCCGGTCCGTCGTCGTCGCCGAACACGTAGGGCTCGTCGGGCAGCAGGACGACGTCGGCCCCGGCCCCGTCGAGGTCGGCGAGCTCGACGTGCGGGTAGCGGTCGGCGTGCTCGGCGTAGACGTTGGCCCAGCCCAGCCGGCGCAGCAGGTCGGTGGTGAACGTGCGGGCTCCGACGACCATCCACGGGTCGCGCCAGATCGGCACCGCGACGGTGCGGTCGACGGCCGGCAACGGCCCGCACCACAGCTCGCGGCTCTGCGCGAGCCACTCCGGCCGGGCCCAGCCGAGCCCGTCGAGCAGCCGCTCCATCGACGCGACGGCGTCGGGCACGGTCTCGATGTCGGTGACCCACACGGTCACGCCCGAGTCGCGGAGACGCCGGACGTCGAGCTCGCGGTTCTCCTCCTTGTTGGCCACGACGACGTCGGGGGCGAGGGCGCGCACCGCCGCCAGGTCGGGGTTCTTGGTGCCCCTGACCCGGGTGACGTCGAGGTCGGCCGGGTGGGTGCACCACTCGGTCGCCCCGACGACGGCGCCGGGCTCGGCGGAGACCAGGGCCTCGGTGAGCGACGGCACCAGGCTGACCACGCGACGCGCCGGCGCCTCGAGCCCGACGTCGGCGCCGAGGTCGTCCCTCATCGCCGCAGGCTCAGGCCGGTCCCGACCTCGGCGACCCACGGGCGGGCCGCGATCTCGGCGTCGAGGGCGGCGGCGACGTCGTCGGGGATCGGGCTCGAGCGCCGTGACTCCATCGAGACGTGCACGTACATCTCCTCCATCACGCAGGCCAGGCGGTCGCGGGACTCGTCGACCACGAACGAGATGCCGTGCAGGGCCTTGCCCGTGCGCCCGGCGAAGGCCGCGCGCACGGTGAACCGCTCGTCGAGCCGGAGCTCGGCGAGGTAGCGGATGTGGTGCTCGACGGTGAAGAACGAGCTGCCGCGCTCACCGATGTAGTCGTCGCCGATGGCCACCTCCTGCAACCGGATCCACGGGGCCCAGGCGCCGAGCTCGAAGTACTTGGTGATGTTCATGTGCCCGTTCTCGTCGACGGCGTCGGCCGGCACCGTGAGGTCCATCGAGGCGGGCAGGGAGCGGAGCTGGTCGATCGAGGGTGAGGTCACCCGTCGATCCTATGAACCGAGGCGGACGCAGAACCGGTTGCCGCCGTCGTCGGGCGTCTCGACGTCGATGCGACCGTCGTGCAGCTCGGCGATGCGGTGCGAGACCGCGAGCCCCACCCCCGAGCCGGTGGCCGTCGTCGCGGCACCGCGCTGGAACATCGCGAAGATGCGTCGTCGGTCGGCCTCGGGGATCGGGTCGCCGTTGTCGTGCACGCGCACCGTGACCGTCTCCCAGGCGGGGTCGAGCACGGCGTCGACGACGATCATGACGTCGCGGTCGTCCGGCACGTGCTTCACGGCGTTGCCGAGCAGGTTGCCGAAGAGCTGCCCGAGCAGGCGCTCGTCGCCGCGCACCACGGGCAGACGGTGCACGTCGATCGTGACCGGGCGCCCGGCCGACTGGACCTGCTCGCCGACCACCCGGCCCACCAGCGCGTCGAGGTCGACCGGCTCGCGCACGGCCAGCACCCGCCCGATGCCGAGGTAGCGCAGGATGTCGTCGATGAGCGCGACCCCGCGGTCGGCGGCGACGTCGATGTGCCCGGCCAGCAGGTCGGCCGGGCCGCCGTCGAGGTGCTCGCGCAGCAGCTCGACGTAGCCCTTGACGACCGCGAGCGGCGCCCGGAGGTCGTGCGCCATCGCCGCGGAGAAGGCCCCCACGTCGTCGGCCGCGCGACGCATCGCGGCGACCTCGTCGAACCGGGCCGTGACGTCGTCCATGAGGCAGTGCAGGGTGGTGCGGCCGCCGGCGTCGACAGCCGGCCACACGACGCAGTCGACGCGCAGCAGACGCCCGTCGCGCGTCGACATCGGGACGGCGCGGTGGCGGCCGAGGATGCCCGACATGCCCGTGGTGCGGAAGTCGTCGACCTGACGTCGGTGCAGCGCCGCCCGGCGGCTGCTGAGCAGCAGGTCGGCGAGGCCGCGCGCGCGGACCTCGTCGAGCGACCAGCCGAACACGGCGACGGCCCGGTCGTTCCAGGTGACGACCCGCCCGGAGGCGTCGACCGAGACGTAGGCGTCGGGCACGTGGTCGAGCAGCCCCGGCGGCACGGGCGGAGGCGGCGGGGTCGGCTCGACCCGCGGACCACCCCCGATCGCCGTCACCGGGACAGTGTGACCCAGACCGGCCCGCCCGAGAAGCGATGGTCCAGACCTGATCGAGGTCGGCGCGCTCCGCGGCGCCGACCCCGCGCTCACCTGTCTCGAGACGCGTCGCTCGCCCCGTCGCTGCGCGCCGGTCCGAGCCGACGCTCCTCGACCTCTTCGCTGATCGGGGTCGGCGCGCTCCGCGGCGCCGACTCCGCGCTCAGACGTTGCGGCGGTACTGGCCGCCCACCTCGAAGAACGCCTCGGTGACCTGGCCGAGCGAGCACACACGGGCGGCGTCCATGAGGACGGCGAACACGTTGTCGTCGGAGGTCGCGGCGGCCTTGAGGCGCGCGATCGCCTCGGCGGCCTCCTCGCTGTGCGCGGCTTGGAAGGCACGCACCTTCGCCAGCTGCGACTCCTTCTCGGCGTCGGTCGCGCGCGCGAGCTCGACGGTGGCCGGGGTGGCGTCGTCGGCGTGCGGCTTGAGGAAGGTGTTGACGCCGACGATCGGCAGCGAGCCGTCGTGCTTGCGGTGCTCGTAGAGCATCGACTCGTCCTGGATGCGGCCGCGCTGGTAGCCGGTCTCCATCGCGCCGAGCACACCGCCGCGCTCGCTGATCGCCTCGAACTCGCGCAGCACGGCCTCCTCGACGAGGTCGGTGAGCTCGTCGATGACGTAGCTGCCCTGCAGCGGGTTCTCGTTCATCGCCAGGCCCCACTCGCGGTTGATGATCAGCTGGATCGCGAGTGCGCGCCGCACCGACTCCTCGGTGGGCGTGGTGACGGCCTCGTCGTAGGCGTTGGTGTGCAGGCTGTTGGCGTTGTCGTAGATCGCGATGAGCGCCTGCAGCGTGGTGCGGATGTCGTTGAAGTCCATCTCCTGCGCGTGCAGCGAGCGGCCGCTGGTCTGCACGTGGTACTTCAGCTTCTGCGAGCGCTCGTTGGCGCCGTAGCGGTCGCGCATGGTCACCGCCCAGATGCGGCGCGCGACGCGGCCGATCACGGAGTACTCGGGGTCCATGCCGTTGGAGAAGAAGAACGACAGGTTGGGTGCGAAGTCGTCGATGTCGAGCCCGCGCGCGAGGTAGGACTCGACGTAGGTGAACCCGTTGGCCAGGGTGAAGGCCAGCTGGCTGATGGGGTTCGCTCCGGCCTCGGCGATGTGGTAGCCGGAGATCGAGACCGAGTAGAAGTTGCGGACGGAGTGTTCGATGAACCACTCCTGGATGTCGGCCATCATCCGCAGCGAGAACTCGGTCGAGAACAGGCAGGTGTTCTGGCCCTGGTCCTCCTTGAGGATGTCGGCCTGCACCGTGCCGCGCACCGTGGCGAGCGCGGTGGCGTCGTCGACGCCTTGGGCGCGCGCCTGGTCGAGCACGGTGTTGAGGAAGAACGCCAGCACCGTGGGGGCCGGGCCGTTGATCGTCATCGAGACCGACGTCGACGGCGCCAGCAGGTCGAAGCCGTCGTAGAGGATCCTCATGTCGTCGAGCGTGGCCACCGAGACACCCGATGTGCCGACCTTGCCGTAGATGTCGGGACGCTCGTCGGGGTCGCGGCCGTAGAGGGTGACCGAGTCGAACGCGGTGGACAGGCGGGTGGCCTCGCCGTCCTGCGAGAGCACCTTGAAGCGACGGTTGGTGCGGGCCGGGTCGCCCTCGCCGGCGAACATGCGGGCGGGGTCCTCGCCGTCGCGCTTGAACTGGAACACGCCGGCGGTGAAGGGGAAGAAGCCGGGCAGGTTCTCGCGACGCCAGAACCGGACGAGCTCGCCGTGGTCGTCGTGACGGGGGAGCGCTACGCGCGGGATCTTGCTGCCGCTGAGCGACTCGCGGGTCAGCCGGGTGCGGATCTCCCGGTCGCGGACGACGACGACCTGCTCCTCGCCCGAGTAGGACTCGACGACGGCCGGCCAGGCCTCGATCTGCTCACGGACGCCGCGGGGCAGGTCGTCGCGGGCCCGGCCGAGCAGCCGGGCGACGTCGTCGGCCCCGGCGCTCGCACCCGCCGCCGTCAGCTCGTCGGACACCGCGTGCAGTCGTTGCACGCGGCGGGCCTGCTCGACCAGCACCTCGGTGTCGGCGTGGTAGCCGCGCACGGCGGCGGCGATCTCGGCGAGGTAGCGCACGCGCTCGCCCGGGATGGCGGGGTGGATCTCGGTGGAGACCTTGCCCTCGACGGCGGGGAGGGTTCCCTCGTCGACCGGCAGGCCCTGCTCGTCGAGCAGACCGCGCAGGTGCTGGTAGAGCGCCGTGACGCCGTCGTCGTTGAACCGGGCCGCCGAGGTGCCGAAGACCGGCATGTCGGTGGGCTGCTGGCCGAACGCCTCGCGGTTGCGCACCAACTGCCGCCCGACGTCGCGCAGGGCGTCGGCGGCGCCGCGGCGCTCGAACTTGTTGATCGCGACCACGTCGGCGTAGTCGAGCATGTCGATCTTCTCCAGCTGCGAGGCGGCGCCGAACTCGGGCGTCATCACGTAGACGGAGGTGTCGACGAACGGCACGATGGCGGCGTCGCCCTGGCCGATGCCGGGGGTCTCGACGACGACGAGGTCGAAGCCGGCCGCCTTGAGCACGTCGATCACGTCGGGCAGGCACGCCGGCAGCTCGTGGGCACCGCGCGTGGCGAGGGAGCGGAAGTAGACGCGGTCGCCGTCAAGGGAGTTCATCCGGATGCGGTCGCCGAGCAGCGCGCCGCCGCCCTTGCGGCGTGTGGGGTCGACCGCGACGACGGCGATGCGCAGCTTGTCGTGCTGGTCGACGCGGAAGCGGCGGACGAGCTCGTCGGTGAGCGAGGACTTGCCCGAGCCGCCCGTGCCCGTGAGACCGAGCACGGGTGCGGTGGAGCGACCGGCGGCCTCGCGGACGACGGCGAGGACGTCGTCGCCGAGACGGCCCTGCTCGGCGCCGGTGATGGCGCGTGCGATCGCCGTCCGGTCGCCGCTGAGGACCTGGTCGGCGGTGACCTGCCGCTCGGCCCACAGGTCGAGGTCGCAGTCGCGGACGACGGAGTTGATCATGCCGGCCAGGCCCATGCGCTGGCCGTCCTCGGGGGAGAAGATGGTGACGCCGCTGCGGCGCAGGCGGGTGATCTCCTCGTGCACGATGACCCCGCCACCGCCCCCGACGACCCGGACGTGGCCCGCGCCGCGCTCGCGCAGGGACTCGACCAGGTACTCGAAGTACTCGATGTGACCGCCCTGGTAGGACGAGACCGCGACGCCCTGGACGTCCTCCTCGAGGGCGGCGTCGACGACCTCCTGCACCGAGCGGTTGTGCCCGAGGTGGATGACCTCGCAGCCCTGGCTCTGGAAGATCCGGCGCATGATGTTGATCGAGGCGTCGTGACCGTCGAACAGGCTCGACGCCGTGACGAGACGGACCGGGTTGCTGGGGACGTGCAGGTCGGCCACGGGTGCTCCCTGGGTGCGACGGGCAATTGGTAGGACTTCCAACCAGTTTAGTTGGGCGTCCTAGTAGTTGACCAGGCCGGGTGCGCCGGGGTCAGGTGCGCGTGGACTCCCTGGCGATCAGCTCGGGGGTGAACACGATCTGCTGATGGATGTGCTCGGGGTTGCCCGCCTCGTCGAGCAGGAGCCCGGCCGCGGCCCGGCCCAGCTCGGCCCGTGGCTGGCGGACCGAGGTCAGCGGCACCGCGGCGGCCGCGGCGAACTGGATGTCGTCGTAGCCCACGATCGCCAGCTGCTCGGGCACGCGGGTGCCGGCGCCGATCGCCGACTGGAGCAGGCCGAGCGCCGTCATGTCGTTGGCGCAGAACGCCGCCGTCGGACGACGGGACGCGGGCAGCCCGGCCAGCCGTGCGCCGGCCTCGCGGCCCGCCTCGACGTCGAGGCTGTCGGTGACGATCGGGACCAGGTCGGCGTCGGGCAGGCCGGCCTCGGCCCACGCCCGCCGGGCGCCCTCGAGGCGCTCGCGGACCTGGCCGAGCCCCGAGGGGCCGCCGACGAAGGCGACCCGGGTGTGGCCGCGGTCGACGAGGTGCTCGATGGCCAGACGCCCGCCGAGGACGTCGTCGACCGCGACCGAGCAGAACGTGGCGTCGTCGCGGGTGCGGTCGACGATGACCAGCGGTGTGCCCCGGTCGCGCACCGCGCTGAGGGTGGGCGACTCGGGGTCGACGGGGGTGACCAGCAGGCCCTGCACGCGCTGCTGCTGGAACAGGTCGAGGTGGGCGGCCTCGCGGTTGCCGCGCTGGCCGCTGTTGCAGAGCACGAGCGAGAGCCCCGCCGCCTCGGCGGCGACCTCGATGCCCTGGGCGACGTCGGTGAAGAACGGGTTGCCGGCGTCGAGCATGACGTAGGCGAGGGTGCGGCTGGTGCCGGCGCGCAGCTGGCGCGCGGACTCGTTGCGCACGAACCCGAGGTCGGTCATGGCCCGCTCGACGCGCGCCCGCGTGGCGGCGCTGACCCGCTCGGGGCGGTTGAGCACGTTGGAGACCGTGCCGAGCGAGACCCCGGCCGAGGCGGCGACGTCCTTGACCGAGGCGGACCGGGGCCCGCTCACCATCGTCATGCGTTCGGTCTCCTCGTTGCCAGCTGCTGGATCGCGTGTGTGAAACGTCGCAAGCAGACCACGGCGAGGCCGTCAGCGGCAACGAACGAGAAATTTCGGCGTCACCTCTTGCCAACTGTGATCGCCCTCACCTACGGTTCCCTGCTGTGAGTGAAACCTTTCAATCGCCCGCCCCGGGTGGTGACGTCGTGCTCGACCTGGACTCGGTCTCCAAGTCGTTCGGCGCCGTCCGGGCGCTGAGGTCGGGCACCTTGAAGGTCGCGGCCGGCTCGATCCACGCGCTGATCGGCGAGAACGGCGCCGGCAAGTCGACCCTGGTGAAGATCGTCGCAGGCGTCCACCGCCGCGACGCCGGGACCTTCCGCTTCCAGGGCCGCGAGGTCGACTTCGGCTCCACGGCCGAGTCCAAGGACGCCGGCATCGCGGTCATCTACCAGGAGCCGACGCTGTTCCCCGACCTGTCGGTCACCGAGAACATCTTCATGGGCCGCATGCCGCTCGGCAGCGCGCGTCGCATCGACCGCCAGGCCATGCACCGCGAGGCCGAGAGCCTGTTCGAGCGGCTCGGCGTCCGCATCGACCCGAAGCGGCCCGCACGCGGCCTGTCGATCGCCGACCAGCAGATCATCGAGATCGCCAAGGCGATCTCGCTCGACGCCGCCCTCCTCGTGATGGACGAGCCGACGGCCGCCCTCAGCGGGGTCGAGGTCGACCGGCTCTTCGCCGTCGCCCGCTCTCTGCGCGACGAGGGCCGCGGCCTGGTGTTCATCTCGCACCGCTTCGACGAGGTCTTCGACCTGTGCGACACCGTGACGGTGATGCGCGACGGCGCCTACATCGACACCCACCGGGTCGCCGACACCTCGGTGCCGGCCCTGGTGGCCCAGATGGTCGGTCGTGAGGTCGCCGAGCTGTTCCCCAAGGTCCCCGCCGAGATCGGCGACGTCGTCCTCTCGGTCGACGGCCTCAGCAGCGCCGGGGTCTTCCGCGACGTGTCCTTCCAGGTCCGAGCCGGTGAGATCGTCGGGCTGTCCGGGCTCGTCGGTGCCGGACGCAGCGAGATCGCGCGCGCCGTCTTCGGCGTCGACCGCTACGACAGCGGCACGGTCACGCTGCACGGCAAGCCGGTCAAGCCGGGCAACCCGCGCGCCGCCATCAGGTCGGGCATCGCCTTCGTCCCGGAGGACCGGCGTCAGCAGGGCCTCGTGGTCGACAGCTCGGTCGCCCACAACGTCGCCGGGGTCATCCGGCGCAACCTGTCGAAGGCGGGCCTGCTGACGACCGCGGCCGAGAACAAGGCGGTCCGCCCGTGGGCCGCGCGGCTCGAGGTGAAGACCAACGCGCTCGACATGCCGGCCACGACCATGAGCGGCGGCAACCAGCAGAAGGTCGTCATCGCCAAGTGGCTGGCCACCGAGCCGTCCCTGCTGATCATCGACGAGCCCACCCGTGGCATCGACGTCGGCACCAAGTCCGAGGTGCACCGGCTGCTCTCCGAGCTCGCCGGGCAGGGGCTCGCCGTCCTGATGATCTCGAGCGAGCTGCCCGAGGTGCTCGGCATGGCCGACCGCGTGCTCGTCGTCTGCGAGGGCCGCATCACCGCCGAGCTCGACCGTTCCGAGGCGACCCCCGAGAACGTGATGGCCGCCGCCACCGGCACGACCCCCGACCGGGTGCACGTCGCGCTGGAGACCCAGCAGGTCGAGGAGGTGACCGCATGAGCACGACCGTCGACACGACGCCCTCGACCGACCCGGGCCGCCGTCGTCCCGACGCCCGGGGCGTGGCCGGCGACCTGCTCCGCTCGCGCGAGCTCGCCGTCCTGGTGGTGCTGCTGCTGCTCGTCGCCGTGGCGACGTTCAAGAGCAACGGCTTCCTCACCGGTGACAGCTGGCGCGACCTCCTGCTCACCCCGAGCATCCTGCTCCTGCTGGCCGCCGGCCAGACGATGGTGCTCATCACCCGCAACGTCGACCTGTCGGTCGCCTCCACGCTGGGACTGACCGCCTACGCCACCGGCGAGCTGATGTCGTCGGGGCAGTCGCCCTGGGTGGCCGCCCTCGGCGGCGTGGCGTTCGGTGCCTTCCTCGGCGCCATCAACGGCGTGATGATCGCGTTCGGGCGGGTCCCGGCCCTGGTCATCACCCTCGGCACCTCGCTGGCCTTCCGGGGCTTCCTGCTCCACTGGGCCGGCAGCGACCGCGTCAACGCCTCCGAGATGGACTCGGGCTTCCTCGCCCTCGGCACCAAGCAGGTGCTCACCATTCCCGTGCTGACCATCATCGCGCTGCTCGTCGTCGTCGCGGTCGGCTACTACCTCCGGACGGCGCGCAGTGGCCGCGAGCTCTACGCCATCGGCTCCGACCCCGCCGCGGCGGCCCTGTTCGGGTTGCCGATCCGTCAGCGCGTCCTCGGCGCCTTCATCGCCTCCGGCGCGCTCGCCGGCCTGGCCGGGGTGTTCTTCGCCGCCCGCTACGGCGGCGTGTCGTCCAACGCCGGCCAGGGCATCGAGCTGCAGGCCATCGCCGCGGCCGTCATCGGCGGCGTCGCCATCTTCGGTGGCAGCGGATCGGTCTGGGGCGCCGCCATCGGCGCCTTCCTCCTCGTCACCATCGACCGGGTGCTGCCGATCCTCGGCGTCCCGGACTTCTACCAGCAGGCAGTGGTCGGCGGCCTCATCATCGGCGCCGTCGTGCTCGACCGCTTCCTCGCCTCCCGCGCCGAGCACCGCCTCGTCGCCGAACGTGAGGTCACGCCATGAGTGCCACCACCACCAAGAAGACCATCGACGAGGCGGTCGACGAGCGCACCTACGCCTCCTACGCCCGCCCCCTGCTCTGGCGCCTGGTCGCCACCCGCGAGTTCGCGGTCGTGGCCCTGCTGCTGCTCGTGTTCTTCTACTCCCGGGCCAACATCGTCGGCTTCGACGGACCGCTGACGCTCTACTTCCTGTTCCTGCAGTCGGCGCCGATCATGCTGCTGGCCCTGCCGATGACGCTGGTCATCATCACCGGCGAGATCGACCTCTCGGTCGCCAGCACCATGGCGCTCACCGGCGCGATCCTCGGCATCGCCTACACGAAGTGGGACCTGCCGTTCGTGCTCTCGATGGTCCTCGCGATCGGCGTGGGCCTGGCCTGCGGCCTGTTCAACGGCTTCCTGGTCTCCTACGTCAAGCTCCCCTCGATCGCGGTCACCATCGGCACGCTCGCCCTCTACCGCGGACTGGCCCAGGGCTTCCTCGGCACCGAGGCCATCAACGGCTTCCCGGAGAAGTGGACCGACCTGACCAAGGAGCGCATCAGCGACGGCTCGAGCTACCCGCTCGTCCTGATCCCCTTCGTGGTGCTGGCCATCGCGTTCGGACTGCTGCTCCACTTCTCCTCCTTCGGTCGCGGCGTCTACGAGATCGGCCTGAACGACGAGGCGGCGCGCTTCACCGGCGTCGACATCGCCCGCACCAAGCTGATCCTCTTCGCGCTCGCCGGAGCCGTCGCCGGGCTCGCCGGCGTCTACCAGACGCTCTACTCCGGCGTCGCCCGCGGCGACGCCTCGCAGAACCTCGAGCTGCAGGTCATCGCGGCCGTGCTGCTCGGCGGGGTCTCCATCTTCGGCGGCCGGGGCACGTTGCCCGGCGTCGTGGCCGGAGTCCTGCTCATCGCCGTCATCAACAGCGCCATGCGCCTCGACGGCATCCGGACCGAGGTCACCGACATCATCATCGGTTGCCTCCTCGTGGCCTCAGTACTGGCCCCCATGCTCCTGACCTGGGTCTCCGGGCTCGCTCCAGGTCGGGTCAGGCGGACGGCGTCCCGCTCGTCCACCCCCACTGAGCCGTCCGTCACCGGCGGGCCGTCGCTCGACTCGAAATCAGCCAACGAAAGGCAATGAAGCACATGTTGATCAAGACGAGGCGGCTGCCCGCCCTTGCCGCGCTGGCCCTGACGGCCACGCTGGCCCTCTCCGCCTGCGGCAGCGACGACGGCGACGGCGGCGACAACGGCGGCAGCGGTGGCGGCGGCGGTGGCGGCAGCGCCATCACCATGATCCCCAAGTCGCTCGGCAACCCCTACTTCGACGCCAGCACCGCCGGCGCCGAGCGGGCCGCGGGCGAGTTCGACGGCTCCATCGAGGAGGTCGGCCCGACCGGCGACGCCGGCCCCGACTCCCAGGTGCCGTTCATCCAGACCGCGACCCAGCAGGGCGTCGGCGCCCTCGTGGTCTCGGCCAACGACCCCTCCGCGCTGTGCGACTCGCTCGAGCAGGCCCAGGACGTCGACATCAAGGTCGTCACCTTCGACTCCGACACCGAGTGCCGCGACCTGTTCGTCAACCAGGCCGACGCCCAGGGCATCGCCTCCAAGCAGATCGAGCTGATCGCCGACCAGATCGGCGGATCGGGCGACATCGCGATCCTCTCCGCGGCGGCCAACGCCACCAACCAGAACGAGTGGATCTCGCTCATGGAGGAGGACCTGGCGGCCAACTACCCCGACATCAACCTCGTCGACACCGTCTACGGCGACGACGACGACCAGAAGTCGTTCGACCAGACCGCCGCGCTCCTGCAGGCCAACCCGAACCTGAAGGGCATCGTGTCGCCGACCACCGTCGGCATCGCGGCCGCCGCGCGCTACCTGTCGACCTCGGAGTTCAAGGGCAAGGTCGCGCTGACCGGCCTCGGCGCCCCGAGCCAGATGAAGACCTTCATCGACGACGGCACCGTCACCGAGTTCGCGCTGTGGAACCCCGACGACCTCGGCTACCTGGCCGCCTACGCCGCCGAGGCGCTCGTCAGCGGCGACATCTCCGGCGAGGAGGGCGACACCTTCACCGCCGGCGACCTCGGCGAGTACACCGTCGGTGCCGACGGCATCGTCGTGCTCGGCGAGCCGTTCGTGTTCGACGCCTCGAACATCAACGACTTCGACTTCTGATCCAGACCGACCCAGATCGACCCCCGCAGGAACAGGGAGCAACCACCGTGCCGCGCTACTGCTTCACGCTCCAGGTCCGCCCGGAACGGCAGCAGGAGTACGCCGACCGGCACGGCGCCGTCTGGCCCGACATGCTCCGGGCCCTGGCCGACACCGGCTGGCGCAACTACTCCCTGTTCCTGCGGGACGACGGGCTGCTCGTCGGGTACGTCGAGTCCGACGACCTCGACGCGGCCCAGGCCGCCATGGCCCGCACCGACGTCAACGCGCGGTGGCAGGCCGAGATGGCTCCGTTCTTCAGCGACCTCGACACCGCCCCCGACGAGGGCTTCGTCCGCCTCCAGGAGGTCTTCCACCTCGAGGACCAACTAGCTCCACCCACGACCACCGAAAGCTGATCATGACCGACCAACACCGCGGCGCCACCGGGTTCGCCGCCATCGCGCCGCTGCTCGAGGGCCAGGCGATCGAGCTCCCCTCGTGGGCCTTCGGCAACTCGGGCACGCGCTTCAAGGTGTTCGGCTCCCCGGGCACCCCGCGCACCGTCGAGGAGAAGATCGCCGACGCTGCCACGGTGCACCGCTTCACCGGCCTCGCCCCCTCGGTCGCCCTGCACATCCCGTGGGACCTCGTCGACGACTTCGGCGCACTGCGCGACTACGCCGCCGAGCAGGGCGTCGCCCTGGGCACCGTCAACTCCAACACCTTCCAGGACGACGACTACAAGCTCGGCGCCCTGACCCACACCGACGCCAAGGTGCGCCAGAAGGCGATCGACCACCACTTCGAGTGCCTCGACGTCATGGCCGCCACCGGCTCGCGCGACCTCAAGATCTGGCTCGCCGAAGGCAGCAACTACCCGGGCCAGGCCGACCTCCGCGGCCGCCAGGACCGCCTGCAGGAGTCGCTGCAGACGATCTACGACCGCCTCGTCGAGATGGACGGCGACCGCCGCCTCGTGCTCGAGTACAAGTTCTTCGAGCCGGCGTTCTACCACACCGACGTGCCCGACTGGGGCACCTCGTTCGCGCAGGTCAGCGCCCTGGGCGACCAGGCCGTCGTCTGCCTCGACACCGGCCACCACGCGCCGGGCACCAACATCGAGTTCATCGTCATGCAGCTGCTGCGGCTCGGCAAGCTCGGCTCGTTCGACTTCAACAGCCGCTTCTACGCCGACGACGACCTCATCGTCGGTGCGGCCGACCCGTTCCAGCTGTTCCGCATCATCTTCGAGGTCGTGCGGGGCGGCGGGTACGGCCCGGCCAACCCCGACGGCCACAGCGACGTGGCGTTCATGCTCGACCAGTGCCACAACATCGAGGACAAGATCCCCGGGCAGATCCGCTCGGTGCTCAACGTCCAGGAGATGACCGCGCGCGCCCTGCTCGTCGACCGTGACGCGCTCGCCGCGGCCCAGGAGGCCGGCGACGTCCTCGGCGCCCACGAGGTGTTCGTCGACGCGTTCTACACCGACGTCCGTGCCGACCTCGCCGCCTGGCGCGAGCAGCGCGGGCTGCCCGGCCACCCCATGCGTGCCTACGCCGAGTCGGGCTACCAGGCCCAGATCGAGGCCGCGCGCGTCGGTGGCTCCCAGCTCAGCTGGACCTGACCCGACGTCCCCCTCCCTGCAGGGGCCCCGGGGCTCGTGCCCGAGATCCCCGCACCTCGACCACCGCTCACCTCCGGAAGGAACCATGACCAACCCCAGCACCGCGGCCGAGCTGATCGCCCGGTCCAACCGCCTCGGCGCCGACCCCAAGAACACCAACTACGCGGGCGGCAACACCTCGGCGAAGGGCACCGAGACCGACCCGGTCACCGGTGAGCCCGTCGAGCTCGTCTGGGTCAAGGGTTCCGGTGGCGACCTCGGCACCCTCACCGAGTCCGGCCTCGCCGTCCTGCGCCTCGACCGGATGCGCGCCCTCGTCGACGTCTACCCCGGCATCGACCGCGAGGACGAGATGGTCGCCGCGTTCGACTACTGCCTGCACGGCAAGGGCGGCGCCGCGCCGTCCATCGACACCGCCATGCACGGCCTCGTCGACGCCGCGCACGTCGACCACCTGCACCCCGACTCCGGCATCGCCATCGCCACCGCGAAGGACGGCCAGGAGCTGACCTCGACGATCTTCGGCGACGAGGTCGTGTGGGTGCCGTGGCGTCGTCCGGGCTTCCAGCTCGGCCTCGACATCGCCGAGATCAAGGAGAAGAACCCCCAGGCGCGGGGCTGCATCCTCGGTGGGCACGGCATCACGGCGTGGGGCGAGACCTCCGACGAGGCCGAGGCCAACAGCCTGTGGATCATCGACACCGCTGCGGCCTACATCGCCGAGCACTCCAAGCCCGAGCCGTTCGGCCCGGCCCTCGAGGGCTACGGTGCCCTGCCCGAGGCCGAGCGTCGCGCCAAGGCGGCCGCGCTGGCCCCGACGATCCGCGGCATCGCCTCGCAGGACAAGCCGATGGTCGGCCACTTCACCGACATCCCCGAGGTGCTCGACTTCCTCGCCGCCGCCGAGCACCCGCGGCTCGCCGCGCTCGGCACCAGCTGCCCCGACCACTTCCTGCGCACCAAGGTCAAGCCGCTCGTGCTCGACCTGCCGGCGTCGGCCTCGGTCGAGGACTCGATCGCGCGGCTCCAGGAGCTGCACGTCGCCTACCGCGAGGACTACCAGGGCTACTACGACCGCAACGCGACCGCCGACAGCCCCGCCATCCGCGGTGCCGACCCGCTCGTCGTGCTCGTGCCCGGCGTCGGCATGTTCAGCTACGGCAAGGACAAGCAGACCGCCCGCGTGGCCGGTGAGTTCTACACCAACGCCATCAACGTGATGCGCGGTGCCGAGGGGCTCTCGACCTACGCGCCGATCGACGAGAGCGAGAAGTTCCGCATCGAGTACTGGGCGCTCGAGGAGGCCAAGCTGCAGCGCATGCCGAAGCCGAAGCCGCTCGCCACCCGCGTCGCGCTCGTCACCGGGGCCGCGTCCGGCATCGGCAAGGCCACCGCGGCCAAGCTCGCCGCCGAGGGCGCCTGCGTCGTCATCGCCGACCTCTCGCTCGAGAAGGCCGAGGCGGCCGCCGCCGAGATCGCTGGGTCGAAGGGCAGCGACGTCGCCGTCGGCGTCCAGGTCGACGTCAGCGACGCCGACGCCGTGCAGGCGATGGTCGACGCGGCCGTGCTCGCCTTCGGTGGTGTCGACCTCGTCGTCAACAACGCCGGGCTCTCGCTCTCGCGCTCGCTGCTCGAGACCACCGAGAAGGACTGGGACCTGCAGCACGACGTCATGGCCAAGGGCTCGTTCCTGGTCGCCAAGGCCACCGCGAAGGCGCTCATCGAGCAGGGGATGGGCGGCGACATCGTCTACATCTCCAGCAAGAACTCGATCTTCGCCGGCCCGAACAACGTCGCCTACGGCGCGGCCAAGGCCGACCAGGCCCACCAGGTGCGCCTGCTGGCCGCCGAGCTCGGCGAGCACGGCATCAAGGTCAACGGCGTCAACCCCGACGGCGTCGTGCAGGGCTCCGGCATCTTCGCCTCCGGCTGGGGTGCGAACCGCGCCGCCGTGTACGGCGTCGAGGAGCAGGACCTCGGCAAGTTCTACGCCCAGCGCACGATCCTCAAGCGCGAGGTGCTGCCCGAGCACATCGCCAACGCGGTCTACGTGCTCTGCGGCCCCGACATGACCCACACGACCGGCCTGCACGTGCCGGTGGACGCCGGCGTCGCCGCCGCGTTCCTGCGCTGAACGGATCCTCCACCACCGTGACCACCACCCACCTGCGCCTGGCCGCCGTCGACCTCGGGGCGACGAGCGGCCGGGTCATGGTCGGCCGCGTCGGCCCGGGCACGCTGAGCCTCGACGAGGCCCACCGGTTCCCCAACGGCGGCGTCCGCGCGCACGGCTCGCTCTTCTGGGACGTGCTCGGCATCCACCGCGAGGTGCTGGCCGGTCTGCGCTCGGTGGCCGGCACGGGCCCGCTCGACGGTGTCGGCATCGACTCCTGGGCCATCGACTACGGACTGCTCGACCGCGACGGGCACCTGCTCGGCAACCCCTACAGCCACCGCGACGCCCGCACCGACGGCGTCGCCGCGCGGGTGCTTGCCGAGGTCGACGCCACCGACCAGTACGCCACCACCGGTCTGCAGCAGCTGCCCTTCACCACCGTCTACCAGCTGGCCGCCGCCCGGGGCAGCGCCGCGCTCGAGGCCGCAGAGACCCTGCTGCTCCTGCCCGACCTGCTCGGCTACTGGCTCACCGGCGCGGTCGGCGCCGAGCGCACCAACGCCTCGACCACGGGGCTCTACGACGTCCGCACGCGCGAGTGGGCCGTCGACCTCGCCAAGCGGGTCGGGCTGCCGTGGGGCATCCTGCCGCCACTGCGCGACCCCGGCGACCTCGTCGGCACCCTGCTGCCCGAGGTCGCCTCCGAGATCGGTGCGCCGCCGTCCACCCCCGTGGTGGCAGTCGGTTCGCACGACACCGCGTCCGCCGTCGTCGGGGTACCAGCTGAGGGGATCCCCGGCGACGGCGCGGCGTTCATCTCCTCGGGCACCTGGTCGCTCGTCGGGCTCGAGCTCGACAAGCCGGTGCTCACCGAGGAGGCACGCCTGGCCGACTTCACCAACGAGGGCGGCGTCGACGAGACCGTGCGGTTCCTCAAGAACGTCATGGGCCTGTGGGTGCTCTCCGAGGCCATCCGCACCTGGACCGACCGGCGCATCGACGGGTGCGACCTCGCCTCGCTGCTGGCGGCCGCCGCCGACGCGCCGGCGCTGCGCACCGTCGTCGACATCAACGACGCGAGCCTGCTGCCGCCCGGCGACATGCCGGCCCGCATCCAGGCGCTGGCCGAGCGAGCCGGCGAGCCGGTGCCGCGCACGCCGCAGGCGATCACGCGCTGCATCCTCGACAGCCTGGCGCTGGCCTACCGGCGTCACCTGCGGACGGCGGCCACCCTCGCCGGTCGCGAGCTCGGCGTCGTCCACGTCGTCGGCGGGGGCACCCGCAACGAGCTGCTCTGCCAGCTCACCGCCGACGCGCTCGGCGTCCCGGTGCTGGCCGGGCCCGCCGAGGCCGCCGCCCTGGGCAACGTGCTGGTGCAGGCACGGGCGCTCGGCGCCGACCTGCCCGACCTGCAAGCCATGCGGACGCTGGTCCGCTCGACCCACGACCTGCGACGTCACGAGCCGAGGTCCGGGGTTGACTGGGACCAGGCCGAGAAGCGTCTGGAAGAAGGAACCCGATGAAGCGGCAGATGCCCAAGCGCCACGACCTGGCGCCGCTGATGAAGTTCAAGAAGCCCGAGATGTCGCCGAAGAAGCGTCGCCTCGAGAAGGCGTTGACGATCGACGACCTGCGGCGGGTGGCCAAGCGCCGTACGCCGAAGGCCGCCTTCGACTACACCGACGGTGCCGCCGACGGTGAGGTCTCGCTGGCCCGGGCCCGCGAGGCCTTCGGCGACGTCGAGTTCCACCCCGCGATCCTGCGCGACGTCTCGGTGGTCGACACCTCGCGCGAGGTGCTCGGTCAGAAGGTGGCGCTGCCGTTCGGCATCGCGCCCACCGGGTTCACGCGGATGATGCAGGCCGAGGGCGAGATCGCCGGCGCCACCGCCGCGGCTGCGGCCGGCATCCCGTTCTCGCTCTCCACGATGGGCACGACGTCGATCGAGGCGGTGGCCGAGGCCGCCCCGGCCTCGGCCGGTGCGCGCAACTGGTTCCAGCTCTACATGTGGAAGGACCGCGACCGCTCGATGGCGCTGGTCGACCGGGCAGCGGCGGCCGGGTACGACACGCTGCTGGTGACGGTCGACGTGCCGGTGGCCGGCGCGCGGCTGCGCGACGTCCGCAACGGCATGACCATCCCGCCGCGGCTCACGCCCGGCACCGTCGTCAACGCGATCCCGCGCCCGGCCTGGTGGATCAACTTCCTCACCACCGAGCCGCTGGCCTTCGCCAGCCTCGACTCGTGGTCGGGCACGGTCGCCGACCTGCTGGACACGATGTTCGACCCCACCGTCACCTACGACGACCTCGCCTGGATCCGCTCGCAGTGGCCGGGCAAGGTCGTGGTCAAGGGCGTGCAGTCGGTCTCCGACGCCGTCCGGCTGGCCGACGCCGGCGTCGACGCCGTGCTGCTCTCCAACCACGGGGGCCGCCAGCTCGACCGCGCCCCGGTGCCGTTCCACCTGCTGCCCGAGGTCGTCAAGGAGGTCGGCGACGACGTCGAGGTGCACCTCGACACCGGCATCATGTCGGGCCAGGACATCGTGGCCGCGCTCGCGCAGGGCGCCCACTTCACCCTGATCGGCCGGGCCTACCTCTACGGCCTGATGGCCGGTGGCCGCGAGGGCGTCGACCGCACCATCGAGATCCTCCAGGGGCAGATCGAGCGCACCATGCGTCTGCTCGGCGTCCGTACCCTCGACGAGCTCGAGCCCGGGCACGTGACGGCGCTGCAGCGCCTGGCCCCCCGGCCCCGGTAGGTGACCCTGACCGTGGTCATCGAGGCAGCACCGGGGTGGGACCAGACCGATCTCACGATCCTCGGACTGCTCGCCGAGGGCCACACGGTCGACACCGTCGCGCGCAAGGTCGGCATGTCCGGCCGGACCGTGCGCCGGCGGCTGCGGGTGCTCGCCGACGACGTCGGCGTGGAGACGACCATCGAGACCGTTGTGCACGCCGTGCGGGTCGGGTTGATCTGACGGCGACCGGTCGGGCGGTAGGTGAGCCACCGAATCGGCCCTGTCGTGGGGCCGGAACGGTGGCTCACGCACCGCCCCGCGCAGCGCCGCGCTGACCGGATCCGGCCAACTCCGGTCGGCCTTGTTGTGACTGCCGTCACCGACTCCTTACGGTGAGAGCCCTGGAACGTTTCATTCCAGGTTCTCGAGCGAAGGACGACGATGACCCTCCCGCCCTCCCTGCGCCGACGCCTCGGCGTCGCCGCCCTACCGCTGGCGCTCGTGGCGCCGGTGCTCGCCGTCCCGGCCCTGACGCCGGTGCCGGCCGTCGCCGGTCCCGCGCTGCTCCGGGCGGTCGCGCCGCCGTCCCTCACCGCGCTCGAGGTGGAGCGCAAGGCGACGCCGGTCGGCATCGACGTCGACCGGCCGCGGTTCTCGTGGGTGGTGCAGTCGGCCGAGCGGGGCGTGACCCAGGAGTCGTACCGGATCCGGGTCGCCACCGAGGCCGAGGGCCTGTCCGGCACGCTGGCCTGGGACAGCGGCGTCGTGGCCTCCGACGAGGTCTACGTCGAGCTCGACGGGCCGGCCCTCGAGGCCGCGACGGGCTACGTCTGGTCGGTCGACGTCGTCACCTCCGTCGGGACGGCGTCCGCGACGTCGTCGTTCCGCACCGGGCTGATGGACGACGGCGACTGGGGCGACAGCGAGTGGATCGGCAACGCCCGCGGCGACCAGCCGATGACCTTCGCCGGCACGCCGTGGATCTGGACACCCGAGTCGGGTGCCCCGGTCGCCCCGGGCGAGCCCCGCGCGTTCCGCCGCACGCTCACCTCACCGGCCGGTCGCAGCGCGACGCGCGCCGACGTGCTGATCACCGCCGACGACTCCTTCGACCTGCGCGTCAACGGCACCCAGGTCGGGGCGACCCAGGGCGCGGTCAACGAGTGGCAGCAGTCGCACCTCTACTCCGTGCCGGTGCAGCCCGCCACCAACCTGATCGCCGTCCGCACGACCAACGGGGCCGGCTCGCCGGCCGGGCTCATCGCGCGCGTCGTCGTGCACTACGACGACGGCTCCACCACCGAGGTCACCACCGACACGGCGTGGAAGGGCAGCAAGACGGTGCCGGCCGACTGGTTCTCGCCGACGCTCGACGACGGCTCCTGGCCGGCAGCCGTCGTCCAGGCCACCTACGGCTCGGGTCCGTGGGGCAGCGGCGTCCGGGCCCCGCAGACCCAGGTCGCCCCCGCGCCCCTGCTGCGCAAGGAGTTCGCGATCGACGGCGAGGTCGCCGACGCGACGGTCTACGTCGCCGCCGGCGGCTACGCCGACGTCTCGCTCAACGGCGAGCCGATCTCCGACGACGTGCTGTCGCCGGGCTTCACCGACTACGACGACACTGTGCAGTACGTCGGCACCGACGTCACCGACCAGCTCGAGGCGGGCAACAACGCGATCGGTCTCGAGCTCGGCCGCGGCTTCTACGGCATGACCGGCGGCAACGTGTGGAACTGGCAGTCGCCGCCCTGGCACGACGAGCCGGTGGCGCGCGCCGTCCTCGAGGTCGAGTACGCCGACGGGCGCACCGAGCGCGTGGTCACCGACGACTCGTGGACCATCCACGACGGCCCGACCCGATTCGACGACCTCTACGGCGGCGAGCTCTACGACGCCGCGCAGGTGCAGCCCGGCTACGACACGGTCGGCTTCGACGACGCCGGCTGGGTCCCGGCCAGCGAGGTCGACGGCCCGCGGGGCGAGCTGGTCGACCAGCGCCAGCAGCCGATCAAGGTCATCGAGTCGCTGCCGGCCACCGCCGTCGACGAGGTCGCCACGGGTGTCTACCGCGTGACGTTCCCGCGCGTCATCGCCGGCTGGGTCGAGTACACCGCGCAGGGTCCGGCCGGCACGACGATCCGCGCCCAGGCCGGCGAGAAGCTGCGCGCCGACGGGCGCGTGAACTTCGACAACAACGGCGGCTTCCAATCCGGGTTCCAGACCGACCGGTTCGTGCTCGCCGGCACCGGTGCCCCCGAGACGTGGGCGCCGCAGTTCTCCTACAAGGGCTTCCAGTACCTCGAGGTCACCGGCTGGCCGGGCACGCAACCCCCGCCGCTGAGCGCCTTCACCGCTCAGGTCGTGCACACCGACGCGCCGCGCACCGGCTCGTTCGAGAGCTCGAGCGCGACCATGAACGCCACCCACGAGGCGACGGTCGACACCCTCGCCAACAACATCCACGGCATCCCGACCGACACCCCGATGTTCGAGAAGAACGGCTGGACCGGCGACGCCGCCGTCGGCGCGGAGATGTTCCTGCTCAACATGGACGTCCACGAGCTGTTCGCGAAGTGGATGCGCGACCTGCACGAGACCCGCGACGCCAAGGGTGCGCCCATGGTGATCGCGCCCAGCTCGGGCAGCTGGGGCGAGTGGGGCGTCGCGCCGCCGTGGCACTCGGCCTACGTGCTCATCCCGTGGTGGCTCTACCAGTACGGCGGCGACGACCGCGTGCTGCGTGAGCAGTACGACGGCATGGCCGCCTACGTCGACCTCGAGATGGGCCGCAGCGACGACGGGCTCGTGACCTCCAACCGCCTGGCCGACTGGGTGAGCCCCGAGGCGAGCCCCGCCGGCGGCAACGCGCCCGAGGACTCCCGCGTCTCCGGCACGGCCTACCTCTACACGATGCTCACCTCGATGAGCCGCAGCGCCGAGCACCTCGGCAAGGACGCCGACGCCGCACGGTTCGCCGCTGACGCCGAGACCGTGAAGGCCGCGTTCAACGACACCTTCCTCGACGAGTCGGCCGGCTTCTACAAGGGCAGCGGCGACCGCGGCTACCGCCAGACCCACAACGTGCTCGCGGTCGCGTTCGGCCTCACGCCCGACGCCGAGACCGAGCAGGGCGTCGTCGACAGCATCGCCGCCGACGTCAGGGCCAAGGGCGTGCACCTCAACACCGGCGTGCTCGGCACCAAGTACCTGCTGCCGGTGCTCACCGACCACGGCTACGCGGACCTGGCCCACGACCTCGCCGTGCAGACGACGTACCCCAGCTGGGGCTACATGATCGAGCAGGGTGCCACGTCGATGTGGGAGCACTGGTCGACCGACGCGCGCTCCTACGGCCACTACTTCCTCGGCACGGTCGACGACTGGTTCTACCAGTCGGTCGGCGGCATCAAGGCCTCGCCCGAGACCGGCTACCGCGACATCACGATCGCGCCCGCCGTCACCGGCGACCTCGACTGGGCGACGACCACGACCGACACCCCCTTCGGCCCGGTGGGCTCCGACTGGCGCCACGACGAGAGCGGTGCTCTCCATCTCGACGTCACCGTGCCGGTCGGCTCGACGGCGACCGTCGTCGTGCCGGCCGAGAACGCTGCGTCGGTGGTCGAGGGCGGCGGCCTGGCCTCCGAGGCCGCCGGCGTGACCGGCTCCACCTACGCCGACGGCGCCCTGCGCCTGACCGTCGGGTCGGGGCAGTACGCGTTCCGGGTCGACGAGACCCTCGCCGCCTTCGGCCGCGTGCTCGACCGCGTCACGGCGGCGCAGACCCGTGCCGACGAGCACCGCGACGCCGGCGACCTGACGCCGGCCGACCACGCCACCGTGACGACCGGTCTCGACGGCGTCCACGGCCAGGTCGTCACCGCGATCGAGGCCGCGCTCGCCGCCGACGAGACCGGAGCCACCGCCGCGCTGGTCGACGCCCTCGACGCGGCCCGCGCACTGCGCGAGACCGTGGCCGGCTCGACGATCGACGGGCCCGTGCGGGGCGACCTCGGACGCCGCGTCGACGCCGTCGTGGCCGCGCTCGAGAACGTCGTCTCGCAGCGCTACGGCGTCGCCGTCTCGGTCGCCCCCGTCGCCGCCCCGGTGCTGCCGGGCGACCGCGTGACCGGCGAGGTCACCGTCACCAACGCCGGGACGACGCCGATCCGCGACCTCGCGGCCACAGTGGTCGTCGACGGGTGGACGGTGGACACGTCGTCCCTGACCCTCGCCGGGCTCGCCCCCGGCGACTCCCGGGTGCTGCCGTTCACGGCCACCGTGCCCCTGGGCGCCTCGCCCGGCCCGCGTGACGCCGAGGCCACCCTCACCTGGACCGGCGCCGACACGCACACGGTCACCAGCTCCGGCCGGTGGGTCATCGTGGCCGGTGGCGTCGACGTGGTGTCGGTGACCGGCGCGCAGAGCTCGCCGTCGTCGGGCACCGTGACGGTGCGTGTCGCCAACACCGGCTCGACGTCGGTCGACGGACGGGTCGACGTGTCGACCCCCGCAGGTTGGCCGGACGCCGTGCCCTCCGAACCCGTGTCGGTGCCGGCGGGGGAGACGGTCGACGTCGTCGTCCCGGTGCTCGTGCCGCGACGCGTCGTCGCCACCGCCCACACGTTCGGTGCCTCGTTCGCCCGGGGGAGCGACGAGCTCGCCTCAGGGTCGGGCACCTTGACGGTCGCCCTCGAGACGCCGCCGACCAGCGCGGTCGACCACGTCGACTTCGGCGACGCCACGTCGGAGAACGCCCACGCCGTCCAGGCGTCGCCGTCCAGCGGCACGAGCACCGAGGCGGGCCTGACCCGGCGCTACAGCAACTCGACCGTGCCCGGTTCGTGGTACTCCGCGCTGTTCGACGTCCCCGCCGGCGCGCCGTTCGTGCTGCGCCTGCGCGAGACGTTCGACGGCGCGACGACCAAGGTGTTCAACCTCTACGTCGACGACGTGCTCGAGGGCCGCTACACCGTCGGGCGCACGCAGGGCGGGTCCGGGTGGCTGGCCCACCAGCTCGTCGTCGAGTCGCCGGCCGCGCTCGCGCAGACCGCCGACGGCACCGCCCGCCTGCGCTTCGAGTTCCCGCCCGAGGGCGGTGGGTACGACCCGTCGATCGCCGACGCCTGGGTGCTCCCGACCGCGGCGACGGACGACGTCGCACCGCTGGTCGGTGCGCGCGTCACCACCGACCTGGCGGGTCGCAACGGCTGGCACCGCGGCCCCGCAACCGTCACCGCCGTCGCCTCCGACGACCGGCCGGGCGCGCCCGCCGTCGAGGTCGGCCTCGACGACGGCGCCGGCTGGACGCCGTACAGCGCACCGGTCCGGGTGACCGGCGACGGCACCCACCGCGTCGACCTGCGGGCTCGCGACGCCGCCGGCAACCGGTCCGTCGTGCGCACCCTCCAGGTGCGCATCGACGCCACCGCGCCGACGACCCGGGCCACCGTGCGGCCCGACGCCACGCAGGCCCGGGCCGTGGTCGGCCTCGACGCCGACGACGCCACCAGCGGCGTCGCCGCCACCTGGGCCCGCGTCGACGGCGGCGCCTGGCAGGCGGTCGACGGCGACCTCGTCGTCACCGGCTCGGGCGAGCACGTCGTCGAGCACCTCGCCAGCGACGTCGCCGGCAACGACGGCCGGCTCCAACGGACGACGTTCACGCTGTCGGAGGTCGCGACGCCGGTCGCCACGGCCCCGCCCGCCGTCCGGGGGACGGCGCGGCTCGGCCAGGTGCTGACCTCGACGGTCGGCGCCTGGGACGCCACCGGCCTGGCCTTCGCCCGCCAGTGGCTCCGCGCGGGCCGGCCGATCGCCGGGGCGACCGCGGCGACGTACCGCCCGACCGCGGCCGACGTCGGCCGGCGGCTCTCGGTGCGGGTCACCGCGGCCCGGGCCGGCCTGCAGCCGGGCACCGCGACCTCGGCCCCGACGGCCCCGGTGGCCAAGGCGGTCGCGACCGTGCGCACGACTGCCCCCGCGAAAGTCCGGGCCGGACGCAAGGCCCGGGTGGCGATCACCGTCGCCGCGCCCGGCTCGGCGGTGACCGGACAGGTGCGGGTGCTCCTCGACGGCAAGGTCGTGCGCACGCTGCGCCTGGCCGGCGGCAAGGCCGTCACCCGGGTCGTGGTGCGTCGCGGTGCTCACCGCGTCGTCGTCCGCTACCTCGGCTCGCCGACCGTCGCCGCGGCATCGTCGGCGGCGCGGACGATCCGGGGCCGCTGACCCCGGTGCACGCCAGCCCCGCCGGCCTGTGCCGGCGGGTCTGACGCGCGTCCGCGGCTCGGCAACGCCTCGGCGTATCGCTCGTGGCCGCATGCGGACAGAGCCCTTGTGGCGGTGATCACCCCAACTTAAGGTGAGCGTCGTCACGTGCTGAATCGTTTCATGCCGTGCTCTGCAGACGACGAAAGGCCGCCTCGATGCGCCGTCCCACCCCCAGCCCCCGCACCCACCGGTTGATCGGGGCCGCACTCGCCCTGTGCCTCGCCGCCACGGTGCAGCTGCCCGCCGCCGCCCGCGCCGACGACGCCGGCGGCGCTGCCGACCCGGCGGCCCGGGCCGACGCGCCGCTGACGGCGACCGGGCTGAAGACCAACGCCCGGGTCGAGCCGATCGGCATCCCGGGCGCGGCGCCGAGCCTGTCGTGGTACTCGACGACGACGGCGCGCGGCGCCGTCCAGAGCGCCTACCAGGTGCGCGTCGCGGCCGCCGCCGACGCGCTCGGCACCGCCGACCTGTGGGACTCCGGCAAGGTCGTCTCGCCGAAGCAGGTCGACGTCGCTTACGCCGGCCCGGCGCTGGCCGCCGGCACCCGCTACGTCTGGCAGGTCAAGGTCTGGGACGGCGCCGACCAGGCTTCGGCCTGGAGCGAGCCCGCCTCGTTCGAGACCGGCCTGCTCACCGCCGGCGACTGGGGGAGTGCCGAGTGGATCGGCGCCGCCGACGGCGCCGAGCTCGACCGGTGGAGCGACTACACCGCCGACATCGACTTCGACATCGCCCAGCTCGCCATCGGCGTCTTCCTGCGCGCCGCCACCACCGGCAACGGCTACATGTGGCAGATCTCGACGGCCGACGGCACCGGCGTGCCGAAGTTCCGCCCGCACCGACGCGTCAACGGCGGCTACGCGCTGCTGGGCAACATCCCGATCCCCGGCATCACCTCGGCGCAGCTGCTCGAGGGCACGCACCGCCTCTCGATCACCGTCGCCGGCAGCACCATCACCACCCGTCTCGACGGCACACAGATCGACCAGCGCACCGACGCCACGTTCGCGCGCGGCTTCGTCGGCTTCCGGCAGGACTTCGCCGACGGCCTCGGCGACGAGGTCGCCGACGTCAAGGCCGTGAAGGTGACCGCGGCCGACGGCACCGTGCTGCTCGACACCGACTTCTCCGCCGGCAATCCCTTCGACGGCGGCACCCTGACCCCGCAGGGGCTGCGCGTCGACCAGCGACGCGACGTGCTGTGGCGCTCGCCCGACCGCAACCAGCCGATGCTCCGCACCGACTTCGGGACGACGCCCGGCAAGACCGTCGTCGACGCCCGCGTCTACGCCACCGCACGCGGCATCTACGAGCTCACGCTCAACGGCGAGAAGGTCGGCGACCAGCACCTCGCGCCCGGCTGGACCGACTACCTCGACCGCTTCCAGTCGCAGACCTACGACGTCACCGACCTCGTCGACGCCGGCACCAACGCCCTCGGCGCCGAGCTCGGCCAGGGCTGGTGGGCCGGACGCATCGCCCACCTCGGCCCGCAGCAGTACGGCGCCGAGACCTCGCTCCTCGCCCGGCTGCGCATCACCTACACCGACGGCACGACCCAGTGGGTCGACACCGACGACGCCACCTGGACGTCGGCCAAGGGCGGCTACACCGCCGCCGACCTCATCGACGGCGAGTCCTACGACGCCCGCCTGGCCAAGCCCGGCTGGGACCAGCCCGGCTACGACGACGCCGCCTGGACGCCGGCCGTGACCCGCACCGCCCCGGCCGCGCCCGTCGTCCCGCAGCCCGACGAGCCGGTGCGCACCACCGAGGAGCTCGTCGCCGTCGCGCGCACCGAGCCCACCGCCGGCCGGTTCACCTACGACCTCGGCCAGAACATGGTCGGTGTCGCCCGGATGAGGCTCACCGGCCAGGCCGGGCAGACCGTGACGATCAAGTACGGCGAGGAGCTCAACCCCGACGGCACGCTCTACACCGCCAACATGCGCTCGGCCAAGGTCACCGACACCTACACCTTCGCCACCAGCGGCACCGTCACGTACGAGCCACGCTTCACCCAGCACGGGTTCCGCTACCTCGAGATCGTCGGTGGGACGACGCCCCCCGCCGCGGCCGACGTCGTCGGCGTCGTCTGGGGCTCCGACCTCGAGTCGACGGGCGACCTCGAGACCTCCGACCCGATGCTCACCCAGCTGATCAGCAACATCTCGTGGGGCCAGCGCGGCAACTTCCTCTCGATCCCGACCGACACCCCGGCGCGTGACGAGCGGCTCGGCTGGGCGGGCGACATCAACGTGTTCGCGCCGACGGCGTCCTACCTCGTCGACACCCGCGCCTTCCTGGCCAAGTGGATGATGGACATGCGCGACACCCAGGAGGCCAACGGCGACTACCAGGGTGTCGCCCCGACGCCGCCGGGCTTCAAGGTCGGCACCGGCACCGGCTGGTCCGACGCCGGCGTCACGGTGCCCTACGCCCACTGGTCGAGCTACGGCGACATCAGCACCGCACGCCAGTACTGGGCCGACATGGTGCGCTTCCACGACCACCTGCGCGCCAGCGCCGGCGCCGACCTGCTCGAGCAGGGCCGCAACACGTGGGGCGACTGGCTCAACCTCGACGACCCGACGCCGGGTCCGGTGCTCGGCACGGCGTCCTACGCCCTGACCACCCGGATGATGTCGGAGATGGCCGCCGCGCTCGGCCAGACCGCCTACGCCGCCGAGCTCGCCGAGCTCGACGCCGACATCCGCGCCGCGTTCGCCGCGGCCTACATCGCCGACGACGGAACGGTGCTCGGCAACAGCCAGACCGGCTACGCGATCGCGCTCGGCATGGACCTGGTGCCCGAGGAGCAGCTCGCCGCCGTCGGCGCCAAGTACGTCGCCAAGCTGGCCGCGAGCGGCAACGCCCTCACCACCGGATTCCTCGGCACCCCGTGGCTGCTCCCGGCGCTGAGCGCGATCGACCGCGAGGACCTCGCGTGGACGCTGCTGATGCGCAAGGACTACCCGTCGTGGGGCTACGAGGTCGAGAACGGCGCCACCACGATGTGGGAGCGCTGGAACTCGATCATGCCCGACGGCTCGTTCGGCGACGTCACCATGAACTCGTTCAACCACTACGCCTACGGCGCGGTCGGCGACTGGATGTACCAGAACATCGGGGCGATCAAGGCCCTCGAGCCCGGGTACGAGAAGATCCGGGTCGCCCCGCAGCCCGGCGGCGGCGTCACCAGCGGCAAGGGCTCGCTGCAGTCGGTCTACGGCCCGATCGCCACCGACTGGTCCCTCGACGGCGACGACCTGAGCCTCGCGGTCGACGTGCCTGTCGGCACCACGGCCGACGTCGTCCTGCCGGCCGACAACACCTACTCCGTGCTCGAGGGTGGCGCGTTCCTCGACGGCGTCGACGGTGTGCAGTCGGTCGTCGACGACGGTGACACGGTCACCGTGACCGTCGGTTCGGGTTCGTACGACTTCGACGTCGTGGCCGGCAACGCGTTGCTCGGCTCAGTGCTCGAGGACCTCGTCGCGGTGGGGGACCGGGTCGCCGACCTCGCCGACGCCGGCGACCTCGACGCCGGCGACCGGGCCGAGCTCGACTCCGGGCTCGACGCCGTCCGCGAGCACGTCGAGGCGGCGCTGCTCGCCACGGTCGACGGCGCCGACGCCCGCGCCGACGTCGAGGCCGCCCTGACCGCCCTGCGCGAGCTGCGCAGCTGGGTGGCCGGCTCGTCGGTCGACGCGCCGGTGCGCTCGGAGCTCGACGGCAGCCTCGGCGCGATCCAGGTGCGCCTGGCTCGTGCCCTCTCCAGCGCGATCGGCGTCTCGACCGCCCTGCCGCCGCTCGCCGGTCCGGTGCTGGCCGGCACCGCCGCCGCCGGCACGCTCGACGTCACCAACGACGGCACCACACCGCTCACCGGCCTGGCCGGCACGGTCGAGGTCGACGGCCTCGGTTCGGCCACCATCGCGCCGACGACGGTCGCCCCCGGGCAGACCGTGCAGCTGCCGGTCGCGGTCGACGTCCCGGCTGCCGTGGCGCCCGGCGCCTACGACGCCGCCTGGTCGCTCGACTACACCACCGGTGGGGTCGACTACTCGGTGTCCGACGAAACCGCCGACTGGGTCACCGTCACCTCGGGCCTCGAGGTCGGCACCCCGACGGCCACGCTCGACGGCGCCGACCGGAGCGAGCACGCCACGGTGACGGTGCCGATCACCAACACCGGCACCGCGGCCGTCCGGGCCCACGTGGCTCTCGCGCTGCCGGCCGGCTGGCGCTCGGTCCGCTCCGCCGACACCCTCCTGCCGGCCGGCCGGACGACCCCCGTCACGGTGCCGGTCATCGTCCCGCTCGACGTCGTCGCCGGCTCGGTTCCCCTCACCGCCGCCGTCCGGCGCGGGGCCGACACCCTGGCCTCGCGCGAGGCGGGCGTGACCATCACCCTGCCGCGGCCGCCGACCGCCATCGTGCTCGACCACGTCGACTTCGGTGACGGGCCGTCGGAGTCCGCGCACGCCGTCCAGGGGTCGGCGAGCAGCGGCACCAGCTCCGAGGCCGGCCTCACGCGCCGCTACGCCGGCGTGACGAGCCCGGGGTCGAGCTTCTCCGCCCAGCTCACCGTGCCGGCCGGGCAGCCGTTCATCCTGCGCAACGTCGAGACCTTCGACGGCGCCAAGACCAAGAAGTACGACGTGTTCGTCGACGACGTGCGGGTCAAGACCCAGCTCGTGGCCCGCACGACGGGCAGCGTCGGCTCCGAGGTCTACGACACGGTGGTCCAACGCCCCGCGGCCACCGCGGGTGCCACCTCGGTGCGGGTGCGCTTCGAGTACCCGCTCGACGCCGCGGCCTTCTACGACCCGTCGATCGCCGACACCTACGTGCTCGCCGTCCCGGCCGACACGCAGGCGCCCGACGTGTCCGCCGTCGTCGCGTCCGGCACGCAGGGCGACGCCGGCTGGTACCGCTCCGACGTCATGGTCGCCGTCGACGCCGCCGACAACCGCGACGCGGCCCCGGTCGTGCAGACCGGCGTCGACGACGGCTGGCAGGCCTACGCCGGTCCCGTCGCCCTCACCGGCGACGGACGACGCACCCTGACCTACCGGGCCACCGACGCCGCGAGCAACCGCGGCACCGGCAGCCTCGAGGTCGGCATCGACGCCACCGCTCCGGCCACCCAGGTCACGGTCGCGAGCAACGCCGGTCGCGACACGGCCACCGCCACGCTGACCGCGACCGACGCCACCAGCGGTGTCGCCGTCACCCGCTACCGCCTCGACGGCGGCCCCTGGACGGCGTACACCGGACCGGTCGCCGTCAACGGCTTCGGCGAGCACCTCCTCGAGTACGCCTCGACCGACGTCGCCGGCAACGCCGAGGCGGTGCGCAGCACGACGGTCACGCTCTCCGACGTCGACGTCGTGACGGCGCTGCTCGCCCCGCAGGTGACCGGTGCGGCCCGGGTGGGTTCGCGGCTCACGTCGACGACGGGCACGTGGAACACCGGCGGGCTGAGGTTCACGCGTCAGTGGCTGCGCAACGGCAGCCCGATCGCCCGGGCGACGGGGGCGTCGTACGTGCTCACGGGCGCCGACGTGGGCCGGCGGGTCTCGGTGCGGGTGACGGCGTCGAAGCCGGGCCTCGCGCCGGGGGTGGCGGTCTCGACCGCGACGGCCCCGGTGGCCAAGGCGGCCTCGCGCACGGCGTCGCGGCTGAACCGCACCCAGGTCAAGGCCGGCAGGACCGTGAAGGTCACTGCTGTCGTCGTCGCGGCCGGTGTCGTGGTGACCGGCCGCGTGCAGGTGCGTGTCGACGGGAAGGTCGTGCGCACGCTGACGCTGAAGAACGGCAGGGCCTCGACCCGGGTGAAGGTGCGTCGTGGCCAGCACCGGGTCGTCGTCCGCTACCTCGGCTCGACCACCGCCGCGCCGTCGGTCGCTCCGGCCCGCACGGTCCGCGGCCGCTAGGCACCCACCACCGCGCCGTCCCCGGGTTCTGCTCCCGGGGGCGGCGCGGTTGCCATAGTCTTCCGGGGTGCCCCCAGCCGAAGACGGCCGGTCGGGCGAGCCCGGCTACCGGCGCGTCGTCCACCCCGGTTCCGCCCCCCTGCCTCCGCCGCCCCCGCTGCGGCGCCGGCGCGTCTCCGCGGTGCTGGCCGTCCTGGCGGCCGTCGTGGTGGTGGCCGCCGCCTCCATCGTGCCCCGGCTGTTCGCCGACGACGACACCGAGCGCGGCGCCGGCACCGGCACCGGCCCGGCCGTCCCCTTCGACAGCGACCCGGCGACACCCGACGAGCCGAGCGCGAGCGAGACGGTCGACACCAGCGACCTGTCCGCCGTCCGCATCTGGAACCGCATCCCCTCCAGCCACGTGGAGGGCCCGATCACGTACCGCCAGTCACCGCCGATCGGCGGCGACCACTGGACCTCCTGGATGGACTGCGGCGTCTACGACGAGCCGGTCCCGAACGAGATGGCCGTGCACGACCTCGAGCACGGTGCGGTCTGGTTCACCTACGACCCCGCCCGGATCAACGCCTACCAGGCCGGCAAGCTGGCCGCCAAGCTGCCGCAGAACGGCATCATGAGCCCCTACGTCGGGCTGCGATCGCCGGTCGTGCTCACCGCCTGGGGGCGACAGCTCGACCTCGCCGGCGTCAACGACCCGCGCATCGAGCTCTTCGTCGACGAGTACCAGCGCGGCGTGACCGCGCCCGAGCCGATGTTCTCCTGCGCCGGCGGCCTCGACCTCGACGAGGCCGAGGACCTCGCCCGCGCCAACAACGCCTCCTCCTGATCGCGACGGCGCGACGCGCGGTCAGGCAGGCAGCCGGTCGGGCAGCCCGAGCCGGGGGAACTGGTCGGCGTGGAACGTGGTGATCTCGGCGACCTCACCGCCGGCGACGCGCAGCACGTCGACGGTGAGGGGCACGAACGCCCCCGCGGCCTCGTCGAGCAGGTAGAAGCCGAGCGCCGGCTGCCGGTTGACCTTCGTCGAGACGGCGCGCAGCGGCCCGATCTGCTCGTAGCCGCTCGCGCGCCACTCGGCGACGACCGCGTCGCGCCCGACCTGCCGCCCGGGCGTCGGCGGCATCGAGCACCGGACGTCGTCGCGCAGCATCGTGGCGAGCGTGTCGACGTCGGCCGCGACACTGGCCTCGGTGTAGCGGCGGACCAGCTCGCGCGTCGCCGCGTCCTCGTCGCCACCCGACCAGTCCTGACGTGCGGCGGGCAGGTGCGTGCGCAGCCCGGCACGGGCTCGCTGCAGGGCGCTGTTGACCGAGTTGACGGAGTCGCCGAGCAGGTCGGCGACGTCCCTGGCCGGCCAACCGAGCACGTCGCGCAGGATCAGCACGGCCCGCGGACGCGGCGCCAGGTGCTGGACGGCGACGAGGTAGGCGAGCTCGATCGTCTCGCGCGAGACCGTGAGCGTCTCCGGGTCGTCGAGGAGGTGGTCGGGGTAGGGCTGGAGCCAGGGCACCTCCCCGTCGGGCAGGGCGGCCGGACGCCGCTTGGCCACCAGGTCGAGGCAGGCGTTGGTCGCGATCTTGTAGAGCCAGGCCCGGAAGGTCGACCGGCCCGCGAACGTCTCCCGCCGCCGCCAGGCCCGCAGCAGCGTCTCCTGGACGGCGTCCTCGGCGTCCTCGAACGAGGCGAGCATCCGGTAGCAGTGCACGTGCAGCTCGCGCCGGTGCGGCTCGGTCAGCCGCTCGAAGGCGGGCTGGTCGAGCCCTCCCGGGTCCGTGCCCATGTCCGGCTCCTCCGCTCGCAGGGTCGTTCCCAGCATGATCATCTCCGCTCGTCGTGGTGCTGTCCCCCATGTGACGGCGGGAGGCGTGAGAACTCATCACCCGCGCCCGGGTGGGCAGCCGGAGGACGACGCTGACCCGGCGCGTCGAGGCGCCGGGTCAGCGGGGTCGGGCTGGGCCGAGAGGTCGGCCGAGGGGTCAGACGAGGACCGGGTCGCGCTCGTCGTCCTTGCGCAGGTGCGGCCGCTCGAGCTTCTCGCCCTCGACGTCGACGTCGGGGAGGATCTTGTCGAGCCATGCCGGCAGCCACCAGGCCTTGTCGCCGAGGAGGTACATCAGTGCGGGGATGAGCGTCATCCGCACGATGAAGGCGTCGAACACGACGGCGGCCGCGAGGGCGAAGCCCATCGACTTGATGATCGCGTCGTCCTCGAGGATGAAGCCGGAGAACACCGCGGTCATGATGACGGCGGCCGCGGCCACGACGCGGGCCGAGCTGCGGAAGCCGTCGACGACCGCCTCGCGCGGCGAGGCGCCGTGCACGTGGGCCTCGCGCATCCGGGTCACCAGGAACACCTGGTAGTCCATGGCGAGGCCGAACACCACGCCGATCAGGAAGATCGGGATGAAGCTGACGATCGGCTGGCCCTCCATCAGCCCGAACGCGCCCTCCTGGAACACCGCCACCGTCGCACCCAGCGTGGCGAGCACGGAGAGCAGGAAGCCGAAGGTCGCGGTGAGCGGCACCAGGATCGAGCGGAACACGACCATCAGCAGCAGGAAGGCCAGGCCCACCACGACGAGCAGGTAGATCGGCAGGGCCCCGGTCAGACGGTCGGAGACGTCGGTCGTGATGGCGGTGAGGCCGGTGATGCCGATGTCGGTGCCGGTGGCGGCCTCGATGTCGTCCTCGCCGCCACGCAGCGCCTCCAGGAGGTCCTGGGTCTGCGGGTCGTCGGGGCCGTACTGCGGCACCAGGATGATCTGCGTGCCGGGGGCGGAGCCGTCGGCCGGCGCGCCGCCGAGGGCCGAGGCGTCGACGGCGCCGGCGACGCCGTCCTGCTCGGCGGCCCAGTCGACGACCTCCTGGTAGGCCGCGGTGCGCTCGGGCTCCGGCAGGTCGCGACCGTCGACGACGAGCTGGAAGGGCGCCTCGCGGCCGGGGCCGAAGCCGTCGGTCAGCAGGTCGCTGGCCTTGCGGGCCGTCGTGTCGGACGGCGCCGTGCTGTCGGTCGGGAAGGCGAGGAACAGGTCCTTGAGCGGGATCGCCAGCGCGCCGAGGCCGAGGATGACGACGAGAGCGGCGGCGACGGGCGCCCGCCCGACGAGCCGGGCCCAGCGGACGCCGTTGTTGACGACGGCGCCGTCGGCCTCGCGGGTCGGGGCGTACTTGCGGATCGTGCCGCCGAACGCCTTCGTCTTCAGCATGCCGAGGATCGCCGGCAGCAGCGTGAGCGCGACGAGCACCGCGATGAGGACCGTGGCCGCGGCCGCGAGGCCCATCGTCGTCAGGAACGGGATGCGGACGACCGCGAGGGCCGAGAGCGCGATGAGCACCGTGAGGCCGGCGAACACCACCGCGGAGCCGGCGGTGCCGACCGCGACACCGGTGGCCTCCTCGCGGTCGTCGGTGTGCTCGAGCTCGTTGCGGTAGCGGGCGAGGATGAACAGGGAGTAGTCGATGCCGACCGCGAGACCGATCATCGTGGCCAGGATCGGCGCGCTCGAACCGAGGTCGACGAAGGCCGACAGGCCGGTGATGCCCGCCAGGCCCAGGCCGACGCCCCAGATGGCGGCGACGATGGGCAGGCCGGCGGCGACCAGCGAGCCGAAGGTGAGGATGAGGACGACGAGCGCGAGGCCGATGCCGATGAGCTCGGCGGTGCCGCCGGGCGGGGCGAACTCCTGCATGCCCTGGCCGTTGGCCTCGACCGTGAGGCCGGAGTCGCGGGCCTTCGACATCGCGTCGAGCACGGCCTCCTGCGTCTCGGGCTCGACGTCGGAGACGGTGTCGACGTCGAAGGCGAACTGGATGACGCCGATGCGTCCGTCGGAGGAGACCGGGGCCATCGCGGCGGCCGCCCCGGCGGCGGGGTCGTCCGCGGCCGGCGCGTCGGCGCCGGGCTGGCCGCCCTGCTCGCCCCCGGACGCCGCGGCCAGCGGGTCGACGACCTGTTCGGCCGGCGGCATCTGGGGTCCCTCGGCGAGGTCGGCGACCAGCGCGGAGACGTCGTCGGCGTAGTCGCTCAGCTGCTCGCCCTCGGGCGCCGCGACGACGACGTTCACGCTCGCCTGGTCGAAGGCGTCGACGCTGCCCGGGAAGAGCTCGGACTGGAGGTCGGCCGCCTCCTCCGACGGGATGCCCGGGATCGTGAAGGCGTCGGTCGTCGGCTTGGAGAACGCGGCCGCGAACGCGCCGACGGCGACGAAGAGCACGATCCAGCCGGCGAGGAAGGCCGGCCAGCGACGGTAGGCCGTCTTGCCGAGTCGGTAGAGGTACGTGGCCACGGGGGTCTCCTGTGGGGTGGGTGGGTGGGGACGGACCGGAGCCGGTCAGGCGCCGAGCAGGGTGCGAGCCGTGCGCAGGCTCTGGTCGAAGTGGTGCGAGAAGGGGTGGCCGCGGACATCGTCGACGAAGGACTCGAGGGCGGCCCCGAAGAGCGCGGCCAGGATGATGACCGCCACGCGGGCGTTCGTCTTGCCGAACGCGGCGCCCTCCCGCGCGACGACGTGCTCGACGATGTCGGCGCTCAGGGCCTCGTAGCGCTCGTTGATGGCGAGGAGCAGCTTGGGGGTGGTGCGCAGCACCCGCTGGGTCGCCGCCATCAGCTCGCGGTCGGCGAAGTCCTCCTGGACGAGGGGGAGCACCAACGTGCGCAGGTCGAGCAACAGATCGCCCTCGGGGCCACCGGCGCGGAACTCGTCGATGTCGTCGTCGTCGAGGCTCGGCCACTCACCCAGGACGGCGTCGACCTTGCCGGGGAAGTAGTTGAACAGGGTGCGCCGCGAGACGCCGACCGCCTCGGCCAGCTCGTCCATGGTGAAGCCGTCGAGGCCGCGCTCGTCGGCGAGGCGCATCGCGCACGTCGTCACGCGCCGCGACGTCGCGGCGCGATCACGCTTTGCACTTTCGGCCATGGAGTGCATTCTGCACTCTGATGGTTACGAGTGCAAAACGAGAAGATGTGATCCGGGCGACAGCGAGGTCAGCGGCGCTTGATGTACGGCGTCGCGTTGACGGCGAGGGTCTGGCCGGTGACCGGCACGTCGCCCAGGGCCTCGTCGCAGGCCGCGACGACGTCGTCGGGGAGCGAGAGCGGAGCCGCGGCGGCGTTGGCGTGCACCTGCTCGGGTCGCGAGGCGCCGATGATGGCCGACGCGAGCTCGGGTCCGCGGAGGGTCCAGGCCAGTGCGAGCTCGGCCAGCGAGACGCCGAGGTCCTCGGCGATGGGAACTAGGCGCTGCACGGCCTCCACCGCCTCCTCGCTGTAGACGACGTCCTGGGCGCCGTTCATCGACGCCTGCGCGAAGCGGGAGTCGGCCGGGAACTCCTGGCCGGGGAGGTACTTGCCGGTCAGCAGGCCCTGGGCCAGCGGCGACCAGACGATCTGGGAGATGCCGTGGTCCATGCTGAGCGGGAAGATCTCGGCCTCGGGAGCGCGCCAGAGCATCGAGTACTGCGGCTGCGAGCTGACGAACAGGTCGTCGCCGCCGATCTCGATCGCGGCCCGCACCTGGTCGGGCGTCCACTCGCTGAACCCCAGGTAGCGCGCCTTGCCCGACTGCACCACCTGCTGCAGCGCCTCGACGGTGTCCTCGAGCGGCACCTGGTCGTCGAAGCGGTGCGCCTGGTAGAGGTCGACGTGGTCGACGCGCAGGCGACGGAGCGAAGCGTCGATCTCCTTCGCGATGTGGGCGGGGGACAGGCCCCGGTCGGCCGGGTCGTCGGACATCTGGCCGAACACCTTGGTCGCCAGCACGTAGCTCTCGCGCGGGTGCTCGCTGAGGATCTCGCCCCACGCCTCCTCGGCCGCGCCCCGCCCGTAGACGTTGGCGGTGTCGAAGAGATTGATGCCGGCGTCGAACGCGGCCTCGGTGCACGCGCGCGTCTGGTCGAGACCGACGCCGCCGGAGTAGGTGAGCCAGCTGCCGAGGGAGATCACCGAGACCTCGAGGTCGGAGCTGCCGAGCGTGCGGAACTTCATGTCGGCCATGTCCTCGACGCTAGTGCCCGCCGCGTGGCCCCAGATCACCCCTGGGTCAGCAGGAAACAGGTGTGCTCGAGGTGGTCGCGCATCGCCGCATCGGCGGCGTCGGCGTCGCCGGCGACGACGGCCTCGACGATCGGGCGGTGCTCGGCACAGATGTCGGCGAGCGAGCGGCCGGTCGCGGTGGACGGCGGCCCCAGCAGGGCCGTCGTGGCCCGCAGCTGCTCGACGATCGCCGCCGCACGGCGGTTGCCCGATGCGACCAGCAGGGCGCGGTGCAGTGCGCGGTCGGCGGCCCAGAGGGCCGGCTCGTCGGCGCGGGCCGCCGCGTCGTCCATCGCGGCGAGGCAGGTCACGGCGTCGGGGCAGCCGAGGCGCGCGGCTCGCGCCGCGGCCGCCGGCTCGAGGGCGAGGCGCACCTCGAAGATCTCCTCGACGTCGCGCGAGGACGGCACCACCACCCGGAACCCGCGGTTGCGCACGATCTCGACCAGACCCGCCTCGGCCAGGCGCAGCATCGCCTCGCGCACGGGGCTGCGCGAGACGCCGAGCAGCTCGGCGAGCTGGTAGACCGAGTAGACCTCGTCGGCCACGAGCTCGCGCGCCTGGACGCCGTCGCGCACCGCCTCGACCACGGCGTCGGTGAGCGAGGCGGCGTGGATGGGGAGGGCCAGGGTCGGCACGAGTAACATGTTACCCATGACCAGCCTCGCCGCCGACCCGCAGGCCGACGTCGCCGCTGCCCTCCGGGCCGCCGGGCTCGAGGTGCGCGACGACGCCGGCACGCGCGGCATGTACTCCTCCGACGCCTCGCTGTACCGCATCCCGCCGCTCGCCGTGGTCCGCCCGCGGCACGTCGACGAGGTCGCCGCCGCGCTCGCGGTCGCCCGCGAGACCGGCGTGCCGCTCACCTCCCGCGGCGCGGGCACGTCGGTCGCCGGCAACGCGGTCGGGCGCGGCATCGTGCTCGACTTCTCCCGCCACCTCGGGCGCGTGCTGTCCATCGACCCCGAGGCCCGTACCGCCGTCGTCGAGCCGGGCACCGTGCACGCCGTCCTGCAAAAGGCCGCGACCCCGCACGGGGTGCGTTTCGGGCCCGACCCGTCGACGCACCCGCGCTGCACGATCGGCGGCATGATCGGCAACAACGCCTGCGGGTCGCGCTCGCTGGCCTACGGCCGCACCAGCGACAACGTGGCCGGGCTGCGGTTGCTCACCGCCGCGGGCGAGGTCGTCGAGACCGGCTACGACGCCGCGGGCCGCCCGGTGGTCACCGGGGGAGCGGCGGTGCTCGACGGCGTCCGCGACGTCATGGGCCGCCACCTCGCGACGGCGCGCACCGAGCTCGACCGGTTCGGCCGCCAGGTCTCGGGCTACGCCGCGCAGCACCTGCTGCCCGAGCGGTTCGACCTCACCCAGGCGCTCGTCGGCTCCGAGGGCACGCTCGGCGTGGTCACCGAGGCCACCGTGCGGCTCGTCGTCGACGCGCCCGTGCGCGTCGTCGTCGTGCTGGGCTTCGACGACATCGTCGCCGCGGGCGAGGCGGCCCCGGCCGTCGTCGAGCACGGCCCGACGTCGTGCGAGGGCCTCGACTCCCGGCTGCTGTCGGTGCTGCGCGCCCGCCGCGGCGAGGGCGCGGTGCCGCCGTTGCCCCGGGGCGCCGCCTGGCTGTTCGTCGAGCTCGCCGGCGACGACCTCGACGAGGTGCGGGCCCGCGCCGACCGCCTGGCCGCGGCCGGGCTCGGCGTCGACGCGCTCGTCGTCCCCGACCCGGTCACCCAGGCCCGCCTGTGGCGCATCCGCGAGGACGGCGCCGGCATGGCCGGGCGCTCGCCGGCCGACAAGCCGGCCTGGCCGGGGTGGGAGGACGCCGCCGTCCCGCCGCACATGCTCGGTTCCTACCTCGCCCGCTTCGACGAGCTGGTCACCTCCTACGGCATGACGTCGGCGCCGTTCGGCCACTTCGGCGACGGCTGCATGCACGTGCGCCTCGACTACCCGCTCGACCGCCCCGACGGACGTGCGGTGCTGCGCGCGTTCCTCACCGACGCCGCGAAGCTCGTCGGCGAGTACGGCGGGTCGCTGTCGGGCGAGCACGGCGACGGCCGGGCCCGCTCCGAGCTGCTGCCGCACATGTACTCGCCCGAGGCGATCGCGATGTTCGCCGGCATCAAGCACGCCTTCGACCCCGACAACCTGCTCAACCCCGGCGTGCTCGTCGACCCCGACCCGGTCGACGCCGACGTCCGCGTCGCCGGCGTCGCGCCCTACCGGGCCCACGGCCGCACCCGGCTCGCGATGGCCTACCCGCACGACGACGGCGACCTCGCCCAGGCCGTGCACCGCTGCACGGGAGTCGGCAAGTGCCGCGCCGACAACACTGCCGCCGGCGGGGTCATGTGTCCCTCGTTCCTCGCCACGCGCGAGGAGAAGGACTCCACGCGCGGGCGGGCCCGCGTGCTGCAGGAGGTCGTGCGCGGCGAGCTGCCCTGGTCGTCGCCCGAGCTGCACGACTCCCTCGACCTCTGCCTGTCGTGCAAGGGCTGCGCCTCCGACTGCCCCACCGGCATCGACATGGCGACCTACAAGTCCGAGGCGCTGCACCAGACCTACCGCCGTCGGCTTCGGCCCCGCTCGCACTACACGTTGGGCCGCCTGCCGTTCTGGGCACAGATCGCCGGTCGGACACCACGTCTCGCGAACCTGATGATGCGCCTCCCGGTCGTCGGCGCGCTCATGCTCTGGCTCGCCGGGGTCGACGGACGCCGTTCGGTGTCGGCGTTCGCCCGTCGTCCCTTCCGTCGCACGTGGTCCGCGTCGTCCCGACCGGCGGCGTCGTCCGGCATGCCGGTCATCTTGTGGGTCGACTCGTTCAGCGACTCCTTCGACCCCGACGTGGCCGCTGCCGCGGTGCGGGTGCTCGAGAGCGCCGGATACGCCCCGCGCCTGCCCGGCGAGCGCCTGTGCTGCGGCCTCACCTGGATCACCACCGGTCAGCTCGACGCGGCGAAGAAGATCCTCGGGCGCACGGTCTCGGCCCTCGCCGTCGCCGCCCGCGAGGGGACGCCGATCGTCGGGCTCGAGCCGTCGTGCACGGGCGTGCTGCGCAGCGACGTCCTCGAGCTCGTGCCCGGCCCCGACGCCGACGCCGTGGCCGCCGCGACCACGACCCTCGCCGAGCTGCTCACCTCGACCGAGGGCTGGGAGCCGCCGGCGCTCGCGGGCACGACCGTCGTCGCCCAGCCGCACTGCCACCACCACGCCGTCATGGGCTGGGCCACCGACGCCGCGCTCCTCGCCCGCACGGGCGCCACGGTGACCAGGCTGTCGGGCTGCTGCGGCCTCGCCGGCAACTTCGGCGTCGAGATCGGCCACTACGACGTCTCGGTCAAGGTCGCCGAGCACCAGCTGCTCCCGGCCCTCGACGCCGCCCCCGACGCCGTCGTCCTGGCCGACGGCTTCTCGTGCCGCACGCAGGTCGCCGACCTGCGCGACCGGCCCTCGCTGCACCTCGCCCAGCTGCTCGACCCCACCCGATGACGCCGCGATCGATACCGCGATGACCCTCGACTACGACAACCGCACCGGCCGCCCGCCGGGCCGCGTCGTCCGCACCGCTGGCCTGTTCCTGCCGGGCGTGCGGCGGGTCTGGAGCGAGGTCGAGCCCTACGCTGCCGCGTGGCACGCGCACAACCTCGCCGTGCTCGACCGGCCGGACCCGTCGCGGCGACGGTGGGTCGTGCTGGGCGACTCGATGGCGCAGGGCATCGGCGCGACGTCGTACGACGCCGGGTGGGTCGGGCTGCTCGCGGCCCGCCTGGCGGCCACCGGCGACGCGCCGCAGGTGCTCAACCTGTCGGCCACCGGTGCGCGCACCGACGACGTGCTGCGCCAGCAGCTGCCGGCCCTCGACGCCGTCGGCCACCGCGACGACGACGTCGTCACCGTGATGGTCGGCTCCAACGACCTCTTCGGCGGCCGGGCCGCGCGCGAGCGGCTGCCGCAGGCCTACGCCGAGCTCGTCGACGCCGTGCCGGTCGGCACCGTCGTCATGACGCTGCCACAGCCCTCGGGCGCCGCGACCCTCGCCAACGCCCACGTCGAGCGCGCCGCCGCGGCCGGCCGGGTGGTGATGCTCGACCTGCGCGAGGTCGGCCCGACGTCGTGGCGCGGGCGGCTGGCGGCCGACCGCTTCCACCCCAACGACGCCGGCTACGAGGCCATCGCCGACGGCATCGAGCCGACCCTGCGCGCGGTGCTGGCCTGAGGCTCGGGCCCGATGCTCAGGCCCGCGCCGACGCGGGCTCGGCGACGGCACCCGCGCGCTGGTGCACGTGCGGCACGAGCAGCGTGATCACGACCCCGACGAACGCGGCGCCCGCGCCGATGGCGAAGCACAGCTCGAAGCCGCTGCGACCGGTGCTTCCGGCCAGGATCGTGGCCATCACCGCGGACGCCACGGTGGTGCCGACCGAGCGCATCAGCGCGTTGACGCCCAGCGCCGAGCCGGCCTCGGACGGCGGCGTCGAGCCCATGATGAGGGCCGGCATCGCGGCGTAGCCGATGCCCACGCCCGAGCTGGCGACGACCGAGGCGACGAGCAGCTGCCACGGCGCGTCCATGAGGAAGAACGCCACGAGGTAGCCGACGCCGAGCACGCCGGCACCGAGGGCGAGGGTCAGCCGCGGGCCGACCGAGGTCATCAACCGGCTCGAGACGGGCGCGAAGACGAGCATCATGAGGCCGCCGGGCGCCATCCACAGGCCGGCCTCGAGGATGGTCTGGCCGAGGCCGTAGCCGGTCTCGACCGGCGCCTGCAGCAGCTGCGGGACGACGATGGCCTGCGCCATCATGCCGAAGCCGATCGCCACCGCGGCGACGTTGGTCAGCAGCACCGGACGACGCGCGGTGGCACGGAGGTCGACGAGCGGCTCGTCCTGGCCGAGCTCGAAGACGGCCCAGACCAGCAGCACCACGACGCCGACCACGAGGGCGCCGAGCGTGCGACCGTCGGTCCAGCCCCACTCACGGCCCTTCGAGACGCCGAGCAGCACTGCGACGAGACCGAGCGCGAGCCCGACGGCACCGACGAGGTCGACCCGGCCGCCCTGGGCGTCGCGCGGGCGCGGCACCAGGGTGAGCAGGCCGACGAGCAGCAGCACGGCGAACCCGGCCGCCATCCAGAACAGGGCGTGGAAGTCGAAGGTCTGCACGACCCACGCGGCGAGCGGCAGGCCGATCGCGCCGCCGACGCCGAGGGTGGCGCTCATCGCGGCGATGCCGGTGTTGGCCATCTCGGGCGGCACGACCTCGCGGATGAGCGCGATCGCGACCGGGATGAAGCCCATCGCCAGCCCCTGCAGACCGCGCCCGACGAGCATCGGGGTGAGGGTGCTCGACAGCGCGCACACGACCGAGCCGACGGCGAGCACGCCAGCGCTGGTGATGAGCACGACCGGCTTGCCGAACAGGTCGCCGAGGCGGCCGCTGATCGGCATGGTCACCGCCGCGGCGAGCAGGGTGATCGTGACGACCCAGCCGGCGTTGCTCGCGCTCGTGCTCAGCAGCTGTGGCAGCTCGCCCTGGATGGGGATGACCAGCGTCTGCGTGAGCGACGCGCTGAGGCCGCCGAAGCAGAGCACCACGACGGTGATCAGGGCGCGGGAGTGGCGGGTGTCCATGAATGTGTACGGTACACATGCTTCGTGGCTCTGCGAGAATCCGTGACCATGAGCACCGGCGCGACCCGCACCCCGGGCGAGGACGACGTCGGCCTGGCCGACGTCACCGCGCTCGGCACCGAGCTGCTGCGCCTCCAGAGGAAGCGCAAGCACGTCTACGACGGCGTGGTGCTCGAGAACTCCGCGTTCCGCATCCTGTGGCTGCTCGACGACGGCGAGCCGCGCACCCTGCGCCGGCTCGCGGCCGACCTCGACCTCGAGCAGTCCACGGTGAACCGTCAGGTCAACGCCGCGATCGACGCCGGCTGGCTCGAGCGGTTCGACGTCGCCGGCAGCGCGAGCCGGCTGGTCCGGCCGACGCCGGCCGGCGGCGAGGCCTACGCCCACGACGGCCGCATCCGGGCCGGGGCGATCCGGGCCGCCCTCGACGCGTTGGGACCCGAGCGCGCCCGCGAGGTGATCGACGGCTTCCGAGCGCTCAACGACGCATGGGACGACGTCCTCGAGCGCGAGGGCTGATTCACCCCGACGGGCGTAAATCGTCGGTTCGGGCGAGGCCGGTCACGACGACCGATAGGTTGCGGGCCTGCCCCTCGACCTCCGGAGCGCCTGATCATCACCCCCCGCCCGTCCGCGACCCCCGCGGCGGACCACACCCCGGCCTACGACGTGGCGACCCTGGCGAACTGCGAGGACGAGCCGATCCACGTGCCCGGCGCCATCCAGCCCCACGGCTTCCTGCTCGCCGTCGACCAGGGGTTCGTGGTCACGACCGCATCGGCCAACCTGGGCGCGCTCATCGGCGTCACGGCCCGGGCGGCGATCGGCCACGAGCTCGCCGCCGTGGTCGGCACCGACCTGGCGCAGCTCGTGCGCGACACCGCCAACGGCGAGCTGCCCCACGAGCCGATGTCGACGGTGCTGCACCAGGTGCGCGAGGGGGCGCTGGCCCGCCAGCGGGCCGACGTCCGGGTGCACTGGACCGGTGACCGCCTCGTGCTCGAGGTCGAGGAGCTCATCGGCAGCGAGCTGCGCTCGCCCTACCGCGGAGCCGCCCGCACCAGCCTGGTCCGGCTCGCCACCGCCGCCACCACCGAGCGCCTGACCGAGCTGCTCGCCCACGAGGTGCGCGCGCTGACCGGCTTCGACCGGGTGATGGTCTACCGCTTCGACGAGCAGTGGAACGGCGAGGTCGTCGCCGAGGAACGCGACCCCCGGCTCAACTCGTTCCTCGGTCTCCACTACCCGGCCAGCGACATCCCGGCCCAGGCGCGCCGCCTCTACCGGGTCAACCCGGTCCGGCTGATCGCCGACGTCCACTACGCCCCGGTGCCGCTGCGACCGACGTTCGACGCCGAGACCGGCGACCCGCTCGACCTGTCGCACGCGGTGCTGCGCAGCGTCTCGCCGATCCACGTCGAGTACCTGTCCAACATGGGCGTGACCGCGTCGATGTCGCTGTCGATCCTCGTCGACGGCGAGCTGTGGGGCCTCGTCGCCTGCCACCACTACTCGGGTGCGCACCGACCCAGCCACGAGGCGCGGGCGGCCGCCGAGGTCGTCACCCAGGCCACCGCCCACCTGATCGGCAACCGGCAGCGCGTCGAGGTCCGCGAGGCCGCGAGCGACACCCGTCAGCTCGTGGCCGACCTGACGCAGCGCGTCGCCGCCTCGGCGGCGTCCCCGCTCGACGCCCTGCTGGCCGAACCCGGGCTGCTGGAGGTCTTCGGCGCCACCGGGGCCGCCCTGCGGTTCGACGACGACCAGGTCCGCACCATCGGCCGGACGCCGCCCGTCGACGTCCTGGCCCGCATCGCCGCGCTCACCGACGACCCCTACTCCTACGTCTCCAGCACCCAGCACCTGGCCGGGCTCGACCCGGCTCTGGGCCGGCTCGCCGACGTCGCCGCCGGCGTGCTGCGCATCGGCTCGATGGACGGCCGGTGGTTGCTGTGGTTCCGGCCCGAGCAGCGTGAGGTGGTCAACTGGGGCGGCGACCCGTCGAACAAGCGGCTCGCCGACGACGAGGACGCCGCCGTCCGGCTCAGCCCACGCAAGTCCTTCGACAAGTGGCGCGAGGTCACCCGGGGCCAGAGTGCGTCGTGGCGTCCCTGGCACCTGGAGGGCGCCGACGTGCTGGGGCGCAACATCAACTCGATGCTGCTGGTCCGCTCCCGCGAGCAGATCGCGATGGCCGAGTCGGTGCAGCGCACCGTCGTCCTCGACCGCGCCCCCGAGTTCCACGGGGTCGCCGTCGCCGCGCGCTACCACCCGGCGTCGACCTACCAGCTCGGCGGCGACTGGTGGGACGTGTTCGAGCTCGGCGACAAGGTGGCCCTGGTCGTCGGCGACGTCGCCGGCCACGGCGTCGCGGCCGCGTCGGCGATGACCCAGCTGCGCACGGCCACCCGCGCCTACCTCGTCGAGGGCCACGCTCCCGCCGACTGCCTCGACCTCCTCGACCGCCTGCTCGACGGCCCCCTCGACCTCGGCCTCGCCACCGCCGTCGTCGCCACGCTCGACCGCGGCACCGGCGACGTCGAGCTCGCCAGTGCCGGCCACCCCCTGCCGTTGCTGCTGCCGGCCGACGGCGGCGCCGACGCCGTCGAGGCCGACGTCCGGCCCATGCTCGGCGTCGGCGAGGGCGTCGCCTGCTCGGTGCGGCTCCACCTCGAGCCCGGCGACGGACTTCTGCTCTACAGCGACGGTCTCGTCGAGCGCCGCGGCACCGACCTCGGCGAGCGCACCGAGCGCCTGCGTCGCCTCGCCGGCGACCGGCCGCCCGACGGCCAGCTCGAGCGCTGGGTCGACGGCCTCGTCACCGAGCTGTCGATGACCGACACCGACGGCGACACCGACGACGACGCGACGATGCTCGTCGTCCGGCGGCGGTAGCCCTCAGCCGGCCACGGACGCCGTCCGCTCACGCGCGAGCCCGGGTCCGACCGGGCAGCCGGGCGCGAACGTGCCCATCGCCGCCAGGTCGGGCGTGCCGGTGTAGCTGCGGATGCGCGGGGTGTCGATGCCCAGGCGTGCCGTGCGGCGCGGCGGCAGCAGCGCGACGAGTCGGGCGCGGGCCTTCAACGCACCCGTCGAGACGGCCCGCACGAAGGGCGCGGGGCGGTCGTAGGCGAAGGCGTCGAGCAGCGGGTCGTCCATGAGGGCGCGGCTGAAGCGGCGCACGGCCGGCGCGGCCAGCGAGGGGTAGAACGAGACGAGCAGCTCGAGCGTGGCGTCGGCGACGCGTCGTCCGCCCTCGTCGACGGCGAAGTGCTCGCGCTCGTAGGAGTCCATGAGGTCGGCGAACTCCTCGTAGGTCTCGGGCACGTCCTTGATCGCCATCCGACGTCCGAGGGTGCGGTAGTAGTGCACGGACGCCGTCACCTCGCCGTCGGTGAGCGGGCGCCAGCCGAAGTCGTCGAGCCAGCGCTTGGGCACCACCACGAACGTGGCGAGCACGTAGCGCATGTCGTCGTTGCTGATGTCGTACATCGCGTGCATCTGGTTGACCCGGCGCACGCCGGTGCGCCCCTCGGGGGAGTCGAAGCCGTGCACCAGCGGCGCCTCGAGCAGCAGCGCGGTGTCGTCGTAGCGCTTCTGGCAGGCGCCGGTGAACTGGCCGGTCTCGTCGAGCAGGCGGCCGATGCTCGGCACGGCGTAGGTGCGGAACAGCGCGAAGCTCAGCGCCTGGTTGAGGTCCCACGGGAACTCGAGCGTGCCGAGCGACCGGTAGATCTCCACGCAGTCGGCCACGGGGTCGAGGCCCGCGCTGCGGTCGGCTGACTTGTACGGCAGGACCCGCGTCATGCTCCGAGGGTAAGGGAGAACACGTTCTAGCGCACCGGGGTCAGGATGCCGCTGGTGTCGACCAGGCCGGACTGGGTGAGCGTCGCGGTGCCGATGATCCGGGGCCCTCGACGGGTGCTGACCCGGGGCGCGAGCCCGCGGCGCCGGGTCTCCCAGAGCCGGCGGCCGCCGTCTCGCGTGTGCACGTCGTAGTCGCGCAGCGTCAGCAGCAGGTTGCCGCCGTAGAAGTCCAGGACCAGGGCCGTGGTGAGACCGAACTGGAACGCGCCGCCGTGGCTGACCTGCACGATGCCGTCGCGCTCGGCGAGCTGGGTGTCGTGCACCTCGCCGCTGAGGTAGAGGTCGACGCCGTACTTCTTCATCACCCTCCACAGCCGCGACGACGTGCCGCCCTCGTAGTGCAGCGCGCTCGAGGCGCGGGCCCGCACCGGGAAGATGATCGGCACGTGGCTCTCGACCACGATCCACCGCACCCGGTCGGCGCGCGCCTGGGCCAGCACGCGCTCGAGCCAGCGCAGCTGCTGCGGGTCGATGCGGATGCGGGCGCGCTTCGCGGTGATGTCGAAGACGTCGAGCGAGACGATCTGCAGGTCGGGGGAGGGGCGGCCGGCGAAGGCCGTCAGCCGGGCCGGGCCCTGCGGGTGGTCGGCGTAGCGCGGTGAGCCGTCGCGGTTGGTGGTGAACTGCCGCGCGAACTCCTGGCGGAAGGTGGTGGCCAGCCTCCGCTTGCCCGGGTGGAACGGGCTGTCGCCGAACTCGTGGTCGCCGACGCTCGGGAAGACCGGCAGGCCGCGGTCGTCGAAACGCTGCTGCCACTGCGGGTAGTAGGTGCGCGCGGCCCGTCGGACGGCGGCCTTGCGCTGCTTCAGCGTCGTCACCGGGCCGAAGGTGCCGGTGCCGTCGTCGTCGAAGCCCCAGCGGCCGTTGACGAGGTCGCCCGCGACCAGCACGGCGGCCGGGTCGAGCTGCTGCCAGTCGTCGAGGACGGCGCCGATCGCCCTCTCGTAGGCCGGGTTCGTGCTGTTGGTCGAGCGGCGCGGCGTCCAGCGGTTGGGGCCACGGCGCAGGTCGCCGACGTCGGCGTTGAGCAGGTCGGGGCTGGAGACGAGGCGCAGGTCGGGCTCGACGTCGCTGGGCCCGCCGTAGACGAGGCGGGTCGGCAGCGCGGCCCGCGCCTCCTGGCCCCCGGACCGGGCCACCACGGTGCCGGTGAGCCGCGAGCCGTCGGAGCCGTCGACGAGCGCGACGAACTCGAGGGCGCTGGCGCCGACCAGCTCGCACACGAGCGAGCGCCCGTCGAGGTAGGAGGCGAGGTCGCGCACGGTGCTCTGTCGGCACTGGTCGGGGATGCTGAGGGGCGAGGCCTGCCCCAGCGTGACGGTGACGCTCTCGGTGCCGGGGGAGACCTCCACCCGCCCGCGCACGATGCCGCGCGGGGCCAGCGGCGAGGCATCCGCCCAGGCGGCCCGCGACACCTCCGGCGGCGTGCTCGCGGCGTTGGCGTCGGTGCCGCGGGGGACGGCGAACGAGATCAGCCCGGCGGTGACCACGCCCGCGACCGCGGCGAAGGTGGTGAGGCGGCGCGCGACCACGGTGGCTGTCCCTTCCGTCGTCTCCCCATGGGCGCCAGCGGTCGGGGGCCCGTGTCGTCGATCACCCTAGGTCATGCTCAGCCACGGGCGCGGGCGATCACGGCCGTTGCCCCGCGCTCGTCGTCCTCGGCGACGGCGCCCTCGAGCCCGGCCTCGGCGACCAGGGCGAGCGCGGTGTCGACCTGCACCGGGGCGACCTCGACCAGCAGGTACCCACCGGCCGCGAGCCAGCGCGGCGCCTCGGCGACGACCCGGCGGTGCACGTCGAGGCCGTCGCCGCCGCCGTCGAGGGCGAGGCGGTGCTCGTGGTCGCGCGCCTCGGGCGGCATCTCGGCCACGAGGTCGGTGGGCACGTAGGGCGCGTTGACGACGAGGACGTCGACTGCCGCCCGCAGGTGTCGGGGGAGCGCGTCGAACAGGTCGCCCTCGTGCACCCGCTCCGCCGGCAGGTTGCGCCGCGCGCAGGCGACGGCGGCCGGGTCGAGGTCGGCCGCGTGGCCGTCGAGGTCGGGGCGTCGGACGACGAGCGCGGCCAGCAGCGCGCCGGTGCCGCAGCACAGGTCGACGACCGTGCCGTCGTCGGGTGCGAGGTCGGCGGCGAGGTCGACGAGCAGCAGCGTCTTCTGGCGCGGCACGAACACGCCGTCGGTGACGTGCAGCCGGAGCCCGTCGAAGGCGACCCAGCCGAGGAGGTGCTCGAGCGGCCGGCCGCCGATCCGCTCGGTCACGAGGCGCTCGAGGTGGGCGTCGTCGGTGGCGGCCTCCTCGAGCAGCGCGGCCTCCTCCTCGGCGAACACGCAGCCCGCGCCGCGCAGCCGGGTCACCAGGGCGGTCATGCGGCCACTGTAGGAGCCGGGACACCGGACCCCGTAAGTTGCCGGAGGTGCCCCACGATCCCGGAACCCCGACCGCCTACGCCGTCTCGCCCGACTCCGGCGAGCACTGGACGGCGGAGGGTGCGTGGGAGGTGGCGCCGGGCATCCACCGGATCCCGCTGCCGCTGCCGATGGACGGCCTCAAGGCGATCAACGTCTACACGATCCAGACCGACGACGGCCTCACGCTCATCGACGGCGGCTGGCACATCCCGCTCGCGCGCGACCTGCTCGACGCGAGCCTGCGCTCGATCGGGTCCGGGTTCGGCGACATCGAGCGCTTCCTGGTCACCCACGTGCACCGCGACCACTTCACCATGGCCACGGTGCTCGGTCGCGAGCTCGGCATCGACGTCGCCCTCGGTGTCGGTGACAAGCCCGCGCTCGACCTGCTCAACCACAGCGACGAGCTGACCGAGAACCCGTTCCACGAGGTCCTGCGCAGCGCCGGCGCCGACGCGCTCGTCGAGAAGTGGCGGCGGCTCGACGCCGACGAGGGCGAGCTGCCCGACCTGACGCAGTGGCAGCTGCCGACCACCTGGCTCGACGGCGACCACGCGATCGCGGTCGGCGCGCGCACCATCGACGCCGTCCACACCCCGGGGCACACACCCGGCCACTTCGTCTTCGCCGACCGCGCCGACGAGCTGCTCTTCGCCGGCGACCACGTGCTGCCGACCATCACGCCGTCCATCGGCTTCGTCGTGCCGCCCGCCCCCGACCCGCTCGCCGACTTCATGGCCTCGCTGGCCAAGGTCCGCTCGCTGCCCGACCTGCGCGTGCTCCCGGCCCACGGCCCGGTCGCACCGTCGTCGCACGCGCGGGTCGACGCGCTGCTCGCCCACCACGAGGAGCGCCTCGCCGACAGCCTCGCCGCCGTCGACGCGGGCGGGTCGACGGCCTACGAGGTCGCCGAGCAGCTCGGCTGGACCCGTCACCTGCACGCCTTCGACACCCTCGACTGGTTCAACCAGGGCATGGCGGCCATGGAGACCAAGGCCCACCTCGACCTGCTCGTCTCGCGGGGTGCGCTCTCCCTCGACGGCGTGACCTACCGACCGGACGAGGTCATGGCCTGACCATCCGCTGGTGCGGGATGCCGTCCTCGAGGAACTCCTCGCCCTCGGGCACGAAGCCGAACGTGGCGTACCAGCCGACGAGCGGTGCCTGGGCGTCGAGCACGACCGGTCGTCCGGGGCACACGGAGAGCGCGGTGTTCATCACGACGTCGGCCAGGCCGCGCCCGCGGGCCGGCTGGTCGAGCACGACGCGGCCGATGCGCCAGGCGTCGACGAGGTCGAGCACGCGGGCGTAGCCGAGCAGGGTGCTCTCGTCGCTGAGGACGACGTGCTGCGTGCCGGGGTCGAGGTCGTAGCCGTCGAGGTCGGGGTAGGGGCACTGCTGCTCGACGACGAAGACCTGCTGCCGCAGCTGCCAGACGGCGTACTGGGCGTGGGCGTCGAGGCCGTCGAACGGGACGGCGATGCAGGTGATGGGCACGGGTCTCGCTCCTGGGTGCGGCCGGGTGGGCGGTCTGCGAGCCACCGTATGCGGGTGCCGGCGTGGCCCGGACGGTGGTCGACCCACCGCCGGTGGGCGGCCACCCCCGAGGGGCTACGCTGGCGGCCGAGACAGGGGAGCACGTCATCAGCGTGCTGAGAGTGCGGAACAGCCGCAGACCCTACGAACCTGCACCGGTTAGCACCGGCGAAGGGAGTCCTGATGAGGCATGCGTGGAGTGGAGTGCGCGCGAGCGCGGTGGTCGTGGCGCTGGCGGCGGTGGCGTCGTCCTGCTCGGCCCTCGGCGGCAGCAGCGAGGAGGCCGGCGACGACGAGGTCGTGCTGGTGGTGCACAACTCGTTCGCCCTGCCCGACGAGCTGATCGCGGACTTCGAGCAGGACAGCGGGCTGACGCTGACCATCCGTGAGTCGGGCGACGCCGGCGAGCTGACCAACAAGCTGGTGCTCACCAAGAGCGACCCGATCGGCGACGTGGCGTTCGGCGTCGACAACGCCTTCGCGAGCCGGGCGCTCGAGGAGGGCGTGTTCGAGACCAACGAGGCCACGTGGCCGGCCGGCGTCGACGCCTACGCGCTCGACGGCGACCTCGACGACGTGCTCGCCCCGGTCGACAACGGCAACGTGTGCGTCAACGTCGACACGACCTACTTCGAGGAGCGGGGGCTGCAGCCGCCCACCTCGCTCGCCGACCTCGCCGACGCCCGGTTCAAGAACCTGTTCGTGACGCCGAGCGCCGCGACGAGCTCGCCGGGCCTCGCGTTCCTCCTCGCCACGATCGCCCAGTACGGCGACGAGTGGCCGGCCTACTGGGACCGGCTCATGGCCAACGGCACCCGTATCGCGAGCAGCTGGACCGACGCCTACCAGGTCGACTTCACCCAGGGCGGCGGCAGCGGCGACCGGCCCGTCGTCACCTCCTACGACTCCAGCCCGGCGTTCACCGTGCCGGAGGGCGGCACCGAGAGCACCACGGCGGCGTTGCTCGACACCTGCTTCCTGCAGGTCGAGTACGCCGGCGTGCTGACCGGTGCGGCCAACCCCGGAGGCGCGCGGGAGGTCATCGAGTGGCTGCTGAGCGCCGAGGTGCAGGCGGCCCTGCCCGAGAGCATGTACGTCTTCCCCACGCGTGACGGCGTCGAGCTGCCGGCCGCCTGGGCGTCGTACGCCGTGCGCCCCACCGACCCGAAGACCGTCGACCCGGCCGAGATCGCCGGACGACGCGACGCCTGGCTGCAGGAGTGGACCGAGATCACCACCCGGTGAGACCCGTCCACGACCGGATGAGACCTGCCGTCTGATGAAACGCCTCGTCGCGCTCGCCGGGCTGGCCGCGCTGCCCGTCGTGGTGCTTGGTGGCTTCTTCGTGCTGCCGGTGGCCGGCATGGTCGCCCGTGGCTTCTGGCCCGACGGTGCGTTCGACCCCGGTGCGGTGGCGGAGGTGCTCGGCCGGCCGCGCGTGCACCGCGTGCTGTGGTTCACGGTCTGGACGTCGACCGTCGCGACGGTGGCGGCGGTGCTCCTCGGTGTGCCGGCTGCCTACGTGCTCTACCGCCTCAAGTTCGTCGGACGCAGTGTCGTGCGAGGTCTCCTGCTGGTGCCGTTCGTGCTCCCGACCGTCGTCGTCGGGGTCGCGTTCCGTCAGCTGCTGCGCGAGGGCGGCCCGCTCGGCGGTCTCGGCCTCGACGGCACGCCCGCCGGCATCGTCGCGGCGCTGGTCTTCTTCAACGTGGCCGTGGTGATCCGCACGGTCGGCGCGGCCTGGGAGGGTCTCGACCGGCGTCCCGGCGAGGCCGCCGCGGCCCTGGGAGCGAGCCCGGCCACGGTCTTCCGCACCGTCACGCTGCCGGCGCTGCGCCCGAGCATCGTCGGGGCGGCGAGCGTCGTGTTCCTGTTCTGCGCCACGGCCTTCGGCGTCGTCCTCACCCTCGGCGGCAGCCGCTACGCCTCGGTCGAGACCGAGATCTACCTGCTCACCACCAACCTGCTCGACCTCCCCGCCGCCGCCGCGCTGTCGGTGGTGCAGCTCGTCGTCGTGGTCGGGCTCCTCGCGATCTCCGCCCGGGCCCGCCGCACGCCAGACGCCGCCGTCGCCCGCACGACGGCGCCGCCGCTGCGGGTGCGGCGCAGCGACGTCCCCCAGGTCGTGCTCACCGCGGTGCTCCTCGCCGTCGTCGCCACGCCGGTCGCCGCGCTGGTCGTCGGCTCGCTGCGCGACGCCGGAGCCGACGGCGGCTGGACGCTCGACCACTACCGCGACCTCGTCGCGACCCCCGACGGGCCCTTCTCCGTCTCGGCCGCCGACGCCCTCCTCACCTCGCTGCGGACGGCGGTCGACGCGACGTGGATGTCGCTGCTGCTCGGTGGCCTCGTCGCCGTCACCGTGACGCGCCGCTCGCGCGGTCGCGCCGAGCGGCGTTTGCGGGGGGTGCTCGACGGCTTCTTCATGCTGCCGCTGGGCGTCTCGGCGGTCACGCTCGGCTTCGGGTTCCTCATCACCCTCGACCGGCCGCCGCTCGACCTGCGTGACTCGCCGCTGCTGGTGCCGGTCGCGCAGGCGCTCGTGGCGCTGCCGCTCGTCGTCCGCACGCTCGTGCCGGTGCTGGCCGGCCTCGACGACCGTCAGCGCCAGGCGGCCGCCTCGCTCGGGGCCGGCCCGCTGCGGGCCTTCGCCACCGTCGACCTGCCCGCCGTGTGGCGCCCGCTGCTCGCCGCGGCCGGGTTCGCGTTCGCCGTCTCGCTCGGCGAGTTCGGTGCGACGTCGTTCCTCGCGCGCGACGCCGAACCGACGCTGCCGGTGGTGATCTACCGGCTGATCGGCCGGCCCGGCCTCGACGACTACGGCACGGCCCTGGCCGCCTCGGTGGTCCTGGCGGCCACGACGGCCGTCGTGATGCTCGCGGTCGAGCGACTCCGGGTGCCGGCCGTGGGGGCGTTCTGATGCTGAGCCTCGACGACCTCCACGTCTCCTACGACGGCCACCCGGCCGTCGTAGGCGCGAGCCTCGAGGTGCCGGACGGCGAGGTGGTCGCCGTCCTGGGGCCCTCGGGCTGCGGCAAGTCGACCCTGCTGCGCGCCGTGGCCGGGCTCGAGCCGCCGAGCGCCGGCAGGATCAGCTGGGACGACGCCGACCTCGCCCGCGTGCCCACCCACAAGCGCGGGTTCGCGCTGATGTTCCAGGACGGCCAGCTCTTCACCCACCTCACCGTCGCGCGCAACGTCGGCTACGCGCTGCGCGTGCGGCGCGCGGCGGGCGCGGCCGCGCGCGTCGACGAGCTCCTGGCCGCCGTCGGGCTCGAGGGCTACGGCGACCGCCTGCCGGCGACGCTCTCGGGCGGCGAGCGGCAGCGCGTCGCCCTGGCCCGATCGCTCGCGGCCGACCCGCGCCTGCTCCTGCTCGACGAGCCGCTCTCGGCGCTCGACGCGGGACTGCGCGAACGGCTGGCGAGCGATCTCGGGGTGATCCTGCGCGAGTCCGGCACGACGACGCTCCTGGTCACCCACGACCAGGAGGAGGCCTTCGCGCTGGCCGACCGGCTCGTCGTCATGCGCGCCGGGCGCATCGTGCAGCAGGGCCCGACCGCCGACGTCTGGGCGCGCCCCGCCGACGCCGCCACGGCCCTGTTCCTCGGCTACGCGCGCGTGCTCGACGGTGCACCGGCCGCCGTCGTCCTGGCGGCGGCAGGCCTCGCTGGTGCTGCCTCGGTGGCTCTTCGACGTTCGGCGCTGACCCTCGACGACGCCGGACCGCTGCGCGGCGTCGTCCTCGAGTCGCGGGCCACGCCCGACCAGCTGCGGCTCGTCGTCCGGGTCGACGGCGCGGGCGTGCTGGACGCCGTCGCGAGCCCGGCGAGCCACGCCGCACCGGGCGACGCCGTCACCCTCGCGGTCGACCCCGCCCGCACGGCGCTCGTCGCCGGTGCGGTGTGAACGGCACGTGACCCTAGGATGACGGGGTGTACCGCCGTGCCATCGCCACCGCCGTCGGTGTCGCCGCGGTCACGGGTCTGCTCGCGTTCGTCATCGCGCAGCGCTACGACCAGCCCCTGCTCGACCCCGAGGGCTCGTTCCTCGGGCCGTCGTGGATCCGGCTCCCGCTGCTGCTGACCCTGTGCCTGGCGCTCGACATCGTGCCGCGGATGCTGTGGCACTCGCGTCTGCGCCGCAGCGCCATGGGGGCCGTCGTCAAGGAGCGGCTGCGCACCCACTGGACCCGCGACCGGATCCTCCTCGTCTCGCTCGGCGTCACGTGCTTCTACGTGACCTACGTCGGCTACCGCAACCTCAAGTCGGCACTGCCGTTCGTGCGCGACTTCAGCGACCCGTCGCAGATGTTCGACCGCGAGCTGATGAACGTCGACCGGCTGTTGTTCTTCGGCCACCGGCCCGGCCCCGTGCTGCACGACGTGCTCGGCAGCACCGTGGCGGCGCACGTGCTCTCCACCATCTACCTGCTCTTCGTGCCGATGGTGCCGTTGCTGGTGATGGTGTGGATCGTGTGGTCGCGCCGCATCTCGTTCGGCTACTGGTTCGTGGTCTCGCAGTGCTTCGCGTGGGCGCTCGGAACGGCGTCCTACTACGCGCTGCCCACGCTCGGGCCGGCGTTCTACTTCGCCCCCGGCTACACCGACCTCGCCCACACCGGCACCACCGACCTGATCGCCGCGCTCTACAAGAGCCGCGCGACGATCCTCAACGGAAGCTACGACGGCCAGAGCGTCGAGGGCATCGTCAACTCGGTCGCCGGCTTCGCCAGCCTGCACTGCGGCATCACCCTGCTGTGGGCGCTGATGGTGCAGTTCACCGTGCGCTCGGTCTGGCTCAAGCGGATCTTCTGGACCAACTTCGGCCTCACCGTCATCGCCACCATCTACTTCGGCTGGCACTACCTGGCCGACGACGTCGCCGGCATCATGATCGCGCTGCTCTCGTTCTACCTCGGCGGCCTCGCCACCGGTCAGCGCTTCGACCGCTCCCGACTCCGCCCGCTCGCCGAGGCCGAGGCCGACCAGGCCGCCGCCTCCGAGCCCGCCCGCGACAAGCCGGTCGCCACCGCCTGACGGTCGACCGCCCGTCCGGGACTACCCCGCCGCGCCGCGAATTACACCGTTGTAGTCTGTCAAGCCGACACGCCGAAGGACTTGTGACTTCTGCGAACTTCTGTTTCGGTTGTGACTCGTGAGACCAGAGTTGTCCCCGCGACGCGTGCGCACCGCCGCTGTCGCGACCGCGCTCGCCACCCTCGCCGTCCTCGGCGCCGGCGGCTCGAGCGCCCGTGCCGTCGAGGACGACGTGCCCACGCGCCAGCAGGTGCAGCAGGCCGAGGACGCCGTCGTCGCCGGGCAGCGCGACGTCGACGCCGTCCGGGCCGACCTCGTGGCCGCGCGCGAGAAGGTCGCCACCGCACAGCTCGCCGCGTCGAAGGCGGCCGAGGCGTTCAACGGCGCCCGCTACGACGCCCGCCAGGCCCGGCTGGACGCCGACGCGGCCCGCGTCGTCGAGACCGAGGCCCAGGCACACTCCGACCGGCTGCGCGACGTCTTCCGCCGGAACGCCGTCCGCAGCCTGACCACCCACTCCGAGCTCGCCGTGCTCTCCTCGCTCGCCGACTCCGACGGCCTCGGCGAGCTGCTCAGCCGCAGCAGTGCGATCCGGGTAGGCCGCCAGGCCTTCACCGTGCGCAACGACGACCTCGAGGCCGCCGCCGACGCGGCGAGCGCGGCCAGGGAGGCCGCCGACCAGGCCGAGGACGACGCCGTCGCCGCCGCCGACCGGGCCCGCGTCGCCCGTGGCGAGGCCCGCGACGCCGCCGCGGGCGCGGTCGCCGAGGAGCAGGTGGCCGCCGGTCGCGAGCAGGCGCTCGTCGCCGAGCTCGCCCGGCTGCAGGACGTCAGCATCGCCGTCGCCCAGCGCCGCGAGAGCGGGCTCGAGCGCCGCCGGGCCGCCGCCGAGGCCGCCCGCCGCGCCGAGGAGCAGCGGCAGGCCGAGCTGGCCCAGCAGGCCGCCGCAGCCGCCGCACAGCCGGAGCCCGCGCCGGCGCCGGAGACGGCGTCCCCCGAGCCGACCCAGGACCCCGAGCCCGATCCGGAGCCGGCGCCCGAGCCGCCCGCCCCCGAGACGCCCGCCCCCGAGACGCCGGCACCCGCCCCGAGCGGCGGCGCGTCAGCGGCGATCGCCTTCGCCCGCGCCCAGCTCGGCGACCCGTACCGCTGGGCCGCGTCGGGCCCCGACGCCTGGGACTGCAGCGGCCTGACCGCCGGTGCCTGGGCCGCCGGCGGCACGTCCCTGCCGCACTACTCCGTCGCGCAGTACGAGCAGTCGACGCCGATCAGCCCCGGCGAGCTGCGCCCCGGCGACCTCGTGTTCTGGGGCGACTCGAGCAGCCCCTCGTCGATCTACCACGTCGCCCTCTACGCCGGCGACGGCATGATCATCCACGCCCCGCGCACCGGACGCCCGGTCACCGAGGAGTCGATGTACTACTGGATCGAGCCGAACTTCTACGCCCGGCCGTGACGATCGGCTCGCTCCGCAGGGTGCGCCGAGCTGGCGGCCCGCTCCGCTTCGCGGCGGTCGTCCTCGACTGTGGTCGCGTCGCCGTGGCGTCCGGCTCGACTGCCCGAACCGACGACGGTCGCTCACCCGAGCCGAGTGACACCGGTCAGTAACCTCGGCTCATGGCCACCGACACCGCCGTGCCCGTCGACCCGCAGCAGTCCGAGCATCCCGACGTCGGCCGCCGGCCCACGATCGACGTGGCGGCCCTCACCGCGCTGCTCGACGGCCGCCACGCCGAGGTACGGCAGCTGGTGCGCGACCAGCTGGCCGCGCAGGCGCAGGTGCTGGTCGACGCCGAGGAGATGACGCGCGCGGAGTTCCGCGAGCGCGTGAAGGACGTCGTCGTCGAGATGGCCGGCACCGGCCAGACGGCGATGGGCTTCCCGGAGCAGTACGGCGGGGGCGGCGACATCGGCGCGTCGGTCGCGGCGTTCGAGACGCTCGCGCTCGGCGACCTGAGCGTGCTGGTCAAGGTCGGCGTGCAGTTCGGCCTGTTCGGCGGCGCGGTGCTGCAGCTCGGCACCGAGCGGCACCACGAGCAGTACCTCGCCGACATCGTCAGCGGCGAGCTGCTCGGCTGCTTCGCGATGACGGAGACCGGTCACGGCTCCAACGTCCAGGCGTTGGGCACCGTGGCCACCTACGACGCCGAGGCGCAGGAGTTCGTGATCCGGTCGACGAGACCCGATGCCTGGAAGGACTACATCGGCAACGCCGCCGCGCACGGCACGATGGCGGTCGTCTTCGCCCAGCTGGTCGTCGACGGCGACACGAAGGGCGTGCACGCGTTCATGGTGCCGATCCGCGTCGACGGCGAGCCGGCGGCCGGCGTCCGCATCGAGGACGACGGGGCGAAGATGGGCCTCAACGGCGTCGACAACGGCCGCCTGTGGTTCGACGACGTCCGCGTGCCGCGCGAGGCGCTGCTCAACCGGTTCGCCGACGTCACGTCCGACGGAACCTACGCGAGCGAGATCGACAACCCCGGCAAGAGGTTCTTCACGATGCTCGGCACCCTCGTGCAGGGCCGGGTGTGCGTCGGTGGCGCCGGTATCAACGCCTCGAAGGTGGCGATCACCATCGCCGTCAAGTACGCGCTGCACCGCCGTCAGTTCGAGGCGACCAGCGAGGCCGAGGAGGAGCTGCTCCTCGACTACGGGCTGCACCAGCGCCGGCTCTTCCCGCTGCTCGCCCGCACCTACGCCCTGCACTGTGCTCAGGACGTCGTCGCGGGCCGCCTGCACGACGTCTTCTCCGGCACGCTCGCGCCCGGCGCCGACGTCGACCTCGCGCGTCGCGAGCTGGAGTCCAGGGCCGCCGGCACCAAGGCGCTCGGCACCTGGCACGCCACGCAGACCATCCAGGAGTGCCGCGAGGCCTGCGGCGGCGCGGGCTACCTCGCCGTCAACCGCTTCGCCGCGCTCAAGGCCGACACCGACGTGTTCACCACGTTCGAGGGCGACAACCACGTGCTGCTGCAGCTGGTGGCCAAGGGGCTGCTGACGGCGTACAGCAGCGAGTTCGAGGAGATGGACCAGCTGGGCCTGGTGAAGTTCGTCGCCGGCCTGACCGTCGAGACCATCATCGAGAAGACCGGCGTGCACAAGCTGCTCGAGCGCATCAAGGACGTCGTCCCGGGTGGTTCGCCGTCGTCCGACGGCGGTGACCAGGACGCCGGCCTGCTCGACCCCGAGTACCAGCTGGCGATGTACCGCTTCCGGGAGGAGCACACGCTCGCCGGGGTCGCGCGGCGGCTCAAGCGCGGCGTCGACCAGGGCATGAACCCCGGCGAGGTGTTCTCGCGGGTGCAGGACCACGTGATCGCGGCGGCCCGCGCGCACCTCGAGCGGCTCGTGCTCGAGGCCTTCGTGGCCAAGGCCGCCGAGCTGCCCGACGGCGACCTCAAGGTCGCGTTCGACCTGCTCGTCGACCTGCACGCCCTGCACGGCATCGAGCAGGACCGGGCCTGGTTCATGGAGCACGGGCGCCTCACCACGCAGCGCAGCAAGGCGATCAGCCGCGAGGTGTCGGCGCTGTGCCGCAGGATCCGCCCGCTCGCCGGCGACCTCGTCGACGCCTTCGCCGTCCCGCCCGAGGTGCTCCGCGCGCCCGAGCTCGTCGAGGCGCCGTGAGGCTCCCCGGCCTCGGCGGCTGGAGCGACGACCCCGCCTGGGCCACGGTCTACGACTGGTCGGTCGAGCACCCGCGGGCCGGCGGGCTGTTGTGGCGCCTCGGCATCCAGAGCGACCTGCGGCGCCTCTACGCCGCCACCGACGAGCTCGGCACCCTGGCGGCCGGTACTCGCGTGCTCGACGTCCCGTGCGGCGGGGGCGTGGCGCTGCGCGGCCTGCGACCCGGCCAGGGCGTCGACTACGTCGCCGCCGACATCGCCCAGGCGATGCTCGACCGCACCCTCGACGCCGCCCGCGACCGTGGCGTCGCCGACCAGGTCACGACGCGCATCGCCGACGTCGGCGACCTGCCGTTCGACGACGAGAGCGTCGACGTCGTCGTCACCTTCACCGGCCTGCACTGCTTCCCCGACCCCGAGCGCGCCGTCGCCGAGATGACGCGCGTGCTCAGGCCCGGCGGCTTCCTGACCGGCAGCGCCGTGCTCACCGACACCGGCCTGCGCCACGAGCCGCTGCGCCGCGCCGGACGCCTCGCCGGCCTGATGGGCCCGATGTGCAGCGGCCCCGACGTCGTCCGGTGGCTGACGGCGGGCGGCGTCGAGCGGCCGAGTCTCGACCGGTCGGGCGCGATCGCCTACTTCCGCGGCGTCCGGGCCTAGCTCCTCAGGGATTGCCCGCGCTTCTCAGGTGGGCGGGCTCAACCGGTGGAGGCAACGCTGACCTTGAAGGTGGCGTTGGATGCCGAAGCGGTTCGCGTATGAGTTGCAGGATGAGTTGTTCGAGCTGGTGTGTGGTGGTGTCCCGATCACACGGGCAGCGGCGCTGGTCGGCGTGTCGTGGGACACGGCCTCGGCGTGGTGGCGATCCTCGGGACTCGTGAACTTCCTTCCCCAGGTCGGTGCGACGGGCGGGCTTGGCGGTACGGCGCCGCAAGCCGTGCCCGGGGCGAGTGGTCTCGACGACGAGCCGAGGCAGCGGCGCCCGTTGACGATGTGGGATCGCTCAGTGATCGCGGTGGGGCTGATGTGTGAGGCCTCCCACGCCCAGGTCGGCGCGATGATCGGTCGGGAGCGGTCGGTGGTGTGGCGTGAGGTCGAGCGGAACCAGGGACCCGACGGGTCTTACTGGGCGCCGATCGCGCACCGCGCCGCGCACGAGCGACGACGACGGCCCAAACCGTTCAAGCTCCACCAAGACCCCGAGCTGTGCCGGCGGATCGAGGAGTGGATGGACGACGGCTGGTCACCCGAGCTGATCGCGGCGATGCTGGCCGCCGAGCACCCCGGCGACGGTTCGGCGGCGAGGATGGGCCGTGTGTCACACGAGACGATCTACCGGGCCCTCTACGTCCAGGCCCGGGGCAGCCTGCGCAAGGACCTAGCTGCGCAGCTGTTGACCAGGCGTCGCGCACGTAAGCCGCGCGGTGTAGTCGACGGCCGGGGCAAGAGCCTGTACCGCGAGGCGTTCACGATCAGTCAGCGCCCGGCCGAGGTCGCCGACCGCGCTGTGCCCGGGCACTGGGAGGGCGACTTGATCCTCGGGACCGGGAACGGCTCAGCGGTCGGGACCCTGGTCGAGCGCACCACCCGATTCGTGATCCTGCTTCACCTGCCCGGTCGTCACGACGCAGACTCGGTCGCCGAGGCCATGATCCGCGAGATGGGCCAGCTACCGCTCCACCTACGCCGGTCCCTTACCTGGGACCGCGGCTCTGAGTTGGCCAAGTACCGCGATATCGAGGCCCGGCTGGAGATGCCGATCTACTTCTGCGACCCCCACTCGCCCTGGCAACGAGGATCGAACGAGAACACCAACCGCCTCCTGCGGTTCTGGCTCGAGAAGGGCACCGACCTGTCCACCCACACCCCCGAGGACCTCGCCCGGATCGCGGCCACCCTCAACAAACGGCCCCGCCCTACCCTGGGCCTACGGACCCCAGCCCAAGCGCTGGCCGAACTGCTCGCCAACCCGGCAGCAGCATGACCGTTGCTAAGACCGATTGAGCCCGCCGTGTTGCAACCCCTGGGAACGTCAGGAGTACCCGGTGCACCGGGTACTCCCCGCCCCCGGGGTGCAGGAACACCCGGAGCACCGGGTGTTCCCTGCACCTCACCAGTTGCCGGCCGACCCCGCCGGCAGCGCCCGCGCGGCGTCACGGATCACGTAGACGAGCCCGCCTGACTTCTGCAGCCACACCTTCTCGAGCTGAGCCCTCGGGTAGACCCGGCGGACGCCGGCCCGGGTGGTCGAGGCCGGGTCGTTGACGACGACGTCGCCGTTCTGCGTGAAGCCGACGATGACCAGCAGGTGGCCGTTGGTCGACGACACCGGCGCGCCCGAGAGCTGGCCGCGGCTGAACGAGACCGAGGCGACGAGCGGGATGCCGGCCCTGATGAACTTCTCGGCCTCGCGCAGGCCGCGCAGCCGGGTCACGAACGCCGCGCCGGCGAGCGGGGCGGCGTAAGCGGCGTTGAACGACCAGTTGCCGGTGCCGCGGTAGGCGTGGTCGTAGGTCATCCGGGCGGCGTGGTCGACCCACGGGTCGGTGTGGCCGCGCGGCACCCAGCCGTACGCCGTCGCACGGGGCAGCTTGCGGTAGTAGCCGAGCACCATCGACGTCGACGTCGGCGAGCACCACGCCTGGCCGCCGTTGCCCCACTGCGGGAAGTGGCCGCGGTGGGTCATCTGCGAGTAGCGCGGCACGTCGAGCACCACGCCGCGGGCCACGCCCGGCTTCGACGTCGTCGTCGGGGCCGACGCCGGCAGTCGCGAGGTCATGGCGCCCACCGTGGCGACCGTGGGCCGGGCGGTGGTGCCGGTACGGCGGCCGAGGACGACGCGCAGCTGGTACGACGTCAGCCCGGCGGGGGCCTTCCACGTGTCGACGTCGACCGTGGTGCCGTCGCTCGCCTGCCCCGAGACGGTCGCGCGCTTGACGTAGGTGTCCGACTGCGCCCAGCGGCTCATCAGGTCCCACCCGGTGAGTGCGCCGGCGGCGTTGCGGCCCCGCACCCGGATCTCCACCCAGCTGTCGGCGGGCGTGCTCGCCGACCACGACGGGATCAGCTGGGTGAACGCGAAGCCGGGGGTCACCCAGGGCGACTCCCACTTCGCCGTCTCGTAGCTCGTGGCGCCGACCTTGCGGCGGGCCGTGGCGCCGAGGAAGCGCACCGTGCCGTCGGACGACGACACCCCGGCCGAGACCCCTCGGGCGAGCTCGGCGGCGGTGTCCCACTGGTGGTACTTGATCTGGCGGGCCGGCGCCTTCTTCTTCTGTGCCGTCGCGGCGACGACCCGGTCGGCGGGCGCGGCCGACGCCGAGGCGGTCGGCGGCATGACGGCGACGAAGCCGCCCACGAGGGCGGCGTTGGCCAGGATGCTGACGAGGATGCGAGTGAGGGGAAGACGCACCAGATCACCGTACGACACACCAGTCACACCTGTCACAGAAGTGCGGTAGCACGTGATATCGCGACGCCGGGCGGCCGGCAATGGGCGTCGAGGGTACGAGATCCCTAGACTCGACCGGTGACCTTCCGGCTCTACGACACCGCGACGCGCGAGGTGCACGACTTCCGTCCTCTCGAGGAGGGCAAGGTCGGCATCTACGTCTGCGGTCTCACCGTGCAGTCCGAGCCGCACGTGGGTCACGTGCGCTCGGCGGTCAACTTCGACGTCCTGCGCCGGTGGCTGAGCCACACCGGCCACGACGTGACGTTCATCCGCAACGTCACCGACATCGACGACAAGATCCTCGCCAAGGCCGCCGAGCAGGGCCGCCCGTGGTTCAACCTGGCCTACGAGATGCACGGCAAGCTGACCGCGGCCCTCGCCTCGATCAACGTGCTGCCACCCACCTACGAGCCCGGCGCCACGGGCCACGTGCCCGAGATGCTCGAGCTCATCGGCACGTTGATCGAGCGGGGCCACGCCTACGCCGCCGACGACGGCTCGGGCGACGTCTACTTCGACGTGCGATCGTGGCCGGCCTACGGCGAGCTGACCGGGCAGAAGGTCGACGACATGGAGCCGGCGGGCGACGCCGACCCCCGCGGGAAGCGTGACCCGCGCGACTTCGCGCTGTGGAAGGGCTTCAAGAAGGACGCCGAGCCCGAGACGGCCGCCTGGCCGAGCCCCTACGGCCCCGGCCGCCCCGGCTGGCACATCGAGTGCTCGGCCATGGCGGGCAAGTACCTCGGTCAGGCCTTCGACATCCACGGCGGGGGAGTCGACCTCCGCTTCCCGCACCACGAGAACGAGCAGGCCCAGTCGCGCGCGGCCGGTCAGGCGTTCGCGAGCTACTGGATGCACAACGCCTGGATCACCACCGCCGGCGAGAAGATGAGCAAGTCGCTCGGCAACTCGCTGCTGGTGCCCAGCGTGCTCGAGCGCGTGCGCGGCATCGAGCTGCGCTTCTACATGGTCTCGGCCCACTACCGCTCGACGGTCGAGTTCAGCTTCGAGGCCCTCGACGAGGCCGCCGTCGGGTTCCGGCGCATCGAGACGTTCCTCGACAAGGCCGGCCCGGCCGACCCGGACCGCACCGCCGAGGTGCCCGAGGCGTTCGCGGCCGCGATGGACGACGACCTCGGCACCCCGGCCGCCGTCGCGGTCGTGTTCGACGTCGTCCGCGAGGGCAACCGGACCACCGACCCCGAGGCGCTGCAGACCGCGGCCGCGCAGGTGCGGGCCATGCTCGGCGTCCTCGGCCTCGACCCGGCCGATCCGGCCTGGTCGACCGGCGGCGACGACGCCGCGCTCACCGCCGCGGTCGACGCGCTCGTCGCCGGCCTGCTCGAGCAGCGCGCCGAGGCGCGCGCGGCCAAGGACTTCGCCCGTGCGGACGCGATCCGCGACCAGATCAAGAACGCCGGCATCGAGGTGGAGGACACCCCGACCGGTCCGAAGTGGAGCATCTCCCATGGCAGGTAACAGTCAGCGCAAGGGCTCGGTCCGCAAGAGCGCCAAGAAGCCGTCGGTCGGGTCCGGCGGCCAGGTCCGTCGCGGTCTCGCGGGCAAGGGCCCGACGCCGAAGGCCAAGGACCGCGAGTACCACCAGGCGCACAAGGCCGCCCAGGCCAAGAAGCGCGCGGCGTCCAAGGGCGGCCCGCGCCGCAAGGGCACCGACGCCGAGTGGATCGCCGGGCGCAACCCCGTCGTCGAGGCGCTGCGCGAGGGCGTGCCGATCAGCGCGATCTACGTCGCCGAGGGCGCCGAGCGCGACGGCCGGCTGCGCGAGGCGTTCAAGCTCGCCCAGGACAAGGGCATCAGCCTCCTCGAGGTGAGCAAGGGCGAGCTCGACCGGAGCACCAACGGCGCCGTGCACCAGGGCCTGGCCGCACGCATCCCGCCGTACGAGTACGCCGACCCGTTCGCCCTGCTCGACCTCGCCGAGCAGAACCGCGAGAAGCCGCTCATCGTCGTCCTCGACTCGATCACCGACCCCCGCAACCTCGGCGCCATCGTGCGCAGCGCGTCGGGCCTCGGCGCCCACGGCGTCGTCATCCCCGAGCGGCGCGCGGCCGGCATGACGGCCTCGGCCTGGAAGACCAGCGCCGGCGCCGCGGCCCGCATCCCGGTCGCGCAGACGGTCAACCTGACCCGCCAGCTCAAGGAGTACCAGGAGGAGGGCTGCATGGTCGTCGGCCTCGCGGCCGACGGCGACATGACGCTCCCCGAGCTCGCCGCCGACCCGCAGCTGCCGGTCGGCCCGCTCGTCGTCGTGGTCGGCGCCGAGGGCGACGGGCTGTCCCGTCTCGTCGCCGAGACCTGCGACTTCCTGGTCTCGATCCCGATGGCCACCTCGCTCGAGTCGCTCAACGCGGGCGTCGCGGCGTCGATCTGCCTCTACGCGATCAACCAGGCGCGCAGCGCCGGCTGAACGAGCCTCACGACTACTCCTCCGGGGCGGCCACGACCTCGTCGGGACGCCGGCTCAGGTGGTGCTCGATGTAGTCGCGGGCGGCGTCCTGGATCGGGACCTGGTGCCCGGCGCGCTCGGAGAGGTACCAGACGTGCACGAGCACCTCGTGGAACATCTCGGCCGGCTCGAGCCGCCCGCGCGCCTCGGGTGGCACCATCGCGGTGATCGGCTCGTAGACCTCGGTCAGCCAGCGGTGGGCGACGAGCTGGCGGTCCTCGCGGCCGAGGTCGAAGTGGGCGGTGAAGGAGGCGATGTCGTTGAGCAGGCGGCGCGCCTGGCTCTCCTCCACGTTGAGCCCCGTGAGCGACTGCAGCTCGCGACAGTGGTGGCCGAGCTCGACGACCTTCGGCTGGATGCGCACGGTGTCGCCGTCGTAGTCGGTGACGATCTCGAGCTCGTCGACGTCGAAGCCGAGGTCGTTGAGCCGCTCGACGCGCTGCTCGATGCGCCACATCTCGTCGGAGCCGAACTCCTCGACCCCGGTCAGCTCGCCCCACAGCGCCTCGTAGCGCTGCTCGAGCAGCTCGATGACGTCGTGCGCGGCGACGGAGGCGTCGAGGGCCTGACCGGCCTGCAGGTCGAGCAGCTCGGCGAACACGTTCTCGGTGGCGATGGTGACGTCGTGGTGTCGCATCCCGTCGGAGAGCTCGTCGCGCAGCTCGCCGGTCTCGGCGTCGACGAGGTAGGCGGCGAAGTCGCCGGCCGCGCGGCGGAACAGCACGTTGCTCAGCGACACGTCGCCCCAGTAGAAGCCCGCCAGGTGCAGCCGCACGAGCAGCACCACGATCGCGTCGACCAGTGAGGGCAGGTTCTCGGCCGACATGCCGTGCGCGAACAGGCTGCGGTAGGGCAGCGAGAACGACAGGTGCTCGGTCAGCAGGGCCGTCGGCAGCTCGCCGTCCGGGCCCGTGCGACCGGTGACGACGCCCTGCGGGACGACGGCCGGCAGGCCCAGCCGCTGCAGGTCGCGCAGCAGCCGGTACTCGCGGAACGCGATCTCCTCGACGGTCTCCTTGACCGCGTAGGTGCGGCCGCGGAGCCGCACGATCCGCACGACGTGCCGGCTCAGCCCGCGGGGGAGCGGGACGACGTGGTCGTCGGTCCACTCCTCGAGCGGGGTGCTCCAGGGCAGCGTCAGCAGCGCCGGGTCGGGCCGGTTGGCGACGATGCGAAGGGCCATCGGGCCAGTGTTGCGGACGCGGCGCCGTGGTGGGCGGTGCGGCAGCCACCGTTTCGCGTCGGCGGAGGGGGTCGTTCGGTGGCTCACCTACCGCCCACCCGGCCGGGCCGGCGTCCTACGGCTCGAGCAGGACGGCGCCCGGCCCGCGCTCGGCGAGCTCGTCGTGCGGGTTGGTGAGGAAGCAGGACTTGAGGCTCAGGCAGCCGCAGCCGATGCAGCTGTCGAGCTTGTCGCGCAACAGCTCGATGCGGCGGATCTGCTCGTCGAGCCGCGGACGCCACTCCTTGCTGATCCGGTGCCAGTCGGCCTTGGTCGGCGTCCGGCCGTCGGGCAGGTCGTCGAGGGCCGCGCCGATCTCGTCGAGGCTCAGCCCGACCTGCTGGGCGGTGCGCACGAAGGCCACCCGGCGCAGCGTCGAGGTCTCGTAGCGGCGCTGGTTGCCCGTCGTGCGAAGGGAGGAGATGAGGCCGCGCTCCTCGTAGAAGCGCAGCGCGCTGTGGGCCACCCCGGAGCGCTCGGAGAGCTGGCCGATCGTCAGCGTCATGGATCCAGTCTCGTCAGACCTCAAGGATGGTTCAAGTGTCTGTCGGGAATCGGGTGCGTCGGCCGCCAGGCGTCGCACTACGATGGGGCCCGCACCTCGCCGGTGTAGCTCAGTTGGTAGAGCGCGTCTCTTGTAAAGACGATGTCGCGGGTTCGATCCCTGTCGCCGGCTCCGAGCCCGCTACCGCAGCTGTCGCGCCTCGAACCGCGCCGGCGGGTCCGCGATCGCGTCCTGGGCCGCGACGAGCTGGATCTCGCGGGTGCCGGCGGCGATGGTCGCCTCGAGCACGGCGTAGACCGACGACGTCGTCAGCTCGAGGGCACGGGCCGGCGAGCCGGTGGAGCGCAGGTGGGCGAGGTAGAGCGCGGCGGTGATGTCGCCGCAGCCGTTGGGGTTGATGGGCAGCAGCGGCGTCGTGACCGCCCAGGCGCCGGCGTCGGAGACCGCGACGACGTCGAGCGTGTCGGTCGCCGAGTCGGAGTGCAGCACGGAGGTGACCAGCAGGTCGCGCGGACCGCTCGCGCGGACGGCGTCGGCGGCGTCGAGCACCTCGGCGAGGGTGGTCGTCGTCCGGCCGGCGAGGAAGTCGAGCTCGAAGTGGTTGGGGGTGGCGATGTCGGCGCGCGGCACGACCTCGTCGCGCATGTACTCCGGGATGCCGGGCTTGACGAACATCCCGCGGCCGACGTCGCCCATCACGGGGTCGCAGCAGTACACGGCGTCGGGGTTGAGCTCCTTCACCCGGGCGACGGCGTCGAGCACGACGGCGCCGACCGCCGGGTCACCCTGGTAACCGGACAGGACGGCATCGGCCTGGCCGAGCACTCCCCGGTCGTCGATGCCCTGGATGACGTCGCGGACGTCGGCGGGGTCGAGCAACGGCCCGCGCCAGGCGCCGTAGCCCGTGTGGTTGGAGAAGTGCACCGTGAGCACCGGCCACACCTCGTGGCCGAGGCGCTGCAGCGGGAAGACCGCCGCCGAGTTGCCGACGTGGCCGTAGGCGACCGAGGACTGGATGGACAGGACCTTCACGAGACCGATTCTGGCCGACGTCGGCCGCGAGGCCGAGCGTCGGGTCTCGACCCACGTCGGCCCGGCCGTCCCGACGAGCCCGCTCCACCCGCCACGCCGGCGGGGTGCCGATGACAGCCGCCTCTGGCCGTAGCCAGCGTCGACGGGTTGTCTGGGCGCATGTCGATGCCCCTGCACCGCCCCTACCCACCCGACCTCTACCGCGGATCCACCGGCGAGGTCTCCGCCTGGCTGCGCCCGGACGACGCGCCGCCCGACCTCGAGTACCGTTCCGGCGGCACGTGCGAGTACCTCGCCACCGGTGACCGCACGGGCGGTCGGTTCGGGCTGTACCGCTGGACGTTCGGCGACACCGAGACCGGCCCCGACCCGCACTTCCACCGGGCCATCTCCGAGCAGTTCTACGTCCTCTCGGGCGAGGTCACGCTCTACGACGGTCGGGAGTGGACGACCGCCCGCTCCGGCGACTTCCTGTACGTGCCCGAGGGCGGACTGCACGGCTTCCGCGGCAAGGACCGCGCCTCGATGCTGCTCATGTTCGCGCCCGGCGGCCCGCGGGAGGACTACTTCGAGACCCTCGCCCGCGGCGAGGAGATGACCGAGGAGCAGCGCGCCGAGTTCATGGTCCGGCACGACACGTACTGGGTCTGAGCCTGGGTCTGAGCCTGGGTCCGAGCCTGGGCCTGGGCCCGACCCGCCCCGGCGGAGGGTGGCGGGCCGGTCGTGCCTCGCTACCGTCGCAGGCATGGCAGACATGGAGTACCGCCCGCTCGGCGACAGCGGGTTGATGGTCAGCGCGGTCGGGGTCGGCTGCAACGCGTTCGGACGACGGGTCGACGCCGACGGCGTCCGCGACGTGCTCGACGCCGCCACCGACGTCGGCGTGACGCTGCTCGACACCGCCGACATCTACGGCGACCCGGCCGGTGGCAGCGAGACGCTGATGGGCGAGTTCTTCGCCGCCCACCCCGGACGCCGTGACGACTTCGTGCTCGCCACCAAGTTCGGCATGGACATGCGCGGCGCCTACGGCGACGACCACGGGGTGCGCGGGTCGCGCCGCTACGTGCGCCGAGCCGTCGAGGAGAGCCTGCGTCGTCTGCAGACCGACCACATCGACCTCTACCAGCTGCACGAGCCCGACCCGATCACCCCGGTCGAGGAGACGCTGTCGGTGCTCACCGACCTCGTGCAGGAGGGCAAGGTGCTCTACCTCGGCAGCTCGAACGTCGCCGGCTGGCAGGTCGCCGACGCCGAGTGGACCTCGCGCAGCGCCGGGCTCGAGCGCTTCGTCAGCGTGCAGAACCGCTACTCGCTGCTCGACCGCACCATCGAGTCGGAGGTGGTGCCGGCGTGCGAGGAGTACGGCCTGGGCGTGCTGCCGTTCTTCCCGCTGGAGTACGGCCTGCTCACCGGCAAGTACCGCCGCGGCGAGACCGCGCCGGCCGGGTCGCGTGCGACGTCGGCGCCGTCGCCCTGGCTCGAGGACGCCGACTGGGACCGCATCGAGGCGGTCGAGGCCTTCGCCGCCGAGCGCGACCTCGACCCGATCGACGTCGCCATCGCCGGCCTGGCCGCGCAGCCGGCCGTCACCTCGGTGATCGCCGGCGCGACGTCCGGCGACCAGGTGCGCCGCAACGCGGCCACCCTGCGCTGGGAGCCGTCCGAGGACGACCTCGTCGCGCTCGACGAGGCGACGGGTGCGTCGTCCGACGACTGACGTCGACCCGCTCGGACGCCGACGGGCCGGCCGGGCTGCGTGAGCCCGGCCGGCCCGTCGTGGGTCGGTGGTGGGTGGGTCAGGCCTCGATGGCGGTCTTCTCGGGCGTGACGCCGGCGATCTCGATCTTGCGGGACTTCGCCCGCTCGGCCACGGGGATCACGAGCCGGAGCACGCCGGCGTCGTAGGCGGCCTCGATGTGCTCGAGGTCGAGGTTGTCGCCGAGCACGAGCTGGCGGGTGAAGGTGCCACGGGTGCGCTCGGAGGCGAGCATCTCCCAGTCGCCGTTGCGGGCGAGGCGCTCGGCGCGCACCGTGAGGACGTTGCGCTCGACGTCGAGGTCGATGGACTCGGGCGTCACGCCCGGCAGGTCGAGCTCGACGACGAACCGGTCGCCCTCGCGCCACGCGTCCATCGGCATGACGGCCGGGCGGTTGGTCGTGCCCCAGGAGCCGGAGACCAACTGCTGGGCCAGGCGGTCGAGGTCGCGGAACGGGTCGGTCGTGCGAAGCAGCATGGGACTTCCTCTCTGTAGGACGGGGCCACCGACGGTGGCGTGATGTGTAACGAACGATATAGGTCATCTGTTCCGTTTGCAAGAGGAAATCTGGCGTCTAGGATGAGCTCATGTCCTCACGCACGCGCGGTGTCTACGCGATCTCGGTCGCGGCCGAGATGGCCTCGATGCAGATCCAGAACCTGCGCGTCTACGAGCGCCGCGGCCTCGTCGACCCCGACCGCACGCCGGGCGGGTCGCGCCTGTACAGCGCGGCCGACGTCGAGCGGCTGGTCCGTATCCGCGACCTGCTGGCGCAGGGCCTCAACCTCGCGGGCATCGCCGAGGTGCTGCGGCTCGAGGCCGACAACGCCCGGCTGCGTGAGCAGGTGCGCCGGCTGCGCGACCGCGACTGAGTCGTCAGCCGCCGGCGGCCGAGGAGGCGGCCTGCAGCGTGCTGCGCAGGCTCTCCGAGCCGGGGATGCCCGGGTTGTCGCCGGGCTCGTCCGGGGCGGTCGCGCCGACGGCGGCGGCCGCCTCGCGTACCCGGTCGGCGTCGGCCCCGCCCAGCTCGGCGGAGGCGAGTCCGAGCCACTGGCCGACCAGCGCGGCCTGGTCGTGGGCGCTGCGCCCCCACTGCTGGGCGTAGGCGCCGGCGTCGAGGGTCGACATGTCCTCGACCGAGGCGGTCGCCGCGGCGATCACGTCCTCGAGCGTCCCCGGGCCTGCGGGCGGGGTGCCGACCAGGTCGATCGTCGCCCCGCGCAGCTCGGGGCTCACGTCGCCGGCGACGAACGCGTCGCCGGCTTCCTCGGTGCGCAGCAGTCCGACCCAGACCGCGGCCGCGGCGACCAACGCGAACACCAGCAGGCCGGCGACGCCGATGAGGCGGGCGCGGGGGTGGGCGTGGGCGTCGTCCATCGAGCCCGACCGTAGTGGGTCAGGCCACCTGCAGCGACCGCTTCGACAGTCCCATCCAGAACCCGTCGATGCGCTGCTCGCCGGGAACGGCGGCGTCGGTGGCGGCGCCGAGCGTCACGAACAGCGGCGAGTAGTGCTCGACCGTGGGGTGGGCGTAGGGCATGCCCGGAGCCTGGTGCTTGAAGTCGGCCAGGGCGTCGACGTCGCCGCGGGCCATGGCCTCGGCGGCCCAGGCGTCGAAGTCGCTCGACCACCCGGGGGCGGCGGCGTCGATGCGGAACTCCTTCAGGAACGGGAGGCCGTGGGTGAGGAAGCCGGAGCCGATGATCAGCACGCCCTCGTCGCGCAGCGACCGCAGCCGGGCGCCCAGCGCGAGCAGCCGCTCGGGGTCGTGGGTCGGCAGCGACATCTGCAGCACCGGGACGTCGGCCTCGGGGTACATGATCGTCAGCGGCACCCAGGCGCCGTGGTCGAGTCCGCGCTCGGTGTGCTGGTGCACGGGCTCGGACGCCGGCATCATCGCCGCGACGCGCTCGGCCAGCCAGGTGGCGTCGGGCGTCTCGTAGGTCATCCGGTAGTACTTCGGGTCGAACCCGCCGAAGTCGTAGACGAGCGGGGCCCGGCTCGCGCTGAGCGAGACCGGCGCGGACTCCCAGTGGGCGCTCACGATGAGCACCGCCCTCGGGCGCGGCAGGTCGGCGGCCCAGGCGGCCAGCTGGCCCGACCAGGTCGGGTCGTCGAGCAGGGGCGGGGCGCCGTGGCCGAGGTAGAGGGCGGGCATGCGATCGTTCACACCGACCAGAATAGTTGAAGTCTGTACTTTATTCCTGGCGAGCAGCAGATCGCGAGGCACGAACGGTCGAGGCGCCCACAGCTCAGCCGGGCACGCTCGCGTCGCCCTCGACGAACACCGACCAGTCGACCGGCTCGACACCGCGCTCGGCGAGCAGGGCGTTGACCCGGCTGAACGGCTTGGTGCCGAAGAACCCGCGGTAGGCCGACAGCGGCGAGGGGTGCACGGACTCGACGCACGGGGTGGCGCCCAGCATCGGCCGGAGCGACTTCGCGGGGCTGCCCCACAAGATCGCGGCGAACGGCCGGCCGCCCTCGGCCCGCTCGACCAGCGCTCGGATGGCGCACTCGGTGACGGCCTCCCAGCCCTTGCCCCGGTGGGAGTTCGACGCGCCCGGCCGCACGGTGAGCACCCGGTTGAGCAGCATCACGCCCTGGTCGGCCCAGCCCGTGAGGTCGCCGTGCCTCGGCGGCACGACGCCGAGGTCGTCGCGCAGCTCGGTGTAGATGTTGAGCAGGCTCGGCGGCAGCGGCCACACGTGCTTCTCGACGGCGAAACTGAGCCCGATCGGGTGCGCGGGGTTGGGGTAGGGGTCCTGTCCGACGACGAGCACCTTGACCTCGGCGAGCGGCGCCCGGAACGCCCGGAACACCGCGTCGCCGGCCGGCTGGTAGCCGCGACCGGCGGCCACCTCGTCGCGCAGGAAGGCGCCCATGGCGGCCACCTGCTCGTCGACGGGGGCGAGGGCCGCGGCCCAGTCGGGGGCCATCAGGCCTCGGTCGACGAGTCGGGCCAGCGCGCTCATGGCGCGACCCTAACGAGGTGGCGTCACCGCCGTCCGGCGAGCCGGGCTCGGCGTGGCAGCCACGGCATCATGCCGCGCTCGCCGACCTCGACGGCGAGGATCGCCATGTGCGAGGCGTCGCCCGACAACGCCGCCTGGTTGGCCACGAGCACCCGCGTGCCGAGGAACGTGGCGCTGCACGGGGTGTCGAACGGGATCGGTGAGCCGTTGGCCCCGCCCGACAGCGGCGTCCCCGGGAACCGGTCGAGCTCGCGGCCCGTGGGGGAGAGGCGGACCAGCTGGTTGGTGAGTCCGGCGGTGGCGACGTAGATGCGTCCGGAGCGACCGACGCCGAACCCGTCGGGCAGGTCGGTGGGCAGCGACGTCCAGAGCCGGCGGAGCTGGCCCGGCCTGCCCTGCCGGATCGGCAGCGAGTACAGCGCGCCGTTGGTCGGCAGGGTGCTGCCGTCGGCCACGGTCTGCTGGGTGATGAGGAAGTCGTGGTGGTGGCGGCGGTAGACGATGCCGGTGGTGCCGAAAGAGGCGACGCCCTGCAGGGCCGGAGAGCGGAAGAACGGGCGCACGCGGCCGTTCGGGTGCACCCGGTAGACGACGCCGTTGGCGTAGTCGGTCACGAACAGGTGGGTCGGGCCCCACGTCGCGTAGTTGGGCACGGCGCCGGCGGGGAAGGTCGCGATGCGCTCGAACCGGCCGGTGCGGACGTCGAGGGTGAGCAGGCCGCGCGTCGAGGTCTCGAGCAGGACCAGCTTGCCGTCACGGGTCTCGGTGGCGACCTGGACGCCGTGGTCGGCGTCGAGCCGCTGGCCGGGAACCGTCCACGAGCGCAGCAGCGTGCCGTCGCGGCGCCACTCGAAGACCCGCGAGCGCTGGCGGTCGCCGGCCACGTAGGTGCCGGCGTAGACGCGGCCGTTGCGGCCGACATGGGTGTAGGCGGGATGCCCCGGCGACGGGACCCGCGCGAAGACCGTCGTGCGGTAGGTGAGCTCCGCAGCCTGGGCGACGGGGGCGGTCGCCGTCCCGCCCGACGTGACCATCGTGAGCAGGAGGACCAGGGCCCCGAGTCGGGATAGTTCGACACCTGGTCGACCTCTCACGCCCCGTCGAGGTCGACCAGGTGTCGAACTATCCGCCGCGGTGGTCATCGCAGCCTCTCCAGGACCTCGAGCGCGGCGCGTTCACCCGAGCGGACGGCGCCGTCCATGTAGCCGCTCCAGTAGGTCGAGGTCTCGGTGCCGGCCCAGTGCACGCGGCCGAACGGACGGCGGACGGCCGGGCCGAGGGTGCTGAAGGAGCGGTCGGCGGCGTGGAAGGCGGTGGGGGCGCCGCGGGTCCAGCGCTCGCGGGTCCAGTCGTGCTCGGTGTACTCGACCGGCCGCAGGGCCTGGGGGCCGAACATCTCGGCGAACCCGGCGAGCACGGCCTGACGCCGCTCGGCGAGCGGGAGCCGGCCGTAGCGGCGCCAGGTGTCGCCACCCATGAACGCGAGCAGCACGCCGGGCGAGCCGTCGGGCGGGCTGTTGTCGAAGACCGCGCGGGCGGCGCCGGCGTCGTTGATGCCGAAGCCGTTGAGGCCGGCGTCGCGCCAGAACGGCCGGCGGTAGACGGCGTCGCACTTCATCAGCTTGCCCATGTGGGACTTGTGCAGCAGCTGGCGCCGGGTGGCCGGCAGGCGGGGGAACCAGTCGATGCCGAGCACCATCGGCGGCGGCGCCGCCACGATGACGCGGCGTGCGGTGACGACGCCGCGGCCGGTGTGCACGCGCACGCGGTGGTCGCGCTGCACGATGCGGTGAACCGGGGCGTGCAGGGCGACGATGTCGCCGAGGCGCTTGGCCAGTCGGATCGGCACCAGCTGGGAGCCGCCGACGAAGCGACGCTCCTGGGCCCCGTCGACGGTGTCGGAGTTGCGGGCGAACGTGCCGACCGTGCGCTCGTTGCCCGAGCAGGCGACGTACCAGAGCACGAAGAGGAACGAGAGCTCGCGCGGGTCGGCGCCGAAGCCGGGCTGGGTCCAGGCCTTGATGAGGTTGGCGACGCCCGAGGGGTTGAGGATCGAGTGGGCCCGGATGAACTGCTCGAGCGTCATGGAGTCCCACTCGCGGGCGCGCGGGTGCGACCACGGGGCGTCGACGGCGATCTCGGCCGCGTAGGAGTCGATCAGCTGCAGCAGGCGCGCGGCGTCGGGCAGGATCGTCAGGTCGGGCGGCACGGTGCCGGAGTACTCGAGCCGGCCGGTGGTCGACGAGACGTAGACGCTGTTGCCGGTGACGTGCTCCTTGAAGGTGGGAACCCCCATCTCGCGGGCGAGGCGGGCGATGTGGTCCTGCGTGGGGCCGATGAAGGCGCCGCCGGCCTCGATGACGGCGCCCTCGGTCGTCAGCGTGTGGTTGAGCAACCGGCCGCCCACCCGCCGGCGCGACTCGACCAGCAGCACCGAGCGCCCGGCGCGGGCCACCTGTCGCGCGGCGACCAGGCCGGCGAGACCGCCGCCGACCACGACGACGTCGACCTTCGACGGCAGGCGGCCCTGGAGGCCGGCGGCGTCGGCCTCGGTGAGGCCGCCGAGCCCGACGAGCCCGCCTGCACCGACGGCCAGGGCGGCGCCGCCGCCGAGGAGCGTGCGTCGGGAGACGTCGAGGCGGGAGTCGATGTCGACGAGGTCACGGGTCACGGCTCGCTCCAGGATTCCGACCTGAACATGTGTCAGGTTTCGCTCTCGTACCCTACTGTCGAGTCGTCCACCGAGGGAAGGGTCGGAGCGTGAAGGTTCAGGGGGGAGCGGCCGTGCGTCGGGCGCCCGTGCAGGAGCGCAGCCGGCGGCGGGTCGAGGCGATCCTCGCGGCCACCGAGCGTCTGGTCCTCGCCCGCGGTGTCGAGCCGCTGACGACGCGGGAGATCGCCCACGCCGCCGAGGTGCCGGTCGCCTCGCTCTACCAGTACTTCGCCGACAAGGAGGAGCTGCTGCTCGCCATCGCGCGGCGCGACATGGCCGAGATGGACGACCAGGTCGCGAGCGACCTCGCCGAGCTCGCCACGCGGGAGTCCCTCACCGTCACCGGGCTCGTGGAGACGACGATGCGCGCCTTCGTCAAGGTCTACGCGCGCCGCCCGGCCTTCGTCGAGGTCTACCTGCGCGGTCGCACCAACACCGCCGTGCACGCCTTCGGGCGCGAGCACAACCGGCGCATCGCCGAGACGCTGCGCGACGTCGCACTCGAGGCCGGCATCGCCCGCCCCGACTTCGGCCTGCAGGCCGCCGTGCTCGCCGTCGAGGTCGGCGACCGCGTCTTCCAGCTGGCCTACGAGCACAGCCTCGACGGCGACCCCGGTCTGGTCGAGGAGGGGATCGCGATGATGACCGCCTACCTCGACCGTTACGCGGCATGAGTGCGCGCGACGACGTCGCCGCGGCGGCCCGCCGCCTGGCCGCCGAGGGCCTGCTCGTCGGCACCGCGGGCAACGTGAGCATGCGGGTGCGCGACCTGGTGGCCGTGACGGCGTCCGGCGTCGTGCTCGCCGAGTGCCGGCCCCACGACGTCGTGCTCGTCTCGGGCGACGGCCACCTCGTCGACGGCGGGCTGGTGCCGACGTCCGAGCTCGAGCTGCACCTCGGCGTCTACGCCGACCGGCCCGACGTCGGGGGCGTCGTCCACACGCACGCGCCGTGGTCGACGGCGGTCGCCTGCGTGCTCGACGAGCTGCCGGTGCTGCACTACCAACAGCTCGTGCTCGGTGGCGCCGTCCGGGTCGCGCCCTACGCCACCTTCGGCTCGCCCGGGCTGGCGACGTCGGTGCGCGCCGCGCTCGAGGGGCGCCAGGCCGCGCTCATGGGCAACCACGGCTCGGTCGCCGTGGGCACCACGCTCGACAAGGCCGTCGAGCACGCCGTCCTGCTCGAGTGGCTCGCTGCGCTGCACCACCGGGCGTCGTCGCTCGGCACGCCGCGCGTGCTCACCGAGGCCGAGCAGGAGGCCGTCGTGCTGGCCGCCCTCGCCAAGAACTACGGATCCGTACAACCTCAGGAGGACGAGTGAAGGTCGCCTGCGTCGGCGTGCACGTGCTCGACACCCACGTCATCGGCATCGAGTCCATCCCCGAGGGCTCAGATGGTCAGCTGGTCGAGACCATCCGCCCCTCGGCCGCGGGCACGGCCGGCGGCACGGCGCTCGTGCTCGCCCGGCTCGGTGCCGACGTCGCGTCCTACGGGGCCATCGGCACCGACGCGGTCGGTGACCTCCTGCTGACGCTCCTGGCCCGCGAGGGCATCGACACGGCCGGGCTGGTGCGCAAGGCCGAGCACCAGACGTCGTCGTCGGTCATCCCGGTGCGGCCGAACGGCGACCGACCGGCCTGGCACTGCATCGGCGCCAACGGCGCCTTCGCCCTCGACGACCTCGACCGGACGACGCTCGCCGCCACCACCCACCTGCACCTGGGCGGCCCCGAGTTCCTCGGCGGGCCCGCGGCCGGTGAGCTGCTGGCGTGGGCGCGCGAGCAGGGCATGACGACGTCGGTCGACGTGCTCGCGCCGGGCGACACCGACCTGCTCGCCTGGATCGCCGACGCGTTGCCGCACACCGACTACCTGCTGCCCAACGACGAGCAGGTCCGCGGTTTCACCGGACACGACGACCTGGCAACCGGGGCGCAGGCGCTCCTGGCCATGGGTGTGGGCTGCGTCGCCGTCACCCGGGGTGCGCAGGGCGCGCTCGTCGTCACCACCGACGCGGTCGTCGAGGTGCCTGCCGTCGCGCTGGGCGAGGGCGAGCTGGTCGACACCACCGGCTGCGGCGACGCCTTCAGCGCCGGCTTCCTGCGTGGTCTCTCGCTCGGCCGCGCGCCGTCCGACGCCTCGCGCCTCGGGTGCGCGACCGCGAGCCAGGTGGCCCGCGGCCTTGGTACCGACGCGGGCGACTACTCGCTCCCGACCGTCGAGGCGGTCGCCGGCTGACCCGAGGCGGCCCGTACCGGGCGAGCGAGCCGCTGCCGGTGGACGGCGAGCAACGACTCGCGCACGCCGCCGCCGGCGGCGGCGAGCAGCACGTGGGTGCTGGCCCGGCGCTCCGGCCCGTCGGCGGTGGCGGCGGCCTCCAGCAGCAGGTCGGCCGAGTAGCCGCCGACCGGAGCCTCGAAGCGCGGCAGCAGCCGCTCGAGCGTGCCCTCGACGCGGGCCGGGCCACGTGCCTGGGCCTCGGCGACGGCGTCCGCGAGCGCGGCCAGCAGGCCGTCGACGCGGGGGAGGACCGCGGCCGTGACCGGCACGCGCAGCAGGGGTTCGCCGTCGTCGGGCAGCACCGGGTGCGCCGTCCAGCCGAGGGCGTGCAGCGCGTCGCTGAGGGTGAAGACGTCGCAGGTCCCGTCGGCCACCAGGCTGACCACGGTGGCCTCGGGGCGTGCCGCGAGCCGGACGCCGGGCAGCCCGGCCAGCCCGTCGACGACGGTCCGGGTCGCGGCCAGCGCGGCGGCGGCGAGGTCGGCCCACCCCGTGGCGCCCAGGGCGCCGAGCGTGTCGACGGTGTCCTCGAGCAGGGCGCTCGGTCGGGCCCACGCCGTCGGCAGCGCGAGGGGGCCGCGGGTCGGCGTCGAGACGGTGAGGGCGCGGGCGCCGGCCGGGTCGCGGTGCAGGACCGCCACGAGGTCGGTGTCGTCGCGACCGTCGGGCCCGACGTCGATCGCCACCGACGCGACGCCGCGGATCGCGAAGCCCCACAGGGTGCCGAGCTGACCGGTGCGCGCCGCGTGGGCCATCGCCCAGCCCCCGCAGGTCGCGTCGACGTGCAGCGGCACGCCGCGCGCCTGTGCGGCGGCGGCGATCCAGGCCACGGGGTCGACCAGGCCGTGGGTGTACGACGGTGCCGAGGCCACGATGAGCACGGTGTCGGCGCGGACGGCGGCGGTGAGGGCGCCCAGGTCGGCGCGCCCCTCGTCGTCGACCGCGACGACGATCGGGGTCAACCCGACCGTGAGCGCCGCAGCGAAGTAGGCCGGGTGCGCCGAGCGGGGCAGCACCACCGAGGAGGGCCCGGCGTCGCCCCCGTCGGGGCCGACGACCGCGTCGCGGGCCCCCCGCAGGACCGCGACCGCGGCGTCGTCGACCCCGGTGGCGACGACGCCCGAGGCGTGCTCGGGAGCGTCGACGAGGTCGGCGACCAGACCGAGCAGCCGGCCCTCGAGCTCGTGGCGGCCGGGCATCGTCCCGCGGTGGGTGGCCCGATGGACGCCGTGCCCGTCGACGTCGGGCCGGCGGTGGCGGGGGCGAGCCGACGGGGCCGTGCCGGTGCGCGCGACGGGGTCGTCGTCCTCTCGCATGAGGGTGAGGTGCGACGAGGCGCGGGGCATGGGACCTCCGGGGTGCGTGGGGGGCGCGGGCCCTCCGAGGCTAGGGGCGGAGGCGATGCCGTGTGCTCGGGCGCGGAGGCCGGCCTGACTGGTCCCTTGGGACTAGGTGGGATAGCCGTCAGGGCAGCCGGGTCACCCGGCGCGGCCTCGGGTGGGCCGCTGCAGGCGGTCGAGGAACGCGACGAGCACGGCCTCGCGCAGGCGCGGCGGGGCGGCGTCGAGCAGCGCGTTCACGGGGGCCATCCGGGTGGGCAGCTCGAGCCCCGCGTCGGGCCCGCCGGCACCGTGCAGGCCGGACGCCGCCAGCAGGCCGTCGAAGTCGGCGTCGGTGAGCGCGTCGGGGTCGAGCGCGGCGACGAACGCCACGACGTCGGGGTCGACGGCGACCGGGCCGGCCGCCCGGGCCGCCTCGACGGCCGCGGTGAGGGCCTCGACGAGCTCGGGCACGTGCGGGAGGGTGGCGGCCGAGACCGAGAGGTGCAGCGTCGCCGGGTGCGGGCCGAACGACATCTGCGGCTGCACGTGCCAGCCGCGCGTGGTCATCTCGTCGGCGACGGTGAACGGGTCGCACGTGTCGTCGGTGGCGAGCGCGACCAGCGTCGAGTCGGGGGCGACGACGACGCTCAGCCCGGGGATGCCGGTGGTGGCGGCGACGATGGCGTCGACCGCGGCGAGGACCTGGCGGGAGAGGAGCTCGTAGCCCGTGTCGCCGATCGCGTGCACCGCGGCCCAGGCGCCGGCCAGGGGGCCGCCCGAGCGGGTCGACTGCGTGGTCGAGTTGAGCATCGTGTAGCCCGGCCAGGCGGCGCTCGCGAAGTACTGCGGCTTGCGCAGCGCCGCGGAGCGGTGCAGGAGCACCGCGGCGCCCTTCGGGGCGTAGGCGTACTTGTGCAGGTCGACCGAGATCGAGGTGACGCCCTCCACCGCGAAGGTCCACGGCGGCACGGCGCGGCCCAGTCGGGTGGCGTAGGGCAGCACCCAGCCGCCGATGCAGGCGTCGACGTGGCAGCGGGTGCCGCGGGCGGCGGCGAGCGCGGCCAGCCCGGTCACGGGGTCGACCACGCCGTGGGCGTACGACGGCGCGCTGGCCACCACCAGCGCGGTGCGGTCGCCGAGGTCGTCGAGCACGCGGGCGGTGGCCTCGACGTCGGCCCGGTGGTCGGCGCCGGTGGGCACCACCACCGCTTCGACGTCGAAGTAGTGGGCGGCCTTGTGGAACGCGGCGTGCGCGGTGTCGGGCAGCACCATCGCGGCCTGGACCTCGGGGTGCGCCGACCGGTGGGCGTCACGCGCGGCCTGGACGGCGAGCAGCACCGACTCGGTGCCGCCGGAGGTGATCGTGCCGACGACGCCGTCGGGCCCGCCCGGTGCGTCGAGCAGGTCGGCGGTGAACCCGACGAGGTCGTTCTCCATCGCGAGCAGGCTCGGGAACGCGGTCGGGTCGAGCCCGTTCGACCCGGCGAACGCGGCGACGGCCTCGCGGGCGACGCGGTCGACGTCGGGCAGCCCCGCGTCGTAGACGTAGGCCAGCGTGCGGCCGCCGTGCACCGGCAGGTCGCGGGACTGGAGGTCGCGCAGCCGGGCCAGCACGTCGTCGGGGGTCATGCCGTCTCCTGGGGATCGGGGTGAGCGGGTCGGTCAGGTCGGTCGAGGCTCTCGTCGAGGCGGTAGCGCCACAGCCAGCACAGGCTCGCGACCACGAGCAGGGCGGGCAGCGCCGAGAAGCCGAGCGTGATCGCGGTGAGCGCGCTGTCGGGCTGCACGACGTCGGCGTCGTCGGTGGTGGAGCGGTAGGAGCCGAGGGCGAGCACGAGCGCGAAGACGCCCGGGCCGAGGGCGAGCCCGAGGGTCTCGCCCGCCGTCCAGACGCCGGTGTAGACGCCGGTGCGGTTCTCGCCGGTGCGACGGGCGTCGGTGGCGGCGACGTCGGGCAGCATCGCGAGCGGGAAGACCTGGGCGCCGGCGTAGCCGACCCCGACGACCGCCACGGCGGCGATCACCACGGCCCCCGGCGCGACCTGGGCGGTGGCGGCGAGCGCGGCGCCGGCCGCGAGGACCACCGACGAGGCGAGGTAGCCGCGGCGCTTGCCGATGCGCTCGCCGACCGCCGTCCAGACCGGGGTGAGCAGCAGCGCCGGGCCGACGAAGCAGACGAACAGCACCGTGGCGGCGCCGTCGCTGTCGAGCACGTCGCCGGCGAGGTAGTCGACGCCGGCCAGCATGCAGCCGGTGGCCAGCGCCTGCAGCATCCAGGTGGTCAGCAGGAGCCGGAAGTCGCGGGCGCCGGCGACGACGCGCAGCTGGTCGCGCAGCGAGCCGGGCCCGGGGGCGACGTCGCCCCGCGGTGCGTCGCGCGTGCCGAGGTAGGCGCCGACCGCGCCGATCGCGATCAGCGTGGCCATCACCAGGCCCATCAGCCGGTAGCCGTCGCGGCCGCCCACGGCGTCGCGCAGCAGCGGGGCGGTGGCGCCGGCGAGCAGGATGGTGAACGCCAGGATCGCGACCCGCCACGTCATCAACCGGGTGCGCTCGGCGTAGCCGCTGGTCATCTCGGCCGGCATGGCGACGTAGGGCACCTGGAAGAAGGCGTAGGCCGACGCGCAGGCGAGGAAGACGACGAGCACGTAGCCGGTCTCGAGCACGCGCGAGTCGACGTCGGGGCCGGCGAAGAGCAGCGCGAACGTGAGCGCGAGCGCCAGCCCGGCCCGCAACAGCCACGGACGACGCGGGCCCCGGGGGTCGGCGGTGCGGTCGCTGATGCGCCCTGCGACCGGGTTGAGGACGACGTCCCACGCCTTGGGCAGCACCACCACGACGCCGGCCACGACGGCGGCGACGCCGAGCGTGTCGGTGAGGTAGGGCAGCAGCATCAGGCCCGGGACGGTGCCGAAGGCGCCGGTGGCCACCGACCCGAGCCCGTAGCCGACGCGGACCTTGCGGGGCAGGGTCGACGACGTCGTCTCGGGCACCCCCGCACGCTAGCGGGGGCGGGCCGGGCGATGGGTCAGATGCCGCAGGACGGCGCGCTCCACGACCGACCGGCCCGGGTGTCGACGTGCACGTGGTCGTCGTGGCCGGGGTAGCCGGGGCCGAAGATGCCGCCGAAGCCGTTGTAGCGCGCGTTCTGGGCCAGGCCGCAGAACGAGGCGCCGACGAGATCGATCGCGTTGCCGTAGGTGTGCTGGCCGGTGCCGCTGCCGCCGACCTGGCGGTCGCAGGCCTGCGACCGGAAGCCGGAGGTGACAGTCAGCGGCACGTTGCCCATGCGCTGGCGCAGGGCCTCGGCGCGCCACATCGCGCGCTTGAGGTTCTCCTGCACGGTCGCGGCCGGCACCGACCCGCCGCTGTAGCCGCCCTGGCCGCATCCGCCGTCGACCTCGGCGTAGGAGAAGTGGATGGGCGTGCAGTCGTCGTCCTGCAAGGCGTAGATCTGCGCGTACGTCGCCGGGCCTGCGACCCCGTCGGCGGCGAGGCCGTAGGAGGCCTGGAAGTTCTTCACCGCCTGCACGGTCTGCGGCCCGAAGCTGCCGTCGATCGCCATGTTGACGCCGTATCCGGCCCAGCCGGCCACGCGGATCTGCAGCTGCGAGACGTCGGCCCCCGTGGCGCCGGAGGAGAGGTTGCGGGTCCAGGAGTAGCAGCCGTCGGCGTGGGCCGGTGGCGAGGTGGCGGTGGAGACCGCGACGAGGCTGACGAGCGTGACGGCGAAGGTGGCGAGGAGGGCGCGCAGGCGGGTCATGTCTCCAGCCTGGCGAGGCTGCGGCGCGCCCGAAACCGGGAATCCCCTCGCCCTCCCGCCGGCGCCCGACGGCGGGGATCGGTCAGCGGGCGAGGGAGCGGGAGGCGCCCGAGCCGTGGCGGCGGCGTCCGGTGCCGATGGCCGGCTCGCCGTCGCCCGACGGGGCGGGACCGTCGTCGGACGTCGGGGCCGACCACTGCGAGACCCACTCGTCGAGCACGCTCCACGTCGTGTCGCGGGCCGCGCGTCCGGTGAGCATGCCGAGGTGGCCGCCGGGCACGATCTCGAAGCGCACCTCGGGCGAGCCGGTCAGCAGGGGCACGACGGCCTTGACCGAGGCGACCGGTGCGATGCCGTCGGTGGCGCCGGCGAAGACGAGCACCGGCACGCTGATGTCGGCGAACGAGACCGTGCGGCTGGTCCCGTCGGCATCGGCCAGGTCGAAGGTGCCGTCGACGAGCGCGTTGCCCTTGACGAAGCGGTGGTACAGCTGGCCGAACGTGCGGCCGGGGTAGGCGATCATGCCGGCGGTGAACCGGTCGACGGCCTCCATCTGGGCGAGGAAGTCGGCGTCGTCGTAGTGGGTGAGCTTGGCGACCGGCTTGGTGACGAGCTTCTGGAACGACGACAGCTGGAAGGCCCACTTGACCAGCGGCTTCGGGGCGCCGCCGAGAGCCTGGTAGCCCTTCGTGATCGGGCCGCGGCCCCCGGCCCAGTTGAGCAGCGGGCGGAACGGCGCCACCAGCGGCACCAGGCTGACGTCGACCGGCGAGCCGACCACGGTGAGCGAGGCGACGGGCAGGTCGGCGTCGGCGGCGAGGGCGAGCATCGAGAAGATGCCGCCGAGGCTCCAGCCGACCACGTGCACCGGCCGTCCTCCGGCGTGGGCGGAGGTCTCGCGGATCGCGGCCGGCACGACCTCCTCGATCCAGTGCTCCATGCCGAGGTTGCGGTCCTTGAACGAGACCTGGCCGTACTCGACGAGGTAGGTCGGCCGGCCGGTGCCGACGACGTGCTCGACCAGCGAGCAGCCGCGCCGCAGGTCGTAGCAGGTGGCCGGGGCCGCCAAGGGGGTGACGAGCAGGACCGGCTCGCCCTGCTCCTGCACCTTCGCGGCGGGGCGGTAGTGGTAGACCTCGCGCAGCGTGCCCTCGTCGATGAGCGTGCGCGGCATCGGCCGCAGGTCGGCGAGCCCGCCGTAGAACACCTGGTGCGCCAGGTTGCCCGCCGCCGAGGCGACCTGGTCGGGCTTCGGGATGAGGTCCACCTTCGCAACGTACCCCGCCGGACGACGTCCGGTCGCCGGGTCGAGGCCGGCGGCTCCTAGGATGGGCCGCGCCATGAGCCGCCTCGTCCCGTCACGCTCGCGCGACCGGGTCCTCGTGGGCGTGGCCGTCGCCCTGCTCGCGCTGGTGCTGAGCCCGCTCGCCGGCCGGGCCGACGTCAGCGGCCAGTACCGACCGCTCGTGCCCCCCGACGGGCTCACGACCGGCTGCTACCCGCTGCCGGGCGACGTCGAGCTCGACTTCGCCGCCGTGCTGCGCTCCGACGGCACGGTGCTCGACGCCGACGGCCTGCACCGCCGGGTGGTGCTCCAGTTCGACCTGGTCTCGGCCGCCGAGGCGGCGGCGAGCGCCGAGGCGTCCTTCGCCGCGGCCGGGGTGGCCGACGACGTCCGCGTGCGGGCGCGCGACCTCGACGTCCCCGCCGACCAGGTGGTGCGCGGGGTGATGGTCCTCGACCTGCCGCTGGTGCGACGGCAGTCCGACGACGCCGTCTGCTTCGACGCCAACTCGACCAAGCGCTTCACCCCCGACCTCCCGGACCGCTCGTGACCAGGCCGACGGACGCCGTCCGCGCCCGCTGGGCGGCCCTCGGCCGGCCCGAGCGGCTCCTGGTCTGGCTCGCGCTCGCCACCGTGGCGGTCAAGGTCGTGGCCTACGCCGGCGTCGCGGCCGGGCCGGTCGTCGGCGACGAGGCCTACTACTTCGACGCCGGCCGGGCGCTGTCGAACGCCGTGCGCGACCTGGTCTGGTTCCGGTCTCCCGACACCGCCGAGCTCGACCGCATCGCGGTGAGCAGCGGCTGGTTCATGCCGGGCATGCCGGTGCTGCTGACCCCGCTCTACCTGTTCGTCCCCGGCGCCGGCACGCCGCTGGTGCGCGCCTACCTCGGCATCGTCACCTCGATCGTGCTGCTGCTCACCGCTCGGCGCGTGCGGCGCACCCTCGGCAACGCGCCGGCCGGTGCGCTGCTGGTCTACCCGGGCCTGGTGCCCACCTACGCCGTGTTCGGCACGGCCGGCTGGGGCGACAGCCTGGCCGGGCTGGTGGTGGTGCTGATGATGTGCCGCGCCATCGAGATGACCCGCGCGTGGCGCGACGGCCGGGCCGTCACGTGGCGCGACGGCGCCCTGCTCGGCGTCTACGCGATCCTCGCGGTCTACTTCCGCTCCAGCGTGAGCGTGCTGGTCGTCGGCATGCTCGGCGCGACGTTCGTCGTCTCGCTCGTCGTCGCGCGGCGCGCGGTGCGCTGGCGGGTGGTCGGCGCCTACGTCGTGGCCGGCGTGGCGTTCCTGGCCCTCCTGGCGCCGTGGTCGGTCGGGGCGTCGGTCGCGCTCGACTCGCGCGTGCTGACCACCGTGTCGGTGCCCACCGTGCGGGCCAACACGTTCGGCGACCGCGACGTGCTCTGCTTCGGCGAGTGCGACCCCGGCAGCAGCATCTGGTTCTCGCCGCTGCGCTTCTCCCGCGAGCACGCGCGCGCGGCCGGCGTGAGCGAGACCGTCATCGCCGACGAGATGTCGGCCTACGCGCGCCGCGACATCACCGCGACGTCCTACGCGCGCGACGTCGGCATCAACGCCGGGCGCTACTTCGTCCTGCCGCACCGGTTCGCGACGCTCCTGCAGTGGCACGGCTCGCCGGTGCCCATCGCGGCCATCTCGAAGGTGCTGACCGCGCCGATGTTCTACGGGGCGACGCTCGTCATGCTCGCCCTGCTCGGCGCCGTCACCCGGCGCTCGTTCGACACGATGCTCACCCTCGTGCTGGTCAAGATCGGCATCGTGACGCTCATGGTGCAGCCGTTCGTCCACATCGCCGGTCCGCGCTACTGGACGACGATGGCGCCCCTGCTCGGCATCGGGGCCGCGTTGCTCTGGACCATCCGCCGGCAGCGGCGCGACGACGTCCCGACGGCCGAGGCCGGCACGCCCGCCGTCCGAGTGCTGCACGTGGCGCAGGTGGCCATCGGGGTGCTCGTGGTGCTCGTCGTCGCGACGGTCGGGCTGCTGGCCGTCTGAGTCGAACGGCGGGTCGAGCAGCGGGCCAGATAGCCGCGACATCGTGTAGCGGTCACCGCCCCCCGGGGTGGACGGGACGCACTAGTCTTCGCGGATGGCGGTGATGGGGCCGCGCAGGCGAAGGGGCGTACGGGCGTGGACTGGTTGCTCGATCCGGTGTCGGAGTGGTTCGACGGCATCCACTGGTTCGCGTTCGTGACCATCCCGGTGTTCACCGGCGTGATCGGCTGGCTCATCAACTGGTCGGGCCTGGTCATGCTGTTCGCGCCGCTGCGCTTCCGCGGCGTCCGCGTCCCGGGCATGAAGGAGCTCGCCACCGTCCTGCCGCGCAAGATCCAGGAGGTGCCCGGGGTGCTGCAGGGCGGCATCGGGTGGCAGGGCATCGTGCCGGCCCGCGCGGCGAAGATGGGCAGCATCGCCGTCGACAAGGCGATCGCCAAGCTCGGCACGCCGGCCGAGTTCTACCAGCAGCTCGAGCCCGACCAGATCGCCGAGCACATCGTCACCGTGTTCCGCCCCGAGATCCCCGAGCTCGTCGACCAGGTCATGCGCACCGAGCACCCCCGCCTGTGGCGCGACCTGCCGCAGCCGGTCAAGGACGCCGTGTTCCACCGGGTGCAGGCCCAGCTGCCGAGCGTGGTTGGCACGGTCACCACCGAGATCGGCATCCACATCGACCAGCTGCTCGACCCGAAGATCATGGTGATCGACCACTTCCAGGACAACCCGGAGCTGGTGGTGCGGATCTTCCGCGACTTCGGTCAGAAGGAGCTGGACATGATGGTCCGGTTCGGCTTCATCTTCGGGTTCCTGCTCGGCATCCCGGTCGCGGTCATCGACTCCATCGCCCACCAGGCCTGGCTGCTGCCGGTGCTCGGCGTCGTCGTCGGGTGGATCACCAACGCGCTCGGCATGTGGCTCATCTTCGAGCCGCCCGAGCCGCGCAAGATCCTCGGGATCACCTGGCACGGACTCTTCCTGCGCCGGCAGAGCCAGGCCGCCGAGGTCTACGCCCAGATCATCGCCGACGACGTCATCACCCTCGAGCGCATCGGCGACTTCCTGCTCGACGGCCCCCGCGGCGACCGCACCCGGCAGATGCTCGCCACCGCCCTCCGCCCGGCCATCGACCAGGCTGCCGGGCCGGCCCGCGCGGCGCTGCGCGTCGCCATGGGCGGCCAGCGCTTCGACACGATCCGCGAGTCGGTGGCGCAGGAGGCGGTCGGGCGCACCCTGACGCCGTTCAAGGACCCCGAGTTCAGCGCCCGGCAGGCCGAGAAGATCCGGATCCTGGTCGCCGCCCGGACCAAGGAGCTGCCACCGAGAGACTTCGTCGACATGATGCGCTCGGCGATCAAGGAGGATGAGTGGATGCTCTACGCCCACGGAGCGATCATGGGCGCCGCCGGTGGCTTCCTGCACCTGGCGATCTTCGGCGTGCAGGGGGGCTGATGAGCACCGACGACGAGCGGCGCCGCCGCGACGCCCGCCACCCCCGCGACCTGCAGCGCCTGCCCGAGCTGCTGCCGGCCGCCGAGTCGCTGCCGGGCATCGCCCGCGTGGCGGCGTCCGCGGCCTGGCACACGGCCGGGTGGGGGGCCCGGACGTCGGCGAAGGCGTGGCTGCGCGTCGGCCGCGCCGCCACGAGCCAGGAGGAGGCGGCGGCCCTGGCCCGCGACGCCGGCCACGCGATCGCCGTCGTCGGCGAGCTGGCGCGCACGGTCTCGGCCGGCACGCCGGTGGGCAGGGCGCTGATGTCGGCCGGGGCCGACCTCGGCGGGCTGGTGCCCGCGTCGTCCTCGTCGTCGGCCGCGGGGGAGACCGTCGACGGCGAGGTGGTGGCGGGCCGGCTGTGGGAGACGAGCGCGCCCGAGCCCCCGTCGCTGCGCGACCTCGGCCACGAGCTGCTCTCGAGGTCGCGCGACGTGTGGAGCACCGACCAGGGGCACCCGGCCTACGAGCGCATCCTGTCCGAGATGGCGCCCGACGAGGCGCGGATCCTGGTGCTGCTGCTCAACAAGGGTCCGCAGCCCAGCGTCGACGTCCGCACCGGCGGCCCGATCGGCATGGTGTCGTCGCAGCTGATCGCGCCGGGACTGACGATGATCGGCCCGCGGGCGGGGTGCCGCTACGTCGACCAGGTGCCGGCCTACCTCAACAACCTGTTCCGCCTCGGTCTCGTGTGGTTCAGCCGCGAGGCGCTGCGCGACCCGATGGAGTACCAGGTCGTCGAGGCCCAGCCCGACGTGCTCGCCGCGATGCACTCGGTGAAGTTCGCCAAGGTCGTGCGGCGCTCGATCCACCTGACCCCGTTCGGCGAGGACTTCTGCCGGACCTGCCTGGTCGAGGAGGACGCCGCCGACGCGGCCTTCCCCGAGCACGGCACGCCGGGCGACGGCGAGTCCGTCGGCCCGGGGCACTGAGCCCTTGCCCCGGGCGCCGTCGGGTCAGGCGCCGGAGGGCAGCTTGGCGGTGATCACGGTGCCGTCGGCGCGCGTCGTGCCGACCGGGTTGACCGGCTCGCCCTGGATGCGCGGACCGTGGCCGTCGAGGTCGACGACCGAGACGTTGTCGGGTGAGACCCTCACCTTCTCGCCCCGCACGTCGAAGGTCAGCGTGGCGCCGCCCTCCTCGACCTGCAGGGTGAGCGTCTCCTCGCGCACGGTCACCCGCACGCGGGTGCCGCGCAGGGTGAGCCGGAACGTGAGGTGCGACCAGCCGTCGGGCAGGCGGGGGTCGATGCGCCAGCGGCCCTCCGCCTGCTGCCGGAAGCCGCCGAACCCGGCCACGAGCGCGCTCCACACGCCGCCCGTCGAGGCGACGTGCACGCCGTCGGTGGTGTTGGCGTGGCGGTCGTCGAGGTCGACGAACAGGGCGCCGTGGAAGTAGCGCAGCGCGAGGTCGTGGTAGCCGACCTCGGCCGCGACGATCGACTGGACGACGGCCGAGAGCGTGGAGTCACCCGTGGTGATCGGGTCGTAGTAGTCGAAGTCGGCCTTCTTCTCCTCCAGCGTGAAGTGCTCGCCCTGCAAGAACAGCGCCAGCACGACGTCGGCCTGCTTGAGCACCTGGAACCGGTAGATGACCAGCGGGTGGTAGTTCAGCAGCAGCGGCCGCTTCTCGACGGGGGTCTTGCCGAGGTCCCACATCTCGCGCTCGAGGAAGTGGAGGTCCTGCGGGTGGATGCCGAGGTGCTCGTCGAAGGGGATCGTCATGCCGCGCGCGCAGCGGTCCCACTCGTCGACCTCGCCCTCGAGCAGGCCGACGCGGGCCACCATCTCGCGGTAGTTGTCGGGGCGGTTGTCCTTGATGAACCGGACGGCGCCCGCGGCGCGGCTGAGGTTCAGCCGCGCCATGACGTTGGTGTAGAGGTTGTCGTTGACGACGGTCGTGTACTCGTCGGGGCCGGTGACGCCGTGGATGTGGAACGACGCGCCGTCCGGCTCCTCCCGCCAGAAGCCGAGGTCGGCCCACAGCCGGGCCGTCTCGACGAGGATGTCGATGGCCTGCCGGTCGAGGAACTCGTAGTCGCCGGTGGCGTCGACGTACTGGCTGAGCGCGTAGGCGATGTCGGCGTCGATGTGGTACTGCGCCGTGCCGGCCGCGTAGTAGGCCGAGGCCTCCTCGCCGTTGATCGTGCGCCAGGCGAACAGCGCGCCCTTCTGGGCCAGCGCCTCGGCCCGGTCGCGCGCGGAGTCGAGCAGGCCGTAGCGGAACCGCAGCGCGTTGCGCGCCGCCCACGGTGAGGTGTAGGTCAGGAACGGCATCACGTAGATCTCGGTGTCCCAGAAGTAGTGGCCGCCGTAGCCCGAGCCGGTCACCCCCTTGGCCGGGATGCCGGCGCCGTCGGCGCGTGCCGAGGCCTGGGCGATCGAGAACAGGTTCCAGCGCACGGCCTGCTGGATCGCGGGCTGGTTGCCGACCTCGACGTCGGAGCGCGCCCAGAACGCGTCGAGCCAGGCGCGCTGGTCGTCGGCCTGCTTCTCCAGGCCCTCGGCGGCCGCGCGGTCGAGCGTGCGCTTGCACCGGTCGAGCAGCTCGCCGGTCGGGACGACGCGGGCGGTGTGGTAGGCCACGACCTTCGTGAGCCGGATCGGCACGCCCTGCTCGGCAGTGACGTGGAAGATCGCCTTGGCGTGGTCGTCGCCGCGCTCGACGTGCGTCGAGTGCCGGCTCGTCGTCTCGAGGCGGTGGTCGACGGCGAGCGCGATCGTCATGCCGCTGTCGGTGCACTTGTAGCGCAGCGCCAGCCGGTCGTCGGCCAGCACCTCGCCGTCGTTCTCCGGGTTGAGCACCCGGTGGGCGAACGACTCGGCCTTGCGCGGGTCGAACTCCGCGGCGGCCTTGGCCATCTCGACCGACGCGCCGCGGTCGGCGTCCTGGCGGTTGAGCACCTGCGAGCTGATGGTGACCGGGCCGCCGCCGTCGAGGAGCGTGACCTCGAACGTCATGACCGCCAGGTGCCGCTGCTCGAACGAGACCATGCGCGTGCTGTCGACCTGCACGCGTCGTCCGGACGGCGTGCGCCAGACGACGTGGCGGCTCAGGACGCCGCTGCGGAAGTCGAGCGCCCGCTCGTACTCAATGAGGTCGGCGGCCGAGAGCTCGAGCGGCTCGTCGTCGACGTAGAGGCGGATGACCTTGGCGTCGGGCGCGTTGACGATCGTCTGGCCCACCTTGGCGAAGCCGAACGCCTCCTCGGCGTGCTGGATGGGCCAGGTCTCGTGGAAGCCGTTGACGAACGTGCCGTTGGCGATGAAGTCGCGGCTCTCCTCGTAGTTGCCGCGCAGGCCGAGGTAGCCGTTGCCGACGCTGAACACCGACTCGGTGGTGCCGAGGTCGCGGTCGTCGAAGCGGGTCTCGACCAGGCGCCACTCGTCGATCGGGAACCGGCTGCGGTCGAGCGGGTCGGACGCCGGCGGTGCTACGTGGCTGGCGCCGTGCCGCTCGTCGGCGTCGTCGTGCTGGTGCGGGTGGGCGGGCAGGTTGGGGTTGGCGTCGTCCATCAGACGAGCTCCTCGAGGTCGCGGACGACGACGTCGGCCCCGGCCGCCGTCAGTGCCTCGGCGCCGGCGCCGCGGTCGACGCCGATGACGAGGGCGAAGTCGCCGGCGGCGCCGGCCCGGACGCCGTTGATCGCGTCCTCGACGACGACGCTGGCGTCGTCGGGCACGCCGAGCTCGCGGGCGGCCTCCTCGAACATGTCGGGTGCCGGCTTGCCGGCCAGGCCCTTCTCGGCCGCGGTGCCGCCGTGCACGACGACGTCGAAGTACTCGGTGACGCCGGCCGCGGCGAGCACGTCGGGGGCGTTCTTCGACGACGACACGATCGCCATTGGCAGGCCCTTCTCGCGCAAGGCGTCGAGGAGCCGTCGCGAGCCCGGGTAGGCCCCGACGCCCTCGCGGCGCAGCACGTCGCCGAACGCGTCGTTCTTGCGGTTGCCGAGGCCGCACACGGTCTCGGAACCCTCGGCTTGGTCGGACGGGTCATCCGGCGAACCCTGGGGGAGGTCGATGCCGCGCGAGGCGAGGAAGTCGCGGACGCCGTCGTAGCGGGGCTTGCCGTCGACGTGCTCGAAGTAGTCGTCGTCGGTGTAGGCCGCCTGCCCCTCGCGGGTGGCGAGGAACTCGTTGAACATCTGGGCCCACGCCCGCATGTGCACCTCGGCCGTCGGCGTGATCACGCCGTCGAGGTCGAAGAGGACGGCGCGATAGGTCGTCAGGTCGACGGTCATGGCGCCCACGCTAGTGGGGAGCGGTGTCGAGCGGGTTTCCGGTGGGTCGTCGGGGTGCCCCCCGGGCGGCCCGGACGCGCGCGTCAGGCCCGGCTCAGAGGCCGAGCCAGCCGGCCAGCGGGGCGGGACGGGGCAGCGTCACACCCGCCGGCAGCGGCAGGTGCGTGGTGGTGCCGGGGTAGACGAAGGCCGGGTTCTTCATGAAGGCCTCGGCCGACATCGACTGCGGCGCCGGACAGTTGGCGAGGATGTCGTCGTCGGTGTCGACCGGACCGACGTAGACCACCTGGTCGCCGGGCGTCTTGGTCGGGCCGACGTTGCACGAGACGCGGTCGTAGGCGCCGTCGTCGGTCAGCACGATGAGGTCGGCACCGCTCTCGCCGAAGACGTTGTCCTTGCCGTCGCCCGGGTAGACGACGTCGTCGCCGGCGTCGGCGGTGATGTCGATGCGGTTGCCCGCGGCGGGGAAGCCCGTGCACGTCGCGCCGACGACCTTCGGGCCGAAGGAGGGGCACGACTCGTCGCCGGGGCCGCCGTCGATGAAGTCGTCGCCCTCGTCGCCGTCGAGCTGGTCGTTGCCGGTGCCTCCGTAGACGCGGTCGTTGCCGGGTCCGCCCTGCGCGTGGTCGTCGCCGTCGCCACCGATGACCCGGTCGTTGCCGCTGGAGCCCTGCAGCTCGTCGTTGCCGGCCCCGCCGTCGAGCACGTCGTTGCCGTTGTCGCCGAGCATCTGCCGGTCGTTGCCGGCCTCGCCGAGGATGACGTCGTCGCCGCCGAGGCCGCTGAGCCTCCGGTCGTCGCCCGGGCCGCCGTTGACCCGGTCGGCGCCGTCGCCGCCGCCGAGGGAGTCGTTGCCGTCGCCGCCGAGCACGGAGTCGTTGCCGGCCCCGGCGTTGACCGAGTCGTGGCCCGCGCCGGCGTCGATGACGTCGTTGCCGGCGGCGGCCAGGATCGCGTCGTTGCCGGTGCCGCCGACCACCCGGTCGTTGCCGCTGCCGGCCTCGATGCGGTCGTTGCCGCCGCGGCCGTTGATGCGGTCGTGGCCCCCGCCGGCGGAGATCTTGTCGGCGGACTCGGTGCCGAGGAGCGTGTTGTTGGCACTGTTGCCCTTGATGACGCGTGCCTCGGCCATCGCAGGGGTCAGCACGAGGGCGGCGAGGACGGCGGCCACGAGCGGGCGACGCAGGTCGAGGGACATGCCGAGCACGCTAGTGCGGCACGGTCCTCGTCGCAGTCGAACGGCCTCACCCGCCAGGGGCTGGCGCGGCGAGCGTCGCCCCGCGAGCCTGAAGGTCGATGGATGCCGCGGTGCTGTACCTGCTGGGTGGCACGGTGCTCCTGCTGGCCGTGGCGCTCCCGGCCCTCCTGCGCCGGTGGGCGGTCTCGCCGGCCATCGTGCTGCTCCTGACCGGGCTCGGCCTCGGGTTCACGCCCCTGACCGACTCGTTGGTCGTCTACGTGCCCGAGGACACCGACCGGCTCGTCATCGAGCACGTCACCGAGCTCACGGTGATCGTCGCCCTGATGGGCGTCGGCCTGGCCATCGACCGCCCCCTCGACCTGCTGCACCCCTCGACGTGGCGTCGCTGGTCGCCCACCTGGAGGCTCCTCGGCGTCGCGATGCCGGTGACCATCGGGCTGGTGGCGCTGCTCGGCTGGTCCTTCGTCGGGCTCGCTCCCGCGACCGCTCTGCTGCTCGGCGCCGCCTTGTCGCCCACCGATCCCGTGCTGGCCTCCGACGTCCAGGTCGGCGGCCCCGGGTCGTCGATCGCCGACGACGAGCCCGACGAGGTCCCCTACTCCACCGACCCGACCACGGTGACCGAGGCCGGTGAGGTCCGTTTCGCCCTCACCTCCGAGGCCGGTCTCAACGACGGCCTGGCCTTCCCGTTCGTGCACCTCGCGGTCATCGTGCTGGCCGGCGGCTCGTTCTGGGCCGGCTTCGGCGAGATGGTGGGCCTCTACGTCGTCGTCGAGATCGTCGTCGGCGTCCTCGTCGGCGTCCTCGTCGGACGTGGGCTCGGCCGCATCGCGTTCCGCAGCACCCGTGAGACGGTCCGCACGACCGCCCAGAGCGAACCACTCATCGCCCTCGCGGCCCTCCTGACGGCATACGGCGCCGCCGAGCTGGCGCACGGCTACGGCTTCCTGGCCGTCTTCGCGTGCGCGACGGCGCTGCGCTCGGCCGAGCGCCGCCACGACTACCACCGCGTCATGCACGACGTCGTCCAGCGCCTCGAGCGGTTGTTGACCCTCGTCGTGCTGCTCCTGCTCGGCATCGCGCTGTCCTCCGGTCTGCTCCGCGCCCTCGACTGGCGCGGCGCCGCGGTGGGCGTCGTCCTCGTGCTGGTGCTACGCCCGGCCTCGTCCTGGCTCGCCCTGTCCGTCCGCCCGCGCAGCGATCCGCTCGCCGGCGGCCTGGGCACCCGCGGCCGGCTCGCCGTGTCGTTCTTCGGCATCCGCGGGGTCGGCAGCCTGTACTACGTGGCCTGGGCCACCAACGAGGCCGCGTTCGCCGACGCCGAGGCCGCGTGGTCGATCGTCGCCTTCACGGTCGCGTTCTCGGTCGTCGTGCACGGCATCGCCGCCACTCCCGTGATGAGCCGCCTCGAGGACGAGCCGTCCGGCGCGGCCGCGCGGTGAGGTGCGGTCAGCGTCCGACGGGCCCGAGGACGGCGGCCGGCGCGCCCGTCGTCATGGCCCAGTAGCGATCGCCCCACGACCAGTGCCACCACTCGGTCGGGTAGTTGACCAGGCCCGCTGCGGACATGACGCGCACCAGCTCGCGGCGCCGCGCCCGCGCCTGCCCGGTGACGTCGGGGTGGTCGGTGTAGCAGCGGCCGCCGGACTCCTCGGGGGAGGCGTCGAGCGCGCAGCCGACGTCGAGCACGTCGCCGTCGGGCGAGAGCAGCAGGACGTCGACAGCCGCGCCGGCCGTGTGGGGCGCGATCGCCGGCGGTGAGATGAACCGGCTCGCCAGCCGGTGGACGGCGTGGTCGTCGAGTGCCGGGTCGCCCGCCCGCAGGCGGGCGGCGTAGCGCTCGAAATAGAGGCGCTGCAGCGCGGGCGGGCGCCAGCCCTCGTTGAGCGCGAGCACCAGCTCGTCGGGCAGCCGGGACGCCGCGTCGGCGAGCCGGTCGAGCACGGGGCGTCGCAGGTACCGGGCGTCGTCCGTCGCGCCGGTGTACGGCACGACGCCGGCGGCGTCGACCAGGGGCGCTCCCGACTCGACCACCTCGATCGAGGTGACGGCGTCGTCGGACATGAGGACGACGTCGTCCCACGCCCTCGTGGGTCGGGCCGGTCGGGCCCCGGTCACGAACGCTTGGCCGGCCGGACGGCCTTGGCGTGCGTGCTGTGCGAGAACTGGCCGAGCTCGGACATGAAGGAGTCGGCCCAGGCCGCGACATCGTGCTGGCGGATGGTCTTGCGCATGGCCTTCATGCGGCGCGACAGCTCCTTGTCGTCGGCGTTGTACGCCTCGAGGAGGGCCGACTTCATGCCGTTGAGGTCGTAGGGGTTGACCAGCCACGCCTGGCGCAGCTCGTCGGCGGCGCCGGCGAACTCGGAGAGCACGAGGGCGCCGTCGTCCTCGGTGCGGCAGGCCACGAACTCCTTGGCCACGAGGTTCATGCCGTCGCGGTAGGGCGTGACCACCATGACGTCGGCGGCGGTGTAGAGCGCGGCCATCTCCTCGCGCGGGTAGGAGGTGTGCAGGTAGCTGATCGCCGGACGGCCGATGCGGCCGAGGTCGCCGTTGATGCGGCCGACCAGGCGCTCGATGTCGTCGCGCAGGATGCGGTACTGCTCGACCTGCTCGCGCGAGGGGACGGCGACCTGCACGAACACGGCGTCCTCGACGTCGAACCGGCCGTCGGAGATGAGCTCGGCGAAGGCGCGCAGCCGGGCGTAGATGCCCTTGGTGTAGTCGAGCCGATCGATGCCCAGGAAGATCTTGCGCGGGTTGCCGAGCGCCTCGCGGATGGCCGCGGCGCGCTCGACGACCGAGTCCTTCTGGGCCAGCTCCTCATAGCCCCGGGCGTCGATCGAGATCGGGAACGCCGCGGCGCGGACCGCCCGGCCGTCGGGCAGGTAGACGAGGTCGCGATGCGTCTTGTGACCGACGCGCTGGCGCACGAGGCGCACGAAGTTCTGCGCGCCGCCCGGCAGCTGGAAGCCGACCAGGTCGGCACCGAGCAGGCCCTCGAGGATCTGCCGGCGCCACGGCAGCTGTTGGAACAGCTCGGCCGGCGGGAACGGGATGTGCAGGTAGAAGCCGATGCGCAGGTCGGGGCGCAGCTCGCGGAGCATCCGCGGCACCAGCTGCAGCTGGTAGTCGTGCACCCACACCGTCGCGCCCTCGGCGGCGAACGAGGCGGCCTTGGCGGCGAACTTCTCGTTGACCTTGACGTAGGAGTCCCACCACTCGCGGTGGAACTCGGGCTTGGCGACGAGGTCGTGGTAGATCGGCCACAGGGTCGCGTTGCTGAAGCCCTCGTAGAACAGCTCGATCTCGTCCTTCTCGAGCCCGATGGGCGCGAGGTGCATGCCGTCGTCCTCGAAGGGCTCGAGGTCCTGGTCGTCGCCGCCGGGCCAGCCGAGCCAGATGCCGTCGTTGGCGCGCATCACCGGCTCGATCGCGCTGACCAGTCCGCCGGGGGAGCGCCGCCAGCCGGGGGTGCCGTCGGGCTGCGTGACCCGGTCGACCGGCAGCCGGTTGGCGACGATCACGAGGTCCTTCTGCACGAACCCGACCCTAGTCGGAGGCCGGGCGGCGCGGGCACCACCTCCGGGAGTGGTGCCTGCACCCCTGTGCCCGGCCTCCGTCGCGACCAGGGTGGAGGCATGGACACCACGACCCTGCCGCACCCCGCCCCGCCCTCCCTCGCACCGGACGCGCCCGCACCTCGCGCGTCACGCGACGGCTTCCTCGTGCGTCGCGGTCGCGACGTCGCCTACGTCGTCAGCGGCTTCGCGCTCGGCGTCGTGGGGTTCGTCGTCGTGGTCGCCGGCGTCTCGGCGGGCCTCGGCCTGCTGGTCGTCTGGTTCGGCCTCGCCGTGCTCGCCGGGACGGCGCTCGCCGCGCGCGGGCTCGCCCGCCTCGAGCGGCGCGCGCTGACGACGCTGCAGGGCTGGCCGGCGCCCCCGGCGCGGTACCTGCGCGCGCCGGAGGGCAGTGGCGTCGTCCGGCGGGTGCTGACCCCGCTGCGCGACCCGCAGTCGTGGCTCGACCTGCTGTGGGGCCTGGTGTCGTTCGTGACCGGCACCGTCGCGTTCACCGTCGTCGTGTCGTGGCTCGCCGCCGCCGGAGCCGGCCTGACCTACTGGTTCTGGCAGCAGTGGCTGCCCGACCAGGACGAGACCCTCGTCGAGCTGCTCGGCTGGGGTCAGGGACGCCGCGACGAGAGCCTGCTGCAGCTCGGCATCGGCGTCGTCGCCCTGCTCACCCTGCCGCTCGTCGTCCGGGCCTGTGCCGCCCTGCACGCCGGACCCGCCGACGCCCTCCTCAACTCCCGCGCCCGCCAGAGGGGATAGTTCGACACCAGGTCGACCTCCGCACGGCCGGACGAGGTCGACCTGGTGTCGAACTATCGCGGCCGCGGCCGCGGCCGCGGGCTCAGGCGTAGCGGACGCCGACCGAGGCCAGGAGCGCCTCCATCTGCCGCATGATGGTCAGCGTCTGGGCGTGCGGGACGACGGGGCTCTCGCGCAGGCCGGCGCGCAGGCACCGGTTCACCTCGACGATCTCGTGGGCGTAGCCGGCGCCGACGACGGGCTCGGTCGCGGTGACCTCGGCGAGCAGGTCGACCGGCTGGTCGGGGCCGGCCGCCGTGTGCGGCGTCCAGGTGGCGGCGGTGGGGTGGTGGAAGTCGACGAGGTCGAGGCGGCCGGTGTCGGTGCCGATCGAGGCGCGGCGCGACGACCACGACGTCAGGGAGGCGGTGGCGGTGAGCACCGCGCCGTCGGGGTAGTGACCGGCCACCGCGATGTCGAGGTCGATGCCGCTGTCGGAGAGCGTGGCGGTGGCCGTGAGCTGCTCGGCCTCGCCGAGCAGCAGGTGCGCGAACGTGAGCGGGTAGACCCCCATGTCGAGCATGGCGCCGGCGCCGAGCGCGGGGTCGAGCAGGCGGTCGTCGGGCGCGGCGTCGACGACGAAGCCGAGCTCGGCGTGCAGGTGGCTGGGCCGCCCGAAGCGGCCCGCGCGCAGGTCGGCGGCGACGGCCCGGACGACGGGGTGGAACGCCGTCCACATCGCCTCCATGAGGAAGCGGTCGTGGCGGCGCGCGAGCTCGACCATCGCCTCGGCGTCGGCCACGGTGACCGTGACCGGCTTCTCGCACATCACGTGCTTGCCGGCCTCGAACGCCAGGCGCGCGTGCTCCAGGTGCAGCGCGTGCGGGCTCGCGACGTAGACGACGTCGACCTCGGGGTCGGCGACCAGCGACTCGTAGGAGCCGTGGGCCCGACAGCCCGGGGCGCCGTGGGTCGCCGCGAACTCCTCGGCCGAGGCGAGCGAGCGCGAGCCGGCCGCGACCAGCGTCGCGTCGGGCACGAGGGCGAGGTCGGTGGCGACCTTGCCGGCGATCTTGCCGGTGGCGAGCACGCCCCAGCGGATCGGGCGGTCGGGGTCCGGGATCGAGTCGCTCATGGGGTCAGCCTAGAGATCTGCCCGGCGTCGCCGGCGTGTCGCGTGGCCCGAATGACACAGGTGTGATTAGTCGGTCTACAGTGGCCTCGACCTCTTCCCCGACCCCACTGGGAGACCCCGATGGAAGCCCAGCGCCGCGACGACGTCCCTGACGAGCGCCCCGCCGGCTCGCTCAGCGACCGCGACCGCGACATCCTCGAGTTCGAGCGCCAGTGGTGGAAGTACGCCGGGGCCAAGGAGTCCGCGGTTCGCGAGAAGTTCGACATGAGCTCCACGCGCTACTACCAGGTCCTCAACGCGCTGATCGACCGCCCGGAGGCCCTCGAGATCGACCCGCTCCTCGTGCGCCGCCTGCGCCGCCTGCGCTCCGAGCGCCAGCGCCAGCGCTCCGCCCGGCGCCTCGGCTTCGAGGTCTGAGCGGTGAGCGACGACCGACCCACGCGCCGTCCGCAGCGCAGCGTGGTCTTCCCCTCCCCGGTCGTGGTCCTCAGCATCGTCGCCGTCGCGATGGCGCTGGTCGCCTTCGTCGCCACCCGTGGCGGCGAGCCCACCGAGCGTGAGGTCGAGACCGTCGGCCAGGAGCAGACGAGCTCCGCCGCCCCGTCGCCGACCCCGACGACCGCCGCGCCGCCGGTGAAGAAGAAGAAGCCCGTCCAACGGGCCAAGATCTACGTCGAGGTCTACAACAACTCCGGCATCACCGGGCTCGCGGGCACCGTCGGCGGCCGCGTGGCCGACGCCGGCTGGCAGCTCGTCGGCACCGACAACTGGTACGGCTCCATCCCGACCAACACCGTCTACTTCCCGCCCCGCCTCGAGCGCGCGGCCAAGCAGCTCGCCCGCGACCTCGGCATCGACCGCACCGCGCCGGCCGACGGCGAGATGAAGCTCGACCGGCTCACGGTCATCCTCACCGGCGCCCTCTAGACCGCCCGGGCGGCGTCGACCACTGTTCGGACGACGTCCACCCGGCTCGGCGGGCGGGCGTGGTTGGGTGGTCCTGTGGAGTTCACGTCGGTCGAGGGCGAGCAGCGCTACGCCACGCTCGTGCGCTCGGCGCCCGAGAGCGTCGTCGGGCTCGACTTCGACGGCACGCTGGCCCCGATCGTCGACGACCCCGCGCGGGCCCACATCCACGACGACGCCGGCCCCGTGCTCACGGCGCTCGCCCGACAGGTGCGCGCGGTCGCGGTCATCACCGGGCGACCCGCGCGCCAGGCGCTCGACCTCGGCGGGCTCGAGAAGGTCGGCAACGCGATCGGCGACGACGGCAAGGACCTCTTCCTGTTCGGTCAGTACGGCAACGAGCGCTGGAGCTCGACCAACCGGCGCATCGTCGGCCCGCGCCCGCCGTCCGGGCTGGCCACGTTCGAGCGTGAGCTGACCCGCACGCTGCGCCGCCTCGACGCCGAGCAGGCGTTCGTCGAGGACAAGGGCCTCGCGGTCGCCGTGCACACCCGACGGCTGCCCGACCCCGACGCCACCTTCGCGCGGCTGCTGCCCGAGCTGCGCGACCTCGCCGCCCGCCACGACCTCGTCGTCGAGCCCGGCAAGGCGGTGATCGAGGTGCGCTCGCCGGGTGTGCACAAGGGCCAGGCGGTGCACACCCTCGTCGACGAGCTCGACGCCGGCGGCTTCCTGTTCGCCGGCGACGACCTCGGCGACCTCGAGGCCTTCGAGGCGGTCCGCGAGCTGCGCGAGCGGGGGCTCGCGACGCTGCTGGTCTGCTCGTCGTCCGACGAGGAGAGCGCGCTGGTCGACCTCGCCGACGTCGTCGTCGCCGGACCCGACGGCGTCCTCCAGCTGCTCGCGCAGCTCGCCGACGACGCCGCGTCGATCCGCGCCTGAGAGGACGACCGGTGCTCGTCGCGACGGCCAACGTGCTGCGCTCCATCACCCCGGCCGAGGCCGGCGCGGCCCTCGACGCCGTGCTCGACCACCGCCCCGACCTGGTCGCCCTGCAGGAGTGGGGCCCGCGCCGCCGCGCGATCCTGCGCGCCCGCCCCGACTACGCGTGGATCAGCCCCTGGTACGGCGAGAACGCGCTGCTCGCCCGGCGCGACCGCTTCGGCCTGGTCGACGCGCGCCTGCGGCTCGTCGGTGGGCTCGGTCTGGCCGACCGCGACGCCCGCGACGTTCCGGTGCTCCCGCCGCGCACGGTGCTCCACGCGCGCCTGCACGACCGCGAGCGCGACCGCGCGGTGAGCGTCGTCGGCTACCACCTCGTGCCCGGCGTCCAGCGCGCCGGCGCCTACCGCGACGACCGGCCCCGGCTCGTGGCCCGCCACCGCCTCGAGCTGCGGCGGCTGCACGCGGTCGTCCGCCACGAGCTCGACGCCGGCGCCGAGGTCTGGGCGCTCGGCGACGCCAACTTCGACGGCCTCGAGATCCCGGGCCTCGTCTCGGCCTGGGCCGGACGCCGTGACGACCCGCGCGGCACGCTCGGCCCCGGCTCGCGCCGCAAGATCGACGACGTCTTCGGGCCGGGCCCGGCCGACGACGTCGTGCTGCTGCGCAGCGCCTCCGACCACGCCGCGGTGCTCGCCCGCCGCTGAGCGGCGTCCGCATCGCGGGACCCGAGTACGCATCGTGAGACGCGTTCACCTACAGTGGTCACTGCTCATCACGAGGGACTGAGGGAACGGCCCAGCGAAGTCCCGGCAACCGCCTCGAACCTCCGCCTCCGGACAGATCCGGAACGGATCGGGGAAACGGTGCCAATTCCGCCCGGACGCGAGATCCGCCCCGGGGAAGATGAGGAGGAGGATTTCCTGTGAGCGCTCCCACCATCGACGAGACCGCCACCGGCGCCGAGGTCCACGAGGCGCCCGAGCAGCACGCCCCGCGCACCGGGGCGTTCGGCAACGCGACCGGCCTGGCCTGCCGCGAGTGCGGCCACCAGGTCACGCTCGGCCCGTTCTACGCGTGTCCCGAGTGCTTCGGCCCGCTCGAGGTCGCCTACGCCTTCCCGCAGGTGACCCGCGAGGAGATCGAGGCCGGCCCCCGCAACATCTGGCGCTACAAGGCCCTGCTGCCGGTGCCCGCCGACATCGAGACCAGCCCCAACACCGAACCGGGCTTCACGCGTCTGCTCAAGGCCCGCAACCTCGGCGCCGAGCTCGGCATCGACAACCTGTGGGTCAAGGACGACTCGACCAACCCCACCAACTCCTTCAAGGACCGGGTCGTGGCCTGCGCCCTCTCGGCCGCCCGCGAGCTCGACGCGAAGGTGTTCGCCTGCCCCTCCACCGGCAACCTGGCCAACGCCGTCGCCGCGGCCGGCGCCCGCGCCGGCATCAAGACCGTCGTGTTCATCCCGAGCAACCTCGAGACGCCCAAGCAGGTCAACTCGGCGATCTTCACCGAGAACCTCGTCGCCGTCGACGGCAACTACGACGACGTCAACAAGCTCGCCTCCGAGATCGCCGGCGAGGAGGACGGCTGGGCGTTCGTCAACGTCAACGTCCGGCCCTACTACGCCGAGGGCTCCAAGACGCTCGGCTACGAGATCGCCGAGCAGCTCGGCTGGCGCCTGCCCGACCAGATCGTCATCCCGGTCGCCTCCGGCTCGCAGCTGACCAAGGTGCACAAGGCCTTCCAAGAGCTGATCAAGCTCGGCCTCGTCGAGGACAAGCCCTACAAGGTCTTCGGGGCGCAGGCGACCGGATGCTCGCCGGTCTCGGTGGCCTACAAGGCCGGCACCGACGCCATCCGCCCGGTCAAGCCCGACACGATCGCCAAGTCGCTCGCCATCGGCAACCCCGCCGACGGCATCTACGTGCTCGACATCTGCCGCGAGACCGGCGGCGCCGTCGAGGACATCACCGACGACGAGGTCCGCGACGCGATCGTGCTGCTGGCCCGCACCGAGGGCATCTTCACCGAGACCGCCGGAGGCACCACCGTCGGCGTGCTGAAGAAGCTCGTCGAGACCGGCCAGCTCGACACCTCGCTCGAGACCGTCGTGATCAACACCGGCCACGGGCTGAAGACCCTCGACGCGATCGCCGACCGCGTGTCGCCGGCGGCGACCATCGCCCCGACCTACGCCGCGTTCCAGGCCACCGGCCTCGGCGCCTCCTGATCGCCGCCTCGCGAACCACCCAGTAGACCGAGAAGACCGAGAAGAAGGAACACCGTGAGCGTCTCCGTCCGCGTCCCCACCATCCTGCGCACCTACACCGACGGCGAGTCCGAGGTGAGCGCCGAGGGCGCGACGCTGGCCGACGTGCTCGACTCGCTCGAGTCGTCCTTCCCCGGCATCAAGGCCCGCATCGTCGACGAGGACGGCAAGCTGCGTCGGTTCGTCAACGTCTACGTCGGCAACGACGACGTCCGGTTCCTCGACGACCTCGCCACCGTCACCCCCGACGGCACCCAGATCTCGGTCATCCCCGCGGTCGCGGGCGGCTGAGGTCGGCCGGCCTCCCCGGCCGCTGCGGGGAGGCCGCTCAGACCGGCTCGGCGACCACGATGGCGTTGCTCTCGTAGAACTGGCCGTTGAAGTCGGTGCAGGTCACCACGATGAGGCGGGCGCCGTCGGGCGACTCCTCGGTCTGGCCGAAGATGTCGCGCGCGCGCTCGGCGACGGTCTCGTAGCTGGCCACGATGTTGTCGGTCACCCGATAGCGGTGCCGGCCGGTCTCGGTCACCAGCACGATGCGTCCGCCCTCGAGGCCCGGGAGCGGGTCGAGGGCGCCGTCGCCGTTGCTCACGGTGTGACCCGTGAGCACGACGCGGCCGGTGGTGTCGCCGGGCTCGGCGCTGCCGTCCCACCATCCGACGACCGCCGGATCAGCGGGCGGCTCCAGCACGGCGTCGCTCCGGAGCGCGATCTCGATGACCGGCGCCTCGATGCCCAGCGAGGGCACGATCAGCCGCGTGGGCGCCGACGGCGTCACCGGCTCGGCGCGCACCGGATCCGGCCCGGCCGTCACGGTCACGGTCGGTGCCGGCGGCGCCGGTGGCGCTGCGACGGACGGGGCGTCGTCCCACCGCTGCCCGACGAGCACGCCGCCGGTGAAGACCAGGGCGAGGACGACGACCGGCAGGACGGCGAGCAGCACGCGACGACGTCGCCGGTGGCTGGGCCCGAGGGCCGCACCGTCGGCGACGCCGTCGTGGACGTCGTCGTGCGTGGTGCTCAGGTCGTCAGCTCCTCAGCACCCGGCGGAAGGCGTGGACGCCGCCGGCCGCGGCCAGCAGGGTCAGCACGGCGATCGCGCCGGCGGCCACGTGGGCGTTGACGGCACCGTCGCCGGTCGGGGCCGCCGCGGCCTCGAGCTCTCCGGCGGGCACCGACGTCGGCACGGCGGGGCTGGGCGCCGGGGAGCCCGGGTCACCCGGGTCGACGGGCGACGGAGACGGCTCCGGCGACGGCGACGGCGACGGGACGTCGACCCGCGCGTTGGCGCCACACGCGGAACGACCGATCGCGACGCTGAGCGGCTCGACGCCGAACTGCGCGGCCGCGGGCAGCACCCGCAGGTCGAGAGCGGTGACCTCGATCGAGCCGTCGCCGCGCGTCTGCTTGTTGAGCGTGGCGTCGAGCACGTTGTCCTCGAGTGGGGCCAGCTGGTCGGCCAGGGCCGAGACGACGTTGGCGTTCAGCGCCGTCACCAGCTGGCCGAGCAGCTGGCCCACCCCGGCGAGGGCGCCGTTGAGCGCCGTGTCGAGCTGGGTCTGGACGCCGGCGGTGAGGGTGGTCAGCACGACGTCGAGGTCGGTGACCACCTTGGTGTTGGCCGGCGGGTTGGTCGGCAGCTCGACCAGGTCGACCCGGCCGATCGGGGCCGGCAGCTGCAGGGCGAGCGAGGCGTCGGTGATCTGGCTGGTGCCGTCGGCCACCGCCGGGGTGGCCGTGCACTGGCTCTGGACCGCGCCGAGGTCGAGCACGATGCCCGGGTCGCCGAGAGCGACGAGTGCGTCCTGGACGACGCCCTGCACCGCGGCCAGCACGGGGGTCAGCAGCGGGTCGAGCGCGTCGAGGAGTGCCTGGTCGAGACCGGCGAGGAGGTCGGTGCGGACGATCTCGACGCCGGAGAGGTCGAGGGTGCCGGCGTTGATGGTGGCGTTGTTGCCCGGCCGCAGGCAGAAGCCCTCGTCGACCGAGACCAGGGTGGCGCCGTCGCCGGCGAGTCCGGCGCAGGCGGCGGACAGTCCACGTCGGTCGACGACGTTGGTCTTCGCCGCCTGCGACAGGGTGCCGGCGTTGAGGAACGGTTGGTTGCCGAGCACCGTGACGAGGGGGTCCTGGGTGCCGGTCACCCGCTCCCGCTTGCCGTCGTGCACGGCCGTGACGGTGCCGCTGTCGAGTGGCTGGCTGAGCAGCGTCAGGCTGAGCGCGGTGGCGTCGGACTGGGCGACGGGCTCGGCTGCCATGCCGGGGGCCGCGGTCAGGACGACCAGGGCGCCGGCGCCGGCGATGGAGACGGCCGGGGTCAGCAGCGAGCGGGACAGGTCGTAGATCGACGGAACGATCCGCATGAGGATCCTCTGTTCGGGGGGCGTCTTGCCGGCATCCTAAGCCACTGTCTCGGGCCCGACGTGGTGCCCGTCACACCGACGGAGAGGGGAAGGACGAGTACCGGCGCGGTCTCGAGAGCGCAGACAGGGGCGCGCCGACGTGGTTCACCCGGCCGGAGCGGGTCCGGATGTTCTACTCGCAGGCATGACCCGCCTGCTGCGCACCACGCTCCTGACCGCGCTCGTCGCCGCCCTGCTGGGGCTCGTCGTCCCGACCGCGCCGGGCTCGGCCGTGGCGGCGTCCGCGGCCCTGCCCGGACGCACCGGGGCGCCCTACCCCGTGCAGCCGTTCGTGCCGGCGGCCTCCGACGCCGACGAGCTGGCGAGGGCCTGGGCCCGGTGGAGCAAGCGCGGCGTGAAGCGCTACACGATCACCGTGCTGCGCACCTGCTACTGCCTGCCGCGCAAGCCCGTGGTCACGAAGGTCCGAGGCGGCAGGGTCGTCTCGGTGACGCACGAGGGGAAGCCGGCGCAGCTGAAGCGTCGCGGCTTCGAGGTCGAGCGCCTCTACCGCGTCCTGCGCCGCGCCTACGCCAAGGCCGCCGAGGTCCGGGTGACCTACCGGCGCGGCGTCCCGGTCTCGGTCTACATCGACCGCGACGCCCGGATCGCCGACGAGGAGCGCGGCTTCATCGTCACGCTCCGCCGCGGCTGAGCGCGAGGGCGCCGACGTCGGCGTGGACGCCGTGGTGCAGGTACCTCGATCCTCTGGTCCGGCGGGTTCACCTGCCTGACGCCCGGGCGCCCGCCGGATCGACACCCTGCGTTCAACCGGTGCTGGTGGACTCCCGGCGATGTCCCGCACGCGCACGATCCTGACCGTCACCGCGGCCGTCGCGACCGGCGCCGCGGCCAGCACCTACGGCGCCCGTGAGCTGCTGCACCGCCAGGCCGCGATCGCCCGCAGGCTCATCGGCAAGCCGCTCGGTGAGACCCCGCCCGACGCCGACCGCGTCTGGAAGCGGTCCTACGGCGACCCCGTCGACCTGCTCATGGTCGGCGACTCCATCGCCGCCGGTCTCGGGGCCGAGCGCCGCAAGGACACCCTCGGGGGCCGACTCGCCAAGGGGCTCGCCCAGCGCACGGGCCGCGCCGTCCGGCTGCGCACGGTCGCCGTCGTCGGCTCGGAGAGCTCGATGCTCGCCGGCCAGCTCGCCACCCTGCCCGACCACTACGCCCCCGACGTCGCCGTCGTCGTGGTCGGCGGCAACGACGTCACCCACCGGGTGCCGGTGGCCGACGCCGCGCGGGCCCTCGAGGAGGCGGTGACCGCGCTGCGCGAGCGCGGTGCGGCCGTCGTCGTCGGCACCTGCCCCGACCTGGGGGCACTGCGACCGGTGCCGCAACCACTGCGCTCGCTGGGCTCGCGCGCCTCGCGCCAGCTCGCGGCCGCCCAGGCACTCGCCACGGTGCGGGCCGGCGGGCACGCGGTCTCGCTGGCCCGGGTGGTCGGACCGTTCTTCATCACCAACCCCGACGAGATGTTCAGCCTCGACCGGTTCCACCCCAGCGCCCTCGGCTACCGCCGGACGGCGTCGGCCCTGCTGCCGTCGGTGCTCACCGCGCTCGGGCTGCGCGACGACGTCCCGTTCGGGCACCACGCCCCGGAGCGTGACCCGCAGGTCGGTTAGCCTTCGGGCCGTGACTGCCACGCCCGTCCCGACCGACAGCGAGGCCGCCGGGCTCTACCTCGACCTCATCGCCAAGATGCTCACCCGCTACGGCTTCGAGGGCCGCAACGTGACCGTGCGGTTCGAGCCCCGCTCCTACGAGAGCTACCTGTGGAACCTCGTGCGCATCGCCACCCGCGACCGCGACGTCCGCGTCGTCGAGTCCGGTGAGTTCGACGCCGAGCGCCGCGAGAACGGCAGGGACTGGCCCGCCGACGCCGAGACGATGGTCGGCATGAAGCGCCTGCTCAACGTGCGCACGTGCCTCGAGAGCGTGCTGGCCGACGGCGTCCCGGGCGACTTCATCGAGACCGGGGCCTGGCGCGGCGGCACCTGCATCTTCGCCCGCGCCGTGCTCAAGGCCCACGGCGTCACCGACCGCACCGTCTGGGTCGCCGACTCCTTCGAGGGCCTGCCCAAGCCCGACGGCCGGTTCGAGGCCGACGCCGGCGACGAGCACCACACCAAGATCGAGCTGGCGATCTCGACCGAGCAGGTCGAGGACAACTTCCGGCGCTACGACCTCCTCGACGACCAGGTCAAGCTGCTGGTCGGCTGGTTCGACGAGACCCTGCCGGCGGCACCGATCGAGCAGATCGCGGTGCTGCGCCTCGACGGCGACATGTACGGCTCGACCATCGACGCGCTCGAGCCCCTCTACGACAAGGTCGCCGTGGGCGGCTACGTGATCGTCGACGACTACGGCGCGGTCAAGGGGTGCGCCCAGGCCGTCCACGACTTCCGCGAGTCGCGGGGCATCACCGACGAGCTGCACCCCATCGACTGGGCCGGCGTCTACTGGCGCAAGTCGTGACCCGCGACCTCGGCACCGACCGGGCCGCCGACTTCGAGGAGAGCCCGCAGGTCAAGATCCGCCGCCTCGAGCGCACGCTCGCCGTCGAGCGCCGGTTCGCGGTGAAGTCGACCCGGCAGCTGCACCGCGTCATCGCCCGCGACCTGCGCGAGGCCGAGCAGCGCGCCGACGCCGCCGAGAAGCGGGCCCGCCGCGCCGAGCGCCGCGCCGAGCGCGCCGAGCGCGAGCTCGCCGAGCTCAAGCAGAGCGCCACCTGGCGGGCCGGACGGGCGGTCGTCGCCCTGCCGTCGCGACTCAAGCGCCGGCGGGGGAGCGCGTGACCGACGTCCTGCTGGCCACCAGCGCCGGCTACCGCGACGGCGAGCCCGGCCACGAGGCCCTCGACGCCGCGCTCGCCGCCCGTGGCGTCTCCGCCGCCTGGGCCGTGTGGGACGACCCGTCCGTCGACTGGTCGGCGGCGGGTCTCGTCTGCGTCCGCTCGACCTGGGACTACCAGCAGCGCCTGCCCGAGTTCCTCGTGTGGGCCGAGGGGGTCGGCCCGTCGCTGCTGCACGGTCTCGACACGTTCCGCTGGAACACCGACAAGTCCTACCTGCTCGACCTCGCCGCACGCGTGCCGACCGTGCCGACCGTGCTCGCCGACGACGACGCCGGCCTGCGCGACGTCGTCAGCGGCCTCGGCGCCGCCGTCGTCAAGCCGCGCGTCGGCGCCGGTGGCGAGGGCCTGGTCGTCGTCCGGCGGGACGACGACCCGCTGCCGGTCGACGGCGGCCCCTGGGTGGTGCAGCCGCTGCTCGACTCGGTGCACGATGAGGGTGAGCTCTCGGTCTTCGTGCTCGACCGGCGCCCGGTCAGCCAGGTGGCCAAGATCGCCCCGCCCGACGACGTCCGCGTGCACGAGGAGTACGGCGGCCGCTCCTCGGTCGTCGCGCTCACGCCCGAGGCCCGCGACCTCGCCGTCGCCGCCGTCGCCGCCACGGCCGAGATCGTCGGCGCCGAGATCGTCTACGCGCGCATCGACCTGCTCCGGCTCGACGGCCGGCTGCACGTCAGCGAGGTCGAGGTCACCGAGCCCGGCCTCTACCTCGACGTCGTCCCCGCCAACGCGGAGGCCTTCGCCGAGGTGGTCGCCGCGCGGCTGCCGTCGTCGCGGGCCTGACGGGTCGGGCGGTCGCGGTCGAGGCGGTCGACCTGGGTTGTCACTCTCGGGGTGCGAGTGCTAAACATGAGGCTGGCACTCTCGCCACGAGAGTGACAATCCGGAACGGTGCCAGCTGAGGCTCCCTCGCGGCGGAGAAGTGATCTGCCGAGAGCGGGGTCGTCCGTCGCGGGCAGCCCACCGAACCGCATCCACCGACTCCCACCAGAGGATCGCAGGAGTTATGCCCAAGCTGATTGCATTCAACGAGGAGGCCCGGCGCGGTCTCGAGCGCGGCATGAACACGCTCGCCGACGCCGTCAAGGTCACCCTCGGCCCCAAGGGCCGCAACGTCGTTCTCGAGAAGAAGTGGGGCGCCCCCACGATCACCAACGACGGCGTCTCCATCGCCAAGGAGATCGAGCTCGAGGACCCCTACGAGAAGATCGGTGCCGAGCTCGTCAAGGAGGTCGCCAAGAAGACCGACGACGTCGCGGGCGACGGCACCACCACCGCCACCGTGCTGGCCCAGGCCATGGTCCGCGAGGGCCTGCGCAACGTGGCCGCCGGGGCGAACCCGATGGGCCTCAAGCGCGGCATCGAGGCCGCCGTGGCCGCCGTCAGCGAGCAGCTGCTCGGCATGGCCAAGGAGGTCGAGACCCGCGAGCAGATCGCGGCCACCGCCACCATCTCCGCCGGCGGCGACAGCACCGTCGGTGACGCCATCGCCGAGGCGATGGACAAGGTCGGCAAGGAGGGCGTGATCACGGTCGAGGAGTCGAACACCTTCGGCATCGACCTCGAGCTCACCGAGGGCATGCGGTTCGACAAGGGCTACATCTCGGCCTACTTCGTCACCGACCCCGAGCGCATGGAGACCGTGCTCGAGGACGCCTACGTCCTCATCGCCAACTCCAAGGTCAGCAACGTCAAGGACCTGCTGCCCCTGCTCGAGAAGGTCATGCAGTCGGGCAAGCCGCTCGTCATCATCGCCGAGGACGTCGACGGCGAGGCGCTGTCGACCCTGGTCGTCAACAAGATCCGCGGCACGTTCAAGTCGGTCGCCGTCAAGGCCCCCGGCTTCGGCGACCGCCGCAAGGCCATGCTGCAGGACATCGCGATCCTCACCGGCGGCCAGGTCATCTCCGAGGAGGTCGGCCTCAAGCTCGAGACCGCCGGCATCGACCTGCTCGGCCAGGCCCGCAAGGTCGTCATCACCAAGGACGAGACCACGATCGTCGAGGGTGCCGGCGACGCCGGTCAGATCGAGGGCCGGGTCAACCAGATCCGCGCCGAGATCGAGAAGTCCGACTCCGACTACGACCGCGAGAAGCTCCAGGAGCGCCTGGCCAAGCTCGCCGGTGGCGTCGCCGTCATCAAGGTCGGCGCGGCCACCGAGGTCGAGCTCAAGGAGCGCAAGCACCGCATCGAGGACGCCGTCCGCAACGCCAAGGCCGCCGTCGAGGAGGGCATCGTCGCCGGAGGTGGCGTGGCGCTCGTCCAGGCCGCCGCCACCGCGTTCGACAAGCTCGACCTGTCGGGCGACGAGGCCACCGGTGCCAACATCGTCCGCGTCGCCACCTCGGCCCCGCTCAAGCAGATCGCGATCAACGCCGGTCTCGAGGGCGGCGTCGTCGCCGAGAAGGTCGCCAACCTCGAGTCGGGCCGTGGCCTCAACGCCGCCACGGGCGACTACGTCGACATGATCGGCGAGGGCATCATCGACCCCGCCAAGGTGACCCGTTCGGCCCTGCAGAACGCCGCGTCGATCGCCGCGCTGTTCCTCACCACCGAGGCCGTCGTCGCCGACAAGCCGGAGAAGGCCGCCCCCGCGGGCGACCCGACCGGCGGCATGGGCGGCATGGACTTCTGAGTCCACGCCTCACCTGCTCCACCTGCTGTACCCAGAACGGCCCGTCCCTCCGGGGGCGGGCCGTTCGGCGTCTGCGGGGGTCGGTGGTCCTGATCGAGCGATCGCGCGGATCCGGCCATGCTGAGCCGGTCCGGTGGCACTGTGCGCGCGATCGCGCGGAGAGTGCCGGTGGTGAGGTCTGAGGGTGGCACTGTGCGCGCAATCGCGCGGAGAGTACCGGTGCCCGAACCCCGGGGAGGGCGCTACCGCTTCCAGCGGAACGAGACGACCATCGGGTCGATCTGGGCGCGGCGCTCGGCCATGGTGTCGACCAGGGAGTGCTGGAACGTCACCCGGTAGAGGAACTTGCCGCGCTGGGCGAGCCAGGTCTCCTCGTAGAACGACAGGTCGTCCTTCGTCGAGTAGTACTCCGCGCGGATGCGCGCCACCCGCTGGCCGTCGAGCCAGGCCGGCTTGAGGCGCTCCTTGTTGCGCAGCTCGATCGTGTCGTCGTTGTCGTCGAGGCCGGTGACCAGGCTGTCGGCAGCGATGTCGAGCAGCGGGATCGTGTCGAGCCGGAAGCCCGGGTCGTTGCGCCGGATGAAGACCGAGGAGTAGTAGCCCTCGAGGTCGTTGTAGTCACGAGCGCCGACGCCCTGGTCGACGCGTCCGGGGTCGATGGTGTCCCAGCCCTCGGGGGCGCGCAGGGAGGCCGGACCGAGCTCGATGCGCACGCCGGTGGCCGCCGGGACGTCGGGGTAGCTCGGTCGAAGGCCCGGCTGCGGCTCGGGCGGCGGGGCGGGCGCCTCGTCGGTGGTGGGGTCGACGGGCTCGGTCGGGTCGGTGGCGTCGCTCGAGGTCGGGTCGGTGGGATCGGTGGAGCCGGTCGTCGGGCTGACGGGCGCCGAGGTCCGGGCCTCGTCAGGGTCGTCGTCGCCCGACGCGGCCACGGCCACGACCACGCCGCCGACGACGAGCAGCACCGCGGCCGCGGCCGCGACGACGACGGCCGCCGTCCGGCGTCCGCGCGGGCCACCCGGGGTCGCGGGACCGGACGGCGCCGAGGGCCCGGACGGCGCCCATGCCGCAGCGTCCGGCAGGGGCAGCCGCGCCTGGGCGAAGGTGTCGGGAACCGGGGCCCGGCCCCACGGGTCGGACGCCGGGGGCGTCGCCGGTGCGGCTGGTGCCGGGGGAGCCGAGGACGGAGGGGTCGGGGTCTGCACGGTGTGGTCGGCGAGGTGGTCGGGCGACGGGTCGACCGGCGGCGCGGTCGGACGCGGCCCCGACGGCTGCGAGGGCCGGGACCCGCCGGTGTCGACGCGCTGCGTCGGGGGCGTGCCCAACGGCACCGCCGGCGCGAGGTCGGGGACGACGGCCCCGTGGGCGAGCCGACCGAGGTCGCGCAGGTCGGTACGCATGGCCTTCGCGTCGGGGTAGCGGTGGGTGGGGTCCTTGGCCATCGAGCGCTGCAGGATCTCGTTGACGGCGGCGGCGACCGGCGAGTTGTCGCGCAGCTGCGGCACGGGTGAGTTGAGGTGCCCCATGCCGATCTCGACGTCGCTGCCGCCGTAGGGCGCGGTGCCGATCAACGAGGTGAACAGCACGCAGCCGAGGGCGTAGATGTCGGACGACGCGGTGGCCGGCTCGCCCCGCAGCCGCTCGGGGGCGAGGTAGGCGAAGGTGCCGGCGACCGAGCCGGGTGCGGTGAGCCCGGGTGCGCGGTCCTGGGCGATGCCGAAGTCGCACAGGTAGACGAAGACCTCGGTGCTGACCTCGCGCAGCAGCACGTTGCTCGGCTTCACGTCGCGGTGGACGACGCCCGCGGCGTGGGAGTCGCCGAGGGCCCAGGCGACCTGCTCGGCGATCTGCGCGGCCTCGGTCGTGGGCACCGGACCGTGACCGCGCAGCGCGTCGGCGAGGTCGCCGCCGGGGACGTACTGCGTGGCGATGTAGAGGCAGCCGTCGTGCTCGCCGTGGTCGATGACCTGGACGACGTGCGGGGAGTCGAGCCGGGCGAGCACGGTCGCCTCGCGCGTGAAGCGCTCGCGGTAGTCGGGCTGCTCGGCCATCTCGGGGGCGAGGACCTTGAGGGCGATGGTGCGTCCGAGGCCGCGGTGCTCGGCGGCGAAGACCACGCCCATGCCGCCCCGGCCGAGCTGTCGCAGGATCCGGTAGCTGCCGAAGTCCTCCCCGACGGAGGGAAAGCGCGCCACGGGGACCTCCCACCAGTGCTCGACCAAGTGCGCAGAACGTGCCCGAAGCCTCTCACGCCCGGCCCGGGTCGAAACGTCACAGGTCCCGTCATCTGTGGACACCCGTCCCGGATCTGTGGACACCCGTCCCGGATCTGTGGACACCCGTCCCGGATCTGTGGACACCCGTCCCGGCCGACCACCCTGCGCCGGCACTCTCGGCGCAATCGCGCGCACAGTGCCACCGGGACGGTCCGACGCCGGCACTCTCGGCGCAATTGCGCGCACAGTGCCGCCGGGACGGTCCGAGCCTGGCACTCTCGGCGCAATCGCGCGGAGAGTGCCACCGGGACGGTCCGACGCCGGCACTCTCGGCGCAATCGCGCGGAGAGTGCCACCCGAACGAGCCACCCGACGAGCCACCCGACGAGCCACCCGAGGAGCCGCCCGACCAGACGTCAGCGGGCCCGGGCGCCTGTGACACGGTGGAGCCGTGACCTCACCGGCCCGCCGCGAGCGCTTCGAGGCGATCGCGGCCGACGTCGTCGACCCGCTGCGGCGCTTCCTGGTCCGGCGCACCGACGCCGCCACGGCCGACGACGTGCTCGCCGACGTGCTGCTCGTGTGCTGGCGCCGGGTCGACGACGTGCCGGCCGACCCGCTGCCCTGGGCCTACGGCGTCGCGCGCCGGTGCCTGGCCAACCACGAGCGCGGGCAGCGGCGTCAGCGTCGTGTGGCCGGGCGGGTCGCGACCCTCGACCCGCCGGCCGAGACCGTGCCGGCCGCCGACGACGACGCGGGGGCCGCCGTCCGTGACGCGCTCGCCACCCTGCCCGAGCGCGACGCCGAGCTGCTGCGCCTGTGGGCGTGGGAACAGCTGACGCCGGCCGAGATCGCCGTCGTCCTCGACATCACCGCCAACGCCGCGAGCATCCGCCTGCACCGGGCCCGCGCCAAGCTGCGCGCGGCGCTCGAGACGTCGGCGACGCTGCGACGAAAGAGCGGCGCCGGTGCCGGACATGAGGAGTCGACGGAGGGGAGGACGCCATGACCGAGCACGACGACCGTGAGCTCGAGGCGCTGCTGCGCGCGGCTGACCCGGCGTCCGACCTGCCACCCGCCGACCCGACCCGGGTGGCGCGACTCCTGGAGGACACCATGACCGACCCGCAGCCCCACGCGTCCCGCACCGACGGTGCGCCACACCGCGGCCGGGCCACCTGGCTGGCCGCGGCGGTCGCCGCGCTGCTCATCGGCGGCGGCGTCCTGTTCGCCGCCACCCGCGGCGACGACGGCCCCGCGCCGTCCGCCGGCGACGCACCCAGCGACGCGACGACGCCGTCCGGCGACGGCGACGTCAACGGCGCGACGGGTGCGACCGACGGGCCGCCGACGGTCACCGAGCTCACGGCCGCCGGTGCCGCGCTGCAGACCAAGTGCATGGTGCCGACCGAGTCGCCCCAGGTCGTCGCCGGTCAGGAGACCGTCTTCGACGGCGTCGTCGAGTCCGTCAGCGGCAGCACGGTGACGCTGGTGCCCTCGAAGTTCTACGCCGGCCAGGCCACCGACCTCGTCGTGGTGCAGGCGCCCGGCGCGGAGATGGAGGCGCTGTTGTCGGCGGTGTCGTTCGAGGAGGGCGAGCGCTACCTGGTCGCCGCGACCGACGGCCGGGTCACGCTGTGCGGCTTCAGCGCGCGCTGGTCCGAGGCCCTCGCAGCCACCTACGCCGAGGCCTTCCCCGGCTGAGCCCGGCCTCGCGTGCCAGGCTGGGCCGGTGACCACCGGGCTGCTGCTGGCCGCCGGCGGCGGGTCCCGGATGGGCCGGCCCAAGGCGCTCGTGCGCGACGACGACGGCACCTCGTGGCTGGTCCGCAGCGCCGCGGTCCTGCGCGACGGCGGGTGCTCGCGGGTCGTCGTGGTGCTCGGGGCGGCCGCCGACGAGGCGCGGCAGCTCGTCCCCGAGGGGTGCCGGGTCGTGGTGGCCGACGACTGGGCGAGCGGCATGGCCGCCTCGCTCTCGACCGGTCTCACCGCGCTCGGCCCCGACGACGGCGACGTCGCCGTCGTCACGCTGGTCGACCTGCCCGACGTCTCGGCCGACGTCGTCCGACGGGTGCTCGCGGCGGCGTCCGGGCCGGGGTCGCTGGCCCGTGCGGTCTACGCCGGCCGGCCGGGCCACCCGGTGCTCATGGGCCGCCACCACTGGACGCCGGCCGCCACCGCGGTCTCGGGCGACGAGGGGGCGAAGGCCTACCTGCACGAGCACGGGTGCGCGGCGGTCGAGTGCGGCGACCTCGCGACGGGCCGCGATGTCGACGCGAGACCAACCCCGGACCAACAACGACCCGACTAGGGTCGCCGGAATGCACACGTCGTCCCCCGCCGAGGTCGCTGAGCGTCTGGGAGCCACCGGCTACCTCTGCGACGACGACCTGGCGACGGTGGCGTTCCTGGCCCTGGAGATGGAGCGTCCGCTGCTCCTCGAGGGCGAGCCCGGCACCGGCAAGACCGCGCTGGCCGAGGCGCTCGCGACGGCGCTCGACGCCCCGCTGGTGCGGCTGCAGTGCTACGAGGGGATCGACGCCACGCAGGCGCTCTACGACTGGGACTTCCCGCGGCAGGTGCTGCACCTGCGGGCCCTCGAGGCGACCGGCGGTGCGGGGGCCGACGTCGAGGAGGCCGAGAAGAGCCTCTACGACGAGCGCTTCCTCCTCGCCCGACCCGTGCTGCAGGCACTGCAGCAGAGCCCGGCGGTGCTGCTGGTCGACGAGGTCGACCGCGCCGACGACGAGTTCGAGGCGTTCCTGCTCGAGGTGCTCTCGACCTACCAGGTCTCGATCCCCGAGCTCGGCACGGTCGCGGCCGCGACGCCGCCGGTCGTCGTCCTGACCTCCAACCGCACGCGCGAGCTGCACGACGCCCTCAAGCGGCGCTGCCTCTACCACTGGATCGACCACCCCGGTCTCGACCGCGAGGTCGCCATCGTCCGCTCGCGCGCGCCCCAGGTGTCCGAGGCCCTCGCGGCGCAGGTGGTCGGCGTCGTCCAACGCCTGCGCACCGACGTCCCCCTGGAGAAGCCGCCCGGCGTCGCCGAGACCCTCGACTGGGCGCGCGCCCTGCACCACCTCGGCACCACCACGCTCGACCTCGCGTCGTCGGCGCGCACGCTCGGCGCGCTGGTGAAGTACCGCGAGGACGCCGACCGCGTGCAGCAGGCCCTCGACCTGATGCTGCGGGCCTGACGTGCCCGAGCCCGACGCCTACCTGCTCGGCTTCGCCCGGGCGCTACGGGCCGCGGGGGTGCCGGTGACGCACGACCGGTCGGCGGCCTTCCTCGAGGCCACCGCCCTCGTCGGCCTCGACGACCGCGCCGCCACCTATGCCGCCGGTCGCGCCACCCTCTGCTCGTCGCCCGACGACCTCGCCCGCTACGCGCAGGTCTTCGAGGCCTGGTTCGACGCCAAGGCCGGGCTGCCACGCGAACGTCCGGCGGCGCCGTCGCGCCCGGTGCGGTCGCAGCTCTCCCTGAGCGAGGGCGGCGCCGACGGTGACGACGACGGCGAGCATGACGACGTCGTCCGCGCGCTCGCCAGCGAGGTCGAGGTGCTGCGCCACCGCGACGTCGCCACCATGACCGCCGCCGAGAAGCACCGCCTCGCTGCGCTGTTCACCACCCTGCGGCCACGTCCGCCGCTGCGGCGCACGGTGCGCCAGGAACCGTGGCGCCGCGGCCGGGTCGACACCGCACGCACCCTCCGGGAGTCGTTGCGCCTGCACGGCGAGCCGGCGCCGATCCGGTGGCGGCACCGTCGCGACCGGCCGCGCCGCGTCGTCCTGCTCGTCGACGTCTCCGGCTCGATGAGCGCCTACGCCGACGCGCTGCTGCGCCTCGCCCACACCCTCACCCAGGAGATCGGACGACGCGGCGGCGTCGTCGAGACCTTCACCGTCGGCACCCGCCTCACTCACCTCACCCGTGCGTTGCGCACCCGCGACGCCGAGCGGGCCCTGGTCGCGGCCGGCACCGCCGTCCCGGACTGGTCGGGCGGCACCCGGCTCGGCGAGACCCTGCGCGTCTTCGCCGACCGCTGGGGACGCCGGGGCATGGCCCGCGGCGCCGTCGTCGTGGTGTTCAGCGACGGGTGGGAGCGCGGCGACCCCGAGCTGCTCGGCGAGCAGGTGCGGCGGCTGCGGGCGGTCGCCCACCGCGTCGTGTGGGTCAACCCGCACCGCGGCAAGGCCGGCTACGAGCCGGTGCAGCAGGGAATCATCGCGGTGCTCCCGCACGTTGACCACCTCGTGGCCGGACACACCCTCGCGACCTACGCCGAGCTGACCGAGGTGATCGCCCGTGCGTGACGTGCTGCGCGAGCTGATGGCGTGGTGGGAGGCCGGCGAGACCGTCGGCGTCGGCACCGTGGTGGCCACGTTCCGCTCCGCCCCCCGCCCGCCCGGCGCCTCGATGCTGGTCGGCCCCGACTCCACCGCTGTTGGCTCGGTCTCCGGGGGGTGCGTCGAGGGGGCCGTCTACGAGCTGGCTTCGTCGGTCATGGAGTCCGGCAAACCCGTGCTCGAGCGCTACGGCGTCTCCGACGACGACGCCTTCGCGGTCGGGCTCACCTGTGGAGGCATCCTCGACGTCTGGGTCGAGAAGGTCTCCCGCGAGACGTTCCCCGAGCTCGCCGAGGTCGTGGCCGACGTCGAGGCGGGCCGGCCCGTCGCCCTCGCCACCGTGATCGAGCACCCCGACGCCGCCCGGCTCGGCACCCGCGTCGTCGTCCGGCCCGACGACGCCGAGGGCGAGGGCGCCCGCCTGTGGTCCGACCGGGCCACCGACGCCGTCCACGACGACGTGCTGGGCCTGCTCGCGAGCGGGACCAACGCGACGCTGACCTACGGTCCCGACGGCGAGCGCCGGGGCGAGGGGATGCGCGTCTTCGTGTGGGCGTTCGCCCCGAAGCCGCGGCTGCTGGTCTTCGGCGCGATCGACTTCGCCGCCGCCGTCGCCCGGGTCGGCTCGTTCCTCGGCTACGACGTCACGGTCTGTGACGCCCGCCCGGTCTTCGCCACCACCAGCCGCTTCCCTGACGCCGACCGCGTCGTCGTCGACTGGCCGCACCGCTACCTCACCGCCGAGCAGGAGGCCGGTCGCATCGACCAGCGCACGGTGATCACGGTGCTCACCCACGACCCGAAGTTCGACGTCCCGCTGCTCGAGGTCGCGTTGCGCCTGCCCGAGGTCGCCTACGTCGGCGCGATGGGCTCGCGCCGCACCCACGACGACCGCATGGCCCGCCTGCGCGAGGCCGGGCTCGACGACGGCGAGCTGACCCGCCTGTCGAGCCCGATCGGGCTCGACCTCGGCGCCCGCACGCCCGAGGAGACCGCGATCAGCATCGCCGCCGAGTTCATCGCCGGACGCTGGGGCGGCACGGGCGAGCGGCTCGCGACCCGAGAGGGCCGCATCCACGGGTGACCGGTGTCACAGGGCGAGGTAGCCTCGCCGCATGCCGGCCCCCGAGCTCGACAGCCGCAAGCGCGAGTGCCTCCATGCCTGGACGGCGTTCGTCGAGCACGGCGACGCGGCCGAGTCCGTCGTGCGGCCCGAGATCCGGACGAGCTGGGCGCGCTCCGAGGCCGCGGTCGACCGGGGGCTGACCGCCGCACCGCTGGCCGACGAGTCCGAGACCTCGGCCATCTGGCGCGACTCGCCGCTGCAGGTCGCCGTCGAGCGGGTCGAGTCCGAGCTGCGACGCACGGCCGAGGACGGCGACCTCGTGCTCGCCGTCACCGACCCCGACACCCGCATCCTGTGGACCTACGGTGGCCGGGTCATGCGCCGCAAGGCCGAGACGGTCAACTTCGTCGCCGGCGGCCGCTGGGACGACGAGTCGGCCGGCACCAACGCCCTCGACCTGGCCAACCGGCTCGACGAGCCGTCGATGGTCTTCAGCGCCGAGCACTACGCCTCGATCGTGCACAACTGGGTGTGCTGGGCGGCGCCCGTGCACGACCCCGCCACCGGACGCCGCCTCGGCGTCATCGACCTCTCGACCACCTGGGACCGCACCCACCCGATCGGCCTGGCTACCGCGCGCGTCATGGCGCGGCTCATCGAGACCGCGCTGCCCCGCTCGGCCCACCACCCGACGGCGCAGCCGATCGACGAGACCGGCGACCCCGGTCTGGTGATGACCCTCCTCGGCACGGCCGAGATCCGCCACGACGGGCAGCGGCTGCTGCTCAACCGCCGCCAGACCGAGGTGCTCTCGCTGCTCGCGCTGCACCCCGAGGGCCTCTCGCTCGAGCAGCTGCACGCCCTCGTCTACGGCGACCAGGCCGTGACGTTCTCCACCCTCAAGGCCGAGGTCTCGCACCTGCGAGCGGCCCTCGGCGGCCAGCTCTCCTCGCGGCCCTACCGCCTCACCATGCCGGTCGCCACCGACGTCGAGCACGTGCTCACGCTGCTGCGGCACGGACGCGTGGCCGACGCCGTCGACGCCTACGGCGGCGACCTGCTGCCCGGCACCAACTCGCCGGCGCTGGCCGAGCTCGGCGACTACGTCGCGGTCGCCGTCCGCGAGGCGCTGCTCGCCGACCCCGACCCCGACGCCGTGCTCACCTACGCCGAGCGGTCGCCCTACGACACCGCTGTGCTCGAGCGCTGTCTCGACGCGCTCGGCGCCCGGCCGCACCCGGCCAAGCCGCTGCTCAAGGCACGGCTGGCAGCGGCGACCCGCGACTAGGTACTCGCTGCGTCGGCCCGGTCGGCTCGTACCCAACCCACGACCAACCGGGCCCGCCTAGCGTGAGCGGGGTCACAGCCCGCTGGCTGCCACCCGTGCGCAAGGGAGAGCTCATGACCCGGATCAACCTCACCGTCGACGGCGCGAAGGTGGCCGACGACGTCGAACCTCGGATGCTGCTGGTGCAGTACCTGCGCGAGAAGCTCGGCAAGACCGGCACCGTCGTGGGGTGCGACACGAGCAACTGCGGCGCGTGCACGGTGCACCTCGACGGCACCAGCGTGAAGTCGTGCAACGTGCTCGCCGTCCAGGCCGACGGTGGCGAGGTGACCACGATCGAGGGTCTCGCCGACACCGTCGAGGGCGACCTGCACCCCGTGCAGGAGGCGTTCCGCGAGTGCCACGGCCTGCAGTGCGGCTACTGCACCCCGGGGATGATCATGCAGAGCGTCGCGCTGCTGCAGGAGAACCCGTCGCCGTCGGAGGAGGAGATCCGCCTCGGCCTCGAGGGCAACCTGTGCCGCTGCACGGGCTACCACAACATCGTCAAGGCCGTGCAGCAGGCGAGCGGGGCCACCGCGGGCGCGACCAGCGAGGTGAGCGCATGACCGCCGTCGCCGACGCCCCCGAGGGCCTCGAGAAGGAGATCGGCAAGGAGCGCCGCCGCAAGGAGGACCAGCGCCTCATCACCGGCCGCACCCGCTGGACCGACAACCTCGTCGTCCCGGGCACGCTGCACCTCGCCATGGTGCGCAGCCCGTTCGCGCACGCCACCATCACCTCGATCGACGTCAGCGCGGCCAAGGCGGCCACCAACGTCGTCGACGTGCTCACCTCGGAGGACCTCGGTGAGGCGCAGGGCGTGTGCATCAACGCCTGGCCCATCACCCCCGACCAGGTCGCGCCCACCCACCTGCCGATCGCGCAGGGCCGCGTCGCGTTCGCAGGCGAGATCGTCGCCGTGGTCGTGGCGCGCAGCGCCGCCGAGGCGCGCGACGCCGCCGAACTGGTCGACGTCGAGTACGACGAGCTGCCCGCCGTCGTCGGCATCAAGCAGGCCATGAAGGACGAGGTGCTCGCCCACCCCGACCTGGGCACCAACAAGTCGGCGCTGTGGGTCTTCGACTCCGCCGAGGCCGGCACCGGCGGCAGCGCCGACGACGCCATCGCCCAGGCCCGCACCGACGGCATCGTGATCGAGCGCGAGTTCCGCCAGCAGCGGCTGATCCCGGCGTTCATGGAGCCGCGCTCGGTGCTGGTCGACCCGACCGGCGAGCAGATCACTGTGTGGTCGGCCACCCAGATCCCGCACATCCTGCGCTTCGCGCTGGCGGCCACGACCGGCGTCCCGGAGTCGAAGATCCGGGTGATCGCGCCCGACGTCGGCGGCGGGTTCGGCGGCAAGCTGCAGCAGACGCCGGAGGAGATGATCGCCTTCGCCGTCGCGCGCCGGCTCGGCAAGCCGGTCAAGTACACCGAGACCCGCAGCGAGTCGCTGGTCGCCGCCCACCACGGCCGCGACCAGTGGCAGAAGCTCACGCTCGCGGCCGAGAAGGACGGCACGGTCACCGGCCTCAAGGTCGAGCTCGAGGCCGACCTCGGCGCCTACGTGGCCATCGTGGGCGGCGGCGTCCCGGTGCTGGGCGCCTTCATGTTCAACGCGATCTACAAGTTCCCGGCCTACCACTTCGCCTGCCAGACCGTGCTGACCAACACCACGTTCACCGACGCCTACCGCGGCGCTGGGCGACCCGAGGCGACGTTCGGCATCGAGCGGATGATGGACGAGCTGGCCGCCGAGCTCGGCGTCGACCCGCTCGAGGTGCGCGAGAAGAACTGGATCACCCACGAGGAGTTCCCGTTCACGACCGTGGCCGGGCTCGAGTACGACTCCGGCAACTACGAGGCCGCGACGGCCAAGGCCAAGGAAATGTTCGGCTACGACGCGCTGCGCGCCGAGCAGCGCGAGCGGCGCGAGCGCGGCGACACGGTGCAGCTCGGCCTCGGCATCTCGACCTTCACCGAGATGTGCGGTCTCGCGCCGAGCCGCGTGCTCGGCTCGCTCGACTACGGTGCCGGCGGCTGGGAGCACGCCTCGGTGCGCATGCTGGCCACCGGCAAGGTCGAGGTCGTCACGGGTGCCAGCGCCCACGGCCAGGGGCACGAGACGGCGTTCAGCCAGATCGTCGCCGACCGGCTCGGCGTCGCGTTCGACGACGTCGAGGTGCTGCACGGCGACACGCAGATCGCCGCCAAGGGCCTCGACACCTACGGCTCGCGCTCGCTCGTCGTCGGCGGCGAGGCGCTCGTGCGGGCCGCCGACAAGGTCATCGAGAAGGCGCTGCCCATCGCTGCCCACCTGCTCGAGGCCAGCGTCGACGACGTCAAGTTCCACGAGGGCTCGTTCCAGGTCGTCGGCACCGACGCCAAGATCGCTCTCGGGGAGGTCGCGACCGCGACGTTCGCCGCGCACAACCTGCCCGACGGCGTCGAGCCGTCGATCGACGCCGACGCCACGTTCGACCCGGTGAACTTCAACTACCCTCACGGCACCCACCTGTGCGCGATGGAGGTCGACACCGAGACCGGTGCCGTGCGGATGCGCAAGTACACCTGCGTCGACGACATCGGCAACATCATCAACCCGCTCATCGTGAGCGGTCAGGTGCACGGCGGCCTCGTGCAGGGCATCGCGCAGGCGCTGTGGGAGGAGGCGGTCTACGACGAGCAGGGCACGCTCGTCTCCGGCTCGTTCGTCGACTACCTGCTGCCGACCGCGGCCGACACGATCAGCTTCGAGGTCGAGCACACCACCACGCCGGCGCTCACCAACTCGCTCGGCACCAAGGGCGTCGGCGAGGCCGGCACCATCGCCTCGACCCCGGCCGTCGTCAACGCCGTCGTCGACGCCGTGCGCCACCTCGGCGTCAACGACATCCAGATGCCCTGCACGCCCGAGCGCGTGTGGACGGCGATCAACTCGGCCGGGTCCGGCCGCGAGACGGAGGACTCGGCCATGCCCCACTTCGAGGGCCAGGAAGGAGCGGAGTCATGATCCCCGCCGCGTTCGACTACGTCGCCCCCACCTCGGTCGAGGACGCCCTGTCCGCCCTCGCCACGCACGGCGACGACGCCAAGATCCTGGCCGGTGGCCAGAGCCTGCTGCCCGTGCTGCGCATGCGGCTCAACGCCCCCGAGGTCGTCATCGACCTCGGCCGCATCGACTCGCTGCGCGGCGTCCGCGACGACGGCGACGCGATCGTCATCGGAGCCATGACCCAGCACGCGGTGGTCGGCTCCGACCCGCTCGTCGCCGAGCACGCGCTGCTGATCAGCAAGGCGGTCGAGCACCTCGCCGACGCCCAGATCCGCCACCGGGGCACGTTCGGCGGGGCGCTCGCCCACGCCGACCCGGCCGGCGACCTCGGCGCGCCGGCGCTCGCGCTCGGGGCGGAGTTCGTCATCGCCGGGCCGGGCGGCACCCGCACGGTGCCGGCCACGGAGTTCTTCGTCGACCTCTTCGAGACCGCGATCGGCGACGACGAGATCCTCACCGAGGTGCGCGTGCCCAAGCACACCGGTTGGGGCGCGCACTACGAGAAGTTCGTGCGGGTCGCGCACCAGTGGCCCATCGTCGCGGTGGCCGCCACGGTCAAGGGCTCGCTCGGCTCGCTCGACGACGTCGCGATCGGCCTGACCAACATGGGCTCCACGCCCATGCGGGCCGCCGCCGCCGAGGACGCGCTGCGGTCGGGCCAGGACCTCGCCGCGGCCGCCGAGCTCGCCGCCGAGGGCACGAACCCGCCGTCCGACCTCAACGGCGCGGCGTCCTACCGCACGCACCTGGCGAAGGTGCTCACCCGCCGTGCGGTTACGGCAGCGGCGGGCGGCTGATGGACCTCACCCACCGCTTCTCGGTCCCGACCCCGGTCGAGGAGACCTGGGCGCACTTCCAGGACATCGCCGGCCTCGCGGAGTGCTTCCCGGGGGCCCAGGTCACCTCCGCCGACGGCGACACCTTCGCGGGCTCGGTCAAGGTCAAGCTCGGCCCGATCGCGCTGGTCTACAACGGCACGGGCACGTTCGTCGACAAGGACGACGCCGCCCACACCTTCAAGGTCGACGCCAAGGGCAAGGACAAGCGCGGCAACGGCACCGCCGGCGCCAAGGTGTCGCTGTCGATGACGCCCGGCACCGGCGCCTCCGACGGCGGCACCGACGTCGAGGTGCTCACCGACCTCGCCATCACCGGCAAGCCCGCCCAGTTCGGCCGCGGCGTCATGCAGGACGTCTCCGACAAGCTGCTCGGCCAGTTCGTCGCCTGTCTCGAGCAGCGGCTCTCGGCCCCGTCGGCCCTCGCGACGACGCCGGCCGAGCCGGAGACGGAGCAGCCGGTCGGCACCGACGCCGGCAACGACGGCGAGGCCGACGCGCCCAGCCGGGCGCCGCAGGAGCCGACCCCGTTGGCCGACGCGGCCGCGGCGGCGACGGCGCCCAAGCGGGCCGAGTCGTACCCGCGACCGGCCGCGGCCCCGCAGGACGACTCCCTCGACCTCGGTGCCGCCGTCCTGCCGGTGCTGGCCCGGTCGTACTGGAAGCAGGGGCTCGGGGCGCTCGTCGTCCTGCTGCTCGTGTGGCGGTGGGCGCGCCGCTAGTCGTACCAGGTCGCGCTGGCCCGTCGTCGGTGGACGGCGGGTCAGCGCGTCCGGCGGACCCGGATGGCGCCCTTCGCGGTGGACGGGTCGACGACCGAGCCGCCCTGGGTGATCTCGACGTCGCCCGCGGCCACGAGCCGGCGCGCGGCGCGGCGGGCCGGCTCCATCAGCTCGCGCCAGGCGTCGTCGCCCTCGAGACCGCGCGAGGCGGCCACGGCTCGGGCCGCCTCCGACGGGCAGATGGTCTTGCCGGCCGCGCGGTCGTCGAGCAGGTCGAGGATCGAGGCCTCGAGGGCGCGGTCGACGTCGGTCACCTTGCGACGGCGACAGGCGTCGGAGCAGTAGCGGACGTCGTCCCAGGAGCGCTCCCACTTCTTGCGCCACTCGATGCGGCGCCCGCACGAGGCACAGGTCTTCGGCTCGGGAGGCACCTGTTCATGATGACGCGGTGCCGTTCACCCCTGGAGGTAGTCGGGGCTCGACGACGGCGACCGAGAGCCAGGCGGTGAGCACGGAGCCGACCACGAGGATGCCGATGTAGGCCTCGGACAGGCCATGGTCGATGAGGAAGCCGGCGAACGGCGGCGCGACGATCGAGGGCAGGTTGAACGACGCCGAGCTCAGCGCGTTGTAGCGCCCGCGGAGGTGGTCGGGGGCGAGGTCGTTGACCAGCGCCGGGATCGTGGGCTGCAGCAGGGTCTCGCCGAAGGCGAAGACCGAGGCGAAGGCCGCGACCAGCAGCGTGGCGCCCACCGTGCCCGGCACCAGGCCCGCCGAGCCGAGCACCAGCCACGCGAGGGCCCAGACCCCGCCCATGGCGGCGATGACGCGGGTGCGCCGCAACCCGTCGATGTGGCGCAGCACCACCAGCTGCAGGACGACGATGACCGCCGTGTTGGCCGCGAACGCGAAGCCCAGCCCGCGGGTCGAGACCTCACCGACGGCACGGGCGAAGGCCGGCATGCCGGTGTTGAGCTGGGAGTAGCCCACGAAGGCGCCGACGAAGCTGAGCAGCAGCAACGGCCGCACCGCGGGACGGCGCAGCACCTGGAGGTAGCCCACCACCTCGACGTCGGCGTCGGGGTGGGCGACCGGGCGCCCGGCGACGTGGCGCAGCGGCCCGAGCAGGAGCGCGAGCGCGGGCAGGTAGCTGACGGCGTCGCCGAGGTAGATGGCCTGGAACGACCTCACGTGCTCGACGTCGACGACCAGACCGCCGACGATGCCGCCGACGCCGATGCCCAGGTTGAGCAGGGCGAAGTTGACCCCGAAGTAGCGCTGCCGGATCTCGCGGGGCACCACGGCGGCGACGAGGCTCTGGGTCGCCGGCCACGAGATGCCGAACGCGACGCCGGTGAGACCGAGGCCCACCAGCGCGACCGGGATCGAGTCGGCGAACGCCAGCGCCGTGTTGCCCGAGACCATCAGCAGCAGCGTGACCACGAGCACCACCCGCGCGCCGAGCCGGTCGATCGCGGCCCCGGCCGGCCCGGTCATCACGAACCCCGCGAGCGGGGGGAGAGCCAGCATCAGCCCGACGTCGCTGAGCGCGAACCCGCGGACCTCGGTGAGGTAGACGACGTGGAAGGGGAGCACCAGACCGGTGCCGACGAACTCGATGGCGACGATCGACAGCAGCAGCCGGCCCTCGCGCGGCAGGTCGTGCCAGAACGCCGAGAGCCCCGGCCGCGGCGGTGCGGTGGGTGTGCTGGTCATGGTCCCGGCAGTCTGGCAGCGGACACCGACAGTCTCCGAGCCGATATCGGACCGGTCACGGCGGGTGACCGGGTGACGACGGTTGCGGCTCGGCCCGCACGGATAAGGTCCAGGACATGACCGGTCTCACCGACCCCGGCCTCCCCGCCGACCACCCGCGCGCCGTCTACCACGCCCACGTCACCTCGACCGAGACCGTCACCTGGTTCTCCACCGCGGTGGGCGTCGAGACGCTCGTCGCCTACGTGCTCGGCCTGCTCGAGGTCGCGCCGGGCGACGTCCGCCCCGACCCGCAGGGCTACGCCACGACCGCCGACGGCAGCCTGCGCCTCACCGCGCTGCAGGGGCCGGGCGGCGTCGCGCTCACGGTGCACGGCGCCGACTCCGCCGGCGTCGCCCGCGTCGGTGCCGCCCAGTCGCGCGAGGCGCAGGCGATGATGGCCGCGATGGGCCGCGGCGAGAGCGGCGCCAACCCGGCCCAGGCGCGGTGGGCACCGATCGTCGACGGCCAGGTACGCGGCGACTTCGCCGGCTCGCCGGTCGTCGACGTCCTGAACGGGGCCGACGTCGTCCCGGTCGTGCGGCAGGCCTCGCCGGCCGCCGTCCCGCCGCCGCCGGCCGCCGGCGCCCCCGCGGCCCGCGGCGTCGTCAGCCTGCAGAAGGGCGGCAACATCTCGCTCACCAAGCAGGTCGCGTCGTTGACGGCGATCACCGTCGGTCTCGGCTGGGACGTCCGCACCACCACCGGCACCGACTTCGACCTCGACGCCTCGGCCATCGTCTGCGGCGAGAACGGCAAGGTCCTCAGCGACCAGTACTTCGTGTTCTTCAACAACCTCACCTCGCCCGACGGCACCGTGCACCACACCGGCGACAACCTCACCGGCGAGGGCGACGGCGACGACGAGGTCATCGAGGTCGACCTCGCGCACCTGTCGCCGCAGGTCGAGCGCATCGTGTTCCCGGTCTCGATCTACGACGCCGACAAGCGCCGTCAGAGCTTCGACCAGGTCTCCAACGCCTTCATCCGTCTCGTCAACAAGGCCGACGGCGCCGAGATCGCCCGCTACGACCTCTCCGAGGACGCCCACGGCGAGACCGCGATGATCTTCGGCGAGGTCTACCGCCGCGACGGCGAGTGGAAGTTCCGCGCCGTCGGCCAGGGCTACGCCTCCGGGCTGTACGGCATCGCGAAGGACTACGGCGTCAGCGTCTAGCCACCCCGGGCAGGCCTGGTCGGCGTCGTCAGGCGGCCGCGGTGGCCGCCGCGGCGAGCGCCAGCTGGCGGCGGCGGTGCCGCACCGCCTCGATGGTGAAGACGACCAGTGCGGCCCACACCAGCGCGAAACCGGCCCAGCGGCCCGGCGTCATCGTCTCGTCGAGGACCAGCAGGCCGAGAGCGAACTGGATGGTCGGCGCGAGGTACTGCAACAGCCCGAGCGAGACCATGGAGACCCGGGTGGCCGCGGCGCCGAACAGGATCAGCGGGACGGCGGTGATGACGCCGGCGCTCATCAGCAGCAGCGCGTGCCCGGGGCCGTCGGAGACGAAGTGGCCGTCGCCACCCGCCTCGAGCGCCACCAGGTAGACCAGCGCGAACGGCGCCAGCACGGCGGTCTCGAAGGTCAGGCTCTCGACCGCGCCGACGTCGGCCTTCTTCTTGGCCAGCCCGTAGGTGCCGAACGAGAACGCCAGGATGATCGCGATCCAGGGCGGACGCCCGTAGTCGACGGCCAGCACGCACACCGCGACGAGGCCCACGCCGAGAGCGACCCACTGCCACCGCCGCAGCCGCTCGCCGAGCACGAGCACGCCCATGAGCACGGTCACGAGCGGGTTGATGAAGTAGCCCAGGGACGCCTCGAGGACCCGGCCGTTGTTGACGCCGTAGATGTAGGTCGCCCAGTTGCTGGTGATCGTGACCGCGGCGACGACGAGCAGCAGCCGCACCCGGCGGTCGGCGACCAGGGCCCGTAGGTGCGAGCCGCGACGCAGGAGCACGACCAGCACGGCGAGCGTGAGCACCGACCAGACGATCCGGTGCGCCAGGATCTCGACGGCGCCGCCCGGCTCGAGCAGCGGCCAGTAGAGCGGGAACAGCCCCCACAGGCCGTAGGCAGCCACCCCGAGGGCCAGCCCGCGTCGTCCCTCCGTCACGTCAGGACACTAGTCTGTGACCACCCGCCCGCCTCCCTCCCCCTGGAGCTGCACATGCGCTCGCCCCGCATCGTCGTCGCCGTGCTCGCCCTCGCCCTCGCGGCCATGCTGGCCCTGACGCCGTCCGGTGCGACGGCGCGCGAGGTGGCTCGTGGCGACCTGCTGCAGGTCGCGCCCGCCCAGGCCGATCCGGCGCCGGTCGTCGTCGGGGCGCGCGTGGTCGAGAAGCGCGTGCGCAAGAAGGGCCCGAAGCGTCTCGTGATGGTCGGCAAGGTCGTTCCGGCCAAGGGCCCCGTCTACATCCAGCGCGCCACGAAGTGCAACAAGGCCACGTCGACTTGCAACTTCAAGTTCTACAAGAAGGTCTTCCTCAAGAAGGGCGGCTACCAGGCCGTCATCGAGGCCGCCCCGAAGCTGCGGGCCTGGGTGTGGCGGGCCAAGGTGAAGGCCAGCTTCAGCGAGGTCTGGATGACGTGCACGAAGCGGCCCTCGCAGGAGTGCAAGCTGCCCTACGTCAAGCCGCGCAAGAAGTAGCACCCCCACGACCGAGCGAGGGCCCGACGCGATCGCGTCGGGCCCTCGTCGTGCGTCCGGAGGGGCTCAGGCCACGGTCCAGGTGTCGCCGCCGTGGATGAGCGAGGTGAGTCGCTCGTCGACGGCGCCTGGCGCGGCCTGGGTGGCCGAGGTGATCTGGGCGCGGGCCTGGTCGTCGTAGGTCGGCCGGGTGACCTGGCGGAAGATGCCGATCGGGGCCTGGTGCAGGTAGTCGGCCGCGGTGAGGCGCGAGATCGCGAACGCCGTCGAGGGGTCGGGGTCGTGCGCGTCGTGCACGAGCAGGTCGCCGACGGCGACCTGGCCGGCGTCGGTGCCGACCTCGACGACCTTGATGGCGCCGGTCTCGCGCTCGCGCACCAGGCCCTTGCCGCCGCCGGTGCCGAACACGATCGGCTCGCCGTGCACGAGCGGGATGATCGCGTCGTCCTTGGTGTCGCGGTCCTTGATGGCGTCGAAGGCGCCGTCGTTGAAGATCGGGCAGTTCTGGTAGATCTCGACCAGGGAGGTGCCGCGGTGGGCGGCGGCCGCCGAGAGCACCGAGGTGAGGTGCAAGCGGTCGGAGTCGATGGTCCGCGCCACGAACGTCGCTTCGGCGCCCAGGGCGAGCGAGACGGGGTTGAACGGGTGGTCGAGCGAGCCCATGGGCGTGGACTTGGTGATCTTACCGGGTTCGGAGGTGGGGGAGTACTGGCCCTTGGTGAGGCCGTAGATGCGGTTGTTGAAGAGCAGGATCGTCATGTTGACGTTGCGGCGCAGGGCGTGGATGAGGTGGTTGCCGCCGATGGAGAGGGCGTCGCCGTCGCCGGTGACGACCCAGACCGAGAGGTCTTCTCGGGCGGTGGCCAGGCCGGTGGCGATGGAGGGGGCACGTCCGTGGATGGAGTGCATGCCGTAGGTGTCGAGGTAGTAGGGGAAGCGGCTGGAGCAGCCGATGCCGGAGACGAAGACGATGTTCTCGCGGCGCAGGCCGAGGTCGGGCAGGAAGCCCTGGACGGCCTTGAGGACGGCGTAGTCGCCGCAGCCGGGGCACCAGCGCACCTCCTGGTCGGAGGAGAAGTCCTTGCCGGTCTGGGTCTCGCCCTCGGCGATCGACGGCACCAGCTCGGTGCCGGTGCGCAGGTCGGGCATGGGCAGGTCGGTTGCGGTCATCGTGCTCAGACCTCCTCGGTAGTCGCGGCGGACAGGTCGACGTCGATGCCCTCGGCCTCGGCGACCAGGTGGCCGATGGCCTCGGCGAGGTCGGCGGCCTTGAGCGGCAGGCCGCGGACCTGGTTGTAGCCCTGGGCGTCGACGAGGTAGCGGGCCCGGACCAGCATCGAGAGCTGCCCCAGGTTCATCTCGGGCACCAGGACCTTGTCGTAGCGCCTGAGGATGTCACCGAGGTCCTTCGGGAACGGGTTGAGGTGGCGCAGGTGCACCTGCGCGACGTCGTAGCCGGCCTTGCGCACCCGGCGGCAGCCAGCGCCGATCGGGCCGTAGGTGGAGCCCCAGCCGAGCACGAGCACCTTCGCGTGACCGCTCGGGTCGTCGACCTCCAGCGGCGGCAGCGACTCGGCGATGCGGTCGACCTTGGCCTGGCGGGTGCGGACCATGAGGTCGTGGTTGGCGGGGTCGTAGGAGATGTTGCCCGTGCCGTCGGCCTTCTCGAGACCGCCGATGCGGTGCTCGAGCCCGGCGACGCCGGGCGGCGCCCAGGCCCGCGCCAGGGTGGACGGGTCGCGGTCGTAGGGGCGGAACTCGGCGCCGTCGTCGGCCGGGACGGCGAACGCGGGGTCGATGAGCGGGAGGTCGTCGAGCTCGGGGATGCGCCAGGGCTCGGAGCCGTTGGCCAGGTAGCCGTCGGAGAGCAGCATCACCGGGGTGCGGTAGGTGACCGCGATGCGGGCCGCCTCGACGGCGGCGGAGAAGCAGTCGCCGGGCGACTGGGGCGCGACGATCGGCACGGGGGCCTCGCCGTTGCGGCCGAACATGGCCTGGAGCAGGTCGGACTGCTCGGTCTTGGTCGGCAGGCCGGTCGAGGGGCCGCCGCGCTGCACGTTGACCACGACGAGCGGCAGCTCGGTCATGACGGCCAGGCCGATGGCCTCGCCCTTCAGCGCGATGCCGGGCCCGGACGTCGTCGTCACGCCGAGCGAGCCACCGAAGGAGGCGCCGATCGCGGCGCCGACCCCGGCGATCTCGTCCTCGGCCTGCAGCGTGGTGACGCCGAACGCCTTGTGCTTGCTCAGCTCGTGGAGGATGTCGGAGGCCGGCGTGATCGGGTAGGAGCCGAGGAACACCGGCAGCCCCGACCGCACGCCGCCGGCGATGAGGCCGTAGGCCAGCGCGAGGTTGCCGGTGATGTTGCGGTAGGTGCCGGGCGGCATCTTCGCCGGCTTGATCTCGTACTGGACGACGAAGGTCTCGGTGGTCTCGCCGAAGTTCCAGCCGGTCTTGAACGCGGTCAGGTTGGCGTCGCGGATGTCGGGGACCTTCGCGAAGCGGCGCGAGAGGAACGACTCGGTGCCCTCGGTGGGGCGGCCGTACATCCACGACAGCAGGCCGAGCGCGAACATGTTCTTGGCCCGCGCGGCGTCCTTGCGCGACAGGCCGAACTCCTTGACGGCCTCGACGGTCATGCCGGTGAGGTCGACCGGGTGCACGCTGAACGAGCCGAGCGCGTCGTTGGCGTCGCCCAGCAGGTCGAGCGGGTTGACGTCGTAGCCGGCCTTGTCGAGGTTGCGCTTGGTGAAGTCGTGGGTGTCGACGATGATCGTCGCCCCGGCCGGCAGGTCGCCGACGTTGGCCTTGAGCGCGGCGGGGTTCATCGCGACCAGCACGTCGGGTGCGTCGCCCGCGGTGAGGATGTCGTGGTCGGCGAAGTGCACCTGGAACGACGAGACGCCGGGGATCGTGCCCTGAGGGGCGCGGATCTCGGCCGGGAAGTTCGGCAGCGTCATCAGGTCGTTGCCGAAGACCGCCGACTCGGAGGTGAACCGGTCTCCGGTCAGCTGCATGCCGTCGCCCGAGTCGCCCGCGAACCGGATGATCACCCGATCGAGCTGCTTGACCTGCTTGGCCACGTGTCCCACCTTCTGCTCGCGACGACGCCGCACAGGCAGGACACGATCTTGAGCCGCGTCCCGACGGCGTGCACTCCGCCGTCCACGATAGTCGGCGCGCCGCCGCGCACGGCGCCGTCCTGCCCGCCGGGACGTGACCCTCGCCACGCCACGGCCGCCGGATGCGCCCGCGGCGGCCCTGGGGCACGCGAATCGGTCCAGACCACCTGTCTCAAGCGGCGTGCCTGACTCGCTTGTCTTTCATAAGTCGATTACTCTCATCGAGTTAACTGACCAGCGACTCCCCGGGGGTCGCGGATCGAGAGAGCAGGACGGACATGAAGAAGAGCTTCAAGGTTGCCGCAGTCGTGACTGCCGGGGTGCTGGCCTTGAGCGCGTGCACCTCCTCCCAGGGCGGCAGCAACGAGGAGACGATCAACATCGTCGGCTTCGCTGTGCCCGAGGCGGCCAACGACGCCATCGAGGCACAGTTCCAGAAGACCGCCGACGGCGAGGACATCGAGTTCTCCGGGTCGTACGGAGCCTCGGGTGAGCAGAGCCGCAAGGTGCTGGACACGGACGGCAAGGACACCGACTACGTCCACTTCTCCCTGGCCTCCGACGTGACGCGCCTCGTCGACGGCGGGCTGATCGACGAGGACTGGGACCAGGGCCCCAACAAGGGCATCGTGTCGAGCTCGGTCGCCGTGATCGCCGTCGAGGAGGGCAACCCCCTGGGCATCAAGACCTGGGAGGACCTCCTCAAGCCCGAGGTGCAGATCATCACCGCCGACCCCGCCAGCTCGGGCGCGGCCCGCTGGAACATCATGGCGCTCTACAGCGACGCCATCGAGCGCGGGCTGAGCGAGGAGCAGGCCGACCAGTTCCTCCTGCAGATCTTCCGCAAGGTCACCTCCTGGGCCGCCAGCGGTCGTGAGGCCACCGAGGCGTTCAAGAAGGGGGTCGGCAACGTGCTGATCACCTACGAGAACGAGGCCATCCTGGCCCGCCAGAACGGCGAGACCCTCGACTACGTCGTCCCGCCGAACACCTTCCTCATCGAGAACCCCGGCGCCGTGCTCAAGAACGCCGAGCCCCAGGAGGCCAGCGAGAAGTTCCTCGAGTACGTCCTCAGCGACGCCGGCCAGACCGAGTTCGTCAAGAAGGGCTTCCGCCCCATCAACGACCTCGACATCTCCGGCATCGAGGTCGAGGGCACCGAGACGCCCGACGACCCGTTCCCCGCCCCGACCGGCAAGCTGAGCACCATCACCGAGCTCGGTGGCTGGGGCGAGGTCTCGGCCGAGTGGTTCGGCAAGGACGGCGAGCAGCTGCGCTTCGACCGCCTCTACGCGCAGGCCACCGGCTCCTGACATGACCCAGGCCGCAGCCGCGGCGAAGCCCCCCGTCGCCCCCGGGCCTGCCAAGCGCAGGTCCCAGGGCGGCGGTGGTGGTCTTTTCGCCCTGACCCCGACTTCAGGGATCGGACTGGGCATCTGCCTGCTCTGGTTCACCATCTTGGTGATGCTGCCCTTGGCGGCCGTCACCGTCGCCAGCGTCGAGGGGGGCCTGGGCTCCTTCTGGAACACCCTCACCGACGCCCAGACCTTCGCCGCCCTGCGCCTCACCGTGCTCGAGGCCGCCGGCGTCACCGTCATCAACGCCGTCGTCGGTACGGTCATCGCCTGGGTGCTGGTCCGCGACCAGTTCTGGGGCAAGCGCATCATCGACGTCGTCATCGACATCCCGTTCGCGCTGCCGACGATCGTCGCCGGCCTGGTGCTGCTCAGCCTCTACGGCCCGCAGAGCCCGGTCGGGATCAACATCGTCAACACCCGCACCGGCATCTTCATGGCGCTGCTGTTCGTGACGCTGCCGTTCGTGGTGCGCACGGTGCAGCCGGTGCTGCTCGAGCTCGAGGGCGACGTCGAGGAGGCCGCGGCCTCGCTCGGTGCCTCCCGCGCGACGACGTTCCGCCGCGTCATCCTGCCCAGCCTCGTCCCGGCCATCGCGGCCGGCTCGTCGCTCGGCTTCGCCCGCGCGATCAGCGAGTTCGGCTCGCTCGTGCTCATCTCGGGCAACACGCCGTTCAAGACCGAGGTCGCCTCGTTGAAGATCCTCAAGTTCCTCGAGGGCGACAACCAGGCGGGCGCGGCCGCGGTCGCCGTCCTGCTGCTCCTCGTCGCGGTCGTGGTGATCGTGGCCCTCGACCTCATCTCGCGAAGGGCGGCCCGTCGTGCCTGACACCCGCCACATCCGGCGCCAGAAGGGCCCGGTCATGATCGGCATGCGGGTCTTCGTGATCCTCTACCTCTTCTTCCTCATCGCCTGGCCGGTCAGCGAGGTCGTCAAGCGCACCTTCGCCCCCGTCGAGCAGGGTGCCGAGGGCGGCTTCGGCGCCTTTTGGGAGCGGCTGCAGGACCCCGCCGTCCAGTACGCCTTCAGCCTCACCGGCACCGTCGCGCTGTGGGCGGTGATCATCAACACCGTCTTCGGCGTCGGCATCTCGCTGCTGCTGGTGCGCTACCGGTTCCCCGGACGCCGCGTGCTCTCGGTGCTCGTCGACCTGCCGATGTCGGTCAGCCCGGTCGTCGTCGGCCTCGCGCTCGTGCTCGCCTACTCCTCCGGCTCGGGGTGGTTCGGCGAGCGGCTCGAGGGCGCCGGCATCTTCATCATCGCCAGCACGCCCGGCCTCATCATGGCCACCGCCTTCGTCAGCCTCCCGCTGGTGATCCGCGAGGTCGTGCCGACGTTGCAGGAGATCGGCACCGACTCCGAGATGGCCGCCCACAGCCTGGGCGCCGGCGGCTGGCAGACCTTCCGTCGCATCACGCTGCCGAGCATCAAGTGGGCCGTCGTGTACGGCGTCGTGCTCAGCATGGCCCGGTCCCTCGGCGAGTTCGGTGCCGTGAAGATCGTCAGCCGGGGCGCCGAGTTCCAGGGCGAGACCGCCACCCTCCTCATCCAGAACCGCTACAACAACTTCGACGAGTCCGTCGCCTACGCCGCTGCCTTCGTGCTGGTCATGGCCAGCGTGCTGGCGCTCGTGGTCGTCTCCCTGATCCGCAAGGAGGATCACTCATGAGCATCGACGTCCGAGGTGTCAACAAGACCTACGGCGACTTCGTCGCCCTCGACGACATCAACGTCAGCATCCCGACCGGCCAGCTCACCGCGCTGCTCGGTCCGAGCGGTGGCGGCAAGTCGACCCTGCTGCGCATCATCGCCGGACTCGAGACCGCCGACTCCGGCTCGGTCGTCATCGAGGGCACCGACGCCACCACGCTGCCGCCGCAGAAGCGCAACGTCGGCTTCGTCTTCCAGCACTACGCGGTGTTCAAGCACATGACCGTGGCCAAGAACGTCGCCTTCGGGCTCGAGATCCGCAAGCGGCCCAAGGCCGAGATCCGCGAGAAGGTCGACGAGCTGCTCCAGCTCGTGCACCTGTCGCAGTTCTCCGAGCGCATGCCGTCGCAGCTCTCGGGTGGTCAGCGTCAGCGTCTGGCCCTCGCGCGGGCCCTTGCCGTCGAGCCGACGGTGCTGCTGCTCGACGAGCCGTTCGGAGCCCTCGACGCCAAGGTCCGCAAGGAGCTGCGCGACTGGCTGCGCCGTCTGCACGACGAGGTGCACGTGACGACGGTCTTCGTGACCCACGACCAGGAGGAGGCCATGGAGGTCTCCGACGAGATCGTGGTCATCAACGAGGGCCGGGTCGAGCAGATCGGCAGTCCCGACGAGCTGTACGACACCCCCGCCAACCCGTTCGTCATGGGCTTCCTCGGCGAGGTCACCGAACTCGACGGGTCCGCCCTGCGGCCCCACGACGTCGAGATCTCGGTCGAGCCGGGCCTCGGCGGCATCCCCGGCCGCGTCACCCGACTGCTCCGGGTCGGCTTCGAGGTGCGGGTCACCGTCGAGGCCGACGGCGGCGGTGAGGTGCTCGTCGTCCTGACCCGCACCCACGCGCGCGCGCTCGACCTCGCCGAGGGCCGCCGCGTGTGGCTGGCGCCGGCGACCGGCGCCACGACCGTGCGCGCCGGGGTCGTCGCCGCGGTCTGACCACCAGGGTCGGGGGGGGGGGG
>NZ_JBDUUE010000002.1:231260-643565 GCF_039939255.1 Nocardioides secundeburneus
CGCGACGGGCCCGGCCACGCGGTGGTCGGGCCCGTCGCGACCCGGGATCCGCACGGGGATCCGCACGGGGCCGGCGCGCGTCGTAGGGCAGAGTAGGCGCCCCAGCGGTCGCCGTCCCCCTGACGCCCGGAGGTCACCCCGATGTCCCGCGAGATGTCCCGCGAGGTCCTGCCGCTCGGACCGGTCGACCCCGAGGCGCTCGGGCCCTACCGGCTGCTCGGCCGCGTCGGCGAGGGCGGCATGGGCGTCGTCTACCTCGCCGTCGACCCCGTCGGGCGCCACGTCGCGGTCAAGGCGATCCACCGGGCCTTCGCGTCCAACGCCGAGTTCCTGGTCCGGTTCCGCCGCGAGGTCGCCGCCGCGCGCCAGGTGCCGCGGTTCTGCACCGCGGCCGTGCTCGACGCCGAACTCGACGGCGACGTGCCCTACCTGGTCACCGAGTACGTCGACGGACCGAGCCTGCTCGACGACGTCGTCCGCTCGGGGCCGTTCGACGACGAGCGGCTCATGGCCCTCGCGGTCGGCGCGGCCGCCGCGCTCACCGCCATCCACGAGGCCGGCGTCGTCCACCGCGACCTCAAGCCGGCCAACGTGCTGCTCTCCGACGCCGGCCCCCGCGTCATCGACTTCGGCGTGGCCAGCGCCGCCGACGCCACCGCGCACACGCTCACCGGCCAGGTGATCGGCACCCCGGCCTACATGGCCCCCGAGCAGATCAACGGCGACCGGGCCACGGCCGCCGCCGACGTGTTCGCCTGGGGCGGCGTCGTCGCCTACGCCGCGAGCGGCGAGCCGCCGTTCGGGACGGCGGCCAGCATCCCGGCGGTGATGCACCGGATCCTGCACGAGCCGCCCCGGCTCGACACCCTCGACGTCGACCTGCGGGCCGTCGTCGTCGCCGCCATGGCCAAGGAGCCCGCCGACCGACCGACCTCGCGCGAGCTGTTCGACCGCGTCCGTCGGCTCGCGGCCGCCGAGGGCCACGCCCGCCGCGCGGCCGCCGAGGTGATCGAGCACGCCACCCCGGCGGGGGTGAGCGCGCCGTGGGGGCCGGGCCCGGCGGTCCCGACCCCCACGGCCGCGCCGCTCGGGCCGCGCCCACCCGCGCCGCCGTCGGCGCCCCCGTTCGGAGCGCCCACCGTGCTGCCGGACGTCGGCGCGGGCGGCCAGACCGGTCAGGACGTGACCATCGCCCCGCACGCCGCGCCGCCGGCGGCCGTTCTGGTGGTCGCCACGGCCTCGGCCGTCGTCGTCGACCCGCTCGGCTGGCGCGACGAGCCCACGGCCGTGGCGGGCGGGACCCCCGCGACCACCGCCGACGGGCCCACCGGCGAGGGGCCGATCGACGACACGACCGATGACGTCGTGGCGCCGGTGGTCGTGCACGACGTCCACGGCACGCAGGTCGCGGTCGCGACGTCGCGCCTCGAGGCCGACGACCTGGTCGTGGTCACCGAGCCGCGGGCGAGCGTGCCGGCCGACGCCGGCAAGGTGCTCGCCGTCCAGCCGTCGCCCGGCACCGAGCTGGCCCCGGGGGACACTGTCACCCTCTTCGTCGGCGACGGCACGACGCCGTCGGTGGCCGGTGACCAGAAGGTGTTCAAGCGGGTCCAGCCCGGTGGGTCGCTCAACGTCGCCGACATCGTCTCGCTCTCGCCGGCCGGCGACGAGCGCGTCGTCGGCGTCGGCGACTCGCCCGACGTCACCGCCGACGGGCGCCTGATCGTCTACGTCGACACGACCTCGGTCGAGCGCGGCTCGCAGGTCGTCGTCGTCAGCCCGCAGGGCGGCAACCGACGCGTCATCACCGACATCACGGTCGGCTCGGCGCGCGACGCTGCCATTGCCCCCGACGGCCGGCTCGTGGCCTACACCAACAACACCGGCGGCATCTACGTCGTGGCGCCCGACGGGAGCGGCCGCCGCGAGGCGTTCGGCGACGACGCCTTCGAGCTGGACTTCTCGCCCGACGGACAGCGCCTCGTGTTCCGGCGCTCGTCGGACCAGTCGCTGTGGGTGGTCGGCGTCGACGGGTCCGGCCTGCGCAAGCTGCCGACCGCGCTGCGCGGCGACAAGATCCCGTCGTTCCCGGCGTGGTCGCCGGACGGCGACCTGATCGCCTTCAGCGACTTCCGCGGCACGGTCTACACGATCGGTGCCGACGGCAGCGACCAGCGCATCGCCGCCCGCAACAGCACCTACCCGAGCTGGAGCAGCGACGGCGGGCTCGTCGTCACCGCCGGCACCACGGCCTACCTGACCCGGCCCGACGGCGGCGACGCGGTGCCGATCGCCGGCGTCGTCACCGACGGGCCGCTGCGCCTGGGACGCCGCTGACGTGTCGGGCCGACGATCGTCGCCCGTCTACCGGTAGTTGGTGAACTGGACGGCGAAGTCGTAGTCCTGGGCCTTCACGAGGGCCTGGACGGCCTGGAGGTCGTCGCGCTTCTTCGACGACACCCGCAGCTCGTCGCCCTGGATCTGCGCCTTGACGCCCTTCGGGCCCTCGTCGCGGATGAGCTTGGAGATCTTCTTGGCGTCCTCGGAGGTGATGCCCTCCTTGAGCACGATGCCGATCTTGGACTGCTGACCCGAGGGGCGTGGCTCGGAGGCGTCGAGGATCTTCAGGCTCTGCTGGCGCTTGATCAGCTTGTCCTTGAAGACGTCGAGCACGGCGGTGGCGCGGTCGTCGGCGGAGGCGGTGATCTCGATCGCCTGCTCGCCCTGCCACGCGATCGTGGCGCCCGTGCCCTTGAAGTCGAAGCGGGTGGCGACCTCGCGGGCCGTCTGGCCCAGCGCGTTGTCGACCTCCTGGCGGTCGAGCTTGCTGACGATGTCGAACGACGAGTCGGCCATGGGGTTGTGTGGTCCTTTCGATTCCCGGGTCGGGGGAGTGCTGCGCTATTGTCGTCCCTCGTCGCCGACCGTGTCACACGGGCGGCACGCACCCGGCAGGTTGCCCGAGCGGCCAAAGGGAGCTGACTGTAAATCAGCCGGCACAGCCTACGCTGGTTCGAATCCAGCACCTGCCACCGACAGGCCCGACGCCCCCGGCGTCGGGCCTCGACGTTTTTCTTCCGCGTCCCTTCAACGACCTGGTCCAGACATCCGTACACCCGGGCAATCCGCGGCCGACGTGGCACCGGATAAGGGATCACGCGACCCGGACGTGGGCCGCGTCACATCGATGAAGGGTCTACCTCCATGCTCCGAATGCCCACCCGTCTGACCGGCAAGCGACCCAGCGGTCCGATGATCGTCTCCACCCTCGCCCTCGTCGTGGCCCTGGGCGGCACCTCCTACGCCGCCGCCACCATCGGTACCGGCGACCTCCGCAACGGCGCTGTGACCTCCCCCAAGATCAAGGACGGCGCGATCCGGCAGGTCGACCTCGCGGAGAACCTGCGCGACCTCGTCAACAAGAAGGGTCCGCGGGGCCCGCAGGGACCGGCGGGTGCTCCCGGTGCTCCCGGTGCTCCCGGCGCTCCAGGCGCGGACGGCGCGGACGGCGCGGACGGCGCGGACGGCACCGGCCGCTGGGCCTACGTCGGACGCGACGGCACGATCCTGGCGCAGTCCGGCGGGTTCACCGTCGCCGCGGCCTACCCGACGCTGCCCAACACGGCGGTCCCGCCGGCTCCCGACAACTCCATGCGTGCGGCCGGCAACGTGTACCTGAACGCCAACGAGGACCTGTCGAACAACGCCATCGTCGCGACGGTCGTGCTGCAGAACACGATCGACCAGGACGGCAACGCCAACACCAACGGTCGCGCCACGGGCCCCGACGCCAACGCCGAGTTCTCGGGCGAGATCAGCGTGAGCCGCTGCAACTTCCCCGGCAACACCGGCGTCCCGATCCCCACCAACTGCGCGCCGACCAACGCCCAGAACGCCACCAGCTTCGTCGTCAGCCCGCGCCTGAGCGACGGCAGCGTGACGTCGGGCAACGCCGACACGGGCAACCGCAAGGCGTTCTACGTCGTCATCTCCGGCGACTCGAGCGACTACGTCGCCCCCACCCCGTGAGCTGACACAGCCCGCCCCGACGGCCGCCCCCACCGCCCGGTGGGGGCGGCCGTCCTGCCTCCGGAGCCGGGGGCAGGGTCGGGAATGTCGTCGCTCACGGTGGCGTTCTCGTCGTGATGACCACGCTCTCCGTGCTCGACCTCGTGCCCGTCCGCTCCGACCAGACCACGGGCGACGCCGTCCGCGCCTCGCTCGACGTCGCCCGCGTCGCCGACGGTCTCGGCTACGAGCGCTACTGGGTCGCCGAGCACCACAACATGCCGGCGGTCGCGGCCACCAACCCGCCCGTGCTGATCGCGATGATCGCCGGCGCCACCGAGCGCATCCGGGTCGGCAGCGGCGGCATGATGCTGCCCAACCACGCCCCGCTGGTGGTGGCCGAGCAGTTCGCGCTCCTCGAGGCCACCTACCCCGACCGCATCGACCTCGGCATCGGCCGCGCGCCCGGTACCGACCAGGTCACCGCGTGGGCGCTGCGCCACGGCGCCGGCGGCGTCAGCGACGAGAACGTCACCCGCTTTCCCGAGTACGTCGACGACCTGCTCGCGATGATGGACACCGCCGGTGTCGGCGTCCGCGTGCAGGGGCGCACGCACACGCTCAACGCCACCCCGAGCGCGATCGGCGTCCCGACCCCGTGGCTGCTCGGCAGCAGCGACTACTCGGCCCGCCTCGCGGCCGAGAAGGGCCTGCCCTACGTCTTCGCCCACCACTTCTCCGGCCAGGGCACCCGCGAGGCGATCGAGCTCTACCGCTCGCGCTTCCAGCCCTCCGACCTGCTCGAGGCGCCGCGCACGTTCCTCACCGTCAACGCCTCGGTCGCCGAGTCCGACGAGGAGGCACGTCGGCGCGCGCTGCCACAGCTGCTCACCATGCTCGCCCTGCGCAGCGGCCGGCCGCTGCACGCCCAGGAGCTGGTCGAGGAGGCCGAGAAGCGCGAGCTGCGCGCCGACGAGCAGCAGCTGGTCGACGCCATGGCCGAGCGCTGGGTCATCGGCGCGCCGGACGCCGCCCGCGCCCGTCTGGAGGAGCTCGCGTCGTCGTTCGGTGTCGACGAGGTCATGCTCAACCCGGTCGCCGGTGCCCACGTGGGCACCGAGCCGGCCACCTCGCCGGCCCGCGAGGACACCCTGCGCCTGCTCGCCTGACCCGGCGATTGGGCTTTGGCGACCGCCGGACCCTAAACTGGTGTGTCGGCCCAACATGGGTCTGTTTCGTGACGCCTCGCGGCTGCCCGGGACCACGCCGCTGAGCACTCCGTCCGCACGCGCGGGTGGGCGCCCAGCGCCGTGCCTGGGAAGAGGCTACGCAACGACTGCATGAGGTCCAGGCCCGCACCCGCGGGTCAGGTTCCCGGGCCACCCGGTAAGAAACCAACGATCAGAAGTGAGGACATGCCGAAGAAAGAAGGCGTGATCGAGATGGAGGGCACCGTCGTGGAGGCCCTCCCCAACGCGATGTTCCGGGTCGAGCTCAGCAACGGCCACAAGGTTCTCGCGCACATCAGCGGCAAGATGCGTCAGCACTACATCCGGATCCTCCCCGAGGACCGCGTGGTGGTCGAGCTCTCGCCGTACGACCTCACCCGGGGTCGGATCGTCTACCGGTACAAGTAACCGCCAGCCGAGTAGAGAGAGGGCTGACATGAAGGTCAACCCGAGCGTCAAGCCGATCTGTGACAAGTGCAAGGTGATCCGTCGCCACGGACGCGTCATGGTCATCTGCGAGAACCCGCGTCACAAGCAGCGTCAGGGCTGATCCTGCGAGATCACCCGCACCACAACTGAACACCACACAACGCGATCGCTAGGGCCTCACGAGGCGCCGAAGCACCTCCGGAGCAGAAGGCCGGAGCCCGAGCAGCACACCGGGACGCATCGCGGACGAAACCTCTGCCGCAATCGAAAGGCCAGACATGGCACGCCTCCTCGGCGTCGACCTCCCGCGCGACAAGCGCATCGAGATCGCGCTCACCTACATCTACGGCATCGGCCGTACCCGTTCCCAGCAGCTCCTCGAGATCACCGGCGTCGACCCCAACATGCGGGTCCACCAGCTCGGTGACGACGAGCTGGTCAAGCTCCGCGACGAGGTGGAGCGCCTCGAGTTCAAGGTCGAGGGTGACCTCCGCCGCGAGGTCCAGGCCGACATCCGTCGCAAGATCGAGATCGGCAGCTACCAGGGTCGCCGTCACCGCATGGGCCTGCCGGTCCGCGGTCAGCGCACCAAGACCAACGCCCGCACCCGCAAGGGTCCGAAGCGCACCGTCGCCGGCAAGAAGAAGGCCAAGTGACCCGACGCGCTCGCGCGTCACGGATGCACTGCCTTCCTCACCCTCAGACCAGCTCAGCAAGGAGATAACCGATGCCTCCCAAGGCTCGTGCGGCCGGCGCCAAGAAGGTCCGCCGCAAGGAGAAGAAGAACATCGCTCAGGGCGAAGCCCACATCAAGAGCACGTTCAACAACACCATCGTCACGATCACCGACCCCACCGGGGCCGTGATCTCGTGGGCCTCCGCCGGCACCGTCGGCTTCAAGGGCTCGCGCAAGTCCACGCCGTACGCCGCCCAGATGGCCGCCGAGGCCGCCGGTCGTCGTGCGATGGAGCACGGCATGAAGAAGATCGACGTCTTCGTCAAGGGCCCGGGCTCGGGCCGCGAGACCGCGATCCGTTCCCTGGGTGCGATCGGCCTCGAGGTCGGCACCATCCAGGACGTCACGCCCGCCCCGCACAACGGCTGCCGCCCGCCCAAGCGCCGGCGCGTCTGACCCGAGACAGAAGAGGAGACTGAACCATGGCCCGCTACACCGGTCCCATGACCCGCAAGTCGCGCCGTCTCGGTGTCGACCTGGTCGGCGGCGACGCCGCCTTCGAGAAGCGCCCCTACCCGCCCGGACAGCACGGCCGCGCGCGGATCAAGGAGAGCGAGTACCGTACGCAGCTGCAGGAGAAGCAGAAGGCCCGCTTCACCTACGGCGTGATGGAGCGCCAGTTCTTCAACTACTACGTCGAGGCCGCCCGGCGCACCGGCAAGACCGGTGACAACCTGCTGCAGCTGCTCGAGTGCCGCCTCGACAACGTGATCTACCGCGCCGGCTTCGCCCGCACGCGCCGTCACGCCCGTCAGCTCGTCGTCCACGGCCACTTCCTGGTCAACGGGCGCAAGGTCGACATCCCCTCGTTCCAGGTCACGCAGTACGACATCATCGACGTGCGCGAGAAGTCGCTCGAGATGACCCCGCTCATCGTCGCGCGCGAGACCCACGGCGAGCGCATCGTCCCCGCCTGGCTGCAGGTGCTCCCCGAGCGGATGCGCATCCTCGTGCACTCCGTCCCGGTGCGTGCGCAGATCGACATGCCGATCCAGGAGCAGCTGATCGTGGAGTTCTACTCCAAGAAGTGATCCGGTCGGGGGCGCGAGCCCCCGGCCCTCACCCCGCTCCACCCCTTCCACCACCTGCAGATCTGGGCCCTCATATAGCGGTCGGCCCGGGAAGGAACTGAACCAGTGCTCATCGCACAGCGCCCCACCTTGTCGGAAGAGACCGTCGGCGACTTCCGCAGCCGGTTCGTCATCGAGCCCCTCGAGCCCGGCTTCGGCTACACGCTCGGCAACTCGCTGCGCCGCACCCTCCTGTCGTCGATCCCCGGTGCCTCGGTCACGAGCATCAAGGTCGACACCGTCCTCCACGAGTTCTCGACCATCGAGGGCGTCAAGGAAGACGTCACCGAGATCATCCTCAACCTCAAGGGCCTCGTCGTCTCCTCCGAGCACGACGAGCCCGTCACCATGTACCTGCGCAAGTCCGGTGCCGGTGACGTCACGGCCGCCGACATCGCGCCCCCGGCCGGTGTCGAGGTCCACAACCCCGACCTGAAGATCGCCACGCTGTCCGACAAGGGCAAGCTGGAGATGGAGCTGGTCGTCGAGCGTGGCCGCGGCTACGTCTCGGCCGTCCAGAACAAGGGCAACGACAACGAGATCGGCCGCATGCCGGTCGACTCGATCTACAGCCCCGTCCTGAAGGTGACCTACAAGGTCGAGGCCACCCGAGTCGAGCAGCGCACCGACTTCGACAAGCTCGTCATCGACGTCGAGACCAAGCCGTCCATCCTGCCCCGCGACGCCATCGCGTCGGCCGGCAAGACGCTGGTCGAGCTCTTCGGCCTCGCCCGTGAGCTCAACGTCGAGGCCGAGGGCATCGACATCGGCCCGTCGCCCGTCGACGAGCAGCTCGCCGCCGACCTCGCCCTGCCGGTCGAGGACCTCCAGCTCACCGTCCGCTCCTACAACTGCCTCAAGCGCGAGGGCATCCACACCGTGGGTGAGCTCATCAGCCGCTCGGAGCAGGACCTCCTCGACATCCGCAACTTCGGCGCGAAGTCGATCGACGAGGTCAAGGCCAAGCTGGTCGAGATGGGCCTGTCCCTCAAGGACAGCGCGCCCGGCTTCGACCCGCACGCCGCTCTCGCGGCCTACGGCGACGACGACGACGACGCGTTCGTCGAGGACGAGCAGTACTGAGCCCTATGGCGCGAGCGCGTCGGGCCCTTCGCGTGTCGGCGCCGCTGCTCAACCTGGAGGGTCGGGTTGGGCACGGCGCCGCCACGCGGGCCCGCCGCGCTGCCGCGCGGCAGTTGGCCTGACCTTCGGTTCCGTCTTCGTGGCGGCTCTGTTCGGATCCCTCGGGCCGGCTCGCACCTGCACGACCCCCATCCCGCACCACCACCTCTAACCCGGGTACCTCGCACGGCCCGGGAGAATCGAGAAGGCACGATGCCCGCTCCGAAGAAGGGCGCCCGCCTCGGCGGCAGCCCGGCGCACCAGCGCCTCATCCTGTCCAACCTGGCCACCCAGCTCTTCGAGCACGGCCGGATCACGACCACCGAGGCCAAGGCCCGCACCCTGCGGCCCCACGCCGAGAAGCTCATCACCAAGGCGGTCAAGGCGCACAAGGGCGAGAACCCGCTCCACCAGCGTCGCGAGGTCCTCAAGACCGTGCGCGACAAGGGCGTCGTCCACACGCTGTTCGTCGACATCGCGCCGACGTTCGCCGAGCGTCCGGGTGGCTACACCCGGATCACCAAGATCGGCCCCCGCAAGGGCGACAACGCCCCCATGGCGGTCATCGAGCTCGTGACCGAGGCCTACGCGCCGAAGCCGGCCTCGGCCAAGAAGGCCCCCGCGGCCGCGGCCCCGGCACCCGTCGACGAGACCGAGGTCGAGGAGACCGAGGCCGACGTCGACACCGAGGCCGAGGCCACCGAGACCCTCGAGACCGAGGCGCCCGCCGCCGAGGAGACCGAGACGGTCGAGGAGACCGAGGGCGAGTCCACCGAGGACGAGCCGAAGGCCTGAGCCCCACCGCACCGCACGTCGAGACCCCGTCGCCCCTGTGGCGGCGGGGTCTCGCGCGTCTACGCTCCCGCCATGAGCCTGACCGACCGCGACGCCGGGCCGGGCAACCATCTGCGGGACTCAGGGCGTAGACCCGGTATGCCCGCCTCCTCCGCGCTCGAGCCCGCGCCGGCCGCCGACGTCGGCCGCGTCGACTTCGACGAGTTCGTCGCCGCTCGGTCGGGCGCTCTGCTGCGCACGGCCTACCTGCTGACGCGGGACCACCACCTGGCCGAGGACCTGCTCCAGACCGCCCTCACCAAGGCGTGGTTCGCGTGGGGGCGCACGCACGGCAACCCGGAGGCCTACGTCCGCAAGATCCTCCTCAACACCTACACGTCCTGGTGGCGGCGCCGGTGGAACGGCGAGGACGCCACCGAGCACCTGCCCGAGAGCGGCGTCGGCGACCGCACCGACGCCGTCGACGCCGGCCACGACCTCTGGGAGGCGATGGGCAGGCTGCCGCGTCGGCAGCGGGCCGTCGTCGTGCTCCGCTACGTCGAGGACCTCACCGAGGCGCAGACCGCCGAGCTGATGGGTTGCAGCGTCGGCACGGTGAAGAGCCAGGCCAGCAAGGCGCTCGCCAAGCTGCGCATCGACCCCGCGCTCGAGACCCACGAGCCGACGACGACCGAGGGAGAGGCCCGATGAACGGCATCGACGACCTGCGTCGCACCCTGCAGCACCACGCCGACGAGGCTCTCGCCGGCCCCGACGACCACGTCGGCCGTCGCCGCGCCGTCCATGAGCGAGCCCGCGCGACCCGACGCCGTCGGCGGGGCGTCGCCGCCGGGGTCGTCGCGTCGCTGGTCGCCGCGGCGGGCGTGGCGGTCGTCGTCGCGCCGGACGGCCGCGGCAACGCCGGCCCGGCCGACCTGGTCGGCGTCGACGTGCCCGAGACGCTGACCGCGCTCGGCTTCACCTACCACTACGCCGGCGGCCTCGAGGGTGAGCGGCGCGGCGACGAGGGCCGGGTCGACGCGACGTTGGAGGGGTCTTCGCGCGACCGCCTGATCAGCTGGGGGACGTCGGGCGACGACGACCGCGTCGTGGTGAAGGTCGACGGACGGACCCTCACCCACGACGACCCCGACTTCACCAACTGGACCCTGGTGCCCGCCGGCACGTCCGGGCCGGTCAGCGCGACCGTGGCCGAGGGCCGTCCGGCCCTCGCGGTGTACGAGCTCGGCGACGAGACCCCCGACGGGGTCAGCCTCGACGGCTCGACCTTCCGGCAGGACGTCGCCGGGGCCGAGCTGCTCGCCGCGGAGTTCGTCGACGGTGGCCCGGCCGAGGTGACCCTCGACGCGACGGCGACCACCAACGCCGTCCGCGTGCACCTCGTGTGCAGCGGCGGCCCCGACCGGGACGACGACGACAGCGAGGAGCTGGTCCTCCAGCGCGACCCGCTCGGCCAGGGCGAGGTGCCCTTCGAGCCGCTCGACTGCTCCGGGTCCCTGCCGGTCGACGCGACCACGGCGCCGACCCCCTTGGTGCTGGCGGCGTCGTCGCGGACGACGACCCCTGGAGACGCCGTCTCGATCACCTACCGGGTCACGACCTGGTCCGGCGAGGTCGTCGACGACCCCGGCTTCCGGCTCGGCGTTGCGATGTACGCGCTGGCCGACCGTGAGCCGGCCAACGGCGCCAGTCCCGAGCTGGAGGCCGACGGACATCGCTGGGTGCTTGCCGAGACCGTCGACGGCGGGAGCTCGACCAAGGTGGAGTACCGGGCGCCGAGTGACGGGGGCGCTCGGTTCGTGACCACCATCGCCACCGGCGAGGAAGTCGTCTACGTCGACGGGAGGGATCGCCAGGCAGAGGTCCTTCACCGCATCGGCCTCGCGGACCACTGGCGCTACGCCGGCTCCCGCAGCGAGCAGCAGGGCCTGCTCGGGCCGGGCGAGGAGGCCTCCCTCCAGGTGGTCGAGGGCGGTTCCGCCGCATTGATGATCGCCGTCTACGAACGTGACGACTGACGGCGATCGCGAATCCGTCCCGATCGACGTCGTTCCGTAGACTCGGGGTCATGACCACCGACGTCGGCATGCCAGCGGTCCTCTCTCCCGAGGAGGCCGAGCGTGCCGTCCTGCTCGCCGCGCCCCGTGGCTACTGCGCCGGCGTCGACCGCGCGGTCATCACCGTCGAGAAGGCGCTCGACCTCTACGGTGCGCCGGTCTACGTGCGCAAGCAGATCGTGCACAACAAGCACGTCGTCGCCGACCTCGAGTCGCGAGGAGCGATCTTCGTCGAGGAGATCGAGGAGGTGCCGGTCGGCGCCACCGTCGTCTTCTCCGCCCACGGCGTCTCGCCCGAGGTGCACCGCGAGTCGGCCGAGCGCGACCTCAAGACCATCGACGCCACGTGCCCGCTGGTCACCAAGGTGCACCACGAGGCCAAGCGGTTCGCCGCCGAGGACTACGACATCCTGCTCATCGGGCACGCCGGTCACGAGGAGGTCGAGGGCACTGCGGGTGAGGCACCCGACCACATCCAGCTCGTCGAGAGCCCCGACGACGTGCCCGGCATCGTCGTCCGCGACCCCGCCCGGGTCGCCTGGCTGTCGCAGACGACGCTGTCGGTCGACGAGACGCTGGCCACCGTCGCCGCCATCCGCGAGCGGTTCCCGCTGCTCATCGACCCGCCGAGCGACGACATCTGCTATGCCACCCAGAACCGGCAGCTGGCGATCAAGGAGATCTCCACCAGCGCCGACCTGGTGATCGTGGTCGGCTCGGCCAACTCCTCCAACTCGGTCCGCCTGGTCGACGTCGCCCTCGACGCCGGGGCCAAGGCCGCTTACCGCATCGACGACGTCTCCGAGCTCGACGAGGCCTGGCTCGACGGTGTCGACACCGTCTCGGTGACCTCGGGGGCATCGGTGCCCGAGTCGCTGGTCGAGGGCGTGCTCGCCTTCCTGTCCGAGCGCGGCTACCCCGACGCCCGTGCGGTGCACACGGCCGAGGAGTCGCTGATCTTCGCGCTCCCCAAGGAGCTGCGCCGCGACCTCAAGGCCGCCGGCCGCGCCTGACGTCCTCCTAGACCGCCGACTCGCGCTCGGCGGACGTCGCCGGCCACACCACGAACTTGTAGGCGGCGAAGTTCGCCACGAACGAGACGGCGATCGCGAGCACCTTCACCACCACGATCGGCTCGACCACCTCGAGCAGCAGCGAGATCACGACGGGCTGCAGCACCCACATCACGGTGCCGGTCGTGGCGAGGAACAGCACCGCGTGCCGCAGCGTGAGGCGGTCGGCCCGGAACGTGAACAGGCCGTTGACGACGAAGCTGAACGTCATGCCGGCGCTGGTCGAGACGAAGTTGGCCAGCACGATGCCCAGCGGCTCGTGCAGCAGCAGGAACAGCCCGACGTCGAGCAGGGTGTTGACCACGCCCACCCCGGCGAACCGGACGACGGTGGGCGACAGCAGCGGCCTCAGCGCCGGCCGCCGTCGACGTCGCGCGAGCCGCGGGCGCTGAGCGCGAGGGAGTAGAGCGGTCGGTCCTGGGCCTCGACGTAGACGCGACCGAGGTAGGTGCCGATGACGCCCATCATGATCAGCTGCAGCCCGCTGAGCAGGAACATGCCGACACCGAGGAACGCCCAGCCGGGCACCGAGTTCTCCGGCGAGAAGATGCGGACGCCGAGCACGTAGACGGCGAGCAGCACCGAGAACGCCGAGATCGCGAAGCCCAGCCGCGAGATCCAGCGCAGCGGCGCCGTCGAGAAGCCGATGAGGCCGCTGGTCGCGAACCGGAGCATCTTGCGCAACGGGTAGCCGGTCTCGCCGGCGAAGCGAGGATCGCGGTCGAACAGCAGGGCCTCCTGCCGGAACCCGACGTGGGCCACGATGCCGCGCAGGAACCGGTCCTGCTCGCGGTAGCGCGTCACCTCGGCCACGACCTTGCGGTCCATGAGACGGAAGTCGCCGACGTTGCGAGGGATCTCGATGTCGGCCATGCGGTCGAGCACCCAGTAGAAGCCGAACGCCGTGGCCCGCTTGAAACGGGAGTCCTGCCGGCTCCGACGCTGGGCGAAGACGACGTCGACGCCCCGGTCCCACAGGTCGAGCATCTCGATGCTGACCCGCGGCGGGTCCTGGAGGTCGGTGTCCATGACGATCACCGCGTCGGCGGTCGTGCAGGCGTCGAGGCCGGCCGTGACGGCGACCTGGTGACCGAAGTTGCGCGAGAAGCTGAGCACGGTGACCCGGTCGTCGTCGCCGCGGAGCTTCAGCAGCCGGTCGAGCGAGTCGTCGGCGCTGCCGTCGTCGACGTAGACGAACTCGAAGTCGAGGTCGGTGCGCGCCCCGGTGGCCTCGACGAGCGCGGTGTGGAACGTCTCGATGCCCTCGGCCTCGTTGTAGACCGGGAGCACGTAGGCCACCGACCGGCGCGCGCCGAGCTCGCCGTCCGTCGTCTCGTCGTGGGGGTGGGGCACGTGGTTCCTCCTCAGGGCATCCGCTGGGACAGTGGTAGTCGCGGACGTCCCCGACCCCACTGTGCATCACCTGGGTGTCGGCTGGGCAAATGCACGCGGGGCGAGAGGCGATCGATCGGCGTCGAGGCGCCGGCTCACCCGGTCCGGGGGTGGCCGGCGGCCCGCGGCCAGCCGAACGAGGTGTGGACCCCCGGGCTGAACGCCACGTGGTCGGGACGACGCCCGGCCAGGTCGGCGAAGCCGGTCTCCTCGAGCAGGCCGGCGCGCAGGTGCAGGACCTCGGCGTCGTGCAGCGGCCACGGCTCGTGCTCGTTGGGCACCTCGAGGGTGCGGCCGAGGAGATGGGTGTGCAGGCGCCAGCGGGCCGAGACGAACAGGTCGAGCTCGGTCGGGGTGCGCGGCGACTCGACGCGGATCGACACCTCGGTCGAGGGACGCCCGAGGCCCGAGCGCCCGAGCACCCGGGAGCGGTAGGTGTGGTGCTCGCCCGCCGGGCCGGACGACGCCGCGGCCGGCCCCGTGGTGCGGACGTGCGTCATCCGCGCCCAGCGGTAGGGGACCGCGAAGCAGGCCCTCGCCCCGGCCACGACCATGAGCCGCTCGCAGTCGAGGCTGACGAACACGACCCCGCGGCGTCCGGCCCGGTCGACGGAGTACAGGCGCACGTTGGTCTCGCAGAACGAGCCCAGCCACGGGACGGGTCGGTGCCGACCCGGGCCGGCGTCGACCATCCGGAACGGGATGAGCCCGACGTAGGTGAGGCCGTCGTCGGTGACGTCGGGGGCGACGTGCGGCGGCATGAGGTGGGCCACCCGGTCGGGGCTGACCGCCCAGTGCAGGAAGGTCAGGTCGCGCCACTGCTGGCTCATCAGCACCGACCCGGTGAGCGGCGGGGCCGTCTGGTCGACCGGCTCGACGGGCGCGGTGCGCCTCATCGTTTCCGGGTGTCGGCCTGGGGGAGCTGGTGGCCCAGCTCGCCGCCGATCCGGCCGCCGTGGGGCCGCCCGTGGTCGGCGAACTCCTCGCGGGAGAAGACGAGCACGTGCTCGCCGACCTCGAGACGGGCGCCGGTGCGCAGGCGGGGTCGCCCCTCGACGACGGCGCCGTGCAGACGCGTCGGCTCGGTCCACTGCTCGACGCTGAACTCGTCGTCGTCGTCGTGCCGCACGACGGCGTGGCGGGCCGCCAGGCCGGGCAGGACGATGTCGCACGCGGGGTCGGAGCCGATGACCGTCTCGGACCGGACCAGCCAGTAGACCGGCGGGCGCTCGCCGGGCCACAGGTGGTCCTTGGCCAGGGTCAGGCGCGGGGACCCGCCGCGGGCGGGGTCGTGGGTCGTGGCCGGGCGTCGGGGGCCACGACGCAGGAACGTGGGGAACAGGGGCCACAGGGTCGTCGGTGGGAGGACCTCGCGGGCGGGCAGCACCGAGGCCTGGCCGGTCGCGCGCGAGCGTGCCGAGGTCCAGGCCCCGCGGACGCTGCGCAGCCGGATGCGCCGCGTGCGGGTGACCCGGCGCTGCCACCACGGCGCGCGGACGGCGCCCATGGTGATGAGGTGGACGTCGCCGGAGTGCACCTCGACGACGATGCCCCGAGCGGCCAGGGCGCGCGCGAGCGAGCGAACGACGTGGGCGTCATCCGGCCCAGCGAACATCCCGGCGTCGGCCACGTCGAGCCTCAGCCGGTTGCCGGTGCCGGTGAGCCGGCCGGAGGCCGCGACCTCACCGTCGGTCTCGAGGGCGAAGCTCAGGTCGGCGTCGACGAGGGTGGGCATGGCCGGTCGCTCAGCTCACGGCGTCGGTGGTGGTGACGGTGACCGTGCCGTCGATCTTCCACACCGCCCGGGGAGCCTGCTCGCCGATGTCGCGCGGCACCTCGATGCGGACGTCGTCGAACCGGTAGTGGATAGCGGCCTGGCGGCCGGTCAGGAACTGCCACATCTTGGAGCCGAGGTCGCTCCAGTCGAGCACCTCGCGCTGCAGACCCTCGTCTGCTCCACTCATGGTCATCGTCGTCTCCGCTCTGTGTGCCGGTGGCCGCGATCGGCGGCCCTCTCCACGTCCATGGTCTGCACCGGCGGCCTCTGGGCTCTCACCCGAAGGGGTTATATCTAGACGGAGCGTCGAATTCTCCGGAGTCAAACCTTTACATCGTGTCGAAGTATTACGGGTGGCGCACCACCGCGCCGCGAGTGGCAGGATCGAGGCATGGCACGGTTCGTCGACATCCACCCGGACAATCCCCAGCCCCGCCTCGTGCGCCAGGTGGTCGACGCCCTGCGCGACGACGCCCTCATCGCCTACCCGACCGACTCCGGCTACGCCCTCGGCTCGCGGATCGGCAACCGCGACGGGCGTGACCGGATCCTGAAGATCCGCGGCCTCGACGACCGGCACCACTTCACGCTCGTGTGCAAGGACTTCAGCCAGCTCGGCCAGATGGTGCACGTCGACAACTCGGCGTTCCGCGCGATCCGGTCGGCGACGCCCGGGCCGTACACCTTCATCCTCCCTGCGATGCCCGAGGTGCCCAAGCGACTCATGCACCCCAAGAAGCGCACGGTCGGCGTCCGGATCCCCGACCACGCGCTGGTGCAGCTGCTGCTCGAGGAGCTCGGCGAACCGCTGCTGAGCAGCTCGCTGATCCTGCCCGGCGAGGACGAGGTGCGCACGCTCGGCTGGGAGATCAAGGAGGACCTCGACCACGCGGTCGACCTCGTTGTCGAGGCGGGCGAGACCAGCTCGGAGCCGACGACGGTGGTCGACTGGTCGAGCGGCACGCCCGAGGTGATCAGACGGGGAGCCGGGGACCCGGATCGTTTCGGCTGAGGTCGGGGTCGAGCTCGTCGTCGAACGCCCGGATCTCGCGGATGCGGTGACGCACCGCCAACACGCCGAGGGCGATGAGGTAGCCGACCACCAGCGCCGCGCTGTGGTGCGACAGGCCGGACACGACAGCCTGGACGACGCCGTCGTCGGCCTCGGCGATCGAGTCGGCGCGCGACATCGCCAGCAGCAGGAACGTGGCCAGCATGAGCAACGGCGGGAGCACGCCGACGGTGAAGGCGTCGCGCGGTCGCACGACGAGGGCCAGGGCGGCGCAGAGGGCGAGGAAGCCGAGGTCGAACAACCAGCCGACCTCGCCGGTGAGCAGGATGTCGATCGCCGCCGCCGTGAGGGCGAGCGCGATCCCGAGCGAGGCCACCTCGCGGCCGGGCTCGTGACCTTCCTCCCACACGGTGCGGGTGCCGGGCAGGCTCACGGATCCAACGTACGACGCTCCGGCGGCGCAGCGAGGTCGGCGCGCCGAAGGGCGGGCGGTGTGTCGTCGGCCGGCCCCGGGCCCTCGGAGCGGTCGGGGGTGCGGTCGAGGGTGCGGTCGACGGCGCGCAGGTGCACCGGGCGCGGGGTCTCGAGCGGCGGGGTGGCGGCCGCGACCACGCCGAGCTCGTCGAAGCGCCGGGCCTGGACCAGCACCCGCGACTCGAGCGAGCCGACCGCGCTGTTGTAGTGCCCGACGGCGGCGTTGAGCGAGCGCCCGACGCTGTCGAGGTGGCCGCCGAACGTCGCGAGCCGCGTGTGCAGCTCGCGCCCGAGCCGGTGCACCTCGTCGGCACGCGCGGTCAGGGCCTCGTGGCGCCAGCCGTGGCTCACGGTGCGCAGGAGCGCGATGAGGGTGGTGGGGGTCGCCAGCACCACCTCACGCCCGGCCGCGTGCTCGAGCAGGCCGGGGTCGGCGTCGAGCGCGGCGGAGAGGAACGACTCGGCCGGCACGAACAGCACCACGAACTCGGGAGACTCGGGCAGCGAGCGCCAGTAGCCCTTGCCGGCCAGCTGGTCGACGTGGCTGCGCAGCTGGCGGGCATGGCGGGCCAGGTGGTGGTCGCGGGCCTCGTCGTCGTCGCTTGCGGTGGCGTCGAGGTAGGCGTCGAGCGGCACCTTGGCGTCGACGACGACCGACCGGCCCCCGGTGAGGTGGACGACGAGGTCGGGCCGCCGGTCGCCGTCGTCGAGGCGGACCTGCTCGGAGAAGTCGCAACGCTCGACCATGCCGGCCAGCTCGACCGCCCGCCGCAGGTGGAGCTCGCCCCAGCGTCCGCGCACCTGGGGCCGCCGCAGCGCTGTGGACAGCGACCGGGTCTCACGACCGAGCAGCTCGGTGGTGGAGCGCATGTCGAGCACCTGCTGGTGCAGCTGGCCCTGCCAGGCGACCCGGCCCTGCTCGAGGTCGCGGAGCTGGTCGTGCAGCCGCTCGAGGCTCTCACGGACGACGGCCTGGCCGTCGAGCGCGCCGGCCAGTCGGTCGTCGACCGGTGGGGTTGCCACCTCGCGGGAGCGCAGCACGCCCCGGGCGTAGCCGAGGGCCGCACCGACGGTCGCGCCGACCACGAGGCCTAGCAGCAGCGCGAGCAGGGTGGTCGGTGACATGCCGGGGACCCTGCCACCCACCACCGACAGAATTGATGGCGCTGTGTTTGATGGCGCTGTGTTGCATGGCGCTCGCTCCGCTTCGCGCGTGGCGCGCCGCTTTTGAGAGGGCGTCTCGGCACACGCCGAGCGCACGCTCCGCTCGTTCCTCGCTCCGCGCACCCTCGACGCGCACCGAGACGCCCTCGCGGCGCGCCATTCCGATGGCGCTCGCTCCGCTTCGCGCGTGGCGCGCCGCCTGAAGAGGCCGTCTCGGCACACGCCGAGCGCACGCTCCGCTCGTACCTCGCTCCGCGCACCCTCGCCGCGCACCGAGACGCCCTCGCGGCGCGCCGGTGCTCGATGGCCCGAGCGGGCTCGCGCATGGCACGCCGGCTAGCAGCGGTCGTGATCGAGCGATCGCGCGGAAAGGACCACGCCCGACTCAGAGGTCGACGTCGACGACGATCGGGGCGTGGTCGGAGGCGCCGGTGCCGGCTCGCTCGTCGCGGTCGATGAACGCACCGGTCACCTGCTCGGCGAAGGGCGCCGAGCCGAGCACGAAGTCGATGCGCATGCCGCGGTTGCGCTCGAAGCGCTGCCGGTAGTAGTCCCAGTAGGTGAAGACGCCCGGCCCGGGCGTGAAGGGCCGGGTGACGTCGGTGTAGCCGGCGTCGAGCACGGCGGTGAACGCGGCCCGCTCGGGCGGGGTGACGTGGGTCGAGTCGGCGTAGGCGGCGATGTCGTAGACGTCGTCGTCGTGCGGTGCGATGTTCCAGTCGCCGACCAGCGCGGTCGGCGTCGCCGTCCAGCCCTGGGCGGCGTCGCGCAGGCGGGCCAGCCAGTCGAGCTTGTAGGCGTAGTGCGGGTCGCCGACCTTGCGGCCGTTGGGCACGTAGAGCGACCACACCCGCACACCGCCGCAGGTGGCCCCGATGGCGCGCGCCTCGGCGGCCGCGGGCTCGCCCCAGGTGGGCATGTCGGCGAAGCCGACCTCGACGTCGTCGAGCCCGACCCGGCTGATGATCGCCACCCCGTTCCACTGGCTGTAGCCGGCCGCGGCGACGTCGTACCCACGCGACTGCAGGCCCATCAGCGGCAGCTGGTCGTCGCGCGCCTTCGTCTCCTGGACGGCGAGCACGTCGACGTCGTGACGCTCGAGAAAGGCCTCGACGCGGTCGATGCGGGCACGGAGGGAGTTGACGTTCCAGGTGGCGATCCGCACCCGGTCAGCCTACGGTCACCCGTCGCTCACCCCGGGGCCAGCAGCTCCTCGAGCGGCAGGGCCGGGGTGCCGATCTCCTTCATGCGCGCGGCGTAGCCGCGGTAGGCCCGCCGGGCCTCGCCGTGGCGACGGGCCTGGTGGAGGGTGGCGATGAGGTGGTGGTGCGAGGGCTCGTCGTAGGGGTCGTCGACGATCAGCCCGACGAGCCACGGGATCGCGCGGTGGTTCTCGCCGCGCTCGAGCAGCGCGAGGGCCAGCTCGCGCTTGACCTCGAGCGCCAGCGAGAGCAGCTCGTCGCGGACGTCGACGGTGAAGTCGCTGTAGGGGTCGTCCTCGAGGAAGTGCCCGGTGTACATGGCCGCCGCGCGCTCGAGCTCCTCGACCACGTCGCTCTCGGGCCCGGCGACACGGGACGTCGTGCGCAGCGCCTTGAGCGCGCTGGTGGCGGTCTGGGTGAAGACGGCGGCGTCGACCTCGACGTGCTCGGTGTCGAGGCGCACGGCCTCGCGGTCGGCACACAGGTAGTGGTCGGAGGCCTGGGCCTTGTCGGGGTCGAGCACGCTGCGCAGCGTCGAGAGGACCACCGAGAGGCGGTTGCCGCTGCCGGGCGAGTCGGGCCACAGGTGCTCGGTGAGGGCCTCGCGGGTGATCGGCCGCCCCCGACGTCCGGCCAGGATCTTGAGTGCGTCGCGCGACTTGCGCGACTGCCACGCCGACGCCGGCACCGGCTCGCCGTCGCACAGGACCGCGAACGCGCCGAGCGTGCGGATGCTGACGCGCGCCCGGTCGGCCTGCCCGAGCGCCTGCAGGGGGCCGGCGATGCGGGTGGCGTCGTCGCGGACGCCGAGCGCGCGCAACCGACGTCGGGCGGCCTGCTCGGCGACGGAGTCGCCGACGACCCGGGCCCGCAGCACCTGGTTGGTGGCCAGGCCGATCGCGTTGGAGGTGCTGCGCCACAGCGTGCCGGCCTCGTCGAGCAGGTCGACCGCTCGCGCCCCGGAGAGCAGCAGCGACTGGAGCTCGAGCGCCTCGGCGAGCCCGCGGGAGTCGTGGCGACGTCCGGCCTCGCGGACGGCGAGCCGCGAGAACTCGCCGGCGCTCTCGCGGTCGCCGGTGGCCAGGCACACCCAGCCCGCGGCGAGCATGGGGTCGACCTGGCCGACCGCGGCCGGCTGGTCGAGCGCACGTTTCACGAGACCCTGTGCCTCGTCGACGTCGTCGACCACGAGCGCGCGGGCGAGCCCCGACAGGGCGGGCACGGCGATCTGCGCGTTGCCGGTGCGCTCGGCGATCACGAGCGCCTCGCGGTAGGCCAGGCCGGCCTGGGTGGCGTTGCCGCAGACGCGGTTGGCGTCGCCGATGCCGACGATCGCCAGGCCGAGCAGCGGGCTCTCGGAGGTACGGGTGAGCGCGCGGGCGAGGTGCAGCTCGGCCAGGCACTCGTCGACGCGGCCGAGGCCGAGCAGCGAGTCGGAGCGGGTGATGAGTGCGAGCGCGCGCACCGGGGGCGGGGCGGAGACGGACTCGGCCAGCGCGATGGCCTGGTCGAGGTGGGCCACGGCCTCGGTGTAGCGACCCTCGGAGTTGCAGCGCGAGCCGAGATTGTTGTGGATGCGGGCCTGCATGAGCACGTCGCCGCCCCGGAAGGCGGCCGCCAGGCCCTTCTCGTAGGCGACCAGGTTGGCGTCGAGGTCGCCCTCGAGCACGCACACCAGCGCCTGGCTCACCCAGGCGGCGGCGAGGGCGAGGTCGTCGCCGGAGGCCCGGGCGGCCTCGAGGGCCTCGTCGGCGGCCTGGCGGCTCGTCTCGGCGTCGCCGGTGGCCCACAGCGACGACGCCCGGCTGGCGAGCAGGTGGGCGTGGTCGCCGGGGTCGACCTGCTCGCCCTCGGCCACGAACGCGCGCTCGTAGGCGACCAGTGCGTCGGCGAAGTGACCGGCCTGGTGCCGGGCGTAGCCCAGCCGCCAGGCGAGGGCGACGGGCAGCGGTCCGCCGTCGGGGGCGACGACCCGGGCGGCACGCTCGACCAAGCCGAGCTCGCCGGGCAGCAGGTCGGTGTCGGTGCGGTCGGCGACGGCCGCGAGCACGGCTGCGGGGTCGCCGTCGGCGACCGCTCGCTCGAGCTCGTGTGCCGTCATCGCGTCCCCTGATGCCATGCAGGGCCCACCGCCCCATCGACAGGGTAAGCGAGGCCGGGCGTCCGTGTCCCTCGCTCCGACTCTCCGGGTCCGGCACCCGCGCCGTAGAGTGGCGGCCCGTGGCACTCACCATCGGGATCGTCGGCCTGCCCAACGCCGGCAAGTCGACCCTCTTCAACGCCCTGACCAAGAACGACGTCCTCGCGGCGAACTACCCGTTCGCGACCATCGAGCCCAACGTCGGCGTCGTCGGCGTGCCCGACGAGCGTCTGCCGAAGCTGGCCGAGATCTACGACTCGGCCAAGCAGCTGCCCGCCACGGTCGAGTTCGTCGACATCGCCGGCATCGTGCGCGGTGCCTCGCAGGGTGAGGGCCTGGGCAACAAGTTCCTCGCGCACATCCGCGAGTCGGCTGCGATCTGCCAGGTCACGCGCGTCTTCCGCGACGAGGACGTGACCCACGTCGACGGCGAGGTCAACCCCGGCAACGACATCTCCACCATCCAGACCGAGCTGATCCTGGCCGACCTCGAGACGGTCGAGAAGGCCGTCGTCCGGCTGGAGAAGGAGGCGCGCAAGGTCAAGGAGCTCGCCGCGAACCTCGCCGCCGCGCAGGAGGCCAAGGAGGCCCTCGAGGCCGGGACGCCGATCATCGCGACCTCGATCGACCGCTCCCTGCTGCGCGAGCTGTCGCTGCTCACCGCCAAGCCGTTCATCTACGTCTTCAACTGCGATGCCGACGAGCTCGCCGACGACGAGCTCAAGGCCACGATGCAGGCCCTCGTCGCGCCCGCCGAGGCGATCTTCCTCGACGCCAAGTTCGAGGCCGACCTCGCCGAGATGGACGACGACGACATGGCGCACGAGATGCTGGCCGAGATGGGCATCACCGAGTCCGGTCTCGACCAGCTGGCCCGCGTCGGCTTCGACACCCTCGGCCTGCAGACCTACCTGACCGCCGGCCCCAAGGAGACCCGGGCCTGGACCATCAGGAAGGGCGCCACCGCCCCCGAGGCCGCCGGCGTCATCCACACCGACTTCCAGAAGGGCTTCATCAAGGCCGAGATCGTCTCCTTCGACGACCTCGTCGAGCACGGCTCGCTGCTCAAGGCCCGCGAGGCCGGCCGGGTGCGCATGGAGGGCAAGGACTACGTGATGGCCGACGGTGACGTCGTGGAGTTCCGCTTCAACGTCTAGCGGCCCGAGCTCGGCCGCGCCGACCCCGGAAAAAGACTGGCCGGCCGAGGTCGCTCCGGTGAGGGTGTCCCCATGACGGTGAGCCTCGCAGGTCTGGACGCCGTAGTGGCCGAGAGCGGCTTCTCCGGCGTCGTCACGGTCGACGTCGGCGAGCAGCGGGTCCTCGAGCACGCCTCCGGGTGGGCCCACCGGGCGCACCGCGTGCCCACCACCCCTGCCACCGCCTTCGGGACGGCGAGCGGTGCCAAGGGGTTCACCGCGTTGACCGTGACCGGGCTCGTCGAGGCGGGCGTGCTCGCGCTCGACCAGCCGGTGCGCGCCGTCCTGGGCGACGACCTCCCGCTCGTCGACGACGCGGTGACGATCGAGCACCTGCTGGCGCACACCTCGGGCATCGGCGACTACCTCGACGAGGACGACGACGTCGACCTCGACGACCACCTCATGACGGCGCCGACCCACACGTTGACGACGTCGGAGGCGTACCTGCCGATGCTCGAGGGCCTCCCGCAGAAGTTCGCCCCGGGGGAGCGCTTCTCCTACTGCAACTCCGGCTACGTCGTCCTGGCGATCGTCGTCGAGCGCGTGACGGGCGAGGCGTTCCCCGACGTCGTCCGGCGGCTCGTGCTCGACCCGGCGGAGATGCGCGACTCCGGCTATCACCGCATGGACGAGCTCCCGGCCGGGGTCGCGACGGGCTACCTCCACGCGACCGGCGACCGGGTCAACACGCTGCACCTGCCCGTCTGGGGCAGCGGCGACGGCGGGGCGTTCACGACGGCCACCGACCTGCACCGGTTCTGGCGGGCGCTGTTCGCTGGTCGCATCGTGTCGCCGTCGTCGGTCGAGCTCGTGGTCGGCCACCGGACCGAGGTGCCCGGGTCGGCCTGGGGCTACGGGCTCGGGTTCTGGAGACATCCGAGCCAGGACGCCGTCGCCCTGATGGGGAGCGACGCCGGCGTCTCGTTCCGGACCACGCACGTCCCCGGGTCCGCCCTGACGGCGACGGTGCTCGGCAACACGACCCGGGGCGCGTGGCCCGTGGTCCGGCTGGTCTCCGAAGCGCTGCCGTCGTGGGTCGCGCAGACCGGGTGACCCGCAGGCTCGACAGGCCGGAAGGTTCCGGTGACGCTCGCCCGCCGAGGTGACGCCGGATCGGGCAGAGTAGGCCACACTGGAGCTGGCGCCTGGATCCGGGGGGAACCTGGCGCCTGGTGGCCCTGGAGACCCTTTGCTCCAGGGCCACCGTCATGTCCGGCCCACCTCCGACGGCACCGGTCCGACGGTCGGTGCTCAGACCTGGTTGAGGTCGAGCCGCGCGAGCCGGCGGGTGAGGGCCGGGACGTAGCGGTGCCCGAGCTGGAAGAAGCGCGCCTCGGCGCTGATGGCGGCGACCGGCTTGTCGGCCACGACCGCGTCGACGAGATGGCGTGCCAGCCGTTCGGGGGTGTAGTTGCGTCGCCGGTAGGACGCCTGCTGGCGCGCGCTCAGCCGGGCCTGCTCGGCGTCGTCGGTGCCGACGAACCGCGTCGTGCGGGAGATGTTGGTGTCGACGAAGCCGGGGCACACGGCCGTGACCCCGACTCCGGCGAAGGACAGCTCGGCCCGCAGCGACTCGGTGAGCGCCAGGACGGCGGCCTTGGTCGTGCCGTAGGCGCTCATGATCCGGCTCGGCGCGAACGCGGCGGCGCTCGCGACGTTGACGACGTGACCGCCCTCGCCGCGCTCGGCGAGCAGGCGTCCGAACACGCGCGAGCCGTGGATGACGCCCCACAGGTTGACGTCGATGATGCGCCGCCAGTCGTCGACGCTGGTGTCGAGGAACGCGCCACCCATGCCGATGCCGGCGTTGTTGACCACGACGTCGGGCACCCCGTGCGCCGTCGTCACCTGCTCGGCGAGGCGGTCCCAGGCCTCGGGGTCGGCGACGTCGAGAGTGTAGGCCCACGCCTCACGGCCGGTCTCGGCGACGAGGGTGGCGGTCTCCTTGGCGGTGGTCTCGTCGATGTCGGCGACGACGACGTCGGCGCCTCGACGGGCGAGCTCGAGGCAGGTGGCGCGGCCGATGCCGCTGCCACCGCCGGTGACCAGGACGAGCTGTCCGCCGAAATCTCCGTCGGGTCGCTCCTGGGCCGGGCGCAGCGACCGCGGCAGAGGCCCGCCCGTGACGTGGTCGATGAACTCGGTGATCTTGGCCGCCACCATGGCGGGTCGTTGCGTCACGACCCAGTGGTTGCCGACGATCGACCGGGTGTGCAGCCGGTCGACGAACGGGCGCGGCGCCTCGGTCTGCAGCGCCGTGGTCACGTGCGGGTCGTGCGTGGGCGCGAGCACCTGCACCGGCACGCCGGTGCGCCGCGGTCGTGGCCGGGCCAGGCGGGCCCCGATGTTCGCGCGGTAGAGCTCGATGCCGTTGACGGCGTCGTCGACCGCGGGCGTGAGTCGCGGACGTCGGCGGGCCCACGGCGTGCCGGCGCGGGCCGATCGCGTGACGAGCGCGCCGACGAGGCCGTGCCGGGCCGCGAGCTCGGGCAGCACCGGCAGCTGGAACAGGCCGACGTAGTAGGAGTGCGCCAGCTGCGTCAGCGCAGCCCCGGGACGGCGTGCGCCACCACGCAACCAGATGGCCGCCATGTCGAGGCTGGGCCCGGAGATCGAGGTGAACGACGCCAGCCGGTCGGCGAACGCAGGGTCGGTGACCGCCTCCCACGCCTGGATCGAGCCCCAGTCGTGCGCGACCAGGTGCACGGGTTCGTGCGGGCTGACGGCGTCGAGCACCGCGCCGAGGTCGGCGGCCAGGCGCGGCAGGGCGTAGCCGCGCGTCGACGTGGGGACGCCGGAGGCCCCGCAGCCGCGGACGTCGTAGCGCACGACGCGGAAGCGGTGCTCGAGCTCGGCGGCGACGCCGTCGAAGACCGTGTGGTCGTCGGGATAGCCGTGCACCAGGACGACGGTCGCGGCGCCGGTCGGGCCCTGCTCGTGGACCGCGAGGTCGATGCCGTCGTCGGTGGTGACCGTGCGGCCGGTTGTCTGTGACACGAAGTAACGGTAGGTGCGGCGGGCCTGCGGCGGCAAGGGCGCGGTCACGCCTCGAGGTGCTCGCCCAGCAGCCGCATCGCCTCCAGCTGAGCGGCGTTGAGACGAGGGTCGTCGTCGAGGGAGGGCAGCTGCCCGGGCTGCGCGGCGAGCAGGAGCTGCCAGGTGCGACTGGCGTGGAGGTCGCCGATCGCGTCGTCGAGCAGCGCGGCGTAGTCGTGGGCGACCGAGGCGATCTCGTCGTCCGGCGCGTCGGGCGCGAGGTCACGGAGCCGTGCGGTGATCGCGGTCAGGGCGCCGCCGGCGTCGGCGGCAGCGATTGCCTCGGCCAGGCGACGGAGGTCGCCGGCGTGCGCGGCACCGGCGAACCCGGCCAGGACGACGCCCGCGTCGCGCTCCAGCGCGGCGATCTCGGGGCTCACGGATGCGACGAGGTCGGCCGTCGACGGCCCCGGCGGCAGGTCGGGACGACGCCCCTCGTCGAGCAGGCGGGCGATCTCGCGACGCTGCGCCTCGATCCGCTCGACCTGGAGGGCGAGCCGGCGGTCGAGCTCGAGCAGCACCTCGGACGACGCCTCCGGGGGTGCGGCGTCGTCGAGCATCTCGGGCACGCGCTCGAGCGGCACGCCGAGCTCGGTGAGACGGCGGATGCGCAGCAGCGTGGCGACGTGCGCGAGGCCGTAGTGGCGGTAGCCGTTCGAACCGCGCTCGGGCTCGGGCAGCACGCCGAGCTGGTGGTAGTGGCGCAGCGTGCGCACCGAGACGCCGGCCAGGTCGGCGACCTCCTTGCTTCGCATGGGGTTCATCGAACCACCGGCTCGGGGGCCGGTTCCAGGTCGCGCAACGACGGAGCAAGGAGTGCGACGGCGACGCACGCCGTCCAGAGACCGACGACGAGCCAGCCGGCCAGCGCCAACGAGCCGACCTCGACGGCGACGCCGGCGCCGAGCACGCCGAGCGACGGGGCGGCGGTGAGCACGGCGTTCTGGGTGCCGGTCACCCGTCCCCGCACGTGGTCGGGGATCCGCTCGGTCATCAGTGCACCGGTCACGGTGCCGAGCAGCCCGCCCGTGACGCCGAGGACGACGGCGCCGGCGAGCACCAGCCCGACCGGGGGCAGCGCACCGATGAGCGCGATCCCGGCGATCGAACCGGTCATGCCCGCGACGAACCAGGTGCGGCGCGACAGCCGGGACCCGACGCCGGCGTAGACCCCTGCCCCGACGAGCAGGCCGAGCGCGAGCGAGCTGAGCACCAGCCCGAGCCGCCCCTCCTGCCCGAGCGCGGTGAAGTGCACCGGGAGCACGAGGCCCTGGACGGCGGTGAGCACGATGGCGAGCACCAGGTTGAGCAGCGTGACGGCGCGCAGGAACGGGCTGCCGAGCAGCACGGTCCAGCCCTCCCGCAGGTGCGCCAGTCGGGACGTGGGCGGCGGCGTCGTCGGGTCGATCGCGCCCACCTCGCGGGGCAGGGCCAGCGTCACGAGCGCGGCGGCGGCCGACGTCCCCGCCGTCACCCACAGCGCCCCCGGGCCGTCGAGCAGGACGACGAGCCCGGCGCCGACCGCCGGGCCGACCAGCATCGTGACCGCGCCCGTGCCCTCACGAAGGGCGACGAGACGGTCGACGGTGAGACCGCTGCGGGCGGCGACGCCGGGCAGCAGCGCCTCGCGGGCCGTCAGTCCCGGTACGTCGCCGAACGACCCGATGACGCCGAACAGCACGAACCAGCCGACCGACAGCCCGGTGACCAGGTCGACGAGGGGCAGTGCGGCGACCGCCGCCGCCGACACCAGGTCGGTCACGACCGACGCCGTGCGCCGGTGCACCCGGTCGACGACGCCGCCCATCACCAGCCCGGCGACCACGGCGGGCACCGCCGTCGCGGCCGCCACGACCCCGGCGTCGAGGGCGCTCCCGGTGGCCTGCAGCACGACCAGCGGCAGCACGACGGCGGCCGCTGAGTTGCCGAGCATGCTGAGGCCGTAGGAGGCGAGGTAGGCGAGCGACGTCCGGGTCATGACGCCATCACAGACTGCGACGCAGCGTCGGACTCAAGTCGGCGCCGGGTCCGGCGCTCGGTAGGATGGTGCGCGGTGCGCCGGGAAGTCTGGTCGGCTCCGTCTCGTCGACCCCAGGAGCACACCATGACTGGCCCCTCGTCCAGCCCTGTCCGCCCGCACCGCCTGTTCTCGCGCGGGTCGTTCCTCGAGCACTCCCGCATCGCCATGATCCTGCGCGCCGAGACCACCGGCGGCATGCTGCTCATCGTCGGTGCGGTCGTCGCGCTCGTGTGGGCCAACAGCCCGTGGTCGGACGCCTACGAGTCGCTGCGCGACGTCCGGGTCGGCCCGGCGTCGCTGCACCTCGACCTCAGCCTCGCCACCTGGGCCGCCGACGGACTGCTGGCCATCTTCTTCTTCGTCGTGGGCCTCGAGCTCAAGCGGGAGTTCGTCGCGGGCGACCTGCGCGACCCGCGCCGCGCGGCCCTGCCCGTGGTGGCCGCGATGGGCGGCATGGCGGCGCCCGCCCTCATCTTCGTGCTGTTCAACCTCGGGGCCGGCGGCGGCCTGGAGGGCTGGGCGATCCCCACGGCCACCGACATCGCGTTCGCCGTGGCGATCCTGGCCGTGATCAGCACGCACCTGCCGAGCGGCCTGCGCACGTTCCTGCTCACCCTCGCCGTGGTCGACGACCTGCTGGCCATCTCGATCATCGCGATCTTCTACACCGACGAGCTGCACCTGGCCTACCTCGGTCTGGCCCTGCTGCCGATCGTCGCCTTCGGCTTCCTGGTGCAGAAGCGGATCCGCTCGCCGTGGCTGCTGGTGCCGCTAGCCGTCGTCGCCTGGGCCCTGGTGCACGAGTCGGGCGTGCACGCCACCGTCGCCGGCGTGCTGCTCGGGTTCACCGTGCCGGTGCTGCGCAGCGAGGCCGCCGGCGGGCCGGACGCCGGGCCGGGCCTGGCCGAGCACCTCGAGCACCTGATCCGACCGATCAGCGCCGGTGTCGCCGTCCCCGTGTTCGCGTTCTTCGCCGCCGGTGTCACCGTCGGTGGCTGGGACGGCCTGGTCGACTCGCTGCAGGACCCCGTGGCCATGGGCATCGTGGCCGGCCTCGTGCTCGGCAAGACCCTCGGCATCGCGGGGTTCACCTGGCTGCTCGCCACGTTCACCAGGGCCGACCTCGACGACGAGCTGTCGTGGCTCGACGTCATCGGTCTCGCGATGCTGGCCGGCATCGGCTTCACCGTGTCGCTGCTCATCGGCGAGCTCGCGTTCGGGGCCGGCAGCGAGCGCGACGACCACGTGAAGATCGGCGTGCTCGTGGGCTCCCTGCTCGCGGCGCTGCTGGCCTCGGTGGTGCTGCGGGCCCGCAACCGGGTCTACCGGCGGATCGAGGTCGAGGAGACGCGCGACGACGACCTCGACGGCATCCCCGACGTGTTCCAGCGCGACCGCTGAGTCCCGGCCGCCGCGGCCGCCGTCAGGGCGATCGCGGCGGAGCCGAGCAGCACCGTGCGCAACCCCACGGCGTCGGCGACGGCGCCGCCGAGCGCGGCTCCCGCGGCCTGGCCCGCGACCAGCGCGACGAACAGCACCGCGGTGCCGGCGGCCGGGTCGTCGGCGACCCGCTCGCCGGCCCAGGTGATCAGCGCCGACGACGCCGCCACGTACGCCCAGCCGAACGCCGCGCACGCCGTGACCCCGGCGACGGTGGAGCCGCCGAGCAGCGCGAGCGCGGCGATCGACACCGCGACCGCGACCGACGTCACCCGCCAGGCCTCGGCGGCGCGCAGTCGGCCCAGCCGTCGCGCGGTGAGCACGGTCGCCGTGCCGCCCAGCCCCAGCGCGACCCAGGCCAGGGTGGAGCCGTCGGTGCCGGCGCCCTCGCGCACGAGGTGGCTGCGGCCGTAGGTCCACACCGCGGCCGAGCCGGCGCCGAGGAGGACGGCCGCCACCGCGGGGCGCAGGAGGAGTCGGGCCTGGCGGAGCAGCGGCGCGGACGCCCGGGCCGGCGCGGCCGACGTCCCGCGGTCGAGCACCAGGACGGCGATGCCCGCCGCCGCGGTCGACGCGGCCGCCACCACGAGGGCCGGCCGCCAGTGCGGCAGCAGGACCAGGGCGAGCGCGCCGGCCGCTGCGAGACCAGGGCCCGTGCCGGCGTTGACCCAGGCCTGGGCCCGGTCGCGTCGTCCTGCCTCGACGGTGCGCGCGACGAGGGCGACCAGGCCGGGGGAGGCGAGGCCGGCGCAAGTCGAGGCCACGACCGCGGCCGGCACGAACAGCCCGGCGCCCGGGGCGACGGCCATGGCCACCGAGCCCACCGACGCCGTCAGCACCGCCCCGGCGACCAGGGCGCGCGGCCGGTGCGAGGCCACGACGCCGGTCACCGCGCCCACGCAGTAGGCGACCGAGCCGCCGGCGGCGGTCCACCCGCCGAGGTCGGCGCCGAGGCCGAGGTCGGCGTCGACGTCCGGCAGGTAGAGGCCGTAGGCCAGGCGGACCAACCCGTAGGTGCCGGCGATCAGGCCGGTGCCGGCCAGGACGAGGGCGAGGTCGGAGCGACGCATCCCGAAACGATAACGCACGTTTCACTTTGACCGTCTACGCTGGACGGGTGGTCAGCCGAGCCAGCACGCGCGCGCGGCTGCTCGACGCGGCCGACGAGCTGTTCTTCACCCGGGGCGTCACGGCCACCCCGGTCGACGCCGTCCTTGAGCGCGCCGGGGTGTCCCCGGCGACGCTCTACCGCGCCTACGGCAGCAAGGAGGAGCTCGTCGCGGCGGCGCTCGAGCGGCGCCTCGGCGAGTGGCTCGCGGTCTGGGACGACGCCGTGGCCGCCGCCCCCGACGACCGGTCCCGGGTGCTGGCGGTCTTCGACGCACTCGAGGTCTTCCACGCCCGCCCCACCGGGGCCCGCTGGTGCGCCTTCCTCGGGGCGGCCGCCGAGTACGCCGACCCGCCCGCCGTCCTGGCCGCCGCGCTGGAGGCCGACTCGGCCACGTTGCGCGACCGGCTGCGCGACCTGGCCGGGCCGGTGGTCGGGTCGCGGGCGTCGGAGGTGGCCGACGAGCTGTCGCTGGTGGTCTCCGGGTGCCTGGCCATGCGCCTGCGGGGTGCTCGGCCCCGCGGCACCGAGGTCGCGCGGCGGGTGGCCGACGCCGTCCTGGCCGCGGCGGCCCGCTAGCCGCCGCGATCCGGGTGCGGACGCCGACGCCGAGGGGCGTGGTCGGACGGCCCGCGCGCGGGCAGGATGAGGGGTCGGACCCGGCGAGCGGTCTATCGCTGCTAACTTGACTGACTCGCAAGAGTTAGAAGGTGGATGACGTGAGAACCACGAGACCTCGGGCCCGCGCGGTCGCCGTCCTGCTGCTCGGTGCCGTCGCGGCGCTGGTGCTGGTCGGCCCGGCCGGACCGGCCACGGCGGCCGACGGTGAGGACCGGCAGACCATCCGCGTCGGCACCGAGGGCACCTACCGGCCCTACAGCTACGAGGACGGCGGCCGGCTGACCGGCTACGACATCGACGTCATGCGCGCGGTGGCCGACGAGGCCGGCCTCGACGTCGACTTCGTCGAGGGCGGCTTCGACTCCCTCTTCCCCGAGCTCGACGCCGGGCGCATCGACGCGATCGCCAACCAGATCACCATCAACCCCGAGCGCGCGTCGCGCTACCTGTTCACCCGGCCCTACACCTACTCGCGCGGCGTCATCGTCACCGCCGAGGACAACGACGACATCACCTCGATCGACGACGTCCGCGGCAAGCGGGCCGCGCAGTCCGAGACGAGCAACTGGGCCGAGGTCGCCCGCGACGCCGGCGCCGACGTGCAGTCCGTCGACTCCTTCGCCCAGCAGGCGCTGCTGCTGCGCAACGGCCAGGTCGACGTCGTCATCAACGACAACATCGCGGTGCTCGACTTCCTCGCCTCCCAGCGCGACCCGGGCATCAAGATCGTCGCCGACGTCGACGACGAGATCAGCCGCCAGGCGCTGGTCTTCCGCAAGGACGAGCAGGCGCTGCGCGACCGGGCCGACCAGGCGCTGCAGCGCCTCGCCGCCGACGGCACGCTGCGCGAGATCTCCGAGAAGTACTTCAAGGCCGACGTCTCGGTCGAGGACGGCGGCGAGGCCGACCCCGAGGGCACCGGCGGGACCACCTCGTGGGACCTCGTGCAGGAGGCCGCGGGGCCGATGGTGTGGGGCGCGATCAAGGGCACGATCCCGCTGACCGTGATCAGCTTCGTGGTGGGGCTGGCCATCGCCCTCGTGACGGCGCTGGCCCGGATGTCGTCGTCGCGGTGGCTGCGGGCGCCGGCGCGGGTCTACATCTCGATCATCCGCGGCACGCCGCTGCTGGTGCAGCTGTTCATCATCTACTTCGGCCTGCCGCAGATCGGCATCGACCTGCCGAGCCTCGTGGCCGCCTGCGTGGCCTTCAGCCTCAATGTCGGCGGCTACGCCGCGGAGATCATCCGCAGCTCGATCCTCTCGGTGCCCCGCGGCCAGTTCGAGGCCGCCACCACGATCGGCATGGACTACCGCCAGACGATGCGGCGCATCGTGCTGCCGCAGGCCTCGCGCATCGCCGTGCCGCCACTGTCGAACACCCTGCTGTCGCTGATCAAGGACACCTCGCTCGCCTCGGTGGTGCTCGTCAACGAGCTGCTCCGCGAGGCCGACAAGGTCGCCCAGAACGCCGGCAACTACATGGCGCTCTACCTGCTCGCGGCCGCCTACTACTGGGTCATCTGCTTCGTCGTGTCCGTCGGGCAGGGCAGGCTCGAGAAGAAGCTGGGGAAGTACTCGGTATGACGAACCTGGTCGAGGTCACCGGCCTGCAGAAGGCCTTCGGCGACAACGTGGTGCTCCGCGACGTCGGCTTCACCGCCGAGCGGGGCACCTGCACGGCGCTGCTCGGCCCCTCGGGCTCGGGCAAGACCACCGTGCTGCGCTCGCTCAACGTGCTCGAGACGCCCGAGGCCGGCGTCGTCCGCATCGCCGACGCCGAGGTCGACTTCGGTGCCACCGTGGGCCGGGGCGAGCGGGCGCGCCAGGTGCGACGGCTGCGCTCGCGCAGCGGCATGGTGTTCCAGAGCCACCACCTGTTCCCCCACAAGACCGTGCTGGCCAACATCACCGAGGGCCCCGTGCAGGTGCAGAAGCGACCGGCGGCCGAGGCGGAGGAGAAGGCCCGCGCTCTGCTCGAGCAGGTCGGTCTCGCCGGTCGCGAGGCGGCCTACCCGAGCCAGCTCTCCGGCGGCCAGCAGCAGCGGGTCGGCATCGCGCGGGCCCTGGCCCTCGAGCCCGAGGTGGTGCTGCTCGACGAGCCGACGTCGGCCCTCGACCCCGAGCTGGTCGGTGAGGTGCTGGCCGTCGTCCGCGACCTCGCGCAGCAGGGCTGGACGATGATCATCGTCACCCACGAGATCCGATTCGCTCGCGACGTCGCCGACCAGGTGCTGTTCCTCAGCGACGGCGTCGTCGCCGAGCGGGGCGGCGCCGAGGTGCTCACCGACCCGCAGGAGGAGCGCACCCGGCGCTTCCTGTCGCGGGTGCTCGAGGCCGGTTGAGGCCGGGAACAAGCGGCGCGTCGTGGCGTTGTAGCGACATGACGCGCTACGAGCAGTTCCACCGCGCCGGCCGTCAGTTCGAGCTCAAGGACTACTACGGCGCCGCCCGCACCCTCGAGACCCTGCTGATGGACGTCGCCGCCGACGACGACTGCGGCGACTGGGTCGGGCACTCGCTCACCGACGCCCGACTGCTCCTGGCCCGCGCCTACTACCACTCCGCCCAGCTCGGCCGGGCCGAGAGCGCCGCGCGGGCCGTGCTCGCCGAGTCGCCGACCGAGGCCTACGCCGCCCTGCTCCTCTCCCGCACGCTCGAGCGTGCCGCCCGGCCCGACGAGGCCCGCCAGGCTCTGCGCCTCGCGACCGCGCTGGGCGCTCCCGGCACCGCCTGACCCGGCGCACCCGGCGCCGTCGTCCCATGGCCGCAGACCGGTCGGCCTGGCAGGATGAGGGCGGACGTGGTTGCCCGGTGTCGGCAAAGGGGTGTGGTGTGCCGCGGTTGGATCGAGTAGCCGCCGGGGCGGCACAGGACGCCGGCGGGGTCGCGCCCGAGCTGCTGGGCGACTTCCTGGCCATCGCGGTCGACGCCGTCGCGTCCGGCCGACGGCTGCGTCGCGCCGAGCTGCGCGCCTGCGAGCGACACGGCGCGAGCGCCGCCCTCGCCGGGGTGCCGTTGCGGGCCCTGCTCGACCTGTACCTCTCGGCCTGCTGGCGCCTGTGGGAGGAGCTCGACCTCGTGCCCGACTCGGCCGTGCACAGCGCCGACCCCGCCCGGGTGCGAGCCGCCGGGCTGTCGATGCTGCGCGCCGGCGACGACGCCGTGGCGGCGCTGGCCGAGGGGTTCCAGCTGGCCCGCAACGACCTGTCCCGGCACCAGGAGTCGATGCGCCGCGAGGTGTTCGACCTGCTGCTGGCCGGAGGCCCGCCGGCCGACGACGCCACCGGCCGTGCCCGCGACCTCGGGCTCGACCTGGTGAGTCCGCACGGCGTGCTGGTAGCGCGCCACGAGCGCGGCTTCGAGGACCCTTCCTGGACGTCGCTGCCGCGCCGCGTCGAGACGGCGCTCGGCGGCCGGCTCGGTGACGCGCATCCTCTCGTCGCGGTCAAGGACGGGCTGCTCGTGTGCATCTTCGCGGCTCCTGATCGCGCGAGCATCGGCCTCGTGGGCGAGCGCTTCACCGCCGTCATGCACGACGTCGAGCGTGGCGCCGGCCCCGAGCCGGCCCCCTCGCCGTCCACCTCGCCGGGTGCGCCGGGCCGAGGGCGGTGGCAGGCCGCGGTCGGACGGGCGCGCGCCGGTGCGGCCGCCGTCCGGGTCTCCTACGAGCAGGCGCTGGGGGCCCTGGACGTCGCGCGGCGGCTGGGGCTGCGCTCCCACGTCGTCGACTCCGCCGACCTGCTGGTCTACGAGATGCTGCTCCGCGACCCCGACGCCACCCACGAGTTGATCACCAGCGTGCTGGGGCCGCTGCGACTGGCCCGCGGCGGCGCCCAGCCGATGCTCGAGACCCTGGACGCCTACTTCGCCAGCGGCGGGGTCACCACGGCGACGGCGGCGCGACTGCACCTCTCGGTACGTGCGGTCACCTACCGGCTGCAGCGCATCGGCGACGTCCTGGGCCTGGACCCCACGGACCCGTCGCAACGCTTCACCCTGCACGCCGCGGTGCTGGCGGCGCGTCTCGTCGACTGGTCGTGACCCTCCCGGCAGATTGCCGGGACCCGGCAATCCCGCCTCGCGGACTCGTCTGTGTTCCGCCCTCGTCCGAAGGGCCTCCGGCCAGCCATCCTTGTGTTCTGAGTTCCATGATCCGCCGTTCGTGAGGAGCCCTCCGTGTACGACGTCCCAACCTGGTTGTGGATCGGCTTCGGCGTCACCGTCGTCGTCGCCCTGGCCATCGACCTGCTGGCCCACCGTGACGCCCACGTCATCCGGTTCAAGGAAGCGGCCTGGTGGAGCGTCGGCTGGGTGGCGCTCGCCGTCGTCTTCGGCGTCGTAGTGTTCATCTTCGTCGAGCCCACCCAGGCGGCGATCGCCGCCGGCGACGACGGCTCCGCAGGCGTCGACTACTTCACCGCGTGGTTGCTGGAGAAGAGCCTCTCGGTCGACAACCTGTTCGTCTTCGCCCTGATCTTCGCCTACTTCAAGGTCCCGGCCGCCTACCAGCACCGCGTGCTGTTCTACGGCGTCATGGGCGCGCTGGTCTTCCGCGCGATCTTCCTCTCCCTCGGCGTCGCGGTGGTCAGCCAGTTCACGGCCATCCTGTTCGTCTTCGCCGCGATCCTGCTCTACAGCGCCTACAAGCTGTTCCGGGGCGACGACGACGAGTACGACCCGAGCACCAGCCTCGCCATCCGGCTCATGCGCAAGGTCATCCCGGTCTCCGACGAGTACCACGGCACGAAGTTCTTCATCAAGGAGGCCGGCAAGCGCGTCGGCACCCCGATGCTCGCCGTCGTCGTCGCGATCGAGGCGGCCGACCTGCTCTTCGCCGTCGACAGCGTCCCCGCCGTGCTGGCCGTCAGCGACGACCTGTTCATCGTCTACACCTCCAACGCCTTCGCCATCCTCGGTCTGCGCGCGCTGTACTTCCTGCTGGCCGGCATGCTCGACAAGTTCCACTACCTCGGCATGGGCCTGGCGATCATCCTGGCCTTCATCGGTGTGAAGCTGATCTTCCAGGCCTCGCACGAGGTGATCGACGAGTCGATCCCGCACATCCCGACCCAGCTCAGCCTCGCCGTCATCGTCGTGGTGCTGGCGGGCTCGGTGATCCTCAGCCTGATGCGGCCCCAGAAGGCCGAGACCGAGGCCGAGCAGCCGGCGGTGCCCGACGAGGCCGACCGCCCCTGACCGCCTCCGACGCCGCCCGTCCCGTTCGCGGGGCGGGCGGCGTCGTCGTCGGTGGCCGGGTTCGTCTCCCACCGGACTCTCCCGACGACCCGGGAACCCGGACGGGTGGCTCGCGCGTCCTCGGGACATGAGCTCATCGACCGATGAACGCAACGCGGAGTTCGGCGAGTACGTCGCCGCCCGGTGGCCCCGCCTCGTGCGCGCCGCCGTGCTGCTCGGCTGCTCGGCGCACGAGGCCGAGGACGTCACCCAGACCGCGCTGACCCGCTGCCTGGTCAAGTGGCGGCAGGTGCGGCGTGCCGACGACCGCGACGCCTACGTCTACCGGGTGCTCGTCAACACCTTCACCGACGGACGACGTCGCCGGTGGAACGCCGAGAGGCCCACCGAGACCGTGCCGGAGGGACCGGCCGTCGCCGTGCCGGACGGCACCGACGACCTCGTGCTGCGCGACTCGGTCGAGCGGGCGCTCGACAACCTCACCCGCGACCAGCGGGTGGCCGTCGTCCTGCGCTACTACCTGAACCAGACCGAGGTGCAGATGGCCGAGACCCTGAGGGTCGCGCCCGGCACCGTCAAGAGCCGGCTCTCGCGGGCCCTGGCCGCCATGGCGGTCGATCCCGAGCTGTCCGACCACGAGACCCGGAGGGGAGCATGATGGACGAGCAGGACCTCATGGAGGCGCTGGAGCACCGCGTGGGCGACGTGCCGGTCGGACCGGCCCCCGTCGCCGAGATGACGACGTCCGCCACCCGCACGCGCCGCCGCCGCGGCCTGGCCGCCGGTGCCGCGGCCGCCGTGGTCGCCGTCGTGGGCGGCCTCGGCGTCGCCCAGGTGGTCGCCGGCGACGATCCCGCTCGTGACGGCGGCCAGGACGTCGTCGCCACCGAGCCCGACGTCGCGCCGGCCGGCTACCGCTACGTCGGTCTCGGGCGGGCCGCGATCGCCGTGCCCGAGGAGTGGGCGCCCGACGAGGTGGAGTGCAACGGCACCCCCACCACGAGCACCTACGTGGTCGGCGCGAGCGGGGTCGGCTGCATGATGCTGTCGGTGTTCCCCGACGACACCGACGTCGTGCGGGTCGACCCGGGCCGCCAGGTCGACACCTCCGCGTGGGCGGCCACGGAGGTCGACGGCGTGCCGGCGCTCCGCTCTCCGGTCGCCGAGATGACGCAGGACCCCGCCCTGGGCGGCAGCCCGATCACCTCGGCCCAGGTCTACCTGCCCGACGACGACGCGCTGTTCACGGTGGAGTCGACGGTGTCGAGGGAGCGCGTCGACGAGCTGCTCGACGGCGTCGTGCGGCTCGACGACCGGGTCGGCGTCCCCGGCTTCGCCGACCTCGGCGCCGACGGGGGCCGGGCGGACGACGCCTACGTGCGACGGCTCGAGGCCCTCGGCCTGGAGGTCGAGCTGCTGCCGCAGCTCGACCGGATGCAGCGCCCGCCGGGCGAGGTCATCGACGTCGAGCCCCGGCCGGGCACCGTCGTCGCGCCGGGCTCGACCGTGCAGGTGCGCGCCGCTGAGTAGCCGGCCCGGCGGCGGCAGCGTCGGTCAGAGCAGCAGCACGAGCCCGAGCACGACGATGGCGACGACCAGGCCGGCCGTCATCACCAGCCCGAGCGTGAACGGCGGCAGCGGCTCGCCGAGGCGCATCGCGCGCTCGACACGACGCCAGCGCCGGTAGGCCAGCAGGGCCATGGTGAGGGCGAAGGCCAGGAGGGCGACGACGACCACCGCGCGCAGCGCCGCGCCCTCGGGCAGCTCGAGCGACTCGAGGGCCACCGCGCCGGCGACGACGGCGAGCACCGTGCGCACCCAGGCCAGGAACGTGCGCTCGTTGGCCAGCGAGTAGCGCGGGTCGGGCTCGCTGCCGATCCGGCGGAGGTCGTCCACGACCTCAGCCTGACAGAGCCGCGCCGAGCGCGGTGCGCAGGTCGTCGGGCCGCAGCGGCCGCTGGACGACGACGGTCGGCGCGGGCCCGGCGTAGCCGCCCGCGTCGTCGACGAGCGCGACGTCGTGCGGCTCGGCCGGGTCGGTGACGACCACGTGGCCGAGGTGCTCGACGATGCCCTCGGCGACGATCTGGTTGACCTCGCCGTCCTCGACGACGAGCACCCGGACCGGCGGCGGCTCCACCGCCCGCCCGAGGTCGAGGTCGAAGCGGAAAACGCTGCCCTGCCCCGGCGTGCTGTCGGCGGTGAGCGTGCCGCCCATCGCCGCGACCAGCTGCCGGCTGATCGACAGGCCGAGGCCGGTGCCGCCGAACTCGCGCGTGGTCGAGGCGTCGGCCTGGGCGAACGGCTCGAAGACCCGGGCCAGGTCGGCGGGGTCGATGCCGATGCCGTCGTCGTGCACCTCGAACCGCACCCGGACGACGTCGTCCGGCCCCTCCGGCACCTCGGGCTGCCCGACGACGGACGCCGTCAGCAGCACCTCGCCGCGCGGGGTGAACTTCACCGCGTTGGCGGCCAGGTTGATGAGCACCTGGCGCAGGTGGGCGCCGTCGCCGCGCACCGGCGGCACGTCGCAGCGCACCCGCGTGCGCACCTCGTCGGTGCGCATCGGCTCGACGACGAGGCCCGCGACCTCCTCGAGCAGCGCGGCGACGTCGAGGTCGGTGTGCTCGATGTCGATGCGCCCGGCCTCGATCTTGGCGAAGTCGAGCAGGTCGTTGATGATCGCCAGGAGCGCCTGCCCGGTGCTCTGCACCCCCTCGGCGTAGCGGCGCTGACGGTCGTCGAGGTCGCTGGCGAGCAGCAGCGAGGACAGGCCGAGCACACCGTTCATCGGCGTGCGGATCTCGTGGCTCATCATCGCCAGGAAGTCCGACTTCGCCCGCGAGGCCGCGACCGCCTCCTCGCGGGCGAGCTTCTCCGAGCGCAGGATGCGGACCGTGCGGGTGAACGCGAGCCCGAGCAGCACCAGCGTGACGACCAGGATCAGGGGGCGCGAACGTTGCGCGGCTTCGCCGTCGGCCAGCAGGAGCAGCGGCGGCACCGCCAGTGGCAGGATCGCGACCGAGACCCGGCCCGCGAGGGTGACCCGACGGCCCTGGCCCGGCGGGGTGTCGCGCGACTGCCACAGCGACAGGGCGAGCAGCACGCTGCCGAACATCCACACGACGTTGGGCCAGCGGTCGTCGTTGCCCGACAGACCCACCAGCACGAGCAGGTCGGCGCCGAGCCAGCACCCGAGGCCGATCACCAGGCGGCGGTGCCCCCACGGGTGCACGTGGCCGCTGAAGCTCACGCGCAGGAGCAGCCCGAGCGCGACGGCGTCGAGCACGGGGTAGGCGGTCTGCACGACCTGCGCGAGTCCCTCGTCGCCGGACGACGTGCGGGTCTGCAGCTGCCACAGCACGAGTGCCGACATCGCGACGACACTGAGGGTGTCGATGACGGCGTCGACGTCGAAGCCGTGCCCCGGCCCGTCGGTCGCGGCGAGGAACAGCGCAACGCAGAGCACCAGCACCGCGACGAGGTAGGGCACGTCGGCCGGGGAGGCGTCGGGCACCGTGCGCAGGCTGGAGTCGACCGCGTAGACCAGGTCGCCCAGCGCGCTGACGCCGAGGGCGAGCGCGACCAGCAGCACCAGCCGACGTCCGGTGGTGGCGTGCCGCCGGGCGCCGACGATGCCCAGCACGGCGGCCGAGGCGTTCACGACGGCGGAGACGTCGTTGCGCACCTCGACGCCGAGCCCGGGCGCCACCGTCGAGGCGAGCGCGACCACCAGCAGCGCGACGCCCACCGCGATCGGGGCGCGCGGGTGCCGGTGGGCGGGTCGGACGTCGGTCAAGGGGGCTCCTGGGGTCGCACCAGTGTCGCCCACCCGGCACGGGCCCGGGGGCGAACCCCGACTCAGTACCCTCCGAGCGTGACCTCAGTCTTCGACGCCGCCACCACCGTCGTGCCCGACGGGGCGGGCCGCTACCGCGCCGACCTCGGCGCCGGCTGGTCGATCGGCGGCGGGCTCAACGGCGGCTACCTGCTGGCCACGATCGCGCGGGCGGTCGGCGCGGCGGTGCCGGGCAAGCCCGACCCGCTCGCGGTGAGCGCCACCTACCTCTCGGCGTCGAGGCCCGGGCCGGCCGAGGTCGACGTGCGGGTGCTGCGCGACGGCGGGTCGGTGGCGACGGCGTCGGCCGAGCTGCGCCAGGGCGACGACGTCCGCATCGCCGCGCTGGCCTCGTTCGGCGACCTCGCGGGCGCCGACGCCGAGGGCGGGTTCCGCACCTCGGCGCTCGCGCCCGACCTGCCGCCGCTCGAGCAGTGCGTGTCCAACAAGGCGGCGCCGGTCGACCTCGAGACCGCCACCCTGCTGTCGCGATTCGACATGCGCTTCCACCCCGACGACGTCGGCTGGGCGGTCGGGCGGCCCGACGGCTCGGGCCGCCTGCGCGCCTGGTTCCGGCTCGAGGACGACCGCGAGCCCGACGTCTACGCGCTCCTGCTCGTGCTCGACGCGCTCCCGCCCGTGAGCTTCACCCACGGCGCCATGGGCTGGGCCCCCACCATCGAGCTCACCGCGCACCTGCGCGCCCGCCCCGCGCCGGGCTGGCTGCGCGTCGTCCACGCGAGCCGGACGACGTCGGCCGGACTGTTCGAGGAGGACTGCGAGGTCTGGGACGCGGCCGGCCGGCTCGTCGCGCAGTCGCGCCAGCTCGCCCGGTGGCCGCGCCCGTGAGACGAGCGGTGGTGGGCGCGGCGATCGTGCGCGAGGGCCGGCTGCTCGCCTGCCGCCGGACGACGCCACCCGCGGCGGCCGGCCGGTGGGAGCTGCCGGGCGGCAAGGTCGAGGACGGCGAGACGCCCGACGAGGCGCTCGTGCGCGAGGTCGGCGAGGAGCTCGGGGTCGTCGTCCGGGTCGAGGCCTGGCTCGACGGCGTCGCGCCGATCGCCGAGACCCACGAGCTGCGCGTCGCGCGCTGCTCGGTCGAGGTCTTCGCGCCCTACCCGACCGAGCACGACCGGCTGCGCTGGGTCGGCGCGGCCGACCTCGACGACGTCGACTGGCTCGAGCCCGACCGGCCCTTCCTCGAGGCGCTGCGGGCGGTGCTCACGTGAGCGGGCGCGGCGTCTTCTTCGACGAGGACGACGCCCGCGCGGTCGTCGCGGCGCTCGCGGCGCAGGGCTTCGGGGCGCACCTCGAGCGCGACCGCCTCGCCGGCGAGGACGACGACGAGGACCATCCCTGGGCGGTCACGACCGACGCCCCCGACGTCGTGCTCGAGCTGCTCGTCGACGAGCACGACGGCTGGTTCGACGCCGACGAGCCCGGCCCGGCCCTGCCGCCGCTGGTGCTGCCGATGCAGCCGAAGCGGATCAAGCGTCCCGACGGCGGCTGATGACGGGCGCTCAGCAGACGAACGGGCCGTCGCCGTTGAGCGCGAGCAGCCGGCCCCCGCCCGCCCGCTCGAGCTCGAGGACGCCCTGCAGCACCGAGCCGTCGCGCTCGAGCTCGACCGAGCCGATGTCGGAGAACGGGGCACCGGTGCCGATCATCACCCCCTCGTCGAGGTAGGCCCGCCGGGCCTCGAGGTCGGCCTCGGCGGCGTCGTCGTCGGCGTGCTGGAGCCGCACGAGCTCCTCGACGCCGTCGCCGTCGGCCTCGGCGGTGGCCAGGTAGGCGGTGGCGACCGGCGCGACGAGCTCGTCGACCTGCTCGGCCAGGGCCCTGGCCTGGTCGGGGGTGAGCTGACGGCCGATCGCGCCGCCGACGCCGGTGCAGCGCGCCGGGATGCCGAGGATGGCCAGCTCGACGTCGTCGGTGTCGCCGAGCAGGGTCTCGACGGTGCCCGAGCCGGCGAGCGAGTCCTGGTCGCCGTCGACGGTCGAGAGCACCTCCGGCCCGCCGGGGCCGGTGACGAGCAGGTCGCGGTCGGGGTCGAGGTAGACGTCGAGGAAGGTCGGCGGGTAGCCGCCCGTGCCCTCGGTCGGCAGCCCGCTCAGGTGGCGCCGTCCGGCGACCTCGTCCTCGGTGCGCCCGGTCTCCGCGAGGTCGTCGCCGACCTGGTCGAGGTCGACGTCGGCGTCGAGGCGGTAGGCCGAGAACGGCAGCCCGCCGGGCGCCGTGCCGGACACGCCCCACACGACGTCGCGCTCGTCGAACGCGGCGCCGCCGTCAGACATCACCCGCAGGTAGCTGGCCAGCTCGGTGCCGCCCACGGCGTCGCCGCCGATCGCCGAGCTGTAGTCGTCGGGCTCGGCGTCGGTGATGCCGAGCCGCTCGGCCACGGCACTGCGGTCGACGACCTGCACGGTCTCGCTGGTCGCGGGGACGACGGCGAGCGCGTCGGCGAGGTGGCCGCCACCGGCCCCGCCACCGGTGCGGGCGTCGTCGGGCTCGTCGTCGCTGCAGGCGGCCAGGGGCAGCAGCACGAGGACGGACACGGACGCGACGGCGAGCCTCATGCGGCTCATCATTACTCTCGGGACCATGAGTGAAACGCCCGACCTGCGGCTGCTGCTGGTGCACGCGCACCCCGACGACGAGTCGATCGGCCAGGGCGCCACCATGGCCAAGTACGTCGCGGAGGGTCGCGGCGTCACCCTCGTCACCTGCACCGCCGGCGAGATGGGCGAGGTGCTGGTGCCCGAGCTCGAGCACCTCGCCAACGACAAGGACGGCGGGCTCGGCGAGCACCGTCGCGGCGAGCTGGCCGCGGCGATGGCCGAGCTCGGCGTCACCGACCACCGCTTCCTCGGCGGGTTCGGGCGCTACCACGACTCCGGCATGGCCTGGCACGCCGACGGCCACGCCGTCATCGGCGAGTCGGTGCCCGAGAACGCGTTCTGGCTGGCCGACCTCACCGAGGCCGCCGACCACCTCGTCGCGATCATCCGCGAGGTACGACCGCAGGTGCTGGTCACCTACGACCAGTTCGGCGGCTACGGGCACCCCGACCACATCCAGGCCCACCGGGTCGCCACCTACGCCGCCGCTCTGGCCGAGGTGCCGTCGTACCGACCCGACCTGGGCGAGTCGTGGGAGATCGCGAAGGTCTACTGGGGTGCGATGTCCGAGTCGCGCATGCGCGAGGGCCTGCGGGCGATGCGCGACGCCGGCGACACGACGTCGTTCGAGGGCATGGACCCCGACGGGCCCCTGCCGCCGTTCGTCACCGCCGACGAGAACCTGGCCGCCGCCGTCGACGCCACCGCCCACGTCGAGAAGAAGATGGCCGCGCTGGCCGCACACGCCACGCAGATCACCACCGACGGGCCGTTCTTCGCGTTGTCCAACAACGTCGGGGCCACGGCGTGGGGCGTCGAGTACTTCCGCATCGCCAAGGGCGCGCGCGGTCCGGCCGGGCCCGACGGGCTCGAGACCGACCTGTTCGCCGGACTGCCGGGAGCCTGACCTGGCCGCCGGTCGGCCGCTGCGGGTCGCGCGGACCGTCGCGATCGTCGCGCTCGGTGTCGCCGTCGGCACCGCGTCGGTGCTCACCCACGGTCGTCCGGTCGGGCTCGCGCTCGGGCTCGTCGCGACGACGCTCGGGGCCTACGCACTGCCCGGCGGGTGGAGCCTGCGGTTCGCGTTCACGACGTCCTGGGTGGCCGTGCTGGGCGTCGCGCTGCTGCCGCGCTCGGGCGGCGGCTACCTGGTCGCGGCCGACCTCGCCGGCTACACGCTGCTCGGCTACGGGCTCGTGCTGCTGATCGCCGGGATCGTCACGGTGAGACCTCTGCGTCCGCCGCCACCGCGGGCTCCTTAGGATGACCGGGTGAACGACGAGCGCAAGGAACGTGCCGGTGGACGGCTCGTGACCGTGGTGGTCGTCGTGCTCGCCCTCCTCGTGGGTGGCGGCTACGCGGCGGCCTACGGCGTCGCCGGCGACAAGCTGGCCCGTGGCACCACCATCGGCGGCGTCGACGTCGGCGGCAAGACGCCGGCCGACGCCGAGGCCGCCCTGCGCGACGGCCTCGACCTCGCCGACACCGTCGAGGTCTCCGTCGACGGCAGCACCGCGGAGGTCGACGCCGCCGAGGCCGGCCTCAGCGTCGACTACCCGGCGTCGGTCGAGGCGGCGGGCCGTGAGAAGTCGCTGCACCCGGGCGAGCTGTGGGACTACTTCGCCGGGGGCGAGGACGCCGAGCCCGTCGTCGCCGTCGACGACGCCGCGCTCGAGCGCACCGTCGACCGGCTCGCCGGCGACCTCGGCACCGAGCCGGTCGACGGCACGATCACCTTCGTCGACGGCCGTCCCGAGGTCAGCGAGCCCGAGCCCGGCCGCGGCATCGACGCCGAGACCGCCGCCGACGCCCTCGTGGCCGCCTACCTCTCCGGCGAGCGGGCCAGGCTCGAGATCACCGAGCTCGAGCCCGACATCGACGCCGACGACGTCCAGCAGGCGCTCGACGACGTCGCCACCCCGGCCGTGTCCGGACCGGTCACCCTCAAGGTCGGCTCGGCCCAGCTGCGACTCGCGCCCGAGCAGTACGCCCCGGCCCTGTCGTTCGAGGCGCGCGACGGGGCGCTGGCGCTCGTCGTCGACGCCGCGAAGCTGCAGCCCGCCGTCGACGCCGCCACCGCCGGCAAGGGCGAGCCCGTCGACGCGCGCATCGAGCTGCGCGACGGCAAGCCCCGGGTGGTCAAGGCCAAGCCCGGCGTGACGTTCGCCCCCGACGACCTCGCCGCCGCCATGCTCGACGTCGTCGTGAAGCCCGACGGCCAGCGCACGGCCGAGATCCAGGGCACCGTGCAGCAGCCGGAGTTCACCACCGCCGACGCGCGCGCCCTCGGCGTCAAGCGCCAGGTCTCGAGCTTCACCACGTACTTCCCCTACGCCACCTACCGCAACGTCAACATCGGCCGCGCCGCCGAGATCGTCGACGGCACGCTGCTCAAGCCCGGTGAGGTCTTCTCGCTCAACGGCATCGTCGGCGAGCGCACGGTCGAGAACGGCTTCACCACCGGCACCATCATCAGCAACGGCATCTTCGTCGAGGACCTCGGCGGCGGCGTCTCCCAGATGGCGACCACCACGTTCAACGCGATGTTCTACGCCGGTCTCGAGGACATCGAGCACAAGCCGCACTCGGTCTACATCGACCGCTACCCGGTCGGCCGCGAGGCCACCGTCGCCTGGCCCACGGTCGACCTCCGCTTCCGCAACGACACCGAGTACGGCGTGCTGATCAGCGCGAAGCTGACGCCGTCGACCCCGTCGTCACAGGGCGAGCTCACGGTCTCGATGTACTCCACCAAGATCTGGGACATCACCGAGGTGACCTCCGACCGCTACGCCTACGTCTCGCCCGGCACCCGCACGCTCGACACCACCAACTGCGTGCCCAACACCGGCTACTCCGGCTTCCAGGTCGACGTCACCCGCATCTTCAAGCGCCCCGGATCCGACGAGGTCGTCAAGCGCGAGAAGTTCCACACCGACTACATCGCCTCCGACACCGTCATCTGCCGTCCGCCGGGATCGCTGTCCAACCCGCCGGGCGGCGGCGGGAACTGACCCTGGTCGAGGGCGATCGGGGCTGAGCGCGTCCCGGACCGCACCCTCGACCGATCCGCTACTCGCCAGTAAGGTCCTGTGGCATGCGCCACACTCTCGGATCCCTGCTGGTTGTTGTCCTGCTCGCGACGGGCCTCGCCGCCGCCGTCCCCGGTGCCGCGGCCGCCGCCGCCCCGGTCACGGCCGCACCGACCCTGCCGACGTCGCCGTTCGGTGACCCGCCGGGCGCCAACGACTTCTCCTGCAAGCCGACGGCGGCCCGGCCGTCGCCGGTCATCCTCGTGCACGGCACGGGCGGCGACCGGCGCAGCCTGCTCGAGCGGCTCTCGCGCAGCGTCAAGGACGCCGGGTTCTGCGTCTTCTCCCTCGACTACGGCAACCGCGGGCTGAACGACATCGCGGCCTCGGCCGCCGAGCTGAAGACCTTCGTCGACCGGGTGCGCGCGGCCACCGGCGCGGCCAAGGTCTCGTTCGTCGGGCACAGCCAGGGCGGCATGATGCCGCGCTACTACATCAAGTTCCTCGGCGGCGCCGCCGTCGTCGACGACCTGGTCGGGCTGGCGCCGTCGAACCACGGCACGGCGATCACCGCCGGCGAGCTCAACCCGATCTCGCTGCTCGTCGGCTGGGCCTGCCCGGCGTGCGTGCATCAGGGCACCGGCTCGGCGTTCCTGCGCCACCTCAACGCCGGCGACGAGACCCCGGGCGACGTCAGCTACACCTCGGTCACCACGCGCTACGACGAGGTCGTCGTCCCGCACACCTCCGGCTACCTCGCGGCCGGACCCAACACCACCAACGTGACGCTGCAGGCGCAGTGCCCGTTCGAGCCGACCGAGCACCTGTTCATCCCGGTCTCCACGCCGGCCATCTCGATCACCCTCGACGCGCTCACCCGGCCCGGGCCGGCGCGCGCGTCGTTCCAGCCGCGCTGCCTGTGAGGTGAGGCGGGCGGGCATAGCCTGCCTACGTGCTCGCCCACTTCCGGCTGACGGTCCCCGCCGACCAGTCCGCCGCCGTCCAGGCGCTGCTCCTCGGGCACGACCACGTCACCAACGTGACCGTGCAGGAGGGCGCCGTCCTCAAGCCGCCCGGCGACCTGCTCGAGGCCGACGTCGCCCGTGAGTCGTCGGGCCTGCTGATGAACGAGCTGCACGACCTCGGGGTGCACCGCACCGGGGGCATCGTGATCAGCACGCCGACCGGCACGCCCTTCGTCCTGGCCGACGAGCTCGAGGTCCGCGCCCCGGGGCACCCCGACGACGCCGTCATCTGGGACGCCGTCGAGGACACCGCCGAGGCCGGCGCCGTGCCGACGCTGTCGTACCACCTGTTCCTGGTGATCGCCGTGGCGCTCGCCGCCATCGCCGTCGTCACCGACTCGGCGGTCCTGGTCGTCGGCGCCATGGTCGTCGGCCCCGAGTTCGGTCCGATCACCGCGATCAGCGCCGGCATCGTGCTCGGGCGGCCCGGGCTGCTCTGGCGCAGCACCCGCCTCGTGGTCCTGTCCTTCGTGTTCGCCGTGCTCGCCGTCACCGTGCTGGCCCTGGTCGGCGTGCTGCTCGGCCTCGTCGACCACGACCTGGTCACGCGGCCACGGCCCAACACCGGCTTCATCTACCACCCCGACCACTGGTCGTTCGTCGTCGGCGTGCTGGCCGGTGCGGCCGGCGCCCTGGCCGTCGCGCTGCAACGGGCCTCGACGATGGTCGGGGTGTTCATCTCCGTCACGACGGTGCCGGCGCTCGGCAACCTCGCCCTGGGCCTCGCCGTGCTCGAACCCGACGAGGTCGTGGGCTCGCTGCAGCAGCTGGGCCTAAACATCGCCGGCATGGTGCTGGCGGGCGTGCTCGTGCTGCTTCTCGTCCGGACGGCGTGGCCGTGGCTCGCGGCGCGCACCGAGCGGATCTTCGGGGTGGTCACGTGAGCGGGACCGACGACCCCGGCCAGCAGCAGGGCTCCGTCGTCACCGTCGTCGTCGCCCTGGTCGCCAACGGCCTGCTCGCGGCGGCCAAGTCGGTGGCCGCGGCCCTCACCGGGTCGGCCGCGATGCTGGCCGAGGCGGCGCACTCGTGGGCCGACACGGGCAACGAGGTGTTCCTGCTCGTCGCCGAACGACGCGGCAGCCGGCCCCGCGACGACCAGCACCCGCGCGGCTACGGCCGCGCCACCTACACGTGGTCGCTGGTGGCGGCGTTCGGGCTCTTCTCGGCCGGGGCCGGCGTCTCCATCTGGACCGGCGTCACCGACCTGCTCGACCCGGTCGAGGAGGAGGTCTCGTTCACGATCAACTACGTCGTGCTCGGCGTCGCGCTCCTGCTCGAGGGCACCTCGTTCGTGCAGGCCGCCACCCAGGTGCGCGGTCGCGCGCTGCGGTTCGGGCTGCGCCCCTGGCGCTACGTCACCCGGACCTCCGACCCGACCCTGCGCGCGGTGTTCTTCGAGGACTCCTCCGCCCTGCTCGGCATCGTGCTGGCCGCGGCCGGCATCGCCCTGCACCAGCTCACCGGCGACGCCGTGTGGGACGCGCTCGCCTCGATCGCCATCGGCCTGCTGCTCGCGGCCGTCGCGATCTTCCTGATGCGCCGCAACATGGAGTACCTCGTCGGCGAGGTCGGCGACCCGGCGCTGCGCGAGCGGGTGCTGACCGGGCTGCTCGAGCACCCCGAGGTCGACCGCGTCACCTACGTGCACCTCGAGTACGTCGGTCCGCAGCGGGTCTTCGTGGTCGCCGCCGTCGATCTCGTCGGCGACGACACCGAGGACCACCTGGCGCTGCGCTTCCGGCGCGTCGAGGCCGACCTCGAGCAGGCCGTCTACATCGAGGACGCCGTCCTCACGCTCGCGCCACCGGACGACGAGGGCCTCGTGCCGCGCTGAGCGCCGCCCTCAGCGCACGGTCGCCGGCACCAGGTAGCGGTAGCGGTGGTGCGTGCGGAACCCGAGCCGGTCGTAGAGCGCGAGCGCGGGCGCGTTGTCGGCGAGCACCTGCAGGTAGGCCGTCGTCGCGCCGCGCTCGGCGCCCCAGCCGACCAGTGCGGACATCACCCGCAGCGCCAGGCCCTGGCGCCGGTGGGCGGGGGAGACCTCGAGCGAGCGGAAGCCCACCCAGTCCTGGTCGTGGGCCGCGACGCCGGACGCCGCCTCGCCGACCCGCGCCACCCCGAGGCCGTCGTCCTCGGTCACCTCGACCTCACCGTCGTCGACGCCGCGGAGCGCCCGGGCGACCTGGGCGGTGCCCGCGACCTGGAAGAGCGTGTCGGCCTCGTGCGACTCGGGCACCCAGCCGAGGCCGGTCAGGCGCGCGTCCTCTGGCGAGCCAGCGAGCACGGCCGCGACCGGACGCCGGTAGTGCGCGACGACCCGCTCGACGTCGTCGTCGACGCCCGACGGTCCGAACGCCAGCACCGAGTTCGCGCGGCGGGCGGTGGCCGTGGCGGAGTCGCGCAGCACCCACGCGCCGACCTCGCCCGTCACCAGGTCGGGGAAGAGGGCGAAGCCGCGCAGCTGCGCCGTCCGCGCCGGCACCCGGTCGCGCGCCGAGGGGCGCGGCGGCACCGGCTTGCCGGACACGACGTCGTCGAGCGGGATGGTCACCGGCACGCCGGTCTCGGGCCGGACGACGACGACGCCGTCGCCGAACGCCTCGCACATGCCGAGCAGGTCGGTCATCGCCGGACCGCCGCTCGGGCCCGTCTCGCCGCGCACCAGACGACGGACGACGACCCGCACCCCGACGACGTGAGGTCCCAGCATGTGGTGGGGTTCGTGCGCGTCCGACACCCTCGGGATACTAGGCTGGTCGCTGCCGACGGGCGCTCTCGCCCCGGGCCGCCCGCACCACCGTCTGCCCCACCCTCACCGCGTCACCCAGGAGGATCCCGATGACCTACGTTGTGGCACAGCCGTGCGTCGACCTCAAGGACCGGGCATGCGTCGACGAGTGTCCTGTCGACTGCATCTACGAGGGCAAGCGCATGCTCTACATCCACCCCGACGAGTGCGTCGACTGCGGTGCCTGCGAGCCGGTCTGCCCGGTCGAGGCGATCTTCTACGAGGACGACACGCCGGAGGAGTGGAAGGAGTACTACACGGCCAACGTGGAGTTCTTCTCCGAGCTCGGCTCGCCCGGTGGCGCCGCCAAGATGGGCGAGATCGACCACGACCACCCGTTCGTCGCTGCGCTCGAGCCGCAGGAGCACGACCACTGACGGTCGCCGCCGCCCCGGGTCAGCCGGGGTGGCACGCCGGGGTCGCCGCGCTGCGCCAACGGGCGCGCGCGGCCATGGCCGGTACCGGTGACGTCGTCGACCTGTCGGTCGGCGCCCCGGTCGACCCCACCCCCGAGGTCGTCGGACGCGCGCTCGCCGAGGCCGCCGACTGGCCCGGCTACCCGCTGACGGTCGGCCGACCGGGCGTGCGCGAGACCTACCTGGCCTGGCTCGAGCGACTCCACGGGGTCGTCGGCCTCGCCGCCGAGCAGGCGCTGCCCACCGTCGGCAGCAAGGAGCTCATCGGCAGCCTGCCGCTGCTCGGGCTCGACCCCGACCGCTCCGGGCCCGTCGCGATCCCGGGCCTGGCCTACCCGACCTACGCCGTCGGCGCCGCCCTGGCCGGTCGCGACGTCCTCCGCGTCGACTCGCTCGAGGACCTCCGGGACCACGCCCGCTCGGCGTCCGGCCCGCCCGCGCTGCTGTGGGTCAACTCGCCGAGCAACCCGACGGGCCGGGTGCTGCCGCGCGCCACCCTGGCCGCCCTGGTCGCCGAGTGCCGGGCGCTCGGCACGCTGCTGGTCTCCGACGAGTGCTACCTCGACCTCGGCTGGGAGGCCGAGGCGGTGAGCGTGCTGCACCCCGAGGTGAGCGGCGGCTCGAGCGAGGGGCTGCTCGCCGTGCACTCGCTGAGCAAGCGGTCGAACCTGGCCGGCTACCGCATCGGCTTCGTGGCCGGCGACGCCGCCCTGGTCGCCCGGCTGACCGCCGTCCGCCGCGACCTCGGGCTGATGCTGCCCGGCCCGCAGCAGGCCGCCGCTGTCGCCGCGCTCGACGACGAGATCCACGTCGCCGAGCAGCGCGCCCGCTACGGCACCCGCCGCGACGCCCTGCGCGCGGCCGTCACCGCTGCCGGGTTCCGCATCGACCACAGCGAGGCCGGCCTCTACCTGTGGCTCACCCGCGACGAGCCGAGCCACGAGACGGCCGGCTGGTTCGCCGACCGCGGCATCGTCGTCGTCGACGGCGCCTCCTACGGGCCGACCGGTGGGCAGCACGTGCGTCTCGCGCTCACCACCACCGACGACGCGGTGGCCACGGTGGCTGCGAGACTGGCGGCATGACGCTCCTGCCGCTGACCCGCTCGCTCGCCCACCCGAGCACCGACCCGCCGACGCTGGTCGCGCGCGTGCGCGAGGCGCTCGGCTGGAGCGGCAGCGACTTCCTCGTCGGGCTCGAGGGCTACGACGAGCTGATGGCGACCATCGACGTCGCCCACGACGTCGAGGCGCTCGTGCGCATCGGCGACCCGACCTCGCCGCCGCTGCGGCTGCTCCGCGGCCTCAACTCCCTGGCCCCCGAGCTGCGGCTCAGCAGCGTCACCTCGCTGCCCTCGCCGTGGCGCTGGACCCGGCTCGGCGGCAGCACCGCCGACGCCCAGGGCGTCGCGCTGCGGCAGCAGACCTACTCCGACGTGCTCGAGGCGATGCGCCGCGCCGGCGTCGGCTTCCGGGTGCTGCCCGACGACGCCACCACCGACGAGCTGCTCGCCGCCGGCGAGGAGGTCGGCTCGGCCGTCGTCGACGTCGACGAGCTGCGGCCCGACGACGTGCTCATCGTCGGCTTCCTCGAGCAGCTGCGTCCGCTCACCTTCGGCCTGCTCACCCGGGCCCCGCTCGAGCACGCCGCCGTCGACGCCGCGTGGCTCTCGATGCGTCCCGAGCGCGAGACCGCGGGCACGCTCATGGTCGCCCTCGAGCAGGTCAGCGCGCTCGGCATCGACCTCGACTTCCTGCACAGCGACCCGTTGGGCGCCGGCCACCACGACTTCCACATCGGCTTCCGCGCCGACGCCGCCCGGGTGACCGCGCTGCAGGAGGCCCTGTCCGCGGTCGGCTTCGGCAGCCGCGTGCTGGCCGCGTTCGAGCAGGTCGAGCCGGTCGAGCCGGTCGAGCCGGCCCGGTGAAGGTCACCTACCTCGGGCCGTCGGGCACCTTCACCCACCAGGCGGTCGTGGCGCTGCGGCCCGACGCCGAGGCCGTCGAGGCGATCGACCAGGCCGAGGCCCTGACCGCGGTCGAGACCGGCGCGGCGGCGTACGCCGTCGTGCCCATCGACAACTCGGTCAACGGCGTCGTCGTCCCGACCCTCGACGCGCTGCTGCAGCGGCCGTCGCTGTCGATCGTCGACAGCGTCGTGCTGCCGATCTCCTTCGAGGCCTACACGCGCGACCCGTCGGTGCCCGCGCTCGTCGTCGTCTCGCACCCGCACGCGCTCGCGCAGTGCCGCGCCTGGATCGAGGCGCAGGGCCTCGGCGTCCGCGAGGCGCCGTCGACGGCGGCCGCCTGCCGCGACCTCGGCCCTGGCGAGATCGGCCTCGGACCGGCCATCTGCGGCTCGCTCTACGACCTGCACACCGTGGCCTCCGCCGTCGAGGACAACGTCTCGGCCCTCACCCAGTTCGCGCTCGTCTCGGCCAGCCGGCTCCCGGTGCGGGCCGACGGCGACGACGGCCTGCTCGTCAGCCTGCTGCCCGACGCCAACGTGGCCGGCATCCTGCGACGCATGCTCGGCGTGCTCGAGCAGCGCGGCGTCAACATGACCAACCTCGTCACCCGCCCGGTCCCGGCCACCCCGGGCATCTTCACGTTCCTGCTCTTCCTCTCGGGCACCTTCACCGCCGACGACTTCGAGGCCATGCGGGCCGAGTGGGCCGAGCTCGGCACCACCGCGCGGGCCCTCGGGAGGATCTCGCCGCTGCACGAGCTGGCCGCGCGATGACACCCCCGGTGACGTTCTCGCGGGTCGCCGTCGTGGGCGCCGGTCTCATCGGCGGCTCCGTCGTCCGGCGGCTCGCGGCGCTCGGTGTCGAGACCGCCGTCGTCGACCCGGGGGTCTCACCGACCCGCTCGGTGCCGGTCGAGGCCGACCTCGTGGTGGTCGCCGTCCCGCTCGACGCGATGCCGTCGGTGCTCGCCGACGTGGCCGTGCAGGCACCGGACGCCGTCGTGGTCGACGTCGGCAGCGTCAAGGGCACCGTGGCGGAGGCGGCGTCGTCCGCAGGGCTCGACGGCCGCTACGTCGGCGCGCACCCGATGGCCGGCACCGAGCACAGCGGCTTCGAGCACTCCTCGGCCGACCTGCTCGTCGGCGCGACGTGGGCCGTGACCCGCGGGCCCGGACCGGTGGCGCCCGTCGTCGCCTGGCTGACCGAGGTGTTCGAGGCGAGCGTCGTGGTGCTCGACGCAGACGCCCACGACCGCGCCGTCGCCCACGTGAGCCACCTGCCCCACGTGCTCGCCAACGCCCTGCTCGAGCTGGCCGAGGGCGCCGGGGACCGGGCTGCCGCCCTGCTCGCCGCCGGCTCGTTCCGCGACGGCACCCGGGTCGCTGGTCGCGACGCGCTGCGCACGCGCAACATGCTCACCGACAACGCCGCCGCGCTCGCGCCGATGCTCGACGACGCGATCGAGCTGCTGCTGGCCTACCGGCACGAGCTGACCGAGCCCGACCGGCTCGCCGAGCACCTCGGACGGGTGGCCGACGGCGCCGCCGTCGTCCGGCAGCCGGAACTTCGCTGGACACCGTGTCCGGACCTCGATGCCGCGCTGGTCGGTACCGGACCGGTCGTCGTCAGACGGACCGGCGACGGCCTCGAGACCGCACCGGCATAGTTCACGACTGTCGTTGTCGAGGCGTCCTGCTAGCGGTGGACGTCGACGTGCACGTGGTCGCGGTGCTCGAGGACGGCGCGGTCGCCGGCGCGGTCGGGGGCGTCGTAGTCGCGCCACGCGTCGTCGCGTCCGGCCACCCAGATGCGGCCGTCGAAGATGATCGTGCGGATCTGGAGCCGGCTGGCGTTGGCGACGAGGTAGTGGGCGGTGGCCCAGCCGCGGTCGGTGTTCTCCTCGCTGATCGGGCGGAAGAAGACGTCGATCGCCCGCCCGTCGTAGTGCGCCGAGCCGGGGATGTGGCCGGTCGAGACGCCCTCGGGCGAGAACCCGCCGAGGGGCTGGTCGCCGAACGCGCGCTGCAGGTCGCGGCGGACGGCGTCGGCGCGCCCGGTGAGCCCGCGGTCGGTGAGGGCCGGGTCGGCCTCGTCGGGCTCGTCGCGCAGGTCGCAGGCGAAGGCGGCGCCGGTCTGGCCCGACAGGGCCGAGGCGAGCACGCGGGCGTCGTCCTCGTGGTCGGCGTAGGCGCGCGGGTACGCCGAGCGCTGCACGGTCTGGGCGGCGTCGGTGATCTCCATCGAGCCGTAGTCGGGCACCCTTACGAGGGCGTCGTAGAAGGCGTTGGTCGCGTAGAGCGCGTCCTGCACCTCCTCCTCGGTGCCCCACCCCTGCGACGGACGCTGCTGGAACAGCCCGAGCGAGTCGCGGTCGCCGTAGGTCACGTTGACGAGGTCGGACTCCTGGTAGGCCGTCGCGAGCGCGATCGACACCGCGCGCGGCGGCAGGCCACGGCGCTCGGCCACCGCCGCGATCAGCGCGGCGTTCTCGGCCTGCTCGAGGCTCACCTCGACCGTGCGCTCGGCGACCGACGCCGTGCAGCGGTCGCTGCCACCACCGAGGAAGGGCAGGTCGAGCGATCGGGCGACGACCACGACCAGGCTGCCGGCCACCACGAGCGCGGCCAGCGAGACCACGACCGGTACGACGCCCCTCCTCATGCAGCGAGTGTGCCGGTCAGGTGGCTGAGAGATTCTCAGGTGCCCGGGCGCCGCTCAAGCAGGCCGACAGAGCGCTATCTCGACGGCACCACGAGCCGACGACAACTGCCGCGAAGCGGAGCGGGCCGCGCGCTGGCGTCTGACCGACGAGCGAATCGGGGGCGACGCGCAGCGAGCCCCCGAGCGAGCGAGGAGAGAAGACGGCAGCTGGGCGCGGCTCGCGCAGCGAGCCATCAATTACTGTGCAGGGCCTCGTTGAGCGCGATGCCGTCGCCCTTCCACGGCACGGCCTCGATCGCGCCGGAGACCGAGTTGCGGCGGAAGAGCACGTTGTCGTGGCCCGAGAGCTCGACGGCCTTGATCACGGCGGGCTTGTCGTCGCGGTCGCGCACGGTGACCTTGGTGCCGGCGGTGACGTAGCAGCCGGCCTCGACGACGCAGTCGTCGCCGAGCGAGATGCCGATGCCGGCGTTGGCGCCGATCAGGCAGCGCTCGCCGACCGAGATGACCTGGGTGCCGCCGCCCGACAGGGTGCCCATGATGGAGGCGCCGCCGCCGACGTCGGAGCCGTTGCCGACGACGACGCCGGCGGAGATGCGGCCCTCGACCATCGAGGCGCCCAGGGTGCCGGCGTTGAAGTTGACGAACCCCTCGTGCATGACGGTCGTGCCCTCGGCCAGGTGGGCGCCGAGGCGCACCCGGTCGGCGTCGCCGATGCGCACCCCGGACGGCACGACGTAGTCGACCATGCGCGGGAACTTGTCGACGCCGTAGACGCTCACGTGGGCGCCGGAGGCGCGGAGGCGGGCGCGGGTGAGCTCGAACCCGGCGACGGCGCACGGTCCGGCGGAGGTCCACACGACGTTGGCGAGCAGCCCGAACTGGCCCTCGAGCGAGAGCCCGTGCGGGGCGACGAGGCGGTGGGAGAGCAGGTGCAGGCGCAGCCAGACGTCGTCGGTCGTCGTCGGCGCGGCGTCGAGGTCGGCGATCTCGACGAGGCGCACCTCACGGGTCACGCGCCGGACGTCGTCGGGGACGGCGAGGGCGTCGAGGCCCTCGGGCACGGGGCCGGCGTCGGCGTCGGCGCCCAGGCGCGGCGCGGGGAACCAGGCGTCGAGGACGACGCCGTCGGCGTCGAGCGTCACGAGGGCGTGCCCGGCGGCGCCGGCGGGGCGATCAGGTGCGGACTGCGTCACGGCGTCCACCCTAGGAGGTGGCGCCGCCGGAATTCGTCCGGGGCGGCGGGTTTCGATCCGGCCCCGCCACGGCAGGATGCGCCCATGCCTCGTCCCTCCCGCCTCCTCGCCCTCACGACGGCGATCGCCCTGTCGTTCACCGCTGTTCCCGGCACCGCCTCCGCCCAGCCGGCCACCGCCGGCTCGGAGTCGGCCGCCTCGTCGGCCGCCTCGTCGGCCACCTCCCTCCGCGCGGCCCGGTCGGCCGATCTCACCGCGGGCCACCAGCGCGTGGCCCCGTCGTCCACGACCAGCCTCTCGGTGCCGCTCGGCGCCGGCGCCTCGGCCCGCACGCTCGCCCCGGCGCCCGAGCGCAAGCGGACGAAGCGGTGGCCGGTCCGCCTGCGAGGCGCCGTCGCCACGGCCCACTACGGGACCCCGTCCGGCGAGGCCCAGTTCCAGATCGCCAGTGCCCAGATCAGGATCGACCGCGGCACCAACAACCTCTACGTCGATGCCGCGCTCCGCGCCACGCCGACCACCCCCGTCTACCTCGTCGCCGGCTTCGGTCGGGTGCAGAACGGGTTCTGCGCGTCCCCGGCCGGCGCCAACCTCAAGCTCCGCACCACCGACTACGCGAACGGCAACCGCATCCGCGTCTTCGGCGCGCGCCCGCAGGCGACCGCGCTCGGCTGGAACTGCGTCATCGCGGTCACCCTGCAGACCGAGACCTCGTACTACGACGTCGTCCAGGCCGCCCGCATCAACAACGTGCGCCAGAAGCCGTCGTTCGGCGTCGTGGTGCGGCGTGCGAGCCTCACCTCGGCCCGCTACAAGAAGGTCCGCTACTCGATCAGCAACAGCCGGCAGACCATCGCCACCGCGCCCAACGTGCGCCTGAAGGTGAAGACCCGCGGGCCGGTCGCCGTCCGCTACAAGAAGAAGCTCGGCTCGCTCAAGCCCGGCCAGCGCAAGAACCGGTCGATCCAGGTGCGCCTGACCGGTCGCGGCAACGGCAAGATCATCTACATCTTCTCCTCACGCGACTACAAGGTCCGCCTGGTCACCAAGGTCCGCTCACGCTGACCCCCGACGCAGCACCCGCCACGAGGGCGTCCGGCTCGGCCGGGCGCCCTCGGGCGCCTCACAGCCCGGTGCGCCCGTCGAGGCACTCGCGCAGCAGGTCGGCATGACCGCAGTGGCGCGCGTACTCCTCGATGAGGTGCACCAGCACCTCGCGCAGCTCGAGGTCGCCGTCGGGGTGGTCACCGAGCACGTCGAGCGACTCCGCGGACGCCACCCATTCCTCGGCGTGCGCGACCTCGGTGCGCCACGTCGTCCAGGCCTCCTCGACGACGGCCGGGTCGGCCACGGCGCCGTCGAAGTCGGCGTCGGGGTGCTCGTCCTTGCCCCACATCTTCGGCCGGTCGAGACGACGCTCCATCACCCGGTGGCACCACGAGTACTCGACGGCGGCGAGGTGGCGCAGCAGCCCGAGCAGCGACATCGACGACGGCGGCACGGCGCGGGTGGCGAGCTGCTCGGCGTCGAGGCCCTCGAGCTGGCGCTCGAAGGTCGTGCGGAAGTGCTGCAGGTAGTCGAGCAGGACGGCGCGCTCGCCGCGCAACGGCTCGGGATCGGTGACGTGCATGCCGCCATGCTCCCGCCTCGAGCATCGCCGGCACCATCGGGAACCTTGGTCCGACCCCGGTCGTCGTACCGGCCGTGAAGAGGTTCCTGGTCGCCCCCCTCGTCGTGGCGCTCGCCGCCGTCACCCTCGCCGTGCTGCCCGGGTCGCCGGCCGCCGCCGCACTGATCGACGCGCGCGTCGGCGCCCTGACCTTCCGACCCGACGCGCCGGGCACCGGGGCCCGTCGCCTCGCGAGCGCCTCCGTGCGCCAGGACCTGTACCTCGACCGCGTCAGTGGCACGTTCGTGCTCGACGCCGAGCCGGTCGCCGGGACGACGTCGTACCTCCGGGTCACGTTCGGCCACCTCGACGCCGGCCGGTCCTGCCAGGGCGACCTCGAGCTGCGCACCGACACGACGTCGCCGTCGAACGGGTTCACCCGCAGCGGGCGCACGCTGCGGCTCGTCGCCACCGAGCGCCGTTTCGGCTACCAGGACTGGGACTGTGCGTTCGCCGTCCTCGACCTCGACACGAACGGCGACGCCTCCGACGGCTCGGTGCGCTCGGTGCTCATCGGCGAGCTGACCGACGTCCCCGCCCGTCCGGTGCTCGCCGTCACCGGGGTCCAGCTCCTCGACGCGCGCGCGCTCCGCCTGGTGCGCGGCGTGTGGACGACGATCGAGGTCACCGTCGCCAACCGCGGCCGGGCCGACGCCGCGCGGGTCGTGCTGCGCGGCAGCGGACGGGGCGTCCAGGTGCGACCCACGCCGGTCGGGGTCGTGCGCGACGACGACGACACCACCGTCCAGGTCCGGGTGCGCCTGACCGGCAAGCGTGCGACGACGTTGAGGCTGACGGCGTCCGGCGGGGGCGCCACGGCGTCGCGCAGCGTGCGCGTCGCCCGCGCGAAGGCGCCGGCCCGACCGCGCCCGGGCACCTACCGCAGCGCCGACGGCGACACCACGTTCTCGGTGTCGGGCGGCAAGATCCGCGGCTTCCGGGTGCGGACGACGACGCGGTGCGGCGGCTACCCGGACATCCCCACCACGACCTACAACACCTACAGCTTCCGCACGGTCGGCGTGCCGCGCAACGGCATCGTGGTGGCGAAGGAGAAGGGCCGCCTCTACACCGCGCGGCTCCAGCTGCGCATCGCCGGCGGCAAGGTCACGCAGGGCCGGTTCTCCTACGCCGGCCCGGCCGCGTGCTTCGCCGTCGAGCGCTTCACCGCCTCGCGCCGTCGTTGAGCAGCGGGTCGGTGCGGCACGATGAGTCGGGTGGCTGACCCGGTCTTCGTGCTGCACGACCACCGCCGTCCGCGACCGCACGTCGACCTGCGGCTCGAGGAGGACGGCGTGCTGCGGTCGTGGGCGGTGCCGAAGGGGCTGCCGACCGACAGCCGGCACGACCGGCTCGCCGTCGCGGTCGCCGACCACGACCTCGACCACGCCACCTACACCGACGAGCACAAGACGATCGCCGACCACGGCACGTGGACGCTGGTCGACCGCACCGAGCGGCGCTTCGTCTTCGACCTCCACGGCCAGGACGGCGTGCGCCGCTACGCGCTGGTCGACACCGGTCGAGACTGGCTGCTGCACCTGCTGAAGCAGCAGCCGTCGGTCGGGTGATCTCGAGGCTCGGCCGCAGGCGGCCTCGCACCTCGATCAGCGAGCTGCTCAGTCGTCGCGCTCGACGCGCAGCACGTCGCCGGTGGCGGCGTCGATCGTGACCTCGTGCTGGTCGGCCGTGTCGTCGTAGCCGAGCTGGACCTGCCACGTCGCGCGGGCGTCGTCGAGGTCGAGCTCGACGCTGTCGACCGGTGAGCCGGGCACCTCGGCCCGGGCGAGGCCGACGGCGGCGACGAGGTCGACGCGGGTCTCGGCGAGCAGCGTGTCCCGCTCGGCCCGGTCGTCGGCGTCGTCGTCGCGGTCGTCGACCGGGCCGCGCTCGACGGTCGTGCCGTCGAGGCTGACGAGCAGGTCGCGCTCGGGGGCGTCGGCGCTGGTCACGACGGTGACGTCCCAGCCGCCGCTCTCGCGGTCGATGGCGACCACGGTGCCGTCGAGCTCGGCGAGCGCCGTGCGGGCGGCCGCGAGCACGGTGTCGTCGTCCGGCGCTGCGGAGGTGGTGGGCGAGGTGGTCGTCGCCTGGGCGGGCTCGGAGGAGGCGACCTCGGCGGCCGCCGGGGCGGTGTCGGTGCGCGCCCCGGTGTCGCCGTCGTCGCTGCCGCAGGCCACGAGGGCGAGGGCGAGCGGGGCGCCGGCGAGCACGAGGGCGGCGGTGCGGGTGCGGACGTTCACGAGGATCTCCAGTCTGCTGCGGACAGCGTTCGACGATGACGCCGTCAGCGTGCGACGAGCCGGCACAAGGCCGGGCGAACCGAGCCTCAAGGGCAGGCAAAGAACCCGTTTAGCAGTTGGGCCCGGCGGTCCCTATCCTGGTGGGGCACAGGCGCCTGAGCCGTCATCAGCGGCGAGCCTCCCGGAAGAACGGGTCCCGCACGCCAGCGGGCACCTCACTAGAACCGGACCCAACGAAGCGGTCGCCGTCCTCGACGGCGGCAAGCGAGGTGGTACCGCGGCCCCCGTCGTCCTCGTGAGTTCCCCGAGTCGTACGACCCCAGCAGGAGCCCCGGATGGCCTACCCCAAGAACGACCCCGACCGCCGCGTGCCCTCGAGCCCGCGCTTCCCGGAGATCGAGGAGCGCATCCTCGACTTCTGGCGCACCGACGGCACCTTCCAGGCCTCGATCGACGCGCGCGACGCCGGGGCCGACGGCGCCAACGAGTTCGTCTTCTACGACGGCCCGCCGTTCGCCAACGGGCTGCCGCACTACGGCCACCTGCTCACCGGCTACGTCAAGGACGTCGTCCCGCGCTACCAGACCATGCGGGGCAAGAAGGTCGAGCGGCGCTTCGGCTGGGACACCCACGGCCTGCCCGCCGAGCTCGAGGCGATGCGCCTCAACGGCATCAAGACCACCGACGAGATCGTCGAGATGGGCATCGCGGAGTTCAACGAGGCGTGCCGGCAGTCGGTGATGAAGTACACCGGCGAGTGGCGCGACTACGTGACCCGCCAGGCCCGCTGGGTCGACTTCGACAACGACTACCGCACCATGAACGCCGACTACATGGAGTCGGTGATCTGGGCGTTCAAGCAGCTCTACGACAAGGGCTGGGTCTACGAGGGCTTCCGTGTGCTGCCCTACTGCTGGAACGACGAGACGCCGCTGTCGAACCACGAGCTGCGCATGGACGACGACGTCTACCAGAACCGTCAGGACCCCGCCGTCACCGTCGGCCTGCGCCTGACCAGCGGCCCGGCCGAGGGCGCGCTGGCCCTGGTCTGGACGACGACCCCGTGGACCCTGCCGTCGAACCTGGCCATCATGGTCGGCTCCGAGATCGACTACGTCGTCGTCGAGGCGCCGGTGCCGGGCACGGAGTCCACCGCCCGCTACCTCATCGCCGAGGCCCGGCTGGCGGCCTACGCGCGCGAGCTCGGCGACGCACCGGAGGTCGTGGCGCGCTTCACCGGCGCCGACCTCGTCGACAGCACCTACGAGCCGCCGTTCACCTACTACGCCGGGCGCGAGCGCGCCTTCCGCGTCGTGGCCGCCGACGAGGCCGTCACCACCACCGACGGTGTCGGCCTCGTGCACACCGCCGGCGCCTTCGGTGAGGTCGACAAGGAGGTGACCGACCGCGAGGGCATCGAGGCGGTCATGCCGGTCGGCAAGGACGGCCGCTTCACCCACCCGGTCGGCGACTACGAGGGCCAGCTGGTCTTCGACGCCAACCTGCAGATCATCGACGACCTCAAGGCCGCCACCCGCGGCGAGGCCGCGGCGTCGGTGACGCCGGGCACCGTGCTGCTGCGCCGCGAGACCTACGACCACTCCTACCCGCACTGCTGGCGGTGCCGCGAGCCCCTGATCTACAAGGGGGTCTCGTCGTGGTTCGTCGAGGTGACGGCGTTCAAGGACCGCATGCTCGAGCTCAACCAGCAGATCAACTGGGTGCCCGACCACATCCAGGACGGCCAGTTCGGCAAGTGGCTCGAGAACGCCCGCGACTGGTCGATCACCCGCAACCGCTTCTGGGGCAGCCCGGTGCCGGTGTGGGTGAGCGACGACGCCGCCTACCCGCGCGTCGACGTCTACGGCTCGTTCGCCGAGATCGAGCGCGACTTCGGGCGCCTGCCGCGCAACAAGGACGGCGAGCCCGACCTGCACCGTCCGTTCGTCGACGAGCTGACCCGGCCCAACCCCGACGACCCGCGGCCCGAGGGGGAGCGGTCGACGATGCGCCGCGTCTCCGACGTCCTCGACGTCTGGTTCGACTCGGGCTCGATGAGCTACGCCCAGGTGCACTACCCGTTCGAGAACAAGGACTGGTTCGACGGCACCGCCGAGGCCAAGGGCCACTTCCCGGCCGACTTCATCGTCGAGTACATCGGCCAGACGCGCGGCTGGTTCTACACGCTGCACATCCTGGCCTCCGGCATCTTCGACAAGCCGGCCTTCAGCAACTGCATCAGCCACGGCATCGTGCTCGGCTCCGACGGCAACAAGATGTCGAAGTCGCTGCGCAACTACCCCGACGTCAGCGAGGTCTTCGACCGCGACGGCGCCGACGCCATGCGCTGGTTCCTGATGTCGAGCCCGATCCTGCGCGGCGGCAACCTCGTCGTCACCGAGCAGGGCATCCGCGACTCGGTGCGCCAGGTGATGATCCCGCTGTGGAACAGCTGGTACTTCCAGCAGCTCTACGCCAACGCCGCCGGGGTCGAGGTGGGCGGGTCGACCGACTCCGACCACCCGCTCGACCGCTACGTGCTGGCCAAGTGCCGCCAGTTCGTCGAGGCGGCCACGACGGCCTTCGACGCCTACGCCGTCGCCGACGCCTGCGACGCCACGCGCTCGTTCCTCGACGTGCTGACCAACTGGTACATCCGCCGCTCGCGCGACCGGTTCTTCGGCGAGGACGCCGCCGCCTTCGGCACGCTCCACACCGTGCTCGAGACGGTCTGCCGGGTCACGGCGCCGCTGCTGCCGCTGACCACCGAGGAGGTCTGGCAGGGCCTGACCGGCGGGCGGTCGGTGCACCTGACCGACTGGCCGAGCGTCTCCGAGCTGCCCGAGGACGACGCGCTGGTGGCGTCGATGGACCTCGTGCGCGAGGTCTGCTCGGCCACCTCGGCCCTGCGCAAGGCGGCCTCGCTGCGCAACCGGCTCCCGCTGGCGGCGCTCACCGTGGTCGTCGCCGACCCGGCGTCCCTGCAGGGCTTTGAGTCGATCGTCGCCGACGAGGTCAACGTCAAGGCCGTGCACCTCGTCGCCGCCGACAGCGACGACGCGGCCGCCTACGGCGTCGAGCAGAAGCTCACCGTCAACGCCCGTGCCGCAGGCCCGCGCCTCGGCCGCGAGGTCCAGGTCGCCATCAAGGGCTCGAAGTCGGGGGACTGGTCGGTCGCCGACGACGGCACCGTCACCGCCGGCGGCCTCGCGCTCGTCGAGGGCGAGTACACCCTCGAGACGGTGGCCGGGTCGTCCGACTCCGACACCGCCGTCGGCGTGCTCCCGGGGGGCGGGTTCGTCGTCCTCGACACCGCGGTCACGCCCGAGCTGGCCGCCGAGGGTCTCGCCCGCGACCTGGTGCGCGCCGTCCAGCAGGCCCGTCGCGACGCCGGCCTCGACGTGTCCGACCGCATCGCGCTCGTGGTGACCGGCAGCCAGGCCGTCGCCGACGCCGTCCGTGACCACGAGGCCCTGATCACCGGGGAGACCCTGGCGACGTCGTACGAGATGGTCGTCGGCACCGCGGGCCCCTCCGAGGCGTCCGCGACCGTGGGCGACGGCGAGCCGGTGATCGTGGAGGTCTCCCGGGCCTGACTCCTCAGCCGCTGCTGGTGACGACCTCGGTCTCCGAGACGCGGTCGTCGTCGACGAAGAAGCGCAGCTCGTCGGCGTCGCCGGGGTCGTCGTCGGGGTCGAAGACGTAGATCAGCACGCGGGTGCCGTCGGACTCGTACTCGTCGCCGTCGGGGGTGCCGAACAGCTCGGTCACCTCCGACGACGTCAGGCCGTCGAGGCGACCGCACGCCCCGAGGTCGGTCGAGACGGTGTACTTGTCGCCGAGGTCGAGCGCCTGCCACTCGCCGGGCTCGGGCAGGGTCACCGTGTCGCAGTCGAGCGGCTCGTCGTTCCAGATGACGAGGTTCAGCACGACGAACCCGACGACCAGCGCGACCATGCCGGCAGCGAAGACGCCGAGGGCGATGAGGACTCGCATGACGTCCTCCTACCCGTGCCCGCCGCGGGGAACCCTGCTTGACTGCTGCGATGGCCATCGTGACGTGGAAGGACCTGTGCCTCGACGCACTCGACGTCGACGCCGTGTCGCGGTTCTGGGGCGCGGTCAGCGGTCTCGAGGTCACCGGGCCGGTCGACCACCGCTTCCTCGCCGGCCCCACCCCGCGCCACGGCGTGTGGGTCAACGGCGTCGACCGGCCGAAGCGGGCCAAGACCCGCCGGCACCTCGACGTCGACTGCGACTCCGTCGACGACCTCGTCGCGCTGGGCGCCTCGGTGGTCGCGCCGTCGTCCGAGACCGGGTTCGGCTGGACGACGATGACCGACCCCGAGGGCACCGAGTTCTGCGCCTTCGAGCGCGGCCGGGCAGTGCCCGACTACCGCGTGCACGGCATCGGCGTCGACTGTGCCGACGCGGCGGGCCTCGCGCGCTGGTGGGGCGGGCTGTTCGGGGTCGAGGCGGTCGAGGAGGAGTCGTGGTTCACGCTCGGGGGCGTCGCCGTCGACGACCGGTTCACCCTCGACTTCAACGACGTCCCCGAGCCCCGCAGCGAGCCGAGCCGGGTGCACTGGGACGTCGTGGGCGACGTCGCCGAGGTGCTCGCCCACGGCGCGACCGTGCTCTGGGAGCTGCCCGGCTGGACGACGCTCGCCGACCCCGAGGGCAACGAGTTCTGCGTCTTCGCTGTCTGATGGCGCGAGCGGAGCTCGCGCGTGGCGCGCCGCCTGAGGAGGCCGACCTCGGCACCCGCCGAGGGCACGTCCTCCGCTCCTTCGTCGCTCCGGCCGCACCCTCGTCACGCACCGAGACGGCCTCGCGGCACGCCGTCTCGGACTGCGCGAGCAGAGCTCGCGCTTGGCACGCCCGTCCCCGCGAGCCGTCTCAGCCGGTGCCGACGGTGCCGAGGGTGCCGCCCCAGCGCACGGTCGTGACGTCGGCGCTGGCGCTCGTGGCGGTGTAGAAGACCGCCAGGTAGATGCGGGCCCCGGCCGGGATCGCCACGGAGGCGCCCGGTGCCATCGCACACGCGGTTGCCGGCGCGGTGAACGAGCACAGGGGGAACGGCTGGCCGTCGACGATGAGGTTGAACGCCCGGCCGGTGCCGCCCGGCTGTGCCGGCTCGATGTCGGCGGTGAACTGTTGCAGCGTGGTGGCGACGGCCGGCGCCTTCGTCGAGGCGAGGTTGATGTTGCTGGTGACGATCCTCCCGTCGAGGGACACGTTGCGATTGCTGCCGGGAAGGTCGGCGCGGCCCGTGAAGACAGCGCTGGCCGGGCTGCCGGCCGGCCCCGTGGGTCCGGTGGCACCCGCCAGACCTGCCGGACCCGCTGGGCCTGTTGGGCCTGCCGGCAGCTGGTTCTGTGCGAAGTCGACGGCCCGCAGGCTGCGGTCCTTGACGTCGGCGGAGGTGATCGAGCCGTTCGTGACCTGGGGCGACCCGACGCTGTTGCGCGGCAGCTTGACGGCGGCGTACGACGTGCCGCCGAGCGCGACGACGAGCGCGAGCAGGGCCACGATCATGGGCGGGGACAGCAGGGAGCGCAGTCGGGTGATGGCGCGACGGTAGGACCGCGAACCACCCGCCGGAATGGCCCGATGGGGCCAGTGCACCCGCCGATGATTGACTGGCGCCATGCCACCGACGCCGGTCCTCGACCTGACCACCGACGCCGTCTCGCTGACCCGCCAGCTCGTCGACATCGAGTCGGTCAGCCTCGGCGAGCAGACGATCGCCGACGCCGTCGAGGCCGCGCTCACCGCGCTGCCGCACCTCACCGTGACCCGCCGCGGCCACACGGTCGTGGCGCGCACCGACCTCGGCCGCGCCGAGCGCGTCGTCATCGCCGGGCACCTCGACACCGTGCCGCTCAACGACAACCTCCCGAGCCGGCTCGACGAGGCCGCCGGGCTGTTGCACGGCCTCGGCACCTGCGACATGAAGGGCGGCGACGCCGTCATCCTCCGGCTCGCCGCCACGGTGCCCGAGCCGTCGCGCGACGTCACGTTCGTGCTCTACGAGGGCGAGGAGATCGACTCGGAGTTCAACGGGCTCAACAAGCTCTCGCGGAGCGACCCCGACCTGCTCGCCGCCGACTTCGCGATCCTCATGGAGCCCTCCGACGGCGTCGTCGAGGCCGGGTGCCAGGGCACGCTGCGCGTCGAGGTGCGCACCGTCGGCGAGCGGGCGCACTCGGCGCGGTCGTGGAAGGGCGTCAACGCCATCCACGGGGCCGCCGAGGTGCTCGCCCGGCTCAACGGCTACGAGGCGCGGCGTCCGGTGATCGACGGCCTCGAGTACCACGAGGGCCTCAACGCGGTCTCGATCCGCGGCGGCGTCGCCGGCAACGTGCTGCCCGACGAGTGCGTCGTCGAGGTCAACTTCCGCTTCGCCCCCGACCGGTCCGAGGCCGAGGCCGAGGCGTTCGTGCGCGAGTTCTTCGACGGCTTCGACGTCCGGCTCACCGACACCGCCCCCGGGGCGCTGCCCGGCCTCGACCGGCCGGCGGCGCAGCAGTTCGTCGAGGCCGTCGGCGGCGTCGTCAACCCGAAGTTCGGCTGGACCGACGTCGCCCGGTTCACCGTGCTCGGCGTGCCGGCGGTCAACTTCGGCCCCGGCGACCCGATGCTGGCCCACAAGCAGGAGGAGTTCGTGCCGGTCGCCCAGATCGAGCACTGCGAGAAGGTGCTGAAGGAGTGGCTGGCGTGAAGTCGAAGTCGAAGGGCCCCGTGATCCAGCGCCGCGCCCAGGTCGACGGCTCGACCACCGACCAGCGCCTGCTCGACTCGCGTGGACCCACCGACTGGGTGCACACCGACCCGTGGCGCGTGCTCCGCATCCAGTCCGAGTTCGTCGAGGGCTTCGGGGCCCTGGCCGACCTCGGGCCCGCCGTCTGCGTGTTCGGCTCGGCGCGCACGCCGTCCGACCACCCGTCGTACGCGCAGGGCGAGGAGGTCGGGCGCAAGCTCGTCGAGGCCGGCTTCGCCGTCATCACCGGCGGCGGCCCGGGCGCGATGGAGGCGGCCAACAAGGGCGCGTGCGAGGCCGGCGGCCTCAGCGTCGGGCTCGGCATCGAGCTGCCGTTCGAGTCGGGGCTCAACGAGTGGGTCGACGTCGGCATCAACTTCCGCTACTTCTTCGTGCGCAAGACCATGTTCGTCAAGTACAGCCAGGGTTTCGTGGTGCTGCCCGGCGGCCTCGGCACCCTCGACGAGATGTTCGAGGCGCTCACCCTCGCCCAGACGCAGAAGGTGAGCTCGTTCCCCGTCGTCCTGCTCGGCACCGACTACTGGTCGGGACTGCTCGACTGGCTGCGCGGCACCGTGCTCGCCGACGGCAAGATCTCCGAGTCCGACCTCGACCGGCTCGTCCTCACCGACGACGTCGACGAGGCCGTCGCCCTGATGACCGAGTCGCGGACGACGCCGTGACCTGGTTCTTCGGCGTCGTCGTCGTGGTCGTCATGGGCGCCATCGCGCTCGTCGCGGCCGGTCGGGGCGCGCCGATGGTCGAGGAGTACGACGACCGCCCCGACGCCCTCGTGCCGGCCACCGGCGACCTCGCCGGGCGCGACCTGCGCCGCGTCCGGTTCTCGCTCACGTTCCGCGGCTACCGGATGTCGGAGGTCGACGCCCTCCTCGGCCGCCTCGCCACCCAGCTGGAGGCGCACGAGGCGTGGCGGCCCGAGCAGGACGCGCAGCCCGCCGACCAGCCGGCGCCGCCGGTCGACCTCGGCAAGCCCGCCGGGCCCACGCCTGACGCGGCGACCGCGACCTCCGCGGAGCGCCCCCGGGACGACGTCCCACCCGGGTGAGACACTGCCGGGCATGTCGCCGCTGATCGTCCACGTGCTGACCGCACTGGCGGCGGTGGTCGTCGTGCTCACGCGGGTCCGCCTGCGACGCCGGCGCACCGGAGCCGGTCGTGTCGACATCGCGCGTGGCCCCGTTGCCGTCCACACCGTCGCCGGCGTGCTCGCCCTCGGCTTCTGGGTGCCGTTCCTGTTCATCGAGGGCCACGTCTCCGAGAGCACCTCGACGCTCGTCGGGCTCGCCGGGCTGGTGTTCTGGTGGATCGTCGTCCTCGCCGGCCTGCTGATCCTGATGCGCTGGCTGCCCGCCCGCGGCCGGCACGCCTCCGGCGTCGTCGAGGACTCCTGGTCGAGCGGACCCGGCCTGTCGTTGCTCGGCCACCTCGGCATGGTGGTCGGGGTCGTCGTGTTCACCTACGCCTACCTGACCAAGGCGGTCTGATGTCCCGTCCGACACGTCGTCTGCTCGTCGTCCTGGCCACCCTGGTGTCCGTGGTGGCCTCCGGGCTCGCCGTCCCTGCCGCGCCCGCGGCGGCCGCCGCACCCCGGCGCGCCGTCTTCGAGACCGAGGTGATCGGCCGCACGGTCGAGGGCCGGCCGATCCGCGCCTTCCACCTCGCCGACCCGCAGGTGACCCGGCGGCGTGACCGCGTCGTGCTGTTCTCGACGATGCACGGCAACGAGCGCGACACCCGGCACGCGCTCCGCGCGCTCGTCGACGGTCCACAGGTCTCCGGCATCGACCTGTGGGTCGTGCCGGTCTACAACCCCGACGGGCTGCAGCGGGGAACCCGCAAGAACGCGCGCGGCGTCGACCTCAACCGCAACTTCCCCTACCGCTGGGCCGACCTCGACGGCAACTACGAGTCGGGCGCGCGGCCGGCGTCCGAGCCCGAGACCCGTGCGGCGATGCGGTTCCTGCGCGAGGTCGACCCCGACTACCTGCTGAGCTTCCACCAGCCGCTGGACGGCGTCGACACCGACACGAAGCGCCCGGCGTTCGCGCGCCAGGTCGCCCGCGCGCTCGGGCTGCCCGAGCGGCGACTCGACTGCGGCGGCGTGTGCCACGGCACCATGACCGGCTGGTTCAACCACCACTTCGACGGCGTCGCGCTCACCGTCGAGTACGGCGTCAGCCCGTCGCGCACCCACCTCACGCGCACCGTGCCCGACCAGGTGCTGCGCATCTTCGGCGCCGGACGCGGGCCGGTCGCGGCCGCGCCGGCGGCGGGTGTGCGGTAGGTAGGGGTCAGCGGCCCTCGAAGACCGGCTTCTGCTTGGCCACGAAGGCCGCGACGGCGGCGCGGTGGTCGGCGGTCGCGCCGGTCTTGGTCATCATCGCGCTCTCGAGCTCGATCGCCTCGGCCAGGCCGACGCCGGCCGCGTGGTTGACCGAGCGGCGCATGGCCCCGAAGGCCACCGTCGGGCCGGCGGCGAGGCGACCGGCGAGGTCGGCGACGACGGCGTCGAGCTCGTCGCCCGGCACCACCTGCGTGGCCAGGCCGAGGGTGAGCGCCTCGTCGGCCCCGACCGTGCGCGGGAAGTACAGCAGCTCCATCGCCTTGGCCCGCCCGACCAGCAGCGGCAGGTGGTAGGAGGCGCCGGTGTCGCACGACAGGGCGACGTTGGCGAAGGCGAGGTTGAAGCCCGCGGTGTCGGCCACGATGCGCAGGTCGCAGGCGAACGACAGCGACGCGCCGGCGCCGGCCGCGACACCGTTGACCTTCGCGATCACCGGCTTCTCCATGCCGGCCAGCGCGGTGACGATCGGGTTGTAGTGACGCTCGACCGTGGTGAACAGCTCGTCGCTGCCGCCGTTCTCCAGCAGACGGATGTGCTCCTTGAGGTCCTGGCCCGTGCAGAACGAGCGGCCGGACCCGGTGAGGACGACGACGCGCGCGGCCGGGTCGGCCGCCACGGTCGTGACGGTCTCGAGCAGCAGCTCCTTGGTCGCGACGTCGAGGCTGTTCATCGCGTCGGGCCGGTTGAGCGTGATGGTGGCGACCCCGTCGGTGAGGTCGAGGAGCACGGGGGAGTCGGTCATGGCGGGGAGTCTGCCACTGCCCGGCGCCGGCTCCGGCGCGACGTCGTCGGCAGTCATCGGGACGTTGTGGTGCACCGACGAGCTGCCATGGGGGATAATGGAGGCCACACGAGCGTCGGCGGCACCGCCGCGCTCGGTTCGATGAGACTCGACGAAAGAGGTGCCGCATGGCGGCTATGAAGCCGCGGACCGGCGACGGTCCGCTGGAGGTCACCAAGGAAGGCCGCGGCATCGTCATGCGCGTGCCGCTCGAGGGCGGCGGCCGGCTCGTGGTCGAGCTCAACGCCGACGAGGCCGCCGCCTTGGGCAAGGCCCTCGACGACGTGGTCGGGTGACCTCGGGCACCACGGTCCGCCCGGTCCTGCCGGCCCAGGTCTCGCCGCCGGAGGTGGCGCTGACCGCGCAGCCGCTGCACGCACTGACGGGCGTCGACGTGGTCGCGCTGCCGGTCCACCCGGCCGACGACGACGCTGACGCCGGCGTCGGTGGCGGCGTCGTCCTCGGGCCCGGTGCCGCCGACCTCGGCGATCACCTCGGGCTCGACCTGCTCGACCTCGCCGAGGCCCTCCAGGCCACCGGCAAGGCCGGCGAGGTCGCCGTCGTCCCGGTGCCGCTCGGCGGTCCGGTCAACGCCGAGCTGCGGGTCGTGCTGCTGGTCGGCGTCGGCGCCGGCACGCCCACCGACCTGCGGCGCGCCGGCGCGGCCATCGCCCGCGCCACGCGCGACCGCGCCGCCGTCGCCACCACCATCGCCACCCTCGACCCCGACGGCATCGAGGCCGTCGTCGTGGGGGCGATGCTCGGCGCGTTCGCCTTCGCCTGGCGCGCCGAGGCGCCCGAGCACGTCCCGGTCGCCCGGCTCGTGCTGGCCGGGTCGCCGTCCGAGACCGTCGACGCCGACCAGGAGCTGCTGGCCCGGGCCGTCGCCCTCGGCGGCGCCGGGTGGCGCTCGCGCACCCTGGCCACCGTGCCGTCCAACCTCAAGTCGCCCGCCTGGCTGGCCGAGCAGGCCGAGGAGCTCGCCGCCGCCGCGGGTCTCGAGGTCAGGGTCTGGGACGACGAGCAGCTCGCCGCCGAGGGCTTCGGCGGCATCCTCGGCGTCGGCCAGGGCTCGGCCACGCCGCCGCGCCTGATCCGGCTCGACTACACCCCGCCGAAGGCCAACCGCCGCACGAAGACCGTCGTGCTGGTCGGCAAGGGCATCACCTTCGACTCCGGCGGCTACTCCATCAAGCCGGCCGCGTCGATGGTCGCCATGAAGCGCGACATGACCGGCGGCGCCGTGGTGCTGGCCACCATGGCCGCCCTCGCCGCCGTCGACTGCCCCGTGCGCGTGGTCGGGCTCGTGCCGGCCGCCGAGAACGCGATCTCGGGCAGCGCGACCCGGCCGGGCGACGTCCTGCGCCACTACGGCGGCCGCACGACCGAGGTCACCAACACCGACGCCGAGGGCCGGCTGGTCATGGCCGACGCGCTCGCCTACGCCGTCGCCGAGCTCAAGCCCGCGGCCGTCGTCGACGTCGCCACGCTCACGGGCGCCATCAAGGTCGGCCTCGGCCAGCAGGTCGGCGGCCTGTTCGCCACCGACGACGCCCTCGCCGCAGCGATCCTCGCCTCGGGCGAGTCGGCCGGCGAGCCGTTCTGGCGCATGCCGCTGCACGCGGGCTACCAGGACAAGCTGGCCTCGAAGGTCGCCGACGCCGACAACGGCCCCTCGGGGCCCGGCGCGATCATGGCTGCGCTGTTCCTCAAGGCGTTCGTGGGCGACGTCCCGTGGGCCCACCTCGACATCGCCTCGGTCGGCGACGCACCCGCCGACCGGCACGAGTGGACCGAGGGTCCCACCGGCTTCGGCCCGCGCGCGCTGCTCACCTGGCTCGGCTCCGACGACCCGCTCGCCGGGGTCGGGACGAGCTAGCCGGTGCGCTCGCTCACGATCCGCTGGTCGCTCGCCGACGCGCCCGACGGCGTCGTCGGCGAGCTCGCCTCGTTCGTCGAGTCCACGTCGCACGCCCGCTTCACCGGCATGTCCGGCCTGCGCTACAAGACCTGGCGCTACCGGCCGGGGGAGTGGTTCGAGGGCCACTACGTGTTCGCGACGTCCGAGGCCCGGGCGGCGTTCCACGACGAGTTCGTCGCCGGCCAGGCCGACGCGCCCGGCACCCGGATCGTCGGCAGCGAGCCGATCCTGGTCGAGGCCTCCGAGGTGATGGCCGTCGCCGAGGGCTGGGACGGCTTCGAGCCGACGCCGCGCGCCTGACCGCCCGAGCCGCCCAGGGAGCTCGCGCGCTTCTCAGGTGTGGCAACCCCTGGGAACGTCAGGAACACCCGGTGCACCGGGTATTCGTGTGACGGGTGGGGCCGCCGGGTTCAGCGCTTGCGGGCCAGGAGCAGCCCGTCGCCGACCGGCAGCAGCAACGGCACGAGGTCGTCGTGCTCGGCGACGGCGGTGAGCAGGTCGCGGACGGCGACGGTGTCGGCGTCGCGCTGGGCGGGGTCGGCGACCTTGTCGTGCCACAGGGCGTTGTCAAAGGCCAGGACGCCGCCGGGGCGGAGCAGGCGGAGGGCCTCGGCCAGGTAGGCGGGGTACTCGGCCTTGTCGCCGTCGGCGAAGACGATGTCGTAGTGGGCGTCGGTCAGGCGCGGCAGGACGTCGAGCGCCGCGCCGGCGATGGTGCGCACCCGCTGCGCGGCGATGCCGGCCTCGACGAAGCCCTCGCGCGCCAGGCGCTGGTGCTCGGCCTCGAGGTCGACCGTGGTGAGCACGCCCTCGGGGTGCATGCCGCGCAGCAGCCACAGCCCCGAGACGCCGGTACCGGTGCCGACCTCGACGACGGCCCTCGCGTCGAGCGCGGCGGCCAGGAAGCGCAGCGCGGCGCCGCCGCCGCTGCCGATCGCGACGACGCCGACCTCGGCGGCCCGGGCCCGCGCCGCGGCGACGACGGCGTCCTCCTCGACGTAGGTCTCGGCGAAGGTCCAGCTCGACGCGGAGAGCGGCGGGGTCGGCGTGCTCGGCATGAGCCGCACGCTATCGCTCCGGAGGTCACCGAGCCGGGAACACGAGCCGTACGCCGTCCGTTGGTTGCTCACAGGGAACGTTCAGCCACACGCACTAGCGTCCATGCCACCACAGACTCAGGATCGACCAAGCCGATGCCACGCCAGCGACGAAGGACCGCCGTGACCGACCTCCAGGACCCGCCCCAGCAGGGCGTGCCGACCTGGGACGAGATCGTCGAGCGCCACTCCGACCGGGTCTACCGGCTCGCCTACCGGCTCACGGGCAACCGCCCCGACGCCGAGGACCTCACGCAGGAGGTCTTCGTCCGGGTCTTCCGCTCGCTGTCGTCCTACACGCCCGGTACGTTCGAGGGCTGGCTGCACCGCATCACCACGAACCTGTTCCTCGACCAGGCCCGCCGCAAGCAGCGCATCCGCTTCGACGCGCTGTCCGACGAGCGGGCCGACCGGCTCTCGAGCCCGTCGCCGGCACCCGACGCCGCCTACGCCGACCGCACCTTCGACGACGACATCGAGACCGCGCTCGCCACGCTGCCGCCCGACTTCCGCGTCGCCGTCGTGCTGTGCGACGTCGAGGGCCTGACCTACGAGGAGATCGCGAACATCCTCGGCGCCAAGCTCGGCACCGTCCGCTCGCGCATCCACCGCGGCCGCGCGATGCTCCGTGCCGCGCTCGCCCACCGGGCCCCGGTCGAGGGCCGGGCCCGCTACTCCGGGCCGTCGAGCGCGCCCGAGACGGCCGGTCGGGGGCGCGGGGCATGACCGGGCACCTCGGACGACGGGTCAGCGACCTGCTCGACGGCCAGCTGAGCGCTGCCGAGGCCGACGCCGCCTGGGCCCACGTGCACACCTGCCACACCTGCCGCGACGACGTCGAGCGCGAGGGGTGGGTCAAGACCCGCCTGTCGACCCTGTCGTTCGGTGACGATCGCGGCGCGTGCGCGCCCGACCACCTCAAGGGCATGCTGCTCGGCATGCCGCCGGGCGACTGCTTCCTCGGCGGGCCCGCCGACCCGGGCCGGCGCGGCCCGCAGGGGCAGCACGACCTCGCCAACCGGCGTCCGCGCCGGAGCGTGGGCGGCATGGTCGGCTTCGCCGCCATCGGCGGCAGTGCCGCCGGCGCCGCCGTCATGGGGGTGCTGGCCCTCGGCACGGCGCCCGCCGACGCGCCGACACCGGTGCGGTCCGAACGTCAGCAGCAGCCCGTCGTCCAGACCCCGCCCAGCCAGGTCGCGCCGCGCTACAACGTGCGTTTGAGCCGCTGAGCCGGCACCGACCACGCGGGTGACGACGCCCCTACCGGGCACAGGGGATGATGGAACCGTGAACGACCAGCAGCCCGACCGGCAGCCCGACGAGGGCGTGGCGCCGGGTCCGCCGCCCCCGCCGCCGGGCCACCAGCCGGCCGATCCGCTGAACGACCCGTGGGGCGAGCAGCAGTCCCAGCACGCGCCCGAGCAGCCGAGCCAGCAGGAGGCCCAGCAGGCCGACCCGCAGGACGACGCGCTCACCCAGCCGTTGTCCGGGCTCCCGACCGGGGCGCCCGAGACGGCGTCCGACCCGCTGTTCGCGCCGGTGTCGCGGCCGCTGCCGCCGGCGCCGTCGAAGCCGTGGTCCGACTACGCCGGCCACACGACGCCGATGCCCGCCGGCCCGCCGCCCGAGAGGTCGTCGAGCCCGTCGTACGGCCTGGGTGCCGGCGCGCCGGTCGACTACACCGCCTCGACCAGCCGCCAACGACGCATCACCCTCGCCCGCTGGACCTGGCCGGCCATCGCGTTCCTCGCCCTCGTCGTCGGCCTGATCGGCGGCGTCACCGGCAGCGTCGTCTACAAGCAGGCCACCGACCAGGCCGCGCCGCCCTACCGCGGCCTCGAGGACGACGAGATCGTCGAGCTCCCGCCGGTCGAGGACGGCGGCGTCGCGGCGGTCGCCGAGACCATGCTGCCCAGCACGGTGCAGATCCTCGCCTCGCTCGGCGGCCAGGCCGACGGCGCCACGGGGTCGGGCTTCGTGCTCGACGAGGACGGCCACATCATCACCAACAACCACGTGGTGGCCGGCGCCGCCGACGGTGGCACCGTGCGGGTCGTCGACCACGAGGGCAACACGCACTCCGTCACCATCGTCGGGCGCAGCCCCGTCTACGACCTCGCCGTCCTCCAGCTGCCCGACGACGTCGACCTCGAGCCCGCGGCCCTCGGTGCGTCGCGGTTCCTGCGTGTGGGCGACGGCGTCGTCGCGATCGGCTCGCCGCTCGGCCTCAGCGCCACCGTCACCTCCGGCATCGTCAGCGCGCTCAACCGGCCGGTCAGCACCGGGCGGCAGAGCGACGAGACGTCGTACATCAACGCCGTTCAGACCGACGCCGCGATCAACCCCGGCAACTCCGGCGGCCCGCTGGTCAACCTGCGCGGTCAGGTCGTGGGGGTCAACTCCGCCATCGCCACGAGCGGTGGCGCGACCAATGGCGAGGCCGGCAACATCGGCGTCGGCTTCGCGATCCCGGTCGAGCAGGTGCGCATCACCGCCGACCAGATCCTCAAGACCGGCGAGGCGCGCTACCCCGTGATCGGCGCCCAGGTGGGCGGCGCCGAGTCGAGCACGGTCGAGGGCGCCCGCCTGCAGGAGGTCAACCCCGACACCCCCGCCGAGGAGGCCGGGCTCGAGTCGGGCGACGTCGTCACGCAGGTCGACGGCATGCGCGTCGTCGACGGCATCTCGCTCATCGTCACCATCCGCACCCACCAGCCGGGCGAGGAAATCGAGTTCACCTACGTCCGCGACGGCCAGGAGCGGACGGCGACCGTGGTGCTCGACTCCGAGGTCGGCTGAGCGCGCCCGCGGGCCCGCTCGTCACTCGACCTCGACGCCCCGCTCGTCCTCGACGAACGGGTGCTCGTCGACGAAGGCCTTGGTGTCGGTGTAGGCCCGGGCGATGTACTCCTCGAGCTTCGAGGACTCGACGCGCCACTGGCCGCGGCCGCCGATCTTGATGGCCTCGAGCTCGCCGCGGCGCACCATCGCGTAGACCTGCGCGCTGGAGGTGTTCAGCACCTCGGCGACGTCGGCCAGGGTCAGGAAGCGTGGGGTGCCGGGCATGGGCCCATCGTCGCACCTCCGAGAAGGCCGGTGTCAGGTCCCTCCACAGACCTCCGGGCCTGTGGAGAGGGGCGTGACCGAACCGCTCCGGTCCCGCATGATGTGCGCGTGCGCAAGAATCTCGGAGCTCAGGGCGGCCCGGTGCCGCCGCCGGCCGTCCGCTCGTCGACCCCGGGATGGCGCGACCCGCGGCTGTGGGTCGGGGTCGCCGTCGTGGCCGGCTCGGTGGTGGCCGGCAGCCGGGTGCTGGCCGCTGCCGACGACACCGTGCAGGTGTGGGCCGTGGCCGACGAGGCCCGCCCGGGCGAGCCGATCACCGACGACGACCTCGTCGCCCGGCGGCTGCGCTTCGCCGACGACGCCGACCTCGACCGCTACTTCGCGGTCGACGACGGCTTCCCCGACGACCTCACCGTGCTCCGCACCCTCGGCGAGGGCGAGCTCGTGCCCCGCACCGCGGTGGGCCCGCCGGCCGACGACGACACGGTGACCATCGCCCTCGCCGTCAGCCGGCTGCTGGTGCCCGGCGCCGTGTCGGCCGGCTCCGTCGTCGACGTCTACGTGGCCGGCGACCCGTCCACGAGCCCGGCGGCCCCGGGCGGCACCGAGGCCGTCGACCGCCGGGCCGGCGAGCCCGTGCTGACCGACGTCCGCGTGGTCGACGTCTCCGACGGCGGCGACGCGACGGGCGATCGCAAGGTCGAGCTCGCGGTGCCCGACGACGCCGTCGAGGGCTACTACGCGGTGCTCGGCGGCCTGACCGCGCCGGTCGTCTCCCTGGCCCAGGTCGGCTGATGATCGTCGTGCTCGTCGTCGCCTCGGGCGCGGCGTGGGAGTCGCCGGCGCTCACCGCGCTGGGCGACCACCCGGGCACGGTCGTGCTCAAGCGGTGCGTCGACGTCGACGACCTGCTCGCCGCGGCGTCGTCCGGGCAGGCGCAGGCGGCGGTGCTGGGGCTCGAGACGCGCGGGCTCGACGCCGCCACGGTCGCCCGGCTCGGCGAGCACGGCGTGCGCACGGTGGCCGTGGTCGCCGACGACCAGGCCGAGGGCGGTCTCGCCCGAGCCGCCCGCATCGGCATCCGCTCGGTGCTGCCGGCGTCGGCGATCGCCCGCGTGCCCGAGGCGGTGCTCGCCGCCGGGACGGCGGGCGCCGACACCCGCCCGGCCGCGTCGCTGCCGCCGCCGCCCCCGGCGCCGCCGAGCGACGTCCCCGTGGCCGACGGCCGCGTGGTCGCGGTGTGGGGGCCGGCGGGCAGCCCCGGTCGCAGCACCGTCGCCGCCGCGGTGGCCGCCGATCTCGCGCGCCGTCACCGCCGCACCGTGCTCGTCGACGGCGACCCCTACGGCGGCTCGATCGCCCAGCAGCTCGGCATCCTCGACGAGGTCTCCGGCCTGCTCGCCGCGGCCCGGCTGGCCACGAGCGGGCAGCTGGAGGAGCGGTTCACCAGCGTGCAGCGCGGGCTCGACCCGCGCCTGTCGGTGATCACCGGCCTGCCGCGGGCCGACCGCTGGACCGAGGTCCGCGGCGGTGTGCTCGAGCACGTGCTCGAGCTCGGCCGCGCGGTCGGTCAGGTGGTGGTCGACACCGGGTTCAGCCTCGAGACCGACCCGGGCGCCGAGCTCTCGGGGCGCCCGTCGCGCAACCAGCTCACGCTGGGCGCGCTCGACGTCGCCGACGACGTCGTCGTGGTGGGCTCGGCCGACCCCGTCGGCCTCTCGCGCCTGGCCCGCGGGCTCGCCGACCTGCAGGAGGTGGTCGGGCCCGTGCCGGTGCACGTCGTCGTCAACCGCATGCGAGCCTCGCTCGGCTGGTCGGAGAAGGAGGTCGCCGGCATGGTCGGCGGCTTCGCCCGCCTCGCCGCCCTGCACTTCCTGCCCGACGACCGCGCCGCCGTCGACCGCGCGCTCGTCGCCGGCCGCACCCTGCTCGAGTCGGGCGACTCCGCGCTCACCAAGGCCGTCTCGGTCCTCGTCGACGCGCTGGTGGCCGGGGCCGACGTTCCGGTTGCCTGAGACCTTCTCCGGAGGCCCGCCCGCCGCGATAGTCCCGGATGTTCTGGTCGCCGTAGCGGCCGAAAAACGACGAGATCGTCCGGGACTATCCCCGACGTCAGCAGCCCCCGCCTGAGCCCTACCGAGGACGGGTCAGGCGGAGAAGAGCAGGTAGAGGCCGCCGCTGGTGAAGCCGACCATCGCGATCAGCAGCGGCAGCTGCCCGGTGAGCTGGTGCTTGGCCGGCAGCACCTTGAGGGCGCGGTCGTGGGCGACGATCGCGGCCAGCACGTGCCCGACGACGACGGCGCCGACCTTGATGTTGGCCAGCAGCGTCGGGTGGTAGGCCAGCCAGGTGACGTCGCGCCAGTCGGCGGTGCCGAAGTAGTTGGCGCCGGTGCTGAACGGGTCGCTGGCGAGCACGAGCGTGCGCGAGCCGATCTCGACGAAGTAGCTCAGGTAGTGCGCGACGACGTAGCCGACCACGATCGGGATGATCGAGAACGCGAACAGGTCGGGCAGCTCGCGACGGTCGGCCTCCGGGCCGACGCCGGTGAGCATGCAGCCGACGGCGAAGATCGCCATGGCCAGCAGGCAGAACCCGATCAGGGTGACGTTCTTGATCAGGTAGCCGTCGATGTCGGTGCCCTGCACGAACCGCACGAACGGCGGCGACTCGCCGAAGGAGTCGAAGCCGGTGCTGCCGAACAGCACGCCCATGACGCCGATGAGGCCGGGCACCGCGGGCACGGTGGACAGGTGGGCGAGGGGGCTGACGACGTGCAGACGGCCCTCGCGCACGTGCCAGACCGACAGCTTCGAGGCGAGCGTCGAGTAGACCTCGAACGGGTCGGCGCGCTCGTAGAACCGGGTGCCGAACAGGGCGCCGCCGATGAGCATCGCGGCCACGTAGACGGCGAACCAGAGCCGTACCGGGCTCAGCTCGGTGGACGACGGGTAGACCAGCTCGAGCCACACGAAGGCGAACAGGCCGACCGCCGCCGGCCAGTAGCCCAGCCGCGCCGGGTAGGCGTACAGCCCCTCGTCGGGGTCGCTGCCGGCGATCCGGGCGAACAGCAGGTTGATGGTGCGGACCGGGCTGATGGTCTTCCAGAACGGTCCGAACAGCACCGAGGCGAACACGACGCCGACCCACAGCCAGACGTAGATGATGCCGAAGAAGGGGTTGATGGTCTTGTCGACACCGGCGACCGCGACCACGACGGTGTAGAGGAAGACGACCATGCCGAAGACGCGCAACGCGATCGCGAACGCGGGGTGCGACACGACGGCCTGCACGACCGCGGGCACCGGCCGACCGGTCGGGTCGTCGCCGTAGCGCGGCGTGCGCCAGGCGACGGCGAGCACCGTGAACGAGACGACGAGCGCCGCGACGGCGCCCGAGACGGCCAGGCCGAGCGAGATCGGCAGGTCCTGCTGGCCGCCGATGCCGTGGGCCGAGAGGTCACCTGCCGCCTGCAGCGGACTCACGAGATCTCGAGCTCGACGACCGGGCCCTCGAACGGCTCGTGCAGCTCGACCTCGACGATGCCGGGACGGTCGAACCGCAGGCCGATCGGCGCGTTCTCGCCGGCGGTGAACTCGCGCGTCGTCTCGGGGGAGGAGTGCACGTGCAGCTCGCCCGGCTCGTCGGCGGTGACCACGATGTCGACGGGCTGGTCGACATCGACCTCGACCCGGTCGCCGGACGGCGTCACGGTGCCGCCGTCGACGGTGACCTCGATCGTGATGGGTTCGGTGCTGCCGCCGCCGTCGTCGCCGCCGCAGGCGGTGAGCAGGCTGACGAGGGCGAGCACGGGCAGGACGGCGGCGACGGTGCCGCGGCGGGCTCGGCGGTTCACGAGCTACCCACTTCCGTTGGACGACAGGCCGGACGGGGTGGCGCACCAGGCTCCGTCCTCTGCGAGAATCCCACGACCGGCCAACCCGTCGGACGGCGACCTGGGTCGCGTACGGTCGGCCATGACCGGGATCACGGGCCGACGGGCTCTGGAGGGCACGTGGAGGACAGCGCATGAGCGAGCGGCTGCGGGCCCGCGACCTGGCCTTCCTCACCGCCGAGACGGCCACGGCGCCGCGCCACAACGCGACGGTCGAGATCTTCGAGCCGGGCGGGTCCGGCTTCGACCACGACCGGCTGCGCGCCCTCGTCTCCGACCGCATCTCCTTCGTGCCGCGCTACCGCCAGCGTCTGGTCACCGTGCCCGGGCGCCTGGCCACCCCGATGTGGGTCGACGACGACCACTTCGACCTCGACTACCACCTGCGCCGCTCCGCGCTGCCGCGTCCGGGCAGCGACGAGCAGCTGCGCGAGCTGGTCTCGCGCATCGTCGGACGCCGCCTCGACCGCGACCGGCCGCTGTGGGAGATCTACGTCGTCGAGGGTCTCCGCGACGACCGGGTCGCCCTGCTCTCCAAGAGCCACCAGGCGCTCGTCGACGGCGTCCACACGGTCGATCTCGGCCAGCTGCTGCTCGACACGTCGCCCGAGCCGAAGATCCTCGACCCCGACGACTGGACGCCGCGCGCGGCGCCGTCGCCGGCCGAGCTGCTCGCCGGCGCGGTCGTCGACTCCCTCACCACCCGCGACACCCTCGTCGAGTCGGTCAGCGTCGCCGCCGGCGGCGCCCGGCGCACGGCCGACGCCGTCAACCACCGGGTGCGCACCGTCGCCTCGGCGCTCACCGGACGCCGTCCGTCGGGCCGCGGGCCCGTCGTCGGCCCGCTCTCGCAGCACCGCCGGGTCGTCACCGTCGAGACCCGGCTGAGCGACTACCGCCGCATCCGCGAGACCCACGGCGGCACGGTCAACGACGTCATCCTCGCCTCGATCACCGGCGGCCTGCGCAACTGGCTCATGACCCGGGCCGAGTCGCTGGGTGGGCTGCGCCAGCTGCGCGCCGTCGTCCCGGTCTCGGTGATCGACGACGAGCTCGAGGCCACCTCGCTCGGCAGCCAGATCACCGCCCACTTCGTCGAGCTGCCGGTGGCCGAGGCGAGCCCGCTGGTGCGCCTGCACCAGGTCTCCTACTCGTTCCAGGCGCACGCCGAGACCGGGCGCAGCGTGGCGGCCAACCGGCTCGCGGGCATCGCCGGCTTCGCGCCGACCACCTTCCACGCCATCGGCTCGCGGGTCGCCTCCGACGAGCTGCGCCGCGGCTACCACCTCTCGGTCACCAACGTGCCCGGCCCGCAGTCGCCGCTGTACGCGGCCGGGGCGCGCATGGTCGCCAGCTACCCGGTGCCGCCGCTGCACGAGGGCCACCCGCTCGCGATCGGCGTCACCTCCTACGACGGCAAGGTGTTCTACGGCCTCACCGCCGACCGCGACGCGCTGCCCGACGCCGACCTGCTCGGCACCTGCATCTCCGAGGCGCTCGACGAGCTGCTGGCCACCGTCACCGCCGTCCGCGCGCCCCGGGGCCGCAAGCGACCCGCGGCCAAGCGCACCGCCAAGGCCCCCGAGTGACCCGCCTCTACCTGCCGCTCGCCCTCGACGACCTGCGCGCCGCCTGGGCCGCGGGCGGCGTCGCGATGCCCGACGACGCGGGGTTCGTCGAGGCGGAGTCCGACGACGAGGAGTCCGAGTACGCCGCGCTGATGACCGCGGCCGACCTCGCCGACCCGCGCCGCCGGGTCGTCGTCGTCGTCGAGCTGGCCACGGTCCCGCCGGTGGGCTCGACGGTCCCGCTCAAGCGCGTCGTCGCCGTCCACGCCGACCCGGCCGAGCGACCCGACGACGCCGACCCCGACGACGACCTCGCCTGGTACGCCACGCAGGAGGTCGGCGGGCTGCTGTGACGGCGTGAGCGCCGACTCGGCGTCGGGAGGGTGCGTCACTACAGTCGGTGGGCATGGACGCGATCACCCACCCGCCGGCTCCCACCAACGAGCCGAACCTGTTCTACGCGCCCGGTAGCCCCGAACGGGCCGCCCTGTCCGCGGAGATCGACAAGCTCGAGCGTCGGCAGCACTCGTTCCGTGCGGTCATCAACGGACGACGCCGCAACGGCGGCGGTGCCGAGACGAAGGTCGTGCAGCCGCACGACCACCAGCACGTGCTCGGCACGCTGAAGAACGCGACGACCAACGACGCGCAGGCGGCGGTCAAGGCCGCGGCCGACGCCGGGCACGACTGGCGTCGTCTGTCGTTCGACGACCGGGCCGCGATCCTGCTGAAGGCCGCCGACCTGCTGGCCGGTCCGTGGCGCCAGCGGCTGAACGCGGCCACGGTGCTGGGTCAGTCGAAGACGGCGTTCCAGGCCGAGATCGACGCCGCGTGCGAGCTGATCGACTTCTGGCGCTTCAACGTGCACTACGCGCGGCAGGCCCTGGCCGAGCAGCCGGTGGCCAACAGCCCGGGGGTGTGGAACCGCACCGACCACCGCCCGCTCGAGGGCTTCGTCTACGCGATCACGCCGTTCAACTTCACCGCGATCGCCGGCAACCTGCCCACCGCTCCGGCGCTGATGGGCAACACGGTGGTCTGGAAGCCGAGCCCCACGCAGCAGCTGGCCGCGTCGTTGACGATGGAGCTGCTCGAGGAGGCCGGGATGCCGCCCGGAGTCATCAACATGCTGCCCGGCGACGGCCTCGACGTCTCGAAGGTCGCGCTCGCGCACCCCGACCTCGCCGGCATCCACTTCACGGGCTCGACCCCGACCTTCCAGCACCTGTGGCGCACGGTCGGCGAGAACCTGACCTCCTACCGGTCCTACCCGCGCATCGTGGGCGAGACCGGAGGCAAGGACTTCATCGTCGCCCACCCCTCGGCCGACCCCGACGTGCTCCGCACGGCGATGATCCGCGGCGCGTTCGAGTACCAGGGCCAGAAGTGCTCGGCGGCCTCACGCGCTTACGTGCCCAGGTCGCTGTGGGCCAAGATCAAGGACCAGCTGATCGCCGACACCGAGAACCTGTCGATGGGCGACCCGACCGACTTCTCGCACTTCATGGGCGCCGTCATCGACGAGCGCGCGTTCGCCAAGCACAAGGCCGCGATCACGCGGGCGCGGCGCACCCGGGGTCTCGAGGTCGTCGCGGGCGGGCAGACCGACGACTCCATCGGCTACTTCGTGCGCCCGACGATCATCACCGCCACCAACCCGGCCGACGCGATCTTCACCACCGAGTACTTCGGCCCGATCCTCGCCGTCCACGTCTACGACGACGCGCGGTGGGAGCAGGTCGTGCGCCAGCTCGAGGGGGTCTCGTCGTACGCGCTCACCGGCGCGGTGATCAGCCAGGACCGCGCCGCGATCGCGTGGGCCACCGAGACGCTGCGCTTCGCGGCCGGCAACTTCTACGTCAACGACAAGCCGACCGGCGCCGTCGTGGGCCAGCAGCCCTTCGGCGGTGGCCGCGCGTCGGGCACCAACGACAAGGCCGGGGCGGCGTCCAACCTGCTGCGCTGGACCTCGCCGCGCTCGATCAAGGAGACGTTCGTGCCGCCCACCGACCACCGCCACCCGCATCAAGGCTGACGGCAGGCCGCGAGGCACGAGGAGTGGTCCGAGCGCAGCCGAGACCCCCGCAGCGACACCGGCGCGACCACGGAGGTCGTGCGGCGTGACGCGGCGGGGGTCACGCGCGAGACAGCTCAGTCGTCGAGCGCCGGGTAGTCGGTGTAGCCCTCGGCGCCGCCGCCGTAGAACGTCGACTCGTCGAACTCGTTCAGCTCGGCGCCGGTCTGCCAGCGGCGCGGCAGGTCGGGGTTGGCGATGAACGGACGCCCGACGACGACGGCGTCGCCGAGGTCGTCGTCGAGCAGCGCCTGGGCGCTCTCGCGGGTGGTGACCTGGCCGAAGCCGTTGTTGATGAGCACGGGGCCGGCGAAGTCCTTGCGGATGCGCAGCACGGTCTCGCTGCGGGGGTCGGCCGCGAGCACGCTCACGTAGGCCAGCCCGAGCGGCGCGATGGCGCTCACGAGGGCGTCGTAGGTCGCCTCGACGTCGGCCGGGTCGTCCTCGGTGCAGCCCTGGATGTTGTGGGCCGGCGAGACCCGGATACCGACCCGTTCGGCGCCGATCGCCGCGGCGACCGCGTGGGTGACCTCGATGCCGAAGCGCGCGCGGTTCTCGGGCGAGCCGCCGTACTCGTCGGTGCGCTGGTTGGCGCCGGGCGCGAGGAACTGGTGGATCAGGTAGCCGTTGGCGGCGTGCACCTCGACGCCGTCGAGGCCGGCCTCGATCGCGTTGCGTGCGGCCTGCACGTACTCCTCCACGACGCTGGGGATCTCGGCGAGCTCGAGGGCGCGCGGGGTCGGGTAGTCCTGCATGCCGTTGGGGGTGAACACCTGGCCCGGTGCGGCGAGGGCCGACGGCGCGACGGTCTCGGCGCCGAGCTTGTTGTCGGGGTGGGCCACGCGCCCGGCGTGCATCAGCTGGACGACGATCCGTCCGCCGCGGGCGTGCACCGCCTCGGCGATGCGACGCCAGGCCTCGACCTGCTCACGCGAGTGGATGCCGGCGGTGTTGGCGTAGCCCTGGCCCACGAGGCTGGGCTGCGTGCCCTCGGTGATGAGCAGGCCGGCGCTGGCGCGCTGGGCGTAGTACTCGACGCCGAGGTCGCCGTGGACGCCGTGCGCGTCGGCGCGGTTGCGCGTGAGGGGAGCGAGGACGATCCGGTTGGGCAGCGTCCAGGCACCCACGGTCAGCGGGTCGAAGAGGTCGGGCACGGTCACTCCTGGAGGTCGGTGGTTGCGGCGTACCTCCGTTCCAGCGTCATCGGGGCGGGCGATGTTCCGTGAGTGAGGTCACCCAGGCATGATCGGGGGGTGGTCATTCCTCTGCACATGGGTGCGCTGCACCCGGTCGAGCAGGTGCTGACGCTGGTCCTGGCGTTCGGCCCGTTCGTCGTGCTCGGGATCGTGATCGTCCTGCGCCGTCGCGCCGACGAGCGCGCTGAGGCCCGGGCCGCCGAGGAGGCGACCCCGGTCGACCCGCACCTCGGTCAGGCCGAGAGGTAGTCGCGCCCGACCTTGTACTCGGCCTGGAGGGCCTTGAGCAGCAGGTCGCCGATGAGGCCCTCGAGCTTGCCGGCGACGAGCGGGATCTTCACCTTGACGGTGAGGGTGACCGTCTCGACGGTGCCGCCGTCGGCGGTGGGCTCGAGCACCGCGGTGCCGGTCATCTCGCCGGGCTTGCCGGGGATGGTGACGGTGACGTCGCCGTGGGTGAGGCTCGTCCAGGACTCCTCCTGGACGATGTTGGTCTCGTCGCCGACGATCTTCTTCGCGAACGACGGCACGCCCTTGGTCTCCTGGACCTGGTCGATGCGGACCTGCTTGGTCTCGCCGTCGACGTCGATCGACACGTCGGCCTTGATCACGCGCTGGTAGGCGCAGACGTCCTCGCGGAACGTGGGGTCGGCGAGCATCGCCGCGACCTTCTCGACGGGGGCGTCGTAGGCCATCTCGTAGCTGATGGTCTTGGGCATCTGAGTGGGTCTCCTGTGTCTGGTGGGTCTACTTCTCGCCGGCGAGCCAGGCGGCGCCGACCGTGTGCTCGACGTCCATGTGGCTCTTGATGTTCTCGGCCATGAGGCCCTCGAGCCTGCCGCCCACGAGCGGCACCTTCACCGTGATCTCGAGCTCGACGGTCTCGGTGGTGCCGGTACCCGTGGCGGCGAGGGTGATCGTGCCGGACGCCGTGGTGGGCTTGCCGGGGGTGACGACGTCGAGGGTGCCGTGCGTGCTGCTCGACCACGACTCCGTGAGGGTGACCTCGGTGGTGTCACCGGTGATCTTCCTCGCGATCGCCGGCAGGCCGGCGGTGTGCTGCACCTGGTCCATCTCGAGCTCGAAGCCGTCGCCGGACGGCGTCAGCCGCACGTCGGCGCTGACCACGTCCTGGGCGGCGCAGACCTTCTCGCGGAACGCCGGGTCGGCCAGCATCGCGAACACCGCGTCGGGCGCTGCGTCGTAGGTCAGCGCGTGGCGGAACTGCATGCGGTCATCATGCACGCCTGCGCCGACGTCGGTGGGGTGAACCGGGGGTGGCCGGGCGGGCCGCGCGCCGCGTCACGACGTCGTGGTTGAGTGACGAGGTGTCCGAGAACCATGACGAGAAGCCCGGCCGGCTCCCCGCGGAGGACTTCGTCTCCTTCGGCGAGCAGGGCGCCCAGCTGACCTACGGCAGCTACCTGCGCCTGCCCGACCTGCTCGACGCCCAGCACCTCGAGTCCGACCCGCCGGCGCACGACGAGCTGCTGTTCATCACGATCCACCAGGTCTACGAGCTGTGGTTCAAGCAGCTCATCCACGAGGTCACGGCTGCGCGCGAGGCGATGGTGGCCGGCGAGCTGTGGTGGGCGCAGCACCTGTTGAGCCGGGTGCACGTCATCGAGCGCGTGCTCGTGCAGCAGGTCGACGTGCTCGAGACGATGACCCCGCAGGACTTCCTGCAGTTCCGGCAGCGGCTCGCGCCGGCGTCCGGGTTCCAGAGCGTGCAGTTCCGCGAGCTGGAGTTCATGTCGGGGGCCAAGGACCCGCAGTACCTCCAGCGCTTCCGCGGCCTCACCGACGACGAGCAGGCCAGGCTGCGGCGTCGCCTCGACGAGCCGACGCTGTGGGACGCCTTCCTCGCCGTCCTGCAGGCCCACGACCTGCCGGCCGAGGACGACGAGCAGGTCGTCGCCTCGGTGCGCACGGCGGCGCACGACCGGTCGCAGTACGCCGCGGTGTGGGCGCTGGCCGAGGCGCTGCTGCAGCACGACGAGCTCGCCGCGAGCTGGCGGGCGCGGCACGTCGTCATGGTCGAGCGGATGATCGGCGGCAAGTCCGGCACCGGCGGGTCGAGCGGCTCGGCCTACCTGCGCGGACGACTGCCGCTGCAGTACTACCCGCTGCTGTGGGACGTGCGCAGCCGGCTGTGACCGCACCGCTGCTGCTGACCTGGAACCCCGGGCCCGACGACGACCGCGTCTACGACGGCGCGCGGTGGTCGGCCGAGGTCGTCGCGCCCTGCGCCGCCGGCGAGGTCGTCGCGTCCACGTGGGGCGTCGGGCGTCACCGGCACGGCATCGGTCCCGACCAGCCGGCGGTGCTGCACCGGCAGGGGGTCCACGGGCGCGGCATCGTGGCGCGCGGCGTGATCACCTCGGGCGTGCTCACCGGCGAGCGCGACCGCACGCCGGGGCGGGTCACGAACTACGTCGAGCTGCAGTGGCACGAGGCGGTGCCGGTCGACCTGCGCCTCGACCTCGACGACCTGCAGCCGCTGACCCCCGACTTCGCGTGGCGTCACGTCTACTCGTCCGGACGACGCCTGCCGCCGGCAGTGGCCGACGTCGTCGTCGCCGAGTGGCAGGCCCACCTGCGCGAGCCCGTCGTGGCCGACGCCCTCCGGGCCCTCGTCGACGGGCCGCGACCGGGGTAGCGTCCGACCATGCGCCCCGTCGCCGCCGTCCTCGCGCTCGTGCTCACCGCCCTGCTCGGGTCGGTGACGCCGGCCCGGGCCGAGACCCGCACCATCGACGACGGCGCCACCGCGGTGCCGGCCGAGATGGACCTGCTCACGGTGAAGATCGCCAACAAGCCCCGCACGGTGGTGCTGACCGCGACCTTCCGCGACCTCGTGGCCGGCAGGCGCGCCAACCTGCGCGTCTTCGTCGACCCGCGCCCCGGCGACGAGCCGGGCTACATCGCCTACGCCAAGCTGAACCGCGCCGGCCGCACCAGCGGCACCCTGCAGGTCGCCACCGACGACGAGTTCGGCGGCCGGCCGATCGCTTGCGAGGGCTACACCGTGACCTGGTCGGTCGAGGCCGACCGGGTGCGGGTCGTCGTCCCGCAGCGTTGCCTGCAGCCCAACGGCACCCGCCACCGGTTCAAGGCGGTCAGCGGCTTCTGGGACGGCGTCCGGGGCGACTCCACCTCGTTCGTCACCGTGGTGAAGGGCCGGGTCGGGCGGTCTGCCTGACCCCGGCCCACGGCGTGTGAACAGGTCCACGTGCCGCCCGCCGTGGCGATGTTGTGGCCGCGCGGGCCGGGCCATACCGTGAGCAGCGTGTCAACGACGACGCACGCCTCGGACAAGGTCGAGCTCTTGAGCAAGGCCACGGAACTCGCGAAGCACGGGAAGGGGAGCGGCGGGCCACCGCACGACGCGGTCGGCGACCTGCTGCACGCCTACTACCGCCACGTGCCGGCCGAGGACCTCGTCGACCGCTCCGACGCCGACGTCTACGGGGCGCTGGCCTCGCACTACAAGCTCGCCGCCGAGCGACCGCAGGGCACCGCCCAGGTGCGGGTGTTCACCCCGACCCCGGCCGAGCACGGCTGGAGCGCGAGCGGGCACACCGTGGTGGAGGTCGTCGTCGACGACATGCCGTTCCTGGTCGACAGCCTCACCATGGAGCTCAGCCGCCAGCTGCACGACGTGCACCTCGTCGTGCACCCGAGCTTCGACGTCGTCCGCGACATCACCGGCGCCCTCCAGTCGGCGTCGCCGGTCGCCGACGGCCTCAACCAGCCGGCCGAGGGCGCCGTCCGCGAGTCGTGGATGCACGTCGAGGTCGACCGGCTGCGCGAGGCCGACGGCGACGGCGCCGCGGCAGCGATCGTCGACGACGTGCAGCGGGTGCTGCGCGACGTCCGCGAGGCCGTCGAGGACTGGTCGAAGATGAACGAGCGGGTCACCGAGATCGTGCAGGAGCTGCACGACGACCCGCCCCCGCTCGAGGCCGACGAGCTGCGGCAGGCCGGCGAGCTGCTCACCTGGCTCGCCGACGGCCACTTCACCTTCCTCGGCTACCGCGAGTACTCCCTCGAGCGGGCCGACTTCGACGGCGTCGAGGACGACGTGCTGCGCGCCGTCCCGGGCACCGGTCTCGGCATCCTGCGCTCCGACCAGGACATGTCGGAGTCGTTCGGCCGGCTGCCCGACGCCGTCAAGGCCAAGGCGCGCGAGAAGACGCTGCTGGTGCTGGCCAAGGCCAACTCGCGCGCCACCGTGCACCGGCCGGCCTACCTCGACTACGTCGGGGTCAAGACGTTCGGTGCCGACGGCGAGGTCACCGGCGAGCGGCGCTTCCTCGGGCTGTTCTCCAGCGCGGCCTACACCGAGTCGCTCCTGCGCATCCCGCTCGTGCGCGAGAAGGTGCAGACCGTCCTCGACCGCAGCGGCTTCGACCCGCAGAGCCACGCCGGCAAGGCACTGCTCGACACTCTCGAGACCTACCCGCGCGACGACCTGTTCCACACCCCCGTCGAGGAGCTCGGCCCGCTCGCCGAGGCGGCCATGCAGGCGCGCGAGCGACGCGCGGTGCGGACGTTCGTGCGCAAGGACACCTACGGCCGCTACGTCTCGGTGCTCGTCTACCTGCCGCGCGACCGCTACAACACCGGCGTCCGCGAGAAGTTCGTGCAGATCCTCAAGGACCGCTTCGGTGGCGGCAACAGCGACGAGGCGAGCGTCGAGTTCAACGTGCGGATCAACGAGTCCACGACCGCACGCGTGCACTTCGTCGTGCACCAGCCGGCCGGAGAGCCCATCCCCGACGTCGACCTGGTCGACCTCGAGCGGCGGCTCGCCGAGGCGTCGCGCTCGTGGCGCGACGACTTCACCAGCGCCGTCATCGCCGAGTACGGCGAGGAGGTCGGCGCCATCCTGGGCCGCCGCTACGCCGACTCGTTCCCCGAGGGCTACAAGGAGGACTTCGCGCCGCGTGCGGCGTCGGTCGACCTCGGCCGGCTCGAGGGCATCATCGGCGACGAGGGCCTCGACCACTCGCTCTACCAGGACCTCGACGCCGGCGCCGGCGAGGCGCGGCTCAAGCTCTACCGGGTCGGCGAACCCCTGTCGTTGAGCCAGGTGCTGCCGATGCTGAGCTCGATGGGCGTCGAGGTCGTCGACGAGCGCCCCTACGCGCTCACCGGCCTCGACCGGCCCTCGCACATCTACGACTTCGGGCTGCGCTACGCCGGCACGCTGCCCGACAGCATGCGCGAGCCGTTCCAGGACGCCATCCGGGCGGTGTGGCAGGGGTTCACCGAGATCGACGGCTTCAACGCCCTCGTGCTCGGTGCCCGGCTCACGTGGCGCCAGGCGGCGATGCTGCGCGCCTACGCCAAGTACATGAAGCAGGGCGGCACGCCGTTCGCGCTCGACTACATCGAGGGCGCGCTGCTCGGCCACACCGACATCACCCGGCTGCTCGTCGAGCTCTTCGAGGCCCGGTTCGACCCCGACGCCGAGCGTGGCCGCGAGGCCGACGTCGAGCAGCGCATCCTGGCGGCGCTCGACGACGTCGACAGCCTCGACCACGACCGGATCCTGCGCTCCTACCTCACCGACGTGAAGGCGACGCTGCGCACCAACTACTTCCAGGAGACGCAGGACGGCGAGCCGCACTCCTACATCTCCTTCAAGCTCGAACCATCGGCCATCCCCGACCTGCCCGAGCCGCGACCGGCGTTCGAGATCTTCGTCTACTCGCCCCGGGTCGAGGGAGTGCACCTGCGCTTCGGCGCCGTCGCCCGCGGCGGCCTGCGCTGGAGCGACCGGCGCGACGACTTCCGCACCGAGGTGCTCGGCCTGGTCAAGGCGCAGATGGTCAAGAACACCGTCATCGTGCCGGTGGGCGCGAAGGGCGGGTTCTTCGCCAAGGCCCTGCCCGACCCCTCGGTCGACCGCGACGCCTGGCTGGCCGAGGGCATCGCCTGCTACAAGACGTTCATCTCGGGCCTGCTCGACGTCACCGACAACCTCGTCGACGGCGAGACGGTGCCGCCCGAGCGCGTCGTGCGCCACGACGGCGACGACTCCTACCTCGTCGTCGCCGCCGACAAGGGCACGGCCACCTTCTCCGACATCGCCAACGGCGTGGCGAAGGACTACGGGTTCTGGCTCGGCGACGCCTTCGCCAGCGGTGGGTCGGTGGGCTACGACCACAAGGCCATGGGCATCACCGCCCGCGGCGCCTGGGTCTCGGTGCAGCGCCACTTCCGCGAGATGGGCATCGACTGCCAGAACGAGGACTTCACCTGCGTCGGCATCGGCGACATGTCCGGCGACGTGTTCGGCAACGGCATGCTCTGCTCCGAGCACATCCGCCTCGTGGCCGCCTTCGACCACCGCCACATCTTCGTCGACCCCACGCCCGACGCGGCGTCGTCCTTCGCCGAGCGCAAGCGGCTGTTCGCGCTGCCGCGCTCGAGCTGGGCCGACTACGACACGGCACTGATCTCCGAGGGCGGCGGGGTGTTCCCGCGCTCGGCGAAGTCGATCCCGGTCTCGCCGCAGATGCGCGAGGCGCTGGGCATCGAGGACGACGCCGCCAAGCTGACGCCGGCCGAGCTGATGCGCGCCGTCCTGCTCGCGCCCGTCGACCTGCTGTGGAACGGCGGCATCGGCACCTACGTGAAGTCCGACGAGGAGACCCACGCGCACGCCGGCGACAAGGCCAACGACGCCATCCGCGTGAACGGCGGCGAGCTGCGCGCCCGCTGCGTCGGCGAGGGCGGAAACCTCGGTCTCACCCAGGCCGGCCGCATCGACTACGCGCGCAACGGCGGACGCGTCAACACCGACTTCATCGACAACTCCGCCGGCGTCGACACCTCCGACCACGAGGTCAACATCAAGATCCTGCTCGACCGCGTGGTCGCCTCCGGCGACCTCACCGAGAAGCAGCGCAACGCCGTCCTGGCCGAGATGACCGACGAGGTCGCCGAGCTGGTGCTGCGCGACAACTACGAGCAGAACCTGGCCCTGGCCAACGCGGCGGCCAACGCCGCGCCGCTGCTGCACGTGCACGAGACCTGGATGAAGAAGCTCGAGGCCGACGGCGTGCTCAACCGTGAGCTGGAGGACCTGCCGACCAGCCGCCAGGTCGCGCGCCGCATCGACCGCGGCCAGGGCCTCTCCGTGCCGGAGCTGTCGGTGCTGCTGGCCTGGACGAAGATCGTGCTGGCCTACGAGCTGCTCGACTCTGACCTGCCCGACGACCCCTACCTCGACCGCGACCTGCGCGAGTACTTCCCGACCCAGGTCCGCGAGGGCTTCGCCGAGCGCGTCACCGAGCACCCGCTGCGCCGCGAGATCATCGTGACCCAGGTGGTCAACGACCTCGTCAACGGCGCCGGCATGACCTACTGGCCCCGGCTGGCCCGCGAGACCGGTGCCACGGCCGCCGAGCTCACCCGCGCCAACTTCGTGGCGCGCGAGATCTTCGGCTCGCTGCCGATGCGCGAGGAGATCGCCACCTACGACAACCGGCTCGACGCCGCGGTGCAGACCCAGATGCGGGTCGAGATGCGCACCCTGGTCGAGCGCGGCTCGCGCTGGCTGGTCACCAACCGCCGGCCCCCGCTCGACAGCATCGGCCTGGTCGAGCAGTTCGCGGGGCCGGTGCAGGCGGCCACCGCCGAGCTGCCCGACCTCATGGTCGGGCGCGAGCTCGAGGCGTTCCACCAGCGCCGCGACCAGCTCGTCGAGGCGGGCGTGCCCGACGACCTCGCCGCCCGGGTCGCGGTGCTGCCGCCGTCGTACCAGCTGCTCAACATCGTCGAGATCGCCGGGCGCGAGCAGCTCGAGATCGCCGACGTCGCCCGCGTGCACTTCGCGCTCGGCGAGCGCCTCGGCCTCTCCGCCCTGGTGCAGCAGATCCTCACGCTGCCGCGCGACGACCAGTGGCAGACCATGGCGCGGGCCGCCCTGCGCGACGACCTGCACGCCGTCCACGCCCAGCTGACCAACCAGGTGCTCGCGACGACGTCGGCCGACGAGCCGGCCCCGGTGCGCATCACGCTGTGGGAGGAGAACGACGAGGTCGTCGTCACCCGCGCCGCCGAGACCCTCGCGCAGCTGTGCGCCGAGGGCAACGCCGACCTCGCCCGCATGTCCGTCGGGCTCCGGGTCGTGCGGGGTCTGCTGACGTAGGGGGGCGGGGAGTACCCGGTGCACCGGGTACTCCTGACGTTCTCGGGTGTTGCAACGCCTGAGAACGTCGTGCAGTCCCTGAGGAGGTCGGCGCGGCCCGGTTGCGCGTGGTCGCCCACCCACGAGTCCGAGCACCTAGGGTCTGGTCCCATGGCGGCGATCGAGGTGCAGGGTCTGGCGAAGACCTACGGCGACCTCCGCGCCGTCGACGGCGTCGACCTCGAGGTGGCCGAGGGCGAGTTCTTCGGCCTGCTCGGCCCCAACGGCGCCGGCAAGACCACGACGCTGGAGATGATCGAGGGCCTGCGCCGCCCGGACGCCGGCACGGTGCGCGTGCTCGGCGAGGAGGTGTGGCCGCGCAACGAGGCGCTGCTACCGCGCGTCGGCGTCCAGCTGCAGGCCTCGGCCTTCTTCGAGCGGCTCACCGCGCGTGAGCAGCTGCGCACCTTCGCCGCGCTGTACGGCGTCGATCGCGCCGAGGCCGACCGGTGGCTCGAGGAGGTCGGCCTCGAGGACAAGGCCGGCACGAGGGTCGAGGACCTCTCCGGCGGCCAGGCCCAGCGGCTCTCGATCGCGTGCGCGCTCGTGCACGACCCCGAGCTCGTCTTCCTCGACGAGCCGACCGCGGCCCTCGACCCGCAGGCGCGCCGCAACCTGTGGGACCTGCTCTCGGGCCTCAACGACTCCGGACGCACCGTCGTGCTCACGACCCACTACATGGACGAGGCCGAGGTGCTGTGCGACCGGGTCGCGATCATCGACGCCGGCCGCATCCTCGAGTGCGACTCGCCGGCCGCGCTCGTCCGCACGCTCGACGCCCCGGCCCGGGTGTCCGTCGCGCCTGGCCAGCTGGACGTCGGGACCGCTCGCGGCCTGGCCGGTGTCGACGACGTCGTGGAGTCGCACGACGGGCTCGTGCTCACCACGCGCACGCCCGGCCCGGTGCTGGCCCGGCTCGCCGAGCTCGACCACCTCGACGGCGTCCGGGTGCAGACCGGCACGTTGGAGGACGTCTTCCTGTCGCTGACCGGGCGGGAGTACCGAGCATGAGGGGCACCGCGTTCGGCGCCATCTCGATGGCGATCGTCAAGGGCTTCGTGCGCGACAAGGCCGCGGTGTTCTTCGCGATCGTCTTCCCGCTGATGTTCCTCGTGCTCTTCGGCGGGATCTTCTCCGACCAGGGCCAGAGCAAGGTCGAGCTCGTCGTGGTCGGCGACGTGCCGCTCGTCGACCAGCTGCCGGACGACGCCCGCGAGGCGTTCGACGAGACCTTCGAGGTGACGAGGTCTGACGACCTCAGCACGGCGCTCGACGACGTCCGCAAGGGCGACGCCGACGTCGCGATCCAGATGCAGGGCGAGACCCTCGTCGCCCACTACACCCAGACCGACCAGGTGAAGGCGGCGGTCACGCAGGGCACGCTGAGCGCGTTCGTCGACGCAGCCAACCTCGCCGCCGTCTCGCGCGAGAGCGGCACCCAGCCGCCGTACGCGTTCCAGGCCCACCGGGTCGAGGACGACTCGCTGACGACCATCCAGTTCGTGACGCCGGGCCTGCTCGGCTGGGCGGTCGCGATGAGTGCTGCGTTCGGTGCCGCGGCGACGATCCAGGGCTGGCGACAGAGCAAGCTCATCCGGCGCCTCCAGCTCGCGCCGGTGCCGACCCGCACGGTCGTCGGCGCCCGCATCGTCGTCGCGATCGGCATCGCCCTGGTGCAGATGGCGATCTTCCTCGGCCTCGGCGCCGCCGCGTTCGGCCTCACGCTCACCGGGTCGTGGTGGATGGCGGTGCCGATCGTCGTCGTCGGCACGCTGTGCTTCATGGCCGTCGGCCTGCTCGCCGGGGCCGTCACGACCAGCGTCGAGGGGGCCGTCAACGCCGCGAACTTCATGGTGCTGCCGATGGCCTTCCTGTCCGGCTCGTTCTTCCCGCTCGACGCCGCGCCGTCGTGGCTGCGCACCGTCTCGGACCTACTACCGCTCAAGCACCTCAACGAGGCCATGCTCGACGTGATGGTGCGCGGCGAGGGGCCCGGCTCGGCCCTGGTGCCGGTCGCGATCCTCGCCGGCTTCGCGGTCGTGGTGACCCTGGTCGCCGCGCGGCTCTTCCGCTGGGAGTCGACCTAGCGGGCTCGCGTCAGGTGCGGGCGACGACCGCGATCGTCGTGTCGTCGCCGCCGGCCTGGGCGGGCTCGGCGACGCGCCGCGGCAGGTCGGCGCGGACGGCGTCGATGCCGCCGGCACGCGCGGTCGACGCGAGCTCGGTGCCCGTCGTCCGCCACCACGACGCCGGGTCGACGCGGGCCTTGCCGAGGCCGTCGGTGGCCACGTAGGCGAGCGTGACCTGGTTGCCGCGTTCGCCGTCGTCGAGCGCGACGACCGCGGTGCGCAGCGACGAGATCGGGTCGGGCTGGCACAGCGACGAGGTGTGGACGCCGTCGAGCGCCGGGTCGTCGACCACCGGTCGGTGCGCGCGGCCCGAGGCCCGCGCCAGCACGGCGTCGCCGTCGCCGATCTGGAGGACGACGAGGTGCGTGCCGGTGACGGCGATCGCGACGAGCGTGGTGCCGTAGGGCACGAGCGGGCCGCGGCGCAGCTCGTCGGAGCGCATCGGGTGGGCCTGCGCGTGGGCCAGCACGTCGTCGCGCCACAGCTCGACGACCTCCGCAGCTGCGGCCCGCGGGTCGACCTCGGGCAGCGCCGCCCTCAGGACCTCGAGGGTGCGGGTCGCGGCGACCTGCGAGCCGGTGCCGCTGCGGAAGTGCATCGGGTGCCCGTGACCGTCGGCGACGACGGCGATCGCGGCCGACCCGTCGTCGGCGGCCCAGGTTTGCACGGCGTCCTGGTTGGGAAGGTGCTCGCGAACGTGGAACGAGCCGATGGTGGTCGCCGAGGCGACCTGCCACCCGGCGGCACTCGGGCTGACCGGCATCTGACTCCTCCCGCGACCTGACGATGCTGACGATGCGACCTGACGATGCGAACGACCCGACGATGCTAGGCCGAAGGCCGGAGGAGGACGCGGTGGCGGGTCTCACGGTCCGCCTCGACGGCCGGGTGCTGCACTTCGACGGCAGCCGACCGGTCCGCGTCGGCCGGGCGCTCGAGGCCGACGTCGTGCTCACCGCCCTCTCGGTCTCGCGGTCGCACGCCGAGCTGCGGCCCGACGGCGACGGCTGGGTGCTGGTCGACGCCGGCAGCCAGTTCGGCACGTTCACGGGTCGCGACCGGGTCCGCGTGCACCGCCTCGACGGCGCCGTCGACGTGCAGTGCGGGCCCGAGACCGTCGGCTCCACGTTCACCGCCGAGCCCATCGCCCCCGGCCGCCCTCTCCCGGCGCCGGCGTCGGTGCACCGGGTGCCGCGCCACGCCGCCGCACCGGAGCCGACGATGTACGGCGGACCCCGCTCGCTGCCGGAGCGGGCCCCGCAGCCTCGCACCGGCCCCGACCTGTTCCTGGTCGCGCGCGGCGAGGAGCACCGCTTCCGCCATCCAGCCCACCTGCGGGTGGGCAGCGACGCCGGCTGCGAGGTCGTCGTCGACGACGAGGCGGTCTCGCCCCTGCACGGTCAGGTCGACGCCGTCCCGGGAGGGTGGGTCTGGACCGACCTGTCCGACCAGGGCACCTTCCGCCGAGGACGCCGGACCGGGTCCCGTCCGCTCCGCGGCCGCCTCGACCTCCGCCTCGGCCACCCGGTCGCCGGGCCCCGCCTCATCCTGACGCCGGTGCTGACCGCGGCCGAGGACGAGCGTCGCATCGTGCGGCGCCGACGTCGTCGCCTCCTCGCGCGGGCCGGTGGCGTCGCTGCCGCGCTGCTGCTGGTCGCCGCGACGGTGGTGGGCGTCGTCCGGCTCACCGACGACGCGTCGCCGTCGTCCGACGTCGCCCGCGAGGGCACCGTGCCGTCGTCCGAGACCGCGGAGGCCGCGGCCGAGGTCTCGTCGTCCCTCGACGACCTCACCGCCACCGAGCTCGACCGGGCCAAGGCCGCCACCGTGCTGCTCACGGGCGAGACCGAGGACGACGACGGCGACCCGGTCACCTACACGGGCTCGGGCACCATCATCAGCAGCGACGGCCTCATCCTCACCAACGCCCACGTGGCGATGCCGGAGGCCGAGGGACTCGCGTCGTACTACGGAGACCCCGGCCTCGCCGACCCCGACCACCTGCGCGTCTCGCTCGTCGAGGGCGACGACGACGCCCCGGCCGCCGCGGAGTACCTCGCCCGCCCGGTCGAGGTCGACGGCAGGCGCGACGTCGCGGTGATGCAGGTCTACGCCACCGTCGACGGCGCCGAGGTCGACCCCGCCACGCTCGACCTGCCCGTCATCCCGGTCGGCGACTCCGACGAGCTCGAGTCGGGCGACGACGTGACCGTGCTCGGCTTCCCCGGCATCTCGGGATCGACGCGGCTCACGGTCACCAAGGGCGTGATCTCGACGTTCATCGACCGCTCGGGGATGGGACCGCGCTCGGAGATCGACACCGACACCCGCATCGCCCCGGGCAACTCGGGGGGAGCGGCGATCAACAACGACGCCGAGATCATCGGCATCCCGTCGTCGCTGTTCGGCGACGAGGGGTCGCCGGTGGTGAGCGGGCGCATCCGCCCGGTCAACGTCGTCCTCGACCTGATCGAGGCCGCCGAGCGGCGCTGACCGGGCAGCCGGTCGCACCGACCGCGCACCATGCTTCTCGGGGACTGCTCCCGCTTCTCAGGTGTTGCAACCCCTGGGAACGTCAGGAGTACCCGGTGCACCGGGTACTCCCCGCCCCGGGCCCCGCCGGCCCCAGGACGACGGACGCCGTCAGCTCGCCTTCTTGGCCGGCGCCTTCTTCGTGGTCTTCTTGGCGGCGGTCTTCTTGGCCGCCGTCTTCTTGGCTGCGGCCTTCTTCGCCGGAGCCTTCATGGCGTTCTTCTTCGCCGGGGCCCTCTTGGCCGCGGTCTTCTTCGCCGGCGCCTCGTCGGAGTCGCCCGCGTCGTCGGAGTCGTCGGCGTCGTCCGGCACGTCCTCGCCGCGGGCGGTCTTGGCCGCGGCGACGGAGCGCTGGAGCGCGGCGAGCAGGTCGACGACCTCGCCGCCGGTCTTGGTGGAGGTGGGGGTGCGCTTGATCTCGCCGCCCTCGATCTTGGCCTTGACGACGGCCTGGACGGCGTCGGCGTAGTCGTCCTCGAACTCGCTGGCGTCGAAGTCGCCGGCGAGGGTCTCGACGAGCATCTGGGCCATCTTGACCTCGGAGTCCTTGATCTCCCCGGTCTCGATCTGGAAGTCGGGGGTACGGATCTCGTCGGGCCACATCATCGTCTGGAGCACGATCACGTCGTCGCGCACGCGCAGCACCGCGACGGAGGTGCGGTTGCGCAGCGCGATGGTGACGACGGCCATGCGGTCGGCGTCGAGCAGGGCCTGGCGCAGCAGGGCGTAGGGCTTGGCGCCGGTCTTCTCGGGCTCGAGGTAGTAGGACTTCTCGAACAGCATCGGGTCGATCTGCGACGTCGGCACGAACTTCTCGACGGCGATCTCGCGCGACGAGGTCAGGGGCAGCGAGGCCATGTCGTCGTCGGTGAGGATGACCATCTCGCCGTCCTCGGTCTCGTAGCCCTTGGCGATCTCGGCGTAGGGCACCTCCTCGCCGTCGATGGAGCACACGCGCTGGTACTTGATGCGCCCGCCGTCGGCCTCGTGCACCTGCCGGAACGAGATGTCGTGGCTCTCGGTCGCCGAGTAGAGCTTGACCGGCACGCTGACCAGCCCGAAGGACACCGCGCCCTTCCAGATCGCACGCATGGGGGAAGCCTTTCGTCGGACGATTGCTCCTCAGTGTGACGGGTGGGACCCCCGGAAGTCATCGCCCGACGGGGCAGGATGGGCGCGTGCGCCCCATGCTCGCCACCACCGGCGACCACGTCCCGACCTCGGAGGAGTGGGCGCACGAGGTCAAGTGGGACGGCATGCGCATCCTGGCCGACTCCGGCGGCTACGGCGAGCGCGGTCGCTACCGGCTGACCTCGCGCAACGACAACGACGTGACCGCGGCCTGGCCCGACGTCGCGACCGGGCTGCGCGAGCACCGCGGGCTGCGGCGTCGCGACCTCCTCGTCGACGGCGAGGTGATCGCGCTCAACGAGCACGGCGTCCCCGACTTCCGCACCCTGCAGGAGCGCATGCACGTGCGGCAGGCCACGTCGGTGCAACGGCTCGTCGAGACCGTGCCGGTGACGTTCATGGTCTTCGACCTGCTCCGCTACCAGGGCCGCGACCTCACCCACGAGCCGCTCGTCGACCGGCGCGCGCGCCTCGCCGAGGTGCTCGACGGGACGCCGTGGCAGGTGCCGGCGTCCTACGACGACGGCGCGATGCTGCACGAGGCGACGATGCAGCAGGGCCTCGAGGGCATCGTGAGCAAGCGGCTCGGCTCGACCTACAGGCCGGGGGAGCGGAGCCCGCACTGGCTGAAGTTCCCGCACCGGTTCCGGGTGTCCTACGTCGTCGGCGGCTGGCGACCGCAGGAGGGCACGAGCGACCGGCTGGCCTCACTGCTGGTCGGGTCGATCACGCCCGAGGGGCTGGTCTTCCGCGGCCGGGTCGGCAGCGGCATCGGCCCGAAGCAGAGCCGGCTGCTCACCGAGGCGGTCGCGGGTCTGGCCCGCGGCACCCACCCGTTCGTCGACGACGTGCCTCGCGAGGACCGCATCGGCGCGACCTGGCTCGAGCCGGTGCTCGTCGTCGACGTGGAGTCGCACGGACGGGGCTACCAACGGCTGCGGCAACCCTCCTACCGTGGGCTGCGTACCGACCTGGCCCCGGAGGACCTGTGAGAGCCGCGCTCGCCCTGATCGTCGCCGCCACGCTTGCGGTCGTCGCCGTGCCGACGCGCGCCGCCGCGGCCGACCCCGACGCCGTCCGGACGACGCCGCCGGTCGCCGCGCGCACCGTCACCCTCGACGGCGTCCGCGTGCGGTTGCGCGCGGGCACCACGCAGGTCGTCACGGTGAACCACACCGGCGGTCACGACGCGCGGGTCGCCCTGCACGTGCTCCGCGACCGCGGCTGGACGACGGTGCGCACGACCACCGACGGCCGCATCGGCTACGGCGGGCTCGTGCGCGGCGACCGTCGCCGGCAGGGCACCGGCACCACGCCCCTCGGCACCTACCGGCTCACCTCCACCTTCGGCACCCACGCGCGGCGTCCGGCCTGGGCGTTGCCGCACCGCCGGATCGAGGCCGGCGACTTCTGGGTGCAGGACAACGCCAGCCGCTGGTACAACACCTATCGCAACCAGCGGTGGGGCGGCTTCCGCTGGTGGCTGCCGGCCTCGCACCCCGAGTCGTCGGAGCGGCTGACCGACTACGGCACGCAGTACGAGCACGTCGTCGTCATGGACTACAACGCGGCGCAGGTGCGCCATCGCGGGTCCGGGATCTTCCTCCACGTCAACGGCCGCGGGGCCACCGCCGGGTGCGTGAGCGCGCCGCGGGGCTTCCTGCGGATGCTGATGGTCCGGCTCGACCCGGCCCAGCGGCCGGTCATCGCGATCGGGCGGTAGACCCGTGCCGAAGCGCGAGAGGTTCGAGGCCGAGGAGCTGCACGTCGACGTCGACGGCCGCACGCTCAAGATCAGCAACCTGGCCAAGGTGCTCTACCCGCAGACCGGCACCACCAAGGGCGAGGTGCTCGACTACTACGCCCGCATCTCCCCGGTGCTGCTGCCGCACCTCAAGGACCGCGCGGTCACCCGCATCCGCTGGCCGCACGGCGTCCAGGACATCAGCTTCTTCGAGAAGAACGCACCCGCGGGCACGCCGTCGTGGGTGCGCACGGTCGAGGTGCCCACCGGCGGACGGCGCGAGGGCCGCTACGGCCGCGTCGACAACGACACCCTCCGCTTCCCGGTCTGCGACGACCTCGCCACCCTCACCTGGCTGGCCAACCTCGCCGCGATCGAGCTGCACGTGCACCAGTGGAAGGTCGGGCGCAACGGCCGGCCGCGCAACGCCGACCGGATCGTCATCGACCTCGACCCGGGCGAGCCCGCCGGGCTGCACGAGTGCTGCCAGGTGGCGCTGCTGGCCCGCGACAAGCTCGCCGAGCGTGGCCTGGCGGCCAAGCCGGTGCTCAGCGGCAGCAAGGGCCTCCACCTCTACGCCGACCTGCCGCAGCGGCTGCCGTCGGAGGACTCCTCCGCGCTGGCCAAGCAGGTCGCCGAGGAGCTCGAGGCCGAGCACCGACGCCTCGTCACCTCGGCCATGACGAAGGCCAAGCGGGGCGGCAAGGTGTTCCTCGACTGGTCGCAGAACGCCGGCTTCAAGACCACGATCACGCCCTACTCCCTGCGCGGCAAGGAGCGGCCCTACGTCGCCGCCCCGATCACGTGGGACGAGGTCGTGGCCGGCGCCGACGACCCGCTCGACATCGAGCAGCTGCGGTTCGAGACCGTGCTCGAGCGGGCCGACGACCTCGGCGACCTGCTGGCCACCTGACGCTCCACGGCCGGCTCCCCGACCGACTTGACGACTGACCAGCGTCGAGCGGGTCGAGACTGTTACCCGTTGGTTGCCCGGTCGTGCCCGTCGCGTGGTGCAGGCCTCCGTAACGTGGTGGTCGAGCTCAGGGGGCGGGCCGCAGATCTGGGGGGATTGCGGTCCGCCGCCCGCTCCGTCCCCCCGCTCCCTACCCGCACTTCCCCTCGCTGGGGAGTACCACCCGTGGAGCTGCTGACCGGCACCCGGCGTCGCATCCTCCCCGCGCGCACGCGCGAGGTCCGGATCGCCGAGTCCCTCGCGGCCGCGCTGGTCGTCTGCTTCGCGGTGCTGGCCCTGGCGCCCCCCGTGCTCGGCCTGCACCAGCGCGTCGTCGACGTCCCCGGTCACGAGTCCACGCTCGGCACCCTGACGCTGAGCCGCACGGTCCCGACCGGTGACCTCGGGGTGGGCGACCGCGTCGTGCGCAGCGGCGACCTGCGCGTGGTCACCGGGCGCGACGCCGACGCGATCGTGCTCGACAACGACGCCCGGGTGACCATCACGCAGGCGCCCACCTCGGCGGAGGTGCTGGTCGCCGCTCCCTACGCCCGGGTCCTCGTCGCCGCGGTCGTCTCGGCGTTCGCGGTGCTGGCCCTGCTCGCCCTCGCGCGGTGGCACCGCCGGGCGCCCCACCGCCTCGTCGCCCGCCGACGAGCGGCCCATACCCGCAGGGGTACCCTCACCCGGACGCGGTGATGGCCATGGTCACGCGTTTGGTCAAGGCGCCGCCGGACGACGTCCCCCACCCCCTATGCTTCCCTGCATGGGCCACAGAGTTCTCGTCGTCGAGGACGAGGAGGACATCGCGTTCCCCCTCGTCCGGACGCTGGAGCGCGAGGGCTACGAGGTCGGCTGGGTCGACAGCGGCCAGCGGGCCCTCGACGAGCTCGGTGGCAAGACCACCGACGTGGTCATCCTCGACCTCGGCCTGCCCGACATGGACGGCCTCGAGGTGTGCAAGCAGGCCCGCTCCGCCGGCTACGAGGGCGCGATCATGATCGTCACCGCCCGCGCCGGAGAGCTCGACCGCGTCGTCGGTCTCGACTACGGCGCCGACGACTACCTGGCCAAGCCGTTCGGGCTGGCCGAGCTGCAGGCGCGGGTGCGTGCGCTGCTGCGGCGCACCGGGGCCGGCGCGGCGTCGGGCTCCGACGAGCCCGACGACGGCCTGCGCATCGACGTCGCGGCCCGGCGGGTCTACGCCGGCGACACCGAGGTGCCGCTGACCGGCAAGGAGTTCGACGTGCTGTCGATCCTGGCCGCCAACAAGGACAAGGTCGTCAGCCGTGGGCGTCTCATGGCCGACGTCTGGGACGAGAACTGGTACGGATCCACCAAGACGCTCGACGTGACGATCGGACGTCTGCGTCAGAAGCTCGAGAGTGTCGGGGTCACCGAGCGGGTCGTCGCGGTGCGCGGCGTCGGTTTCCGCCTGGAAGCCCCCGCTCCCGATGCGTGAACGACTCACCGCCTCGTTCGTCGCCATTACGCTGCTGCTCCTCCTCGGAGCCGGCCTCGTGCGCGCCTACGCCGGCGCCGGTGACGCGCGCACCGAGGAGAGCCGCGACGCCGCCGCGACGGCGGCCGCTCTGGCCATCATCGTCGCCGACCGGGTGGCCGACGGCGAGCCCGTCGGCGCCGAGGTCCTGGCGCCCTACGCCGGGCCGCGGGTCCAGCTGACCTACGCCACCCCGGGCGCCGACCCGGTCGTGGCCGTCGGCCCCGACTTCGCCGGCGGCGACGCCGACGACGAGGTGGTGGCCACGGTGACCGTGGGCGATGGCACGCTCACGGTGAGCCGTCGCGACGCCGCCGAGGACGGACCGTTCGGGGCCCGATGGCCCGAGCTCCTCGCCCTCTTCGCGCTGCTCGCCTGTCTCGCCGGGCTCCTGGGCTACGTGGTGGCCCGCAGCCTCTCCGCGCCGTTCCGGCAGCTCGCGGTCGCCGCCGCGGCCCTGGGCCGCGGCCGCTTCGACCTCGACCTGCCGCGCGGCGGCGTCCCCGAGGCCCGCGCGATCGCCTCGGCGCTCGAGCAGAGTGCGAGCCAGCTGCGCGACCGGCTCGAGCGCGAGCGGCAGTTCGGCCAGCACACCAGCCACGTGCTCCGCACGCCCCTCACCAGCCTCCGGCTGCGGCTCGAGGTGCTCATCGACGATCCCGGCCTCTCGCCCGACGCCCGCGAGGCGGCGACGGCCTGCCTCAAGGCCGTCGGCCAGCTCAACGACGTCGCCGGCGAGCTCGTCGAGCTCGGCGGTCGCGGGGTGCTGGTCGCCGGCGCCGCGGTGCCGCTGCGCGACCTCGCCACCCAGGTGGCCCAGCGCTGGGCCGACGCGCTCGACGACGACGGACGCCGTCTCACCGCCGCCGTCGAGGGCGACATCGAGCTGCTCTTCACCCCCGGCCCGGTCGAGCAGGTGCTCGACCTGATCTTCGACGACATCATCGTGCGCGAGCGTGGCGCGGTCCGGCTCGTCTTCGAGGGCGCCGCCAGCCGCCTGCGCGTCGACCTGCTCTGTGCCGGCCGCGACGGCGTCCTCGGCGCCCCGCGCCAGGTGCCGCACGCTCGCGTGCGCACGATGCTCGACGCCGTCGGCGGCTCGCTCGAACGGCCCGCCGACGCCGACGTCCTGCGCCTGCACCTGCCGAGGCGGTAGGGGCGGCCGCCCCAGGCCACCTGTCGTACCCACGTGCTCGCCCGATCCTGGGATGCGAGCTGATTCAGTCGAGGTGCGTGGGCCGGCCGGTGTGCGCGCTCAGCGCGTTCTCGTAGAAGGCCAGGTGGGCCTCGGCCGCGGTGGTCCAGGAGAAGGAGCGGGCCAGGTCGCGTCCGGGCTCGGACGGCGGGGGGTCGGTGAGCAGGCCGGTGAGCGCGTCGGTCATGGCCGGCACGTCGGCGGCGTAGGCGACGGTGTCGCCGAGCACCTCGCGCAGCACCGGCAGGTCGCGGGCGAGCACCGGCGTCCCGGCGGCGAGGGCCTCGAGGGCGGCGAGGCCGAAGCCCTCCTTGGTCGAGACGAACGACAGCGCGGCGGCCTCGGCCACGAGCGCGGGCAGGGCGTCGTCGTCCACGACGCCGAGCAGGACGGGCTCGACGCCGAGCTCGGCGGCGCGGGCGTCGAAGGCGGTCCGGTAGTCGCGGTAGTCGAAGAGCGTCTCGCCGCCCGCGAGCACCAGCCGAACGTCGGGGTGGGCGGCGCGGAGGCCGGCGAACGCCTCGAGGAGGTCGAGGGTGCCCTTGCGGGGCTCGATGCCGCCGACGGCCAGCACGTAGCGGCCGAGCTCGCGCCGGCACGCGCCGCGGCCGGCGGCGTCGAGCGCGCCCGCCTCGAACCGGGCGGCGGCGACCCCGTTCGCGATCACCGTCGTGGTTCGCCCGTAGCCGGCGCGTACCTCCTCGGCCACCGCGGCCGAGACGCAGACCAGCCCCGCGGGCTCGTGCACCGCGCGGTCGTGGCAGGCCACCAGCTCGGGCGTGGTGAAGGTGTCGAGGTGGTGCACCGTGCGCAGGCACGTCCCGGAGCGCAGCGCGGCGTTGGCGCTGATGCAGTCCTGGGCGTGCACCACGTCGTACGCCGCCCGCTCGGCCGCGAACGCCTCGGCCAGCACGTCGATGGAGCGCACGATCCGGGCGCCGACGTCCTCGGTGACGTCCTCGGCGACCAGACCGTCGGGCCGGTCGGCGAACGGGACGGCGTGCACGGTGACCGCGGGGTCGACGGGCCGGAAGAACGTCGTGTCGCCGCCCCGGCCCAGCGTCCACACGTGCACGTCGACGCCGAGGGCGGCGAGCGCCTCGGCCAGGGCGAGGGTGTGGACGACGCCCCCGCGCGGCCTGGTCGAGTAGGTCAGCAGCGCCACGCTCCGCGGCGTCACCGGTAGGCCGCCGTCTCGAGCTCGGCGAGGTGGTGCAGCACCCGTCGCGAGCGCGCGATCTCGGCGTCGACGTCGATGGTCGCGACCGCGAGACCGCCCTTGGCCGAGGTGCGGGCGAGCACGTCGCCGCCCGGGCCCACGACCTTCGCCTGGCCGAGGAAGCGCAGGCCGCCGAGCATGCCCGTCTGGTTGCTCGAGGCCCACACGACCTGGTTCTCGGCGGCCCGGGCGCTGTCGTAGAGGTCGAACAGCCGCGACTGCCGGTCCTGCGGCAGCCGCGACGCCCGGTCGGTGACCGAGGCCGGCCACGCCGACAGGCAGGCCAGCACCGTGGCGCCGTCGAGGGCGAGCGTGCGCGCGGCCTCGGGGAACGTCTTGTCGTAGTCGATGAGCATGCCGAGCCGGCCGACCGGGGTGTCGAACGCCGAGAAGCCCTCACCCGGCGCGTAGACGGTCGACTCGCCGGCCGGCAGGTGCACCTTGCGGTGCCGGCCGAGCACGCCGTCGCCGCTCACGCACACGGCCGCGTTGTGCACGGTCTCGCCCGCCTGCTCGGCGTAGCCCACGCACACGACCAGGTCGCCGGCCGCGGCGGCGACCGCGGCGATCTCGGGGGAGCCCTCGGCGAGCGCCGGCGGGGCCTCGGACGGCGCCCGGAGGTCGTCGAGGTAGCCGCCCAGCGCCGCGTCGGGCAGCACGAGCAGGTCGCACCCGGCCGCGCGGGCGTCGTCCACGATGCCGCAGACCTTGGCCACCCCGCGCGCGAGGTCGCGGCCGAAGTGCGCGGCGACCGCGCCGATGGTCACCTCCATCTACACGGTGGTCGAGGTGCGAGCCTGGGAGCCTCGAGACCCGGTCCCGGTGATGCACGACGCGACGTGCTCGGCGTCGCGCGCGATGCCGAGGAACCGGCCGGAGCCCCACGTGTGCAGCCACGGCAGGCCGAGGAAGTAGAGCCCCGGCACCGACGTGACGCCGCGCGTGTGGGTGGGCCGTCCGTGCCCGTCGAAGACGCCGACGCCGACCCAGCGGTAGTCGGGCCGGTAGCCGATCGCCCAGACCACGCTGGTGATCCCGGCCGCGGCGAGGTCGAGCTCGGTCGGGTCGGCGTCCGGCATCCAGACCGGCTCGTAGGTCGACGGCGGCGGCGCGTCGATGCCCTGCGCGTCGATCCACCGGTCGATGTCGCGGCAGATCGAGTTGTAGGTGCGGTCGGCGTCGTCGAGCGCCTGGGTCATCGTCGGACGGAACGTGAGGTGCGAGCCGCCCGGCGTCGTGAGGCCGTCGAGGAGGCCGTAGAGCCGCATGCCCTCGAGGGCGAACGCGCGCAGGTCGATGTCGCGGCCGCCGTCGCGCCCGGTGACGTAGTGGTTGGTCTTCTCGCGTGCGGCGAGGCCTCCCGGGTACTGCGCGACCGCCGTGTCGTAGAGGCCCATGTCGGACAGCCAGGTCATGCAGTCGCGCCCGCGGTAGGTGCGGGCGACGCGCGGGGCGTCGCCGAGCGCGAGGTGCACCTGACGGCCGGCGAGGTGGAGGTCCTCGGCGACCTGGGCGCCGGACTGGCCGGAGCCGACGACGAGGACGCCGCCGTCGGGCAGCTGCTCGGGGTTGCGGTAGTCGGCGGAGTGGATCTGCTCGATCGCGGGGTCGATGGCGCCGGCCCACGGCGGCACGATGGGCAGGTGGTAGCCGCCGGTGGCCAGGACGACGTGGTCGGCCTCCCAGGTCGTCTCGCCGTCGGGGCCGGAGGTCTGCAGCACGAACCCGCCGCCGTCACGCTCGACGAGCGAGGTGACGCGGGTGTGCTCGAGCAGCGGCGGGCCGAACGTCGGTGCGTAGCCGGCGAGCCAGGCCACGACCTCGTCGCGGGTCATGAACCCGTCGGGGTCGGGGCCGTCGTAGGCGTAGCCCGGCAGGCGGCAGTGCCAGTTGGGGGTGACGAGGGTGAAGTTGTCCCACCGGGTGTCGGCCCACTCGTGGGCGGCCGTGCCGGCCTCGAGGACGACGTGGTCGACGCCGTCGCGGGTCAGGTACCAGCTGGTCGACAGCCCGGCCTGGCCGCCGCCGACGACGGCGACGGCGGTGGAGCGGGTGCTCGTGGTGCTCACGGTGCTCACAGCGCCTCCTGGGTGGTCGGGGCGGGCAGGGGTGGCCACATGCGCACGACCTCGACGACGTCGTCGGGGCCGAAGGCCGTGGCGCTCTCGGTGATCTGCTGGGTGGTGGCGGCCGCGGAGGTGCAGGCGAAGCCGAACTTCTCCTTGACCCGCTCGCTGGCGATCGCGAGGGCGAGCGTGGAGCGCCGGGTGAAGTCGCGCACCGTGTAGGTCGTGCCGGCGACCAGGTGGTCGTGCAGCACGAGCGAGGGGGAGTAGCAGTCCTGCACGCGGCCGTCGGGCCAGCGCACCGAGAGCGTCATCTCAGGCATAGCTGACCGCCGGCTCCACGTAGAGCTCGGGACGCCGGTCGCCGAGGTGGAACATCGACCGGCGGGCGCCCTCGAGCGCCCCGGCGACGTCGACCTCGGCGTAGGCGACGCCGTCGCCCGTGGACGTCGCGGCGAGCACGTCGCCGCCCGGCCCGACGACCTTGGCCGAGCCGACGAAGCGGAGCGAGCCGAACGTGCCCGCCTGGTTCGAGGCGACCCAGACGACCTGGTTCTCCAGCGCCCGGGCCTGGTCGAAGAGGTCGAACCGCTTCTTCCAGCGGTCGTCGGCGAGGTCGCCGGCGGTGGCGGTGCGGGCCGCGGGCCAGGCCGAGATGCACGCGATCACCTGGGCGCCGTCGAGGGCGAGCCCGCGGGCGGCCTCGGGGAACGCCTTGTCGTAGCAGATGAGCGCGCCGAGCCGGCCGACCGGCGTCTCGACGGCCCGGAAGACCTCGCCGGCCTCGTAGTAGAGGTTCTCGCCGAGCGGCTGGTGCACCTTGCGGTGCACGCCGAGCACGCCGTCGCCGGTGACGACGGCCGCGCTGTTGAAGCGGCGTCCGCCGTCGGACTCGCAGAACCCGACGACGAGCGTCATCTCGCGGGCGACGGCGGCGACGGCGCGCAGCTCGGGCCCGTCGGCGTCCATCACCGGGGGGAGCGAGTCGGGCCTCTCGGCGTGGGTGCCGTCGCGGCCGGAGCCGAGCACGGACAGGTAGCCGCCGAGACAGGCCTCGGGGAGCGCGAGCAGCGAGGTGCCGCGGGCCCGGGCGTCGTCGACGAGCCGGGCGACCTGGCGCAGGTTGTCGTCGACGTCGCGGCCGAAGTTGGCGCTCACGGCGCCGAAGGTGTGGGTGCTCATGCTGTTCCCATTCCGGTGACGGTGGAGGTGACGGCCTCGGTGACGACCCCGTCGGGCCAGCGCAGGCCGACGCCGCTGCCCTCGGTGAGCTCGCCGCAGACGGAGCTCGTGACGTGGCCGGGGAGGGTGGCCCGGGCTGGTGCCGACTCGGCGGTGACCATGGCGAAGCCGGGGAAGCAGGTGAGCCAGTCGCCGGTCGCGGCGGCGTCGGGCGTGGGGATCGCGGCGACGTCGAGGACGGCGCGGCAGCCCGAGGCCTCGGCGAGCATGCCGGTCGTGCCGACGAGCCCGCTCATGCTGACGTCCTTGGCGGCCGTCGGCGCGAGGGCGGGGACCACACCGGCAACGGCTCTGAGCTCCTCGCCGGTGCGGTGACTGGAGGAGTCCCACTGGGACCCGGTGTAGCGCGGCCGCCAGCCGCCGCCGAGGTCGGCGGTGACGCGGAGCGCCTGCCCGGCCTCGCCGCCACCACCGGGGATCGGACGCGGTGTCCGACCGAGTGCGGTGACCGACAGCGCGGCCGGGACGCCGAGCTGGGTGTGGCCGCCGATGACCGGTACGCCCCAGGCCTGGCTGGCGTCGGCGAGCCCGCGCAGGACGCGGCGGGCGAAGGAGGCGTCGCGGGCGGCGACGGCGTCGAGCAGCGCCACCGGCGTGGCGCCCATGGCGGACAGGTCGTTGAGGTTGACGAGGGCGGCGCACCACCCGGCCCACTCGGGGTCGCGCTCGACCATCGAGGGCAGGATCGCGTCGCACGCGGCGACCAGGTCGGAGCCCGGCACCGGGGCGCCGTCGTCGCCGACGAACCCGGCCGGCACCCCGGCGCTCAGGGCGGGGAGCAGGCCCCCGAGTGCCGCCTTCGTGGCGTCGACGAGTCGTTGCACCCGGGCGATGGGCCAGTCGACGACGACGTGCGGGTGGCCGTGCAGGTGGGTGCGCTCGCGCGCCACCCAGCCGAGCCGGCGGAAGAGCCGCTCGTTCTGGGCCTGCACGGTGGCGTCGAAGCGCAGTGCGCCCTGCTGCTCGGCCGCGGCGCACGCGGCCCGGACGAGCGCGGCCCCGACACCCAGCAGCAGGCGGGCGTCGGTGGCCACGGCGAGCCGGGAGCCGCGCCACCAGCCGAGGTCGGGGCCGTCGGTGATCGCGGGGTGCAGGCGGACGCCGCCGAGCACCTCGCCGTCGTGGGCGAGGGCGACGAGCACGATCGTGCGCGGGTCGGCGTCGACGTCGTCGAGGTCGGAGCCGCGGAACAGGCCCTGCTCGTGCACGAACACCTCGCGCCGCAGGGCGCGGTAGGCCGCCACCTCGCGGGCCTCGGCACGCACGACGACGAACGCGTCGAGGCTGGGCGTCGTCCGTCGGGAGCCGGTGAGGATGACCTCGTCGACGATGCTCGTCACGACGCCGCCTCGTCGGAGGAGCACGACCCCAGCGCCGAGCAGGCGCCGCAGGCGGCGCACCCGGCGGCCTGGTCGGTGCCGAGCATGCCGTGCGCCCGCAGGGCCGCCGAGACCTGGGCGGTGATCTTGTAGACGTCGCGCGGGTCGGGCGCGGCGGCGCCGTCGACGTCGGTGGCGAGCGTGCCGGCGAGCGGGCGGAACGGGACGACGAACGGGTAGACGCCCATCTCGATGAGCTCGACCGCGCCCCTGACCATCTCGTCGGGGTCCTCGCCGAGGCCGACGAGGAGGTAGGTCGAGACCTGGTTCCAGCCGAAGACGCGCACGGCCTCGGCCCAGGCGGCCTGGTACTCGGCCATCGGGACGGCGCCCTTGCCCGGCATCCAGGCCAGGCGGGCGGCGTCGTCGAGGCTCTCGACGTGGATGCCGATCGAGCGGGCGCCGGCGTCGTAGAGGTCCTGGATGGTCTGCAGGTCGCCGGGTGGCTCGCACTGCACCTGGATGGGCAGGTCGGGCAGCACCTCGCGGACGGCGCGCACGCACCGGGCGAGGTGGGTGGCGCCGCGGTCGCGGCCGTTGCTGGTGCCGGTCGTCATGACCATCTGGGTGATGCCGTCGAGGTCGTGGGCGGCCTTGGCGACCTCCGCGACCTGGTCCGGCGTCTTGACCGCGACCGTGGCACCCGCGTTGAGCGACTCCTCGATCGCGCAGAACCGGCAGCGCTCCGACTCCTCGTAGCGCACGCAGGTCTGCACGACGGTCGTGGCGAGCACGTTGGCCGAGTGCAGCCGCGCGATCTTCTCGTACGACACGCCGTCGGCTGTCTCGAGGTCGTAGAACCTCGGGCGCGCCACGGCCTCCACGCCCATGCCGGTGTCGGCGCCGTCGAGGAGCAGCTTGCCGCCGCTGACGGTGTAGGGGCTGCGGGGGTTGAGCGGGATGGCCGCCCCCACACCGTCGAGCAGCACGTGCCCGTCGTCGCTGGGGCCGGCGCCCGCGCGGCGCGCGACCGGGGCGTCCAGGAGGCGGATGCCCTGGATCGCCACGTCTACCCGGGTGTCGGCTCCCATGACTCAGCCGATCAGAGGTTGTAGACGGAGTTGATGATCGCGCCCTTGTTGGCGAAGTGGATCACCGCGTCCTGGACGTCGAGCGGGTGGCACGGGATGACGCCCTCGATGAGGTCCTCCTCGCGCTGGCCGTGCAGGGCCATGCCGAACCGGCAGCACAGCACCGTGCCGCCCTCGGAGATGAAGGTCTTGATCGCGTCGTTCATGTTCTGGTTGCCGGGGAACGCGACGTCGCCGGTGGTCGGGAAGCCACGGGTGTCGGCGCAGGCCAGCGCACCGGGCCCGTAGAAGTAGAGGGTGGCGTCGAAGCCCTTGCGCAGCGCGCGGGTGGTCTGCAGCACGGCGACGAAGCTGACCGAGCTCTCGTGCGGGATGCCGTGCACGAGCGTGAGCCACGCCTGGCCCTCGCTGGCCTGGTAGTCGGGGAAGAGCTTGGTGGAGCCGTAGAGGTTGGTGCCCTTGCCCTGGCTGGGGTGGGGCACCTCGGCCTTGGACTTCTCCATCGCGGCCAGGATCTCGTCGTCGTACACGGACATGCGGTGTCTCCTCGGTGTCGTGTGTGGTGCCGTGTGTGGTGGTGCGGCGGGGTGCGGGGTCTTCAGAGCCCGTAGAGGGCGTCGAAGTTCTGGTGGAAGAAGGCGTCGGCGAGGGCGCCGTCGCCCGAGGCCGCGCGCAGGCGGGCGTGCTCGCCCTCGAAGTCGCCCCAGGGGGCGTCGGTGGCGAAGAGGACCCGGTCGTGGCCGACGCCGCGACGCTCGATCTCCTGCGCCAACCAGGCCGGTGCGAAGCCGATGGCCCAGCTGGTGTCGGTGTAGACCTGCTTGCCGGCCTCGATCCAGTCGAAGAACAGGCCGCCGATCAGCTTGAGGTGGCCGCTCATGCCACCGCCGAGGTGCACCAGGTGGATCTTCGTGGCGTCGCCGTAGCGCTCGACCAGGCGGCCGATGCGGTCGACGTCGGACGCCGCCCCCGGGCTGGTGTGGACGTGCACGACCAGGCCGAGATCGGCGGCGGTCGTGAAGATGCGGTCGAGCTGCTCGGCGCAGGCGGGGTCGTCGGGTGCCCCACCGAGCAGGAAGCTGGTCTTGAGCGCGACCACGCCGTCCTCGACAGCGAGGCGGAACGCCTCGTCGTTGCGCTCGGCGTCGCTCTGCTTCGGGCTCACCCACAGCCCGCAGCGCACCCGGTCGTCCTTCTGGGCCGCCTCGAGGGCCAGGTGGTTGAGCCCGAACGCGACGTCGGGGTCGGGCACGCCGTAGTTGGGCAGCACCAGCGCGCGCTCGGTCCCCTCGGCGTCGAGAGTCGTGAACAGCTCCTCGACGCTCTCGAGGGCGGTGGTGTCGGGGTTGATCGGCGGCCCGCCGTAGAAGCCGTATGCCGGCAGCCGGCCGATGTGGCGGTGGGCGTCGCGGTGGGCGACGCGGTGGGCGACGGGGCGGCTGGGCATGACGAGAAGCCAACGCCCGGCTCGTTTCGAACTGGTTTCGTGCGGAATTCCGTCTGTGTCGCCGACGGTAAGAAGTCCGTTAAGCGGACTCGAAGCCGGTCACGCCCCGGTGGTCCTCGTCGAGCGATCGCGCGGAAAGGACCACGGCCCGGGGTGCCGAGGGGGTCCGCATCGAGCGATCGCGCGGAAAGGACCATGGCCGGGGTGCCGAGGCCGGCCCGGCTCGAGGTCGGGGCGTTCGTCGGTCTAGACCTCGTGTCACCAGTTCGCCGGAGTTTTCCACAGATCGGTCCTGGGGTCTGGGCACGGCGGGGCAGGTCTGCCTACATTCCTCCCACCGCTCTCGCCGCAACTCGGGAAAGGAGGCGACGGCGTGTCCTCGACCTACCCTCCACCACCGCCCGCCGCGTTGCCGAATGCGTTGCCGACCGCGCCGCCCGCCGCGGGTCCTGACGGTGCCGGCGACCCGTTGTCGCTGGTCGACGAGCTCGACCGCCGCGTCCGTGAGCTCGTGCGTCGCGAGGGCGTCGACCCCCAGCGCGACGCTGCCGTCGTCCGGCGCATCATCAACGGCGTCGTGCAGGCTCACGACGACCGCTCGCTCACCGGGGTGGTCGCGCCGGTCGTCGACCCGCAGGCGCTCGTCACCGAGCTGGTCGCGCGGGTCTCGGGCTTCGGGCCCCTGCAGCAGTTCCTCGACGACCCCTCGGTCGAGGAGATCTGGATCAACGACCCGAGCCGGGTCTTCGTCGCCCGACGCGGCCGGCACGAGCTCACCAACCTGGTGCTCACCCGGGCCCAGGTCACCGAGCTCGTCGAGCGCATGCTGAAGTCGAGCGGACGCCGCCTCGACGTCTCGGCCCCGTTCGTCGACGCCATGCTGCCCGAGGGTCACCGGCTGCACGTCGTGCTCGAGGGCATCACCCGCGGGTTCTCGGCGGTCAACATCCGCAAGTTCATCCTGCGGGCCGGCCAGCTCGACGACCTCGTCGAGCTCGGCAGCCTGAGTCCGCGGGCGGCGTCCTTCCTCTCGGCGAGCGTGCGGGCCGGGCTGAACATCCTGGTCGCCGGGGGCACCCAGGCGGGCAAGACCACCCTCCTCAACTGCCTCGCCGCCTCGATCCCCGGAGGCGACCGGGTGGTCAGCGCCGAGGAGGTCTTTGAATTGCGGTTCCCGCACCCCGACTGGGTCGCCATGCAGACGCGGCAGTCGGGGCTCGAGGGCACCGGCGAGATCAAGCTGCGCGACCTCGTCAAGGAGGCGCTGCGCATGCGGCCGAGCCGCGTGATCGTCGGCGAGGTGCGGGCCGAGGAGTGCCTCGACCTGCTGCTCGCCCTCAACGCCGGCCTGCCCGGCATGTGCACCCTGCACGCCAACAGCGCGCGCGAAGCGCTGGTCAAGATGTGCACGCTGCCCCTGCTCGCGGGCGAGAACATCTCGGCCCGCTTCGTGGTTCCTACCGTGGCCGCGTCGGTCGACCTGGTGGTGCACCTCGGCATCGACCCGCACGGCGTGCGGCGTGTCAACGAGATCGTCGGCGTGCCCGGCCGGGTCGAGAACGACATCATCGAGGCCGAGCCGATCTTCGTGCGGCACGGCACCGAGCTGCGTCGCACGCACGGCATGCCGCCGCGCCTCGAGCTGTTCGAGCGGGTCGGCATCGACGTCCACGCGCTGCTGAACGACGGGCGCTGACGTGGGCGCGCTCGTCGGGCTCGGCGTCGGCCTGGGGCTGCTGCTGGTGTGGTCGGCGTTCACGATGCCGCGCGGGCGGGCTCGGGGGCCGGCCGCGCCCGGTCGCCTCCGTCGTCAGCTCGACGCCGCCGGCCTGCCCGACGTCGCCGCCGGCGGACTCGTCGCGCTCTGCCTCGGGTTCGCCCTTGCCGCCGCCCTGCTCGTGCAGGCCATCTCGAGCACGCCGCCGGTCGCCGTCGTCTTCGGGGTCATCGCCGGCTACTTGCCGGTGGCGATCGTCGCTGGGCGGGCCCGGCGTCGTCTGCGCGAGCTCGCCGAGGTCTGGCCGGAGGCGATCGACAACCTGGCCTCCGCCGTCCGAGCCGGCCTGTCGCTGCCCGATGCCCTGGCCGGGCTGGCGATCCGCGGACCCGAGCCGCTACGGCCGGCCTTCGACGCCTTCGCCCTCGACTACCAGGTCACGGGCCGCTTCGGCGACAGCCTCGACCGGTTGAAGGACCGGCTGGCCGACCCGGTCGGCGACCGGGTCGTCGAAGGTCTCCGCATCGCCCGCGAGGTCGGTGGTGGCGAGCTGGGCCGTCTGCTGCGCAACCTGTCCGGCTACCTCCGCGACGACCTGCGCACGCGCTCCGAGCTCGAGTCGCGCCAGGCGTGGGCGGTCAACGGGGCGAGGCTCGCCGTCGCCGCCCCGTGGGTCGTGCTGCTGCTGATGTCGGCCCAGACCGAGGTCATCCAGCGCTACCGCTCGGCCACCGGCGTCGCGATCCTCGTCGTCGGCGCGGTCGTGTGCGTCGTGGCCTACCGGGTGATGATGCGCATCGGCCGACTGCCCACCGAGCACCGGATCCTGCGGTGAGCCCGGCCACCTGGGGCATGCTGCTCGGCGGTCTCGCCGGCCTCGGCCTCGTGCTCGCCGGCCGACGTGTGTTCGTCATCCGGCGTCCGCCCCTGGCCCAGCGCGTGCTGCCCTACCTGCGCGACGTGCCGTCACCCGGCGCCCCGACCCGCTACGCCGACCTCGACGCCGACCCGTCCCGTTCCGCGATCGCCGGCGTGTTCGGTCCCGTGCTCCGCTCGGCCGCCGACACGGTCGAGCGGGTGCTCGGCGGTGCCCGATCGGTCGAGCGGCGGCTCACGCGGGCCGGGCTCGACCGCACCGTCCACGAGTTCCGCATCGAGCAGGTGCAGTGGGGCCTCGTCGGGTTCGCGATCGCCGCCGCCTGGGGCCTGCTGCGGGCGCTCTCGGGCCAGGCATCGCCACTGCTCACCCTGCTGGTGTGCCTGTTCGCGTTCGTCGTCGGCGTGCTGTTCCGCGACAACTGGCTCTCGAGCCAGGTGAAGAGCCGCGAGCGTCGCATCCTCACCGAGTTCCCCACCGTCGCCGAGCTGCTCGCCCTCTCGGTCGCGGCCGGCGAGGGGCCGGTGGCCGCGCTCGGACGCGTCGTCCAGCGCAGCGGCGGTGAGTTGTCGCGCGACCTCGGCGTCGTGCTCGCCGCGATCCGCACCGGTGAGCCCGTCGGCGCCGCCTTCGACCAGATGGCCGCCGCCACCGGGCTGCCGCTCGTCTCCCGCTTCGCGCAGGGCGTCGCGATCGCCGTCGAGCGCGGCACCCCGCTCGCCGACGTGCTGCACGCCCAGGCCGGCGACGTCCGCGACGCCGGACGCCGGGAGCTGATCGAGCTCGCCGCTCGGCGGGAGGTCCTGATGATGGTGCCGGTCGTCTTCCTCGTGCTGCCGATCACCATCCTCTTCGCGTTCTGGCCCGGCTGGGTCGGGCTCTCCCTCACCGTCTAGGCGTCTCACCCCTCCCTCCACAGGATTCTCGGAAAGGACACCCCATGGGGACCATCGACCAGCTGCTCGTGCGGCTCTCCCTGCTCCTGCTCCCACCGCCCGCCGAGCGTGAGCGCGGCGACGTGCCCGGGTGGGTGATGATCACCGTGATGAGCGCGGGCATCGTGGCGATCATCGGCATCACGGCCCGCGAGCAGCTCAACTCCATGCTGCAGGCCGCCTTCGCCAAGGTGCAGTAGTGCCGGCGCGCCGAGGTGAGCGCGGCGCGGCAGTGGTCGACTTCGTCCTGGTGCTGGTCGTGCTGCTGCCGCTGGTGCTCGGCATCGCCCAGCTGGCGCTCGTGCTGCACGTGCGCAACACGCTCGCCTCGGCGGCCGCCGAGGGAGCGCGCTACGCCGCCGTCCAGGACCGCGGCGAGGCCGACGGCGTCGCGCGCACCCGGGCCCAGGTCGAGGGCGCCGTCTCGGGCGAGTTCGCCGACCGGATCTCCGTGCGCACCGTCGACGTCGGCGGAGTGCCGACCGTCGAGGTCCGCGTGGTGGCCACCGTGCCCGCCCTCGGCATCGGCGGGCCCGGGGTGACCATCGAGGTCGAGGGCCATGCCGTGAAGGAGCTCGAGTGAGTCGCCCACGACGAGCGCGCGACGAGCGGGGCAGCGCGATCGTCGAGTTCGTCTGGCTCGGGGTCCTCCTGCTGGTCCCGCTGGTCTACGTCGTGGTGTCGACCTTCGAGGTGCAACGCGGCGCGTTCGCCACCACCACGGCCGCCCGCTCGGCCGCGCGCGCCTTCGCGCTCGCTCCCGACGACGCCGCCGGCCGCGAGGCCGCCGAGGTGGCGGCGCGACAGGCGCTGGCCGACCAGGGCATCGACGGCGTCGACGTCGACGTCGAGGTCCGGTGCCAGCTCGACGACTGCCACAGCGGCACCGCGGTCATCACGGCTCGGGTCGACACCGCGGTGACCCTCCCGCTCGCGCCCGACGTCCTGGGCGGTGGCAAGCCGTCGTTCGCGCTCGACGCCAGCCACACCGTGCCCATCGGGCAGTACCAGGAGATCGCGCCGTGAGTCGCGGACCCCGGCACCGGCACGAACGGACCGACCGTGGCGCGATCTCGCCGTTGATCATCGGCTTCGCCCTCGTGCTGCTGATGACGATCGCGGTCGTCGTCGACGCGAGCGCCGCCTACCTCGAGCGGCAGGAGCTGGCCACCGTGGCCGAGGGTGCGGCACTGCAGGCGGCCGACCTCGGGGCCGAGGGCGAGGAGATCTACGAGGGCGGCCTCGGTTCCGAGCCGCTCCGCCTCCCCGCGGCGGCGGCCCGGGCCGCCGTCCACGACTACCTCGGTCTGGTCGGACGACGTGGGCTCGACGTCGCGGTCTCGGTGCAGGACGACCGGGTCGTCGTCAGCCTCACCGGCACCGCCGAGCTGCCGCTCGGACTGCCGGGCATGTCGCGACGGGTGCAGGTCACCGGCACCGGGTCGGCGATCGCCGACCCGGAGGAGTGACCGCGACGATCAGCTCTCGGGGGCGAGCCGGGTCTCCAGGACGACGCGCGCCCGGTCGAGCAGCTCGGTCGTCGCCGCCTGTGCCCGCGGCTCGAGCTCGCCGGCCTCGTCGGCGAGGAAGACGACTCGGACGTCGACCGAGGCGTTGCCGTAGGTCACCGTCGTGCGGAGGGAGAAGAAGCGCCGCGGGCCGGCGCCGGTGTCCTCGACCCGGGCCCGCTGCAGACCGTCGTCCCACCAGCCGTCGACGTCGGTGCCGGGATCGCAGTCGGGGGCGTCGTCGTCGCAGCGGTAGATGTCGACCGTGCGGCGCGGCCGGCCGGGCTCGACGCTGACGTCGACGCCGATGGTCGCGGTCGTGATTCGCCCGCCGGGGGAGGTCTCGAGACCGCAGAACTGCCGGACGTGGTCGGCGTCGCCGAGGTCGGTGAGCGAAGGCTCGGGTCGGCGCAGCCAGCCGGCGTCGCGGGCGACGTCGCGGAGGCCGAGGTCGTCGCACAGCGGCTCGGTAATGGGGACGAACTGGTGCGGCGGCGGGGGTGGCGCGGCGTCGGTGCAGCCGGCCGACACGACGCAGGTGGCGACCATCGCGGCGGCCGCGACGGTGGTGCGCGCGCTCATCAGTCGGGGAGGGGGCTGGTCGCGTGGTGGAACCCGCACGGCGTGACCGGGACGCCGAGAAATGGCCGCGGGCTGACGAGCAGGCCGTCGGCCGCCATCGTCTGCGCGATGCGGTACGCCTCCTGCGCGCGGGCGGCGACGATGCCGTCGTGGGCCCGGAACCCGGCGACGCTGCCGCGGAGTGCCTCGCCGAACGACGCGGCCACGGTTGCGGCGTCGGACCCCTCGATCTCGACGTCGAGGGCGACGGCGTCCTCGTCCATCAGGCTGGAGGCCATGCCGGTCGCGCCGGACATGGCGATGAAGAACGCCGAGACCGGAGGGAACTCGGCAGACATCCCGGCCAGCGTCCCGGCCGCGGCCGAGGTGATGCCGAGCGCCTCCTTCGTGGTGGTGGCGCGCTCGTGGTCGTGCCGCAGCCGCAGCTGCGCGTCGAGGACGCCGTTCGTGGCCGTGACCGCGCTCATGAACGCGCCCTGCAGCTTCGCGTTGAGCACCATCACGTCGTGCTGGACCCGGTGGGCGACGTTGAGCAGCCAACACTGGTTGGAGCGCACCTGGTCGAAGGAGCGGTAGAAGTTCAGGTTGAACGCGTCGGCGGCGGCGCCCTGCCACGCCCGCGCGCTGCGCCCGAGCTGGGCGACGTCGTCCTGCGCGATCTCGCGGCGGAGCCGGTCGTGCACGCGCTCGAGCTCGTGCAGGGCCGGGAGGAAGTCGGCGTCGGAGTAGGTGGTGTGCTGCCGGACGGTGTCGGCCCAGCCCGCGCGCCAGCCCTCGGCGTCGCGGCGGGCCTGGGCGGCGATCTCGGCGAACGGCCCGCGGGCGCGGTCGGTGAAGCTCTCGACGAGACCCAGCTGCTCGCCGACGAACGAGAGCGGGTCGAGCCCGTCGGGGATCATCACGTTGACGTCGAACGGGTAGGTGCGGCCCAGCCGCACGTGCACCGAGGTGCCCGAGCCGAGCGAGAGCGACCGCTCGCCCGGCACGAGGTCGAACGACAGGCCACCGAGGTGGACGTCGGGCTGGGCGCGCAGCCAGTCGAGCTGGCCGTCGATCTCGCCGAGCTCGGCGAGCGCGTCGCGCGCCTGGTCGAGGGCGGCGTCGAAGGCCCCGGGCGTGAAGAGCTCGCCGGCCATCAGATCATCCCCGGGTTGACGCCGCGGGGAGCCGACGGGGCCGGACCCTCGAAGGGCGCGAACGGCACCGACGGGACGCGCTCGGGCAGCTGCTCGGGCACCGTGAGCAGGTCGAACCGGTCGCGGGCCTCGGCGTCCGTGCGCACGTAGCCGTCGGCGATCCGCACCAACGCCTCGCCGGCGCGCTCGGTGTGGCGGCCGGTGTCGACCAGGGCGTCCTGGGCGGTGGCCAGCGCGGTCAGCACGTCGCGCACGGCGGCGGAGCCGCTGCCGTGGCCGAGCCGCGAAATCGGAGCCGCGACGGCGTCGAGGTCGCGGGCGGCGCCGACCAGCACGGCCGCAGCCGACGGCAGCAGCTGCACGCCGGCGCGGTAGAGGACGGCGAGGTGCGCACCGAACACGGGCCCGCTGCCGACGTCGGGCAGGGGCGAGTGCGGGTCGTAGGCGGGGTCGTAGGTCTTCGGCTGCAGCGGGTCGTCGCTCATGGCGTCTCCTCGGGGTCGGGGTCGGGGTCGGACCGGGTCGGGGTGTCGATGGAGGACGCGTGCCCGCCGCGGTGGTGGAGGAACCAGGCGATCTGCAGCCTGTGGACAACGCCGATGACTTCGACGTCTTCTGGCTTCCGGCCGCAGCGACGAGGCTCGGCAGCCGCCGCTTCGGCCCGGTGCGATCGTCGCGACGAGAGCGGCGACGGGCCGGTCGACCCCGACCGCGAGGGCGACGACCTCGCCACCGGTCGTCGCGACGACCGGTGGCGCCGTCTCGACATCGACCTGCCCGGTGGCTGAAGTCGCCCGGGCGGGATAGTCCCGGACGTTCTCGTCGGTCGTCGGCCACCAGGGCGACGGGATCGTCCGGGACTACCCCGCGCGGCCACACTGACAGTTTGTGAGTGAGCGCTCACTCATCTATGGTTCCGGGGTGAGTCCGCGAGCTGCTGCCATGAGTCCGAGTGCGCGACGGGAGGCCCTGGTCGACGTCGCCCTACGCCTGCTGCGCGAGCACGGGCGTGACGTGACGACCAAGCAGATCGCCGAGGCGGCCGGAGTGGCCGAGGGCACGATCTTCCGGGTCTTCGACACCAAGGACGAGCTGCTCCAGGCGGCCGTCGCGCGGGCCTTCGAGCCCGGCGACCTGACGGCGCGACTGGAGCAGATCGACCCCGACCAGCCGTTCGAGGCGCGGCTGCTCGTGCTCGTCTCGATCCTGCAGCAGCGCTTCCGCGCCACGTTCTCGCTCATGCAGAAGGTCGGTCTGGTGCGACCGCCCGACCACGTGCACGACAGCGACGAGACCAAGGCCTGGCGGGCCCGGGTCGAGCTGCTGCTGATCGGCGTCGTCGGCGCCGACCGCGAGCGGCTCGCCGTCCCCGTCGAGCAGTTCGTGCACGTGCTGCGGCTGCTCACCTTCGCCGGCAGCCACGAGCACATCGCCGACGGGCTGCTGCTCAGCCCCGAGCAGATCGTCTCGACCGCCCTGCACGGCATGCTCCGCACCGGGGGAGGCGACCGCTGATGCTGCTCCGACTCCTGCGCGAGCGGCTGCCCGCCTACCGCACCTGGATCCTTGCCGTCGTCGCGCTGCAGTTCGTGAGCGTGCTGGCGATGCTCTACCTGCCCAGCCTCAACGCCCAGATCATCGACGAGGGCGTCGCCGTCGGCGACACCGACGCGATCCTTCGGCTCGGCGCCGTGATGCTCGGCGTCTCGGTGCTGCAGATCATCGGTTCGGTCGGTGCGGCGTGGTTCGGCGCCCGCACCGCGATGGCGTTCGGCCGCGACCTGCGCGCCGAGATCTTCGACCGCGTCGGCCGGTTCTCGGCCCGCGAGCTGCAGCAGATCGGCACGCCGTCGCTCATCACCCGCGGCACCAACGACGTCACCCAGGTGCAGATGCTGGTGCTAATGGCGTGCCTGATCGCAGCGTCCTCGCCGATCATGATGATCGGCGGCGTCATCATGGCCCTGCGCGAGGACGCCGGCCTCGGCTGGATCCTCGCGGTCGTGGTGCCGGCGCTGTTCGTCTCGGTCGGCTTCGTGATCTCGCGCATGGTGCCGAGCTTCCGGCTCATGCAGGGCCGCATCGACGAGGTCAACCGCGTGCTCCGCGAGCAGATCACCGGCATCCGCGTCGTCCGCGCCTTCGTGCGCGAGCCCTACGAGGCCGAGCGGTTCGGTCGTGCGAACGACGACCTCACCGAGGTCGCCGTACGGGCCGGGCGCTGGCTCGCGACGATGTTCCCGCTCGTGATGCTGGTGGTCAACGTGGCCAGCGTCGCCGTCGTCTGGTTCGGCGGCCACCGCGTCGACGGCGGCGACATGCAGGTCGGCGCCCTGACGGCCTTCCTCAGCTACCTCATGCAGATCCTGATGTCGGTGATGATGGCGACCTTCATGCTCATGCAGGTGCCCCGCTCGGCCGTGTGCGCCGACCGCATCGTCGAGGTGCTCGACACCGCGTCGTCGGTGGTGCCGTCGTCGTCGCCGACCACGCCGGACGTCGCACGCCGAGGCGAGCTCGAGCTCGACGACGTCACCTTCGCCTACCCCGGTGCCGACGAGCCGGTGCTCGCGTCGGTCTCGTTGCAGGGACGGCCGGGCCAGACGATCGCCGTCATCGGCTCCACCGGCGCGGGCAAGACCACGTTGGTCAACCTGGTGCCACGGCTGTTCGACGCGACATCGGGTTCGGTGAAGGTGGCGGGCGTCGACGTCCGCGACCTCGACCCCGACGTGCTGTGGGACCAGATCGGCCTGGTGCCGCAGAAGGGCTACCTCTTCAGCGGCACGGTCGCGACCAACCTCCGTCACGGCCGACCCGACGCCTCCGACGACGACCTGTGGGCCGCCCTCGAGGTCGCCCAGGCCCGCGGTTTCGTCGAGGCGCTGCCCGAGGGGCTCGACGCACCGGTCGCGCAGGGCGGCACCAACTTCTCGGGTGGTCAACGCCAACGACTCGCCATCGCGCGTGCGGTCGTGCGTCGTCCGGGCATCTACCTCTTCGACGACTCGTTCTCGGCGCTCGACCTGGCCACCGACGCCCGGCTGCGCGCCGCGCTGCGGCCGGTCACCACCGACGCCACGGTGGTCGTCGTCGCCCAACGCGTCTCGACCATCCGCGACGCCGACGAGATCCTCGTGCTCGAGGACGGTCACGTCGTCGGCCGCGGCACGCACGACGAGCTGCTCGACGGCTGCGGGACCTACCAGGAGATCGTGGCCTCGCAGCTCTCCGCGGCGGAGGTCACCCGATGAGCCAGCAGCCCGTGGCGAAGAAGGACACCACGCTCAAGGCCACCGAGCGCATCGAGGCGCCGGCGGGCGGCCCGGGTCGCGGGCCGATGGGCGGCGGCATGGTGGGCCAGAAGGCGATGACGTTCGGCCCCTCGGCCAAACGCCTGCTGGCCCGTCTCGCGCCCGACCGGTGGGCGGCCGCGCTCGTCGCCCTGCTGACCGTCGGCAGCGTGGCGCTGATGTCGGTCGGCCCGCGCTTCCTCGGGCACGCCACCGACCTCGTCTTCAACGGCTTCATCGGGCGCCAGTTCGCCCCCGGCACGCCCGACGCCGACCTGCCGGACGCCGTCCAGGGGCAGGGGGTCGTGCCGGGCGAGGGCGTCGACTTCGGCGCCGTCGGCGAGGTGCTGCTCTGGGTCGTGCTGATCTACGTCGGCGCCTCGCTGCTGTCGTGGCTGGCCGGCTTCGTGCTCAACGGCGTCGTCCAGCGCACCGTGCGCACGATGCGCCAGGACGTCGAGGACAAGCTCAACCGGCTGCCGCTCGGCTACTTCGACCGCTCGCCCCGGGGCGAGCTCTTGTCGAGGGTCACCAACGACATCGACAACGTGTCGACGACGCTGCAGCAGACGATGAGCCAGCTGCTCACCTCGCTGATGACGGTGATCGGCGTGCTGGCCATGATGTTCGTGATCTCGCCCTTGCTCGCCCTCGTCGCCCTGGTGAGTGTGCCGGTGTCGCTGGTCGTCACGCGGGCGATCATGAAGCGGTCGCAGTCGCAGTTCGTCGCCCAGTGGCGCCGCACCGGCCAGCTCAACGCGCACATCGAGGAGACCTTCTCCGGACATTCCCTGGTCAAGGTGTTCGGTCGACAGCGCGCCGTGCAGGAGGAGTTCGACCGCCAGAACGCCGAGCTCTACGACGTCAGCTTCCGGGCGCAGTTCGTCAGCGGTCTGATCATGCCGGCGATGATGTTCATCGGGAACCTCAACTACGTCGTCATCGCCGTCATCGGCGCGCTCCGGGTGGCCAGCGGGTCGCTCAGCCTCGGCGAGGTGCAGGCCTTCGTGCAGTACACGCGGCAGTTCACACAGCCGCTCACGACGGTCGCCTCGATGGCCAACCTGCTGCAGTCGGGCGTCGCGTCGGCCGAGCGGGTCTTCGAGCTGCTCGACGCCGACGACGAGGTGGCCGACGTCGACGCCTCGGCGGGCTCCGACCGGCCGGTCGTCACCCGGGGCGAGGTCGCCTTCGAGCACGTCTCGTTCTCCTACACCGACCGGCCCCTCATCACCGACCTGTCGCTGGTCGCCCGACCCGGCCAGACGGTGGCGATCGTCGGGCCGACTGGGGCCGGCAAGACCACGCTGGTCAACCTGGTCATGCGCTTCTACGAGCTCGACGCCGGCCGCATCACCATCGACGGCACCGACATCACCGCGATGCCGCGAGCCACTCTGCGCGGTCGCGTCGGCATGGTGCTGCAGGACACCTGGCTGTTCGGCGGCACCATCCGCGACAACATCGCCTACGGCCGGCCGGGGGCGAGCGACGACGAGGTGCTCGCCGCCGCCCGCGCGACCTACGTCGACCGGTTCGTGCACTCGCTGCCCGACGGCTACGACACCGTCGTCGACGAGGAGGGCTCGAACCTGTCGGCCGGTGAGCGTCAGCTCGTGACCATCGCCCGGGCGTTCCTGACCGACCCGGCTCTGCTGATCCTCGATGAGGCGACCTCGTCGGTCGACACCCGCACCGAGCTGCTCCTCCAGCAGGCCATGGCCGCGCTGCGCAGCGACCGGACCTCGTTCGTCATCGCCCACCGGCTCTCGACCATCCGCGACGCCGACCTGATCCTGGTGATGGAGGACGGCGCCATCGTCGAGCAGGGCACCCACGACGTCCTGGTGGCCGCCGACGGCGCCTACGCCCGTCTCTACCGCTCGCAGTTCACGGGCTCGGGCTGATCGGAGGCGTCGCGGCGGCCCCGTGGCGACCCGAGCCGGAGGAGAAGCGGGCGGCGCCGTCGAGGGTCTCGCCGGAGGTGATGGTCTCGACGCCGAGCTGCCACTCGCGGGCGGTGGCGTCGTCCCAGGACAGGTCCCACTGCTCGATCGCCGACGCCCGGTCGTTGCGCAGGCAGGTCTGGGGGAGGGCGGCCAGGTCGTGCGCCAGCAGCACCGCCGTCGTCAGCGCCTCGCCGGGCTCGGTGACCCGGTTGACGAGCCCGATGCGCTCGGCCTCGACGCCGTCGATGCCGCGGCCGGTCAGGATGAGGTCCATCGCGCGGCTGTGCCCGATGAGCCGCGGCAGGCGCACCGTGCCGAGGTCGACGAGCGGGACGCCGAAGCGCCGGCAGTAGACCCCGAACGTCGCGTCGGACGCCGCCACGCGCAGGTCGGCCCACAGGGCCAGCTCGAGCCCGCCGGCCACGGCCGGGCCCTCGATCGCGGCGACCACCGGCTTCGCCGTCCGCAGGCGGGTGGGGCCCATCGGTCCACGCCCGGTGGCGCCTGACCCAGCTGACAGATCGGCGCGATCGCCCGCGGCCAGGGCCTGCAGGTCGGCCCCGGCGCAGAAGGAGCGCCCGGCGCCGGTGAGCACGAGGACCGACACCGTCGGGTCCGCGTCGGCGTCCTCGATCGCGTCGGCCAGCGCGCTCGCCGTCGCCGAGTCGACGGCGTTGCGGCGCTCGGGCCGTTCGATCGTGACGACGGCGACCGGCCCGTCGTGCGAGGTCGTGACCAGTTCGCTCATGGCGGACAGTTAATCCCTTGTCCGCGTTCGGAGGCGCGACCTACGCTGGGGGCACACGGAAAGGAGGTGGTCCTTTAATGCATTCCCATAGGACAAGTGAGGTGGCTGCGAACTAGCAGCCCAGCATCACGTCGGGACACCACACGACCCGACGAGGCTGCTGGTTAATCCACCGCAGTCACCCGGCCCGCAGGCGGCCCCGGACCCAGTCCCCGGGGCAGGTTCCCGAGAGGGAGCAACGCCTGCGGGCTGCTTCTTTTTCCGGCGGTGCCCGGGTCCGGGCGGGGAGTACCCGGTGCACCGGGTGTTCACGACGTTCCCAGGGGTTGCAACACCCGAGAACCGCGCGGAGTCCCTGAGAGGTCGGGTGTCGTCGCCGTGATGCGCGCCACTGTGGTTGCCGTTGTCAACCAATTCGGAATAAGGTTGCCGTCGTCAACCTTCTACCTCGCATGGAGCCATCACCCGTGAGCAAGCCGGACACCGCAGCAGCACCCATGACGCACCGCGAGGTGCTCGAGGCCCTGAGCGGACTGCTGCTGGCCATGTTCGTGGCGATGCTGTCGAGCACCGTCGTCACCAACGCGCTGCCGCGCATCGTCACCGACCTGAACGGGTCGCAGTCCGGCTACACCTGGGTGATCGTCGCGACGCTGCTCGCGATGACGGCGACGACCCCGATCTGGGGCAAGCTCGCCGACCTGATGAGCAAGAAGCTGCTCGTGCAGAGCGCCCTGGTCATCTACACCGCCGGCTCGCTCGTCGCGGCGTTCGCGCCGAGCATGGGCGTGCTCATCGGCGGTCGCGTCATCCAGGGTCTCGGCGTCGGTGGTCTCACCGCGCTCGTGCAGGTCGTCATCGCCTCGATGGTCAGCCCGCGGGAGCGAGGCCGTTACTCCGGCTACATCGGTGCCGTCTTCGGCCTGGCGACCGTGAGCGGACCCCTCATCGGCGGACTCGTCGTCGACAGCCCGCTGGGCTGGCGCGGCTGCTTCTTCGTCGGCCTGCCCTTCGCGGTCGCGGCGTTCTTCGTGCTCCAGAAGCGCCTGCACCTGCCCGTCGTCAAGCGCGACGACGTCCGCATCGACTACCTCGGCGCCACCCTGATCGTCGGCGGCGTCAGCCTCCTGCTCATCTGGGTCTCGCTCGCCGGCACCTCGTTCGACTGGATCTCGACCACCAGCGCCCTGCTCGTCGTCGGCGGTCTCGTCGTCATCGCCGCCGCGGTGTACGTCGAGGGTCGCGTCGCGAGCGAGCCGGTGATCCCGCTGCGTCTCTTCCGCGACCGCACCACCGCCCTGGCCACCGCGGCCTCGGTGATGATCGGTGTCGCGATGTTCGGCGCCACCACCTACCTCAGCCAGTACTTCCAGCTGGCCCGCGGCATGACGCCGACCGAGGCCGGCCTGATGTCGATCTGCATGGTCGGCGGCCTGCTCGTCTCGAGCATCGTGACCGGCCGGATCATCTCGGCCAGCGGTCTGTGGAAGCGGTGGCTCGTGGGCGGGCTCGTGCTGGTCGTCGTCGGCTTCGCGCTGCTCGGCACCATCGACGCCGACACCCCGCTGGCCGAGGTCGGTGCCTTCATGGCGCTCGTCGGGCTGGGGCTCGGCGCGACCATGCAGAACCTGGTGCTCGCCGTCCAGAACGTCGCCGCGCAGTCCGACATGGGCGCGGCCAGCTCGGTCGTCGCGTTCTTCCGCTCGCTCGGCGGCTCGATCGGCGTCAGCGTGCTCGGCGCCCTGCTCTCGCACCAGGTCGCGGCCGACCTCAGCGCCAAGGGCCTCGACAGCGGGGGGCACCAGAAGAGCAGCATCCCCGACCTGTCGGCCCTGCCCGGCCCCGTGCGCGACCTCTACGAGCACGCCTTCGGGACCTCGATCGGCCACATCTTCCTGGTCGCCACGCCGTTCGCCGTCCTCGCCCTGGTGTGTGTGCTGTTCATCAAGGAGATCCCGCTGCGCACCACGCTCGACCGCACGGCCGAGACCCGGGTCAGCGACGAGCCCGGCGCCACCGTCCCGGTTCCCGCCGCGCCGGTACGGTGATGCTCATGACCGAGGCGAGCCGTACCGACTCGCTGCGCGACCTCGAGCACGAGGTCGGCGTGCTGATCCGCCGCGTGCGCAAGGTGATCGGCGAGCGCGCACGCACCGTGCACCCCGACCTGCAGCCGGCGTCCTACCTGATCCTCAGTGCGGTCGCGCAGGACGGACCACTGCGCGGCTCGGAGCTCTCCGAGCTCTTCACGATCGACAAGGGCGCCATCAGCCGCCAGGTCAAGCACCTCGTGCAGCTCGGCCTCCTCGACGCCGTCAAGGACCCCGACGACGCCCGGGCCACGCTGCTCAGCGCCACCGACGACGCCAAGACCCGGCTCGAGGACATCGTCCAGCACCGCCGCAAGTACCTCGACGAGCGACTGGCCGACTGGAGTCCCGAAGAGCTCAGCGGCCTCGTCGAGATCCTCAGCCGCTACAACGAGGCGCTGACCGTCTCCGGCTGACGGCGGCGCCCGTGCCGGCGAGCGCGGGTCACGCGTCGCCGACCGAGCGCAGCAGCGGCAGTACCCGGTAGGGCACCTGGGTGGCCAGCGCCATCACCGTCGAGGCCCGCTGGACGCCGTCGACCGCGACGACCTGGTCGATGACGCGCTGCAGGTCGGCGTTGGAGCGCGAGACGACCCGGCACCACAGGTCGCCGACGCCGGTGATCGTGTAGGCCTCGAGCACCTCGGGGATCGCGGCGAGGTGCTCGGCGACGGCGACGTGACCCGACGACTGGCTGATCTCGAGGGTCAGGAACGCCGTCACCGGGAAGCCGAGGGCCTCGGGGGAGAGGTCGGGTCCCCAGCCCGTGACGACCCCGCTGGCGACGAGCCGGTCGAGACGCGCCTGCACCGTGCCGCGCGCGACGCCGAGCCGGCGCGACGCCTCCAGGACGCCGACCCGGGGCTCGGCGGCGAACAGGGTGATCAGACTGCGGTCCAGCTCATCCATCAGCCGCTCCTCGAGTGGGCAACATGTACAGCTCGACGAGCAACTGTTGCACACCTTGTCGCCGTCCGGCCACGCTGAGCCCATGACGCTGACCCCGGACGAGCTCAAGGCAGACCTCACCCTCGACCAGCTCAAGGAGCTCGTCGGCCTCGTGGAGTACGACGCCAGCCGCGACCCCTTCCCGGTCACCGCCATGGACGCCGTCTGCTTCGTCGTCGGCAACGCCACCCAGACCGCGACCTTCTACCAGCTCGCGCTCGGCATGGAGCTCGAGGCCTACCGCGGCCCCGAGAACGGTCACCGCGACTCGAAGTCCTACGTGCTGCGCAGCGGCAGCGCCCGCTTCGTCTTCACCGGCGGCGTCACGCCCGACAGCCCGTTGCACGAGCACCACCGCAAGCACGGCGACGGCGTCGTCGACCTGGCGCTCGAGGTGCCCGACGTCGACCAGTGCATCACCCACGCCCGCTCGGTCGGCGCGACGATCCTGGTCGAGCCCCACGACGTCACCGACGAGCACGGCACCGTGCGCACCGCCGCGATCGCGACCTACGGCGAGACCCGCCACACGCTCGTCGACCGCAGCCGCTACACCGGGCCCTACCTGCCCGGCTACGCCGCCCGGACGACGACCGTGACCCGCCAGCCCGGTCACCCGAAGCGCCTGTTCCAGGCCGTCGACCACTGCGTGGGCAACGTCGAGCTCGGCCGCATGGACGAGTGGGTCACCTTCTACAACAAGGTGCTCGGCTTCACGAACATGGCCGAGTTCATCGGCGACGACATCGCCACCGACTACTCCGCGCTGATGTCGAAGGTCGTGGCCAGCGGCAACCACCGGGTCAAGTTCCCGCTCAACGAGCCCGCGATCGCGAAGAAGAAGTCGCAGATCGACGAGTACCTCGAGTTCTACGACGGCGCCGGCTGCCAGCACATCGCCCTGGCCACCAACGACATCCTGCGCTCGGTCGACATCCTGCGGGCCAACGGCGTCGAGTTCCTCGACACCCCCGACTCCTACTACGACGACCCCGAGCTGCGCGCGCGCATCGGCAACGTCCGCGTGCCCATCGAGGAGCTGAAGAAGCGCAAGATCCTCGTCGACCGCGACGAGGACGGCTACCTGCTGCAGATCTTCACCAAGCCCATGGGCGACCGTCCCACGGTGTTCTACGAGTTCATCGAGCGGCACGGCTCGCTCGGCTTCGGCAAGGGCAACTTCAAGGCGCTCTTCGAGGCCATCGAGCGCGAGCAGGAGCTGCGGGGCAACCTGTAGCCGTCGTCGGCCGCCTCGACCACCGGCGGGCTCCGGGGCGCCGCCTGCGAGGATCTGCGGCATGTCGACGACGCCCGCCGGTTGGTACCCCGATCCCCACGTCCCCGGTCAGCAGCGCTACTTCGACGGGGCGAGCTGGACCGACGAGACGGTGACCGGAGGGACGCCGGTCGGCCCGGGCGCCGGTGGTGGCGGCCCGAACCCCTACGGCGGCGGCACGACGGTGCGCGAGGGCGATCGCACCCGCACGCCCGACGGGCAGCTGCTCGCCGGGTGGTGGCGCCGCGTGGCGGCCAACCTCGTCGACGGGCTCGTGATGATCCCGGTGAACCTCGCGCTCGCGTGGCCGTTCTGGAGCAACATCTTCAGCGTCTACGGCGACTACCTCGACGAGGTCGTCGAGGCCAGCGACGCCGGCCGCCCGGCCCCGCCGACCACCGACCTCATGTCCGACATCGGCGGCGACCTGCTGCTGGTCAGCGTGATCGGCGCCGCCGCCTACTTCGTCTACTACGTCGGGTTCCTGGGCTGGAAGCAGGCCACGCCGGGCAAGCTCGTGATGGGCACCCGCGTGCGGCTGCGCGAGCGCCCGGGGCCGATGCCGACGAGCACGATCCTGCTGCGCTGGCTCACGTCGTCCGCACCGTCGCTCATCGGCTCGGTGCCGCTGATCGGGCTGCTGGCCAACCTCTACGTGCTGCTCGACTCTCTCTGGCCGCTGTGGGACCAGAACCGGCAGGCCCTGCACGACAAGGCCGCCAAGACCAACGTGGTGATGAAGCAGCGCTGACCTGGCCGCGCCCGACCCGGGCGCGACCTCACCTCACGCCTGGTCGCCCGCCAGCACCGCCTCGGCCTCCTCGCGGCTTCCGACGGGGGCGTGGTCGGTGCGTCCGGTGACGACGCGGCGACCGGTGGTGAGCACGACGACGCCGACGGCGACCGCCGCGGCGCCGAACCAGAACGGCGCGTGGGCGTCGACGTGCTCGCCGAGCTTGAGCGCGACGAAGGGTCCGAGCGCGCCGCCGGTGAACCTCAGGAACGAGTAGGCCGCCGACGCCACGGGGCGCTCGACCGGTGCGGCCCCCATCACCGCTTCGGTGACCAGCGTGTTGTTGACGCCGATGAAGGCACCCGAGAGCACGATGCCGACGATCACCACGACGGCGTGGGTGGTGAAGACGGCCATGACCGCGAGGTCGGCGGCGAACAGCGCCAGCACGGCGATGATCGCCGGCACGGTGCCCAGGCGACGTTGCACGATCGGGGCCACGAACACCGACGTGAACGCGAGCAGCAGGCCCCACCCGAAGAAGATCCAGCCGATCTCGAGGATGCCGGCTTCGGGCAGCGCGAACGGGCCGGCGGCCAGGATCGTGAAGAAGCCGATGTTGTAGAAGATCGCGGTGACACCGATCAGCAGCAGGGCCCGGTGGCGCAGGGCGCGGAAGGGGTCGAGCAGCGACGTCGGTCGTGCGGACGGCGGCGTGGCCGGCAGCAGGAAGGTCGTGGCCACCAGGGCCAGCACCATCAGGCACGAGACGCCGAAGAACGGCGCACGCCACGACTGCTCGCCCAGCAGGCCGCCGACGAGCGGGCCCGAGGCGATGCCGATGCCGAGCGCGGCCTCGAACAGGATGATGGCCTGCGCCGTGGAGCCGACCGACGCGGAGACGATGGTCGACAGCGCCGTCGCCACGAAGAGGGCGTTGCCGAGACCCCAGCCGGCCCGGAAGCCGACGATCTGGCCGACCGTGTCGGAGGCGCCGGCGAGGGCGGCGAAGACGATGATGAGGGCGAGGCCCGCCAGCAGCGTGCGCTTGGGCCCGATGCGGCTCGACACCACGCCGGTCACGAGCATCGCGACGCCCATGATCGCCATGTAGCTGGTGAACATCAGCGACACCTGGCTCGGCGTCGCGTCGAGCTGGGCGGCGATGTCCTTGAGGATCGGGTCGACCAGGCCGATGCCCATGAAGGCGATGACGCAGGCGAACGCCACCGCCCAGACGGCACGCGGCTGGGCGAGGAAGGAGGAGCGGCTCACAGGTGACTCCCTTCGGGGTCGGAGTGGTCGAGGAGGTCGCGCAGCACGGCGACCGCCGTGGCGAGGTCCTCGACGGTGTGGGTGGTCTCGGCCAGGCGGGCCGCGACGGCCTCGCCGCTCCGGCGTCGGACACGGCCGAGCTCGGCGCGTCCGGCCGGGGTGAGCGCGACGACGGTGGCGCGCGCGTCGGCGGGGTCGGGGTGCTTGACGACCCAGCCGTCGTCGGCGAGGTCGCGCACCGTGGCCGACATCGTCGGCTGCGAGCACCGGTCGGCCCGGGCGAGCGCGGTGACGCCGAGGTCGCCCAGCTCGTCGAGCAGCGACAGCACCCGGACGCCGGCCGGCAGGTCGTGCCGACGTCGGACGGCGCGCACGAGGCGGGCGGCGTGGGTGACCAGCTGGCTGCCGAGGTCGACGGAGGTGCTCACGTCCACCCAAGATACATAGGGTGCCTATGTAAATCCAGGGCGCGTCCCCGCGCACTACCGTGGCCCGCATGACGACCTACGTCGCGTTCCTGCGGGCCATCAACCTCGGCGCCAGGCGGAAGTTCCCGAAGGACGCGATCATCGCCGCGACCGAGGGCGCCGGGTTCACCGACGTGGCGACGCACATCAACACCGGCAACGTGCGCCTCGAGACGCGCGTGCGCTCGCGGGCCCGCATCGAGGCCGCGCTCGAGGAGGCCTACGAGGCCGACCGGGGCTTCGCCGTCCCGACGATCGCCTTCACGGTCGTCGAGCTGCGCGACCTCGTCGCCGAGGCGGACAGGCTGTCCGAGGGCTTCGAGGGCGGCCACTACGTCTCCCTGCTCAAGCAGGAGCCGTCGGCCGACGCGGCCCGGGCGGTCGAGGCGAGGTCGCGCGACGCCGAGCGGCTCGTCGTGCGGGGCCGCGCGCTTCACCAGCTGGTCGCCGGCGGATACCTCGACGCGCGCCTGGACAGTGCCGCCGTCGAGAAGGCGCTCGGGGTGGCGACGAGCCGCAACGTCACCGTGCTGCGGGCGCTCGTGCCGAAGTGGTGCGCGTGACGCCGAACGGCCCCCGACGCGGGAGCGTCGAGGGCCGTCGGGTCAGGCGGGACCTACTTCTTCTTGCGCAGCACCCACGTCTTCTTCACCGACACCGTGCCGTCGGGCGTGGTGAAGGTGAAGGTCGCGGTCACCTTCAGGCGCCCGGTGCGGGTCAGCTTCGTGGCGAACGCGCCCTTCGGCTTGAGGCCGATCCGTACCGCGCCGGCCCGTGAGACCGCGCGGGTCACGGTGACCAGCTTGGGGCTGGTGACCTTGACCGAGCCGGCCCGGTTCACCGTGACGGCGGTGACGAGCGAACCGGTGCGGTCGTTGCGGCTGGCGACCTTGACCGACTGCTTCGGCGCCGGGGCGGCCGGCGGGGTGGGCGGGTCGACCGGGGGGTCGACCGGCGGCACCACCGGCTCGTCGGCGACCGAGAGCGTCAGCGGCGCGGTCGTCGTCCGCTGACCGGAGGAGTCGGTGACCACTGCGGTGAGGGTGACCTCGGTGCCGGCCAGGGCGGCGGACGGCGTCCACGAGAACGCGTGCGGCGCCGTGGTCGACGTCCCCGCCGGGGCGCCGTCGACGAGCAGCTCGACGGAGGCGACCGCGAAGTCGTCGCCGGCCTTGACCAGCGGCGCGATGCTCTCGCCGGCCTCGACCTCGAGGCCGTCGATCGGGTCGACCAGCGCCCCGGTCGGCGCCTCGTCGGCGACGGTGCCGACCGTGCTCGGGATGCCCACCGGCGTGGTGGAGACCCGCGAGGTCGTGGTGACCGAGCCGGAGCCGGAGATCGCCTCGGCGCCGGTCGACGCGTCGGCCGGCCCTCCTGCGACCGGTGCTACGGGACCGAAGTAGCTCGACGTGACGGCGAACGGTGCACCGGTGCGCACCGTGGTGCCGTCGGCCGCGGCGTTGTAGGCCGCCCACCCGTTGCCGGTCAACGACAACGCCGAGGCCGAGAGCCCGGTGTCGGTGCCGGCGTCGGCGAGCAGGATGCCGAACGACCTGGTCGGGTCGGGGCGGAAGTAGTTGCCGGTGATCCGGCTGTTCCGCACGAACCCGTCGGCCCCGCTCGTGTACTTGATGCCGGTCTGCGGCACCACGCCGTTGGGCCGGCCGGTGACGACGGTGCGCGTCACGTAGCCGTGCTGCTCGATGCCGGTGCGCACGGTGGTGGCCGCGCCGCCGTCGACGCCCTTGGCGCCGTCGAACAGGATGCCGCCGGACTGGTAGCCGCGCACGACGCTGTCGGTCACGGTGACCTCGGACTCGACCGTGCCGGTGCCCGCGCCCTGGATGACGCCGGTCTTGACGATGCCCCAGCCGTGCGGGTGCTCGGCCAGCTCGGCCGTGGTGGTGGCCGAGCGCATCGGCCCGACGACGCTCTCGGACACCCGGCCCGCGGCACCGAAGAACGCGATGCCGGCCTCGGCCCAGGTGTCGCCGGAGGTGACGGTGACGCCGGAGATGTCGACGAACATCTCGTTGGTGTCGGTCGAGCCGAGCGACTGGCGCGAGACGGTGACCACGTTGCCGCCGCCGTCACGCAGGTAGGGCCGCAGGCCCTCGAGCGAGTCGAGCGACGGGTCAGGCTTGATGGTGACCTTGTCGGCGCCCGCGCCCTTGATCTTCAGCGGCTTGGTGATGGTCAGGCCGTTGAGGGCCGAGGTCGCGACCGGGTTGCCCGGTCCGGAGACCGGCGTCGAGGACTCCTCGTAGGTGCCCTCGCAGACCACGATCGTGTCCCACGGGGCCGCGAAGTCGACGGCGTCCTGGATCGAGGTGAACTGCGCGGCGGGGCACTGCGCCCGGTCGTCGTCGACGGTCCAGGCGGTGTTGCTGAACTCGTCGCCCACCGTGTCGTTGAGCTTCACGGTGCCGGGGGTGTTGTCGTAGGCGGCCATCTCGGCGGCCGGGTCGGGCCCCGAGGCGACCGGGCCCGAGCCCGCGCCCTGGTCGACGGCGGTGCCGTCGGAGAGGACCAGCGGGGTCTCGACGCCCTCCTGGAACCGCACGTCGGCGATCTGGATGGAGCCCGACGTCGGGGTGCCGTCGACGCCGAAGCGCAGCTCGAGCCGGTCGACCTGCGTCAGGTCGACGCCCTGGGCGGCGAACTCGCTGAGCGGCACGCGGATCTGGTCGAGCACGATGTGCGTGTTCGGCGTGTTGGTGCCCGTCGACATGTGCAGGGCGTTGCCCCACCGCTCGTCGCCGGCCTTCACGGTGCCCTCGTTGCCCTCGGCGTCGGTGAGCGCGATGACGAAGTCCTGGGTCGTGCTGGTCGGGTCGTAGGACGTCGGCAGCTCGTTCGGCCAGCTGAAGTCCGGCGAGGTGCCGGTGCGGGTGTTGTCGCCACGGTTGTCGGCGCCGGGGTTGCGCAGGTCGAAGAAGTTGACGTCGGCGCCCATGGTCAGCGCCTTCAGGCCGCTGACGTCGGACGACGCCGCCGGGATGTCGGCGGTGAGCTCGGCCGTCCGGCCGGTCTCCCACGCCAGGGCGAGCTGGCGACCGTAGGAGTGGTTGACGGGGGCCTGCTCACGCATGCCGTTGCTCTGGCCGCCGAGCGCGGTGGCCGCCGGGAGCGGGCAGGCCTTGGCCGCGGTGGGCAGCGAGCCCTTGCCCAGCTGGGCCGGGGCGAAGTCGTCGGGCTCGGGGTTGCACCAGTCGTAGCCGCCGTCGGTCGTGGCCGGGCGCGGCGTCACGCCGCCACCCACGGTGTACGGGTTGGCGAAGCCGCTGCCGCTCAGGGATCCGCCGAGCGCGTTGAGGCCGAGCGGGTTCTCGATCTCGGGGCGGATGACGTCCATGCGCTCGGACGCCGCCGGGAAGTAGCTCGTCGAGACGTACTCCTCGCAGCCGATGCGCGTGCCGGACTCACTCGTCGGACAGGCCGTCTCGGGAATTTGGAGGTGCGAGTCGGTGTCGGAGAGCTCGCCGGTCATGTAGGGCTCGAACGCGCCCTCGCCGCCGACGTAGCGTCGGAAGAACGCCGACATCGTCGCGAGGCCGATCTTCTCCTGGTCGCCCATGCGGGCCGGGTCGCCGGAGATCTTGGTGTTGACCTGCGGGTTGTACGTGTCGGAGTTGTCGATCACGTAGTTGAGCGCCGGGTCGGTGGAGCTCGCGGCCCCGCTGAGGCGGATGTTGTTGGGGTGCACGTTGGTGGCCGCGAACGGGGCCGAGTTGCCGCACGCGGCGTCGTTGTTGTTCTGCCCGTCGGCGCCGCCGTCGGCGTACCAGACCGTGTTGTACCAGTTGTGGATCGCGCCGAGCTGCGAGCTCTGGATGCGCGGGAACGGGTCGTCGCCCTTGATGTACTGGCTGCGCTCGTAGAAGCGCGCACCCTGCAGGTTCGACACGTCGCCGTCGCAGAACGGCAGGATCGTCATGTACGGCGAGCCGTAGGGGGCCTTGCGCTCGTAGTCGACCGGGGCCAGCGAGATGACGCCGCGCAGGGGGTAGCGCGGACCGTCGGTGCGGATGCGGTTGTAGTCCATGAAGCTCGTGACGGCGTCGCCGCCGCGGGAGTGGCCCATGAGGCCGATCCGCGTCATGTCGAGGTGGCCGCCGAGCGTGGTGCTGATGCCGGTGGTCACCGAGGGGCCGTCGGCGAGGCTGCCGGCGTTGGCGGCGCTCAGTGCGTCGAGCGCGGCGGCGATGAGCAGGCGGCGCTGGTGCATGCCCTTGCCCTTGGGGTTGTCCTGGCGCATCATCAGCTGGTCCTGGCTCAGCGAGAAGACCGTGTAGCCCCAGGTGGCCAGGTTCTCGCCGAGGTAGGCGTAGCCGGCCTCGTTGCGCTTGAACTGCGTGCAGCTCGCCGTCGTGGTGTTCTGGCCCGCGTCGCACGAGCCGTGGTTGCCGTGCACGAGCACGATCAGCGGCGACGGCTCGGTGCGCTGGGCGAAGTCAGGGTGGTAGAGCGCACCGCGGATCTCGAGGTTCTCCGCGGCCGAGACCGTGCCGGCCGCGGGCGCGGCCCCACCGGAGTCGGGCTCCTGCAGGGCGGCCGTGCCGAGCTTGACCTCCTGGATGGTCAGCGGCGCGTAGTCGCCGCGGTCCATCGGGTCGGGGAGGGCGCCGACGTCGGTCGGTGCCCGGTTGACGGTGGCGGACGCCGGTGCCGGTGCTGCTGACGCCGTGCTCATGAACTGCGTGGTCGCGATCCCGGGAAGCACCAGGCCCGCGACCAGCGGGACCAGTGCCATGTTGCGCCAGCGCGAGGTGGTGGTGACCCTCACGTGCTCTCCTCATCAGGTACGCCGGCCGGAGTGGCCGAACGTCGCGACGCTAGTTACGGCGGGTCACGGGTCGGCGTCGCGCGTGTTACCTCGGTGGGCATTCGGCGGCGGGCGTGTTTCCATCACGTCTCTGCTGGTGCGACGAGGGGCTCCGGGGCGGCGCGGGGCAGGCGGCGGACGGCGGGGGAGAGCAGCACCAGGAGGCAGGTCGCGACGTAGGCGATCCCGCTGACGACGAGCACCTCGCCGGTCCCGAACGCCAGCGCCAGCGGGCCGACGGCGAGCTGGCCCAGCGGCATGGCGACGAACGAGCCGAGCATGTCGTAGGAGTAGACGCGCGAGAGCATCTCGTCGGGCACGTTCTCCTGCATCGCCAGGTTCCAGCCCATGCTGAAGACCTCGGTGCCGACGCCGGCGGCGAACGCGGCGGCGACGAGCACGACCAGCGTCGGGTGCGCTCCCAGCACGATGATCGGCACTCCGAGCAGCGAGATGCCGAGCATCCCCCACAGCAGCGGGCGTTGCAGCGGCACGCGCAGCATCACGACCGTCATGACGAGCAGGCCGACCGCCTCGGCCGAGAGCACCAGGCCCCAGCCTCCCTCGCCGATCGTGTCCTTGGCGTGCAAGGGCCCGAGCGTGAACCACGGGCCGGCGTGGATGGCGTTGAGCACGCCGAAGCCGAGCACCACGGTCCACAGCCACTGCGTCGAGCGGACGAACGCCCAGCCCTCGCGCAGCTCGGTCCAGGTGCTCGGCGTCCCGGTCGCCGGCTCGCGGGGCGGCACCCTCACGAAGCCGAGCAGCGCGGCGCTGAGCAGCCAGGCGACAGCGTCGACCGCGAGGGCCCAGCCGGCGCCGACGCCGACGACGAGCAGGGCGCTGACGGTCGGCCCCACGACCACCAGGCCCGAGCGGACCAGCGACATCAGGGCGTTGGCGTGCTGCAGCTCCTCGCGCGGCACCAGTGAGGGCATCATGCTCGCCATCGCCGGAAGGCCGGCCGCGGAGGCGACGCCGTGCCCGGCGCTCAGGACGACGAGCATCCACAGCTCGGCGGCGCCGCTGATCACCAGGAGCGCGATCGCGCCCTGGCTCGCCGCCGAGACCAGGTTGCTCGTCTGGAGCACCGCGATGCGCGGGAACCGGTCGGCGAGCACGCCGCCCCACAGCAACAGCACGACCATCGGGATCGTGTGGGCGGCCAGCACGAACCCGAGCGCCGCCGGATCGTCGTCGGTGACCTCGAGGACGGCGAACGCCAGCGCCACCGAGGCCATGGCGTTGCCCAGGGTGTTGACGAAGCGCGCGGCGAAGTAGAAGCGGAAGTTCCGCTCGTGCAGCGGGGCGAACGACTCGCGCCAGGTCATGCCCCCGGGCCCATCCGGAACGCGATGGAGGTCATGCTGACGTGGATCGTGCCGTCGGTGCGTGGTGCCCGGTTGGCGTCGTGCAGGAGGTGCGAGGCCTGGGTCAGCAGGGCGACCGCCCGCTCCCACGTGGCCGGGTCGACCCATCCCTCGAGATCGGAGAAGGTGCCCGGACCGTCGACGCGGTCGCGGATGCGCCGCTCGGCCTCGGCCCCCGCCGCGCGGACGGAGTGGACCCGCTCGTCGGCCGTGGCCGGCGTCGACGTCGCGCGCCGGGTGCGCTCGTGCGGGTGGCGGTACCGCTTGGCGACGCCGCCGCGGATCTTCTCCTCGCCGGCCTCGACCAGCTCGTCGGCGTCGAGCAGCAACCGCAGGTGGTAGGAGGCGTTGGCGTGGGTGATGCCCAGCTCGCGCGCGACCTCCGCGGCACTCATCGCCGTGCCGGTGAGCAGCGACAGCATGCGCAGCCGCACGGGGTGTGCCGTCGCGCGCAGCGCGCTCACGCCCCCGGCCTCGTCGTCAGCCATGTGACTCCCTCGGGATGGGTGGGGGGAGCCAGTGTGCGGCGGCCGGCCCGCGACTGTCAAACGTTCATTGGGGAGTCGGTCACTCGCCGCGGAAGACCGGCCGGCGGCGCTCCGAGAACGCCCGCATCCCCTCCGCGACGTCGTCGGTGCGCATGAGCAGGGTCTGACCCGCCGCCTCGCGGTCGAGGGCGGCGTCGAGATGGGCGAGCGTGGCCGCGTTGATCGCCCGCTTCGTGGCGGCCTGGGCGAGCGGGGCACCGGCCGCGAGTCGTCGTACGAGCGTGGCGACGAGGTCGTCGTACGCCGTCGCGGGCTCCTCGGGGGCCAGGTGCGTGACCAGGCCGGCGTCGTAGGCCTCCCGGGCGCTCAGCGGCTCGGCCAGCAGCCCCATGCGCATCGCGCGGGGGCGCCCGATCGCGGCCGCGACGGTGGCCGACGTGCCGCCGTCGACCATGAACCCGATCCGGGAGAACGGCAGCAGGAAGGCCGCCGAGTGGCGCACCACGATCACGTCGCAGGCGAGCGCGAGCGACGCCGAGACGCCCGCCGCGATGCCGTTGACCGCCGCCACGACGGGCTTGTCGCACCCCACGACGGCACGGACGAGGCGCGTGGTGGCCTCCATCGCCTGTGCGTCGAAGCGCTCGTGGGCATCGGTGCCGCCGATGTCGGCGCCGGTGCCGAAGGCGTCGCCGGCGCCGGTGACCACGACGACCCGCACGTCGTCGTCGGACGCCGCCCGCTCGAGCTGCTGGGACAGGGCCAGGTTCATCTCGCCCGTCATCGCGTTGAGCACCGCCGGCCGGTCCATCGTCAGGGTCAGCACGCCGTCGGCGAGGTGCACGCGGAGGTCGCTCACCTCGGCGAGTGTGCCACCATGAACGGGTGTCTGCCGCCAGTCCTACCGAGGTGGATCCCGGGCTCGGGACGACGCCGGAGCACGACGACCTCACCGTGCTCGCCACGCCCTGGGTGACCATCGTGTGGAACGACCCCATCAACACGATGGACTACGTCGTCTTCGTCTTCCAGAAGCACTTCGGCTACGCCAAGAAGAAGGCCAGCAAGCTGATGCTCGAGGTGCACGAGGACGGCCGCTCCGTCGTCTCCACCGGCTCGCGCGAGGAGATGGAGCGCGACGTCCAGGCCATGCACGAGTACGGCCTGTGGGCCACCTTGTCGAAGTCGGAGTGACTGCGGGGTGAGCAGCGGCTTCCAGCGACACCGGCGCAGCGGCCGGGTGATCGCCACGTTCTCCGGCCTCGAGGCCGACCTCCTGCGCTCGCTGGCCGCCCAGTTGGTCGAGCTGCTGCGCAACGAGTCGGCCGTCGTCGACGAGCGTGACCCGCTCGAGGCGCTGCTCGACTTCTCCGGGCCGAGCACACCGCCCGACGACCCCGTGCTGGCCCGGCTCTTCCCCACGGCCTACCCCGACGACGACGAGGCCGCCGCCGAGTTCCGCCGCTTCACCGAGGGCTCGCTGCGCGACGGCAAGGCCCGCTCGGCCGGCCAGGTCATCGACACGCTCGAGGACGCCGGCCTGCCGCCGCTGCTCGAGGAGGACGGCCTCGTGATCGACGTCGAGCTCGAGGCCGACGAGGCCATGACCTGGTTGCGGTTCCTGGCCGACGTCCGACTGGCGCTGGGCACCCGGCTCGAGGTCTCCGACGACGACGAGGACTACTGGTGGTCGCTGCCCGACGACGACCCCCGCGCCCAGACCTACGACCTCTACGCCTGGCTCACCGCGCTCCAGTCGACCATGGTCGATGCGGTGTCGCACGGTCTGAAGTAGGCGGCCGGCCACAACGGCTCCCCGGCTCGACGGGCTCGCGATCAGATCCACGACGGGTGCAGGTCGCCCTCGTGGGTAGGGCCGGTCGCGGGCCGACTAGCCTGGGAGGGTGCTGACGATCGACCAGGCGACGCGCGACGCGATCGTCGCCCACGCCAAGCGCGACCACCCCGACGAGGCGTGCGGCATCGTCGCGGGCCCTGAGGGCAGCGACCGCCCGGTGCGGCACGTCGAGATGGTCAATGCCGCCGGCAGCCCGACCTTCTACGAGTTCGACTCCACCGAGCTGCTGGCGCTGTACAAGCAGATGTGGGCGAACGACGAGGAGCCGGTCGTCGTCTACCACTCCCACACGGCCACCGAGGCCTACCCGAGCACCACCGACATCGGCCTGGCCAGCGAGCCCAACGCCCACTACGTGCTGGTCAGCACGCGCGAGCACGGGAATAACGACGGCCCGGTGGAGTTCAGGTCCTACAGAATCGTCGACGGCGTCGTGACCGAGGAAGACGTCACCGTCGTCCCTGCGTCAGCCGAGAACTAGGAGCACGTCAGCATGGCCATCGAGGTCCGGATCCCCACCATCCTGCGCACCTACACCGACGGCGCCAAGGCCGTCGACGGCGCGGGCGCCACCCTGAGCGCCCTCATCGACGACCTCGAGGCCAACCACCCCGGCATCAAGGACCGCCTCGTCGAGACCAAGGACGCCGGCCCCGAGCTGCGCCGCTTCGTCAACGTCTACATCAACGACGAGGACGTCCGCTTCATCGGCTCCCTCGACGCCGAGCTCTCCGACGGCGACCAGGTCGTCGTCCTGCCGGCCGTCGCCGGCGGCGCGATCTGAGCCCCTTCCCGGGATAGTTCGACACGCCATCGACCTCTCGCGGCCGAGAGAGGTCGATCGAGTGTCGAACTATCCCGGCCGGCGGTCCGGCTAGGGTCGGGACCGTGACCGAACGCCGCACCTTCGTCCTCGTCGACGGCGAGAACCTCGACGCCACGCTGGGTTCCTCGGTGCTCGGACGCCGGCCCAACCCCGAGGAGCGGCCGCGCTGGGAGCGGGTGACGGCCTACCTCGAGCAGCAGTGGGGCCAGCCGGTCACCGGGCTGTTCTTCCTCAACGCCAGCAACGGCACGCTGCCCACCGGCTTCGTGCAGGCCCTGCTGGCCATGGACTACCGGCCGGTGCCGCTGTCGGGCCGCGCCGACGAGAAGGTCGTCGACCTCGGCATCATCCGCACCCTCGACGCGCTGCGCGAGCGGCCCGAGGCCGACGTCGTGCTCGGCAGCCACGACGCCGACTTCGCCGAGTCGGTCACCGCGCTGCTCGGCGACGAGCACCCCGACCGCAAGGTCGGCGTGCTCGGGTTCAAGGAGTTCACCAGCACCCAGCTCGCCATCGACGGCGTGCAGCACTTCGACCTCGAGTACGACGTCCGTGCGTTCAACGCCGAGCTCCCGCGCGTGCGGATCATCCCGCTCGAGGAGTTCGACCCGACCTACTTCCTGCGCTGATGGCCCGCGTCCCCGAGGCGATCGCCCGCCAGCGCGACCGCGTGACCGGCGTCTTCCAGCGCCGTTACCCGACGGTCGCCGTCACCGGCATGACCGGCGTCGGCAAGACCGAGCTCGTCGACCACCTCTGCGGCCGCGCCGCGCCCGAGGGCACGTCCGAGTCCGGCTCGGCCGTCATGGAGCGGCGCGTGCAGCGCGGACGCCGGCTGCGCGGCTTCCGGTTCCGCGTCGTGCCGGGCGAGAACGCCGCCACCCGTCTCGGCGCGCTCGACGAGGTCTTCCACGACGACCCCGTCGACGGCGTGCTGCACGTGGTGGCCAACGGCCTGGCCACCGGACGACGCCTGGCCGGCACCACGGGCGCCGCCCGGGCGACCCGCGACGAGCAGCTCGCCCGCGAGCTCGAGGACTGGACCGTCACCGCGCACCGCATCGCCTCGATGGCCGTGCGGCGCCCGCACCCCACCTGGCTGGTCGTCGTCGTCACGAAGGTCGACCTCTACGCCGACGCGGTCGACGACGTCGTCCGCTCCTACTCGCCCGGCAGCGGCACGCCGTTCGGCGACCGTCTCGACGAGCTGCGGGCCCTGGCCGGCGCGGCGAAGCTGTCGATCGACGTCCTGCCGGCGTGCAGCCACCTCGACGGCGACGCGGTCTCACCGACGCGGCGCGACGCCTACCTCGAGGCGCTCGAGACCCGCATGGCCCAGCTGTCCGGTCACGTGTGAGTGACGCTCCCCGGGTGATGCTGGCCGCGCGATCGCGCGGAGAGTGGTGCCACCGTCCCTCCGCGTGACGCGTCTCGCACATCGGGCGTCCGGCGACGATCGGGGTCAACCGATCGGTGGATGGGACACTCGAGCCATGCGGTACGACAACCTGCTCGCCTCGGTCGGCAACACCCCTCTCGTCGGTCTGCCGCGGCTATCGCCGAGCCCCGACGTCCGGCTGTGGGCCAAGCTCGAGGACCGCAACCCCACGGGCTCGGTCAAGGACCGCCCGGCACTGATGATGATCGAGGAGGCCGAGAAGGACGGCGTGCTGCGTCCCGGCTGCACGATCCTCGAGCCGACGTCGGGCAACACCGGCATCTCGCTGGCGATGGCCGCCCAGCTCAAGGGCTACCGCATCGTGTGCGTGATGCCGGAGAACACCTCCGAGGAGCGCCGCCAGCTGCTGCGCATGTGGGGCGCGGAGATCATCTCCTCGCCCGCGGCCGGCGGCTCCAACGAGGCCGTCCGCGTCGCCAAGCGGGTCGCCGAGGAGCACCCCGACTGGGTGATGCTCTACCAGTACGGCAACGCCGCCAACGCCCTCGCGCACGAGCGCGGCACCGGCCCCGAGGTGCTCGCCGACCTGCCCTCGGTCACCCACTTCGTCGCCGGTCTCGGCACCACCGGCACCCTCATGGGCGTCTCCCGCTTCTTCCGGTCCGCGAAGCCGGAGGTGCGCATCGTGGCCGCCGAGCCCCGCTACGGCGAGCTGGTCTACGGCCTGCGCAACCTCGACGAGGGCTTCGTGCCCGAGCTCTACGACGCCTCGCTCATCGACGCCCGGTTCTCGGTCGGCCCGCGCGACGCCGTGCGCCGCGTGCGCGAGCTGCTCGAGCTCGAGGGCATCTTCGCCGGCATCTCCACCGGCGCGATCCTGCACGCCGCGCTCGGCCAGGCCGCGAAGGCGGTCAAGGCCGGTGAGCGCGCCGACATCGTGTTCATCGTGTGCGACGGCGGCTGGAAGTACCTGTCGACCGGCGCCTACGAGGGCACGATCGACGAGGCCGAGGACCGGCTCGAGGGTCAGCTCTGGGCGTGACGCGCCTCTGGTGACCCGCCTCAGGTGACGCGCGGGTCGCCGACCACCACGTCGACGACGTCGATCTGCACCTGCGCGGGACCGAACGGGCCGCCGGGGCCGATCAGGGCGGTCACCACCTCGACCACCTGGCTGCGCACGTCGCCGGCCAGCGCGACCAGGTCGAGGCCGTAGGCCCCGACGAGGCTGACGTCGACACCGGTCAGCTCGCCGTCGTCGACGTGCAGGCGGATGCCGTCGGGGGCGTGGGTGGGCGCGGTGAGCAGCAGCCGGCGCAGGGCGCTGAGCACGGCACGGCTCGAGACGACGGCGCGTGAGCCGTGCTCGTCGTGCACGAGGTCGCCGCCGGCGTCGCGCACGAGCAGCGGCTCGGTCGGGGCAGCGCGGCCCAGCGCGGCCACGCGCTCACGCACGGTGGAGGCCACGACGACCCAGTCGTCGGGGGAGTCCTGCGCCTTCGCGGCCTCGAGGGCGCGGCGCAGCGGGTCGGGCGGGGGCTCTAGCGCCATCGCTCCATCCTCAGGGTCAGGGTCTTGCGCCCACGGTGCAGGTGGCCGCGCACGCTGCCGACCGGGATCGCGAGGGTCTCGGCGATCTCGTCGTAGCTCATGCCCTCGACCTCCCGCAGAAGCCACGCGGCGCGCTGGTGCCACGGTAGTTCGTCGAGGGCCGCCTGCAGTGCGGCGAGCAGCTCGGCGTCGAGCACGCTCTGCAACGGGTTGTCCCGTGCCGGTCGCGCCATGGTCGAGAGCAGGTCGTCGTCGATCGGCGTCGGACGGCGGTGGCGCTGCAGGTCGGCGGCTCGCCGGTGCACCAGGCGCAGCAGCCAGGTGCGCAGCGACGAGCGGCCCTCGAAGGCCTCGAGGCTGCGCCAGGCCGAGATGAGGGCCTCCTGCGTGGCCTCGGTGGCGTCGGCCGCGCTGCCGCCGACGAGACGCAGTGCGTAGTGGTAGAGGGCGGGGCCGTGACGGGCGACGACCTCCGCGAACGCGTCGTCGTCGCCCAGGCGCGCCGCGCGCACCAGGGCCTGGTCAGTGGCGTCGTGCCATCCGGTCGGGTGGGACCCGACCGGGCTGGTACTCGGAGGGTCGTCGTCACTCCGCTCCAAGGCTGGTGTGGTCGTCACACGCACCACTGTGCCCGCCTCGTTCAAGGCAGAACCTGTGGCACAGGTCACAGCGGATCGGGCGTGACGATCGGCGGCCTCGACACGACTACCTGGTGTCCACACGAACGAAAGGGCTGAGACATGGCAGAGACGAAGCAGGCGACGACCGGTTCCACCACCGCGACCGCGACCAACCCGGCCGCGTCGGGGACCTCGGTCGTCGCGCGCACCGAGGGCACCCTCGCCACCGAGCAGGGCCGGACCTCGATCGCCGACACCGTGGTGTCGAAGATCGCCGGCATCGCCACCCGCGAGATCAGCGGCGTGCACGACCTCGGCGGCGGGGCCGCCCGCGCCGTGGGCGCCCTGCGCGAGCGCATCCCGGGCTCGCGCACCAACCTCAGCCAGGGCGTCAGCGTCGAGGTCGGGGAGCGCCAGGCCGCCGTCGACCTCGACATCGTCGCCGAGTACGGCGTCTCGATCGCCGACCTCGCCACCGGCATCCGGCGCAACGTGATCGCCTCGGTCGAGCGCATGACGGGTCTCGAGGTCACCGAGGTCAACATCACCGTCCACGACATCTACATCGAGGGCGAGAACGACGGCACCGAGGACACCGCGCCCCGTGTCGAGTGACCAACCCGCTCCGCTGGTCGAGCCGGCCGACCTGGTCGCGGCGGCCGTGCTCGCCGTGCCCGGCGTCCGCGCGCTGCACGGCGGGGCGTCCGGCGAGATCGGCACCTACCTCCCCGGACGCCGCGTCGCCGGCGTCCGGCTCGGCGCCGACCGGTGCTCGGCGCACGTCGTGCTCGACTGGGACGCCGACGTCCGGCAGACCGCCGAGGCGGTGCGCGCCGCGGTCCGGGCCGTGCCGCAGGCCGTGCCGGAGGGAGCGGCGGTCGACGTGATCGTCGAGGACGTCGTGGCGCCGGCCGGCCCGAGATCGCGGTGAACGACGACCTGCGGGCGGCCCGCCGCCGAGCCGCCCGGCTGCACCACCCCGATCTGGGGGGCGACGCCGACGCGTTCGTCGCCGCCCTCCGAGAGCTCGACGACCGGTACGCGGGGGAGGGGCCGGCACGGGACACCCGTGCCGTCGGCGCACCGGTCGTCGAGGTCGTCACCACGTGGCGCGGACGCCGCCGGCGCGCCGTGCGCGTCGTGCGCGACCGCGCCCGCCCCCTGACCGACCTCGTCGGTCGACTGCCGTCGTCGTGGCCCGGCTCCCACCGCTACGGCCGGCTCTGAACACACCCGCCCGAAGGAGAACCACATGACCACCTCGACCGTCGGCCTCATCGCCGGCCTGCTGCTGACCATCGCGATCGTCGCCGGCGGGCTGGTCGGCTTCCTGCTCGCGATCGTCCTCGGGGGCGCGGGCTACCTGCTCGGCGGCCACGTCGACGGCGAGCTCGACCTCGGCGCGATCCTGCGCGGGCGCACCCGTGGCTGAGCACACCCTCGCCACGACGGCGCCGGAGACCCGCGGCACCCTCGAGGTGCGCGTGCGGGCGGTCGAGAAGATCGTCGAGCGGGTCGTCCTCGACGTGCCGGGCACCGTCGCGCACCGCAGCACGCTGCGGCGTCTCGTCGGGTCCGGCAGCCCGCGGGCCTCGGCCGAGACGCACGCCGGGCGCACCCACCTCGACGTCCACGTCACGTGCCGATGGCCCTGCGCGGTCGCCGACGTCGCGGCCCAGGTCCGTGATCGCGTGCGCACCGAGACGAGCCGCATGGCCGGCGTCGAGGTGCGCACCGTCGACGTCACGGTCGGCCTCGTCAGCCCTGCCGACCTCGAGCAGCCCGGACGACGGAGGGTCGAGTGATGCCCACGACGACCGTTCCGCGCGCCCGGCCCGCCGTGGTCGCGCTGGCGCTGCTGGTGGCTCTCCTGCTGCTGGCCGCCGGCGGCGTGCTCCTGCGCGACCTCGCCGTGAGCCAGGGCTGGCTCGACGGCCGGGCCTGGGTGCCCGCCGTCGTCGACGCGGTCGGCGACGTGCGCCGCTCGACCGGGCTCGCGGTGGCCGCCGCCGCCGTCGCCGTGCTCGGCCTGCTGCTGCTGGTGGCCGCGGCCGGCCGCGGCCGGCCCACCCACGCGGCGGTCGAGGCGCACACCGAGACCTGGATCTCGCCGCGCGCCGTCGCCGCGGTGGCCCTCGAGGCCGCCGACCGCGCCCCGGGCGTGCTGCACGCCGCCGTGACCGGCGCCGGACGCCGACGCGTCGTCCTGGAGGTGACCGGCTCGAGCAGTGCGTCCACGCGTTCCGTCGTGGACGCCGCCCAGGAGGCCGCGAGCCGTGCCGTGGCGTCGGTCCCGCGCGTGACGGTGGTCGTGCGCGAGGCGGGAGGTGCGCGATGAGGCGCGTGCGTGCCACCGACCGCCTCGGCGTCGCCGTCGTCGGGCTGCTGCTCGTCGCCGGCGGTCTGCTCGTGCTCGACCTCTGCCTCGAGGTCACCGGGTCCTACCCCGACCGGGTCGACCCGGCTCCGGTGGCGCGGGCCGTCGACGCCGGGTGGTGGCCGTGGGCCTCCGGCACGGGCGGCGTCGTCCTCGTCGTGCTGGGGCTGTGGTGGCTCCTGGCGCGGATCCCGCGCCGCGGCACGACCACCATCCGCCTGTCGGGCAGCGGTCCGGAGGGCCGGCTCGTAGTCGACCTCGGCTCGGTGGCCGACGCCGCCGCGGCGCAGCTGATGTCGCTGGCGCCGGTGGCCTCGGCGCGCGGCGACGTCGTCCGGCGGCGCGGGACCGACGTTCTCGAGCTGCGCGTCGAGCTCGCCCCCGGTGCCGACCTCCCGTCGGTGACCGAGGCCGCCGCGGTGGTCGAGGCCGACGTGCACGGCGCCTTCCCCGACGACGACGTGACCGTGCGCGTGCTCGTGGGCGCGGCCACGCCGAACCGTCGGCGCACCCGCCGGCGCGACACGGTGCTGGTGCGCGAGCCGGAGGTCAGCCGCGCGGGCGCAGCCTCCCCGACAGGCGGCTGAAGCGCGACGACTCGTCGAAGCCGACCTCGATGCCGTTGCCGGTGACCGGGTCGGAGATCGAGACCTGCGACCAGTCGGGCGCCCACTCCTGCGACCAGCCGGCGAGCGCGGCGAGACCGTGGAAGGCGCGCCGGTGGTCGGAGATCGGCAGGCCGGCCTGGAAGGCCTCGGAGACCCGTAGCGGCACCCTCTCGTCGAGGCGCGGGGTCGGGAACTCGTGGCCCGACAGCATCACCACGAGCCGTGTGCCGCCACCACTCGGCGCGGAGTAGTACGGACTCGAACCACTCACCTGGACGGCGACCTGACCCACGACGTGCGCCGCCAGGCCGATCTCCTCGTGCAGCTCGGGCCCGGACGCCGTCGTGGGCAGCGCGACCTCGGGCGAGGTGAGCGAGGCGATGCCGTGCTCCTCCCCGTAGGCCCGCAGGCGCAGGGCGAGGTCGTTGGTCGCCTGCGGGTGTGCCCAGCCCCACAGCATCGAGCGCGGTCCCGGGGCCAACGAGGCGATCACCGACATCGTCGTGTCGATGCGCCCGCGGCCCTCCTGCGAGACGAACGACAGCCGTGCCTCCTGGGTGTCGGCCTCCCAGCGGTACTCGCCGAGACGCTCGGTGAGGTGCTCGCCCAGCAGTCGTTGGGACAGGTGGGAGTAGAGGCTCGCGCGGTCGCTGAGGTCCTGGAGGTCGGGGAGGTGCACACGCTCATCCTCGCCCGCGACGACGAGCCCGAAACGGGCTCGGGTCCCAGGTCCTGTGGCCGATCGCCGTCGGGAGCCGAGCCCGTTCCCTACCCTGGGCGGGTGCGCACCCGCTGGTTGCTGGCCCTCGTCGTCGCCGTCCTGCCCCTGCTCGGCCCGGGCGTGGTCCCCACGGCGGCAGCCGCCGTGGCGCCGGTCGCCACCGCGCCGCCGGCGGTGAGCGGCCGGGCGGTCTTCGGCGAGGTGCTCACCGCCGTGCCGGGCACGTGGTCGCCGTCCGACGTCGTGCTGAGCTACCGCTGGCTGCGGGGCGGACGCCCGGTCGCCGGCGCCACGACGACCACCTACCGCCTGGCCGGCGCCGACGTCGGCTACCGCGTGCAGGTCGAGGTCACCGCCACGGCGGGCGACGGGACGACGGGCCGGGCGGTCTCGGCGCCGGGCGCCCGGGTCGCGGCCGCCCCGCTGCTCAACCGGAAGGCGCCGCGCATCGTCGGCAGCACGCGGTACGGCGGCACCCTGCGCGCCCGTCCCGGCCGGTGGTCGACGTCCCCCGACCGCGTGCGCTACCAGTGGCTCCGTGGCGGCCGGCCGGTGCGCGGCGCCACGGGGCCGCGCTACGCCGTCCGGCCCGACGACGTCGGGCGCAAGATCCGCGTCGAGGTCACCGCCCGCGCGCGCCACCACCGGCCCGGCACGGCGCGGTCGACCCCGGTGCGGGCCAAGCACCGCGTCGGGGTGCGCCGCACCGTCACCTACAGCGTCGTGGTCGACGGCCGCGTGCGCGCCGACGTCGGCGAGTTCCGCCGCCAGGCCCAGCAGACCTTCGACGACGCCCGCGGCTGGCGTGGCACGGGCGTCGTGTTCCGTCCCGTCGGCAGCGGCGGCTCCTTCACCCTGGTGCTCGCCGAGGCCGGGCGCGTGCCGTCGTACAGCAGCGGCTGCAGCGCCACGTGGAGCTGTCGCGTCGGTCGCTGGGTGATCATCAACCAGGACCGCTGGCTCGGGGCCTCCCCGGCCTGGAACGCGGCGGGGGAGTCGCGCCGCGACTACCGGCACATGGTCGTCAACCACGAGACCGGGCACTGGCTGGGCAAGGGCCACGCCGGCTGCCCGCGCCCGGGCGCGCTCGCCCCGGTGATGCAGCAGCAGTCGAAGGGCACCCAGGGGTGCCGGCTCAACCCCTGGCCGACGCCGGCCGAGCTGCGCTAGCGACAGCACAGCTCGGCGCGATGGCGCGTCGAGGTTCGGGGCGCTCGGGAAGCACGCGCGCCCTTCACCGATCGCGTCGGGTCGATGTGCGTCGCACGACCTGGATGAGTCCTGCGCGCGCCCTCGCTCACCCGTTTCGGCCTTGTCGGTTCACGCGTCCGTCCTCGGCTGCCACCCGGGTCGCCGGGCCTCGAGGACTACGGTGGTGGCATGGGTCTGACCGTCGTCGTCGACGACGCGCGCCGCGCCTGCGCGGAGTCGGTCGAGGCGTTCGTCCACGCCGCCTCCGGGCTCGAGGAGATCGAGCTGCTCGACGCCTCCCGGTGCCGCGGGTGGACCCGCCTCGACGTGGTGGTCCACGTGGTCGCCGGCTGGCACGAGATGCTCGGCGGGCTGGTCTCGCCGGTCGACGCGGAGCCGACGGTCGACGCGGCGTCGTACTGGACGGCGTTCCGCGAGCAGTACGGCGACGAGGACCCGGTGGCGGCCCTCATGGCCCAGCGTCGGCGCGCCGCTGCCTTCGCCCGCCCGTCGTCGGCGATCGCCCAGCTGCAGGACGTCGCCCGGGCGCTGCTCCGCGGGGTCGAGGCGTGCCGCGACGAGCACCTGCTGTGGCAGGGGCACGTCTTCGCCCCCGGCGACTTCCTGGCGGCCTGGGCCGTGGAGCACGTCGTCCACCAGCTCGACCTGCTGGTCGACGAGGCGCCGCCGGTCGGCGCGCTCGCCCTGGCGCGAGCAACGGTCGAGGCGCTCGCCGCGGGCCCGCTGCCCGCGGGGTGGACCGACGAGGTGGTGGTGCTCGCCGGGGCGGGGCGCGTGCCGGCGCCGTCCGGGGCCGGGCACGGGCTGCCGGTCCTGGGCTGAGCCCGGCCGTGCGTGGGTCCGGACCGGACCCGGTCAGCCGGCGACGACGCGCAGCGGCCGTCGCACGCCGAACAGGCTGCCCGGGACCGGGCGGAGGCCGAGGAGGCCCAGCGCGAGGTTGGCGACGTCGCCGTTGCGGACCGGCTGCTGGCCGGTGAGGCCGGGGCGGGAGCGGCCGGGGTCGCGGTACCCGGGGTTGATGGCGTAGAGGTCGGCCCGTTCGATGCCTGGTCCCCACACGACGAACGGCACCGTGTAGTTGGCCGGACGCCGTCTCTGGCCGTGGTCCCTCGAGCCCGGGACGCCGCCGTGGTCGGCGGTCACGATGATGGTGAGGTCGGCGAGCGCCGGGTCGCGCTCGGCGTCGGCGAGCACGTCGCCGACGAGCCCGTCGAGCCGGCGCACGGCCGCGAGGTAGGACGACGACATCCAGCCGGCGGCGTGGCCGGCCTTGTCGGCGGCGCCGAGGTGCAGCAGCGTGAAGGCGCGGTCGCGGGCGACGAGGTCGGCGCGGGCCGCGGCGGTGACGCCGGCGTCGTCGTCGAAACTGATGACCGAGCGGTCGACGCCGGTGGGCCAGCTGCGCTGGAAGAGCGAGAACTTCTGCTTGGTCGAGAACACCGCGGCGGAGCCGCCGCCGCGGTCGACGCGGGCGAAGACCGACGAGACCCCGTGGTGGGCAGCCCGCTGCACGGTGCGCGGGCGGAGCCGGTCGTCGTTCCAGGTGACGCCGTGGCCGCCGTGGCCACGGTCGATGCGGCGTCCGGTGACCATGCCGGTGTGGTTGGGCAGGGTGACGGTCTGCTCGTACTCGGAGCGGGCGTTCAGCGTGCCGGCGCCCTCGTCGAACAATCGCCACAGGTGCGGGGCGCCACGGCGACCGAGCCGGCGCAGGGCGTCGGGGTTGAGGCCGTCGAGGGAGATCGCGAGCACCTGCGGGTCGGTGTCGGGGCCGAGCCGGCGGGGCGCGATCGTGGCCGACGGGCCTCCGTCGGTGGACGACGCGACGGCCATCGTCGTCGCCACGACCGCGGCGGTGGCGACGGCGGCGAGCAGCGTGCGCGTGGCGCGACCCGAGAACACGGCACCAGCCTAGGCGCGACGGCAGCCGCTGGTAGTGCAGATCACGAACGTCCGCCTGCACGTCACCTGTCGGACGCCGTACGGTTGGGTCTCGTGACCGCGTCGACGCAGCCTCGGTGGCCCTCCGCCGACCTCGGTTCCCGCGACGCCCCCATCGGCATCTTCGACTCCGGTTTCGGCGGACTCACCGTCGCCCGGTCGGTGATCGACCAGCTGCCGCACGAGTCGCTGCTCTACGTCGGCGACACCGCGCGGCAGCCCTACGGCCCCAAGCCCATCGCCGAGGTGCGCGAGTACGCCCTCGAGTGCCTGGACCACCTCGTGCACCAGGGCGTCAAGGCGATCGTCATCGCCTGCAACTCCGCCAGTGCCGCGATGCTGCGCGATGCGCGCGAGCGCTACGACGTGCCCGTCGTCGAGGTGATCCTGCCCGCCGCGCGCCGCGCCGTGGCCGCCACCCACACCGGTCGGGTCGGCGTCATCTGCACCTCGGCCACGGCCGAGTCGCGGGCCTACGACGACGCCTTCGCCGCCGTCCCCTCGGTCGACCTGCACACGCAGGCCTGCCCCAGCTTCGTCGACTTCGTCGAGTCCGGCGTCACCGCCGGCGACGACCTGCTCGCCGACGCGCACCGCTACCTCGACCCGCTCGTCTCCACCGGCGTCGACACCCTCATCCTCGGCTGCACCCACTACCCGCTGCTGACCGGCGTCATCTCCTACGTGATGGGCGACGACGTCACGCTCGTCAGCAGCGCCGAGGAGTGCGCCAAGGACGTCTACCGGATGCTCGCCGACACCGGCCTCATGCGGGGCTCGGGCGAGCCGACCTACCGGTTCGTCACCACGGGCTCACCGGTCGAGTTCGAGACGATCGGACGCCGGTTCCTCGGCCCCGAGATGGTCGCCGCCAGCCAGTTCACCGGTCCGGGCTCGCCCGCTCGCGGCGACGCGTCGGAGCCCCGCGTGCGAGAGTCTGCACCACGCGTCTCGACACACGCAGGGGGTCTTCGGTAGTGCGTCTCACGATCATCGGTTGCTCGGGCTCCTACCCCGGCCCGGACTCCCCGGCCAGCTGCTACCTGGTCGAGGCCGACGTCCACGACGGCGACGAGGTGCGCACGTGGCGCATCCTGCTCGACCTCGGCAACGGCTCCCTCGGCGTCCTGCAGCAGCACGTCGACGCCCTCGAGGTCGACGCCGTGCTGTTCAGCCACCTGCACCCCGACCACTGCAGCGACCTGTGCGGGTTCTACGTGCTGCGCAAGTACCACCCGTCGGGCCAGCAACCGCGCATCCCGGTCTACGGACCCACCGGCGTCGCGGCCCGCATGCGCGACGCCTACGGCCTGCCCGACGGCGACGGCATGAGCGACGTGTTCGCCTTCACCGAGTACGCCGGGCCGTTCACCGTCGGCCCGTTCTCGATCGTGCCGATCCCGGTCGAGCACCCGGTCGAGGCCTACGGGCTCCGGATCACCGCCGGCCGGTCGACGCTCGGCTACAGCGGCGACACCGCCGCCTGCGACGGCGTCGACAAGGTCGCCGCCGACGTGCGGCTGTTCCTGTGCGAGGCGTCGTTCCGCGACGTCGACGACAACCCGCCGGGCATCCACCTCACCGGGGTCGAGGCGGGGGCCACGGCGGCGCGGGCACGGTCCGGGCGGCTCGTGGTCACCCACGTGCCCCCGTGGTTCGACCGCGACGCGATCCTGGCCGAGGCCCGCACCTCGTTCTCCGGGCCGGTCGAGCTGGCCGTCAGCGGCGCGACCTACGAGCTCTGAGCGCCGCCCTCGCCCGGCCGCGGTGCTCTACGATGCGCACCATGACGGTCTCCCGACGCCTCTCCCTCGCCGCCGCCGGCGCGGCGGTCGCTGCCGCCGCCCTCGTCGCCGCGACCCAGGTGGGCGCCGGCGCCGGGACCAAGCCGATCGGCATCCCCGACCTCGTCTCCGAGCGCGTCGTCGCCCCGCCCGCCGAGGCGCCCGCCGTCCCCGACGCCGACGCCTACGCGCCGGTGCCCGACGCCGGCACCGTCGACCTCTCCGCCCCCGCGCAGTAAGGCGCCGCGCCCCGGCGTGGACCCCGGCGCCCGACGGACCCGGTAGGGCAGAGTGGCGCCCATGATCACGGTCGAGGGGCTCACCCGCACCTACGGCGGGTTCACCGCCGTCGACGACGTCAGCTTCCGCTGCCGCTCCGGCCGCGTGACCGGCTTCCTCGGCCCCAACGGCGCCGGCAAGACCACCACGATGCGGATCATGGTCGGTCTCACCCCGCCCACCCGTGGTCACGCGACCATCGGCGGGCACCGCTACGTCGACCTGCGCAACCCCGGCCGGCACGTCGGCGTCCTGCTCGACGCGAGCGCGCAGCACGGCGGCCGCACCGGCCGCGAGATCCTCACGATCGGCGCCACCGCCATGGGCCTGCCGTCGTCGCGCGTCGACGAGATGCTGCACCTCGTCTCGCTCACCCCCGACGAGGCCGGACGCCGCCTGCGCCACTACTCGCTCGGCATGAAGCAGCGCCTCGGCATCGCCCACGCGCTCCTCGGCGACCCCCAGGTGCTGATCCTCGACGAGCCCGCCAACGGGCTCGACCCGGCCGGCATCCGCTGGATGCGCGGGCTGCTCAAGGGCTACGCCGACCGCGGCGGCACCGTGCTGCTCTCCAGCCACCTGCTGCACGAGGTCGAGCAGATCGCCGACGAGATGATCCTCATCGGCCACGGGCGCATCGTCGCCCAGGGCGACAAGAAGTCGCTCCTCGAGTCCGGACGCCGACAGAAGCAGGCCACCACGACCGTCGTCTCGCTCGACAACGACCGGCTCGCCTCGGTGCTGCGCGAGAAGGGACTCACGGTCACCCCCGGGCCCGAGGCCCTGACCGTCGCCTCCGAGGCGGTCGAGGTCGGCCGGGCCGCGGCCGAGCACCAGATCGTGCTCACCGACCTGCGCTCGGTCGAGGGCGGCCTGGAGGACCTCTTCCTCGAGCTGACGTCGTCCACCCAACGCGAGCAGGGGCCGCCCGCCGGCTACCGGCCGCACGCCGGCGGACCCCCGCCGTACCAGTCGCCCCCTCAGCCGCCGCCCGGTGGCTTCCCGCCCCCGCCGGCCTACGGAGGTCCCCGATGAGCCACCCCGCACCGCCGCCGTACGCCGGCCCGCCGTCGGGCCCGCCGTCCGGGCCGCAGCAGGGCCTGCCGCCGGTCGGCAACGACTACATCGACATCAGCCAGACCGCACGGATCTCCTTCGCCCGCCTGGTCAGGGTCGAGGTGCGCAAGTCGCTCGACACCCTGTCCGGCTTCTGGCTGATCGTCGCGATCGCCGTCCTGCTGATCATCGTGGACGGCTTCGTGCTGATCGTCGGGCTCGCCACCGGCGACTCCGGCTTCCGGTTCGTCGACTTCACGGTCGGGGCGGCGTTCGTGCTGCAACCGCTGCTCGCGGTGCTGCTGATCATGCAGGTCACCAGCGAGTGGAGCCAGCGCACCGCCGTGGTCACCTTCGCCACCGAGCCGCGCCGGCTCCTCGTCGTCTACGCCAAGCTCGCGGCCGGGGTGATGCTCTCGCTCGGCTTCGTGGTCGTGCTGTTCGTGGTCGCGCTCGCCTGCGCCGGCCTGCTCGGCCTGACCCGCGACACGGTCGAGTGGTCGTTCGGCCCGGGCCAGTTCTTCGGCCTCCTGCTGTTCGAGATGGTCGCGGTCGTCATCGGGTTCGCCCTCGCCACGCTCATCCTCAACACCCCCGGCGCCATCGTGGCCTTCTTCGCCGTGCTCTACGGCGCGCCCACGGTGTTCGGCATCGTCGGCGCGTTCTGGACCGACTTCCAGCCCGTCGGCCGCTTCCTCAACCTGCAGGCCGCCCTCAACCCGGCGGTCTTCGGCGAGCTCAGCTCAGGTCGCGACTGGGCCGAGCTGCTCGTCGCCCTGCTGGTCTGGGTCGCGCTCCCGCTCGGGCTCGGCATGACGCGCATCCTCCGCGCCGAGGTGAAGTGAGCCCGCAGGCGCGCCGCGAGGGACGAGCGGAGGGCCGTGGCGGGCGAAGGTCGAGCAAGCGACGCGGGTGAGGAACGAACCCGCGCGAGCGCGTCGAGACCACCGCAGCCGATCTCGCGAACCCGACCGGGGAGTCCCGCGCAAGCGCCGTCCGCGTCGTCGGTCTCGGCACGCCGGTCCGCCGGGGTGCGAGCGAGCTCGCCCCCGGCGACGGCTCGCTCGACCACCCTCAGCGACGCGGGCCGGCGCGAGCGCCGTCCGCGTCGCTAGTCCAGCCCGGCGTCGTGCACGCAGATCGCGATCTGCACGCGGTTGGTGACGCCGAGCTTGTCGAAGACCCGCGACACGTGCGTCTTCACGGTCGGCACCGACAGGTGCAGCTCGGCGGCGATCTCGGCGTTCGACAGGCCGCGCCCGACGGCGAGGGCGACGTCGCGCTCACGCTCGGTGAGGGTCGCGAGCAGCTTCTCGGCCGCCGCGACGCGGTCGTCGTCACCGTTGCGGAGCCGGTCGATGAGCGTGCGGGTCACCGACGGCGAGAGCATCGGGTCGCCGTCGGCGACCTTGCGGATCGCGGCGACGATCTCGGGCGGCGGGGTGTCCTTGAGCAGGAAGCCGTCGGCGCCGACGGCCAGGGCCTCGACGACGTGCTCGTCGGCGTCGAAGGTGGTCAGCACGATCACCTTCGGCGGCTGCGGCGCGGCGAGCAGGGCCCGGGTGGCCTCGAGGCCGTTGAGCCGCGGCATCCGGATGTCCATCAGGACGACGTCGGGGGAGAGCTGACCGGCCTGCTGGACGCCGTCGCGCCCGTCGACCGCCTCACCGACGACCTCGAGGTCGTCGTGACCGCCGAGCATCAGCCGCAGCGCCGATCGCACCAGCGGGTCGTCGTCGACGAGCAGCACCTTCGTCGTGGCCGTCATGGCGACCACGGTAGCCACGCGCGCAGCACGAAGGAGCCCCGGGACGCGCCGTGCTCGATGCGTCCGCCGCGCAGGTGCGCGCGCTCGGCGAGGCCGATCAGGCCGAGCCCGGAGCCCGGGGTCGTCGTCGGCCCGAAGCCGAGCGGGTTGGTGAGCACGACCTCGATGCCGTCGTCGGGCGTGCCGTGCAGCTCGACCTCGACCTCGGCGCCGGGCGCGTGCTTGCGGGCGTTGGTCAGGCCCTCCTGCACCACCCGGTAGAGCGCTCGTCCGGTCGCGTCGGGCACGGGCTCGTCGGCGACCTCGTCGGCGTACTGCACGCGCATGCCGTGGCGGCGCGCCTCCTCGACGAGCTCGCCGAGGTCGGCGTAGGTGGGTTGCGGCGCGTGCTCGGCGCCGACCTCGCCGTCGCGCAGCACGCCCAGCACGCCGCGCAGGTCGGTGAGGGCCTGGTTGGCGGCGTCGCGGATGACGACGACGCCCTCCCGGACCTCCTCGGCCGACAGGTCCTCGCGATAGCTCAGGGCCCCGGCCCGCATGGAGATCTGCGAGATGCGGTGCGCGAGGACGTCGTGCATCTCGCGGGCGATGCGGCTGCGCTCCTCGAGGCGCGACTGCCCCGCCCGCAGCTCCTGCTCGGCCTCGGCCCGCTCGGCGCGGGCCCGCAGCTGCCACAGCAGCTCGCGCCGGGAGCCGATGTACATACCCCAGGCCATCGTGCCGGCGATGACGACGACGTTGCCGGCGAAGTCGACCCACCACGGCCCGGCGTCGTTCATCGGGTTCAGCTCGGCGAAGACCTCCGCCGAGGCGAGGCCGAAGGCGGCGATGCCGACGACCTGCCACCAGTTTCGCCTGGTGGCCAGCGAGACGGCGGCGAGGGTCGCCGGACCGGCGGCGAGCGAGGAGAACGTCGCGAGCGCCTGCAGGGTGAACGCGATCGCCAGCGGCCAGCGCCGGCGCCAGAAGACCAGCCCGATCGCCGGGAGGCCGAGGGCGAAGTCGACCACGAAACGGAGATCGGTCTGTCGATCGGCGATCGTGAGCCACACGATGCCGCTCAGCAGCAGCGCGACGACGAGCCGCCAGGCGTGGCCCCACCAGCGCAGCTGTGGCTGGTACTCGTCCGGGCTCGGCCGGCCCACCTCTGGCACCCGACCACTGTAGGGACGCCGACGTCGTCCGACATCGTCCGGCGGTCGTGGCCGGGTCATCCGATGGTCGCGCAGGTGCAGCCCGCCGTCCGATGTGCCGCGACGTCCGCGCGACCAGGCTGGGGCCATGATCGAAGTCAACGGGCTGACCCGGACCTACGGCGGGTTCACCGCCGTCGACGACGTCACCTTCAGCTGCGAGCCGGGCCGCGTCACCGGCTTCCTCGGACCGAACGGTGCCGGCAAGACCACCACCATGCGGATCATGGTCGGCCTGACGCCGTCCAGCCGCGGCACGGTCACCATCGGCGGCCTCGCCTACGCCGACATCCCCAACCCGGGCCGCCACGTCGGCGTGCTGCTCGACGCGAGCGCCCAGCACGCCGGCCGCAGCGGCCGCGAGATCCTCGAGGTCGGCGCCCGCACCATGGGGCTGCCGCACTCCCGCGTCGACGAGATGCTCGAGATGGTCTCGCTCACCGACTCCGAGGCCAAGCGCAAGATGCGCAACTACTCCCTCGGCATGAAGCAGCGGCTGGGCCTCGCGCACGCACTGCTCGGCGACCCGGAGGTGCTGATCCTCGACGAGCCGGCCAACGGCCTCGACCCGGCCGGCATCCGCTGGATGCGCGACCTGCTCAAGGGCTACGCCCGTCGCGGCGGCACGGTGCTCCTGTCGAGCCACCTGCTGCACGAGGTGGAGCAGATCGCCGACGAGATGGTGCTCATCGGCCGCGGCCGCATCGTCGCCCAGGGCGACAAACAGTCGCTGCTCGCCGGCAACGGGCAGGCGAGTACGATCGCCGCCGCCGACGACAGCGACGCGCTGTGGCGCGCCGTCCAGCGCGCCGGCCTCGACGCCCGGCCCGAGGGCGACGGGTTCCGCATCGCCGCCACCACGGCCGACGTCGGCCGCCTCGCCCTCGAGCACCAGGTCGTCCTCACCGAGCTGCGCAACGGCGCCGCCGGTCTCGAGGACCTCTTCCTCGAGCTCACCTCCGACACCCAGCGCGAGCAGGTCACGACAGGAGATGCCGCATGAGCACCACCACCGCCGCCCCCAAGCGCACCCTCGACACCAGCGGCACCCCGCAGGTGCCCTTCACCCGGGTGGTGTCCGTCGAGCTCCGCAAGACCGTCAACACCCGCGCCGGCCGGTGGCTGGTCGGGGCCATCCTCGGCCTCACCGCCGCGGCCATGGTGCTGTTCTACGCGATCGCCGACGCCGACGAGCGCATCTTCGAGAACTTCGTCGGGTTCGCGGCCACCCCGCAGGGCTTCCTGCTCCCGGTGCTCGGCATCCTGCTGATCACGAGCGAGTGGAGCCAGCGCACCGCGATGGTCACGTTCGCGCTCGTGCCCTCCCGCACGAAGGTGATCGGCGCGAAGGTGATCGCGGCGTTGCTGCTGGCCACCGTCGCCTTCGTCGGTGCCATCGTGGTCGCCGCACTGGTGACGGCGGTCGGCGGGGCCGACGGCGGCTTCGAGGGGCTGTCGGTCACCGTGTTCGCGCTCTTCCTGGCCCTGCAGCTCCTCACGATCCTCCAGGGCCTCAGCTTCGGCCTGATCCTGCTCAACACGCCGGCCGCCATCGTGGCGTTCTTCGTGCTGCCGATCGCCTCGAACATCGTCTTCAGCACGGTGCCGGCGCTCGACGGCAGCGGGCCGTGGCTCGACTTCAACACCGCGCTCATGCCGCTGTTCAACGGTGACTTCTCGCTCAGCGGCGAGCAGTACGCGCAGATCGGCGTCACCGCGCTCATCTGGGTCGTGCTCCCGTTCGTCGCCGGGTGGGTGCGCGTGATGCGGGCCGAGGTGAAGTGACCCGCTCGTCGCCCGCCGGTGACCGACACGTCGCGCCCTGGCCGCCCCCGACGGGGAGCGGCCAGGGTGGTCGTGCGTCGGGCCGAGCTGGCCACGCCCTAAGGTCGGTCGCATGAGCACACGCGAGGACGGCCGCGCCGACGACGAGCTGCGCCCGGTCACCATCACCCGGAACTGGCTCGACCACGCGGCGGGCTCGGTGCTCGTCGAGTTCGGCAAGACGCGCGTGCTGTGCGCGGCGTCGGCGTCCGAGGGCGTGCCGCGGTGGCGCAAGGGCTCCGGCCTCGGCTGGGTGACGGCCGAGTACTCGATGCTGCCGGCCTCCACCCACACCCGTTCCGACCGCGAGTCGGTCAAGGGCCGCATCGGCGGTCGCACCCACGAGATCAGCCGCCTCATCGGCCGCTCGCTGCGCGCCGTCATCGACTACGAGGCCATGGGCGAGAACACCATCCAGCTCGACTGCGACGTGCTCCAGGCCGACGGCGGCACCCGCACCGCGGCCATCACCGGCGCCTACGTCGCCCTCGTCGACGCCTGTGCCTCGCTGGGCGTCTCGGGCGCGCTCACCGGCTCGGTCGCCGCCGTCTCGGTCGGCATCATCGACGGCGCCCCGCGCCTCGACCTGCCCTACGTCGAGGACGTCCGCGCCGAGACCGACATGAACGTCGTGATGACCGGCGCCGGCTCCTACGTCGAGGTGCAGGGCACCGCCGAGGGCGCGGCCTTCGACCGCCGTGAGCTCGACGCGCTGCTCACCCTCGCCGAGAAGGGCTGCGCCGACCTGACCGAGCTGCAGCGGGTCGCGCTGGGAGCCTGAGCGTGCCCGACCTCCACCTGGCGTCGCGCAACGCCAAGAAGATCGCCGAGATGGAGCGCATCCTCGCCGAGCACGTGCCCGGCGTCCGGGTGCTCGGCCTCGACGACGTCGACGACTACCCCGAACCCGTCGAGGACGCCCCGACCTTCGAGGGCAACGCGCTGCTCAAGGCCCGCGCCGGCGCGGCGGCCACCGGTCTGCCGACCATCGCCGACGACAGCGGCCTGTGCGTCGACGCGCTCAACGGCATGCCCGGCGTCCTCTCGGCCCGCTGGTCGGGCCCGCCGAAGGACGACGCCCGCAACAACCGGCTGCTGCTCGACCAGCTCGCCGACGTCCCCGACGAGCGGCGCACGGCGCACTTCACGTGCGCGATCGCCGTCGTCCGCCCCGACGGTCGCGAGCACGTCGTCGAGGGGCGGATGCCCGGCACCGTGATCCGCGAGGTGCGCGGCGACGGCGGCTTCGGCTACGACGTGCTGTTCGTCGCCGACGCCCGCCCCGGGGTGACCACGGCCGAGCTCGACCGCGCCGAGAAGGACGCGATCAGCCACCGCGGGCTGGCGTTGCGGGCCCTCGCCCCCGACCTGCCGGGCCTGCTCGCCTGAGCCCGTCAGGACCCGCTACGACGTCCAGGTCCAGCTCGACAGCATCGCCTCGAAGTCGCTCTGGGAGACGTCGTCGTTCTCCTTCGGGAACGTGAGCCCGATGGAGTACTGCCGTCCGTCGTGCAGCACGAGGTAGCACAGCTGGGTGATCGCGATGCCGCCCGCGTTGGTGCGGCCGTCGATCGTGACGCCGATCGCGCGCTCGCCGTCGATGGTGGTGCCGTCGTTGTCGGTGATCGTCGGGTTGTCGGAGCTGGCGAGGTTGCGCTTCCAGAGGTTCTCGAGGTCGCCGGGCTCGTCGGCGGCGCCGGCGCTCAGGGCCTCGATGATCACGTTGCTCTGGGACAGCTCGAGCGACGAGCCGAGCACGATGATCGCGTCGACGTACTGGGCGTTGGGGATGTCGGCGGCCTCGGCGGTGACGTCGGCCCACCCGGTGGGGATGTCGAGCTGGTAGCCCTCGCCCACGAACGTGCCCTCCTGCGGGCCGGTCGGCTCGTCGGTCGGGTCGGAGGTGGGGTCGGAGGTGGGGTCGGAGGTCGGCTCACTCGCGGTCGGGTCGGACGACGGGTCGTCGGTCGGGCTGCCGGTCTCGCTGGTGCCCGCCTCGTCGGGGTCGTCGTCGCCGCCGGAGGTGACCACGATGGTGACGACGAACGCCGCCACGACCACGACCACGGCGAGCACGATGCCGATGATCAACCCGGTCTTCTTCCGCGGCGGCCGGTCGCCCGGGCCGCCGGAGGACCCGTACGGGCTGGGCGGGCCGTAGCCGCCGCCGCCGGACTGGGGGTAGGGCGTCAGGGGCTGCTGCGGGGGAGGCTGCGGCGGCCCGTAGGGGGTGCTGGGCGGAGGTGCGCCCCACGGGCTCTGGTCACTCACGCCCCAAGTATGGCGGTCAGGGTGCCGGAGAGGGGACTCGAACCCCTACGCCCTAGGGCACAGGTACCTAAAACCTGCGTGTCTGCCAGTTCCACCACTCCGGCTCGGGGCCATCATCCCAGCCCCGGTGGTCGAGCGGTTCGGGACCTCAGTCGAGCCCGAGGTCGCGCCGCAGCTTGGCGACGTGACCGGTGGCCTTCACGTTGTACTGCGCGACCTCGATCCGGCCGTCGCCGTCGACCACGAAGGTCGAGCGGATGACGCCCTCGACGACCTTGCCGTAGAGCTTCTTCTCCCCGAACGCGCCCCACTCGCGCAGCACGGCCTTCTTCGGGTCGGAGAGCAGGCGGATCGTCAGGCCGTCCTTCTCGCGGAACGTCGCGAGCTTCTCCGGCTTGTCGGGGGAGATGCCCACCACCTCGAGGCCGGCGGCGCGCAGCGAGTCGAGCGAGTCGCTGAAGTCGCAGGCCTGCTTGGTGCAGCCGGGCGTCATTGCGGCCGGGTAGAAGTAGACGACGACCCGCTGCCCGCCGGCGGTGAGGTCGGACAGCGACACCTGGGCTCCGGTGTCGTCGGTGAGGGTGAAGGCGGGGGCGGTGTCGCCGGGGGAGAGGCGGGTGCTCATCGGGGGCTCCTGTCCGGGGGCGGGGTCGGCAGTTCCGGGTGGGCAGTTGTTGCGACAGACTTGCAGGAACATACTGAGTCGGTCGGGCCCGTCCCGGCGCAGTCAACCTACTGAGCGCGAGGCCCGCCCCATGCACGTACCCGACGGATTCCTCGACGCACCGACGTCGATCGCGACCGGTGTCGTCGCCGTCGCCGCCGTCGGGGTGTCGCTGCGCAAGGCGCGCGCCGAGCTCGACGACCGCACGGCCCCGCTCGCCGGGCTCGTGGCAGCCTTCGTCTTCGCCACGCAGATGCTGAACTTCCCCGTCGCCGGGGGCACCAGCGGCCACCTCATGGGCGGCGCGATCGCCGCGGTGCTCGTCGGTCCCTGGACCGGGGTGCTCGCCACCAGCGTCGTGTTCATCGTGCAGGCGCTGCTGTTCGCCGACGGCGGCATCACCGCGCTCGGCACCAACATCGTGCTCATGGGCGTCACCACCGTCGCCGTCGGCTGGGGCGTCTTCCGGGCCCTGCAGGCGGTGCTGCCGAAGACGACGGCGATGGTGCCCGTCGCGGCCGGACTCGGCGCGTTCGTCAGCGTGCCGGTCGCCTCGCTCGTCTTCGTTAGCCTGTACGCCGTCGGCGGCACGGCCGACGTCCCGCTCGGCACGCTCACCGGCGCGATGGTCGGCGTCCACGTGCTCATCGGCATCGGCGAGGGCGTCATCACCTTCCTCGCGGTCGGCAGCGTGATCGCCGTCCGGCCCGACCTGGTGCACGGTGCGCGGCCGGTGCTCGCCGCACGCGAGCTCGAGGTCCGCACGGCGGGGGCGGGCGCATGAAGAACGTCTCCACCCGCGCCGTCGCCGTCGGCATCCTGCTCGTCTCGCTCGTGCTCGCCGGCGTCGTGAGCTTCTACGCCGCCAGCACCCCCGACGGCCTCACGAAGGTCTCCGAGGACCACGGCTTCGCCGACACCGAGACCGACCACGGCGCGGCCGACAGCCCCTTCGCCGGCTACGGCGCGAGCTTCGTCGACGACGACGACCGGCTCAGCGGCGGGTTCGCCGGCGTGGTCGGGGTACTCGTCGTCCTGGCTGCCGGCACCGGGCTGACCCTGGCCCTGCGCCGCCGTCCGACGCCGGACGACGCCCGCGAGACCCAGGACGCCTGACGTCGTGGGTGCCGCCCACGGCCACCAGCTGCACTGGCACGGTCACTCGCCGGTGCACCGCGCGCCCGCGCACCTCAAGGTGGTCGCGCTGGTGCTGTTCATGCTGGCCGTGGTCGCCACCCCGCTCGGCTGGTGGCTGAGCGGCTACGCCGTGGCCCTGCTCGGGGTCGTGCTGGTGAGCCGGGTGCCGCTCGGCTACCTCGCGCGCCGGATGGTCGTCGAGACGCCGTTCGTCGTCTTCGCGCTGCTGCTGCCGTTCATCGCCCACGGCCCCGACACCACGTTCCTCGGCCTCACGGTCAGCGAGTCCGGACTGCACGCCGGCGCCAAGCTGCTGGTCACCGTGACCCTCGGCGTCGTCGCCGGCCTGACCCTCGCCGCCACCACCACGGCGCAGGAGCTGCTGCGCGGTCTCACGCGGCTGCGCGTGCCCGACCTGCTCGTGCAGATCATGGGCTTCATGATCCGCTACCTCGAGGTGGTCACCGACGAGCTGCGACGCATGCGGATCGCCCGTGAGTCGCGGGGGTTCTCGGCCCGCAACCCCACGCACTGGCCGGTGCTGGCGCGCTCGTTCGGTGCCCTGTTCATCCGCTCGTTCGAGCGGGGCGAGCGCGTGCACCTCGCGATGCTGTCGCGCGGCTACACCGGGCGGCTGCCCGAGTGACCACGCCGGACCGGCCCGTGCCGCCCGGGGCGCCCGTGCTCGACGTCCGGGGCCTCGCCTACGCCTACCCCGACGGGCACCAGGCGCTGTTCGGCGTCGACCTGCAGGTGCACGCCGGCGAGCGGGTCGCGCTGCTCGGGCCCAACGGTGCCGGCAAGACGACCCTCGTGCTGCACCTCAACGGCATCCTCACCGCCGGGCGCGGCACCGTGTCGGTGAGCGGGCTGCCGGTCGGCAAGCAGCACCTCGCCGAGGTGCGCCGCCGGGTCGGCATCGTCTTCCAGGACCCCGACGACCAGCTCTTCATGGGCTCCGTGCGCGCCGACGTCGGGTTCGGCCCGGCCAATCTCGGCCTGCGCGGGCCGGCGCTCGAGGCCCGGGTCATGGCGGCGCTCGAGCAGGTCGGCATGGCCGAGCTCGCCGACCGGCCGCCGCACCACCTCTCGTTCGGTCAGCGACGCCGGGTCGCCGTGGCCACCGTGCTGGCGATGGAGCCGGAGGTGCTGGTGCTCGACGAGCCGACCTCCAACCTCGACCCCGCCTCGCGGCGCGAGCTCGCCGACATCCTGCGCTCGCTCGACGTCACGGTGCTCATGGTCACCCACGACCTGCCGTTCGCGCTCGAGCTGTGCCCGCGCTCGGTCGTGCTCGGCGACGGGCACGTGGTGGCTGACGGACGCACCTACGACGTGCTCACCGACGACGCCCTGATGCGGGCCCACCGGCTCGAGCTGCCCTGGGGCTTCGACCCGACCTCCATCCGGTCCGATACCCTGCCCCGGTGACCAACGAGCTGTCCGACCTCGAGCGCGAGATCGAGGAGACCCGCGAGCGACTGGCGGCCACGATCGACCAGCTGCTCCACCGGTCGAACCCCAAGACGATCGTCGGGCGCGAGGTGGCCGCCATCAAGGGCCACTACGTCGACGCCGAGACCGGCGAGCCGCGCACCGACAACATCCTCAAGACCGTGGGTGGCGTCGTCGGCACCGTCGTGGTGATCCTCGTGCTGCGCCGCCTGACCCGCACCGACTGAGCGGCAGGACGTCGCATGGCTGACAAGCAGCCGATCAAGATGCTGCACGACCGCGTCCTGTGCGAGGTCGACGCCGACGCCGGCGAGCGCCGCTCCAGCGGCGGCATCGTCATCCCGGCCACCGCGGCCATGGGCGCCCGTCGCCTCGCCTGGGCCCGCGTCGCCGCCGTCGGGCCGCACGCGCGCGCCGTCGAGGTGGGCGACCGCGTGCTGTTCGACCCCGACGACAAGGCCGAGGTCGAGGTCAACGGCGAGACCTACGTCGTCATGCGCGAGCGCGACGTGCACGCCGTGGCCGCCGACCGTCTCGGCGACGAGGCCGCCGGGCTCTACCTGTAGGTCGCCTCGCGCGCTCACCCGACCGTCCGGTCGGGCCGTCGGCGTCCCGTTAGAACAAATGTTCGCCTGAGGGTTGCGTCCGTTCGAACACCTGATCTAGTCTCGCTCATGTGTTCGAACTCCGCTGATTGTGTCGGGGGTAGCCCCTAGACCTGGTCCAGCGAAGAACGCACCACTTCCCCAGGAGGCATCACCATGAGCACCGTCCACCCCACCCACGTCCCGGTCTACCGTCTGACCCGACGCGGCCGCCTGGTGGTCTTCGTGCTCGCCTTCCTCGCCGTCATCGCCGTCGGTGTCGCCCTCGCGAGCGGCTCGATGGCCACCAGCGAGGCCGAGCAGACCACCACGATCGTCGTCGAGCCGGGCCAGACGCTGTGGAGCATCGCCTCCAGCGTCTCCGACGGCGACGACGTCCGCGACACCCTCGAGCACCTCGTCGACCTCAACGGTCTCGACACCAAGGTGCTCCAGGCCGGCCAGGAGCTCGAGGTCCCGGCCAGCTGAACCGCAGACTTCGCCCGTCGCCTCGACCCCGACGGGCGAACCCCACCGAGGGCTACCGGGCGCAGAGCTGAGGGAAGACAGCTCGCGCGCCCGGTAGCCCTTCCGGTGTTGTCGGGCCGCGCGAGGCGCGCGTCAGCCCAGCAGGTCCTGGAGATTCCCGACGTCGGTCGGGTCACCCCCGGCGGCCGAGACGGCCACGATGGCGAGCCCGGCCAGCACGCCCGCGACGACCAGCACGACGAACACCATCACGAGGTAGTCACGCCACGGCGTCCGGCCGGTCTGCAGCTGCACGTGCTCGCCGTGACGGGCCCGAGCGACCCGCGCGGCGCCCGCCGGTGAGCCGGCCCGCACGGTCGCCGTCCAGCCGCACGCGCAGGCGGCGTAGCGCGACCAGCGCCGGCCGTGCTGGGTGGCGACGCTCACCGAGCGCGGGTGGCGGTAGCGGGCCGCCGCCCGGGGGCGGAAGAACGCCGACGGAGCCTGCTTCGGGTGGGCCTCGAGCAGGTGATCGACCCGCTCGCGAGCGGCCTCGGCGAGCGCGACCGGCTCGCGGTCGGCCTCGGCCCGGCCCTGCCAGCCGCACGAGCACGAGCAGATCGTCGTGAACGTCGTGGCGGAGGCGGTCGCCTCGGTCACGCGGACGTCGTACTTCGTGCTCATGCGCTCACCTCGCCGTGGTTGGGCCGACCCTAGAACGGGGTGGCCGCGAGGTCACGCGTTTCGGTGAAACTCCCGGCGCCGCGGGCTCAGCGCGACGCGCGTCGTCCGCCGGGCGTCGACGGGGGCGACGTCGACGACGAGGCCGACGACGAGGGCTGCCGCGACGGTGGTGCCTGGGTGATGCCGAGCGCCCGGGTGATCCGGGCGACGAGGACGAGGGCGAGGAACAGGCAGGCGACGGCGCCGGCCCCGGCCAGGCCCAGGAAGCCCCAGGCGCGGTCGTCGCCGGACCGGGCGTCGCTGCCGAAGTCGATCGCGGCCCAGACCAGGTAGCCCCACGCGACCAGCGAGCCGGTGACGCCGAGGGCGAGCGCCAGGAGCACCGGTCGGAACCGTCGCTTCTGCCGCGCACCGGCGCGCTTTCCCTGGGCCACCACCTCATTGTTCCTGATGGCGGTCTGGGCCGGATCAGAACCCGACGACCACGCCCGCCACCGCGGCGTTGGCCAGGTTGGCCAGGCTGCCGGCCAGCAGGGCGCGCAGCCCGAGCCGCGCGATCTCGGCACGACGCTGCGGCACCAGGCTGCCGAGCGCCCCGATCTGGATCGCGATCGAGGAGAAGTTCGCGAAGCCGGCCAGCGCGAAGGTCACCACGGCCACCGTGACCGGCGAGACGTCGCCGACCTGCGGCCCGAAGTCGGCGTAGGCGACGAACTCGTTGAGCACGGTCTTCTGCCCGATCCACGACCCGGCGTCGACCGCCTCCGACCACGGCACGCCGAGCAACCAGGCCACCGGCGCGAGCGCCCAGCCGAGCAGCTGCTCGAAGGTGAGGTCGTCGTCGCCCCACCAGCCGCCGACCCCGCCGAGGATGCCGTTGGCGAGAGCGATCACGGCCGCGAAGGCGATGAGCAGCGCGCCCACCGTGATGGCGATCCGGCCGCCGGCCATCGCGCCACGGCCAAGGGCGTCGATCACGTTCGCGGACTCCTCGTCGCGCACCTCGCGCACGTCGAGGGCGTCGGCGTCCTGATCGATCTCGGGTTCGTCGTCCTCGACGACGCCGTCGGGCCACATCAGCTTGGCCACCAGCAGGGAGGCCGGCGCGTTCATCACCGTGGCCGCCAGCAGGTACTCCAGCGGCGCGCCGAGCAACGAGTAGCCGACCAGGGTCGAGCCCGCCGCGGCCGCGAAGCCCGCGGTCATCACGGTGAACAGCTGGCCCCGCCGCAGCCGGACGAGGTAGCCCTGCACCATCAGCGGGGCCTCGCTCATCCCCAGGAAGACGACGGTCCCGGCATAGAGCGACTCGACCTTGCCGACGCCGAGCACCCGCGAGAGCGCCCCGCCGACCAGGTACGTCGTCCACTGGACGACGCGCAGGTAGTACAGCAGGCCGATGAGCGCGCCGAGGAAGATGATCACCGGCAGCACCTGCAGCGCGAAGATCGTCTGGTTCTCGCCGCCGACGTCGAGCAGCGGGCCGAAGACGAAGGCGGTGCCCTCGTTGGCGTAGCCGATCAGCGACTCGACGCGGTCGGAGACCCAGCCGAGCGCGCGCTCGCCCGGCCCCCATCGCAGCACCAGCACCGCGAACCCGACCTGGAGCAGCAGGGCCACCGAGACGGTGCGCCAGGCGACGCCGCGGCGGTCCTTCGACGGGGCCCACGCGAGGCCGACGATGACGGCCAGCCCGAGCGCGCCGCGGAGGTCGGTCAGCTCACCCACGCAGGTGAGTCTGGTGCGCGCACCGCGGCCCGGCCCCACCTGAGGGGGTGGGCGTCGTCCGGCTCCGGCGCGCGAGGCTGGACGCCGTGCAGGTGCTGCCCGACATCGTCGGCCCCGAGCCCCGCGTCGTGTTCTGCGGGCTCGCGGGCGCCGACAGCACGCGCGAGCGCGACCACTACTACGAGACACCCGGCAACAGCTTCTGGGAGTCGCTGCACCTGAGCGGGCTGTCGCCCCGGCTGCTGCGTCCCGACGAGGACCACCTCGTGGCCGGGCTCGGTCTGGGCCTCACCGACCTCGTGGGCCACCGGGACCCGCGGTGGGTCGAGATCGACGCGCTCGCCCAGAAGGTAGCGGTGTGGCAGCCGGACTGGCTGGCGTTCACGTCGAAGACGGTCGCCCAGGAGGCGGCGCGGGCGCTCGGCGCGCGTCGTCCGGGGTCGCTCGGACCGGCCGATCTCTACGTCGCCGAGGCGCAGGTCTTCGTGCTGCCGGGGGTGAGCGGCGCGAACCGCCGACACGACTACGACGGCCGCCCGAACCGGCTCTCGTGGTGGCGCGACCTGGCCGAGATCGCCGGTCCGACACGCCGTTCCGCGACCTGACCCGGGCCCCTGACCTGCGGGTTTGCCGCCCCGTCAGAAGTGACCGCACGCAATCGCCGGTTCGGCTTGCGCACCGTTGTGCCGACGGCGTACTGTCACCACAACATCTAGTACTTACAACGGTGTAGTTATCCACATCTAGTTCACACCAGATCGCGGAAGACCCACACCTCGTCCGGTGTTCTCCCCAGGACATCGCCAGATATCCACAGGCCCCTCCGGGTCTGCGAGCCGCGCCCCGACGACGACCGAGAGGAGCATCTTCGTGCACTGTCCCTACTGCCGTGGCACCGACACGAAGGTGATCGACTCCCGCGTCGCCGACGACGGCGGCTCCATCCGACGACGGCGCACCTGCGCCGCCTGCGAGCGCCGCTTCACCACGGTCGAGCTCATGCAGCTCACGGTGCTCAAGCGCTCGGGCGCCAGCGAGCCGTTCACGCGCGACAAGGCCGTGGCCGGCGTCCGCAAGGCCTGCAAGGGCCGCCCGGTCACCGACGCGCAGCTGGCCTGCCTCGGCCAGGAGGTCGAGGACGCGCTGCGCCTCACCGGCGCCGCCGAGATCGAGGCCCACGAGGTCGGCCTGGCCATCCTCGGCCCGCTCCGGGCCCTCGACGAGGTCGCCTACCTCCGCTTCGCCAGCGTCTACCGCGCGTTCGAGTCGGCCGACGACTTCATCAAGGAGATCGCCTCGATGCACGCCGACCACGCGCTGGTCGAGCCTGCCGAGCCGCGTCTCCCTCAGCCCACCGGCTGACCCCAGACCGCCCGGCAGGTAGTGGGGAAGCTGCCTGCCGGGCGCACCACCTCGTTCCACCACCCCCCGCACCCCCACCATGCTGCGCGACCCACCGTGCCGGCGCCCGTCGTCCCCGCGACGTTGTGTCGGTGGCGACCGCTTGCATAGACCCAGCACCCACCACCGCGCCCGCGGACCCAGAGGAGAAGACCATGACCGAGACCGCCAGCTCCGCCAGCCAGACCGAGGGCGGTACCGGCAAGGGACTCACCATCTCCCGGGTCTTCAGCACTCCCGGCGTGCACCCCTACGACGAGGTCACGTGGGAGCGTCGCGACGTCGTCCAGACGAACTGGAAGACCGGCGCGTCGGTCTTCGAGCAGCGCGGCGTCGAGTACCCCGACTTCTGGTCGCTCAACGCCTCCACCATCGTGACGACGAAGTACTTCCGCGGCGCCGTCGGCACCGACGCCCGCGAGTGGAGCCTGCGCCAGCTCATCGACCGCATCGTGGTGACCTACACCAAGGCCGGCCTCGAGCACGGCTACTTCGCCACGGTCGCCGACTCCGAGGTCTTCGAGCACGAGCTCACCTGGCTCCTGCTCCACCAGTACTTCTCGTTCAACAGCCCCGTCTGGTTCAACGTGGGCACCCAGTCGCCGCAGCAGGTCTCGGCCTGCTTCATCCTCTCGGTCGACGACTCGATGGACTCGATCCTCAACTGGTACAAGGAGGAGGGCTTCATCTTCAAGGGCGGCTCGGGCGCGGGTCTCAACCTGTCGCGCATCCGCTCCTCGAAGGAGCTCCTCTCCTCGGGCGGCACGGCCTCCGGCCCGGTCTCGTTCATGCGCGGCGCCGACGCCTCGGCCGGCACCATCAAGTCCGGCGGCGCCACGCGTCGAGCGGCCAAGATGGTCGTGCTCGACGTCGACCACCCCGACATCGTCGAGTTCGTCGAGACCAAGGCGCGCGAGGAGGACAAGATCCGCGCCCTGCGCGACGCCGGCTTCGACATGGACCTCGGCGGCGCCGACATCACCTCGGTGCAGTACCAGAACGCCAACAACTCGGTCCGTGTCTCCGACGAGTTCATGCGCGCCGTCGAGGACGGCACCGACTTCGCCCTCCGCGGCCGCAAGAACGGCGAGGAGATCGAGCGCGTCGACGCCCGCGACCTGTTCCGCAAGATCAGCAAGGCCGCCTGGGAGTGCGCCGACCCGGGCCTGCAGTACGACGACACGATCAACGACTGGCACACCAACCCCGAGACCGGCCGCATCACGGCGTCCAACCCGTGCTCGGAGTACATGTCGCTCGACAACTCCTCGTGCAACCTCGCCTCGCTCAACCTGCTGAAGTTCCTCAAGGACGACGACACCTTCGACGCCCCCCTGTTCGCCAAGGCCGTCGAGTTCATCATCACCGCGATGGACATCTCGATCTGCTTCGCCGACTTCCCGACCGAGCCCATCGGCGAGACCACCCGCAACTACCGCCAGCTCGGCATCGGCTACGCCAACCTCGGCGCGCTGCTGATGGCGATGGGCCTGGGCTACGACTCCGACGGCGGCCGCGCGATGGCGGCGACCATCACCTCGCTGATGACCGGCCAGTCCTACAAGCGCTCGGCCGAGCTCGCCGAGATCGTCGGTCCCTACGCCGGCTACGCCCGCAACGCCGAGGCCCACCAGCGCGTGATGCGCAAGCACCAGGCGGCCAACGACACCGTGCGCACCCTGGCCATCGCCGACTCCGCCACGCACAAGCTGGCCACGCAGGCCTGGGCCGACGTCGTCGAGCTCGGCAAGCAGCACGGCTTCCGCAACGCCCAGGCCTCGGTGCTCGCACCCACCGGCACCATCGGCTTCATGATGGACTGCGACACCACCGGCATCGAGCCCGACTTCTCGCTGGTGAAGTTCAAGAAGCTCGTCGGCGGCGGCTCGATGCAGATCGTCAACCAGACCATCCCGCGGGCCCTGAAGAAGCTCGGCTACCAGCCCGAGCAGGTCGAGGCGATCGTCGCCTACATCTCCGACAAGGGCCACGTCATCGACGCCCCCGGTCTGCGCACCGAGCACTACGAGGTCTTCGACACCGCCATGGGCGCCCGGGCCCTCAAGCCCATGGGTCACGTCCGCATGATGGCCGCGTGCCAGCCGTTCCTGTCCGGCGCCATCTCCAAGACGGTCAACCTGCCCGAGACCGCCACGGTCGAGGAGATCGAGGACGTCTACCTGCAGTCGTGGAAGCTCGGCCTCAAGGCCACCGCGGTCTACCGCGACAACTGCAAGGTCGGCCAGCCCCTCTCCGACGGCAAGGCCGAGAAGAAGGACGACGCCGCCTCGGCTCCGACCGAGACGGTCGAGAAGGTCGTCGAGAAGATCGTCTACGCCCCGACCCGCAAGCGCCTGCCCAAGTCCCGCGTCTCGCGCACGACGTCGTTCACCGTCGGCGGTGCCGAGGGCTACATGACCTCCGGCGCCCACGACGACGGCGAGCTCGGCGAGGTGTTCCTCAAGCTCGGCAAGCAGGGCTCCACGCTCGCCGGCGTCATGGACGCCTTCTCGATCGCGGTCTCCATCGGCCTGCAGTACGGCGTCCCGCTCGAGACCTACGTCTCGAAGTTCACCAACCTGCGCTTCGAGCCGGCCGGCCTCACCGACGACCCCGACGTCCGCATGTCGCAGTCGCTGATGGACTATGTGTTCCGCCGGCTGGCGCTCGACTACCTCGACTTCGACTCCCGCTCGATGCTCGGCATCTACTCCGCCGAGGAGCGCCAGCGCCACCTCGAGACCGGCTCCTACGAGCTGCCCACCGAGGAGACCGGCAACGCCTCCGAGCTCATCGAGTCCGGCGTCGAGCTGAAGGCCACCCCGAAGCACGTCGCCCCCATCGTCGAGGGCTCCGTCGTCGAGACCAAGGACACCGAGGGCTCCAACAGCCGCGAGGTCCCCGCCGAGCCCGCCAAGCGCGCCCACACCAGCGCCGAGCTGCTCGAGCAGCTCACCGGCACCGCCGTCGACTCCCCGCTCTGCATGACCTGCGGCACCAAGATGCGTCCCGCCGGCTCGTGCTACGTGTGTGAGGGCTGTGGCTCCACGAGCGGCTGCAGCTGATCAAGAGGCGGCGCTCCGGCGTCGCGGTGAATCGTCCGACCTGACCAAGCCCCGGGGCTCCATCGAGAGCTCCGGGGCTTCGTCGGCCTAGTCGCACTCGGCGTCGGCGGAGTCGGGCGGCGTCTGAGCGAGTCGTGTGCCTGAGCACGATCTGGCTGTCGGTACGAGGCACACAACCCTCGACCAGGCTTCGTGAGTCAGGGAACGGTGCCCGCCGGCGTCGTCGCACCGACCGAGCTGGCGACCGAGCCGATGGAGCTATGAACCGGTGCGCCGGCACCGGGAGTTCTCCACAGATCTCGATCAGGCGTTGTTCTGGACACCCCACCCGGGCAACCCTGTCAGTGGAGGCAGACCGGGAGGACGCGATGGACGAGACCGACTTCATCGGACACTTCGACGTCCGACCTGCGATGAACGACGGCGAGATCGACTACCTGCTCGACTGGGCGGAGCACCGGCACTGGGACGCGCTCCGTGGCCCCTACCGGCTGCAGAACCAGCCCGGAGAGGCCGACACGACGGCCGACGTCAACCGGCCCGGGCCGGGGCTGCCGAGCCTGTGGTGCCGGTGGATCCCGAGCGCCGACGGCGAGAGCATCGTCTGGGACGGTGACCCGGACTTCGACGAGCCGACCGCGTGGCTGCGCTACCTGGTGAGGCACTTCCTCGCCCGGGGTGCCGAGACCCGCGGCCGGCTGCCCGAGCTGTTCGGCGCCTTCACCTACGACCACGTCGTCAGCGGCGCGGTCGTCGGGCGTCGCCGTCACGACCGGCGGATGTTCGCGGTCAAGGCGAAGGCCAACCGGGTCAACGAGCAGGTGCTGCGGCTCGGGGACGACGAGGAGCCGCCCACGCGCAGCGCCGGCCCGGGGCCGTCGACCCGAGCGCGAGCCGACGCGACGACGCCCCCGGGCGTCGTCATCGATCTCGCGTCACGGCGGCGCACGAGCCGCTGACCGCCCGCCGTCCTGGCCGCTGAGGTCGCGGAGGTCTGCGCCGACCTGCCTAGGGTGACCTCGTGATGACGTCCGACACCCGCACCGACCGCGCCGCCGGAGCGCTTCTCGCGAGCGCCTGCGGAGACGTGCTCGGCGTGCCCTACGAGTTCGCGGTGCCGCCCGGTCCAGGTGAGCTCGCGGAGATGAAGGGCGCGGGCTCGGGCCGTTCGCGCCGGGGGAGTGGAGCGACGACACCTCGATGGCGACGGCGATCTCGCAGGTCGTCGCCACTCGGGTCGACCTCACCGACGACGACGCCCTCGACGAGGTGGCGCTCGGCTTCCTGCGGTGGTTCGACCACGGCCCTCCCGACATCGGGCTCCAGACGAGCGCTGTGCTCGGCGCGACGCGGCGCCGGCTTGACACAGCCGGCGGACGCCCGGCCGCGGTGATGACGGCGGAGGCGACGGCGTTCGCGCAGACCGCCACGCACTCGGCCGGCAACGGCGCGCTCATGCGCACCGGCCCCGTGGCGCTCGCGCACCTCGACGACCGCGACCGGCTCGCGCTCGCGGCCCGGCGGGTGGCGGCCCTGACCCACGTCGACCCGCTGGCCACCGAGTCGTGCGTGCTGTGGTGCGAGGCGATCCGGGTCGCGGTGGTCGACGGAAGGCTCGACGTCCGTGCCGGTCTCGACCTGCTGGACGACGCCCGCCGGCCCCCGTGGCAGGCGTGGCTCGACGAGGCCGAGGCCGGGCCGGCCTCGCGGTTCAACCCCAACGGCTTCACCGTCACCGCCCTGCAGGCCGCGGTCGCCGCGGTTGCCGCCACCGACGGGCTGGAGGAGGCGCTGCACGCCGCCGTGCGCGTCGGCAACGACACCGACACCGTGGCCGCCATCACCGGCGCGCTCGTGGGGGCCCAGTGGGGCGCGAGCGCAGTCCCGTCGTCGTGGCGCGAGGTCGTGCACGGGTGGCCGGGCCACACCGGTGACGACCTGGTCGCGCTCGCCGTCCGCGCCGTCGACGGGTGAGTCGCCGTCGCTCCCGGTCACCTGTGCGGAGCGGTGCGTGAGCCACCATCTCGAGGCCTGGAGTGGGGCGAAACGGTGGCTCACCTACCGCCCGCGCGACCCGAGCCGACCGCCTAGGTGACGCGCACGGCGCCCTCGCGCCGCGGGTCGGCCGCCGCGACGAGCCGCCCGTCGGCACGGGCCAGCACGGCACCGACGCCGCCGAAGTACATCGTCGGATCGGTCTCGGCGCGCACGACCTCGTCGGGCCGGCCTGCGCGGTGCACGTGGAACCGCGGGTGGTCGACGGCGTCCTGCAGCGGGGTGCCGGCCACGAAGCGGGCCAGCACCTGGGTGATGGCGGTCGTGATGCGGTCGGCGCCGGGTGAGCCGATGGCGAGGGTCGAGCCGTCGTCGTGGCGGGCCACGGTGGGAGCCATGTTGGACAGGAGTCGGGTGCCGGGCGGCGAGCCGTGCAGGCCGCGCGGGTTGAGCTCCTGCTCGCCGAGGCAGTTGTTGAGCCAGATGCCGGTGCCGCGGGCGATCATGCCCGACCCGTATCCGGACGACACCGTGACCGAGCAACCGAGGCCGTCGGCGTCGACGGTGGAGACGTGTGCGGTCGAGCCCGACTCGCTGACCTGTAGGTAGGCGGCGGCGTCGGCCTCGAGGTCGCGGCTGTGGTCGAGCACCTCGAGGCGGTGCCCGAGCACGTCGCGCTGCGCGGCGACGAGACGCTCGTCGGCACCGGGTGCGTCCGGCCTCCAGCCGGCCAGGCGCCGCAGCATGGCGGTGACGACGACGCCGCCGACCGACGGCGGTGGCGTCGTGGCCAACGCCCAGGCACCCGTGCGCGACGAGAGAGCGGGCCGGACCACAGGGCGGTAGGCAGCCAGGTCGGCCTCGCCGAGGAGCCCGCCCCGGTCGAGGACGTCGGCGCTGATCGCCGCGGCCAGGTCGCCGGTGTGCATGGCGGCGGGGTCGTCGGCGATCGCCTCGAGCGAGCGCGCGAGCCCGTCGACCACGGCCGGTGCCGTGGTGAGCCGGCCGTCGGCATCGGTAAGAACGGCCCGGCTGGCGTCGTCCCAGCCGAAGACATCATGTCTGACGAAGTCGAGGTAGTAGCGCGAGGCAGAGCCGAGGGCGAAGCCGTGCCGCGCGACCTCGACGGCCGGCGCCACGACCTCGCGCCACGGGAGTCGACCGGAACGAGCGTGGGCCTCGCCGAGCGCCACGACCGACCCGTGCACGGCCACCGACCCCGGGCCGATCGTCACGTCGACGCCGCCGCCGTACTCGGTGAAGACGTCCCACGTGCGACTGGCCGCGCGCTGCTCATCGGTGAGGCCACGCCCGGGCACGTCCATCCAGCCGTCGACGGTGTACGCGTCGCCGTCGGCCGGCTGCACGGTGACGAACCCGCCCGAGCTGAGCGAGACGATGCCGACCTCGTTGACCATCGCGACCAGTGCCGCGGCCACGGCGGCGTCGACCGCGTTGCCACCGGCCAGCGCGACGCGCTCGGCGGCGTCGGCCGCGACCTCGCTCGGCGCCGCGACCGCAAGGCGGGACGTCGTCGGCACCCCCGCACCGTAGCCTGACCCTCGTGCCGGAGGACTTCCTCATCGCCCGCAACCCCGACGGTGACTCGACGCTGCCCTACCTGCTGCGCATCCCGCTCGACGACCGGGCGGTGATCCTCAAGGCCCGCGACACCTGGCCGCGCACCGCCAAGATCTACTGCCACCGCGTCGACGACTGGCCGGACGACGCCGAGGTCGTCGAGCGCGTGCCCGTGCGCAGCTGCGTGCGCCGCGGGGCCTCGATCGACCTCGTGCTCGACCGCGGCCGCGAGAACCGCAGCCAGCTCGTGATGACGACCGTGAAGGGCGGGCGGCAGGCGATCTTCTGGCAGTCGGCGCGGACGACGAAGCAGGCCCGCCCCGCCGGATCGGTGCCGCGCACGCGCGCCAGCGGCCAGCGCGACGTCGAGATCGTCGTCGACACCCACGAGCGCTACGCCTGGGGCTTCGGCGAGCAGCAGGCCACGACCCGCAAGGCCGCTCTCGTCGCCGGCGACTACGGCATCGAGCGCGACGGCGCCCTGGTCGCCACCGTGGAACGCAAGAGCCTGGACGACCTCGTCGGCTCGCTCACCAGCGGCAAGCTCAGGTACCAGCTCGCCGAGCTGGCCGCCGTCCCCCGCGCAGCGGTCGTCGTCGAGGAGCGCTACTCGCGCCTCCTCGGGCTCACCCACGTGCGCCCCGCCGTGGTGCTCGAGGGGCTCGCCGAGTGCCAGGTGCGCTGGCCCCAGGTGCCCATCCACTTCTGCGAGACCCGCAAGCTCGCCCAGGAGTGGACCTACCGGTTCCTCGCCGCCGCCAGGGTGGCCGCGGCCGAGGAGAGCCACGGCGTCGCCGCCGTCGCCGACCTCGCGGCCGCGCCCGCGCTGGCGGCCGCTCCGGCCACGCCGGCCGAGGTCCGGGCCTGGGCCGCCGTCAACGGCTTCGACGTCGCGCCCGCCGGGCGGGTGCCGCGCCGGGTGGTCGAGGCGTTCGAGGCGGCGCGTGGTGCGACGCCGGGGTAGTCCCTGACGTAGATCAGCGTTCGGGGGGCCACGAGGCTGATCTTCGTCAGGGACTACCCCCGCGGTGGGGCGCGCCCGTCGCAGCGCCGGGGTGTCGGTGGCGGGGGCTAGCGTCCGGGAGATGGACGACGTCCGCCACCGCCTCGAGGCCGAGCGCCGCCGCACGACGCGGCGGCTCGCGCTGCTGCTCGGCGACTTCGACGAGGTCGTCGCCGCGTCGAAGGACACCAACGCCGACGACGAGCACGACCCCGAGGGCGCCACGATCGCCTTCGAGCGCTCGCAGATCGACACCCTCGTCCGTCAGGCGCGGTACCGGCTCGCCGAGGTCGACGAGGCCCTGGCCCGTCTCGAGGCCGGTCGCTACGGCCGGTGCGAGGTCTGCGGTGGCGTCGTCCCGGCCGAACGGCTCGCGGTGCGGCCCACGGCGCGCACCTGCGTCACGTGCGCGTGACGTCGGGCCCGGTGGGCACCTCAACCGGGATCTCGTCGCCGAGGCGGGCGCCGCCGATCAGCTCGAGCCGGTCGCCCGACCAGAATGTGCCGGGGTCGAACGAGTTCGACGGCAGGCGCGCGTCGAGCAGGCCCATGGCCTGGTAGGTGCTCGCCACGACCTCCGCGCAGTAGGTCGTCTCGACGCTCGCCTGACGCTTGACCCGACCGCGCGCCCAGCGGCCGGCCAGCCTCGCGGTCGAGGGGAAGGGGGTGCCGTCGAGGCGGGCGACCGTCCGGAGCACGGCGTCCTCCTGCTCGGGGGTGACGACCGCGTCGAGCTGGCGCAGCCAGGCCCGCTGCTCGTAGCGGCCGCACCACTGCACGACCGCCTCGCGCAGGTCGTGCAGCTGGACGCCGCGGTGGTGGCCACCGGTCCACACGTCGCGCAGGCCCTTGCCCAGCTCGGCGTGCCACATCAACGGCGGCAGGTCGTCGAGCACGATCGCCATGCCGACGTGGTTCACGGGGGCGTTGGTCACCACCCGGATAGCGTGGTCGGCGACCGATCGGCCGCGGAACAGCCACAGGTCGCCGGTGCGGGTGAGGTCGACGGCGTCGTCGAGCCCGAGGCTGGGGGACCGTCGTTGGTTCATCGAGAGGAAGTCTGTCGCATGAAGCTCTGGAAGTGGCTCGGGGTGGCCGGGGTCGCCGGAGTGGCGGCCACCGGCGTCGTGATCGCGCGCGACCAGCGCAAGCGGTCGCAGGTCACGCCGGAGGAGGTGCGCGACCGGCTGCACGAGCGGCTCGCGCAGACCGACCGGCGCGCATGAGCGGCGCCCGACTGATCGACGTCCGGACGCCGTCCGACCCGGTCGGGGTCGTGATCGTGATGCACGGCGGCGCCTCGCGACGCCAGCGGATGATGGTCAGCCCCGCGCAGCTGTCGGTGGTGCGGATGATCCCGGTGGCCCGGCGCATCGCCCGGGCCGGACGTCGGCGCCTCGCCGTGGTGCGGTTGCTCAACTCCTACCGGGGCTGGGACTCCCACCACACCCCGCTCGACGACGCGCAGTGGGCGATCGAGCAGGTGCGCGAGCGATGGCCCGGCCGGCCGGTCGCGCTGGTCGGTCACTCCCTCGGCGGCCGCGGCGCGCTGCTCGCGGCCCGGCACGAGGCGGTCACGACGGTGGTCGCGCTCAACCCGTGGGTCTACCCCGACGACGGCGCGCCGCTGCCGGGGCGCTCGGTACTCGTCGTCCACGGCGACCAGGACCGCATCGCCTCGCTCTCGCGGGCGCGCCAGGTGGCCGAGCGGCTCTCGCGCTCGGCCGACGTCACCGTCCGCGTCGTCGAGGGCGGCAAGCACGCCATGCTGCGCCACGGGCGGGTGTTCGAGACGGCGGCCGCCGAGTTCGTGCGCGACCACCTCGGTGATGCCGGTGGACATGTCGGTGGTGGCGTCTAACGTCGTCCTCGTGGACCTGCGCGACGCCTACGCCCTGGCCGAGCACCTGCTCGAGCACCACGGGCTCGACGACTGGAGCATCGAGCTCGACGGCGCCAAGAGGCGTGCCGGCATCTGCCGTTTCGGTCCGCGCGTCATCGGCCTCAGCGCCCCGCTCACCGTGCTGCACACCGACCTCGAGGTGAAGGACACCATCCTCCACGAGATCGCCCACGCCCTCGCCGGCCCCGAGCACGGCCACGACGAGACCTGGCGCCAGATCGCGGTCCGCATCGGCTCGACCGGCGAGCGCTGCATCTCGCCCGACTCCGCCCGGGTCGAGCCGCCGTGGCTCGGGGTGTGTCCGGGCGGCCACACCAACGGCCGGCACCGGCGTCCCGAGCGCGTCATGACGTGCGGCGAGTGCTCGCCGACCTTCGACCTCGCCCACGCCTTCACCTGGACCCACCGCGGCCGCCCCGCCGTCATGCACCCCAACTTCGAGGCCGAGCTCGAGCGCCTCCGGGCCGGTCGGCACCTCACCCTCCACCGGGTCGGCACCCGCCTGCGCATCACCGCGCCCGGCGACTTCGAGGGCGTCGTCGGCAAGGTGGTCAAGCTCGGCCGCACCAGCTACCACCTGCGCAGCCCGCGCGGGATGGTGCGGGTGCCGTTCGCGCTGGTCGAGCGGCCCTGAGCCGGCCGGCGCAGTCACAGGACCGCTCAGCTGCCGCCCGCCTGCTTGCGGTAGTTGCGGCGGGCCTTCATCCGGTTGCCGCACACGGCCATCGAGCACCACTGGGCACGGTTGGCGTTGCTCCGGTCGAGCAGGAACAGCCGGCACTCGTCGTTCGCACAGGGCCGGAGCCTGCCCGGGTGCCGTTGCTCGACCCGACCCCAGGCCAGCACGGCCCTGGCCGCCACGGTGCTGCCGTCGACGCGGAGACGCCAGACCAGCCGCTCCGACTCGATGACCGGGACGAGAGCGGTGTCGGCGAGGTAGGGGGCGAGACGTTCCGCGGACTGCTCGCCACGCACCACGGCCTGGATGACGTCGCGGACCCGTCGGGTGGCCGCGACCTCCTCCGGCGTGACGGGTCCGTCGTGGGCCCGGATCCACTCGGCGGCCGCCCGGTCGTCGGCGAGGTGGTCGTGCTGGGTCCCGGCCTCGACCGGGGTGGTGTTGAGCAGGTCGATCAGCATCTCGGTCTCGTCGAGAAGTCCGGGTAGCTCGAGCACGCACCCAGTCTAACCCCTTCTCCACTTTTGACCAGTTAGGTCCGCCGTCGTACGGTCTAACCCCATGAACAATAAGAATCGGTTAGACCAGTCTGTCGTCCGTCACCAGTACCGCGTGGTCGCGGGGCACCGCCTCTTCTATCGCGAGGCCGGCGACCCCAGTGCTCCGACGATCGTGCTCCTGCACGGGTACCCCACGAGCTCCAACATGTTCCGCCACCTCATCCCGCTCCTGGCGCGCGAGCACCACGTGATCGCGCCCGACATGCTCGGGTTCGGTCTGTCCGACGCACCGCCCGTGGAGGAGTTCACCTACGCCTTCGACGCACTCGCCGAGCTCACCGACGACCTCCTGACCGACCTCGGTCTGCGGCGCTACGCGATCTACGTGCAGGACTACGGCGCACCGATCGGATGGCGCCTCGCGCTGCGGCGACCGGACGCGATCACCGCGATCGTCACCCAGAACGGCAACGCCTACGACGAGGGCTTCGTCCCGGAGTTCTGGCAGCCGGTCCTCGACTACCAACGCGACGCCAACCCCACGACCGAGTCCGCGCTCCGCGTCGCGCTGAGCATCGAGGCCATCCGGTGGCAGTACCTGCACGGGGTCGGCGACCCGAGCCTCGTCGATCCCGAGACGTGGATCCACGACCACGCCCTGGTCTCGCGGCCGGGCAACGACCTCGTGCAGCTCGCCCTGTTCCGCGACTACGCCGCGAACGTCGTGATGTACCCCCGGGTCCACGAGTACTTCCGCGCCAGCCAGGTCCCGCTCCTCGCCGTCTGGGGCGCCAACGACGAGATCTTCGGTCCGGCAGGCGCGGAGGCGTTCCGCACCGACCTGGCCGACGCGGAGATCCACCTGCTGGACGGCGGACACTTCCTGCTCGAGAGCGCCCTGCACGACGTGGCGGCACACATCCTGGCGTTCCTGCGTCGCGCGGTGCAGCCGGCCGGCTGAGCGAGATCGCGTCGCCGTAGCGCCGGGTCGACCTTGCGGTCGTTCCGCCTCGGGCTGCCACCCGACGGACATCGGCTCCGTCGTCGCTGCAGGTCGGTGATGCCCGAGGGGGCATGTCGCGACCGAACCGGGGTACGGCACCGCTGACCCCCACACCGCTTCCGCGCGAACAGATTCGCATGCTCTCGGGACGGCCATCTTGTTCGCGGAGGAACCGGTGACGACGTCTCCCCCTGACGACCCGTCGGTCGTGATCGACCCACCCCTGGAGCCCGGTGAGGTGGCGTTCCTGGCCTCGTTCACCACGGCGGCCGGCGTCCGCCGGGTCTGGCCGGGCCAGCCGGGCCGACGGTGCCCGTGGCGGCCGACCCCCGACGGGCGCCGACTGCTGCTCGAGGCCGCGGTCGTCGAGGACGACGCCGACGTCGTCGCGTCGTGGCTGCGCTTCCTGTCCCGTGAGTTCCTGGCGCCGAGCAGCGCCGCCTCTCTCGACACCGCGCTCAACGAGGGCCTGCGCGGTGGGCACCGCCTGCAGGGCGCGGTGCTGGTGGGCGACCACGTGATCCGGGCCGAGCTGAACCGGGTCACCCAGGAGCAGGTGCCGCCGCCCGAGCGCGACGCCCAGGTGCTGGAGCTGAAGGACCGGCGCGCCGAGGGTCAGAGCACCGAGCGGTAGACCTCCACGGTGCGCTCGGCGATCGCGTCCCACGAGAACGACTCGATGGCCCGCCGGCGTCCGGCCCGGCCGTAGGTGGCGGCCCGGTCGGGGTCGCTCACCAGGGCGGTGAGCGCGGCGCCGAGGTCGGCGACGTAGCGGTCGGGGTCGAGCGGCGTGCCGGTGCCGTCGGTGGCCTGCTCGATCGGCACCAGGACGCCGGTCGCGCCGTCGACCACGACCTCGGGGATGCCGCCGGTCGCGGTGGCGACGACGGCGGTCTCGCACGCCATCGCCTCGAGGTTGACGATGCCGAGCGGCTCGTAGACCGACGGGCACGCGAACACCGTGGCGGCGGTCAGCAGCGCGACGACGTCGGCGCGGGGGAGCATCTCGGCGATCCACACGACGCCCGTGCGGGTGGCGGCGAGCTCGTCGACGAGGCCGCGCACCTCCGCCTCGATCTCGGGGGTGTCAGGAGCGCCGGCGCACAGCACGAGCTGCACGTCGGGCGGCAGCGACGCCGCGGCGCGCAGGAAGTGCGGCAGGCCCTTCTGCCGCGTGATGCGGCCGACGAACACGACCGACGGCCGGTCGGGGTCGACGCCCAGCTCGCGCAGGCGGTCGGGGTTCGGCGTCGGCGTCCAGAGCTCGGTGTCGATGCCGTTGTGCACGACCTGGACCTTCGCCGGGTCGACCGCTGGGTAGGAGGCCAGCACGTCGTCGCGCATGGCCGCCGAGACGGCGATGATGCCGGCGGCCGCCTCGTAGGCCGTCTGCTCGACCCACGACGAGACGGCGTAGCCGCCGCCGAGCTGCTCGGCCTTCCACGGTCGCAGCGGCTCGAGCGAGTGGGCGCTGACGACGTGCGGGACGTCGTGCAGCAGGTGCGCGAGGTGGCCGGCCATGTTGGCGTACCAGGTGTGCGAGTGCACGAGGTCGGTGCCCTCGGTACCCGCCGCGATCGCGAGGTCGACGCCGAGCGTGCGGAGCGCGGCGTTGGCGCCGGCGAGCTCGGCCGGGTCGGGGTAGGACGACGTGCCGGCCTCGTCGCGCGGGTCGCCGAAGGCGTGCACGCGGGCCTCGACGCCGGCGTCGGGACCGAGCCGGCGCAGCGCGCGCACCAGCTCGGCGACGTGCACCCCCGCCCCGCCGTAGATGGCCGGTGGGTACTCCTTGGTCAGCACGTCGATCCTCACGGCGTCCAACGTAGTGGTGCTCGACCGACGAGGGTGACGTGCACCACGCCCGTCCCACTAGGTTGACCCCATGAGTGCCCGCAAGAAGGTCCTGGCCATCGTCCTCGCCGGTGGGGAGGGCAAGCGCCTGATGCCGCTGACCGCCGACCGGGCCAAGCCGGCCGTGCCGTTCGGCGGCATCTACCGCCTGATCGACTTCGCGCTCTCCAACGTCGTCAACTCCGGCTACCTCAAGGTGGTCGTGCTGACGCAGTACAAGTCGCACAGCCTCGACCGCCACATCAGCCAGACCTGGCGGATGTCGACGATGCTCGGCAACTACGTCACGCCCGTGCCGGCCCAGCAGCGACTCGGCAAGCGCTGGTACCTCGGCAGCGCCGACGCGATCTTCCAGTCGCTCAACCTGATCAAGGACGAGAAGCCTGACATCGTCGTGGTGGTCGGCGCCGACCACGTCTACCGCATGGACTTCTCGCAGATGGTCGCCCAGCACGTCGAGAGCGGCGCCGCGTGCACGGTCGCCGCCATCCGGCAGCCGCTCGCCGAGGCCGACCAGTTCGGCGTCATCGACGTCCCCGCCGACGACCCGCGCCGCATCCGGGAGTTCCTCGAGAAGCCGACCGACGCCGTCGGCCTGCCCGACAGCCCCGACGAGGTGCTCGCCTCGATGGGCAACTACGTCTTCGACGCCGACGCCCTCGTCGAGGCCGTCACCCGCGACGCCACCACCGACGGCTCGAAGCACGACATGGGCGGCGACATCGTGCCCGCCTTCGTGCGCCGCGACCAGGCGGCCGTCTACGACTACCGTGACAACGTCGTGCCGGGCTCGATCGAGCGCGACAAGGACTACTGGCGCGACGTCGGCACGCTCGGCTCCTACTACGCCGCCCACATGGACGTCGTCAGCCCGCTGCCGATCTTCAACCTCTACAACTTCGACTGGCCCATCTACACCTCCTACGGCCCGCAGCCGCCGGCCAAGGTCGGTGCCGGCGACGGCGCTCCGGCCACCGTCGACGACGCCGTGCTGTCGCCGGGTGTCGTGGTCAGCGGCGCCACCGTGCTGCGCTCGGTGCTCTCGCCGTCGGTGCGGGTCGCACCCGGGGCCACCGTCGAGGGAGCGGTGCTGATGAACGGCGTCCGCATCGGCGCGGGAGCCGTCGTCCGCAACGCGATCCTCGACAAGAACGTCGTCGTGCCCGACGGCGCCGAGATCGGCGTCGACCTCGACGCCGACCGGGCGCGCGGGTTCGTCGTCGAGGACGGGCTGACCGTGCTCGGCAAGGACCAGCAGTTCTGACCCCCCGGGGCTCGGTCGTCTAGGTGAGCACGCCGGCGGCGCGGGCCGGCTCGGCGTACGCCGCCGCGAGGGTCTCGACGGTCTCGTGGGCGTTGAGCCCGCTCGGGTTCGGCACCACCCAGACCTGGCTGGTGCCCCAGTCGTCGGGCTGACGGCCCGTGGTCGCCCGACGCTGCCCGAACGCCGTCCGGTAGGCGGTGATGCCGGCGATCGCGACCACCGACGGCCGGGCGCGCTCGACGAGGGCAGCGAGCCCGGCCCCGCCCGCGCGCAGCTCGTCGTCGCTCAGCTCGGAGGCCCTGGCCGTGGCGCGGGGCACCACGTTGGTGATGCCGATCCCGCGGGCGCGGAGGTGCTCGCGGTCGGCGTCGGTCATGCCCGCGGCCGGGTCGATGCGCCGCTCGACGATGCCGGCCAGCAGCAGGGCCGGGTAGAAGCGGTTGCCGGGGTGGGCGAAGTGGGTGCTGGTGGCCGCCGTCCAGAGCCCGGGGTTGATGCCGACGAACAACAGGCGCAGCGGCCGGCCGGGGCCGGGGAGCAGGTCGGGGACGACGGCGTCGCGGAACGTCTCGAGCTCGGCCCTGGTGAATCCCACGGCCCCAGTCTGTCGTGCCGCACGGAACGACCGGCGCCGCAGTAGCGTCGAACCACCATGCGACGACTCCTGGTCCCCGCCCTCCTGCTCCTGCCGGTGCTGCTCGTCGGCTGCGGGCAGGACGCCGACGAGGCCGCCGACGACGCGACGGATGCCGTGAGCGAGTCGTCCGAGCCGGCGACGTCGGAGCCGACCTCGTCGACGCCGTCCGAGCCCGCGACGGACCTGCCGACGAGGTCGCCGCCGATCACGCCGGGCGCACCCGACGGCGGCGACTACACGGTCGTGGCGATCGAGTCGGCCACCGCCGCCGGAGGCCGGACCGAGCTCGAGGCGACCCCGGTCGGGCCGGGAGCCGGCGAGGGCCCGGCCGAGCTGCTGAGCCAGCTGAGCGACGCGACCTTCCGCGAGACCATCGAGCAGAGCATCAGCACGAGCCGGGCCGAGGGCGAGCTGTACGCCGCCGTGGTCGCGGTCGGGTGCGACGTGCCGCCCGGCGTCACCGTCACCCGGGTCGACGGGGTCGTGACGATCACGCCGGAGAAGGTCGCCAAGCCCCTGCCCAACTGCTTCGCCCCGGTGACCACGGTCGCGGTGGTCGCCGTCGGCTGACCGCTACGGCTTGCGGTACTTGACCACGATCGCGTTGGCGACCGAGCGCTGGCGCCCGTCGGAGGGTGAGTTGACCACCGCGTAGCCGGCGCCGCTCAGCACGCGCGACATCATCGTGCTCGAGCCGCCGCCGTCGAGGTTGAGCGCCTCCTCCGCGCCGAGGTCGATCATCTTCTCGGCCAGCTCGACCATCGTGTAGCCGCGGCTGAACGACTGCCGGCCGTCGACGACGAGCAGCAGCAGCGACTGGGTGTCGCGGTCGATGCCGATGGCGGTGCGCGGGTGCATCTCGCGGTCGTCGACGACGGTCATCACGCCGTCCTCGAGGAGCGTCTTGTTGCCGGTGATCGCCATGCGCGGGTAGGCCTGCACGTTCCAGGTGACCTTGGCCTTCGTGCCGCGCTTCATCGCGGCCAGCTGCTTGGCGCCGGTGCCGCGACCCACGAGCAGGATGCCCTTGAAGCCCTGCGTGGGCACTCGCGTGCCGTTGGACGTCACGCGACCCTGGACGATCTGCACCACGCGCACGTTGGTGGTCTGGCCGTCGGTCCACCGCGTACCCGACGCGCGGCCCCACGAGGGCCGGTAGACGCCGACGCCGTTGGGGCGCACCGTGGGGCTGTTGAAGTTGGTGATCGTGACGCCGGGGTACTGCACGACCGAGGCGAACGTGGCCCGCGAGCCGATGTCGGGGTTGCCGGCCTTGTCGATCGAGAAGGCCGCGTTCCAACCGTCGCGCGGGCCGTGCAGCAGGCCGCGCTCGCGGTCGCGGCCGAGGCCGAGCGGGGCCCCGGTACGGCCGATGTCGAAGAAGTCGCCGTTCACGCCGGCCACGGTGGTGGCCCCCTCACGCCTGATCATGGCGCCCAGGGTGGCCGTGGCGCCGACCTTGCCGGCGTTGGCGTAGTCGAGGCTGAGGCCCGGCGTGCGCCACTTGATCGTCGTCAGGTGGGCCCGGATCGGTCCGCGCGAGGTCGCCTCGTTCCAGGTCTGCACCGTCACGCCGGGCGCGACCTGTCGAGCGGCGGCGCGTCGCTGGGGGGCCGTGGACGTCGTCCCCCGCCTCGCCGCCGGGACGTCGTGGGCCGCAGGGCCGACGACGCCGTCGCTGGTCTGGGGCAGGCGGGTGCCGAGCACGCGACCGTCGGGGCGGTCCGCTGCGGCGTGCACGCCGACCGGCGCGCGGTCGGCGCCGGGACGGGCGTCGTCGGCGCCCGCAGGCACGGCGAGGGCGGCAGCGGTGAGCGCGAGCGCACCGGTAAGGACGACGGAGGGGAGGGGACGCACGGACCTAGAGTAAAGAGATGTGACGCATGAGGTCCATGTTTCGGCATCTCCGTCGTCGCGGTGGGCCGATCACCGGCGGACGACGGGCAGGTGCACGACGGGGTTCGCGAGGGAGACGACGCCGGGCACGCGCGAGCCCATGCCGACGAACGTGTCGCTGATCGGCGAGACCAGCAGGTACAGGTGCTGGCCCCGCGGGACGTCGACCGCCACCGACGGCAGGGCGATGCGGCGGGCGGCGCCGGAGACCGGTCGGCGCTCGCGCAGCGGCAGCACGTTGTTCTGCACGAGGCGCGCGTCGAGCGGCGTCCGGCCGACGGCGAGGCCGTAGAACGCCCGGCTGTCGAGGCCCGCGGCCGTGACCTTCGCGGTGACGTAGGGGGTGCCGGCGATGCGCAGGGGTCCGGCGGCGACCTCGTAGGGCAGGGGGGCACCGAGCGCCGTCGTGCTGACGACCGGGCGGCCGATCGGCACCGCCCTCGTCGCGGCGACCGAGTCGACGGTCGTGCACCGGGAGGCCGGCGTGGCCAGGTGGATGCGGCCGTAGCCCCGCAACCCGGTGCGCCTGTCCTTCAGCTGCTCGTCGAAGAAGCGGATCGACAGTCGCCGGAAGTCGCCGCCGGCGAGCCGCTTGCTGCACGGGTCGGAGGTGACGTCGATGCCGGCGGGGAGCAGCTGGGGCAGCACGTGCCCGCCGTTGTAGCCGACGAAGATGCTGTGCCGGCGGGCCTTCCTCGTGATGGCGGTGCGCCAGTTGGTCAGGCCCTGCTCGAGCGGGAAGAGGCCGTCGGTGGTGCCCTGCCCGAACAGCACGGGGATGTCGAGCCGGCGGCCCTGCGAGACCTGCCATTCCGGACCGTTGTGGGCGAAGAACGTGTCGAGGTTGCGCCCGGTCGGACCGGTGCCGTCGGGCCAGCTGCCGGTCGCGACGCCCTCGAGGAGGCCCTGGTAGACGGTCGTCGGCAGCGCGTCGGTCGGCAGTGCCGCCGCCGACAGCGCGAGCGCCCACTCGGTGCGCACCACGTCGTCGGGGGCCAGCGAGCCCTTCAGCGAGTTCCAGGTGATCTCCGGGGCGATCGCGTCGAAGACCGGCTTGCCGCGGTGGCGCAGGAGCTCGAAGGCGCCCAGGAACTGGTAGCCGCCGCCGTAGCTGCCGCCCGCCGCGCCGAGGCGGGGGTCGCGCCGACCGTCCTTGACCACCCAGGGCAGCCGGGCGATGAGGTTCACCAGCCTGCGGACGTCGGCGCCCTCGCGGCTCGGGCTCATCACGTGGGCCTGCCCGCCGGACTCGCCGAACCCACGCTGGTCGAACGACAGGACGCCGTAGCCGGCGTCGAGGTACTCCTGCACGGCCGACGCCGTCGTGGCGCGCGAGCCGCCCCAGCCGTGGCTGTGCATCAGCATCGGCACCCGCCGGCCCGGGCGGGCGGCCGCGCCGGCCGGCTTGAAGATCGTGTAGCAGATCTCGACCGGCGTCCGTGAGCCCGGCTCGGGCACGCTGCCGAGGCACCCGTTCGTGATCGTGACGCCGGCGCGCTCCTGCTGCGCGACCGGCGGTGCGGCGTGCGCCGGGGCGGGGTGGACCCCGGCGCCGAGGACGACGAGGGAGGCGAGCGACAGGGCCGCGGTGCGCAGGTTCACGCCAGGCTCAACGAGCCAGTGTGCCGATGGTCACACGGGACCGGTCGCCCGGCTCACGCGCAGCCGATCGCGCCCAGCGCCGCCAGGCCCTCGAGGTCACCGGGCCCGAACGTCGTCCGGGCCACGCCCTCGGGGTGCATGAGCTCGGTCGGGTCGTCGACGTGGTCGAGCCCGACGAGGTGGGCGAGCTCGTGCATCAGCAGCGAGACCTGCAGCTCGGGCCCGTGGCGCGTGCGGTCGAGCCGCTCGGTGGTCTCGCGGTCGAGCACGACCGAGCCGGTCACGTAGCTGCGGGCCTCGCCGAGCTCGACCATCGTCGGCCCGCCGATGCCGGCCACGGCGTCGGCGAGCTGGTCGACCTCGGACTCGTCGGCCCAGCCGATGAGCACCGGCAGCGGCCGGCCGCCGGCGTCGATGCGATCGGCGAACGCGCGGTCGTCGGTCGGGCCGTCGTAGACCAGCTCGAGCCCCGTGCGGGCCTCGACCTCGCCGACCGCCTCGTCGACGTAGGTGCGCCAGGACGACGGCGCACCGGCCGGGTTGACGACGTAGCGCACCTCGGCGCAGGGGTTGAACCCGACCGGCTCGCCCGAGCCGGGCTGGGTGTGCAGGAACCGGTGCGAGCCGGTGCTGTCGGTGACCACCGCCGGACGCACGCGCTGCTCGGCGAGGACGAAGCCGCGCACCGTCGTGGCGATCTGGCCGTCGGAGAGCGCGAGGTAGCAGAAGACGCCGACCAGGGTGAGCGTGAGCGAGACGACCGAGACGGCACGGTCGCGCTCGGTCGGTCTCGCCCTGTTCTTCATGGTGTCCACCATGATGTCGGGGTGACCCGCACCCGCCCGCACCGAGGGGTCACCAACACGTTCGTCGAGGGCGACAACCTCGCCGTCCTGGAGTCGATGCGCGACGGCGCGTTCGACCTGGCCTACCTCGACCCGCCCTACAACACCGGTCACGACTTCGCCTACGCCGACACCTTCGGCGGGCACCACGACTGGGTGGCGATGATGCGGCCCCGGCTCGCCGAGGTGCGTCGCGTGCTCTCGCCCCGCGGGGCCGTGGCGGTCTCGATCGACGACCGCGAGGTCGCCCACCTGCGGCTGCTGCTCGACGACGTGTTCGGCGAGCCCGGCTTCCTCGCCCAGGTCGTGGTCAACCTGAACCCGAAGGGCCGCCAGCTCGGACGCGGCTTCGCGACGTCGCACGAGTACCTGCTGGTCTACGCCCGCGACCCGGCCTCGTGCGTGCTCGACGCGTCGACGTCCGAGACCGTCGACCCGGGCGACTTCCCGCACGTCGACGACGACGACCCGCGGCCCTACCGACGCCTGCCCCTGCGCAACACGAACAAGAAGTTCAACCCCGTGACCGCGCCGACGATGCACTACCCGCTGTGGGGCGACCCGGTCTCGGGTCAGGTGCGGTCGGCGCCGTTCGAGGGCGCGCTCGAGGTGCTGCCCGTCTTCGGCGACGGCACGCCCGCGGTGTGGCGCTGGAGCGTCCCGCGCGTCGACGCGCGCCCGGGCGACCTGCTGTGCCGCGAGGTGCGGGGTCGCGGCGGCGTCCGGGTCGACGTGTTCCAGAAGGACTGGCTCGAGCCCGGACGTCGCAAGAAGCTGCGCACGGTCTGGCTCGCCGACGAGGTCGGCTCGACCGACACCGCCGTCGCCGAGCTGAAGGCGCTCGTCGGGCACGTCTTCGAGTCGCCCAAGCCGACCGGGCTCGTGCGGCGGCTGCTGGCCACGATGCCCACCGACTGCCGCGTGCTCGACCCCTTCGCGGGCTCGGGCACGACCGGGCACGCGGTCGCGCTGGCCAACGCCGCCGACGGCGGCACCCGCACCTGCCTCTCGGTCGACGTCGCCGCGCCCGTGCGGCCAGGCTGCAACGCCGGCCGGCTCGGCTACGCGAGCGTCGCCGACGTCACCCGGGCCCGGCTGCGAGCCGTCGACGACGCCCTGGGCGGCGGGTTCGCGGAGGCCTGAGCGACCTCATCGGGGCGGTGGTGGCGGCGTGGTCAGGGCGCCGTGCGCCAGCGCGCGGCGAGGTGCTCGTCGAGCAGCCGGTCGGCCTGGCGCGTCGAGAGCGCGCCGCCGAGCAGGTGCAGGGCGAGGCCGTCGACCAGCACGTGCAGGCGGGTCGTCTCGGCGCCGAGGTCGAGGCCCGGGTGCAGGTGGCCCCCGGCGTCGGCGAGCTCGAGGACGGTGCGGCAGGCCTGGCGCACGGCGTCGTCGGGTGCGGCTCGGACGCCGTCGAGCTCGGGGTGGCCCACGGCCTCGGCGGCGAGGGCGAGGTGCACCTGCATCTCGAGGCGGCGCTCGTCGTCCAGGGGCAGGAGCTCGGCAAGCATCCGGCGGGCGCCCGCGCGCGTGCGCACGCCGGGCGGGTGGGCCAGGAACCGCTCGGTGGTGCGGGCGACGACGAGGTCCATCGCGGCGGCGAGCATGAGGCCCTTGCTCGGCAGCACGTGCCGCAGCGACCCGGCCGACACGCCGGCCTCGGCCGCGACGGTGCGCACGGAGACCCGGCCCACGCCGTCGCGGGTGATCACGCGCCAGACCGCCTCCGCCAGCTCGGCGCGGCGGGCGTCGTGGTCGATGAGCCTCGGCATGCCGTCATGGTAGTACGACTGTGTTACCTTGTTCTTGGAAGCACGGTTGTACTACCAAGGGAGGGTCATGATCGCGGCCGTCATCGTCGCCTGCGAGGTCGGGTTCTGGGTCGTGCTGGCGGCCGGTCTGCTGCTGAGGTACCCCGGGCGCCGTCCGCGGCTCGGCGGCGTCGTGCTCGCCTGCGTGCCGCTGGTCGACGTCGTCCTGCTCGTCGCGGCCGCCGTCGACCTCCACGGTGGCGCGGAGTTCTCCTCGGTGCACGGGCTCGCCGCGGCCTACCTCGGGTTCTCGCTCGCCTTCGGCCACGGCGTCATCCGGTGGGCCGACGTGAGGTTCGCGCACCGGTTCGCCGGTGGTCCGCCGCCCGCCCCCAAGCCGGCGCCCGGCTCGCGGGCGCGCCGGAGTGCCCTGTGGCGCGAGTGGTTCAAGGTCGTGCTCGCGGTGGCGATCGCCTCGGTGGTGCTGGGCCTGCTCTCGTTCGTCGCCGACGCCGACCAGCGCGAGGCGGTGCTGCGCTCGGCCGGCCCGCTGTGGATCGTGGTCGCGATCTGGCTGGTCGCCGGGCCGCTGTGGGAGGCCGGTCCTAGAGACCCGCAGCCCTCTCGAGGGCGCTGAGCTCGTCGTCGAGGTAGGTCAGCAGGCGCTGGAGGTGCGGCACCGTGCGCCGGCAACCGGTCAGGCCGAAGGCCATGTTGCCGTCGTAGGAGGTGCAGGTGATGTTGAGCGCCATGCCGTTGATCGGGATCGACAGGGGATAGGTGCCGAGCAGCTGCGCACCGTTCCAGTAGTGCGTGGTGCGCGGGCCGGGCACGTTGCTGATGATCAGGTTGTAGGGCGGGCGCACGATGCCCTGCATCTTGAGGATCGGCGTCAGGATCGCCGGCGCCTGGCCGATCGCGCTCATCGCCAGGATCTGCACCGGCGTCATCGACGACAGCGCCTCCTTGCCGTCCTTCATCGACCTGTGGATCGCGCCGAGGCGGCGCGCCGGGTCGTCGAGGTCGGTCGCCATCTGCACCATGACGGCACCGACGGCGTTGCCGCCCTCGGCCGAGGCGATCTGCGACTGCTTGGCGTTGAGGCCGACGGGCACCATCGCGACCAGCGGCCGGTCGGGCAGCGCGCCGAGCTCGAGCAGGTAGGTGCGCATCGCGCCGGAGCACATCGCCATCACGACGTCGTTGATCGTCGTCCCGGTGGCCTTGCCGATGGCCCGCAGCCGCTCGACCGGCCAGTCGTCGGCGGCGAAGCGGCGCGACCCGGTGATGTCCTGGTTGAAGATCGTGCGCGGGGCGTGGAGCGAGAGCGCCGACGTCTCGTTCCTCAGGCCCTTGCGGATGGTCTTCACCAGCGCCGACGGCATGCCGGCCGCCTCGGCGGTGATGCCCATCGCGCCGCGCAGCGCGGCGAGCGGCACCTCCGACAGCGCCGCCTTCTCGGCCCTGGACGGCGCGCGCCGCGTGGGGTGCACCCCCCACGGCGGTGGCATGTCGCGCTCGTCGGGGTCGGTGCTGAGCACGCTGGCCAGCAAGCGCATGGCCGAGACGCCGTCGACGAGCGCGTGGTGGGTCTTGGTGTACATCGCGACCCGGCCGTCGCGCAGGCCCTCGATGAGGTGGGCCTCCCACAGCGGTCGCTCCCACGCCAGGCGCTGGCCGTGCAGGCGCCCGAGCAGGTCGAACAGCTCGCGGATGCGGCCGGGCTTGGGCAGCGCGCTGTGCCGCACGTGGTACTCGATGTCGAACTGCTCGTCGGGCTTCCAGACCAGCTGCGCCCCGGTGCGCACCGAGCGGTGGGGGTGCTTGAGGAACAGCGGTGCGACGTCGTCGACGTCGAGCATCGCCTCGTACATCTCGCGCAGGTAGCCGCGACCGGCGCCCTCGGGCTTCTTGAACAGCTGGAGCCCGCCGACGTGCATCGGCATGCTGCGGTTCTCGGCGAGCAGGAACGCCGTGGAGGTCGGGTCGATCGGAGTGGCCACGTGAGCCCCTTTCGTCGCTGCGCGTCCCGGCGATCCTGGCGTGGTGTGACGCCGTCCACAACCTCCCGTCAGCGCCGTCGTCGGCCGGGTCGCGCCGCCGGGCGCGCGTGAGGGATAGCCCTCGACTCTCGCGGTGGGCATTGTGACCGGCTGCGGACTGCACCACCCTCGTGGAGGTCCGACCCCACCCTGTCGTCCGTCTCGGGAGTCCTCGCCATGCTTCGTCGCCTCGCCCATGCCTGCCTGGGCGGTCTCGCCGCCTCCGTCGTCGTCGTCGGGGTGGGGGTCTCGCCGGCGCACGCCGAGTCCTACTCCACGGTCAGCTCGGCCATCGCCGACCTGCCGGTGGCGAGCGAGAGCCGGACCGGCTACGACCGTGACGCCTTCAAGCACTGGGTCGACGCCGACGGCGACGGCTGCGACACCCGCGACGAGGTGCTCATCGCCGAGGCCGACGACCCGGTGAGCGTCGGCTCGTCGTGCTCACTGTCGGGCGGGCGGTGGTTCTCCTACTACGACGGCGTCTCGCAGACCTCGGCCTCCGACCTCGACATCGACCACATGGTGCCGCTCGCCGAGGCCTGGGACTCCGGGGCGTCGTCCTGGACGGCGGCCGAGCGCGAGGCCTACGCCAACGATCTCGGAGACTCCCGGTCCCTCGTCGCCGTCACCGCGGCCGAAAACCGCTCGAAGAGCGACGGCGACATCGCCGACTGGGTGCCCGGACGCGAGCAGTGCCGCTACCTCAAGGAGTTCGTCGCGGTGAAGCTGCGCTGGCGGCTGTCGGTCGACAGTGCCGAGAAGTCGGCGATGACGTCGCTGGCCGGTGGGTGCTCGGGGAGCATCACCGTGACCCGCGCTCGCTGAGCGGCCCCGGGGGGCGTCGCGCCCGGCGTCGGCGCGGCCACGGGACCTGTGGAAACGTCCCGGAACCGTCCACAGGAGGCCGTCCCGACGGAGTTCTCCACAGCCCCCCTCCGGACGCCGTGATCTCGTCCGTGGTCGCCCCTAGCGTCCCTCGCGTCGCCGGAACTCGCCGGCGCACGACCCCTCTGGAGGGACCCATGTCGACCACGAAGAACCTCGGGCGCGCCCTGCTCCTGCCCGTCCTGCCGCTGCTGCTCCTGCTCGGCCTCGTCGGCGGCGCCTCGGCCGCGCTGGCCGCCGTCGTCGACGGCCCGGCCGAGAACCGTGCGCCCGCGCGGCCGGTCGTCGTCGAGGTCGAGGGCGACGCGGCCAACGGCTTCACCCTGCACCACGCCGACGGCTCGTCGATCAGCCCGCCGACCGACTCCGAGGCGATGGCCGAGTGCGGCGAGTACGACACGCGTCTCGACCGCGTGCGCTGCCGCGTCGAGGTCCGCACCTGGTACCGCGACCTCGGCGACCTCCAGCGCAGCCTGGCCTGGGTGCGCGCCCACGGCTGACCCCGGCTGAGCCCGGCTGTCGATCCCGGCTGTCGGTGGCCGGTGGCACGATCGGGCCATGCCGGTGCCGGTGCTCCACGTCGACCTCGACCAGTTCCTGGCCGCGGTCGAGGTGCTGCGCCGACCCGAGCTGGCCGGCCTGCCCGTCGTCGTCGGTGGCCGGGGCGACCCCACCGAGCGTGGGGTCGTCTCGACGGCGTCCTACGAGGCGCGGGCGCACGGCGTCCGGTCGGGCATGCCGCTGCGCACGGCGCTCAAGCGGTGCCCCGGCGCGGTGTTCCTGCCGGTCGACTTCCCGGCCTACGAGGCGAAGTCGAGCGCGGTCATGGCCACCCTGCGGGCCGCCGCGTGGCACGACGACCCCGTCGACGTCGAGATGCTCGGCTGGGACGAGGCGTTCGTCGGGCTGCGGCCCGGGTTCGACGAGAGTCGTGACCACGACCCGATGGCGTTCGCCGACCAGCTGCGCGCCGAGGTGCTGGCCGCCACCGGTCTGCACTGCTCGGTCGGCGTGGGCGACAACAAGCTGCAGGCCAAGATCGCCACCGACTTCGGCAAGCCGCGCGGGGTCTATCGCATCTCCGACGCCACGTGGTCCGCCGAGATGGGTCACCGTCCCACCCGCGCGCTGTGGGGCGTCGGCTCGAAGATCCAGCAGCGGCTGGCCGAACTCGGCATCGACACCGTCGAGCAGCTCGCGGCCTCCGACGTCGGGCTGCTGGCCGCCGAGATCGGTCCGACGATGGGCCCCTGGTACCACCGCCTCGGCCGGGGTGTCGACCCGAGCCCGGTCGACCCCACGCCGTGGGTGGCCCGGGCCCACGGCCGCGAGGAGACCTTCCAGACCGACCTCGACGACGACGCCGAGATTGAGGCCACGGTCCGCCGCATCACCGAGCGGGTCGTCGCCGACATCGACGCCGAGGGGCGGCCGGCCTGGCGGGTCGGCCTCAAGGTCCGCGACCGGGCGTTCCAGACCGTCAACCGCAGCCGCAAGCTGCCCGACGGGCCGACCAACGACCCGGTCGTGCTGGGCGACACCGCGGTGGCGCTGCTGGCCAAGGTCGAGCGACGACGTCCGGTGCGGTTGATCGGCGTCCGGCTCGAGATGGTCGAGCCGACGGGCGGCTACCCGCGCTAGGTGCCGCCGGGCCGTCAGACCGAGGCGCGCAGCTCGCGCACGACCGAGTCGACGACGGCCACCAGGTCGCCGTCGGTGGCCGTGGCGACCTCGCGCTGACGCTGGTACGACGCGCCGCGCGCCACGAGCCGGCTCACCGAGGCGAGCTCGGCGGCGCACCCGAGGCGCTCGGCGGTCGGCTCGAGCCGGGTGAGCAGGTCGGTGAGGTCGTCGGTCACGAGTCGCTCGGTCGAGGCGGCGTCGAGGATGACGATGGCGTCGAGGCCGTAGCGGGCCGAGCGCCACTTGTTCTCCTGCACGTGCCATGGCGGCATCGTCGGCAGCGTCTCGCCGGCGGCCAGCCGGGTGTCGAGGTCGACCACGAGGCAGTGCATGAGGGCCGTGATGGCCGCGAGGTCGTCGAGCGAGGAGACGCCGTCGCAGACCCGGTTCTCGAGGGTGCCGATGTGGGGCGCCGGGCGGAGGTCCCACCGGATCTCGCTCAGCACGTCGATGACCCCGGTCGTCAGCTGGTCGTGGGCGAACGACTCGAACTCGGCCCAGGTCTCGAACTGGAACGGCAGGCCGGCCGTCGGCAGCTGCTGGAACATCAGGGCCCGGTTGGAGGCGTAGCCCGTGTCGAGTCCGGCCCAGATCGGCGACGAGGCCGACAGCGCCTGCAGGTGGGGGTAGTAGTTGAGGAGGGAGGACAGCACGGGCAGCACCCGGTCGCGGTGCGGCATGCCGACGTGCACGTGCACGCCCCAGATGAGCATCTGCCGGCCCCACCACTGGGTCCGGTCGATCAGCTCCTCGTAGCGGTGGCCGGCGCTGAGCTGCTGCCCGATCCAGGAGGCGAAGGGGTGGGTGCCGGCGCCGAACAGGTCGAGGTCGAGGTCGTCGCAGGCGTCGAGCACCGGGGCGAGCGTGGCCCGCAGGTCGGTCATGGCCTCGCCGACGGTGTCGCACACGCCGGTGACCAGCTCCACGGTGTTGCGCAGCAGCTCCTGGTGCAGCCGCTCGGGGTGCGGCAGCCGGGTGCGGGTGCGGGCGAACAGGTGCGAGGCGTCGTTGCGCAGGTCGCGACTGCGCCGGTCGACGAGCGCGAGCTCCCACTCGACGCCGAGCGTGTAGTCGGATGATGCGTGAAAGTCGATCCGCACGGCCTCAGCGTTCCACAGGTCGTGCACGGGCCGCCGACCCGAGGGGTGACCGACGTCGCCCGGGTGTCGCCTTGGGTGCAGCCCGGGTGGTCGGTCACCATCGGGGGATGAGCGAGCAGGACCTCCCCACGACGCAGCTGATCCCGCTGCCCAACCGGCTCGCGCTCACCCTCGACTTCTGCCTGCGGCTCGGCGAGCTGCTGCTCTCGTCGGGTGCCGGCGCGGCCGACGTCACGGTCACGATGCTCTCGGTGGCGCGCGCCCTCGGGGCGAGCGAGGCCGAGGCCGACATCACCTTCACCCAGCTGACGATGAGCCACCAGACGACGCCGGAGGAGGCGCCGCTGGTGGCGCGGCGCCAGGTCACCCAGCGCGCCATCGACTACCAGGACCTCACACGGGTCGACCACCTCGTCAAGGACGTCGTCGCCGGCCGGGTCGGGCTGCGCGAGGGGCGCGCCGAGCTGCGCCGGATCACCTCGACCGGTCACGACCGCCCGCGCTGGGCGGTCACCGGCGGCTGGGCCGCGATGGCCGGCGGCGTGGCGATCCTGCTCGGCGGCGGCCCGATCGTCATCGTGCTCGCCGCGCTGGCCGCCGTGCTCATCGACCGGCTGCAGCTGCGGATCGCGCGCCGACGGCTGCCGGCCTTCTACGCCCAGGTGGCCGGCGGCGGCATGGCCACGCTGGTCGCGGTCGGTGCGGCGCTGCTCGACGAGTGGCTCGAGCTCGACCTCGACGTCTCCTTCGTCATCACCGCCAACATCGTGATGCTGCTCGCCGGCGTCGGGTTCATGGGCGCGATCCAGGACGCCCTCACCGGCTTCTACATCACCGCCGGGGCCCGGATCACCGAGGCGCTGCTGTCGACCTGCGGCATCATCGCCGGCGTCAGCGGCGGCCTCAGCCTCGCCGGCGCGGTCGGGGTCGACCTGCCGACCGTCGACCCCGGGGTCACCGGCATCCAGGGCATCGGCATGGCCGCCCTCGGCGGCGGCATCGCGGCGTCGTCCTTCGCGTTCGCCTCCTACTCGCCGCGGCGGGTGCTGCTGCCGATCGGCATCGTCTCGGCCGTCGCCGTCGCGCTCTCGAGCACCATCGAGGAGCCCGGCCTCGGTCGCACCTGGGCGGTGGCGTTCGCTGCCCTCTTCGTCGGCCTCGTCGGGTGGACCCTCGCCCAGCGGCTGCGGGTGCCGCCGCTCATCGTCGTCGTGTCGTGCGTCGTGCCGATGCTGCCCGGCATCGCGATCTACCGGGGCCTGTCGCTGTTCGGCGAGGGCAGTCGGCGCGACACCTCCCTCGGCCTCGTGACCATCATCGGCGCGGCATCGGTGGCCCTGGCGATCGCTGCCGGGGTGATCCTGGGCGAGTACCTCGCCCAGCCGCTCGGCCGCGAGGTGCGCCGGGTCGAGGACCGGCTGGTCGGTCCGCGCCTCGTCGGCGCTACGACCCTGCTCGGGCGGCGAGCCGGGCGAGCCATCGATCGGCGCACCCGCCGTCGAACGGAGGGTGCTCCTGGCGGACCTGCGCCAGGACCCACCGACACGACGCCTCCGCCGCGCTGACCACCTCGGGCGGGTAGCCGTAGCGCACCTGATGCTCGGCGAACTCGTCCTCGTCGTCGACGTAGACGCCCTCGTCGTCGGCCAGGCGCACGACGTCGAGGTCGAGGTCGACGGCGGTGCACGTGGCGCCGTCCCAGCGCATCGGCGAGGCGATGTCGACGTACGTCGCGACCTTGAACCCGGGCGCGTGGAAGGTGGCCACCCATCCGGCCTCGTCCGCTGTCTCCCGCGGGGCCAGCACGACCTGGTCGACCGGGGTGTCGAGCGCGAGGCCGGGCCGGCTCAGGTGGCTGCCGGCGGGCACGCCGAGCCAGTCACCGTGCTCGTCGGCGCCGAGGTAGACGGCGTCGAACTCCCAGTGCGGCCGGCCGCCCCACTTCGTCATCGCGACGTGCACGGCCTCGCCCGGGGACATCTCCACCCCCGTACCGTGCCACAGTCGCGAGCGCCCTCAGACGACCTTGGCCTTGTCGGGCAGCACCTTGCCGGCGCCCTTGGCGACGATGTCCTGGTAGCGGGCGCCGGTGAGCTTGGCGAAGGTGTGGATGGCGTGGGCGTCGAGGCCGACGAGCACGCGCGGGGTGTTGCGACGGATGCCCTTGACGATGATCTCGGCGGCCCGCTCGGGCGTCATCTTGGCCAGCTTCTTGTCGAACAGCCGGGCCGTGGCGTCCTTGTCCTCCTTGGCGGAGACGCGGGCGTTGCGGGCGATGGCGGTCTTGATGCCCCCGGGGTGCACGGAGGTGACGCCGACCGGGTGGCCGGCGATGAGCATCTCCTCGCGCACGGCCTCGGTCATGCCGCGCACGGCGTACTTGGAGGCGTTGTACATCGACTGGCCCGGCATCGAGACGAGGCCGAACAGCGACGAGAGGTTGACGAGGTGTCCGTCGCCGGAGGCGATCAGGTGCGGCAGGAACTCCTTGGTGCCGTGGACGACGCCCCAGAAGTTGATGCCGGTGATCCAGTCCATGTCGGCGTACTCGAGGTCGACCAGGTCGCCGGAGAGCGCGACGCCGGCGTTGTTGATCACGACGTTGACCCGGCCGAAGTCCTCGACGACGTCGAGGGCGTAGCGGGCGAAGGCGTCGCGGTCGGCGACGTCGAGGTGGTCACTGCGCACCTTCACGACCCCGGCCCGGGTGACGAGCTCGACGGTCTCGGCGAGGCCGGCGTCGTCGACGTCGGACAGCGCGAGCAGGGAGCCCTGGCCGGCCAGGTTGAGGGCCAGCGCCCGGCCGATGCCGGAGCCGGCACCGGTGATGACGACGACCTTGTCCTTCAGCGACTTCATGCGGGGACGACCTCTCGTGTGGTGTGCGTGGGTGCGGTGACGGCGTAGGCCGCCACGTCGAACGACCGGGTCAGGGCCCGGAACGTGAAGGTGGCACGCGGCCACAGGGTGGTGTTGTGGCCGTGCTTGTCGAGGTACCAGCTCGCACAGCCGCCGGTGTGCCACACGGTCGGCTGCATGCGCTGCTGGACGTCGGCGTGGAAGGCGCGCTCGGTGGCCTCGGTGACCTCGACGGTGGCGTAGTCGTGCTCGCGCATGGTGCGCAGCGCGTCGGTGATGTAGGCAACCTGGGACTCGATCATGAAGACCATCGAGGAGTGCCCGAGCCCGGTGTTGGGCCCGACGACGAAGAACAGGTTGGGGAAGCCCGGCACGGTGGTGCCCTTGTAGGCCGACATGCCCGTCGCGTCGAACTGCTCGGCGAGCGTGTGCCCCGCGCGGCCGACGATGTGCTCGGTGATCGGCAGCTCGGTGGTGTGGAAGCCGGTGGCCACGACCAGCACGTCGACCGGCCGCTCGGTGCCGTCGCGCGTGACGATGCCGGACGGCGTGACGCGCGCGATCGGGTCGGTGACGAGATCGGTGTTGTCGGCGTCGAGCGCGGGGTAGTAGGCGTTGCTGATGAGGATGCGCTTGCAGCCCATGCGGAAGTCGGGGGTGACGGCGGCGCGGAGGGTGGGGTCGGAGACGCCTTTGCGGATGTTGGCCTTGGCCAGCTGCTGCACGGGGCCGAGGATCGCGGGCTTGCGGGTGAACGGCAGCACGTAGCTCTCGCGGCCCCAGTAGATCGCCTCACGGTAGAGCTTCTGCAGGCCGGGCACGTGCCGCAGGGCGGCCTTCTCGATCGCGGGGTAGCGGCGGTCGTGACGCGGCATCACCCAGGGCGCGGTGCGCTGGTAGACGTCGAGGTGGGCGACCTGGGGCTGAATCGCCGGCACGATCTGGATGGACGACGCCCCGGTGCCGATGACGGCGACGCGCTTGCCGGTGAGGTCGACGTCGTGGTTCCAGCGCGCGGAGTGGAACAGCTCGCCGCCGAACGACTCGATGCCCTCGATGTCGGGCAGCTTGGGCTCGGACAGTCCGCCGGCGCCGCTGATGACGGTGCGCGCGGCGTAGGTGGTGCGGTGGCCGGCGCGGTCGGTGGTGGTGACGATCCAGCGCTGGCGCCCGGCGTCCCAGCGGGCGTCGTCGACGGAGGTGTCGAGGACGAAGCGGTCGAGGGTGCCGGACTCGCGGGCCACGCGCTGGATGTAGGCGTGGATCTCCGGCTGCGGCGAGAACGACATCGACCAGTCGGGGTTGGGCGCGAACGAGTAGGAGTAGAGCTGGCTGGGCACGTCGCAAGCCGCGCCGGGGTAGGTGTTGTCGCGCCAGGTGCCGCCGACGTCGGAGCCACGCTCGACGACGACGAAGTCGCGCTCGCCGGCCTCGTCGAGCTTGATCGCGGCGCACAACCCGGCGAACCCGGCCCCGATGACGAGGTGGTCGACGGCGCGGTCGATCGCTGAGGTCATGCCGGCCACGGTATTGGCGTTATTGAACAAGTGTCAATAGAGTGGGGTCCGTGACCGCAGGCACATCCTCCAGGACCAGGCTCTCACCCGACGAGCGGCGCGCCCAGCTGCTCGACCTCGGGGTCCGGCTGCTCGCCACCCGCTCGCTCGACGAGCTGTCGATCGACCTGCTCGCCGAGGAGGCGGGCATCTCGCGGGGCCTGCTCTACCACTACTTCGGCAACAAGCACGCCTTCCACGAGGCCGTCGTGCGCCGCGCGGCCGACGACCTCATCGCCCAGACCGCGCCCCAGGCCGACATCGACGACCCGCTCGAGCAGCTCGCGGTCTCGATGGCGGCCTACGTCGACTACGTCGAGAGCAACCACGCCGGCTACCTCTCCCTCGTCAAGGGTGCCCAGGGCGGCAACGAGACCCTGCGGGCCATCTACGACGAGGCGCGGGGCGCTCTCACCGACCGCATCTTCAGCCCGCCCGACGGTGACGGCGCGCAGGCCGAGCTGATCCCCGACACCCCCGTCGTCCGGCTGCTCGTGCGCAGCTGGGCGGCGATGGCCGAGGACCTCGTGCTCGCCTGGGTCGCCGAGCCCGGCGACGTCACGCGCGAGGAGCTCCTGCACCTGCTGGCCACCTCGCTGCCCGCGCTCGTCGCCGCCACCGCCTGACCGCTAGCCGGCTCCGCCGCGCTCGGCCGCCGTGCGCTCGAGGAAGGCGAGGGCCTGCTCGAGGCGGGCGCCGACCGAGCCGGTCACCTCGAGCCACGGGACGCCGTCCGACTGCTCGCCGGCCCGGAGCGTCTCGCGGAACCGCTCCTGCATCGCGTGCCGCACGTGCTCGCCGTCGCGCAGGCCGTCCTGCACGAACGGGATCTCGTCGCCGGTGAGGATGCGCGCGAACGGTCGCACCTGCGCGGCCGCCGCGGCGGCGACCTCGGGGGAGAGGTGGCCGACGTAGCGCTCGTGCCACAGCGTCGTGGCCTGTGCGTCGGTGTCGCAGACCAGCCAGCGCACGGGCGTCTCCCGCGCCGTGGCCTCCTCCCGGGCGCACTGCTCCCGGACGACGTGCACGAACTCCGCCGTGCGCCACGGTGCCGCGAGACCGCCGGGGCGGACCTGCGACCAGTGCCGACCGAACTCCGGCACCCACGGGCACCCGAGGCGCTCGGCGAGGGCCCGCGCGAGCGTCGTCGACCCCGTCGACTCGGCGCCGGTGACGACGACCCGGCGCGCGTAGTGGGCGCGGACCGGCGGGGCGAGGAACTCCCAGCTGGCGCCGGGGTCGGCCCGCACGGCCGTGCCCGAGACCGGGACGTCGACGCGGCCGGGGTCGACCTCCACCCAGGTCGCGTCGAGACGCCGCGCCAGCTCGGCGCCGTAGTCGTCGCTGGTGAACACGGCGTCGACCGGGGCGTCGAGCAGGTCGCGGACGACGACCATGTGCCGGTCCCAGATCGCCGGGTCGTCGAAGTCGACCGGCGTCTCGTCGTAGGCCGCGACGAGGTGCACCTCGGGGTGCAGCTCGCGGATCCAGGCGGCCCGGACGTCGAGCGGCACGTCCTCGGCGCGGGTGGCGAGCAGCTGCACCGTCACGCGGTCGCACGCGGCCAGCGCCTCGCTGATCAGGTGCTGGTGCCCGGCGTGCAGCGGCCAGAACTTGCCGAGCACGAGCCCGTGGCGGAAACGCTTCACGCGGCCACCGGCTCGGTCGTGGCCGTCCGGGCCTCGAGGTCGCGCTCGGCGCGGCGCCACTGCACGAGGCCGGCGACGCAGAGCCCGAGGAACAGCACGTAGAGGGCGGAGGTGAGCCAGAGCCCCTTGTGGGCGTAGAGCGGGATGTAGATCAGGTCGGCGACGATCCAGAACCACCAGCTGGCGATCCACTTGCGCGAGAGCATGAACTGCGCGACCAGGCTGAGGGCGGTGGTCACGGCGTCCCAGCCGGCGACGGTCGAGTCGGTGTAGGTGAGCAGCACCCACTGCAGGGCCGCGGTGACGACGGCGACGGCGGTGACGCACGCCACCAGGGCCGTCGCCGTCGGCTGGTGGACGACGACGCCGGTGCCCCGCTCGCCGCCCCGAACCCAGCACCACCAGCCGAAGACGGCCAGGCCGAGGTAGACGACCTGCAGGCCGGCGTCGGCGTAGAGGCCCGCGCCGACGAACAGCCAGATGAAGAGCGCGTTGTTGGCCATGCCGACGGCGAAGTTGCCGACGTGCTGCCGGACGACGAGGTAGACGCACAGGGCGCCGGTGGCGAAGGCCGCGATCTCGGTCCAGTCCATGAGGACCTCCTCTTTCTTGTCGTAGCGACAAAGAAACGCGTCGTATTGTTTCTTGTCAAGACGACAACTAAGGTGGTGAGCATGTCGAGCCACCCGGTCGTCTACGTCACCGTCGACGTCGTCGCCTTCACCATCGTCGACGGCGCGCTCATGGTGCTCGTGGTCGAACGCGGCGTCGAGCCCTTCCGCGGCGAGCCGGCCCTGCCCGGCGGCTTCGTGCTCCCCGACGAGGGCCTGGACGCCGCCGCTCGTCGTGAGCTGCGGGAGGAGACCGGCGTCGACGAGCCCGTGCTCGAGCAGCTGCGCACGTACGGCGCCCCCGGGCGCGACCCGCGGGCGCGCACCGTGAGCGTCGCCTACCTCGCGGTGCTGCCCGAGCCGGTGACCCCCCTCGCCGGCAGCGATGCGGCGGCGGCCGCCTGGCGTGCCGTCGACGACGTCCGCGCGACCGGCTTGGCCTTCGACCACGACGCGATCGTCGACGACGCCGTCGAGCGGCTTGCCGGCAAGCTCGAGTACACCGCCCTGGCCACGGCGTTCCTGGCCGAGGAGTTCACCCTCGCCGACGTCCGGGCGGTGTACGAGACGGTGTGGGGCCGGCCGCTCGACCCGGGCAACTTCCAGCGCAAGCTGCGCGCCGGGGCCGACTGGGTGGTGCCGACCGGTGAGCTGCGCGCCGCCGGGAGAGGGCGTCCGGCCGCGCTGTTCCGGGCCCGCAAGTCGGGCACGGCGCCGCTCGACCGCCCCCTCGTCCGCAGCGGCCTGTAGGTCCCCGCGCCGGTCCCGGGTTACGGTGCCGCCGCACGCACCACACCTCGGGAGCTCTCTTGTCGTACGTCGCCGGCCGCCTGGTCGTCCTGCTCGCGCTCGTCGCCGGCCTGCTCGCGGCCGGGCCGACGTCGGCCCAGGCCGCCCGGCCCACGCCCGGTGGCTTCACCGGTTACGCCTTCGACGCCCGGTGCGCGCCGACCCAGGCCCAGATGAACGCCTGGCTGACGTCGTCGCCCTTCCTCGGCGCGGGGATCTACATCGGTGGGTCGACGATGTCGTGCCGCACCGAGCAGTCCCACCTCGACGCCACGTGGGTGCGCCGGCAGTCCGTGGCCGGCTGGCGGCTCCTGCCGATCTGGGTCGGCCCGCAGGCCTCGTGCAGCGACTACGCCGACCGCATCGACGACGCCCCTGCCTCGTCCTACGCCGCCGCCGGTACGCAGGGCCGTACCCAGGCCGCGGCCGCCGTCCGCCGGGCGCGGGCACTGGGCATCGCCCCGGCGAGCACGCTGTGGTACGACCTCGAAGGAGGCTTCGACGTCGCCGACGACCTCTGCCGCCGCTCGGCGCTCCGCTTCCTGTCCGGTTGGACGGCGCAGGTCAAGCGCAGCGGCTACCGCTCGGGGGTCTACTCGAGCATCGCCGACGGCATCCACGCCCTCGACTACGCCGCCCTCGCCTCGCCCGGGTCCTACACGATGCCCGACCAGGTCTGGTTCGCCTGGGCCAACGGCCGCGCCGACGTCGCCTTCGACCCCGCAAAGGTCCGGGGCTCGAGCTGGGTCCGCCAGCGCGTGCACCAGTACGTGCTCGACCGCCCCGCGACCTACGGCGGCGTGACGCTGACCATCGACCGCAACTACGCGGTCGTCGGGGGCGGCTCGGTCGCGCCGCCGGCCAAGCGCGCGTGCGGTGGCCGCGCCGTCCTCGACCGCGCCGACTACCCCGGCCTGCGCCCCGGCCGCCGCGGCGACGCCGTCCGCACCGCGCAGTGCCTGCTCAAGCAGCGCGGCGCCTATCGCGGCACGGTCGACGGCCGCTACGACAAGCCGGTCGCCGCCGCCGTGCGCAAGCACCAGCGCTCGCGCGGCCTGCCGGCCACCGGCCGCGTCGACCGCCGCACCTGGACGACGCTGCTCTCGGCCGGTGCCCGGCCGCTGCTGAAGGAGGGCTCGGCCGGCGACGCCGTCCGTCGTCTGCAGCGGGCGCTCAACGTCGCCACGGCGTCGGACGCAAAGGTGACCGGGGTGTTCTCGGCCGGCACCACGCGCTGGGTGAAGGCCTACCAGGCCAGGCTGCGACTGCCGGCGACCGGCGTGGTCACCTCCGCCGTCTGGGCGGCGCTGTCGCGCGGGCGGGTCTAGGGCTCACTCGTCCCAGGAGGCGCGGCCGTCGCCGGTGATCGGGATGGTCTCGCCGCCGGTGACCCGCGGCTTGAGCGTGGCCTCGCCGAGCCCGCGCACCCGGGCGACCACCTCGCGCACGCCGGAGCCGCGGTCGCTCGCGACGAGGGCCTGGGCGTCGATGCCCGCCGCGCGGGCCAGGTCGACGCTGCGTGCGGCGTACCAGCCCTGCGTCACGACGACCGCCGAGCGCACCTCGAAGACGTCGTGGGCGCGGCGCATGGTGTGCCACGTGCTGAACCCGGCGTAGTCGACGAACACGTCCTCAGGCGCGACGCCGGCCGCGAGGGTGGCCTCGCGCATCGCGTCGGGCTCGTCGTAGAACTCGGTGCCGTTGTCGCCGGAGAGCAGGATCTTGTCGACGACGCCGGCGTCGTAGAGCGTCACGGCCCCCTCGACCCGCTCGCGGACGACGTCGCCGAGCGTGCCGTCGGGGCGCACCCGCGAGCCGGGCACGATCGCGACCTGGGCCGGCTTCACGTCGTCGAGGTCGGCGAGGTCCCCGACGACGTGGTCGCCCGTGCGCAGCACGACGACCGCGTTGGCCGTGCCGACCAGGCCGGCGACGAGGAGGATCCCCGCGACCGCGGCGATGCGCAGTCGGCGTACCCAGCGCTTCACGAGAGGCCGGCCCGCCACTGCCGCGCCACGCCGTTGACCCAGGCGCGGACGTCGGGCGCGCCGTCGCGCGTGTAGAGCGAGTACTCGGGGCAGCCGTCGAGCACGGTGACGTCGTCGAAGGCGTGGTCGGGCGCGAACAGCACCACGCGACCCGACGTGCGGTGGGCGAGGGTCAGGTTGCCGTTGGCCTCCCGGCTGATCGCATACCAGTCGTCGCGCTCGGCCGGCCGGATCGGGCAGGTGAGACCGTCGTCGTCCCACGCCCACTCGTAGGCGTCGAGCACGCCGCGTGCCGTGCTGAGCGCCGTGGCGAGGGTCAGGGACTCGTCGGTGTCCACGAGCCAGGTGTCGTCGGGCTCGCCGAACCGTTCGGTGATGCCGCCGAGCACCTGCACCAGCGCGGTGTGGTCGGGGTGCAGGCCCGCCGACGTGGCCGCCTCGGCCGAGGCCTGCTGGGGCACCAGCCACCCGGCGCGGCCCTCCTCGGCAGTGTCCCACCCGACGATCTCCCAGGCCCGGCCGTCGACCTCGACGGGCGTGACCGACGCCGTCGACAGCAGTGCCGCCAGGTCGTCGGCCCAGTCGGGCAGCGATCGGTCCCACGGTCGCGCGGGACCCGTCGCCGCGCCGGTGTGGTGCGGCGGCCCCATCCAGGTCAGGTCGGCCACGAGCGCCTGCCAGTCGTCCATGGTGTGGAGCGTACGGGCGGCGTCGCAGCAGTCCTCCGCGCGCGTCCGGTCCGGTGAGGCACCATGGACCCACCCAGCCACCGCCGAGTGAGGGAGCTCGATGCGCCGACGCCCGACCCGCCTCGCGTGCGGGCTCGTCGCGCTGGTGACGTGCGCGCTCGTCGCCGGCTGCGCGGGCGGTGACCCGACGGCGGCGCCGCCGTCCGGCAGCACGACGGCACCGACGTCATCGACGTCATCGACGTCAGGAGCGCCGGCCACCGAGCCGGCCGCCGCCGCACTCGCGGAGGCCGAGATCACCACGCCACCGCCGCAGCCGCCGAGCCAGACCGACAACGGGCTCGTCCGGCTGGCCGCGCTGGCCGAGCGGATCGCGACCGAGCTCCCGGCGCAGAAGCGGCCGGGCGAGATCGTCGTCGACGGCTACACCGGCGGCTTCGCCGACCCGGACCTCGTGCGCGCCGACGGGCGGTGGTTCGCCTACTCGACCAACGGCAGCGGCCGGCACGTCCCGACCCTCACCTCGAGCGACCTGCGCACCTGGTCGATGCTCGAGACCGACGCCCTGCCGAGCGTCGGCGGCTGGGTGACCGACCGCGGTCGCGGCGGGGGGCTCTGGGCGCCCGGCGTCGCGAAGGTCGGCGACGGCTGGACGCTCGCCTACTCGGCCCAGTACGGCGTCGTCGGCGGTGAGCGGCACAACTGCATCGGCCTGGCCCGCGGCGACGGCCCCGCCGGGCCGTTCCGCCACCTCGGCGACCCCCTCGCCTGCGCGCCCCGGTCGCGTCAGGGCGTCATCGACCCCGACATCCACCTCGACCGCCAGGGCAGGCCGTGGCTGCTGTGGAAGTACTCCGGCGAGCACCGGGTGCGCCCGGCCGGCATCTTCAGCCGGCAGCTCAACGCCGACGGCACCGACTGGGCACCGGGCTCGCAGACCTACGAGGTGCTCACCTTCCAGGGCGGCTGGGAGGGCGACACGATCGAGAACCCGAGCATGATCACCTTCCGCGACGTGACCTACCTCTTCTACTCGGGCAACTACTACACCGGCCCCGACTACGCCACCGGCTACGCGATCTGCGAGGGCCCGGCCGGGCCGTGCGGGCGCCCGTCCGACCGGCCGCTGCTCGACACCGCGACCACCGGCCGCATCGGCCCGGGTGGTGCCACCGCGTTCGTCGCCGACCACTCGCTGCGCCTGGCCTACCACGCCTGGGAGCCGGGTCAGGTCGGCAAGGTGCGCCGCCTGCGGATCGCCGGCCTGTGGCAGCGCCCCGACCTGACCCTCGAACTGGTCAACGCCGGCTGACGCCGACCGATGGGGGCCGGTCAGGTCGTCAGGTCGTAGACCGTCACGCCGTCGACGGTCTGCGCGGTGAAGTTCTCGCTCACCCAGGTGCTGATCTCGGACGCCGTCCCGGACCCACCCGCCCCACCGCCGAAGCCGCCCCCGAACCCGCCGCCGAGCCCGCCGCCGCTGGCGATGAAGTAGTGGACACGTCCCTCGGCGACGTAGCGCTGGAACTGGGCGAGCGTCGGGCTGGGGTCGCTGCCGTTGAAGCCGCCGATCGGCATCACCGACTCCTCGCTCGCGAGCTGGAACCCGGCGGCGGAGTTGGCGCCCACGGTCGCGGCCGCCCAGTCGTAGGAGTCGGCGTCGGTGCGGAGCAGGGCGGTGAGGGCCTCGGTCGACGTGCTGCCGGTGAGCAGCCCGCCGACGCCGCCCACGCCGGCCTGCGCCGTGGCGCCGGGGCCGGCCCCGCGGGGCATCCCGCCGCCGGGGCCGCCCCCGAAGCCACCGGACGACGGCCCGGCGGTCGGGATCGAGCCGGTGTGCGGCGTCGCCGCGGTCGAGAGCGCGTAGGCCGTCGGTCCGGCGACCGTCGTCAGGACGGCGACGCCCGCCACGACCAGCCCGGCCAGGCGCGGCAGGTGCCGCACCCCGACGACCATGAGCGCCGCAGCGAAGCCGAGCACGACCACCGTCCAGCGCAGCCACGGGTGCCAGTCGGGCGTGCGGTCGAGGAGCACGAACGACCAGGCCGCGGTGAGCGCGACGGTGGCGCCGAGCACGCCTCCGGCGACGAGCGAGTCGCGGCGCTGCCACAGCGCCCAGGCCCCGAGCGCCGAGCAGGCGGCGATCGCCGGGGCGAGCGCGACGGTGTAGTAGGCGTGGTAGATCCCGGCCATGAAGCTGAACGTGGCGGCGGTGACGACGAGCCAGCCGAGCATGATCGTCGCGGCCAGCCTGAGCGGACGGCGTCCGGCCCACAGCGCCGCGACGCCCAGCACCAGCGCGGCGGGCAGCAGCCAGGCCACCTGGCCGCCGTTCTCGCTGCCGAGCAGGCGGAACAGGCCCGTGGTGCCCCAGCCGCCGCCACCGCCGACCGAGCCGGTCTCGTCGCCGGTGAGCCGGCCGAAGCCGTTGTAGCCCAAGGTCAGCTCGAGGAAGTCGTCGGTCTGCGAGCCACCGATGTAGGGGCGCGGACCCCACCAGCCGGTGGGCCAGAGCTCGACGACGGCGACCCACCAGCCGGCGCCGACGACCATCGCCCCGAACGCGACGAGCAGGTGCCCGACGCGTCGACGCCACGAGACGGTGGCGAACACGGCGTAGGCGACCGCGAACCCGGGCAGCACGAGGAAGGCCTGGAGGGTCTTGGTCAGGAAGGCGAGGCCGAGCAGGCCGCCGCCGAGGAGCAGCCACCGCAGGGCACGCTCGGAGCCGACCGCGCGGAAGGTCGCGTGGGCCGCGCCGAGCATCAGCAGCGTGAGGAGGGCGTCGGGGTTGTTGAACCGGAACATCAGCGCGGCCACCGGCGTCGTGGCGAGCACGAGGCCCGCGAGCAGGCCGACCCACGCGTTGCCGGTGGCGCGTCGCACGAGCGCGACCAGCACCGCGACCGAGGCGACGCCCATCAGTGCCTGCGGCACCAGGACGGCCCACGACGACAGGCCGAAGACCCGCACCGAGAGCGCCATGGGCCACAGCGACAGCGGCGGCTTGTCGACCGTGATCGACCCGGCCGCGTCGGAGGCGCCGAAGAAGAACGCCTTCCACGACTCCGAGCCCGCCTGCACCGCGGCGGAGTAGAAGGAGTTGGCCCAACCCGACTCGCCGAGCCCCCACAGGTAGAGCACGGCGGTCGCGACCAGCAGCACCCCGAACGCCACCTGGTGCGCAGCCACGCGCCGCTCCCGGGGGACCGCCGTGGGCGGGGCGGGGTGGGGTGCGGGGACCGGGCGGTCGGGTGCGAGCGTCGTCATGCCGGCGAGCATCATCGCCCCGCCTGGGTCACCCGTCGGGCCGACCTGTCACCTCCCTGTGGACGCCGCCCGCGACGCCGCCGCCCACAGCGGCTCGGGCACGGGGGAGAGGTCGTAGACCGTGACGCCGTCGATGACGACCGGCGAGAACCGGCGCGCCACCCACCGCTCGATGCGCTCGGAGACGTCGCTGCCCGTGCGGACGACCTCGGGCGCGGCACCCGGACCGGTCGGCCCGGCCTCGCCGGTCTCCTTGACGAGCCGGCCCCCGCCGGCGATGAAGAAGTGGATCCGGTCGGCGGCCACGTGCCGACGGAACTGGCGCAGCGTCGGGCTGGGATCGGTGCCGTTGAACCCGCCGACCGGCATCACGGGACGGTCGGTGGCGAGCTGGAACCCGGCTGCGGAGTTGGCCCCGGTCACCGCGGCGACCCAGGTGTAGGAGCCCGCGTCGCGGAGCAGGTAGCGGCGCAGCGTGGGCGAGGCGGTGCTGGTGGCCAGCAGGTCGCCGACCCGGCTGCCGACGTACGTCGGTGCCGACGCGGCGTGCGGGCCGGCCGCGGGGACGGCGCCCCCGTGCGGCGTCCGGGCGGTGGTGACCGAGTAGGCCGCCGGGCCGGCGAAGGCCATCACCAGCGCGGCCGCCGCGAACCCGGTGCCGAGCGGGACGGCGTGCCGGTGCGCCCGGACCAGGTGCCATCCCGCCACGACGGCCAGGCCCGCCACCAGCCAGGGCAGCCACGGCTGCCACCCCCTTTGCGGCCAGAGGACGACGAGCGCCATCACGCCCGTGGCCGCCACCGCGGCGGCCATGCCGCGCACCGCGAGCCGCTCGGCCCGGTGCTGCCAGAGCACGTGGGTGCCGAGGCCGACCATCGAGGCGACGGCCGGGGCGAGCGCGACGGTGTAGTAGTCGTGGAAGATGCCGTTCATCTGGCTGAAGACCAGGAACGTGACGCCGGCCCAGCCGAGCCACAGGACCAGCGCCGGACGCACCCGATCCGTCGTCCGGCGGGTCAGCCAGAGAGCCGTGACGGCAAGCACGGCCGCGGCCGGCAGGAGCCACGACGCCTGGCCACCGGTGTCGGGGTCGAGCAGCCGCAGCGGGCCCGTGGTGCCCCACCCGCCGGTCGTCGTGGTGACCGAGCCGGTCTGGTTGCCGGTGAGCCGGCCGATGCCGTTGTAGCCGAGCACGAGCTCGACCGCGGAGTTGTGCTGCGAGCCGCCGATGAACGGCCGGTCGTCCCGCGGCCACAGCTCGACCGCGACCACCCACCACGACCCGGCGGCGACCATCGCCGCGAAGGCGATCAGCAGGTGGCCGACGCGCCGCCAGAACGGCACCGTTGCGAACACGGCATAGGTCGCCGCCAGGGCGGGCAGCACGAGGAACGCCTGGAGCATCTTGGTCAGGAAGGCCAGGCCCACCAGCGAGCCGGCCAGCACGAGCCACGGCACGGCCCGCTCGCCCTCGACGGCGCGCAGCGTGGCGACGGCCGCGCAGGCGAGCAGGAGCACCAGGAGGCCGTCGGGGTTGTTGAACCGGAACATGAGCACCGCGACCGGCGTCAGCGCCATCGCCGCACCGGCCAGCAGCGCGGCCCCGCCCGAGCCGGTCGCGCGTCGCACCCCGTGGTGGACCACGGCGACCGTCGCCACCCCCATGAGCGCCTGCGGCAGGAGCATGCTCCACGCCGAGAGCCCGAGCACGCGCGCCGAGAGCGCCATCGGCCACAGCGAGAGCGGCGGCTTGTCGACGGTGATCGAGCCGGCGGCGTCGAACGAGCCGAAGAACATCGCGCGCCACGACTCCGAACCCGCCTGCACGGCGGCCGAGTAGTAGGCGTTGGCCCAGCCGGAGGACCCGAGGCCCCACAGGTAGAGCACCGAGGCGGCGAGCAGGAGCAGCCAAGGGCGCGGCGAACGGACGATGTTCATGACCCCACCCTCGACCGAGCCAACCCCGCCCGACCACGCGCCGGAAGTGAGTTCACCGAGGTGCGTGCAAGAGTTCGGACGGCGGTCGCCGACCGACCTCGCTCGTTCGTCGGATGTTGGCGTCGGGTTCGGTCGAGAGGGCGTCTGCGCGAAACCCGGCCGTGACGGCGATCGCGGCCGTACGCTGTGACCACCCCACGAGGAGTGCCGATGACCGGTGCCCTGAGCGCTGACGACCCCCTGACCCCAGGCTTCGACCTCTCGACATGGTCCGACGCCGGCTCTCGCGACGCCCTCGACCTCGTCACGGCCTCCGTCGCGGAGATGGTGCAGTTCGAGGTGGCCACGATCGGGGTGATCCGCGGCGGCCTGCTGCACCCGGTGACGGTCGAGGGCAGCCACGAGGCGGCCGCGGAGCTGTTCGGGCACGCCTACCCGGTCGCCGCGATCGACCACGAGATCGCCCGCGCCGAGAGCTGGGGCCGGTTCCGGTTCGTGGCGCAGGAGCAGCGCGAGACCGACGAGGACCCCATCGGCTGGGTGCCCGACCTCGAGCCGCTCGACGGCCTCGACGCCTGGCGCCCGCTCGACCTGCTCCTCGCCCCGCTCCACGACGTCGCCGGCACGATGATCGGGCTGCTCTCGATCGACCTGCCGCTCGACCGGCGCCGCCCCGACCGGCGCCGGGTCGCCGTGCTCGAGCGCTACGCCGTGCAGGCCGAGCGGGCGCTGCGCATGGCGGTCGAGCGCGACGCCCTGGCCGAGCGCATGCGGCTGACCGAGACGGCCCGCCGCGTCGTCCGTTTCGCGGCCTCGCAGGACGACCTCGAGAGCGTGCTGGACGACGTCCGCGAGCCGCTGCAGGACGGATTCCGCGCCGACTTCCTCGCCATCCGCACCTACCCCTCGCCCGACCTGCCCAGCGCCGGCTCGCCGCCGACCGACCTGCCGGCGCCGACGAAGGCCGTGGTCCGCGCAGCGGCCCGCCGGGCCTGGGCCGAGCAGTGCGTGATCGTGATGGGGCCCGACGGCGTGCTCGACCCCGAGCTCGACGTCGGCACCGCGAAGGCCGTGCAGGAGACGCTCGACCACCTCGGGCTGCAGTCGCTGATGCTGGTTCCGCTCGGCATCCGCGACGAGCCGCTGGGGCACCTGGTGCTGGGCCGGCGGACCGCCGAGCGCTGGAGCACCGACGAGCAGGTGAGTGCCCTCGAGATCACCAGCGACGTCGGCCAGGCCATCGCCGGCTCCCGGGCGCGGGCCCGGGAGGTGCGGCTGGTCGAGGAGCTGCGTCAGCTGACGACCTACAAGACCCAGCTGCTCAACACCGTCTCGCACGAGCTGAAGAACCCGCTCGCCGCCGTGACGGGCTACCTCGAGCTGCTCACCGGCGACCCGCGGCTGTCGACGACCGCGCAGACCTCGGTCCGGGCGACCGGTCGGGCCGCGGCGCGGATGGGCCGCATCGTCGACGACCTGCTGGTGCTCGCCCAGGTCGAGGACCCCGGCCGCGCCGCCGGCGCCGACGCGCGCGCCGACGTGGTGGCCGTGGCGCACGACGCCGTCACGCTGCTGCAGGCCGAGGCCGACGCTGCCGGCGTCGACGTCGTGGTCGAGCCGCCGCCCGGAGCCGTCCCGGTCGCGCGCTGCACGGCGACTGACCTCGAGCGGGTGCTGACCAACCTGGTCGGCAACGCGGTCAAGTACTCACCGTCCGGCGAGGTCGTGACCGTCGCCGTCGGCCGGCGCGACGACGACGTCGTCGTCGAGGTCGTCGACCGGGGCCTCGGCATCTCGGACGCCGACCAGGCCCGGTTGTTCACGGAGTTCTTCCGCTCCACCAACCCCGAGGCCCTCGCCCGTCCCGGCACGGGCCTCGGCCTGACGATCTGCCACCGCATCCTGGAGCAGGCCGGCGGCCGGATCGAGGTCGAGTCGACGCTCGGGGAGGGCAGCACGTTCCGGGCCGTCGTCCCGGCGGCCTGAGGCGAGGAGCGCTCAGCGCGCGACGACCTCGGCGAGCTGGTCGAGACCCCACGACAGGTCGTCGTCGGAGACGACGAGCGGCGGGGCGAGCCGGATGGTCGAGCCGTGGGTGTCCTTGGCGAGCACGCCGCGGGCCAGCAGCGCCTCGCAGACCTCGCGGCCGCTGCCGACGGCGGGGTCGATGTCGACGCCGGCCCACAGCCCGCGCACCCGCACGCCGACGACGCCGCGGCCGACCATGCCGTCGAGCCGCTCGCGCACGAGCACCTCGAGGTCGGCCGCCCGCCGCTGGAAGTCGCCGGTGGCGAGCATCTCGACGACCGCCGAGCCGACGGCGCAGGCGAGCGGGTTGCCGCCGAAGGTCGAGCCGTGCTGGCCGGGCTGGAGCACGCCGAGCACGTCGCGGTCGGCCACCACGGCGCTCACCGGCACGATGCCGCCGCCGAGGGCCTTGCCGAGCACGTAGAGGTCGGGGACGACGTCCTCGTGGTCGCAGGCGAAGGTGCGGCCGGTACGGCCGAGACCGGCCTGGATCTCGTCGGCGGCGAACAGCACGTCGTGCGCCGTCGCGAGGTCGCGGATGCCGCGCAGGTAGCCCGCGGGCGGGATGACGACGCCGCCCTCGCCCTGGATCGGCTCGACCAGGATGCCGGCGGTGCGTGGCGTGATGGCGGCCTCGAGCGCGCCGAGGTCGCCGTAGGGCACGGTGACGAAGCCGGGCGCGAACGGGCCGAAGTCGTCGCGGGCGTCGGCGTCGTCGGAGAACCCGACGATGGTGGTGGTGCGGCCGTGGAAGTTGCCGCTGGCGACGATGATCTCGGCCTGGCCGGCAGCGATGCCCTTGACCCGGTAGCCCCACTTGCGCATGACCTTGATCGCGGTCTCGACGGCCTCGGCGCCGGTGTTCATGGGCAGGACGAGGTCCTTGCCGCACAGGTCGCCGAGGCGGGCGGTGAAGTCGGCGAACTGGTCGTGCACGAAGGCCCGGCTGGTGAGGGTGAGCTTGTCGAGCTGGGCGTGCGCGGCCTCGAGCAGGCGTGGGTGGGAGTGGCCGAAGTTCAGGGCGCTGTAGCCGGCGAGCAGGTCGAGGTGCCGGCGTCCGTCGACGTCGGTCATCCAGGCACCCTCGGCGTGGGCGACCACCACCGGCAGCGGGTGGTAGTTGTGCGCCGTGCGGGCCTCGGCGCGCTCGAACTCGGCGCTGCTGCGGGTCGCGCTGCGGGTGTCGGTCGACGCGGTCATGGGGCCCTCCCTGGGGATTGCGTGTGCGGCTGGCTCGTGCCCACTGTAGGGGCCTGGCCTGAGATTGTCAGACAACCCCGCGGAGAGCCAATCCGTCGACATCGTCGGGCCCGGCCGTCATGATCCTCGGATGAGCGAGCACGAGCCGGACGACGAGCGCGGACCGGCGACCTTCGTCGACGCCGACCTGCGCGGCGCCCGGTTCACCCGCGTCGACCTGTCGGGCGCGGTGCTGCGCGGCGTCGAGGTGGGCGGTGCCGACATCGACGCCCCGTGGCTGATCGAGGGCGGCGAGCCGCTGCTGGTCAACGGCGTCGACGTGACGCCGTTCGTCGACGCCGAGCTCGACCGCCGCTACCCGGGCCGCGCGTTGCGGCGCGCCGACGACCCCGAGGGCCTGCGCGCCGCCTGGGTCGCGCTCGAGCTGGCGTGGTCGGGCACGCTCGCCCGCGCCGCCGCCCTGCCCGGCGACGCCGTCGACGTCTCCGTCGACGGCGAGTGGTCGTTCGCCCAGACGCTGCGCCACCTCGTCATGGCCACCGACACCTGGCTCGGCCGCGGGGTGCTCGAGCAGACCGACCCGTACCACCCAATCGGCCAGCCGAACGTCGAGTACTACACCGACGGCCACGACGCCGCCGTCTTCGCGCCCGGCACCCCGCCCTACGCCGACGTGCTCGCCGTGCGGGCCGAGCGGGTGGCGCAGGTGCGCGACTACCTCGCCACCGTCACCGACGACGACCTCGCCGCTCCGCGTCGGCACCCGTGGGCCCCGGAGCTCGAGGAGACCGTGCTCGACTGCCTGCACACGATCCTCGAGGAGGAGTGGGAGCACCACCGCTACGCGGTGCGCGACCTGGGCGTCCTCGAGGGGTGAGGGTCCGTGGGGCGGTGCGTGAGCCACCGTCCGGGGTCGTCGACCGCCGTCCTGCGGTGGCTCGCCTACCGCCCGCCGCCGGCCACGGCGCCACGGAGCCGGACGACGACGCTCGTGTCGCCGGGCTCGGAGGTGAGCGTGACCGATCCGCCGTGCGCGGTCACGATGGCCTCGACCAGGGCGAGCCCGAGCCCGACCCCACCCTCGCGGTGGCGGGCGGCGTCGGCGCGCACGAACCGCTCGAAGGCGTGCGGCACGAGCTCGGCCGGGAAGCCCGGCCCGTCGTCCCTCACGGTGAAGCCGCCGGGGCCGGCGGTCACGGTGACGGTGGTGCCCGCGGGGGTGTACTTGCGGGCGTTGGTCAGCAGGTTGGTCACCACCTGGTGCAGGCGCAGCTCGTCGCCGGTCACCTCGATGGCCTCGTCGGGCAGCTCCAGGCGCCAGTGGTGGTCGGGCGCCACCACGCGGGCGTCGGAGACCGCCTCGAGCAGCAGCCGGGTCAGGTCGACCGGCACGCGCTCGAGCGGCCGCCCGGAGTCGAGGCGGGCGAGCAGGAGCAGGTCCTCCACGAGCGCGGTCATGCGCGTCGACTCGTCGGCGACCTTGGCGAGCGCGGTGGCCGCGGCCTCCGCGTCGTCCGGCCGTCGACGGGCGAGCTCGGTGTAGCCGGCGATTGTCGTCAGCGGGGTGCGCAGCTCGTGCGAGGCGTCGGCGACGAACTGGCGTACCCGCTGCTCGCTCGCGTGCCGCGCGTCGAGCGAGGTCTCCACGTGGGCCAGCAGCGTGTTGAGCGCCGCGCCGACCTGACCGACCTCGGTGCGCTCGTCGGTCAGGTGGGCCGGCACGCGCTCGGTCACGCCGATCTCTCCCTCGGCCAGCGGCAGCGAGGCCACCACGTGCGCCGTCGACGCGACCTCGTGCAGCGGCCGCAGCTGCCGCCGGACGACGGTGCGGGCCACGAGAGCGGCGGCCAGCATCGCCAGCACGCCGAGCAGGAGCTCGATGCGCACGAGCGAGCCCACCGAGTCGTCGAGGTCGACGGTCGGCAGGCCGGTCACCACCACTCCGGGCCGGGAGTCGGTGTCGGTGGCCGTCACCCGGTAGGTACCCACCGACAGCCGGACCTCGTGCACCTTGCCGTCGGTCGGCACCTCGTCGAGGACCGCGAGGTCGGAGGAGGGCAGCGGGTCGGAGTCGAGGTAGTCGCGTCGCAGGATGCGCCCATGTCCGGTGCCCAGCTCCGCCTGCAGCGCTCCCTCGCCCTGGTTGCCGAACCGGGGGCCGGCCTCGTCGCGGCCCGCGTCGGGCCGTCCGTCCGGGCCGGCGGGCCCGCCCAGGGGCGGGCGGGAGTCCAGCACCTTCTCGTCGAGCTGACCGGTGAGGTAGCCGCGCATCGCGAGCGTCGTCGCGGTGCCGACCAGCAGCGAGACGACGGCGACCAGCAGCACCGCCGTGACGACGAGCCGCGAGGCGAGGGTGACCGGCCTCTTCACGGGCGGGGGCTCACGCGCCGGACGCCGGCTTGAGGACGTAGCCGGCGCCGCGCATGGTGTGGATCATCGGGTCACGGCCGGCGTCGATCTTCTTGCGCAGGTAGGAGATGTAGAGCTCGACGACGTTGGCCTGACCGCCGAAGTCGTAGTTCCAGACCCGGTCGAGGATCTGGGCCTTGCTCAGCACCCGCCGCGGGTTGCGCATGAGGTAGCGGAGCAGCTCGAACTCGGTCGCGGTCAGCGAGATCTCGTCGCCGGCGCGGGTGACCTCGTGGCTGTCCTCGTCGAGGGTGAGGTCGCCGACGCTGAGCACGGACGACGTCGCCGCCTGCTGCGCCCCCGAGCGTCGCATCAGCGCGCGCAGCCGGGCCACGACCTCCTCGAGCGAGAACGGCTTGGTGACGTAGTCGTCGCCGCCGGCGGTGAGCCCGGCGATGCGGTCCTCGACGGCGTCGCGGGCGGTGAGGAACAGGACGGGGACGTCGGGGTCGGTGCCGCGCAGGCGGCGCAGGACCTCCATGCCGTCGAAGTCGGGGAGCATCATGTCGAGCACGACGGCGTCGGGTCGGAGCTCCCTGGCCGCGGCCACGGCCTTCGACCCGGTGTGCGCGGACGAGACCTGCCAGCCCTCGTAGCGCAGCGCCATCGAGATGAGCTCGGCGATGTTGACCTCGTCGTCGACGACGAGCACGCGCACGGGCGAGCCGTCGGGTCGGGTGAGGGCAGGGGAGTCCGGCGCGGCCATGCGCCCACTGTGCTCCTGCTGTCTGTGGGTTGGCTGTGAGCGCGCCCAGGGGGCGCCAGCAGCGGTCTACGGGGCGAAGACCTGGAACGCCACGCGGCCGTCGAGCGAGGGCTCGTCGGGGTCCTGGCCGGGCCCGTTGCCCGCGTCGAGGTAGGTGTGGACCGCGACCTCGTTGCCGACGCAGGTCGGGTAGGGGCCGGTGTTGGCGTCGGCCGCCCAGATCGCGCGGTAGCCGACGCCGGCGGAGTTGGAGTAGTCGGTCGAGGTGAGGATCGGGCTGTGCGACAGGTCGACGCCCGCCGACGGCTTGAGGCAGTAGATGCCCACGACGGGCTGGCCGTCGTCGGTGGCGAAGCGGACCTGGCTGAAGCCCGAGGTGCGGGTCTTGTCGAGCTTGGGTGCCAGCTGGGCGCCCCTCGGGCCGAACTGCGGGACGACGTAGGCGTAGGCCCGGCCGATGGAGGCCTTCCGCACGAGCGAGGGGTCGAGGTCGCCCGCCTTCACGCTGCCGGCCCTGAGGTCGGCGCCGCTGACGGCGCCGTCCTTGATGTCGGCGCTGGAGATGGTGTTGTCCTTGATGTCGCGGCTGGTGACCTTGGCGCCGGCGTAGCCGGCGGTCGAGGAGGCGACGACGAGGGCGAGGGTGGCGACAACCAGTCCGGGAGAGAGGATCCGCTGCATGGGGCCGACGCTAGGTCCGGCCACGCCCACCGCGCATGGCTCGAACGGGCCATCTCGACCGAGGGGGTGGGGGTCAGCGGGCGCGGTAGTCGCGTGGTGCGACGCCGACCAGCGCGGTGAAGTCGCGGCCGAAGTGGGCCTGGTCGTACCAGCCGTAGGTCGCGGCGAGGTCGGCCAGCGAGCCGTCGTAGCCGTCGTCGAGCGCGGTGACGACGTCGTGCATGCGGTAACGCGCGAGCACCCACTTCGGGCCGACGCCGACCCAGCGTGCGAACAGCCGCTCGAGCGAACGGCGTGAGGTGGCGTGACGGGTCGCGACCTGCTCGACGCGCAGGAGGCTTCGATCGGACAGCATGTCCGAGACGATGGTCAGCAGCCTCTCGTAGGAGGGGTCGACGGCCTCGGGGGCGAGCGGCTCGAGCGCGGCGCAGAAGGCGGCGGTCGCGACGTCGGCCGCGGTACCGGGAACGAAGGCGGCAAGGGCGTCGTGCACCGACGTCGGCAGGAGCTGCCTCGCGGGCACGGTGCGGTCGGTGAGCGCGCCGACGTCGCAGCCGGTGAGGGCGACCAGCCCGCCGGGGCGCAGCTTCACGCCGTGCACCCAGCCGCGCCCGGCGACGTCGACGTCGAACCGGCGGGTCGTGACGCCGGTGACGAGCACGGCCTCGCCGTCGGCCTCGGGGCGCGCGGCGCCGTGCTCGACGGTGAGGTTGCAGGTCGGGTGCGGGACGACGGCGCTCGGGTAGCGGGTGCCGGAGGGCAGGTCCCAGTCCAGCGTCCAGTGGTACTCGACCCACGGCGTCAGGGCCGCGGAGGTCTCGGTGCGGACGACGGAGACGTGCCGGGCGAACTCCTCCGGCCGCAGGATGCCGGCGCGGGTCGACGTCGCATTTCTCCTAGCCGTCACGACGCCAGCCTAGGGACGATGGGGCCATGAGCTCACCCGTGCTGAAGATGACCACCCTCGACTGCGCCGACGTGCGGGCCCAGACGGCGTTCTGGTCGGGACTGCTCGGGTGGCAGGTCGCTCACGAGCAGGACGAGTACGCGATGCTCGTGCCCGGCGACGGCGGCGATGGCGGCCGTGGAGCGGCCCTCGGGTTCGGACAGGTGCCCGACTACCAGCCGCCGTCGTGGCCCGACGCGGGCGGTCGCAAGCAGTTCCACTTCGATCTCGCCTGCGACGACCTCGCCGCGACCGAGGCCCGGGCACTCGAGCTGGGCGCCACGCTCGCCGACCCCCAGCCCGGGGAGACCTGGCGGGTGCTGCTCGACCCGGCCGGGCACCCGTTCTGCCTCACCGACGCCGCGAACTGGTAAGCGCCTGCACGAGGTCCGCACAGGCTGCGCACAGCGCGCGAGGCCACCGTGGGGAACATGAACGACACGCTGCCCCACGAGCCCGTCCCCACGGCCGTCGCCCCGGAGCCGACCAGTCCGAAGCGGGGCCTCAGGCACCGCGTGCTCGGGTTCCGGGCCGTCGCCGCGGTGGCCCTGGCCTCGCTGGTCCTCGGCGGGCTCGGCGGCGTCGCGCTCGGCGCGGTGAGCAACGGCGCCGACGGGCAGCAGGGCCCCGGTGGCGGTCCGGGCGGGCGCGGGGGTCAGGGCCAGTTCCCGGGTCTCCAGCAGCTCCAGCAGCTCCAGCAGCTCCAGCAGCTCCAGCAGGGCCAGCAGCAGGACGGCGGCCTGTCGGGCTTCCCGGTGCCCGACGGGTCCGGGGGCCTGCGGCAGGGACAGCTGCCGCCCGGGGCGGGACTGCCTCCCGGCACCGTGCCCCAGGACGACGTGCGGCCCGATGCTCAGTCGGACGGGCTGTCCGACGGATCGGGTGGCACCAACACCTGAGTCACTACCTCCGGGTCGCCAGCACGATCGCGACGATGCCCGCGACGACCACGAGGGCCGCGATGACGGCGAGGGTGATCTTGACGGCGCTGTAGGGACGCTCACCGACGACCTTGCCGGTGTTGGCGTTGACCAGCACCTGGAAGGACTTCCCGGCGTGCAGGTACGTGGCGATCCACAGCGGCATCAGCACCAGCTTGAACATCGCCTCGGAGTAGGTGACGTCCATGTCGTGGATGCGCTGCTCGTCGCCGCCGATGTCGCGCTCGACGTCGCCCTTGATCACCCCGCGCATCTCGTCGCGAGCCTCCTTGGCGCCGTCGCGTGGCGTCACGTCGTAGCGCAGCGCCGAGTAGCCGGTGACCCACTCGTCCTGGTACGGCTTGGCGTCGGCCAGGCTCCACGGACCCATCTGGTCGAGCTGCTTGCGCTCGAGGTGGTGGCTGGCCACGACCAGGACGTCGTCGAAGAACCGGCTCACGTGGCCGGACGCGTCGCGCCACCGGGTGCGACGCTCCTGGTAGGTCTCGGTGCGGGAGCCGCCCTTGCCGTCGGAGACGGTGCGGGTACGGGTCACGTAGTAGTAGTCGCCGCGCTGGCCGGAGTAGTCGGTGGCGGTCTGGGCGTCGAAGGTCCAGTGCGGGATGTAGGTGCCCTTCAGGCCCTCGGTCGAGCCGACCTCCTTCAGGCTGTTGGGCGCGAACCAGCGGGAGCCGACCCACTGCTTGAAGTGGTCGCGGGCGCCGTCGCGGTCGACCTTGAACGGGACGACGGCCTCGGGCTGCACGACGCCGTCGGGCACCGTGGTCGCGACGAGCGCACCGCCGCAGAACTGGCAGGCGCTCGAGACGTTCGTGGTCTCGGTCTGCGCGCCGCAGTTCTGGCAGCGCAGCTCGACGGCCGCCGTCAGCGCGGCCACCTGCAGCCCGCCGTGCTTGGCCTGCCACTCGTCGTAGGAGTGCTCGCGGATGGTCAGGTGCTCGCTCGCGATGTCGCGGACGGCGCCGCACGAGCCGCACTTGAGCGTCGTCGTGCCGGGCGCGTAGGCCACCTGGGCGCCGCAGCTCGGGCAGGCGGCGCTCAGCGGCGCAGGGGTGCTCTCGGTCGTCATGCGGACCTCAGCCCTGCGGCGGCAGCGGCGGCGGTCCGCCGGCCGGCGGGGCCTGCGGCGGCAACGGCGGCGGGGTGGCGGCGAACAGCGCGCGCACCTCGGCGACGTCGGCGGCCGGCGTCCACGACGCCATGCCGTCGCGCCACACGAGGGTCTCGCGGGTGACCTCGCCGGCCTCGATGCGGGCCTCGATCTCGGCCCGCTCGAGCGGACCGACCTGGGCCCCGCCGATGGCGACGAAGAACGCCGACGACGACGCCGGCACCGGCGGGGGAGCGGCGGCGGCCTGGGCGGGCGGTTGAGCAGGCTGCTGGGGCTGCTGGTTCGGCGCGAGCGCCTGGGCCATCTGCTGGCCGAGCGCGACCCCCACGCCGAGCCCGACACCCTCGCCGGCCCCGCCGGGGTTGTTGGCGGCGTCGCCGATGGCGGTGGCGGCCTGGAACTTGGCGTAGGCGTCGAGGTTGCCGAGCACGCCCATCGAGGTGCGCTTGTCGAGCACCGCCTCGACCTCCGGCGGCAGGGAGATGTTCTCGATCACGAACCGCGGGATCGTGATGCCCATCGGCTCGAGCTGCTCGGTGAGCGTGAGGGCGAGCTGGTCGGCGATGCCCTGCTGGTTGGCGGCCAGGTCGAGCATCGGCACGTCGGCCTTGGCCAGCGCGGTGCCGAGCTGCGAGACGACGTTCTGGCGCAGGAACTCCGAGACCTCCTCGGTGCGGAACTGCGGGTCGGTGCCGACCAGCTCGCGCAGCAGCTTCGCCGGGTCGTCGATCTTGAGCGCGTAGGTCCCGAAGGCGCGCAGGCGCACCATGCCGAACTCGGCGTCGCGGATCGTGACCGGGTTCTGGGTGCCCCACTTGAAGTCGGTGAACTGCCGCGTGGCGACGAAGTAGACCTCGGCCTTGAACGGCGATTCGAAGCCGTACTTCCAGCCCTTGAGCGTGGACAGGATCGGCAGGTTCTTCGTCTCGAGCGTGTAGGTGCCCGGGGTGAAGACGTCGGCGATCTCGCCCTCGTTGACGAAGACCGCGGTCTGGCCCTCACGGACGACGAGCTGCGCCTTGTTCTTGATCTCGTTGTCGTGGCGCGGGAAGCGCCAGACCAGCGTGTCGCGGCTGTCGTCGAGGAACTCGACGATGTCGATGAACTCGCCGCGGATGCTGTCCATGAAGCCCATGGCTGTGTCTCCTCAGGATGGGGGTGACGGGACCGTAGCCGACGTCCGATCTCGTACGCCGCATTATTCTGCTCGACCGGACCGGGCAGAATAGTCAGGTCATGTCCCCACCGATTGCCGAGCGGCGCATCTCCTACCCACCCCAGCTGCCGGTCAGTCAGCGCAAGGACGAGATTCTCGAGGCGATCCGCGACCACCAGGTCGTGATCGTCGCCGGCGAGACCGGGTCGGGCAAGACGACCCAGCTGCCCAAGATCTGTCTCGAGCTCGGTCGCGAGCGCATCGGGCACACCCAGCCGCGGCGCATCGCGGCCCGCTCGGTCGCCGAGCGCATCGCCAGCGAGCTCGGCTCCGAGATCGGTGACCAGGTCGGCTACCAGGTGCGGTTCACCGCCCGCACCTCGCGCGCCACGCAGGTCAAGGTGATGACCGACGGCATCCTGCTCGCCGAGCTGCAGCGCGACCGGCAGCTCAAGCGCTACGACACGATCATCGTCGACGAGGCCCACGAGCGCAGCCTCAACATCGACTTCCTGCTCGGCTACCTCAAGCGGCTGCTGCCGCGCCGTCCCGACCTCAAGCTGGTCATCACCTCGGCGACCATCGACGTCGAGCGGTTCTCGCAGCACTTCGCCGTCGACGGCAGGCCGGCGCCGGTCGTCGAGGTGAGCGGCCGCACCTTCCCCGTCGAGGTGCGCTACCGGCCCCTGGTCTCCGACGACGGCGACGACGAGGCCGACGACGACGGCGAGCTCGTCGTCCGCGACCAGACCGAGGCGATCGTCGACGCCGTCAAGGAGCTCGGCGCCGAGGGGGACGGCGACGTGCTCGTCTTCCTGCCCGGCGAGCGCGAGATCCGCGACACCGCCGACGCCCTGACCACCGCCCTCGGCGAGCGCGGGCCCGACATCGTCCCGCTCTACTCCCGCCTCTCGGCCGCCGAGCAGCACCGCGTCTTCGCCAGCCACTCCCGCCGGCGCGTGGTGCTGGCCACCAACGTCGCCGAGACGTCGCTGACCGTGCCCGGCATCCGCTACGTCGTCGACACCGGCGTCGCGCGCATCTCGCGCTACTCGGTGCGCACGAAGGTGCAGCGGCTGCCGATCGAGCCGGTCAGCCAGGCCTCGGCCAACCAGCGGGCCGGCCGGTGCGGCCGCGTCGCGCCCGGCATCGCGATCCGGCTCTACTCCGAGGCCGACTACGAGGCGCGGCCGGAGTTCACCGAGCCCGAGATCCTGCGCACCAACCTGGCCTCCGTCATCCTCCAGATGACCTCGCTCGGCCTCGGCGAGGTCGCCCGCTTCCCCTTCGTCGAGCCGCCCGACAAGCGCAACGTGCAGGCCGGCGTCCAGCTGCTGGAGGAGCTGGGTGCCGTCGAGACCGGGATGGTCGCGGACGTTCCGCACCAGCGACGCCGCGGTGCGAAAGGTCCACGACCATCGGACGGGCCGCGGCTCACCGAGGTCGGACGACGCCTGTCGCGGCTGCCGATCGACCCGCGCCTCGCGCGGATGATCCTCGAGGCCGAGCGTCTCGGCTGCGTACGTGAGGTCGTCGTCATCGCCGCCGCGCTGAGCCTGCAGGACCCCCGCGAGCGTCCGGCCGAGCAGCGTCCGCAGGCCGACCAGCAGCACGCCCGGTTCAAGGTCGAGGGCTCCGACTTCCTCGGCTGGCTCGAGCTGTGGCGCTACCTCAAGCAGCAGCAGAAGGAGCTCAGCAGCAGCGCCTTCCGGCGCATGTGCAAGCGCGAGTTCCTCAACTACCTGCGCGTGCGCGAGTGGCAGGAGTTCGAGTCGCAGCTGCGCCAGGTGTGCCGCGAGATGAAGATCGACGTCGGCGCTCAGCCGTCGAACGGGGCCGACGTCGTGGACGCCGACGGCATCCACCAGGCGCTGCTCTCGGGCCTGCTGTCGCACATCGGCCTGCTCGACGAGCGCGAGGAGCCGCGCGGCGGGGGCAGGCCGACCGGGCGTCGTCCGATGCGCGAGTACCTCGGCGCCCGGGGCGCGAAGTTCGCGATCTTCCCCGGTAGCGGCCTCGCCAAGAAGAACCCGCCGTTCCTGATGGCCGGCGAGCTCGTCGAGACCGGGCGGCTCTGGGCCCGCCAGAACGCCGCGATCGACCCCGAGTGGGCCGAGCGCCTCGGCGCCCACCTGGTCAAGCGCACCTACTCCGAGCCGCACTGGTCGAAGAAGCGCGCCCAGGTGCTGGCCCACGAGAAGGTGACGCTCTACGGCGTCCCGATCGTCGCCGACCGGCTCGTCGGCTTCGGCAACGTCGACCGGGCCACCAGCCGCGAGCTGTTCATCCGCCACGCGCTGGTGCAGGGCGAGTGGCACACCCGCCAGAAGTTCTTCAGCCGCAACCGCGAGCTGCTCGAGGAGGCGATGGCGCTCGAGCACCGCGCCCGCCGGCGCGACATCGTGGTCGACGAGTACACGCTCTTCGACTTCTACGACGCGCGCATCGGCCCCGACGTCGTCAGCGGCGCCCACTTCGACTCCTGGTGGAAGCGCGAGCGGCAGCAGCGGCCCGACCTGCTCACCTTCGACCTCGACATGCTCACCCGCGACGCGGCCGCCTCGGTGCAGGAGCAGGACTTCCCGACGTCGTGGGCCGGCCCCAGCCGGACCGGCGAGGGCCTGATCTTCCCGATCAGCTACCACTTCGAGCCCGGCGCCGCCGACGACGGCCTCACCATCGACGTCCCGGTCGCCACGCTCAACCAGGTCGACGACGGCGACTTCTCCTGGAACGTGCCGGGCCTGCGCGAGGAGCTCGTGACCAGCCTCATCCGCAGCCTGCCGAAGAACCTGCGCGTCCCGCTCGTGCCCGCCCCCGACAAGGCGCGACAGTTCCTGCGCGAGGTGCCGGCCGGCGAGGAGCCGTTGCTCGACGCGCTCGAACGGTGGTGCCGGGCGACCACCGGCGTCGTCGTCCCGCGCGAGGCTTGGGACTGGTCGAAGGTCGCCGATCACCTGCGGCCCACCTACCGCGTGGTCGACGACGCCGGCGCCGAGCAGGCCCGCGGCAAGGACCTCGACGCCCTCAAGGCCCCACTCCGCCCGCAGTTCGCCGCGGCGCTCGACGAGGTCGCCGCCGACAGCGGTCTGGCCTCGACCGGCCAGACGTCGTGGACGTTCGGCACCGTCGCGCCGTCGATCACCGAGCGCCGGACCGGGCACGAGGTCACGGCCTACCCCGCCCTCGTCGACGAGGGCACGACCGTCGGCCTGCAGGTCGTCGGCTCGCGCGACGAGGCAGCGTCGCGGCACCGGCTCGGCGTACGCCGCCTGCTGGCGCTGGCCGTGCCCGACCCGACGGGCGTCGTCCTCGACTCGTTGACCAACCTGGAGAAGCTCGGCCTCGCCGGCTCGCCCTACCCGACCGTGGCCGAGCTGCTCGCCGACTGCCGGGTCGCGGTGCTCTCCGACGTCGTCGACGCCCGTCCGGAGGTGCGCGACGAGACGGCGTTCGCGACGCTCGTCGCCGAGGCCGCGCGCGACCACGAGGCCGCGGTACGCGCGGTGGTGGCCGACGTCGTCACGGTGCTCGAGCGGTGGCGCAGCGCCGACAAGGCTCTCGCCGGTCGCGCCGACATGTACCAGCTGCCGGCGCTCACTGACATGTTGGCCCAGCTGGCCCGCCTGGTCGGCCGCGGGTTCGTCGGCGAGGCCGGCGCGCGCCGCCTGCGCCGGTTCCCGGTCTACCTGCGCGCCCTCGAGGCCCGGCGCGAGCGCCTCGCCGACAGCCTCCAGCGCGACCGGCAGCTGATGGACCAGGTCGTCCAGCTGCAGGACGCCTACCAGCACCGCCTCGACGCCCTGCCCGCCGGCCGTCCCCCCGACGACCGCGTGCGCCAGGTGCGGTGGATGCTCGAGGAGCTCCGCGTGTCGCTGTGGGCGCAACAGCTCGGCACCGACGGCCCCGTGAGCGACCAGCGCATCCGCAAGGCCCTGGCCTGATCCGACGCCGATCCGATCTGACGCTGATCGAGGTGCGAGCGGAGCGAGGCTCGAGATCTCTGGCCACGAGCACCCAGGCGTGGATCGAAGGGTCACGAGCTTCCTCGCAGAGCTCGTCGCACCTCGACCAGCCGCGGGCGCCAGGGTGCCGCACGTAGTGTGGTGCGGTGCCCGAACGCCCCCACCACAAGCCGATGCCGCGCTGGTCCGGCTTCTTCGACGAGGTCGAGGGCGGGGCCGACCCGGCCGTGGTGCGTGAGGCCGCCGACCGGGCCGCGGCCGTGCTGGTGCGGGGCGCGGGCGGCACCGCCGACCCGGCCGTCGCCGAACGGCTCCTCCACCTCGCCGACACCGAGGGCATCGAGACGATCGCCGAGGTCTGGGCCGGCGCGCCCGCCGACTCGCTCGCCGGCTGCCTGTGGCGGCTGTTCCTGCTCCGCTCGTGGGTGCACCGCGAGCCCGTCCGGGCCGCCCGTGAGTACGACGCCGGACGCCGCCACGCCGAGGTCGCCGAGGTGGTCGCCGGCGTCGCCGACCCGCCCGGGCCCGACGAGCTGCGCGCGATGGTCGACGCCGTCCTGCGCGGCATCGCCGGCTCGGAGTTCGCCGACGTGCTGCTGCGGGCCTCGGCGTTCGCCCGGGTCGTCGCCGCGGGCCGGGCGGCGATGACCGAGCCGTCCCACGACGACGTCCGACGCGTGCTCGGCCTCGCCGAGCAGCTCGAGGCGGCGGCCCACCTCGAGCTCGCCGGCCGCCTCAGCTGAGGCGGCGGCGCAGACGCCGAAGCACGTCGGACCGGGAGCGCCTCACGGCGCGTGGCCGCTCGTGGCGGCTTATTGTGGGACCCGGGGCTGCCGCAGCCCGACGTGCTTCGACAAGCGTCAACGCTACTCCCTTCGAGGCATTCCTCAAGGGGTGGCCGCGGGTCGTCGTGGTGACGAAGCCGACGTCCGGGCGCGCCCGCGCGGTGCCGGGCCGAGACTGTCGTCACTCCCGGATAGGGTGACCCGGCACCGACCGCTGACCACAGGAGACCGCATGCGACGACGCTGGAGCCGACGGCTCGCGCTCGTCGTCGTCCCGGCGGTGGTCAGTGTGTCCCTCGCGGCCTGCGACGGCGGCGCCGACCCCGAGCCCGACCCCGCGACCCCGAGCCAGGTCCGGCTCAGCTTCGGGGTCTTCGGCACCGAGCCCGAGCTCGCGGCCTACCAGGAGGTCGTCGACGACTACAACGCCGAGGCCGAGAGCGTCGAGGTCGAGCTGCTGACCTGGCCGACGAGCGAGGCGATGACCGCCGACCTCGACTCCGGCACCGCCCAGCCCGACGTCTACCTCCTCGCCCGGCGCGACCTGCGCCGCGTCGTCGAGGAGGGGCGCAACGAGCCGCTCTTCGAGCTGCTCGCCGAGCGCAACGTCAGCTACGGCGACAGCTTCGCCCAGCCGGCGATCAACGCCTTCTCCGCCGACGACGACCTGCAGTGCATGCCGGCGTCGGTCTCGCCGATGGTGATCTACTACAACACCGACCTCGTCGACTTCGAGGCCATGCGCGAGCAGGACCTGCCCGCGCCCGACGACGAGCTCGAGGGCTGGACGTTCGAGCAGTTCGCCGCGGCCGCCGCGTTCGCCTCCCGTCCGCGGGGCGAGGTCCGTGGCGTGTCGATCACGCCCACCCTGGCGAGCATCACGCCGTTCCTGCTCTCCGGTGGCGGCAGCCTGTTCGACAGCGACGACGACCCCCGTGCGCTCGACCTCGACAGCAGCACCAACCTCGAGACGCTGGGCACGCTGCTCACGGTGCTCCGCGACCAGGACCTCACGCTCAGCGAGGAGCAGCTCGCCGAGGCCAGCCCGCAGGAGTGGTTCGAGCGCGGCGAGCTCGCCATGATCGAGGGCTTCCGCGACCTCACGCCCGAGCTGCGCCGTGTCGACGGCCTCGACTTCGACGTGATGCCGATGCCGACCATCGGCGGCGCGGCCACCATCGGCGACGTCACGGGCCTGTGCATCTCGCCCGGCGACCGCGTGCAGCAGGCCGCCGACTTCCTCGTCCACGCCATCTCCGACGAGGGCGTCGAGCCCCTGGCCCGCACCGGGTCCATCGTCCCCGCCGTGCTGTCCGTGGCCCGGAGCGACGCCTTCCTGCAGCCGACGTTGCAGCCGGAGCACGCCGGCGTCTTCAACGCCAGCGTCGACAACCTCGTGCTGCTCCCGCTCGTCGACGGCGTCGCCGAGCTCAATGCCGTCGTCGAGCCGCTGCTCACCGAGCTCCTGCTGACGCCGGGCACCGTCGACCCCGCCGAGCTCGCCGGCCAGATCGACGAGGTCTCACGGCCCGTGCTCGACCCCGACTACGACCCCGACGGCACCGGGTCGGAGTCCGACGAGCCCGAGCCCGACGACGAGTCGTCCTGAGCCGAGTCGTCCTGAGCCGGGTCGGCCGCGGCTGAGGCCGCCGCCTGGGCCGCGATCTGGTCGGCCTCGATGACGGCCCCGACGATGACCGGCGCGGTGAGCGCGATCTGCCAGGCCCGGGCCCCCAGCGTCGTCAGCTGGTCGACGACCCGGTCGAGCAGCTCGCCCGGGTCGCGGGTCGCCGGTGGGGCCCAGAGCGTGCGGCGCAGCAGGTCGGGCGTGAGCAGGTTCTCCGCCGGGACGTCGTGCTCTGCCGACAGCGCGGCGACGGCGTCGCGGGCGATGCGCAGCCGATCGGCGGCGACGGGGTCCCGATCGGCCCATGCCCGTGGCACGGGCGGGCCCTCGACCCGCGCCGCCCGCGTCGGCAGGTCGGACTCCGGCATCTCGGCCACGCGCCGCAACGCCTCGATCCAGCGGGAGGCGTAGCGCTCGGCGCCGCGGCCGTGGAAGCCCTTCAGCGACAGCAGGGCCGCGCGGTCGGTCGGCATCGCGGTGGCGGCCACGATGATCGCGGCGTCGGGCACGATGCGCCCCGGCGTGACGTCGCGGCGGGCCGCGATCTCGTCGCGCGTGTGCCACAGCTCGCGCACCGCGCCGAGCGAGCGTCGTCCGCGCACCCGGTGCAGGCCCGACGTGCGCCGCCAGGCCTCGGTGCGCGGGGTCTGCTCGAACGCGCGGAGGGCGTCGAACTCCTGGCGCGCCCACTCGGCCTTGCCGGTCTCGACGAGCTCGTCGGCGAGGCGGTCGCGCAGCTCGACGAGCACCTCGACGTCGAGCGCGGCGTACTCGAGCCACGACGCCGGCAGCGGCCGGGTCGACCAGTCGGCGGCCGAGTGCTCCTTCTTCATGCGGAACCCGAGCAGGGTCTCGACCAGGGTGGCCAGCCCGACACGGGGGTAGCCGAGCAGCCGGCCGGCGAGCTCGGTGTCGAAGAGCGCGCTGGGGTACAGGCCGAGCTCGGTGAGGCACGGCAGGTCCTGCGTGGCCGCGTGCAGGATCCACTCGGTGCCCTCGAGCGCCTCGGCGAGCGGGGCCAGCGAGTCGAAGGCCACCGGGTCGACCAGCGCCGTGCCGGCCCCCTCGCGCCGCAGCTGGATGAGGTAGGCGCGGCCGGAGTAGCGGTATCCCGAGGCGCGCTCGGCGTCGATCGCCACGGGGCCACTGCCGGCGGCGAGCGCCGTGCAGTAGGCGGTCAGCGCGTCGGAGGTGTCGATGAGGGCGGGCAGGCCGTCGGCGAGCGTCAGCAGGGGAGTCGGCTCGGCCGGCTCCTCGGTGGAGTCATCGGTCTGCTCGGGGGTCTCGTCTGGGCCGGACGTCATCAGCCCCGCTGGCCCCGTCGGCTCGGCAGCACGGCGACGCCGTCGGGCACCGGCTCGAGCCCGGACGCCGTGCAGAGCAGCTCGCCCCAGGCCTCGACGTGCGGTGCGACGTCGAGACCGTCGGGTCCGACGACCGGCGTCCAGGACGCGCGCACCTCGACCTGGGCGGTGCCGACCTCGTCGGCCATGCCGCCGAAGGACTCGGTGGCCACCCGGGTGACCGTGCCGGAGGCGTGGGTGTGCTCGGCGCCGTGCGACTGCAGCGCGTCGAGCAGCCACGACCAGCCCACCTCGGCGAGCATCGGGTCGGCGACGAGCTCGAGCTCGACCTCGCAGCGGCAGTAGGCCACGCAGCGGTAGGTGCCGTCCCAGGCGTCGTTGCCGGCCGGGTCGTGCAGCAGGATGATCCGCCCGGTGCCGACGTCGACGCCGTCGACCGTGACGTCGGCCGACAGCGCGGCCGCGTGCGGGGCGATGCGCTGGGGGGCCGGCATCTCCTCGCAGAACACCTCGGGGCGCAGGACGGCGGCACGCATCGAGGCGACCGCGGCCCGGAACTCGTGGGGCGCGGCGCTCGACTCGCCCGTGGGCTGGCGCACGACCATGAGGTCAGGGTAGGCGCGGGCCGGGGGATCCGGGCTAGGGACACGCCCACCGGGATGGGAGGCTTGCCGGGTGACGACGACTGCCGCGACGGCTGCCACGACCCCCGCCGACGGCGCGTTCCTCAAGGCCGTCCGCGGCGAGCCCGTGCCGCACACCCCGGTCTGGTTCATGCGGCAGGCGGGCCGGTCGCTGCCCGAGTACCTCGCGGTGCGCGAGGGCGTCGGCATGCTCGAGTCGTGCATGCGGCCCGAGCTGGTCGTCGAGATCACCATGCAGCCCGTGCGTCGCTACGGCGTCGACGCCGCGATCTTCTTCTCCGACATCGTGCTGCCCCTGAAGGCGGTCGGCGTCGACCTCGACATCGTGCCCGGCGTGGGGCCCGTCGTCGCCTCGCCGGTGCGCACCCTCGCCGACGTCGAGGCGATCCCCGACCTGACGCCCGAGCACGTCCCGTTCATCACCGAGGCGGTGGCCGGCCTGGTGAGCGAGCTGGGCGCGACGCCGCTGATCGGCTTCGCCGGCGCGCCCTTCACCGTGGCCTCCTACCTGGTCGAGGGCGGGCCCTCGAAGGACCACGCCCGCACGAAGGCGATGATGTTCGGCGCCCCCGACGTGTGGGACGCGCTGATGCGCAAGATCGCCGGCATCGCGGCCGCCTACCTCGAGGTGCAGGTGGCCGCGGGTGCCTCGGCCGTGCAGCTGTTCGACTCCTGGGCCGGTGCGCTCACCCCCGACGACTACCGCACGGCGGTGATGCCGCACTCGGCCCGCGTGCTCGCCGCGGCCGGGGAGCTCGGCGTGCCGCGCATCCACTTCGGCGTGGGCACGGCCAACCTGCTCGGGCTCATGGGCGAGGCCGGCGCCGACGTCGTCGGCGTCGACTGGCGCACCCCGCTGCCCGCCGCGATCGCCCAGGTCGGCGACCGTGCCATCCAGGGCAACCTCGACCCGACGCTCGTGTTCGCGCCGACCGAGGTGATGACGGCGCGGGCGGCCGAGGTGATCGAGGCCGGTCGCGCCGCGCGAGGTCACGTGTTCAACCTCGGGCACGGCGTGATCCCGGCGACCGATCCCGACCAGCTCAAGCGACTGACCGAGTTCGTGCAGGGCTACCGGCTCTAGCCCCTCGCCGCCGGCCGGCGCCGCCCGACCGGGTGGCCGACGGGTCAGCGCGCCGTGACGTTCTCCTCGACCCAGTCACGCAGGTGCGCCAGGGGGGCGGCGGCGCTGCGCCCGAGATCGGTGAGGGCGTACTCCACACGGGGTGGCACCTCGGCGTAGACGGTGCGAGTGACCAGGCCGTGCTCCTCGAGCCGCTTCATGGTCGCGGAGAGGACCTTCGGGCTGATGCCCTGCAGCCGACGACGCACCTCGCGAAGCGCCGGGGGCCGTCCTCGAGCGCGCCGATCGCCAGGGCGCTCCACTTGTCGGCGAGCAGGTCGAGCATGTCGCGGCACGGGCACATCGCGGTGTAGACGTCACCCGGGCCGCAGTCGTCGTCGGGGGTGGAGAGAGCCACTCGGCGATAGTAACCAAAGGAAACCAGGCGCCCTTGACGGTAACTGGTGCCTCCGGTTCATGCTCGGGACATGACCACCCGTGACGACACGACCATGCACGCCGTCGGCTTCGACCGCAGCCTGCCGATCGACGACCCAGCCAGCCTCCTCGACCTCGACCTGCCGCGACCCGCGCCGGGCCCGCGCGACCTCGTCGTCGAGGTCCGCGCGGTCTCGGTGAACCCCGTCGACACCAAGGTCCGCCGGGGCGGCGACCCCGACGAGACCCGGGTGCTCGGCTTCGACGCGGCCGGCGTCGTCGTCGAGGTCGGGGCCGACGTGACGCTCTTCGCCCCGGGCGACGAGGTCTGGTACGCCGGCGACATCACCCGCCCCGGCACCAACAGCGACCTGCACCTGGTCGACGAGCGGATCGTCGGGCGCAAGCCGGCCGGTCTGTCCTACGCCGACGCGGCGGCCGTGCCGCTGACCGCCATCACCGCGTGGGAGGGCTTGTTCGACAAGCTCCGTCTCGAGGCCACGAGCACCGGCACGCTCCTCGTGGTCGGCGCCAGCGGGGGCGTCGGGTCGATGGTCCTGCAGCTCGCCGAGGCCCTGCTCCCCGGCGTCCGGGTGATCGCGACGAGCTCGACGTCCGAGTCCGACGCCTGGGTCACCGACCTGGGAGCGGAGGCGACCGTCAACCACCGCGCCGACGACCTCAGGGCCCAGGTCGAGGCTGCCGCACCCGACGGCGTCGACTGGGTCTTCACCACCCGGGTGGCCGATCCCGGGCAGCTGGCGCTCTACGTCGACGTGCTGAACCCCTTCGGCGAGATCGTGGCCATCGACGACCCCGAGCACCTCGACATCGCCTTCCTCAAGAGCAAGAGCATCTCGTTCCACTGGGAGCTGATGTTCACCCGACCGATCGCCGGTGGCGACGGCCAGCTGGCCCAGCACCGCCTCCTCGAGGAGGTCGCCGACCTGGTCGAGGCCGGTCGGCTGCGCTCGACGGCGACCGCGGTGCTCGCCCCGATCGACGCCGAGCAGCTGCGCGAGGCGCACCGGCGGGCCGAGGGCGGACGCACGATCGGCAAGGTCGTCGTGACCCGCGACTGACCGGGTGCCTGGCTGCGTCAGGCGAGGTAGGAGCGGAGCTCGCGCATCGCGGTGTCGATGAGGCCGGGCAGGTCGCACGAGGTGTCGTCGAGCCACTGCTCGTAGGCCGTCAGGGCGAGCGCCAGCGAGACGTGGCCGACGGCGAGCGGCAGGCCAGCGTCGGCGCGACCGCCGGTGCGACGGGCGACGTAGTCGGCGATGACCTCGCGCCACTCGCCGTAGCGCAGCACGGAGTGGGCCTGGAGGGCGGGCGTCCGCAGGATCAGCCGCATGCGCTCGGCGTGCGGCGGGTCGGCGTCCGGCGGGAACTCGTTGAAGGCGAGCACCCCGCGGTGCACGGCCTCCCACAGCGGCACGTCGTCGGGGACGGCGTCCAGCAGGTCGGCGAACGCCTCGAGGGTGCGGTCGAACTGCCCCCACGGGATGTCGTTCTTGGAGGGGAAGTAGCGGAACAGCGTGCGCTTGCCGACCCCGACCTCGGCGGCGATCGCGTCGAGCGAGGTGCCGTCGAAGCCGTGCTCGGCGAAGAGCCGGAACGAGGCCTGCTCGATGGCGGCGTGCGACGTCGCGCTCGGTCGCCCGGGGGCACGGCGCGACGACGGCGGCGGGGGCATGGCGGCAACCTACCCATGCCGACGGCGCCGTCCGGACGAGGTGCGAAGAGCCTGCCTGAGACCTCTTTCCTTTTGGCAACCGGTGCCATAACTTTGTGGCCCACGTCACCCAGCAGAGAGGAGTCGGACATGAACCCCGACAACGAAAACGCCGAGCAGGCCGAGCTCACCAGCGCCGACCTCGTCGAAGAGGTCTCCATCGACGGCATGTGCGGCGTCTACTGAGGCTCTGAGGACACCGAGATGTTGAACGAGGCCTGGACCCTGTCGCCGGCGGTGGCGCTGCGCCCCGAGCCCTTCGGCGCGCTCGCCTACCACTTCGGCAACCGCAAGCTGACGTTCCTCAAGCGACCCGAGCTGGTGACGGTGGTCCGGGCCCTCGGCGACTCGCCCGACGTCCGCACGGCGCTCGAGACCGCCGGCGTCCCCGAGGCCCACCACGCGGCGTACGTCGACGCGCTCGCCGGTCTCGCCCGCACCGACATGATCCGCAAGCGCGACACCGACAGCACCGAAGGAGCCGCGGCATGACCCTCGCGCCCGAGCGGCCCACCAGCACGGTGGTGGCCGAGCCACAGCGTCCCCAGGGCGGCACCCTCGTCGAGCAGTTCGAGCTCGGCCTCGACGCCCCGATCTGCCTGACGTGGGAGCTCACCTACGCCTGCAACCTCGAGTGCGCGCACTGCCTGTCGTCGTCCGGGCGCCGCGACCCGCGCGAGCTCTCGACCGACCAGGCCAAGGCCGTCATCGACGAGCTGCAGCGCATGCAGGTCTTCTACGTCAACATCGGTGGCGGCGAGCCGACCATCCGGCCCGACTTCTGGGAGCTGGTTCAGTACGCCGTCGACCACCAGGTCGGTGTGAAGTTCTCGACCAACGGCGTCCGGCTCGACGCCGAGCGCGCCGCCTTCCTCGCCGGCCCGGCCTGCAACGGCTACGTCGACGTGCAGATCTCCCTCGACGGCGCCACCGCCGAGGTCAACGACTACGTGCGCGGGCCCGGCTCGTTCGACACCGCCATCCGCGCGCTCGAGAACCTCCGGGCGGCGGGGTTCACCGACGCCAAGATCTCCGTCGTCTGCACGCGCCAGAACATCGGCCAGCTCGACGAGTTCCAGGCCCTCGCCGACACCTACGGCGCCACGCTGCGCCTGACCCGCCTGCGCCCGAGCGGCCGCGGCGCCGACGTCTGGGACGAGCTGCACCCGCTGCCCGAGCAGCAGCGCGAGCTCTACGACTGGCTGATGGCGAGGGCCGCCGCCGGTGTCGACGTGCTCACCGGCGACTCGTTCTTCCACCTCGCCGCCTACGGTGAGGCGCTGCCCGGCCTCAACCTCTGCGGTGCCGGTCGCGTCGTCTGCCTCATCGACCCGATCGGCGACGTCTACGCCTGCCCGTTCGCGATCCACGACGAGTTCCTGGCCGGCAACCTCCTCGACGAGGGCGGTTTCGCGAAGGTGTGGCGCGAGTCCGAGCTGTTCACCGAGCTCCGTTCGCCGCAGACCGGTGGCGCGTGCGCGTCGTGTGCGTTCTTCGACTCCTGCCGTGGCGGCTGCATGGCCGCGAAGTTCTTCACCGGCCTGCCCCTCGACGGCCCCGACCCCGAGTGCGTGCAGGGCTACGGCGAGCAGGCGCTCCAGTCGCTGGGGGCCGGGCGCACCGTCCCGGCGGCCAGCCAGGACCACTCCAAGGCCAACCCCACCCGCAACCAGCCGGTGATGCTCAAGCTCATGTCCCGTCCGCCGGCCTCGGCGTGCGACGAGAGCCCGCTCGCCGGCTTCGCACCCACCGCCACCTCCGCCGCCACGACCACCGGCTGCTCGTCGACAGGATGCTGCTCGTGAAGAAGCCCGCATGGGCCGACAAGCTCGAGAACCCGTGGAAGCAGAACCCCTGGTTCGAGTCCGTAGCAGTGGCGCAGGAGCGCGCCCGCAAGAAGCTGCCCCAGCCGGTCTACGGCGCGCTCGTCGCCGGCTCCGAGCGCGGCCAGACGGTCGCGGCCAACCAGCAGGGCTTCGCCGACCTCGGGTTCCTGCCGCACGTCGCCGGGCAGCAGGCCGAGCGGTCCATGGGCACCCGCGTCCTCGGTCACGACCTCGGCACCCCGGTGCTGATCAGCCCGACCGGCGTCCAGGCCGTGCACCCCGACGGCGAGGTCGCCGTCGCCCGCGCGGCCGCGGCCCGGGGCACGATCATGGGCCTGTCGAACTTCGCCTCGAAGCCGGTCGAGGACGTCGTCGCCACCGGCGTGACCACGTTCTTCCAGATGTACTGGACCGGTGACCGCGACACGATGATCCAGCGCATGCAGCGCGCCCACCGGGCAGGCGTGAAGGGCCTGATCGCCACGCTGGACTGGTCGTTCTCGATGGGCCGCGACTGGGGCAGCCCCGAGATCCCCGAAAGGGTCGACCTCAAGACGATGGTGCGCATGGCGCCCCAGGTCGCCACCAAGCCGCGCTGGCTCTACCAGTTCGGCCGCACCGGCCAGATCCCCGACCTCACCGCGCCCAACCTCGCGCCGCCCGGCGAGACGAAGGGGCCGACGTTCTTCGGCGCCTACTACGAGTGGATGACCACACCGCCGCCGTCGTGGGCCGACGTCGCGTGGATGGCCGCGACCTGGCAGGAGATCAGCGGCACGCCGTTCGTGCTCAAGGGCGTCTGCCGCGTCGACGACGCCCGCCGCGCCGTCGACGCCGGCGTCGCCGGCATCTCGGTCTCCAACCACGGCGGCAACAACCTCGACGGCACCCCCGCCACGATCCGCATGCTGAACCCCATCGCCCGGGCGGTCGGCGGCGACGTCGACGTCCTCCTCGACGGCGGCGTGCGTCGCGGCTCCGACGTCGTCAAGGCGCTCGCCCTCGGCGCCAAGGCCGTGCTGATCGGGCGGGCCTATCTCTGGGGACTGGCGGCCAACGGCCAGGCGGGCGTCGAGAACGTGCTCGACCTGATCGGCGGCGGCATCGACTCCGCGTTGCGTGGACTCGCTGTCTCGTCGATCCGCGACCTCACGCCGGAGCACCTCCTCGTCCCCGAGGGCTTCCACGTGTCGTCCGACCGGCTCCCGTCCCCGGTCGGGGCGTAGCGCGATGCCCGCGAGGCTGGAGCGGGCCACCTCGCCGGAGGTGGGTCGGCCGCCGCTGGTGCTGGTGCCGGTCGGGTCGATCGAGCAGCACGGGCCGCACCTGCCGCTCGACACCGACACCGCCATCGCCGTGGCGGTCGCGGGCGGTGCCGCCCGCGAGCTCGACGCATGGGTGGCGCCGCCACTGTCCTACGGCTCCAGCGGCGAGCACCAGTCCTTCGCCGGCACGTCGTCGATCGGCACCGGGGTGCTGGTGCACACCCTCGTCGAGCTGGTGCGCTCGATGCGCACGTGGGCCGGGGCCGTGCTGTTCGTCAACGGCCACGGTGGCAACGTGACCGCGCTGCGAGCCGCCGTCGAGCAGTTGCTCGACGAGGGCCACCGCGTCGGCTGGGTCGCCTGCGCCACGGAGTCCGACGTCGCCGGCGGCCTGCACGCGGGTCGTACCGAGACCTCCCTGATGCTGCACCTGCGGCCCCACGACGTCCGGCTCCACCGCGCCGAGGCCGGCAACACCCAGCCGTTGAGCGAGATCCTGCCCGCGATGAGGGTCGGCGGCATCGCCTCGGTCTCGGCCAACGGCGTGCTCGGCGACCCGGCCGGCGCGACGCCCGAGGAGGGCGCGGCCGTGCTGGCGACCATGATCACCGACGTCGTGATCGCGGGTGAGAAGGTCAGGGGATGAGCCATCCTCCGGTCCGCACCGCGGTCGTCACCGGGGCGGCTCGCGGCATCGGGGCGGCCGTCGTCGACCGTCTCGTGGCTGAGGGCTACGGCGTCGTCGCCCTCGACGTCTGCTCGGGCGGACCGCTCGCGACCCGGGCCGACCTCGACGCCGTCGTCGCGAGGCACGGCGACGCCGTCGTCCCGGTCGTCGCCGACGTCCGTGACCGCGCGGCCCTGGCCGGCGCCGTCGGCGTCGTCGTCGAGCGGTGGGGCCGCCTCGACGCGGCCGTCGGCGCCGCGGCCGTGATCCACGGCGGGGCGCCGCTGTGGGAGACCCCGGACGACGACCTGGCCGACCTCTGGGACGTCGACGCCCGGGGTGTGTGGAACCTCGCCGCCGTCGCCGTCCCGGCGATGCTCGCCGGGCCCGACCCGTCCGGGTGCCGCTTCGTGGCCGTCGCCTCCGCCGCCGGGCACCAGGGCCTGTTCCACCTCGCCGGCTACAACGCCGTCAAGCACGCCGTCGTTGGCATGGTCCGCGGCCTGGCCGCCGACCTGCGCGGCACCGGCGTCACGGCCTGCACCGTCTCGCCCGGCTCGACCGACACCGCGATGCTGCGGGCCACCGCCGCGCTCTACGACGTCGACGTGGCGACGCTGGTCGCCCACCAGGACCTCGCCCGGGTCATCACCCCGGCCGAGGTCGCGGCCACCGTCGCGCACGCCTGCTCGCCGGCCGGGGCGGTGCTCAACGGCGCCGACGTGCACGCCGACGGCGGGTTCGCCGGATGACCCGGGCGAGCTGATGCGGGTCCACCTCGACCGCTCGCTGATGCGGCTCGACGGGGGCCGGACCCTGGCCGGGGGAGCGCCCTTCACGATCCTGCGGCTCACCCGTCCGGTCGCGGTCGAGGACTCCGGATCGCCCGTGGGGCAGCGTCTCGTCGCCACCGGACTGGGCCACCCCGACCCGACCGACGCCACGCCGGTCGATCCCGCCGAGCTCACCGTGGTGGTCCCGACCCGCGATCGCGACGTCGACGTCGCCGCACTGGTCCCGTTGCGGGTCGTCGTGGTCGACGACGCCTCGGCCGTGCCCGTCGCCGGCGCCGTCCGACGCGAGACCAACGGCGGGCCGGCCGCCGCACGCAACACGGGTCTGTGGCGCGTGTCGACGCCGTACGTCGCCTTCGTCGACTCCGACCTCGCGGTCACCGCGGCCGACCTCCTCGCCCTGACCCGGCACTTCGCGGACCCGCAGGTCGTCGCCGTCGGCCCGCGCGTCCGCGGTCGTGCGCCCGGGGTCGCGCACCCCGCCTGGTGGCAGCGGTACGACGCGACCCACTCGCCGCTCGACCTCGGCCCCCGCCCCGCCGAGGTCCGTCCCGGTGGCCTGGTCGGCTACCTGCCGAGTGCCTGCCTGGTCGCCCGCACCGCCGCGCTCGGGGCCGGGTTCGACGAGGCCCTGCGCGTCGGGGAGGACGTCGACCTCGTGTGGCGACTGCGCGAGCGGGGTGGGCGCGTGCGCTACGACCCGTCGGTCGTCGTCCGCCACGACACCCGGCCGTCGTTCGGTGCCTGGCTCCGGCAGGTGCACGGATACGGCACCAGTGCGGCGCCGCTGGCCCTCCGTCACGGCGACGCCGTCGCGCCGGCGGCGCTCACGCCGGTGCTCGGGGCGGTCGCGATCGTGGTGCTCGCTCGCACGCGGTGGTCGGTGCCCGCCGCCGCGGTGGGCGCCGGCGTCACGGGGTGGCGGGTGCGGCGCGCGCTGCCGCCCGTCGCAGCGGCCCGGGTGGCGACGCGGGCGCTGGGGTGGGCCGTGCGGCAGGAGTCCTCCCTCGCCGTCCGTCACTGGTGGCCGGGCGTGGCCCTCGCCGCGGTCGTCTCGCGGCGGGCCCGGCGGGCACTCGTCACCGCCCTCGCCGTCGACACCGTCGTCGCGCTCGCCGACCAACGCGAGGCCGCCCCGGGCGTGCTCCTCGCCGGACGGCGGGCCGCCGATCTCGCCTACGGTGCCGGCGTCTGGCGCGGGGCCTGGGCCGCACGCAGCGCGAGGTGCCTGCTGCCCCGCGTCCCGGCAACGCGGCCGTCGGGCCGGCGGTGACGATGTGCGCGACCGGCGATCGGCTGGGGGGCCTGGCGGGCCGGTGCCAGGGTGTCCGTCGCGCAAGCCGAGCGCGACCGGGCTGACTGCAGGCCTAGTCGCCGGCGGTTGATCGGCGTTCAGGCCGGGCCTGTCCAAGTGCCCCAGGCAGGAGTCGAACCTGCGACCTTTCGCTTAGGAGGCGGTCGCGCATACCGCTCTGACCTCCGGGATCGTCGTGATCGTGATCGATTTGCACAACTTTCCCCCTTATGTCGACGCTTGATCTGAACACGGTCCTGACGCTACGCCGGACGCGAGTTGTGCGATCAGCCATCCAGAGGTCGCCCTCAGTCCCACAGGAGTGCGGCGAACAAGCCTGAAGTCTGCGTCCTCGTGCTTGTTGGTGCGGGGACAGGGCGGAGGCGTCCGGGACGTCTGGCACGTCCACCACCTCGGCTCGCTCGCGACCACGTTCGTCTCCCGCGTCGAGGTCGCCCCCTGGACGTCGACACGCACGCGCTGCACCGCGGCCGGAGCACCTCGCAGCTGCAGGTCGAGCTTCGGCAGGGGGCACGCCCGCGCGTGCACGTCCGCGCCGGGCTGGTCCGCTCCGGGCACGCCCGGCGCCACGCCGCTCGGTGGTGCCGGTGCCGCTGTCGGTATCGGTGTCGGCGTCGGCGCGCGGCTACGCGCGCCTGGCCTTCTACGACCTCGTCGAGGTCCGCCCGACCGGACCCCACAGCCTCTCCGGGACCGGCGCCCCCTGGGTGCGGCTGACGCAGGGGCCGCGCTCGCTGGGGCTCGGAAGCGACGCCGCGGTGCTCGCCGTGCTTCTCGACGTCCCGACGCCGGGGCTGTTCGCGCTGCCGACGCCGCCGGTCTTCGTGCCCACGAGCGACGTCACGATGCACCTGGCGCCGACGCCCGAGGGCCCGAGCACGTCGTGGTGCGACTGGACCTACCTGACCCATGGCACGGCGTGGGCCACAGACGACCAGTGCGTCGACGCTGCCCAGGCCTGGACGGCCGACGGCCGGCTGCTGGCCCAGGCCACGCAGACCCGCAGCGTGCGCTGGACCTGACGCGGGAATCGCACCTGTCGTCCCCGGACCCCAGAGGCCGGCCGCTCCGCGGCCGGCCTCCCGTGCGTCCGGACGATCCCGGTCACACGGAATTTACGTCGAGCCCTTGACCGGAAGGCCTCCTGCGTTTTGAATGTGGTCCACCAGTGAAACCACTGGTTCATAGAGTGAACCAACAGCGATCCGGGTCCGCTCAGTTCCACGACCACAGGGAGGCGCCGTGCGCGCATCACGAATCACGATCTCCGCGCTGGCGACGGCGGCGCTGCTGCTCAGCGCCTGCTCCGCGCCCGAGGAGTCCGGCCCGTCCACGCCCAGCGACACCGGCGACCTGCCCGAGGCGATCGTGCAGATCGCCGAGCAAGGTCAGCAGGAGATCAGCGAGTGGCCCGGGCCGGAGGACAGCCCGAAGACCGACGGCTCGTCGCTCTCGGTCGTCGTCATCCCGTGCTCGATGGCCGTCGAGGGCTGCAAGCGCCAGGCCGAGGGCTTCATCGAGGCCGCCGACGCCCTCGGCTGGGAGACCACGCTGATCGACCCCAAGGGCGACCCCGGCCAGGACAACGCCGCGATCGACCAGGCGATCACGCAGCAGGCCGACGCGATCTTCATGGTCTCGATCGACCCCGAGATCGTCTCCGGCGCCCTGCAGCGCGCCGACGAGGCCAGCATCGACGTCGTCGCCGCGGCGACCGACTCGCTCGAGGGCCTCGACCACGAGGTCTCGCTCCACGGCGACGAGGAGGGCCGCCGCCTCGCGGCCCAGGTGGCGGTCGAGACCGGCGGCGACGCCACGATCGCGATGTTCACCGCCAACGAGTTCAAGACCGTCGTCAAGCGGGTCGAGGGCAGCAAGGAGGTCTTCGACCAGTGCGACGGGTGCGAAATCGCCGTCGAGCGCGACATCTCGGTGACCGCCGGCGGTTCGCAGCTGGTCTCCCTCGTGCAGAGCACCCTGCAGTCCAACCCCGACGTCAACGTGCTCTGGGCCCCGTACGACGCCGCCGCGACCGACATGGTCCAGGCCGTGCGCCAGGCCGGGCGCAACGACGTCTTCGTCGCCTCGTTCAACGGCAACCTGCAGAACCTCGACCTGATCCGCGCCGGCGACGTGCAGCGCATCGTCATCGGCGAGGCCCTCGAGTGGGACGGCTGGGCCGGTGCCGACGCCATCCTGCGCCTGCACCTCGAGGCGCCCATGGTCGAGGACGACGGCGTCCCCTCGCGCATCCTGGTCAAGGACAACCTGCCGCCCGAGGGCACCGCGTGGGAGGGCGACTTCGACTTCCGCAGCAAGTACCTCGAGATGTGGGGAGCCGCGTGAGGCCTGAGCCCGCCTCCCGCCCGACGGCCGGTGGCGCACCCACCGCGGCACCGGCCGTCGAGATCCGCCACCTGACGAAGACCTTCGGGGGCCGACCCGCCCTCGACGACGTCTCCGTCGTCTTCGAGCAGGGCCGGATCACGGCCCTGCTCGGGCAGAACGGCTCGGGCAAGTCGACGCTGATCAAGATCCTCGCCGGCTTCTACGAGCCCGACGAGGGCGGCGAGGTGAGCATCGCCGGCGAGTCGCTGCCGCTGCCCGCCTCGCCCCGCGACGTGCACCGTCGCGGCGTCCGGTTCCTCCACCAGGACCTCGCGGTCGTGCCCGGCCTCTCGGTGAGCGACAACTTCGCGCTCGTCGAGGGATTCCCCGGCGCCCGCGGTGGCGCCCTGATCCACCAGCGCGACCACGACGCCCGCGTGGCCGCGACGCTCGAGCGGCTGGACGTCGACGTGTCGCCGTGCGCGCTCGTGGGTCAGCTCGCGCCGGCCGACCAGACCATGGTCGCAATCGCGCGCGCCTTCCACGAGCAGGAGCGCCCGATCGTCGTCCTCGACGAGCCGACCGCCTCGCTGCCCGAGTCGGAGGCCCAGAAGGTCTTCGCGGCGCTGCGCAAGGCGATCGCGGCCGGGGGAAGCGTCGTCTACGTCTCCCACCGGCTCGACGAGGTGCAGAAGCTCGCCGACGACCTCGTCGTGCTCCGCGACGGCAAGCTGGTCGCCGAGGTGCGCTCGCACACGCTCAGCACCGACGCGATCGTCGAGCTCATGCTCGGGCGCCCCGTCGAGCACCACACCTCCGGTCGCGGCGCCGCCACGACCGGCACGCCCGTGCTCTCCGCCACCGGGCTCACCGGCGCCCGGCTCCGCTCCGTCGACGTCGCCGTGCAGCCCGGGGAGATCCTCGGCATCACCGGTCTCGTCGGCTGCGGCCGCTCCGAGCTGGCCCGCATCCTGGCCGGGGCACAGCGCCCCGACGCCGGCGAGCTCGTGCTCGACGGCGAGGAGTACGCGCCCCGGACGCCGCGCGGGGCCCGCCGTGCTGGGGTCGGCTACGTGCCCCAGGACCGTCGCGCCGAGGGCGTGATCGCCGACATGAGCGTCATGGAGAACGCGAGCCTGACCGTGCTGTCGACGCTCACCCGGGCCGGCCTCGTGCGACGCACCGACGAGCGCACGCTCGTCGGCGAGCTGGCCGAGCGGCTCAACGTCCGCATGGCCGGCGTCGACCAGCCGCTCTCGGGGCTCAGCGGCGGCAACCAGCAGAAGGTGCTCTTCGCCCGCAACGCCGCCCTCGACCTCAAGGTCCTGGTGCTCGACGAGCCGAGCGCCGGCATCGACGTCGGCGCGCGGGCCGAGATCGCCGACCTGTGCCGCGAGATGGCCGCCTCCGGCATCGGCGTCGTCGTCGGCTCCACCGACTTCGACGAGATCGCCGACCTGTGCGACCGCGTCCTCATCCTCAACCGAGGCCAGGTCGTGCACGAGCTGCACGGTGACGAGATCACCGTCGACCGCATCACGACCGCGAGCTTCGCCTCCACCGCCTCCAGTCCCGAAGGATCCCGATGAACTCCGCAACCGCGTCCGCCACCGCGCGGCGCGACCGGCCGGCCAGGCGCAGCCTGGTCAACGACGTGCTGCCCAACTACGCCGTGGTGGTGTTCCTGCTCGCCCTGTGCGTGCTGTTCTCCGCCCTCGCGCCCGACCTGTTCCCGACCTGGGCCAACGTCAAGTCGATCGTCAACAACCAGTCGGTGCCCGCGCTGCTGGCGCTCGCGGTCGTGCTGCCGCTCGCCGCGGGTGAGTTCGACCTGTCCGTCGGCGCCGTGCTCGGCTTCGCCGCGATCGTCGCGGCCAAGGTGAGCATCGCCGGCGCCCCCGTGCTGGTGGCCGTGCTCGCGGCGGTGGGCGTCGGCGCGCTGATCGGCCTCGTCAACGCCGTGCTGATCGTCCGCGTCGGTGTCAGCGCGTTCATCGCGACCCTCGGCATGGCCACCGTGCTCAGCGGCGGCAACCTGTGGCTGACCGACGGGTCGGTGCTCTACCAGGGCATCGGCGAGGGCCTGACCACGCTGGCCCGCACCCGGCTGCTGGGTCTGCCGATGATCTTCTTCTACCTGCTGATCGTGGGTGTGCTGCTCTGGGTGCTGCTCGAGCGGACGCCGTTCGGGCGCTACCTGACCGCCACCGGTCTCGGCCGTAGCTCGGCGCGGCTGGCGGGCGTGCCCACCAACTACTACCTCGGCGCCGCGTTCGTGCTCTCCGGCGCGATCGCCGGGCTCGCCGGCGTCTTGCAGACCGGCACCGTCGGCTCGGCCAGCCCCAGCACCGGACCGGACTTCCTGCTGCCGGCCTACGCCGCGGCATTCCTCGGCGCCACCACGATCCGGCGCGGCCGGTTCAACGTCGGTGGCACTTTCGTCGGCGTGCTCGTGCTCGCCGTCGGGGTCTCGGGCCTCAACCTGCTCGGGGCACCGTTCTGGGTCGCGCCGGTCTTCAACGGCGCCGCCCTGCTGCTGGCCGTCTCGTTCGCCGCGATCGTCGCCGGCCGCGGCAAGCGCGGAGGCAGTCATGCCTGAGTCGCTGCGCAGGGTGCTCGCCGCGGCCCGCGGCGCCGACGCCGGCCCCGGCACCGGCCGCGCGCTTCTCGTCCCCGGGGTCGGGACGCCGCTCGAGGCCCACGCCGCCGCCGCGGCCGGGTTCGAGGCGGTCTACGTCAGCGGGTACGCCACCGCCGCCTGGCGCCACGGCGTCCCGGACATCGGCCTGATCGCCTTCGGTGAGATCAGCGACGCGCTGACCGCGGTCACCGACGTCGTCGACCTGCCCGTCGTCGTCGACGCCGACACCGGCTACGGCGACGTCGTCAACGTGGCCCGCACGGTGCGTCTGCTCGAGGCGCGCGGCGCTTCGGCGGTGCAGCTCGAGGACCAGACCTGGCCCAAGCGCTGTGGTCACCTGCGCGGCAAGAGCGTCGAGCCGCTCGACGTGATGGTGCGCAAGATCGCCGCCGCGGCGAGCAGCCGTGTCGACGACGAGACGATGATCATCGCCCGCACCGACGCCCGCGCCACCGACGGCCTCGAGGCCGCCATCGCCCGCGCCCGGGCCTACGTCGAGGCCGGCGCCGACGCGATCTTCGTTGACGCCCCCGAGAGCGAGGCCGAGCTGGCCGAGATCGCCGCGAGCGTCGCGGCGCCCCTCGTGGCCAACATGTCGGAGTCGGGCCTGACGCCGATGCTGCCCCGCGAGCGGTTCGACGAGCTCGGCTACGCGATCGTGCTGTACCCGACCTCCAGCCTGCGGGTCGCCTCGCGGGCCTTCGCCCGGTTCTTCGCCGACCTGCGCGAGCACGGCGACAGCAGCCGGTGGCTCGACGACATGTCGAGCCTGGGCGAGCTCAACGCCCTCGTCGGCCTGGCCGAGGCCGAGGCCCTCGAGGCCCGGGTGACCGAGGCGACCGCGACCGAGGTGGCCGATGACTGAGGTGGCCACCCACCCCGACGAGCGCGCGGTCGGCCTGCTCGACGGCGCCGTCGACCTGCACCGCCACGGCTTCCCCGAGATCAGCGAGGGCATCCGGACCTCCCTGAGCGACGTCGAGGACATCACGCTGTGCCGCGACGCCGGCATGAAGGCGGTCGTGCTCAAGTCGCACGTGTGGCCGACGCCCGGCCGCGCGCACCTGCTCGAGCAGCTGGTGCCGGGCATGCGGGTGGTGCCGAGCGTGACGCTCAACGAGTTCGCCGGGGGCATGCGGCCCGAGGTGATCGAGCTGGCCGCCCGGCAGGGTGCCGGCGTCGTCTACCTGCCGACGGCCAGCGCGCACAACGATCTGGCCCGGGGCGGCATCTCGCGCCGCATCGCCGGTGAGATCGACAGCTACCACCCCGACCCGGCCGGCGGCGTCCGCGTGCTGCAGGACGACGGCGCCCTCACCCCGGAGACGTGGGCGGTGCTCGAGGCCCTCGAGACCTGGCCGATGACGGTCTACTCCGGCCACCTCAGCGCCGAGGAGGCGCTCGCGATCGCCCGCACCGGACGGCTCGCGGACCGGATGGTGCTCTCGCACCCCGACAGCGACTCCATCGACGCCGGCGACGAGGCGCTCGTCGAGGCCGCGAGGCTCGGCGTCTACATCGAGATCTGCGCTCTCGGCACCTACCCCCAGATCGGCCGGGTCGACTACGGCGACCTCGCCCGGACGGTGCGGCTGGTCGGGGCCGAGCGGTGCGTGCTCACCTCCGACTACTTCTTCCCGTGGGCGCCGCCGTCGCACCGCATGCTGCTCGACCTCGCCCTGGGCCTCTTGGACGCCGGGATCACCCGCGCCGAGGTCCGCACGATGCTCTGCGACAACCCGGGCTCGCTCGTCTGAGCCGACCGGGCGACCCTGTTGCCAGCACGACCTACCACCAGCACGACCCTCCAGGAGGAGCAGAACCATGCGACCGATGACGAAGCAGGACGTGACCGAGCTGTCGGCCGCCCTCCACTTCCCCGTCTCCGACGACGAGGCCGAGGCCTACGTCGAGCTCACGGCCTCGATGGCCGAGACCATCGCCCGCTTCGAGGACGTCGCCGAGCGGGCCGGACGGCCCAGCGCGCCCGACCGCGACCCGGGACGCGTGCCGACCAAGGACGAGGACCCGCTGCACGCCGTGCTGCGGTGGGTCGACGTCCGCGAGTCCGACGAGGGCCTCCTGGCCGGGGTGACCATGCTCGTCAAGGACAACATCCCGGTCGCCGGGGTGCCGATGACGATGGGCTCGTCGGTGCTCGAGACGACGCCGGTCGAGGACAGCGAGCTGGTGGCCCGCGCCCTCGCCCAGGGCGGGCGGATCGTCGGCATCACGAACATGGAGGCCTTCGCGTTCTCCGGCGGCGGTGAGACGTCGGGCCACGCCCGCACGCTCAACGCCTTCGACCGCTCGCGGTGCGCCTCGGGCTCGTCGACCGGCTCCGCCGTAGGGCTCTGGTACGACGGCATCGACCTGGCGTGGGGCACCGACACGGGCGGCTCCTGCCGCATCCCGGCCTCGTGGAGCGGCGTGCTCGGACTCAAGCCGACGCACGGCCTGGTGCCGGTCACCGGCATCCCGTCGTCCGACTGGCGCTTCGACCACGCCGGGCCGCTCGCGCGGCGCACGGAGATGATGGCGCTCGGCATGGAGGCGGTCGTCGACCGCGTCGTCGTCGACCACACGGTGCCCTCGGCGCCGCAGGCGTTCGAGCGGGTCTCGTACGTCGACGCGGTGGCTGCGGCCGGGGAGTCGCTCGCCGGCCTGCGTATCGGTCTCGTCGTCGACGGGCTGCTGCGCGGCGACCAGCCAGGCGACCCGGAGGGCACGGCCGAGACCAGCGCCGCCGTCCGGGCGTCGGTCGAGCGGCTCCGCTCGCTCGGAGCGACCGTCGAGGAGGTCTCGCTCCCGGTGCTCGGCGAGGGCGGCGACGTCATGTTCGCGGCGATGCTCGAGTCGGCCACGGCGGCCACGCTCGGTTGGCCCACCGGTTACCACTGGTGGTCGGAGTCCTCGCCCGAGCTCGCGCTCGACATGGCCCGCTCGCTGCAGGCCCGCGGCGACCGGCTGCCGCCCAACTTCAAGGCGGTGCTGATGATGGGCACGCACCTGAACCGCACGCTCGGCGGCTCGATCGGCGCCCGCGCCCACCAGCTGGCGACCCCGATGCGCCTGGCCGTCGACGCGGCGCTCGACCGGTACGACGTGCTGATGATGCCGACGACGACGCACCCGCCGATGGCGGCCCTGGACGACGCCGGTCTCGTCGAGCGCAGCAACCGCGGCTGGGGGATGATGCACAACGTCCCGCTGTTCAACCTGACCGGCCACCCGGCGCTGAGCATGCCGGCCGCCGAGGTCGACGGCCTGCCGGTCGGCGTGATGGCGGTGACCCGTCGCTACCACGACGACCGCCTCCTCTCGCTCGCGCAGACCATCGAGCGCACGATCGGCTGGACGCCGGCGCCCTCGCCCGCCGCGGCCGGCTGGGCCCAGCCCAGCGCGCCGTGGGAGACCGCGGCGGGAGCCGGCGCATGAGGACCGGACTGTTCCTGACCAACGAGCACACCGCCCCGGCGGACCTCGCGGCGCGCCTGCCCGACCAGCTGCGGCTCGCGAGCATGGCGGCCGAGGCCGGCTGGTCGTCGGTTTTCACCGGCCAGCACTACATCTCCGAGGGCACCCAGCGCACCCAGCCCATCCCGTTCCTCGCGCGCCTGAGCGCGGAGGTGCCCGGGCTGACGCTCGGCACGGGCATCTACCTCGGCGCCGTGGCGCACCCGGTCTCGATGGCCGAGGACTTCGCCAGCCTCGACGTGCTCAGTGGCGGCCACGCCGTCGCCGGTCTCGGCCTCGGCTACCGCGACGAGGAGTTCGCGGCGTTCGGGGTCGAGCGCAAGCAGCGGGTCCGCCGGTTCGAGCGCAACCTCGAGATCGCGCGCGACCTCTGGTCGGGCGAACCCGTCGACGCCGACGAGCCGTGGTGCCGCCTCGAGGGCGCGACGATTGGCGTCCTCCCGGTCCAGGACCCGCTGCCGGTGTGGATCGGCGGCACGGGCGACGCCGCCGTCCGCCGGGCCGCGCTGCGCGGCCAGGGCTGGATCATCAACCCGGCCGCGCCGGCGGCCACGCTGGTCGACCAGGCGGCGCTCTACCGCAGCACGTCGCAGAAGGCCGGCCGCGGACCGGGCCACGTTGCGGCGTTCCGCGAGGTCTTCTGCGCCGCCGACGACGAGACCGCCCGCGAGCGCGCCCTGCCGTACCTCGCCGCCAAGTACGGCGTCTACGCCAGCTGGGGCCAGGCGGCCGCCCACCCCGGGCAGCAGCAGCTCGACGGACCGACCGACCAGGTGGCCGAGGGCCGGTTCATCGTCGGCGGGCCCGAGACCTGCCGGGCGGCGCTCGCCGAGCTGCGCGACCAGCTCGGCGTCGACGAGCTCATCGTGCGCACCGACTGGCCCGAGCTGCCGCCCGAGCACGCCGTCGAGTCGCTGGCGCTGCTCGCCGCCGAGGTCGTCCCGGCGCTCTGACCTGCCGCGCCGCCCCGCCCGACCCGTTCCACCCCCAGCCTGAGGACTCCCCATGAAGATCACCGGTGCCGTGCTGCGCCGCGACGACTCCCCGTCGCCCTACGCCGAGAGCGGACCGCTCGAGGTCGTCGAGCTCGACCTCGACGGGCCCGGCCCCGGCGAGCTGCTCGTCGAGATGGAGGCCGCCGGGCTGTGCCACTCCGACCTGTCGGTCATCGACGGCAACCGGCCCCGTCCGCTGCCGATGCTGCTGGGCCACGAGGCGGCCGGACGCGTGGTCGAGGTCGGGGCCGGCGTCGACGACGTCCGCGTCGGCCAGCGGGTCGCCCTCACGTTCCTGCCGCGCTGCGAGGACTGCCGCGGCTGCGCCCGGGGCGGCACGACGCCGTGCGAGCGGGGCAGCGCCACCAACGCCGCCGGCACGTTGATGTCCGGCGCGACGCGTCTCTCGGTCGCCGGTGAGCCCGTGCGGCACCACCTCGGCGTCTCGGCCTTCGCCACCCACGCGGTGGTCGACCGGCGCTCCGCCGTCCCGCTGCCGGACGACGTGCCGCCCGAGGTCGCCGCCGTGCTCGGCTGCGCGGTCCTGACCGGTGGCGGCGCCGTCCTCAACAGCGGGCGACCCGACGCCGGCGACACCGTCGTCGTGGTCGGCCTGGGCGGCGTGGGCATGGCGGCGCTGCTCACCGCGCTCGCCGTGCCCGACGTCCGGGTGGTCGGGGTCGACCTCAGCGAGGACAAGCGGGCCGCGGCGCTCGACCTCGGGGCCCACGAGGTGCTCGACGCCCGTGAGGCTGCGAGCTCCGGCGTGCTCGGCGACGTGGTCGTCGAGGCAGCGGGCAACGCGGCGGCCTTCGAGACCGCGACCGCGTTGACGGGCCCCGGCGGTCGCACCGTCACGGTCGGCCTCCCCGGCCCCAGTGCCGTCGCCGAGGTCTCGCTCGCCGCGCTGGTCGGGACGGGCCGCACGATCGTCGGCAGCTACCTCGGCTCCGGCGTCCCGTCCCGCGACGTCCCGCTGTTCGCCGACATGTGGCGCGAGGGTCGGCTGCCGGTCGAGCGGCTCGTGACGGGTGAGATCGCCCTGGCCGACGTCAACGTCGGCATGGACCGGCTCGCCAGCGGGGTCGGCCTGCGTCACGTCGTCCGGTTCGACCCGTCCTGACCCCTGACCTCCACCACTTCGACGGCACCACAGGAGACACATGAACACCGCCGAGGCTCTCGCCCTGGCCCCCACCCGACTCCTAGTCGGCGGTCGGTGGCGCGACGCCGCAGACGGGTCGACCTTCGACGTCGAGGACCCCGCCACCGGACAGGTGATCGCGTCCGTCGCGTCCGCGACGCCCGCCGACGGCGCCGACGCCCTGACGGCGGCCGCCGACGCCCGCCGCGCATGGGCGTCCGTCGCGCCACGACGCCGCTCGGAGATCCTGCGCGACGCCTTCGACCTGCTCACCGAGCGGCGCGAGCTGTTCGCCACGCTGATGACCCTCGAGATGGGCAAGCCGCTCGACCAGGCGCGCGGCGAGGTCACCTACGGCGCCGAGTTCTTCCGCTGGTTCTCCGAGGAGGCCGTGCGCATCGCCGGCCGCTGGTCGGTCTCCCCGGACGGCGCGTCGCGCCTGCTGACCATGCGTCAGCCGGTCGGCCCGTGCCTGCTGATCACGCCGTGGAACTTCCCGCTCGCCATGGGCACGCGCAAGATCGGTCCGGCGATCGCGGCGGGGTGCACGATGGTCGTCAAGCCGGCCGCCCAGACCCCGCTCACGATGCTCGCGCTCGCAGCGCTGCTCGCCGAGGTGGGGCTGCCCGACGGCGTGCTCAACGTCGTGCCGACCAGCCGCACCGTCGAGCTCGTCGAGCCGCTGATGGACGACGAGCGGCTGCGCAAGGTCAGCTTCACCGGCTCCACGGGCGTCGGTCGGCTCCTCGTGCGCCAGTCGGCGGACCAGCTGCTGCGCACCTCGATGGAGCTCGGCGGCAACGCCCCGTTCCTGGTCTTCGCCGACGCCGACCTCGACCAAGCGGTCGATGCCGCCATTATCGCCAAGATGCGCAACATGGGGGAGGCCTGCACCGCCGCCAACCGCTTCCTGGTCCACGACTCCGTAGCCGACGAGTTCGCCGAGCGGCTCGCGACCCGCATGGCGGGCGAGACCCTCGGCCACGGCCTCGACAGCGGCGTCACGGTCGGCCCGCTCATCGACGACCGTCAGCTGCGCGCCGTCGCGGACCTCGTCGACGGTGCGGTCGGGGCCGGTGCCCGCGCCGTCACCGGCGGGGCCCGGGCCGAGGGGCCCGGTCACTTCTACCCGCCGACGGTGCTGGTCGACGTCCCGGCCGACGCGCCGCTGCTGCGCGAGGAGATCTTCGGGCCGGTCGCACCCGTGGTCCGGTTCGCCGACGACGACGAGGCCGTGACGCTCGCGAACGACACCGAGTTCGGTCTGGCGGCCTACGTGTTCACCCGCGACCTCGCTCGGGCGCACCGGGTCGCCGAGGCCCTCGAGGTCGGCATGGTGGCGCTCAACCAGGGTCTGGTCTCCAACGCCGCCGCGCCGTTCGGTGGCGTGAAGAGCTCGGGCTTCGGGCGCGAGGGCGGTGCGGAGGGCATCGAGGAGTACCTCGAGGTCAAGTACGTCGGGCTCGCCCTCTGACGAGCGGCCCCGGCGACGACGAGCCCGGTCAGGACGCCGGGCGCCAGCCCATCGCGGCGCTGACGGAGGCGACGCAGGCGTGCACGGCGCTGGCGAGGGCGGCCTCGTTGTCCTCGACGCGGGCGAGCAGACCACCCAGGCTGATCGCCCCGACCGGCACGCCGGCCGCGTCGACGAGCGGTGCGGCGATGGCGCCGACGCCCTGGGCGACGTCGCCCCGCGCGAAGGAGTGGCCGCGCTCGCGCGCTGCGACGACGCGCGTCTCGAGGTCGCGCCGGCGGGCGTCGTCGAGCGTGGCGAGGTAGGTCTCGACGTGCTCGTCGTCGTGAGCGGTGAGGATGGCCGTGCCCGCTGCGCCGACGTGCAGCGGCACGCGGGTGCCGGGCGGGGTCGACAGGTCGCGCATCGGGTGCGAGCCCTCGATGCGCTCGGCGCACACGGCCCCCTCGTCGTGCACGAGCATCAGGTAGGTCGTCTCGCCGGTCTCGTCGCGCAGCGACTGCAGTGGATTACGAGCCTCCTGCCGGACGTCGAGCGACGAGGCGACGAGGTCGGCCAGCTGGAGCAGCCGGATGCCCAGTCGGTAGGCCCGGGTCTGCGGGTCCTGGTCGATGAGCCCGACGTGCATCAGCGACTGGGCCAGGCGGTGCACGGTGGCCTTGCTCAACCCGACGGTCTGGGCGAGCTGGGTCAGTCCCAGCTCGGGCACGTCGGAGGAGAAGGCGAACAGGATCTCGCTGGCGCGGGTGACCGTGCGCAGGTCGGCGCCCTTGAGCGGATCGTCAGTGCGGCTCACGGGTGCCACCTTAGGGCTTCGGGGTCTATGATTCACAGTACGAAACGTCAGTTCACCAGATGAACCACGCCGACCACGGAGATCCGATGACGAACCCCGCCCCCGACCGTGCCGACCTGCTCGCCCGGATCGCTCGAGACCGCGGTGTGGTCCACCCGAACCTCACGATCGCCGCCCGGTTCGACCCGACCGTGCTCGAGCACTTCCACGACTCCTACTCCTGGGCGGTGCACGGCAACGACACGCTCGATCGCAAGACGAAGGAGCTGATCATGCTGGCCGCCGACGCGGCTGTGTACTTCGAGTACGGCTGCCAGTTCCACATCGGCGAGGCGCTGCGTCACGGCGCCACGGTGGGGGAGATCGTCGCCGCGCTCGAACTGGTGGGCCTCGTCGGCGGCTTCCACGTGCCGATGATGGCCTTCCCCTTGCTCGAGAAGGTGCTTAGTACCGATGAGTTCGCCCACCTAGCCGTGGACTACCCGATCGTCGGTACCGACGCCCCGTAGTTCGCGCCTTCACCGAGAGGCCGCGGGGGAGCCGTTCCGCCTATCCATCGTCCTTCAATCGCGGCATCCTGGTGACAGTCATGGCGCGGCCGAACCGATGCTGAGAGTGCGATGAGCCTTCGCGGGAGTTCGATGAGCCCAGTCGCACACACGACGGCTGTGCCACCTACCGACCGACCGTCTTGACCGCCTCGCGGTGGAAGTGCTGGTACCAGAGGGTCGAGGCCATGGACGGGTCTGCGGCTCGGTCGCCCATCCCGGGGTAGGCGGGGGTGCGCACGGCTCCTCGCATCCGCAACGCTCGCAGGCGTGCTCGCTGCCCTGAGTGAAGGTGCGCCGGCGATGGGAGCCGCGCAGGCCGGCAACCCGATCGCGAAGGTTCGTGCGGACTCGGCGGGTCCGATCACGGTGTCTGGGGTGTTGTTCTACGACGACCGGATCCGCCTGTGCGCGGCGGGTGAAGGCTTCGCCGACTCCGTCATCGCGTGGCGCACGCCCACGAAGTCAGGCCGCGACCGTCGAACCGTCTACGTCGGCATGGGGTGCCAGTACTTCCAGCACAACTTCAGTTGCGGACCAGCTCGGCCTTGAACAGCGAGTTGAATGCCTCAGCCAGGGCGTTGTCGTAGCTGTCGCCGGTCGAGCCGACTGATGCGACAGCGCCTGCTTCTGCGAGTCGCTGGGTGTATCGCACGGCGAGGTACTGAACGCCCTTGTCGGAGTGGGCGATGACTCCGGTGACGTCGTGGCCGGCGTGCTCGCGTGTCCACAGGCCCATCTCGAGGGCGTCCAACGCGAGATCGGTGCGCAGACTCTTAGAAGGCTGCCAGCCCACCACGCGGCGGGAGTAGACGTCGATGACGAACGCCGCGTAGACCCAGCCGGCGAAGGTCCGGCAGTAGGTGATGTCGGCAACCCAGACCCGGTCTGGTGCCGGGGCCTTGAAGTCGCGGTCCAGCAGGTCTGGACGGGTGTCGGGCTCCCGGCCGGGAATGGTGGTGCGCGGGCCTTTGGCCCTGCTGATCCCGCGCAGACCATCGGCGCGCATCAGTCGGTGCACCGTGCACCTGGCGATCTGGTGGCCGTTGCGCTTCAGCTCCGCGTGCATCTTGCGGACCCCGTAGACGCCGTAGTTCTCGGCATGGACGCGGCGCATGACCTCGAGGTGCTGCTGGTCGGCCACGGCCCTGGCTGAGGGGGCTCTGGTCTTGGCGGCGTAGTAGCTGCTCGGAGCGATCTGCATCCCGGCCCGTCGTAGGACCTTGCAGATCGGCTCGACCCCGAACCGCTCGCGGTGCTGGTCGATGTAGTCGACCAGCACCGCCGTGGTCACTTCAGCTTGCGGTCGAGCTCCGCTGCGGCGAAAAACGCTGACGCCGTCCGCAAGATCTCGTTGGCCCGCCTCAGCTCGCGGACCTCGCGCTCGAGCTCGTTGATCCGCTGCGCCTCGGCAGTCGTCACACCGGGTCGGTGGCCCTCATCGACCTCAGCCTGCTGGACCCAGTTGCGCAGCGTCTCGGGATTGATCCCCAACTGCTCGCCGACCCGACGCAGCGCACCGGCCTTCGTGGCCGGGTCACGCCGCAGATCGACAGCCATCCTGATCGCCCGCTCCCGAAGCTCCTCGGGGTACTTCCTCGGTGCTGCCATGACTCTCATCCTTCCGTGGAATGAGAGTGGTCAGCCCCGGGTTCTGCGGCGTTGGATAACTGGAATCTCATGCCACGGTGATGTTGTTCCTGCGTTCGAACTCTACTGGTGTGAGCATGCCGAGCTGGCTGTGACGTCGCTGTCGGTTGTGCCAGATCTCGAGGTATTCGAACATCGCGTTTGCTAGCTCGAGGCGGGTCTTCCAACGCCGGCGGTCGAGGAGTTCGACCTGCATGCGAGCCCAGAACGACTCGATCATGGAATTGTCGTAGCAGTCGCCGACGCTACCCATCGATGGCACGAGCCCGGAGTCCTTCGCGCGCTGGGTGAACGCCCATGACGAGAACTGGACTCCTTGGTCGGAGTGGATCGTCGTGGCCGGGCCCGAGTCGATGGATGACGCGCCGGTAGCAGCAGTTCTTGCGGGTAGTCGGTTGTCGATCGCCATACCGAGCGCGTTGGTGGCCAGGGCCGCGGTGGGTGAGCTGTCGATCGACCAGCCGACCACGCGTCGGGAGTAGGTGTCCAGGACGACGCAGCAGTAGATCTTTCCCTCACGGGTCGGGTGCTCCGTGATGTCGGTGACCCACAGCTGGTTCGGTGCGTCGCGGGCGAAGTCGCGTCTGACCAGATCACCGGCGACGTTCTCGGGCTTGGTCCGTCTCCAGCGACGGCGACCCGCGACGCCTTGAAGGCCGGCACGTCTCATCAAGAGCTCGACCTGGCCATGTCCGACCGCGATACCGCGTCCGAGGGTCAGCTCGGCGTGGACGCGTCGCCCGCCGTAGGTGCCTCGTGACTCGAGGTGGATCTGGCTGATTAGGTCGGTCAGCATGGCGTGGCGGATGGTGCGTTGTGCCGGCGCTCGGGTGAGGCGGGCGTACCAACCCGACACCGAGATCCCCACGACCCTGCAGGCGACCTCGACGGGAACGCCGTCGGCGACGATCACTTCCGCCGCGGCGTAGCGCCTTTTGGGTCTGCTGACTCCCGCAGCAACTCGACTGCACGACGACTGGCCTTCAACTCGGTCTCGAGTTCCGCGATCCGTTTGCGTGCCGAAGTCAGCTCGGCTTTCTCAGCACTGGTCAGTCCCGGGACCAGGCCGCGGTCGACACGGTCCTGGCGTCGCCAGGTGTAGATCGACTCCGCGCTGATGCCGAGGTCGTGAGCAACCGACGCAACACTGCGGCCGTCCTCCTCGAGCAAGTCGAGGACCTTGCGCCTGAACTCCGGTGGGTGACCCCGTCTTCCCATGCCTGCCTCCTGGTGGTGTCAGGGCATCAGAATCCAGCCAGCCGCCTCCACAGAACCCGGGACACGCCAGAGCCTCCATCAGACCCGGCACGCGACAGAGTGTCCGGCCAGAAGCGAGACCGTCGATTCAGGCAATCCCCACTCTTCCAGTGCGACTGTGCAGAACGTATGCCGGAGGCTGTGCCACGTCAGGTGCCACTGGCGCTCAATCCTGGTGACGCCGTCGTAGGGGCGCTCAAGATCGCTGTACTCCCAGCCGGCAGCGCGAGCTGATTTCTCGAAGAAGTCCCGGTGAAAGACACCGGTCCACCACCAATCGCCGCTAGGGGCTGGGAAGAGCAAGCCCTTGCGGTTCAGGCCTTGGCGCTGCTCGACGTGGACCTCGTCCACCCGCTTCCGCATCAGGTCGCCGAGCCGGTAGCCGGTGGGGGAGACCTCGGGGTAGATGGTGGTCCGCCTCTTGGCCATCTTGGGTGGCGTGAGTCTGCGTGCCTTACCGGTCGACTCCGCGACGCGCCAGTGGAGGTCGATCGTCCGTCGATCGAGGTCGACAACCTCGGTGGTGACCGCAACCAGCTCGGACCAGCGCGGGCCGGAGTAGGCGGCGATCTCGACCATGAGGCCCCGCCACCACTGCCCCTTGCCTCGTCGACCCGTCCGAGCGGCGGCGTCACGAAGTGCTTCGACCTGGGCGTTTGACGGGCGCTTCCACGGCGAGACGTACTCCAGGCGTTCGCCGCTGTCGCTCGTCTGGGCGTCGTTGGCGGTTACGCCGTGCCAGAAGACATTTGACAGGTCGATCACCTGGTTGTCGAGGAGGTAGTCGCCCTGGCGCAGGGCCCCGATCATCGACGCCGCGGAGCGGCGGATGTTCCGGCCCTCCGACGACGTCGGAGCTGCGTTCACACAGCGCTGGATGTCTGAGCGGCGGAGGTCCATGCAGCGCTTGTCGCCGAAGTGCGGGAGGAAGTAGCGACGCGCGTAGGCGTTCATGCCGTACCGATGAGAGTCGCCCCATCCGCCGCGAGGCGTAGGTCGGTTCGGGTCGAGCCAGTACTCGATGCCGCGGCTGACCGGCATCTCGCTTCGCGGCGTGGCGCCTAGCTCGAGGTCGCGTTCGCGGGCGAGTGCCTTGGCCCAGGCCTTGGTGAATGTGCGGCCACCCGTGGTCTGCCCGCGCTGGCCTTCGCTCGTCGTCCACTGGAGGCGGTAGTAGCCGCCGTCGGCCTTCGGAGCGGTGACGAGTACGCGGTCGCCCGGCGTGCGCCAAGCCTCTGCGCCGTCAGTCGGTCGAGTCGCGTCCCCTCCATGCGGGGTCGCCCGTGTCATTGCGTGACTCCTCGACGCCGCAGTTGCACTGGCCGAGGAGCAGCAGCGGGGGCATCCACGTCGAGCGCCGGTGGTCGGCCTCGCTCGGCCCGCGGCCGAGGTGAGTCGACGCGCTGATGCTCGAGCCACTCGAGAACTTCGTGTTCCCACCAGCGGTGGGCCGATCCCGAGAGTGCCAGCGGGCGAGGGAAGTCGTCGGCATGAACACGCTCGTACGCGGTCGTGCGGCCGCATCGGAACAAAGACCTGAGGTCGTTGATCGTCAGGAGCCGCCGCGCCGAGGGCGCAGGTGGGTCGCTCATGAGCTCGCTCGCTGCCTGCTCGTCACTGGCCCAACCGCCTCTCGTCGAAGACGCCCGACGGGCGCGACACCAGGTCACGACGGTCGGGTCGACCGCCCGTCCGCCTCGAGCAGACGGGCCCTCGCTATGAACACGTGCGTGCGAGTGCTCCTCGTGATCAACCGGAGCGAACGAGTTGTCACAGGAAGCGTGCGACGAGGTCGAGAGCAGTCGGGGATTCGCACATTTTTCGCACGTATGGCCGCCAAATCGCGTGCGAAAAGGTGTGCTCGCACCGTTCTCGCCCTGAACAGTCTGATACGCCCTGACACTGCCCGGCACGGGCTGGCACGCCGTCGCTGAGCCGCTGACCTGCGAAAACGTCATTGGTCGCCGCGAGAACCGCGTGTCTGGTGGTGGTGCCCCAGGCAGGAGTCGAACCTGCGACCTTTCGCTTAGGAGGCGGCTGCTCTATCCGCTGAGCTACTGGGGCGGCGTCGGCGAGGCTACCGGGTCGGGCGGACGACGTCCGACCCGACGGGTGAGGCCCTGGGGCGAGGGCGCACGTGACCGAGCGCACGACCCCCTGATTTGGGGTGAGGCGGGACGGTCGCGCACCATGGGTGGCTCTGAGTTGTCCGCCGAGTACCCCAGGTGATCATGCCCGCCGAGCGCCCCGAGCAGCACGTGCACGCGACCGACGAGATCAGCGACGACGGGTCGGCCGGGTTCCCGGTCGGCACGCGCGCCGACCGGCCCAAGCGGCGCGGCCGCGGACGCAAGCGCAGCAAGGTGTTCGTCGTGCTCCTCGGCTCGGTGACGGCGCTCGCGCTCGTCGTCGGGCTCGGCTCGGTGTGGTTCTGGCGCCACCTCGACGACAACGTCGACTTCCAGGACTACGACGACCAGCTCAGCGACCGGCCGGCCAAGGTCGAGGTCGACACGGGGCCGAAGGAGCCGTTGAACATCCTGGTGATGGGCTCCGACACCCGTGACGGCGCCGGGAACAACATCGACGGGCTCACCGGCGACGGCGAGCGTTCCGACACCACGATCATGTTCCACCTCTCGGCCGACCGCACGTTCGCCTACGGCATCTCGATCCCGCGCGACAGCCTGGTCGACCGGCCCGACTGCACCGACGACGACGGCGAGACCATCCCCGGCGCGGACGACGCGATGTGGAACGAGGCGTTCGCCGTCGGCGGTCCGGCCTGCACGATGCAGCAGTTCGAGCAGCTCACCGGCATCCGGCTCGACCACTACGTCAAGGTCGACTTCAACGGCTTCCGTGACATGGTCGACGCCATCGACGGCGTCGAGGTGTGCATCCCCGAGGACATCGACGACCCGGCGCACGGCATCACCATCCCGGCCGGCACCCGCGAGGTCCGCGGCAACGAGGCGCTCAGCTACGTCCGCGCCCGCTACACCCTGGGCGACGGCTCCGACCTCGGCCGGATCAAGCGCCAGCAGGCCTTCCTCGCCGCCATGGCCGGCAAGGTGGTCTCGAAGGGCACGCTGGCCCGGCCCGACCGACTGCTCGGGTTCCTCAACGCCGCCACCAGCTCGCTGCAGACCGACTTCGACTCCATCGACCAGATGCGCGACGTCGGCACCTCGTTCCGCAGCATCGGCCTCGAGAACATCAAGTTCGTCACCGTGCCGTGGCAGTACTCGCCCGTCGACCCCAACCGCGTCGCCTGGCTCCCCTCGGCCGACAAGCTGTGGAAGCGGGTCGTCAAGGACAAGCCGCTGACGAAGAAGGTCTCCTCCGACGGCATCCTCTCGGCGGGCGACAGCATCGACGGCACCGCGGTGGACGGCGACAGCACCCCCTCCGGCGACTCCGGCGAGTCCACCGACCCCGGCTCCGGCGAGTCGACCGAGCCGAAGGGCGGCGCCGTCACCTCCGACACCCGCGCGTCGTCCGGGCTGTGTGCCTGACGTGAGCGGGCCCGCCGAGACCCCGGCCGAGCGCAAGCGCCGGCTCGCGGCGGTCTTCGGCGACACCCTGCCCGAGACGACGTCCGACGAGCGCGACGACGCCGACGCCTCCGGGGCCGGCGTCGACCGCTCCGAGGAGTGGCTGAAAAGGCAGGTGCCGCCTCACCACGGTGGGTGAGACGGCACCAGGAGTCGCGAGAGGTCAGCCCTTGTGGGCACCGCCGCCGGCGAGGCTGTCGCGGATCTGGCGCAGCAGCTCGATGTCCTCCGGCGTGCCCGGGGCCGGGCTCGGGAAGAAGCGCTCCTTGGCCTTGACGTAGGGCGTCACGACGAGGAAGTAAACGACGGCGGCCAGGATCACGAACGAGATGACGGCGTTGAGGAACGCGCCGAACGAGTTGGCCTCGTTGCTGAAGACCTCGCTGGTCGAGTCGGGCATCTGGGCGGTGAGCCAGTTGGTGAAGGTCGTGACGACGGCGCCGAACGCCGTGCCGATGATGACCGCGACGGCCAGGTCGACCAGGTTGCCGCGGAAGAGGAAGTTCTTGAACCCGTCCATGGTGCTGTGCTCCTAGGGATGCGGTTGCCGAGGCTTGCCGAAGGGGGCTCGCCGACGTTAGCGCGTCGACCACGCAAACGTCACCAGCGAGCGCGACACGGCGTCGGCCAATGTCATGACCTCGCTCGCACCCACCCCCAGGACGACGAGCCGGCCCGGCAGGCCGGTCGGGCCGGTGGCCTCGTCGGCCACGGGGACGGCGAGCACGACCGCCCGCTCGGCCGCCGTCTCCGTCGTGCCCGCCTGCGGGTCGGTGGCCCGGACGTCGATCTCGTCGCCGACCCGCAGCAGCGCCACCGCGCCGGCGTCGGGCAGGCGCACCGGGACGGCGTGCAGGTCGTCGCGGTCACCCGTCATCGCGGGCCCGACCAGGGCCACGTCGGTGAGCGGCTGGCCGCGCGTGAGCGGCGCCGCCAGCACCCGACCCTCGGCGGACGACGCCAGCCCGTCGGGCACCGAGTCGGGCGCGAACGCCACGGTGGCCAGGTCGTCGGCGCCGAGCACCTCGCCGGCCGGCAGGTCACGCCCGGCCACCACGACCTCGACGGTCGGTGGTGGCTCGGTCGTCGCGGCCCCGAGCCCGGCGGCCACCGCGACGGCGGCGAGCGCCGCCGCGAGCCAGCGCCGGCGGCGCAGCACGGTGCGGCGCACCAGGCTCAGGCGCGATCGGACGAGCGGCGGGACGGTCGGCGCGAGGAGGTCGGGCGGCATGCCGCGACGCTAGGCGAGCGGCGCCGCTCGTGCCGGCGTCATCCACAGGCCCCCGGAGGAGCCGGGCGGGCCCGGGTCAGGCAGACGCCTTCGAGGCGGGCTTGGCGTCGGACTTCGGGGCGCTCTTCGACTCGCCCTTCGACTCGGACTTCGACGAGGAGGACTCCGACGTGCTGCTCGACGACGATTCGCCGGCACCGTCCGACGACGACGACGAGCCCGACTTCTCCGGCACGCGGCTGTCGGTGCGGTAGAAGCCGGAGCCCTTGAACACGACGCCGACGGCGTTGTAGAGCTTGCGCAACCGGCCCTGGCACTGGGGGCAGACGGTGAGGGAGTCCTCGGAGAAGGACTGCACCTGCTCGAAGGCGTGGTCGCACTCGGTGCAGGCGTACTGGTAGGTCGGCACGGGATCCTCCGGGATGAGTGGTGCGGGGCCGAGGGGTTGGCACTCTGCCTCGTCGAGTGCCAACTCTAGCGCCCGGCAGAATGTTCCGCACGATGACGACCACCACGGACGAGCCGCCCGCGGCGCCGCGCCGCCCGCGCGCGCCCCTGTGGTGGCGACGCTTCCGGCTGCTGCCCCGGCCGCTGCGCTGGACGGCGTACGTCGCCGTCGCGCTCACCCTGGTGCTGGTCGCCTCGCTGCTCACCGGGCTGGTGCTGGTGCGGCGCTCGTTCCCGCAGACGTCGGGCGAGGTCGAGCTGCCCGGGCTCATGGGCGAGGTCGAGGTGGTCCGCGACGACGCCGGAGTCCCGCAGCTCTACGCCGACACGACCGAGGACCTCATGCGTGCCCAGGGCTACGTGCACGCCCAGGAGCGGTTCTTCCAGATGGACGTGCGCCGCCACGCGGCCTCGGGCCGGCTCGCCGAGCTGGTCGGCGAGGAGGCCGTGCCGTCCGACGCGCTGGCGCGCACGCTGGGGTGGCGACGGGTCGCCGAGGCCGAGCTGCCGCTGCTCGACCCCGAGACGCGCGTCGCGCTCGACGCCTACGCCGCCGGCGTCAACGCCTACCTCGCCGGCCGGGCGCCGAGCCGCATCGCGCTGGAGTACACCGTGCTGAACGCCCGCGGCCTCGGCTACTCCCCGGAGCGGTGGACGGCGGTCGACTCGCTCGTGTGGCTGAAGGCGGTCGCGTGGGACCTCCGCGGAGGCATGCGCGACGAGATCGACCGCACCCTGACCACGGCGGCCGTCGGCGAGCAGCGGGCCGACCAGCTCTGGCCGGCCTACCCCTACGACGAGCACGCGGCCGCCGTCCGGCAGGGCGCGGTGGTCGACGGCGTCTTCGAGCAGGACGCCGACGCGAACGGCACCCGGCTGCCGACCCGGCCCGCGCCGTTCACGAGCGCGGTCGCCGACGACCTGCGCCGGCTCGCCGACGTCACCGACGCCGTGGCCCCGTTCGTCGGCCGCGGCGACGGGCTCGGCAGCAACGCGTGGGCGGTCTCGGGCACGCACACCGCGTCGGGGGAGCCGATCCTGGCCAACGACCCGCACCTCGGCGTCGAGCTGCCCGGGGTGTTCACCCAGGTCGGCCTGCACTGCCGCGCCGTCGGTCCGGCCTGCCCCTACGACGTCGCCGGCTTCTCCTACGCCGGCGTGCCGGGCGTCGTCATCGGCCACAACGACCAGGTCGCGTGGGGTTTCGCCAACCTCGGGGCCGACGTCACCGACCTCTACGTGGAGAAGGTCGTCGGCGACGAGTGGCGCCGCGGCAAGCAGCGGCAACCGCTCGAGACCCGCACCGAGACCATCGGGGTGGCCGACGGCGACGACGTGACGATCGAGGTGCGCGCCACCGACCACGGGCCGATCGTGAGCGACCTCGGCGAGCCCTACGCAGCCGTGGCCGACGCCGCCGACGTGCCCCGCCAGGCCGGCCAGGCCGAGCTCGAGCTGTCGCTGTCGTGGACCGGCCTCGAGCCCGGCTCGACCGCCGACGCCCTCCTGGCCCTCGGCCGGGCCCGTGACTGGACGTCGTTCCGCGCCGCGGCCGCCGACCTCTCCGAGCCCGCGCAGAACATCGTCTACGCCGACCGCGACGGGCACGTCGGCTACCAGGCGGCCGGGCGCATCCCGATCCGCAAGTCCGGCAACGACGGCCGCCTGCCGTCGCCCGGGTGGCGCTCCGACACCGACTGGACCGGCGAGCTCGTCCCGCCCGACGGCCTGCCCAGCGTGCTCGACCCCGACGAGGGCTTGGTCGTCACCGCCAACCAGGCCGTGATCGAGGGCGACTACCCCTACGCCCTCGCCTCCGACTACGACCGGGGCTACCGCTCGCAGCGCATCCGCGACCTGGTCACGGCCGGCATCGACGACGGCGACGGTGTCACGGTCGACGACGCCGTCGACACCCAGCTCGACACGACCAACCCGCTCGCCGACGTGCTGGTGCCGCACCTGCTCGAGCAGCGGCTGCCCGGCGGCTACGGCGACGACGGCCAGCGGCTGCTCGACAACTGGGACCACACCCAGCCGGCCGAGGGCGGGCAGAGCGCGGCGGCGGCCTACTTCAACGCGGTGTGGCGCAACCTGCTGAGCCTCACGTTCGCCGACGAGCTGCCGGCCGCGCAGCGCCCCGACGGCGGTCAGCGCTGGATCGCCGTCGTCACCGACCTCCTCGAGCGCCCCGACGACCCGTGGTGGGACGACGTCACCACCGACGACGTCGTCGAGCGCCGCGACGACGTGCTCGCCCAGGCCCTCCTCGACGCCCGCGACGACCTCACCGCCGCGATCTCGCCGCGACCTGACGAGTGGACCTGGGGTGCGCTGCACGAGCTCGACCTGCGCGGGCGACGGCTCGGCGACGCCGACAGCGACGTCGTCCGGCGCCTGTTCGACCGCGGCGACCGTGGTGCCCCCGGCGGCAACGCCGCGGTCGGCGCCACCGGCTGGGACGCCCGGCGCGGGTTCGAGGTCACCACCGCCCCGGCCATGCGCATGGTCGTCGACCTCGGCGACCTCGACGCCTCCCGCTGGGTCAACCTCACCGGCGCCAGCGGTCACGCCTTCCACCCGCACTACACCGACCAGACCGACCTGATGATGCGCGGCGAGACCCGGGCCTGGGCCTTCTCCCGCAACGCCGTGACCGACGCCGGCGACGACGTCCTGACGCTGGTGCCGGGGGAGTAGCCGGCCCGTCGCGGGCAGGTCAGAACCGCCGCAGCCCCGACGGCGTCACGGCGGCGGTGACCGCGCGGTCGTGCGGCTCGACCGGCACGGGTCGGTCGACCTCGTCGTCGTAGAGGACGACGCAGGTGAACGTGCCGATCGGCACGCGCCCCAGCGCCCGGTCGTACGAGCCGCCGCCCCGCCCGAGCCGCACCCCGGACGACGACACCGCGAGCCCCGGCACCACGACGGCGTCGGCGCGGGCGACGGCGTCGACGCCGAGGCGGCGCGTGGTCGGCTCGAGGAGGCCGAACCGGGCCGGGGCCAGGCTGCGCTCGCCGTCGTAGGCGGCCCAGTCGAGGTCGCCGTCGGGAAGCAGGACCGGGAGCACGATCCGGCGGCCGGCGGCGCGGAGCCCGTCGAGGAGCCACGACGTGCCCGGTTCGGCCCCGAGGGAGACGTAGGCCGCCACCGTGGCGGCCTGTCGCACCTCGTCCGTGGCCAGGAGGTGACCGGCCACGGCGCGGGAGAACAGGCCCAGCTCGGCGACCGAGAGACGGTGGCGGGCGGTGGTCAGCTGGTCGCGCAGGGCGACCTTGGCGGCGGCTCCGGGGGAGTCGCCGGACGGGCTGGGTTGTGACGTCGGCACATCAGGAGCCTAGGCTCGGTGGTATGGGCAGTCCCGCACTCCACACGGCGCGCGCCAAGATGGCCGACGCCGGTGTCGACGAGGTCGCGATCGACACGTTCTCGCACTACTTCCGGCTCCTCGAGCACGGTGAGACCGGACTGGTGCCGGAGGACTCGATCGACCCGGTCGACATGCCGTCGCTGGCCGGCGTCGAGGTCGACGCCGACGCAGGCGCCGAGGCGCTGCGGCACACCGCGGTGATCAAGCTCAACGGGGGCCTCGGCACCTCGATGGGCATGAGCCGGGCCAAGTCGCTGCTGTGCGTGCGCAAGGGCCTGTCGTTCCTCGACATCATCGTGCGCCAGGTGCTCGCACTGCGCGAGGAGCACGACGCCACCCTGCCGCTGATCTTCATGAACTCGTTCCGCACCTCGGCCGACACCATGGCCGCGCTCGAGCGCTACGACAGCCTCGCCGTCGACGGCCTGCCGCTGGAGTTCCTGCAGAACAAGGAGCCCAAGCTCCTCGCCAAGAACCTCGCGCCCGTCTCGTGGCCCGACGACCCCGACCTCGAGTGGTGCCCGCCGGGCCACGGCGACATCTACACCGCCATGCGAGGTACGGGCCTGATCGACCTGCTCATCGAGCGCGGCTTCCGGCACGTGTTCGTCTCCAACTCCGACAACCTCGGTGCGGTCCCCGACCCGCGGGTCGCCGGCTGGTTCGCCGGCACCGGCGCGCCGTTCGCCATCGAGGCCGTGCGGCGCACGCCGTCCGACAAGAAGGGCGGGCACTTCGCCCGTCGCAAGGCCGACGGCCGGCTGGTGCTGCGTGAGACCGCCCAGACCCCGAAGCACGACCTCGACGCGCTCGCCGACCTCGAGCGGCACCGCTTCTGCTCGACCAACAACCTGTGGTTCGACCTCGACGCGATGAAGACCGCGCTCGACCAGCGCCAGGGCATCCTCGGCCTGCCGCTCATCCGCAACGTCAAGACCGTCGACCCCGGCGACCCGTCCACGCCCGAGGTGATCCAGGTCGAGACGGCGATGGGAGCGGCCATCGAGGTGTTCGAGGGCTCCGAGCTCATCGAGGTCGGGCGCGACCGCTTCGTGCCGGTCAAGACGACCAACGACCTGCTGGTGCTGCGCTCCGACGTCTACGACCTCGGCTCCGACTTCGTGCTCGACCAGGCGTCCGCCGAGGTGCCCTACGTCGACCTCGACCCCGAGCACTACAAGCTCGTCGGCGAGTTCGACCAGCGGTTCCCCGAAGGGGCTCCCTCGCTCGTCAAGGCCACCTCGCTGCGCGTCGGGGGCGACGTCACGTTCTGCCGCGGCGTGCAGGTCATCGGCGACGTCGAGCTCGACGCCCACGGTGCCGAGCGGGTCTCCGCGGGCACCGTGCTGCAGCAGGACTGAGGACCTCGATGGCCCCGCGGCTCCGGACCGTCGACGAGCACCTCGCCACGATCCTCGAGGCGACGACGACGCTGCCCGACGTCGAGCTGCCGCTGCTCGACGCGCTCGACCTCGCCTGCGCCGAGGACGTCCGTGCCGCCGTGCGCCTGCCGCGCTTCGACAACTCGGCCATGGACGGCTACGCCGTGCACTCCGCCGACGTCGCCGCCGCGAGCGACGCGACGCCGGTGACGCTGCCCGTGGTCGGGTCGATCGGCGCCGGCCAGGCGCGGGTCACGACGATCCAGCGCAGCACCGCGGCGAAGATCATGACCGGGGCCCCACTGCCCCAGGGCGCCGACACCGTCGTCCCCTACGAGTGGACCGACCGTGGTGCCACCGAGGTGCGCATCGACCAGGCCGCTTCGGTCGGACAGCACGTCCGCTACGCCGGTGAGGACGTCGACCTCGACGACCTGGTCATCGAGGCCGGCACCGTGATCGGGCCCCGCCACCTCGGGCTGCTCGCCTCGGTCGGTCGCGCCGTCGTGCGCGTCCGTCCGCGACCTCGCGTGCTCATCGTCTCCACCGGCTCCGAGCTGCGCGACCCGGGCGCCGATCCCGCCACCCTCGACGACGACGCGATCTTCGACGGCAACTCCTACCTGCTCGCCGGCGCCGCCCGCCGGGCCGGCGCCGTCCCGCGCCGCGTCGGGCTCGTGCCCGACGACCCCGAGGCGTTCCTGGCCGCGTTGGAGCAGGAGGTCGCGCACGCCGACGTCGTCGTCACCTCGGGCGGCATCTCGATGGGCGACTTCGACGTCGTCAAGGCCGCGCTCTCGCCCGGTGGCGCCGTCTGGTTCGGCGGGCTCGCGATGCAGCCCGGCAAGCCGCAGGGCTTCGGCTCACTGGTCGACGGCCACGGGCCCCACGAGCGCACCGTGCCGTTCTTCGCGCTGCCCGGCAACCCCGTGTCGTCGTACCTGTCGTTCGAGATGTTCGTGCGCCCGGCGCTGCGCCGGATGATGGGCATCGCGCCCGAGTCACGCCGGCCGGTCCGGGCCCGGCTCACCCACCGCGTCGGCTCGCCCCCCGGACGCCGCCAGTTCCTGCGCGGCACCGTCTCGCTCGGCGCCGACGGCATCACCGTCACCGAGGTCGAGCCCGTGGGCGGGTCCGGGTCCCACCTGGTCGGCGACCTCGCCGCGAGCGACGCGCTCATCGTCGTCCCGGAGGACGTCACCGAGGTCGCCGCGGGCGAGCAGGTCACCGTCATCCGCCTCGACCAGGACTGACGGGTGCGACGGCGGCGCGGGGGGCTCGGAGGCGCTCGGGGGTGGCCCGGCGCGGGTGTGGTGCTGGCAGGGTGCAGCCATGAGTGATCGACTGACGCACGTCGACGAGAGCGGCGCCGCACGCATGGTCGACGTCTCCGACAAGGCCGTCACGGTGCGCACGGCGTCGGCGTCGGGCCGGGTGCTGGTCTCGGCCGAGGTGGTCGCACTGCTGCGCGGCGACGGCGTCCCCAAGGGCGACGCGCTCGCCGTCGCGCGCATCGCCGGCATCCAGGGTGCCAAGCAGACCCCGGCGCTCGTGCCGCTGTGCCACCCGCTGGCGATCTCCGGCGTCACCGTCGACCTCGTGGTCGCCGACGACGCCGTCGAGATCGTCGCCACCGTGCGCACCACCGACCGCACCGGCGTCGAGATGGAGGCCCTCACCGCGGTCTCCGTCGCCGCGCTCACCGTCGTCGACATGGTCAAGGCCGTCGACAAGGCCGCCGTCATCACCGACGTGCGCGTCGAGACCAAGACCGGCGGGCGCAGCGGGGACTGGTCGCGATGACCGCGACGCCCTCGTCGTCGCCGCCGTCCGGGTTGCCCGCCGCCGTGGTCGTGGCCTCCAACCGGGCCGCGGCCGGCGTCTACGACGACACCACCGGCCCCGTCATCGGCGCCTGGCTCGAGGAGCGCGGCTACGTCGTCGACGGTCCGGTCGTCGTCCCCGACGGCGACCCGGTCCGCACGGCGATCGCCGGCGCCGTCGCGAGGGGCGCGCGCGTCGTCCTGACCACCGGCGGCACCGGCCTGACCCCGACCGACCGCACCCCCGAGGCGACCCGGCCGCTGCTCGACCGCGAGGTGCCCGGCCTCGCCGAGGCCATCCGCGCCGCGGGCGTCGCGAAGGGCGTGCCCACCGCCGTGCTCTCGCGCGGGGTCGCCGGCATCGTCGGCGACTGCCTCGTGGTCAACCTGCCCGGCTCGCGCGGCGGTGTGAAGGACGCGCTCGGCGTGCTCGAGCCGGTGCTCGCCCACGCCCTCGAGCAGGTGCTCGGGAGCGACCACTGATGAGCCTGGCGAGCCGGATCGGCCTGCGGCGCCAGCCGGGCTGGCCCGCCACGCTCAGCTCCAGGCGCGACCCGGTCGTCGTCCTGCGACCGCTGCGGCGCTCCGACGTCGACGCGTGGCGCGACACCCGCCGTCGCAACGCCGCCTGGCTGGTGCGCTGGGACGCCACCGCGCCGCCCGGCTCGCCGTCGCGCCCGGTGAGCTTCCGCGCGCTCGTGCGCCGGCTCTCGGCCTCGGCCCGGGCCGGCACCACGCTGCCGTGGGCCATCGAGGTCGACGGCCGCTTCGTCGGCCAGGTGACGGTCAACAACATCGTGCGCGGCTCGGCGCAGTTCGCCTCGGTCGGCTACTGGCTCGACCAGGACGTCGCCGGGCGCGGCGTCATGCCCCGCGCCGTCGCGATGGCCGTCGACCACTGCTTCACCGTGGTCGGCCTGCACCGGATCGAGGTCGCCATCCGGCCGGAGAACTCCAACTCGCTGCGCGTGGTCGAGAAGCTCGACCTGCACGAGGTCGGCTACGCCCCGGCCTACCTGCACATCGACGGTGAGTGGCGCGACCACCGGCTCTACGCCGTCACCCGCGAGGACGTCGCGCCCCGCGGCCTGCTCCACCGCCTCGAGCACGGCCCGTCCGCGACCGCGTGAACCACAGGAGTCACACGAGAGAATCTCCGACACACGGGTTGACGTCCGCCGTGTGCTCCGCTGCCGCTCCTAACCTCGGTCTGTGGACCTGAGCGCGCTCATCTTCGTCGCCCTGGCGGTGGCCTGGGCGGCCTACCTGATCCCGAAGGCGCTGCGCCACCACGAGGACGGCGCCTCCTCCCGCACGGTCGAGGGCTTCTCGACCCGCATGCGCGTGCTCGCGCGCCGTGAGTCGGCCGACGGCCGCACGGCCCGGCTGGTCGTCGAGGGCGAGCGGACGACCGCGAAGCCCGAGGCGACCCCCGAGGTGGCCGAGGCCGAGGCGCCCGAGCGTCGTCCGGTGCCCGTCGCGGTGCGCCGGGCCGCGGCCGCCCGCGCGGCGGCCCGCCGTCGCCGCGTCGTGCTGGTGATCCTGCTGGTCGGCGTCGTCGTCGCGGCCCTCGCGTCGGCGTCCGTCGTGCCGTGGGTCTCGATGACCGCGCCCGGCGTCCTGTTGGCGGCCTGGCTCGTCGCGTGCCGGCTCATGGTGAAGAAGGAGCGCGCCGCCCTGCCGGTGCGCCGCGTCGTCCCGGCGGTGCCGGCCGTGGCCGAGCCCGTGACCGTCGACGACGACCCGGTCACCGAGGAGATCCGCGTCCACGTGGCCGTGCGGGCCGACGTCCCCGTCGAGCAGCCCGTCGAGCAGTCGGTCGCCGAGCATGCCCACGAGCCCGACCCCGAGCCGGTGGCCGAGCAGCAGGCCGACGGCTGGGAGCCGCGGCCGGGCGTGCTGCCGACCTACGTCTCGAAGGAGCCCGCCGCGCGTCGCTCGGTGCGCACCATCGACCTCGACTCCACGGGTGTCTGGACGTCGGGCCCGCACGCCGGCGACTCCGCCCTCGCCCGCGAGGCCGAGGCCGAGCGGGCCACCCGGCCCGAGCAGGCCGAGCGCAAGCGCCGCGCCGCCGGCGACTGACTCCTCAGGGACGTCTCCCGCTTCTCAGGCGTTGCAACCCCTGGGAACGTCAGGAACACCCGGTGCACCGGGTACTCCCCGCCACGGGGCCCAGCCGGACCACCGGCGGCGAGCCCGCCGGAATTCAGGTCATTCCCTGACCTGAGGCGTTCCTACAGTGGGGTCATGACCACCGACCAGCACGTCGACCAGTACGCCGAGGAGCGCGCCGACCTCCTCGAGGCCCTCACCAAGCACCGCACCCTGTTCCGCGGCACCGTCGCCGGACTCTCCGACGACCAGTCCCGCCTCACCCCGACCGTGAGCACCCTCAGTCTCGGCGGGCTGGTCAAGCACGTCGCGATCACCGAGCGCGCCTGGGCCGACTTCGTCACCGACGGCCCGGCCGACGAGCCCGACGTCGACTGGGACAACGTCGACTGGTCGGACCCGCCGGAGGCGGTCGTGGAGCACACGCAGGGCTTCGTCATGGGGCCCGACGAGACGCTCGAGCAGCTGCTCGCCACCTACGACGAGGTCGCGGCGGCCACCGACGAGCTGGTCCGCACCGTCGACCTCGCCGAGCGTCAGTCCCTGCCCGCGGCGCCGTGGTTCGAGCCCGGCGCCACCTGGGCCCACCGCCGGACCTTCTGGCACGTCGTCGCCGAGACCGCGCAGCACGCCGGCCACGCCGACATCATCCGCGAGACGATCGACGGCCAGAAGTCCATGGGCTAGGGGCGGCTAGACCGGCAGCAGCCTCCGGACGACGTCGTCGAGGGTGACGACGGCCGGACCGGTCTCGGTGGTGACGACCGCGAGGTGCGTGCGCGACGACCGCATCGCGGCGAGCGCCTCGTGCACCGGCGTCTCGGCCGGCACGGTGAGCACGTCGCGCCGCAGCCGCTCGGCACGGACGTCGTCGGGCTCGTTCATGGTGTCGCGCACGTGCACCATGCCGACGAGCACGCCGGCGTCGTCGCGGACCAGGATGCGCAGGTGGCCCGTGGCGCGGGCGGCGTCGCGCACCTCGACCATCGTGGCGTCGAGCGGCACCGAGGTGATCTCGCGCGTGGCGTCGCCGAGGTCGCCGACGGTCAGCTGCTCGAGGTCGAGCGCGTCGGTGACCTGCGAGGAGAACGCGGCGTCGAGCGCGCCGACGTTGGCCGAGTGCTCGACCAGCGCGCGCAGGTCGGACGCCGTCTGGCCGGTGGCGACGGTGTCGCGCGGCTCGACGCCGACGCGGCGCAGGCACCAGTTGGCGGTCTGGTTGAGCCCGCGCAGCATGGGCCGCGTCGCCCACATGAAGCCCCGCATGGGCAGCGACAGCGCGATGGCCGCAGTCTCGGGGTGGGCGATCGCCCACGACTTGGGCGCCATCTCGCCGATCACGAGGTGCAGGAAGGTGACGACGAGGATGGCGAGCGCGAAGGCCGCCGTGTCGGCGACCCAGTCGGCCGCGCCCCAGCCGGAGATGACGGGCGTGAGGGCGTACTTCACGGCCGGCTTGGTGACGGCGCCGAGCCCGAGGGCGCAGGCGGTGATGCCGAGCTGGCAGCCGGCGAGCAGCACGGTCAGCTCGTCGACCGAGCGGACGGCGGCCCGGGCGGCGCGTGAGCCGGCGGCCGCACGCTCCTCGAGCCGGTGGCGGCGGACGGCGAGCACCGCGAACTCGGCGGCGACGAAGAACGCGCTGAGCACGATCAGGGCGACGGTCACGCCGGTGACCACGAACGGGTCGTTCATCGCGTCTCCTCCTGGGCCGCCGGGACGTCGGGATGGTCGTCGTCCTGGGGCTCGGCCTCGGTGACCGCGGCGACGAGCGTGACGCGCACGAGCGAGGGCACGTGCCGCTCGACCTCGAGCACCTCGAGGTCGAGGCGTTCGGGCTCGTCGCCGTCGTCGAGCACCTGGGCCAGGGTGACGGCGGCCCGGTCGCCGACCTCGGGCAGGCGGGCGAGCCCCGCGATCACGAGACCGCCGAGGGTCTCGTGGTCGCCATCGGGCAGGTCGCGGTCGACCACGCGCTCAACCTCGTCGAGCGGCAGCGAGCCGTGGAGGTCCCATGTCGTCCGGTCGGCCGCGAGGTCGTCCTCGGTGAGGGCCGGCGGCAGGTCGTCGTCGTGCTCGTCGTCGATCTCGCCGACGATCTCCTCGGCGAGGTCCTCGATGGTCAGGACGCCGGCGAGGCCGCCGTGCTCGTCGAGCACGCAGGCCATGCGGTGGTCGTCGGTGGTGAGCTCGCGCAGCGCGGCCGTCATCGGCATCACCTCGGGCACGAGCAGTGGCTCGCGCATGATGTCGGCCACGACGCGCTGGCCGCGGTCGGGCTCGACGAGGAGGTCGCGCAGGTCGACGACGCCCACGACCTCGTCGTCGGCGCCGAGCACGGGGTAGCGCGAGTGGCCCTCGCCCATGGCGGTCCACAGCTCCTCGAGCGAGGTGTCGGCGTCGACGGTGCCGACGCGGGCGCGCGGCACCATGGCGTGCGCCACGTCGCGGTCGGGGAAGTCGACGAGGCGGTCGAGCAGCAGCGACAGCTCGACGGGCAGGTCGCCGCTGGCCCGCGACTCGGTGACGATCGCACCGAGGTCGCGGCGGGTGGCCGCGTGCTCGACGTCGTGCACGGGCTCCATGCCGAACAGGCGCAGCAGGGCGTTGGAGGACTTGTCGAAGAACGCGATCAGCCAGCCGAACACGCCGAGGTAGACCTGGGTCGAGCGGGCCAGCCACAGCGCGGTCTGCTCGGGACGGGAAATGGCGAGGTTCTTGGGGAACAGCTCGCCGAACACCATCTGCACGCCGGTCGAGAGCAGCAGGGCCGCGACCGTGCCGAGGGCGACGCCGACGGCGGTCGGCACCCCGACGCCGCCGAGGGCCTCGCCGACGGACTCGCCGATGAGCGGCTCGGCCACGTAGCCCACGAGCAGCGCGGTGACCGTGATGCCGAGCTGGGCGCCGGAGAGCATGAACGAGGTGCGCTTGGTGACCGCGAGGGCCCGCTTCGCGGCGGCGTCACCGGCCTCGGCCCGCGCGGTGAGGCGCGAGCGGTCGACCGTCATGTAGGCGAACTCCTGCGCCACGAAGTAGCCCGTGGCGGCGGTGATCGCGAGCACGACCAGGAGCCCGAGGAGGAGACTCAGCGCCCACATCGGCGCCACCGCCCCTCGCTCGGTCGTGGAGAGAGGGGCGGGCTGGTACTCGGACCGTCCATCGGGCGGTGCGACCTCCGTTGTTCAGGTGTGGGCGGTGTCAGAGGATGAACGTACAGCCCGGGCCCTGAAGTTCCCGTCAGCCGACCTGGGCCTCGCCGCCGCTCAGCGAGAACTCGGCCGTGGCGGCGGGATAGGAGTCCTCGGCGGTGCGCAGGGTGACCGTGAGCTCCCACGTGCCGGGGAAGGCCAGTTGGGCGGCGGCCTCGTAGACGCCGGGCGCGACCGACTGCAGCGAGACCGGACCGAGGTCGTCGCGCACGTGCTTCAGCGTGGCCGTCGGCGGGTCGTAGCCCTCGGTGGGGTTGCCCTCCACGTCGCGGAGCTCGAGGGTGACGGTGCGTCGTCCGGTGGCCTGGCCGTCGAGGGTGGCGCGCGCGGTGATCGGCCCGAGCCGCAGGTCGCGGACGACGGCGCTCGAGGTGTCGAGGCCGCCCGAGACCGGTGCAGGTGGTTGCGACGTCCGGTCGACGAGCACGCCGGTGAGCATCAGGACGACGAGCAGCACGCCGGCCTCGGCGGTGATGGTGCGCACGACGAGCCCGGCGCCGCTGCGACGTTCCTTGCGCCTCTCGGCCTGCTGCAGGCCGGGCAGGAGGCGGTAGCGGTTGTAGGCCGCGATTGCGATCACCACCAGCGCGGCGGCGATCTTGACCAGGAGCAGGCGGCCGTAGGTGGTCTCGAACAAGGCCGCCCACGACCCGGCGATGCGCCAGGCGAGCAGCGTGCCGGTGACCGCGAGCACGGCCACGACGCCCGCGGCGACGGTGGAGAACCGGGTGAGCACCACGGCGCCCGTCGTGCCTTGGGCGGCCATGCGCGGGAGCGCGAGCGCGAGGGCGACCAGGCCTCCGAGCCAGGTGGCGCCGGCGAGGAGGTGGACCATGTCGGCGCCGACTGCCAGCGCCTCGGGCGTGGCGGCGCGGGTGTGGCCGGTCAGGGCGGGGGCGACGGTCGCCACCGCGGCCGCGACGACGGCGACGAGCCCGCGGCGGTGGGCGGGGGAGCCGTCGTCGACCAGCGCCACTGCACCGATCAGCCCGACGGCGACGGCGGCCGTGACGCCGTACTCGGTCGCGGTGAGCACCGACCACGTGGCGCCGTCGACGACGCCGCCGAGGCCGGTGCCGAGCTGGTAGGACGCCGTGACCGGCAGGCCGACGAGCCAGGCCACGGCGCCCGCGACGGCGCCTGCGCGCGCCGTCGTGACGATCTGGGCCCGCGCCCGGTCGGCGACCCGGTCGCGCGGCAGGAACAGCACGACGAAGGCCACGAGACCGGCGGCGAGCAGCAGCCCGACGTAGCCGACCCACCGCACGAGGCTGACCCACCACGGTGGGGTCGTGGGGCCGGACTCGGCCGACGGCGGGGTGACCACCGTGTCGCTCGGCTCGCCGACCGAGAAGCTCAGCGAGCCGGTGGCGGGGTGGCCGTCGCGCGAGAGCACCCGGTAGGTGATGACCACGGTGCCGTCGTCGAGCGCCTCGTCGAAGGTGAGCGTGAGCTCGGCACCGCCGACCGTCGTCGTGGCACCGCCGAGCTCGGCGCCCTCGGCGTCGTAGACGACGACGCCGCCGGGCACCTCCTGGACGTCCTCGCTGAAGCTGAAGACCACCGTCTCGGGGGACGACTCGAGCACCGTGCCCTCGCCGGGGTCGGTCGCGACGAGCGAGGCGTGCGCCTGTGCGGGCGAGGCCGCGACGAGGAGGAGCAGCGGGGTGAGGGCGGCGGTCAGGAGGGCCGCGAGCACGCGACGGACGGTGGCGTGACTCACGTCACCAGTCAATCGACGTCGCGAACCGATGTCAAGAATGTGAACTCAGATCGCGATCGCGTAGAGTGATTCATGTCACCGAACCCAGGTCGGTCCCGTGGACGGCCACTCCGGAAGGAACCAGATGCCGAACATCACCGTCGAGCTGCTCAAGGGTCGCACCGTCGAGCAGCGCCGCGACTTCGCCGCCGCCGTCGCCGACAGCGCCGTCGAGATCCTGGGCGCCCGCCGCCAGGACGTCCGCATGGTCTTCAGCGAGATCACCCCCGACATCGTCGCCAACGGCGGCGTCCTCGCCAGCGAGGACGACTCCCGCGCCGGCGTCGTCGCCGCCCTCGCCGACGGCTGACCCCGGGCGGCCCCGATCGGGCCGGCGGAGGCGGCCGAGAGGCACGCTCCGCCGGCCCGGCTGCTTTGTCGGGGGTGTTGGTCTGCGCGGTGGCGCCCCTCGTCCCGAACCGCACAATTGTGAACTTGCGTCGCACGATCGGCGGTCTCGGCGTCCACAACTGCACAATGGTGCAGTTGTAGACGGGGGCGGCCACGACGAGTTCCGAGGCCGAGCCGGGGGCCTGTGGATAACTTGTCGGCCTGTCGGCGGACTCGTTCACCCTCTTTCCATGGAGGCCGAGCACTCACCCAGCGTCGATCGGACGCAGCCGTTCACCCCCGCCATGCTGCGAGAGGCCGGCGAGGACCCGCGCATCCGCGGACCCCGGTTCCGCAACCTGGTCCGTGGCATCTGGGTCCAGGCCGACGCCGCCGACCGCACGAGCCTGGTCAAGGCAGCGATCCTCGCCCAGGCCGGGCCGGCCTACGCCAGCCACCTGACGGCCGCCGAGCTGCTCGGTCTGCCGGTTCCCAAGCCGCAGTTCGTGCACGTGACTGTGCGGCAGCAGGAGCAACGGCGGTACCGCCCGGAGATCAAGCCGCACGTGACCGATCGACGTCAGCGCCTGGTGAAGGTCCGCGGGATCGACTGCACGGACCCGATCGCCACCTTCATCGACTGCGCCGGGATGCTGAACCTCGTCGAGCAGGTCGTGCTGGGCGATGACCTCGTCAAGAGGTACGGCATCTCGCCGAGCCAGCTGGTCCGGGCCTGCAAGGCCAGCACGGACTACTACGCCGGGCTGGCCCTGCTCGCGGCCGGCTACGTCCGCGAGGGCGTCGACTCTCCGATGGAGAGTCGACTGCGGATGCTCATCGTGCTTGCCGGACTCCCGGAGCCGCAGGTCGGCTTCAAGCTCTGGAACGACGACGGGACCTGGCGCCGTCGGTTCGACCTGTACTACGAGTCCGTCCGTCTCATCGTTGAGTACGACGGTCTGTACCATCTGGAGCCGAGGCAGAAGGACAAGGACAACGTGCGCCGCGAGGAGCTCGACGACGAGGGCTACCGGATCCTCGTCGTCACGTCGGCGGGCATCTTCAAGAACCCGCTCGACACCCTGCAGCGGATCAGGCGGCAGCTGGTCGCCCGTGGGATGCAGGGCGTGCCCGAGATCGACGACCGCTGGCGAGAGCACTTCGACGGGTGAGCGTTGGTGCCCGCACTGCCCTGGTGATCCGCAACTCCACAATTGTGCGGTTCGGGACGCGTGCTGGCTCCGAATGCCGCCGCAACTCCACAATTGTGCGGTTCGGGACGCGTGCTGGCTCCGATCGCCGCCGCAACTCCACAATTGTGCGGTTCGGGACGCGTGCGGGCTCCGAACGCCGCCACAACTCCACAATTGTGCGGTTCGGGACGAACAGGACCGCGGACCACGAGCGGCCGCCCGGACACGGGACGCCGCCCCGCACGACGCACGACGGGCCCGGACCCGAGGGGATCACCCTCGATGGTCCGGGCCCGCGTGGTCGTCAGCGGTCCAGGTCAGCTGCTGGTCAGCGCTTGACCCTGATCGTCGTCGACCGGACGGCGGTGGTCAGCAGACCGCTGCCGCCGTAGGTGACCGATACCTTGACGGCGCCGACCTTCTTGGTGACCGACTTCGGCAGCGTGAACGACACGCGACCGTTCTTGAGCGCGGCCACGTAGGACTTGCCCTTCACCTTCACGGTGACGCGTCCGGCGACGGCCACGCCGGCCGGGGCCGAAACCGTGACCTTGACGACCGGGCGCTTGCCCTTATTCACCGTCTTCGGCGCCGTCACCGTGATCGACGACGTCGCCTTGGCGATCGCCAGGCGCGCACTGTCGGACGACGGCGCGAACTCGGCGGTGCCGACGTAGCGCACGGCGAGGGTGTACGACCCGGGCGTCAGGACCCGGGCGGGCAGCGTCACCGAGGCCCGGCCGGCAGTCAGCTTGCCGGTCGCGACGACGCGGGTGCCGGCGAGCACCTGCACGGGGCCGGAGGCTGCGGACGGGATGGCCCGCACCGTGACCGTCGTGGCCCGGCCGTAGACGACCTGGGCCGGCACGGAGGCGAGCAGCGCCGTCTCCGCCGGCTCGGCCGGACCGGGCGGGTCCTCGACCTCGACCACCGTGATCGTCACCGTCGCGGGCTCGGAGTCCGAGGTCCCGTCGTTGGCGCGGTAGGTGAAGGTGTCGGTGCCGAACCAGCCCTCGTCGGGCGTGTAGGCGAACGAGCCGTCGGCGCTGAGGATGACCTCGCCGTGCTCGGGCTGGGTGAGCCCGGTGGCGGTGAGGGCGTCGTCCTCGGCGTCGGTGTCGTTGGCCAGGACGCCGGGCGCGGCCACCTCGAGGACGGTGTCCTCGTCGGTGGAGTAGGCGTCGGCGACCGCGACCGGTGCCTCGTCGACCGGCTCGACCGGCGGACCTGCGTAGAGCTCCTCGACCGCCGACTCGCTCAGCTCGTAGGCGTACATCTGGAACTCGTCGACGAGGCCGTCGAAGCGCGGGTCGGGCCAGCTGGTGCCACCGATGAAGTTGGCGGTGGTGTTGCCACCCACGCCGACGTCGCCGATGCCGATGGTGAAGTTGTCGCGGGTCGCGACGAGCTCACCGTCGAAGTAGAGCCTGCCGGTCGTGCCGCGCATCGTGAACACGACGTGCGTCCACTGGTTGAGCGGCAGGTCGTTGCCGGCTCCCAGCGTCAGCCGCTCCTGCGTCGGGTTGCCCGGCGCCTTGAACGTCGCCGCGAAGCCGGACGGACCACCGTTGGGGCCGGCCTGCGTCGAGGACTGCAACAGGAAGAAGGTGTCCGTGCTGCTGCCGATCTGCAGGAGCGGCACCCAGTTGGGCAGCGCGTCGGGCCGGGCCCAGATCGAGACCGAGAACTCGTCGTCCATGCCGTTCTCGATGTTGTCGGGCAGGCGGACGTGGTTGTTCGTGGTCGACGCACCACCCGGCATCGAGAGCGACGAGCCGAACTTGCCCTCGGGCGTCCACCCGACGGAGCCGAGCAGGTCGGCGGTGCCGACCGACGGGTCGTTGCCGGCGTTGGCGGCCGTCGTCCCGCTGCCCTCGTCGAACGGGTAGCGGATCGGGACGCCCTCGCCCGGCGGCGGGCGCTCCACCGTGTGCTCCACCGTGGCGGTCGAGTCGCGCCAACCCGCGGCCGCGGCGAAGCGGACCTCGATGGTGTGGTCGCCCGGCGTCAGGGTGAGCGCGGGGAAGGTGACCGCACCGGCGGCGACCTCGACGGTCGAGCCGACGCTGTTGCCGTCGACCCACAGGGCCGCGGTGCCCGAGGCGTTGCCGAAGGTGTCGTCCTTGACCGTCGCGGAGACGGTCAGCGGCGCCTCGAACGGCGACGGCGACGCCGGGGTCACCGACACGGTCGTCGTCGTCCGCTTCGCGGTGCCGTCGGCGTACATGGCCGCGATGTCGGCCGGCGTCAGGCTCGAGGTGTAGATCCGGACGTCGTCCATGAGGCCGTCGTAGGCCGGGTCGGGGAACCCGTTGCGACCGAGCCAGTTGTTCGTGGTCGGTCCGACGTCGGTCATGGTGAGCGTCAGGTCGGTGCGCTGCGCGACCTGCTGACCGTTGAGGAACAGCGTGCCGGTCGAGCCGGTGCGGGTGAACGCGACGTGGTTCCACTGCCCGGCCGTGACGTCACGGGTCGGGTTGGTGGCGTAGATGCGCTCCTGCAGGTCGCTGTTCTTCTTCTTGAAGGTCGCGGCGAGGCCCGTGCTGCCGGCGGCCTGGGTCTGCATCTGGATCTGGAAGAAGCTGCCCGCCCCCTCGAGCCCGTCGCCGATGTGGAACATGCCGATCCAGTTGCCCTTGGTGTCGGGCTTGGCCCAGAACGACGTGGTGAAGTCGCTGGCGTTCTGCAGCAGGTTGTCGGGCAGGTCGACGGCGTTGGCGTTGGAGCCGCCCGGCATCGAGACCGCGCCACCGAAGACGCCGTCGGCCGAGAACGCCGACGTGCCGGTGAGCACGGCGTCGCCGACGCTCTGGTCGGTGCCCGAGTTCACGGCCCGGTTGCCGGTCGATTCTTCGAACTCGTAGTGCACGGGGACGTCGCTGGTGCCGGGGTCCTCGGCGAAGACGACCAGGTCGTCGAGCATGACGGCGCCGCCGGTGCCACTCAGGCTGAGCGTCTCGGAGCGCGCCGACGCGGTGAAGGTGTCGACGAACGTCAGGTACGGCGTGGGTTGGCCGCCGCTCGCCGAGGGGTTCGTCGTGGTCACCACGACCTCGCGGTCGAGGTCGCCCACGGTGATCGACATGCTGCCGGGTGCGGTGCCCGTCGTCCGACTGTCACGCGCGTACTTGAAGGCCACGCGGTAGTCGCGACCCGGGTCGAGCCCGGTGAGCTCACGCTCCATGCTGCCGGCGGCGCCGAGGCCGAGCTGGTAGCCGGTGTAGCCGAGACCGCCCTGGCCCGGCTGGGTGCCGCGGACGAGCTGGACCTGGCTGTCGACGGTCCACGGCGACATGCGGCCGCTGCCGGGCGCGACGTCGATGACGCCGGGGGCCTGGTTGGAGCGCCACTCGGTGGGGATGCGCGGGTACTCGAACTGGTCGACGACCTTCGGCGTGCGGACGTCGAGCTTCACCGTCGGGTCGAACTCGACGATCTTGCCCTCGGACGGCGTGCCGTCGGCGTTCCACACGAACAGCATGTACGCGCCCGGGGGAGCGTAGGTCGCGTCCTGCGGGGCGTCGATGGTGAGGTTGCCGCCCGACTGCGTGAACGACAGCTCCTGGAAGTTCTGGTCGTTGTTGAAGCCGTGGGTGACCGAGCCGTTGCGCAGCAGGGTGACCCGCGAGACGGTCCCGGACGCCGCCACCTGGAAGGTGCCGTCGTAGCCGAGCTTCTTCGGGGCCTGCGAGATCGTCGGGCGGGGCGCGGCAGCGCTGCCGTCGAACAGGTACGAGGGCGAGTAGTACTCGACGTCGGTGTAGTTGCGCGGACCCGGGGCGCCACCGCCGCCGACCATGACCCGGCCGTCGGGCAGGAGCAGGGCGGAGGAGTGGTAGAGCCGGGCGTGCGCGGCCGGGGTCTTGATCTCGCGCCACTGTCCGGTGGTCGGGTTCCAGATCTCGGCGTTGGTGACGTAGCCGCCGTTGCCGTTGTTCTCCCGGCTGCCGCCGGTGACGAGCACCTCGCCGTTGGGCAGCACGGTCGCGGTCGGCCAGTGACGCTGGTACTTCATCGGCGCGGTGGCGGTGACGACCGGGTTGGCGGTGCCGCCGGTGATGTCGACCGTGAAGCCGGCACGGGCGCCGGCGGGGCCGCCGCCGTTGGCCCACCAGCCACCGCCGACCTGCAGGATCTTGCCGGGGGCGTACATGACGGCGGTCGACGTGGCGCCGACCGGGTTGCCGTCGGCGCCCTGGTTGGCGATGTTCGCCGGCAGGTTGGGCAGCATCGTGGTCGAGCCGAGGCCGCCGTTGGCGTAGGGGTCGACCTCGAACGTCGCAGTGCCGCTGATGTTGTAGACCTTGCCGCTGCCGGGTGCGACAAACGCGCGGGGGTACCACCAGCGGTTCTCGTCGGCGCCGGCGTGGTCGCTGCCGCCGTCGCCCCAGGCCGCGGTGCTGCGGGCGCCGGTGAGCAGCTTCCAGCCACTGCCGGTGTCGCCGGTGCGCAGCTCGGGCGTCACGACGCCCGGTCCGCCCGGCCCGCCGCGCAGGCTGCCGCCCTGGACGAGGATGTCGCCGTTGGGCATGGTCGTGCCGGTCGGGTACCAGCGGGCGTAGTTCATCGGTGCCTCGTTCTGCAGGCCCCGGCCCTTGGTGTAGCTGGTCACGCCGATCGCGGCGTCGTTCGGCGCGTTGCCGCCCATGCCGTCGTCACCACCGACGGTGAGGGTCGCGCGCTGGTGCGGGTCCTGCACCTGCATGGCGCAGAACAGGTCGGTGTAGGTGGTGTTCTGGTTGAGGCCGTCGTTGACGTTGGCCAGGGTGCGCGGCACGGCGGGGTCCCACACGTCGTACTCCATCTGGCCACCCTGGTAGACGCAGTCGTTGCCGCCGAAGTCGTAGGGCGAGTTGTCGACGCAGCCGCTGGAGACCGAGCCAAAGCTCTGCACGGTGCCGTCGGCGGTGAGGGAGGCGTTGATGGGCATGAGCGGCCACGGGGTGACCGGGCTCCAGGAGCCGGCGGTGTCCTTGGACGGCGGCGAGCAGTCGGCGGCCAGGAGGCCGGACGAGTACGCGATGCCGTTCTTGATCATCTGGCGCATGGTGGGCTCGGAGTAGGCCGACCCCTCGTGTCCCATGCCGGTGTACCAGGAACGGCCGGAGTCGATGGTCTGGCACCACGTGATCGGGTGCTGCGTGCCCGCCTGGCCGCCACCGTAGGAGGCCTCGTCGGCCTCGAGAAGCGTGCGCACGTTGGGCGCGGGGTTGACGGTCCAGTCGTACCACTCGTCGCTGCGCGTGAAGTCGGCCGGCAGGCCCTGCGTCAGCGGGTGGGTGGGGTCGGTGTTGACCACGCGACCCGGCCGGACGGCGGGGTTCTCGGGGTGGCCCTCGGAGAGGGCACCGACGAGGCGGTAGTAGAACGGGTTGACGTCGTGCTCGCTCACGGTGCCGGCCGACCAGCCCGCGTAGTGCAGGCCGACGTAGCCGCCGCCGCCGCGGATGTAGGACTCCAGCGCGGTGCGCTGGTCGGCGTTGAACAGCACGCCGCCGGTCTGGGCGAAGACCAGGACGTCCTTGGTGGACAGGTTGGCGGTGTTGAACACCGCCGGGTCCTGCGTCTCCTGGACCTCGAGGGTCTCGCCGTACTGGGTGGCCAGGTCCTGGGCCAGCTCCTTGACGGCGGTGCGCGCCTGCACGTGCGAGGCGTGGAAGTTGTCCTTGTAGAAGAGCAGGACGCTCAGCGTGCCGTCGTCGGGCGCGGCGGCCGTGACGGGTGCCGCAGCGGCAGGCGTGGCGGTGACGGTGCCCAGCGCGGGCAGCGCGACGGCCAGGCCCACCGTGAGGGCGACGGCGCGGCGTGAGAGGTCGGCGCCGTGGCGTCTCGTGCGGTGTCGCAAGCGGGTTCGGACAGATCTGCGAAGCAGGTTCATCTGGATCCTCGGTCTCGGCTGAGTGAGCACGAGGGACGGGTTCCAGAGCCCCCGAGCCTCGTGTGACGCACGACACTAGGGAGCCGATCGATCCAAGGTCAAGAACTCATGACGTATTTGTGAACCAAAACCTCTTATGGTTCACGGATGTGAAACTCTGTGCATCATGCTGTGGCTCGGGACGCCGCCGCCGAGCCGAGCCGCGACGCTGAGCAGCGTCTCGATGATGAAGTCCTCGCGCCCGTCGACGAGTCGGCTGATGGGCACGGCGACGCTGAGGGCGTCGACCTTGGCCGCGGTGAAGGGCAGGGCGACGCCGAAGCAGCGCACGCCGACGCACGACTCCTCGCTCTCGACGGCGTAGCCCTGCACCGAGGCCTGCTCGATGATCTCGAGCACCGCCTGCTTGTCGGTGGTGGTGTAGGGGGTCATGGCGTTGATCTGCTCGGGCACCAGCGCGGCCCGGCCCTCCGCCGGGTGCTGGGCGAGGATGGCGCGGCCGAGCGAGGTGGCGTAGGCCGGCAGGCGGCGTCCGACCGCCGAGTGCATGCGCAGCGGATGCACCGACTCGCGCTTGGCGGTGTAGATGACGCTGGCGCCGTCGAGCCGGCCGAGGTGCACGGTCTCCTCGGTGGCGGTGGCGACCTCGTCCATCACCGTGCGGGCCCGGGCGAGCACGGGGTCGCCGTCGACGAAGGACGAGGCGACCGTGAGCGAGTGGATGCCGAGCTGGTAGACGGTGCCGGTGGGGTCGGTGGCCAGCCAGCCCTTGTCGCACATCGTGCGCAGCAACGCGTGCAGGCTGCTCTTGGGGATGCTCAGGCGCTGCGAGAGCTGCAGCTGCGTGCCGGGCCCCCGGGCGGCGATCTCGTCGAGGAGGTCGAGGGCGCGGGCGGCCGACTTCACCGGTCCTGCTGCGGTCTTCTGGTCAGTCCCGTCGCTCATCGCGGGTCCCTTCGTGGGTAGCGGCGCTGGAGGGGTCGCGCCTCGGACTCGAACCCTACCGCCTATTCACATACATAAACCAGTTTCGCTACCTTGACCCGTGACTGAGGTCACGTGTACGGTCCCGATTCACATAGGGGAACGTAGTTCACGATCCCGATAGCAGCCAGTGTTCTAGGAGCCAGCGTGATCCAGGTCCGGTATTCCACCTCACCCGCGAGCGTGGAGTCAGCGTCTGCCGCCGACCTGCGCGACAACTTCCTCGTCGAGGACGTCTTCGTCGACGACGAGGTCCGCGCCGTCTACACCCACGACGACCGCCTGGTCGTCGGCGGCGCCGTCCCCGCCACGGGAGAGCTCGAGCTGCCCGCCTGGACCGAGGTCCTCGGCACCGACTCGCACCTCGAGCGCCGCGAGCTCGGGATCATCAACGTCGGTGGCAACGGCCACGTCGTCGTCGACGACGAGAAGTTCGAGCTCGACCACCTCGACGGTCTCTACGTCGGCCGGGGCAGCAACGTCGTCTTCGCCGGCCCCGACGCCGCGTTCTACTTCGTCTCCGCCGCGGCCCACGCGACCTACCCCACGACGGCGCTCAAGCACCAGGAGGTCGAGCCGCTGGCCCTCGGCGGCCCCGCGTCGGCCAACGAGCGCAGCCTCTTCCGCTACGTGTGGGGCCAGGACGTCGAGACCGCCGCGCTCCAGTTCGGCGTCACCGTCCTCGCCGAGGGCTCGGTGTGGAACACCTTCCCGCCGCACCTGCACGACCGACGCACCGAGATCTACTGCTACGTCGACCTCGCCGACGACGACCGCGTGTTCCACTTCATGGGTCAGCCCGGCGAGACCCGCCACCTGGTCATGAAGAACCGCCAGGCGGTCATCTCGCCGCCGTGGTCGATCCACTCCGGCGCCGGTACCGGCAACTACGCCTTCATCTGGGCGATGACCGGAGAGAACAACTGCTACACCGACCTGGCCGCCGTCGCCATCGAGGACCTGTGACCATGACCAGCGCCAGCACCCCCTTCGACCTCACCGGCCGCACCGCCGTCGTCACCGGCGCCGGGCGCGGCCTCGGCCAGGGCATCGCCCTCGGTCTCGCGGCCGCGGGCGCCGACCTCGTGCTGGTCGGCCTGCCGGGCAGCCAGGACGACGCCGCCAAGGCCATCGTCGACCTCGGCCGCTCGGCCACCGTCGTCGACCTCGACATGAGCGACCACGACGCCGTGCGCCGCGTCGGCGCCGAGATCGCGGCCGAGCACGAGGTCGACGTCCTCGTCAGCAACGCCGGCATCATCGAGCGCTACGACACCGTCGAGCTCGCCCCCGAGTCGTGGGACCGCGTCGTCGACATCAACCTGTCCGGGCTGTTCTTCCTCACCCAGGCCGTCGGCGTGCCGATGGTCGAGCGCGGCCGCGGCAAGATCATCAGCATCGCGAGCCTGCTCGCCTTCCAGGGCGGCATCCGCGTCATCTCCTACGCCGCGAGCAAGCACGGCGTCGCCGGCATCACCAAGGCCCTCGCCAACGAGTGGGGCGGCTCGGGCGTGCAGGTCAACGCCATCGCCCCCGGCTACATGGCCACCGACAACACCACCGCGCTGCGCGAGGACCCCGAGCGCGCCCAGGCGATCCTCGACCGGATCCCGGCCGGGCGCTGGGGCACCCCCGAGGACGTCGCCGGCGCGGCGGTCTTCCTCGCCTCCCCGGCCGCCGACTACGTCAACGGGCACGTGCTCGTCGTCGACGGCGGCTGGATGGCCCGCTAGCTCCACCTCGAACCACCCCGCTCCACCCGCATCACAACCCTTTCTCGGGTTTCCCACCCCGCCGAACGGCACCAACGAGAACGAGGATCGACGATGACCCTGAAGTCACGACCCACTGTCGCCCTGGCCACCCTGGCCCTGGCCGCCATGGCTCTGGCGGGATGTACCGAGGAGGCCGCCGGTGGCGGTGACGGCAACGGCGGCGGTGGCGGTGGCGGCGACAACGCCGCGGCCTGCGCGCCCGAGGACGTCAAGCTCGTCGGCCAGGTCCGCAACGAGTCCAACCCCTACGAGGCCTCGTGGCTCGACGGCGGCGACGCGTTCGCCGAGTCGGTCGGCCTCGAGCAGGAGCGCCTGACCTACGACGGCGACTCCACCCGTCAGCAGGAGCAGATCAGCCAGCTGCTCGCCGGCGACACCAACTGCCTCGTCATGAACGTGCTGCCCAACGGCGACGCCGACACCGACCCGATCGTCACCGGCGTCGAGGGCACCGACGCGCTCGTCGTCACCCAGTGGAACAAGCCGGCCGACCTGAACGTCGCCGACTACGAGCACTGGATCACCCACCTGACCTACAACGGCCAGGAGTCCGGCAAGCAGATCGGCGACGCGCTCGCCGAGGCCATCGGCGGCGAGGGCGGCATCATCGCCCTCCAGGGTGCGCTCGACGCCGCCGCCGCCCAGGACCGCTTCGCCGGCCTGGAGGCCTCGCTCGAGGAGAACCCGGGCGTCACGCTGCTCGACGACCAGACCGCCAACTTCTCGCGCGCCGAGGCGCTCGAGGTGACCCGCACGCTGCTGAACAAGCACGGCGACAAGGTCAAGGGCATCTGGACCGCCAACGACGACATGGCCCTCGGCGCGCTCGAGGCCCTGCAGCAGGCCGGCCGCGACGACGTCGCCGTCGTCGGCATCGACGCCGTCCCCGACGCGCTCACCGCCATCCAGAACGGCACCATGACCGCCACCGTCTCCAGCGACGGCCCGTGGCAGGGCGGCATCGGCCTGGCCATCGGCTACTGCGTGGCCACCGGCGAGCTCGCCGTCGACGACATCCCCGAGGAGGACCGTGCCTGGTACGCCGAGCAGTTCCTCATCGACGCCGACAACGTCGCCGAGTTCCGGAGCCCCGAGGTCACCCCGGCCGACTTCGAGTGCGACAACGTCTTCTCCCGATCGCAGGGCGCCATCTCGTGACCATGACATCCCCCGCCGAGAGCACCGGGGCCGCTGAGGCCTCCGAGGTCCTGGCGCCACGCCCCCAGCCTCGGCGGGGGGTGTCCCTGCGGGACGCGGGCCCGCCGATCGCGCTCGTCGTCATCTTCGGCTTCTTCGCCGCCATCAGCTCCGAGTTCCGCACCTTCGGCAACGTCCAGGGCATGCTCGACCAGGCGGCCGTGCTGGCCGTCGTCACCTGCGGCATCACCTTCGTGCTCATGATGGGCTCGATCGACCTGTCGGCGCCCGGCATCATGGGTGCCTCCTCGATCGCGGTCGCGCTGCTCGTCGTCAACAACCGCAACGACAACGACCTCGGCCTCATCGGCATCCTGATCGCGGTCGCGCTGGCGGCCGGGCTCGGCTGCCTCAGCGGCCTGGCGCTCGTGCTGCTCAAGGTGCCGTCGTTCATGACCACGCTCGGCGTCTCCGCCGTCGGGCTCGGCGTCGCCACGCTGCTGTTCAACCGCGTCCAGCCCAACATCCCCGACTCGGCGCTCAAGTCGCTCGCCAGCGACCGCCTGCTCGGGTTCTCCCACCTCACCTGGATCGCCATCGCCTGCGTGTTCGTCGGCTACCTGATCCAGCGCTACTCCCGCCTCGGCCGCTACGCGTTCGCCATCGGCGGCGCGGAGGAGGTGCTGTCCCTGTCGGGGGTGAAGGTCGCCCCCTACAAGGTCGCCGTGTTCACGCTCGCCGGTGCCTTCTACGGCCTCGGGGGAGTGATGGTGACCAGCCAGCTCGGCGCCGGCCTCGTGCAGGCCGGCGACGGCTACGACTTCTCCGCCATCACCGCCGCCGTCGTCGGCGGCACCCTGCTGACCGGCGGCCGTGGCGGCGTCCTCCACTCCGCGGTCGGCGTCCTGCTGATCACGGTCCTGACCACCGGCCTCGTGCAGGTCGGCGTCGACCCGCTCTGGCAGGGCGGCGTGCAGGGCCTCATCGTCGTCGCCGCGGTCGCCGCCGCGGTCGTCCCGCTCCGCCGACGCAACCAGGTGACCAAGTGAGCATCGACTTCCAGTCCGAGACCGAGCCGGCGTCGACGGCGGCAGTGCCCGCCCTCGAGGTCCGCGGCCTCGTCAAGCACTACCCGGGCGTCAAGGCCCTCGACGGCGTCGACCTCGTCGTCCACCCGCACGAGGTGCTCGGCCTCGCGGGCGAGAACGGCGCCGGCAAGTCGACGCTGCTCAAGGCGCTCGTCGGCCTGGTCAAGCCCGACGCCGGCGACATCTACGTGCGCGGCGAGAAGGTCAGGCTGCGCAGCGTGGTCGACGCCGCCACCCACGGCATCGGGATGGTGTTCCAGGAGCAGTCGCTGGTGCCCAACCTGACCGCCGCGGAGAACATCGTGCTCGGCTCGGAGGGGCGCGGCGTGCGGGGCGGCGTCTACCGCTGGGCGACCATGCGCAAGCTCGCCCAGGAGCAGCTGGACAAGATCGGGTCGCACATCGACCCGCTCGCCCGCACCGACACGCTCTCGTTCGCCGACCGGCAGATGGTCGAGATCGCCAAGGTGCTGCGCATCGAGCAGCGCAGCCAGCACCCGCCGGTGATCATCCTCGACGAGCCCACCTCGGTGCTGGAGTCGAAGGAGATCGAGACCCTCTTCACCCAGGTGCGCCGGCTGCGCGAGTTCGCCTCCGTCGTCTTCGTCTCGCACCGTCTCGACGAGGTGCTCGACGTCTGCGACCGCGTGAGCGTGCTGCGCGGCGGCCAGTCGGTCGGCGAGGTCGCCACCGCCGACGCCGAGCCGTCCGACCTGCACCGCATGATGATCGGCTCCACCGGATCCGACGACCACTACCACGACGGAGCGACCGCCGACCGCGCCCAGCAGCGCCCGATGCTCGAGGTGCGGGGGCTGTCGGGCAAGACGTTCAAGGACGTCGACCTCGACGTCCGGGCGGGCGAGATCGTCGGCATCGTCGGCGTGCACGGCTCCGGCCGTGAAGACGTCTGCCGTGCGCTCTTCGGCGCCGAGCCGACGACGTCGGGCACCGTCGTGCTCGACGGCGACAAGCTCACGCTCTCGGGCACCCGGGCCGCGTGCGCGGCCGGCATCGGCTACGTGCCGGCCGAGCGCAAGGTCGAGGGCATGGTCGGGCCGATGTCGGTGGCCGACAACATGACCTTCGCCAAGCAGTCGTCGCGCTGCAACGGCCCGGTCGTCGCGCCGAAGAAGCAGGCGACACTGGTCGACGGCTGGATCGAACGGCTCTCCATCCGCACGCCGCACCGGGGGACCGCCATCCAGCGGCTCTCGGGCGGCAACCAGCAGAAGGTCGTGCTCGCGCGCTGGCTCGTCTCCGGCGACGTCAAGCTGCTGCTGCTCGACCACCCCACCCGCGGCCTCGACATCGGCGCCCGCTCGGAGGTCTACCGCCTCATGCGCGAGCTGGCGAGCAACGGCGTCGCCACGGTGCTCCTCGCCGACAGCCTCGAGGAGGCCATCGGCATGTCCGACCGGATCATCGTGATGAACGACGGTCGCGCCACCAAGCACGTCGACTGCCCCTCCGGGGCCAAGCCGACCCCGCTCGACCTCGTCAAGGAGATGGTCTAACCGTGAGCACCCCGGTCATCACGAAGCCGGTGCCGGACGCCGTCGCCAAGCAGGGCCCCACCGTGGCCCAACGCGTCACGTCGTTCATGCCGGTGATCGCGCTCGTCTCGCTCGTCGTCGCGCTGTCGGTCGCCGACCCGAGCTTCCTCACGCAGAGCCAGCTGACCGCGGCGGTGAAGACGTCGGCGCCGCTGGTCGTGCTGGCCGCCGGGGCCACGCTCGTCGTCCTGTGCGGCGGCATCGACCTGTCGATCGCGGCGATGTGCTCGTTGTCGACGGTCTTCTTCGCCCTCTGGCTGCCCGACCTCGGCGGCCTGACGACGCTGGCCGTCGTCGCGGCCGCGGCGGCGCTCGGCGCCGTCCAGGGCCTGGCGCACGTGCTGCTCCGCATCCCGTCGTTCATCGTCACCCTCGGCGGCATGAGCATCTTCGGCGCCGTCGCGCTCGTCATCTCCGACGCCGGGCCGATCCGCATCGTCTCCGACGACCGCGGCACGACGGCGTGGCTCAACACCTTCGTCGGTGGCTACGTGCCGATGTCGTTCTTCGTCGCGCTGCTCGTGGTCGCCGTCATCTCGCTCGTGCTCAAGTTCACGCCACTGCAGAGCTGGATCACCGCGACCGGCTTCTCCGAGTCGGCCGCCCGCCTGGCGGGCGCACCGGTCGACTACGTCAAGGTCATGGCGTTCACCATCTCCGGCGCCTGCGCCGGCCTGGCCGCCGTCATGCTCGTCTCGCGCAACTTCAGCGGCAGCCCGACGTCGGCCGACAACCTGCTGCTGCCAGCGGTCGCGGCCATCGTCGTCGGCGGCACGGCGATCACCGGTGGTCACGGCAGCCTGTGGCGCAGCCTGTGCGGCGCGCTCGTGATCACGCTGCTGCGCGTCGGCCTGCCGATCGTCGGCGTCCCGTCGGCCTGGGAGCAGATCCTCTACGGCGCGATCATCGTGACCGCCGTCGCCCTCACGCTCGACCGCTCGAAGGTGCTGATCATCAAGTAGCCCGCTCCGCCCCTTCCTTCTCTCCACAGTTCGATCAGACAGTCAGTCCTAGGAAAGGCATCATGACCGCCACCGTCAGCTCCGACCGCACCGCACTCCTGCCCGCCGTCCGTGAGTTCCTGTCCGCCCCCAAGCAGCTGCTCATCGGCGGCGAGTGGGTCGACGCCGCCGACGGCCAGCACTTCGACACCGTCGACCCCGCCACCGAGGAGGTGCTGGTCCAGGTCGCGCGCGCCTCCGCCGCCGACGCCGACCGCGCCGTCAAGGCCGCCCGCGCGGCGTTCGAGTCGCCGTCCCCGTGGTCGACCTTCACCCCGCGCGAGCGCTCGCACCTGCTGTGGCGCATCGGCGACCTCATCGACGAGCGCGCCGAGGAGTTCGCCCAGCTCGAGTCGCTCGACAACGGCAAGTCGCTGGCCTCGGCCCGCGGCGACGTCGGCGTCGCCGCCGAGCTGTTCCGCTACTTCGCCGGCTGGGCCACCAAGATGGAGGGCACCTCCATCCCGATGTCGGTGCCGGGCAAGGAGTTCCACGCCTACACCCGTCGCGAGCCGATCGGCGTCGTCGCCGGCATCGTGCCGTGGAACTTCCCGCTCACGATGGCCGCGTTCAAGGTCATCCCGGCGATCACGGCCGGCAACACCGTCGTCCTGAAGCCGGCCGAGCAGACCCCGCTCAGCGCGCTGCTCCTCGGCCAGCTCCTGATCGAGGCCGGGCTGCCCGGCGGCGTCGTCAACGTGCTCACGGGCTTCGGCGACGCCGGTGCCGCCCTGGTCGACCACGCCGACGTCGACAAGGTCGCCTTCACCGGCTCGACCGAGGTCGGCAAGAAGATCGCCGCCGGCGCCTCGAAGAACCTCAAGAAGGTCTCGCTCGAGCTCGGCGGCAAGGCGCCCAACATCATCTTCGCCGACGCCGACCTCGACGCCGCCATCGCCGGTGCGGCGCTCGCCGCCTTCTTCAACGAGGGCCAGTGCTGCGTCAACGGCTCGCGCCTGTACGTGCAGCGCGAGGTCTTCGACCAGGTCGTCGAGGGCGTCGCCGCCGCCGCGCGGGCGATCACCGTCGGCAACGGCTTCGACGCCTCGACGACGATGGGCCCGCTGGTCTCGGCCGAGCAGCACGAGAAGGTCATCGGCTACGTCCGCGGTGCCGTCGCCGACGGCGCCACCCTGGCCGCCGGCAGCGCCGACCCGGCCGCCGACAAGGGCTACTTCTTCGCCCCGACCGTCATCACCAACGTCACCGAGGACATGGCGATCCAGACCGACGAGATCTTCGGCCCGGTCGTCACCGCCATCCCGTTCGACACCGAGGACGAGGTCGTCGCCGCGGCCAACAACACCGTCTACGGCCTGGCCGCGGGCGTCTGGTCGCGCGACCTCGGCACCGCCCACCGCGTCGGCGCCAAGCTGCGCGCCGGCACGGTCTGGCTCAACACCTGGCACGCCGACGACGTGGTGCTGCCCCGTGGCGGATACAAGCAGTCGGGCTGGGGTCGCGAGCTCGGCTCGTTCGGCCTCGACGACTACACCGAGCTCAAGACCGTGATCGCCGAGCTGCGATGACCGACGTGCTCCAGGGCCACCGGGTCGTCCCGGTGGTCGTGCTCGACGACGCCGGAAAGGCCGACGACCTGGGCGCCGCCCTGGTCGCCGGCGGCCTCCCGGTCGCCGAGGCCACCTTCCGCACCCCCGAGGCCGCCGCCGTGCTGCGGCGCCTCGCCGAGAACCCCGACCTCATCGTCGGGGCCGGCACGGTGATCACCGCGGCGCAGGTCGACCAGGCCCACGACGCCGGCGCGCGGTTCGTCGTGTCGCCGGGCCTGTCGGCGGCCGTGGTCTCGCGCAGCCTCGAGCTCGGGCTGCCGGTGTTCCCGGGCGTCGCCACGCCGTCGGAGATCATCGCCGCGCTCGACCTCGGGGTCGACGTCGTCAAGTTCTTCCCGGCCGAGGCCAACGGCGGCCTCGCCACCATCAAGGCCTTCGCGGCGGCCTTCCCGCAGGTGCGCTTCGTGCCCACCGGCGGGATCAGCGCCGCGACGGCGCCCGACTACCTGGCCCACCGTGCCGTGGCCGCCGTCGGCGGCAGCTGGATGGTGGCGCCGGAGCTGCTCGCCGCCGGCGACTGGGCCGAGGTCACGGCCCGCTGCGCCGCCGTCCCGTCCTCGCCGTCCGCGGCGTCCTTGCAAGGAGTGCCCGCATGATCGAGACCCGTCCGGCCGAGGAGTGCGAGCTCGACGTCGTCGCCCTCGGCGAGGTGATGCTCCGCCTCGACCCGGGGGAGGGGCGCATCCGCACCGCCCGCCGGTTCGAGGCGTGGGAGGGCGGCGGCGAGTACAACGTCGCTCGCGGCCTGCGCAAGGTCTTCGGGCTGCGCGCCGGCGTGGTCACCGCGCTCGCCGACAACGAGATCGGCCACCTGGTCGAGAACCTGATCATGCAGGGTGGCGTCGACACCTCCATGATCAGCTGGACGAAGTACGACGGCATCGGGCGCTCGGTGCGCAACGGCCTCAACTTCACCGAGCGGGGCTTCGGCGTGCGGGGTGCGGTCGGCGTCTCCGACCGGGCCAACACCGCCATCGCCCAGCTCGCCCCAGGCACCGTCGACTGGGACGACCTGTTCGGACGACGCGGCGTCCGGTGGTTGCACACCGGCGGCATCTACGCCGCGCTGTCCGAGAGCGCGGCCCTGGTGGCCGAGGAGGCGATGGCGGCGGCGCAGAAGCACGGCACCGTTGTCTCGTTCGACCTCAACTACCGCCCGAGCCTGTGGTCGGCGATCGGCGGCACCGAGTTCGCCCGCGACGTCAACACGCGACTTGCGAGCCACGTCGACGTGATGATCGGCAACGAGGAGGACTTCACCGCCGCGCTCGGCTTCGACGTCGAGCACGTCGACGAGCACCTGCGCGAGCTGCCGATGGACAGCTTCGCGGCGATGGTCGGCACCGTGGCCGAGAAGATGCCGTGGTTCAAGGTGATCGCCACGACCATGCGCGGCGTCCACTCGGCCAGCGACAACGACTGGCAGGCCATCGCGTGGTCGCCCGAGACCGGCGTCCTGCAGTCGACGGCTCGCGACCACCTCGCGATCTACGACCGCGTCGGCGGCGGCGACGGCTTCGCCTCGGGCCTGGCCTACGGCCTCATCTCGGGCGAGCCGCTGCAGACCGCGCTCGAGTACGGCGCCGCGCACGGCGCCCTCGCGATGACGACCCCCGGCGACACCTCCATGGCCACCGCGGCCGAGGTCGTCTCACTGGCCTCGGGTGGCAGCGCCCGCGTGCGTCGCTGACGTCCGCACCGGCACGAAGCACGGGCCTCGACCGCGCCGCGGTCGGGGCCCGCGCGCTCTCGGAATGTCACCTGGACGGCGCCGGTTGGCCCGGGACAGGACCGACCGACCGATGGAGTGAGGACATGACGACGCGCGTGCTGGTGACCGGGATCCGTGGCAAGACGGGGGTGCCGCTCGCGGCGCTGCTCGCCGAGCGTGACGTCGAGGTGCTCGGCGGCAGCAGCGACCCGTCGTCGGTGCGCCTCGAGGGCGTCGTCCCCACGGCGTTCTCGTGGGACGACGCGCCCGGTTGGCCGGCGGCCCTCGACGGCGTCGACGCGGTGTTCGTCGTGAGGCCGGACCGGTCCGACGCGCCCGGGCTCGTCGCCGACCTCGTGGCCGCGACCGCGCCGGGGACCCGGGTCGTGCTGCTCTCGGAGCGAGCGGCCGACTACCCGCAGCTCGACCACTGGGCGCTGCGGGTCGAGGACGCCGTGCGCGAGGGTGGGCGGCCGTGGACGATCCTGCGGCCGAGCTGGTTCATGGACGTCTTCACCGACCCGCGCTTCTACCGCGACGAGATCGCCGCGGGCACGCTGACCTTCCCGGGGGCCGAGGCGCGGGTCGCCTGGGTCGACGCCCGCGACATCGCGGCCGTCGCCGCCGTCTCGCTGCTCGACGAGGGCCACACGGGGCAGGTCTACGAGATCACCGGCCCGGAGTCGCTGACCCCGGCCGAGACCGCGGCCGCGCTCGGCGTCGAGCCCACCGAGGCGTCGGTGGAGGAGGCGATCGACGGCATGACCGGCTTCGACCGCGACCTGAGCCTCGTGACCTTCGACCGCGTGCGCGACGGCGCGTTCGCCGAGGTGACCGGCGACGTCGAGCGGGCCACCGGCCGGCCGGCCCGGCCGCTGGCCGCGTTCGTGGTCGACCACGCCTCGGCCTGGCGCTGAGCTCGCGGGAGGAAAAATAGAACCGAGCCGCTGGCGTCTCGGGTCACCAGCGGCTCGGTAGGAAGAACGTTACCGGCCCGGGGCGGCGCTTGTCTGAAGAACGGTCGAAGATTCGCTCAAGTTCTTCTGTGCCGCCTCGGCCTCGGCCTGCGGGCCGGGCACCACGTGGGTGCGGGCCCGCACCACCGGCACCAGGACGGCGACCAGCGCGGCGAGCGTCGACGTCACGACGAGCACCAGGAACCCGGCGGTGTAGCCGGACTCGACCGGGAAGCCGTCGGGGCGGGCGCCGGCGGTGACGACGCTGGCCAGCACCGCGCTGCCGAGCGCGCCGCCCACGGTGCGGATGTTGGCGTTCATGCCGCTCGCGACGCCGGTCTGCGACTGCGGGACGGCGTCGACGATGAGGTTCGACATCGCCGCGAACGCGAGCCCGAACCCGAGGCCGAGCACGGCGGTCTCGGCGACCACCAGCCACAGCTGGTGGTGGGCGATCGCGAGGCCGAGGGTGCCGGCGGCGGTGAGGGTGGCGCCGGCGACCAGCACGGCCTTGGAGCCGAGCCGGGCGGCCAGACGGCCGGAGGCGACGCCGGCCAGGAACGTGGCGACGGTCTGCGGCAGGAGCAGCAGGCCGGACTGGGTGACGGTGGCGTCGAAGCCGTAGCCGGTGAGGGCGTCGGGGGTCTGCAGGAACTGGGGGAGGAAGGCGAACATCGAGTACATGCCCATGCCGAAGAGCAGGGAGACGAGGTTGACGGTCCAGACCGTGGGGATCCGCATCATCCGCATGTCGATGAGGGGGCTGTCGCTGCGGGCCTCGGCGCGCACCCAGACCGGCAGCAGCACGGCGGTCGCGACGAACAGGCCGACGGTGATCGGGGAGCCCCAACCCCAGCTGTGCCCCTGGCTCACGGCGAGCAGGAGCGTGACCAGCCACGACGACATCAGCAGCGCGCTCGCGACGTTGATGCGCCCCGGCGTCCGCTCGGGCGACTCGGGCACGTAGAAGTGCGCGGCGAGCGCGGCCAGCACGGTCATCACCATCGGGATCCAGAACAGCCAGTGGTAGCTGAGCACGTCGACGAGCGGGCCAGCGAGCACGAGGCCGATGCCGCCACCGACGGCGAGCAGGGCCGACGACGTGCCGACGGCGCCGGCGATCTTGTCGCGGGGGAACTCGTCGCGGATGATCCCGAACGTCAACGGCAGGACGCCGCCACCGACACCCTGGATGACCCTCGCGGCGATGAGCACCTCGATGGTGGGCGCGACGGCCGCGAGCAGCGAGCCGACCGCGAGGGAGGCCAGGGCGACCACGAGCATCCGCTCCTTGCCGACCTTGTCGCCGACGCGGCCGATGATCGGGGTGAACACCGACGCCGAGAGGAGGTAGGCGGTGAGCACCCAGGTGACGGTGGCCTGGTCGGTGTCGAGCGCGGCCTGGATCGTCGGCAGCACCGGGTTCACCATCGACTGCAGCAGCGAGAACGACGCCACGCCTGCGCACAGGACCACGAAGGTCACCCGGTAGTCGGTCCGCTGTCTGGTGCTGGTCACGGGTTGCTCAGCCGTGATGGCGATCGAGGTATTCCGAGAAGTGGGTCACACTGGTTGACCTCGCCAACCAATAGTCGGCCGTTTCCGCCATCCGGTGCGCGTCGTCCGGCACGTGCTGGCAGGCTTGTCCCTCGGCGCCCGTCACCCCCATGACGACGAGGCCCACGGGGAGGGAGGACGTCGTGCTCGACGAGGACGCCCTGAGTCGTCAGGTGCTCTCCGCGCTCAGCGACGGCATCGTCGTCCTCGGCCTCGACGGCACCGTCCTCTACGCCAACCCCAGCGCCGCCACGTTGCTGCGCACCGAGAACCTCGTCGGTCGCTCGGTCGACGAGTTCCTCGACCAGGCCGGCCGCGGGCAGGCCGCCTACTTCCTCGCCGAGGCCGCGCAGGGACGGTTCCTGCCCGAGGAGGTCGACACCATGCTGGTGCGCGACGACGGCCAGGCGCTCTGGGTGCGCCTGCGCCAGACGGCCTACCTCGAGGACGGCGCGGTCGCCGGCCTGGTGCTGCGCCTGACCGACAACGACGAGACCAAGCGGCTCCTCGAGCTCGCCCACGCCGGTCACCGGGCTCTGGTCCGCGCCGAGCGCATCGGGCGCAGCGGCAGCTGGACGTGGGACTTCGTCACCGGCACGGTGACGGCGTCCGAGGGCCTGGAGGAGCTCTACGGCGACCAGACCTCGGTGGTGCTCGGCCAGGACCGCGAGGCCCTCGTGCGGATCACGCACCCTGACGACCAGGCCCGTCTCGTCCAGGCGCTCGACGGACTGCTGTCGGGCACCGGGCCGAAGGTCGACGTCGAGGTGCGCCACCTCGGACGGCACGGGTGGATGTGGGTGCGGCTGCGCGCGGTGGGCACCTACGACGCCGCGGGCACGCTCAAGGAGGCCTCCGGCACCTACCAGGACATCACCCGCGCCCGCGCCACCGAGGACAGGCTGCAGGACCTGGTCACGCAGACCTCGCTCATGCAGACGATCGCCACCGCCGCGAACACCGCGGCCACGCTCGACGAGATCCTGCAGCAGGCCGGGGCGCTCGTCGTCCTGCACGACGACTGGGACCGGGCGCGCGCGTTCGTGCCGGCGCCCGACGGTGCCGGCGTCGTCCCGCACGCCCTCGACCCGTTCCCGGACGGCGACCCGGAGGTCGCGCGGATCGAGGAGGCGACGGCGGCCGAGGCGTTCCGTGCCGTCGCGTCGGTGTGGGACCCGGTGCGGCGGCTCACGCTCGCGTGCCCGGTGACGCTCGACGGCGACGTGCTGGCCATCCTCGTGATGACCTCGCTGCCGCCGTTGCACCGCCACGACATGATCCAGAAGATGGTCGAGGAGGCCGCGACCCTGCTGTCGCGGGTCGCCGAGCGCGAGCGGGCCGAGCGTGAGCTGGCCGACGCGCGCGACCGGGCGCTCGAGGCGTCGCGGCACAAGTCGGAGTTCCTGGCGACGATGAGCCACGAGATCCGCACCCCGCTCAACGGGATCATCGGCCTCAACGAGCTGCTCGACAGCACGGCCCTCTCGGCCGTGCAGCGCGACTACGTCGCCGGCATCACCGTGTCGAGCCGCACCCTGCTCGAGCTCATCAACGACGTCCTCGACTTCTCCAAGATCGAGGCCGGCCTGCTCGAGGTCGAGTCGGTCGACCTCGACGTGCGCGCCGTGCTCGGGGAGGTGGGCGAGCTGCTCGCCGAGAGCGCGCGCCACAAGGGCATCGCCCTCGACCTGTCGTGCGCCGACGACGTGCCCGCCGTCGCCGCCGGCGACCCGACGCGGCTGCGCCAGGTGCTGCTCAACCTGGGCTCCAACGCCGTCAAGTTCACCGCCGCCGGGTCGGTCGCGATCAGGGCCACGGCGGCGCCGGACGGCGACGCGACCCTGCTGCGCGTCGAGGTCCGCGACACCGGCATCGGCATCTCCGCCGAGCAGCAGCAGCGGATCTTCGCGCCGTTCAGCCAGGCCGACAGCTCGACCACCCGCCACTTCGGCGGCTCGGGCCTCGGGCTCGCCATCTCCGCCGAGATCGTCGCGGCGCTCGGGGGCGAGATCGGCGTCGACAGCTCGCCCGGCGTCGGGAGCACGTTCTGGTTCACCGCGCGCCTCGGGGCGGCGGTCGCCTCGGTCCGCGAGGCCTCCGCGCCGAGCCGGGCGGGCGTCGTCCGCGACGCCGGGGGACGGCGGCTCGGCACCGTGCTCGTCGTCGAGGACAACGAGATCAACCGACTGGTCGCCCGCGGCTTCCTCGAGGCGCTGGGCTTTGCGGTCGACACGGCCGACGACGGGCTGGCCGCGCTCGAGATGCTGGACTCGCAGGCCTACGACGCCGTGCTGCTCGACCTGCAGATGCCGCGGCTCGACGGCTACGCGACGGCGCGCGCCGTCCGCGAGCGCGAGGCTCGGGCGGCCGGGGCGGCGTCCCGGGTGCCGATGATCGCGGTCACCGCGACGGCGATCGCGGGCGAGCGCGAGAAGTGCCTCGCCGCCGGCATGGACGACTTCCTCACCAAGCCGCTCTCGCCGACGGCGCTGGGTGCGGCGCTCGAGCGGTGGCTCGGCGCCGCGTCGCCGTCGTCCAGCGCGTCGTCGGCGTCCGCTGCCGGGCCGGTGAGCCCGCACCTCGACCTCGAGCGGCTCGCGATGCTGCTCGAGCTCGTCCCCGGCGACACCAGCTACCTCGACCGAGCGATCGGCCGGTTCCTCGACAACGGCGGCGAGTTCGTCGGGCTCGTGGCCTCGGCCGCCGCGTCGTCCGACGCGCCCGCGCTGAGCGCGGCCGCCCACGCGTTGCGGGGGAGTGCGAGCAACCTCGGGCTGGTGGTGCTCGCCGACGTCGCCGCCGAGGTCGAGGAGCTCGCGCGCACCGGCACGACGGTCGGCGCCGAGCAGCTCGTCGCCGAGCTCGGCACGGCGATGGGCGAGGCGGTCTCGGCGATCTCGGAGTACCGCGACTGGTACCAGTCGGCGTAGTCTCGCGCGGCGGCCTCAGCGCAGGAACGGCCGGAAGATCTCCTCCACCAGTGCGGCCGCGCGCTCGGGCTCGCCGTCGGCGATGGCCTCGACGAGGTCGTGGTGGTGCTCGTGCCCGGCGTCGTGCTCGGCCTCGTCGCGCATGTGGCCGGCGAAGACCTCGGTCATGCTCGCGTAGAGCTGCAGGTAGAGCGGGTTGTGCGTGGCGGCCACGATCGCCCGGTGCAGGGCGAGGTCGGTGCTCGCCCGGCGGTCGGCGTCGTCGCTCGACCAGCTGGCCCGCCGCTCGTCGCGCAGGCGGCGCAGCTCGACGACGTCGGCCTCGGTGCGCCGGACGGCGGCCAGGGGGGCGGCGGTGCTGTCGAGGGCCAGCCGCAGCTCGAGGTAGTGCTGGCGGGTGCCGCCGCCGAGCTGGCGTCCGAGCGAGCCGGCGAGCTCGGAGGTGGAGATGACGAAGGTGCCGCGGCCCTGCTCGCGGCTGAGCAGGCCGGCGTGCACGAGCGACTGCAGCGCCTCGCGGACCGTGTTGCGACCGGCGCCGAAGGCCGCGACCAGCTCGGCCTCGACCGGGATGCGCTGACCGACGGGCCAGCGGCCCGAGGTGATCTCGTCGTGGAACCGCGCGGCCACCTGGTCGATCAGACCCACTCGCCGAAGCGGCGCCGGTGTGCCAGACTGCTCACGATTCATCCCATGATCCCATCATTGCTCGTGTCTAGGAGTCCAGTGTGACGACCGTGCTGCCGCCTCGTGCCGCGCCGAGCCGAGGCCCGCTCCTCGTCTGGGCCGGCGTCGCCGTCGCCCTCACCGCCGTCAACCTGCGCACGGCGGTCACCGGCTTCACGCCGCTGCTCGAGATCATCGGCGACGACCTCGGCTACGGCCTGGCGCTCGCCGGCCTGCTGGGCACCGTGCCGGCGGTCGTGTTCGGCGTCTTCGGGTTCCTGGCTCCCGTGGTGACCCGCCGGTTCGGGCTCGAGCGCACCGCCACCGCGGCGCTGGGCCTGACGGCCGTCTCCCTGCTCCTGCGGGCGTTCTCTACCGGCCCGGTCACGCTGGTCGTCTCGACCGTCGCGGCCCTGGCCGGCATCGGCGCCGTCAACGTCGTCGTCGTGCCGCTGGTCAAGGCCTGGTTCGGCCACCGCGTCGGTCTCTGGACGTCGACCTACCTGCTGCTCATGCAGACCGGTCAGTTCGTCGCGCCCCTGCTCGCCGTCCCGATCGCCGACGCCGCGTCGTGGCGCGTCTCGGTCGGCGTCTGGGCCCTGCCGGCCGCCCTCACCGCCGTCGTCTGGTTCGCCGTGTCGGCGCGCCTGCCCGCCGACCACCACGCGCCCGCGACCGGCTCGGTCGCGACCGGGCGCTCGATGCGGATCGGCCGCTCGACCACCGTGTGGGGCCTGGTGGTCCTCTTCGCGATGCTGACCCTGTCGAACTACAGCATCATCACCTGGGTGCCGTCGGTGCTCACCGACGCCGGCGCCACCGACGGGTTCGGCGGTGCCATGGTCGGGCTCTACTCGGCCTGGGGCGTGGCGGCCGCGCTCGTCGTCCCGCAGGTGGCCACGCGGGTGCCCAACCCCTTCGGCGTCGTCGTGACCTGCTCGATCGCCCTGGTCGTCGGCTACGTCGGGCTGATCGTGGCTCCCCGCGACCTGGCGGTGCTGTGGATGTGCGCGCTGGGCATCGGGGTCAGCACCTTCCCGCTCTGCATGACCCTCATCAACCAGCGCACCCGCACGCCGCAGGGGGCCTCCAGCGTCTCCGGGTTCGTGCAGGGCCTCGGCTACCTGCTGGCCGCCGTCGGTCCGGTCGGACTCGGCCTGCTGCGCGAGGCGACCGGCTCCTGGACGGCGCCGCTCGTCGTCCTGGCGGTCAGCGCGGTGCCCAGCACGCTCGCCGGGTGGTACGCGTGCCGGCCGCGGTTCGTCGAGGACGAGGAGCCGGCGCTGCTCTGATCGCCCGCGGTCTGCGATAGCGCCCCGCCCGGCGCGGGCGAGTATGGTCGGGATCAACCAGCCTGTCACGCCTGTGCTCTCCGAGCCGCCAGGGCAGGACGAAGGGCAGACGTCCATGGCGACGCTCCCAGCACGACCCGCAACCGCCCCCGATCCCCGGTCGCCACTGCGGTTGTGGCTCGACCCGGGTCCGGCCGCGCAGGGCCCGCACGGAGCCTGGTGGCCGCAGTCGCGCGACCTCCGGGTGGAGGTCCGTGACCTGATCGACCACTTCCCCTACGCCACCGGACGGGTCGACCGGTTGCTGTTCTCGCGTCCCGACTGGGACGACGTCGTCGTCGACGGCCGTGGCGTGCGCGCCGTGCGAGCCGAGCGGGGTCCGGTCAAGGTCGGTTCGTTCCCGCGAGACGACACCCGGCTCGTCGTGCTGACGATGGCCACGGGCAATCGTCTCCGGCTCACCGTGGTGCCGAGCGGAGTCGACGCGGCCGAGGCCCGCCGGCTCGGCTTCGGCCTCGCGGCCGGGGCGTCGCGTCCTTGACGCCGACCCGGTCGGAGCACGGGTCCACGAGCGACTTCACCGACCTGCTGCACACGGTTCGCGAGGCGGGGCTGCTCGAGCGACGCCGTGGCTACTACCTGGCCCAGATCGCCGCGCACGTCGCCGCGTTCGCGGCGTTGTGGGTGGCCTTCGCCCTGCTCGGCGACTCCTGGTGGCAGCTCCTGGTGGCCGCCGCGCTCGGCGTCGTCGTCACCCAGTTCGGGTTCCTGGGCCACGACGCCGCCCACCGGCAGATCTTCGCGTCCCCCACGTGGAACGCGTGGACCGCGCGGATCCTCGCCGGCGGCTTCGCCGGCCTCAGCTACGCCTGGTGGCGCGGCAAGCACAACCTGCACCACCGCGGCCCGAACGTCGAGGGTCTCGATCCCGACATCGCCGCAGGCGCGATCGCCTTCACGCCTGGCATCGTCGCCGAGCGCACCGCCGGTCTCCCCGGCTGGTTCGTGCGTCGTCAGGGCTGGCTGTTCTTCCCCCTGCTCACCCTCGAGGGCCTGAACCTGCACGCGGCCAGCGTGCGCGCCGGCCTGGACGCCGGGTCGGCCCAGCCGTGGCGCCGCACCGAGCTGGCCCTGGTGCTCACCCGGCTCGGGTCCTACGTCGCGGTGGTGGCGCTGGTGCTGCCGCTCGCGCAGGCCGCGGCCTTCCTCGGCGTCCAGGTCGCGGTCTTCGGGGTCTGCCTCGGGGCCTCCTTCGCCCCGGCGCACAAGGGCATGCCGATCGTGCCGGCGACGATGAGGCTCGACTTCCTGCGACGACAGGTGATGGTCTCGCGCAACGTGCGGGGCAACCTGCTCCTCGACTGGGCCATGGGCGGGCTCAACTACCAGATCGAGCACCACCTGTTCCCGAGCATGCCGCGCTGCCACCTCCGCCGTGCGCGGCCGTTGGTCCGGGCCCACTGCGAGCGCGTCGGCGTGACCTACACCGAGATGGGCCTGTTCCGGTCCTACGCGATCGTCGTCGACTACTTGAACCACGTGGGCCTGCGGGCTCGCGACCCGTTCGACTGCCCGCTGTCGGCCCAGCTCCGCGACGGTCGAGCCTGACGCTCCGTCGGCCCGGACCGGCCCGGACCGGCCCGGACCGGCCCGGACCGGCCCGGACCGGCCCGGTCCGGGCCGGCGCTCGACGGAGCCCCCTGGTCTCGCCCTGTGGAAACGTCCCGGAACCGTCCACAGGGCAGGTGTCCGGACCCCTCCTGTGGATGACCGGTCGTCCTGGACTCCTGGGTGTCGGTGGTCGCTGGTGACCTGGGGGCATGACCCAGATCGAGACCTGCCTGTCCTCGGCGCTCGATGCGCTGAAGGGGCTGGCCGACGTCCCGGTCTGGTCGTTCGACGACGCCGCGACGACGCGCGCGGTCGCCCTCGCGGCGCGGGCTCGCCGCCGGCGTCGCCGAGCTCGAGGCGCGGGTGATCGGCCAGGCCGAGGTGCTCGGTCTGCCGGAGGCGTCGTCGTGCCGCGACACCGCGCGGTGGCTGCAGCAGCAGACCCGGGTGACCAGGCGCTCGGCGACCGCGAAGGTCGGGCTCGCGACGTCGCTGCGCTCGCGTGAGTGGACCAGGGTGGCGATGGCGCGGGGCGAGCTGCACGCCGAGCAGGCCACGGCGATCGCCGTGAAGCTCGCCCGCCTCGACGACGAACGCGTGAGCACCCACGACCAGGAGCGCGCCGAGGTCTGCCTGGTCGGCGAGGCGCGCGACCATGACGCGATCGCGCTCGGCCGCCTCGGCCACGAGATCTACGCCCACCTCGACCCCGACTCGGCCGACGAACGTGAGTCGGCGGCGCTCGAGCGACTCGAGGCCGACGCCCGCGCGGCGACCCGCCTCACGATGCGCGACGACGGCCACGGCACGACCCACGGTCAATTCACCATCCCGACGGCGCAGGCCGAGATGCTGCGCAGGCACCTGCACGCCCTCGCCGCGCCCAAGTCGGTCCGCGCCGAGCAGGGAGCCGGCTCCTACGACTGGCTGCGCCCGTCGGCAGAGAAGCTCGGCCGCGCCTTCGTCGACTGGATCGAGCGGATCTCCGCCGCGGCTCTGCCGGACGTCGGCGGCCTCAACGCCACCGTGGTCGTCATCGGCGACTACGACGCCCTGCAGGGGCGGGTGAAGGCCGCGTCACTCGACACCGGAGCGAGGATCTCGCACACCCAGTTCCTCCGCCTCGCTTGCGGCGCCGGCGTCGTCCCGATGTGGATGAACGCCTCCGACGAGCTTCTCGCGATGGGCCGCAAGCGCCGCTTCCACACGGCCAAGCAGCGCCTCGCCGCCATCGTCGAGCAACGCCACTGCCAGCACGCCTCCGGCTGCGACGTGCCCGGCTACCTGTGCCACCTGCACCACCGAGAACCCTGGGCGAGCGGCGGCGGCACCGACCTCCGGACGGCGCACCTGCTGTGTCCGTTCCACCATCACGCGACCCATGCCGAGGCGGGTCGGAATCATCCGATGCGGACGTGACGCGGGTAGTCCATTCCGCCGCGTTTGACGCGCCTGCGAGCCGAACTCAAGACATGACGCCCGGGGCAGTCACCTATCAGCAGGCACTCACCTATCAACAAGCCCGTTCAACACCTCACCCAGCGTCTCCGCGACGACGACGTCGTCCAGCACCGACTGCCGGATGAACCCCGCATCGACGAGGCCCTGGACCGAGGCGAGGAACGGCGTCCAGAACCCGCCGACGTCGAGGAACGCGACGGGGTCGTCGTTGAAGCCGATGTGGCGCCAGCTCCAGACCTCGACGATCTCCTCGAGGGTGCCGAGGCCGCCGGGGAGGCAGAGGAAGGCGTCGGCGAGGTCGGCCATCATCGCCTTGCGCTCGTGCATGGTCTCGACGACGTGGCACTCGGTCAGGTCGGCCCGGCCCCACTCGCGCTCGACCATGCTGCGGGGGATCACGCCGATCACCTCGCCGCCGGCGTCGAGGGCGCCCTGGGCGACGGCGCCCATGAGACCGAAGCCGCCGGCGCCGTAGACGAGGCCGATGCCGCGGGTGGCGAGCTCGCGGCCGACGTCGTAGGCGTGGTCGACCAGGGCCGGGTCGGTGCCGGGGCTCGAGCCGCAGAACACGGCGATGCGGCGGATCTCGCGAGTCACGCGCGGAGTCTACGAAGCCCTGGGAGGATGGGCGGATGCCGTCCTGGGTACGTCCGGTCGTCCTTGCCTCAGCGGTCGCCGGCGTCATCGGCGTCGTCGCTTTCGGCAACGACGCGAGCGACCGCACCGACCCGACGCCGGCGCAGCAGCAACGGCGGGAGGCCGTGAGCGACGCCGAGCTGTGCGCGGCGCTCGGTGCCGTGTCGACCGAGCAGGACGCCCACCTCTCCGCGCCGGGGCCGCGGTCGACGTCGGGTCTGAAGAGCGCCACGGCCGAGGTGGCCGACCTCGCCACCCGGGCGACCCTGGACGACGACGTCCGCCTCGGGCTCGGGCTCGCCGTCGAGCGCATCGACGGGCTCGGCGACGTCGTCACCGCGCAGGAGATGCTCGAGGCCGACGACGACGCCGCGCTCAAGCAGGACCGCCACGGCGACGCGTTCGCCGCCTGGGTGGGCGCCGCCTGCAACGACGGGGTGATCCCCGCCCGCTACCTCGTGCCCCGCGTGACCGGTGCGGAAGCGGCCGGGTCGGGCCGCTAGCGCACCGGCCGGGCCGGGCTCAGCGGCCGGCGTCGACGCTGAACGCCCAGGTGACGCCGAGGCGGTCGGTGAGCATGCCGAACCCCGGGCTCCAGGCCGAGGCGGCCAGCGGCTCGACGACGACGGCGCCGTCGGCGAGCCGGTCGAAGAATCCCTGTGCCTCGTCGAGCGACGCGGCGGTGACCGAGACGAAGAACGGCTGGTCGGTGACGGTCGTGCCGTTCTCGCGGCGGGTCGACCCGGCCCCACCCGCCGGGCCGCCGTCGCCCGCTCCGGGCACGTCGTAGGCCATGACCCGGAAGCCCTCCGGGCTCGCGAGGAGTCCGAAGAGCACCCCGTCGGCGCCCGGCACGTCGGCGGGCATGCCGGCGTCGGCGTAGGTGGTGATCATCGGCTGGCCGCCGAACACCGAGGCGTAGTGCTCCAGAGCCGCTCGGGCGTCGCCGCGGAAGTTGAGGTGGGTCGTGGTGGTGAGGGTCATCGCTCGCTCCTGCTCGTGCTGGTGCCGGTCCGTCCGGCAGCACCGAGTCTTCTCGGTGTCTAGGCCAGATCCGGTCCTACACTCGACCTAGTCTGAGGTCGTGCCCACGACTCCCACCTCGCGCCTGCTCGACCTGCTGTCGCTGCTGCAGACCCGGCGCGACTGGCCGGGCGCCGTGCTGGCCGACCGGCTCGGCATCAGCCACCGAACGGTGCGTCGCGACGTCGACCGGCTGCGCGAGCTCGGCTACCGCATCGAGGCCACGATGGGCCCGGACGGCGGCTACCGCCTCGACGCCGGGGCCGAGCTGCCGCCGCTGCTGTTCGACGACGACCAGGTCGTCGCCCTGACCGTCGCGCTCCAGGCGGCGGTCTCGACGGGTGCCGGCATCGAGGAGGCCGCGCTGCGCGCGCTCACCACCGTGCGGCAGGTGATGCCGTCGCGGCTGCGGCACCGGCTCGACGCGTTGGCGTTCTCCACCGTTCCTCGTGGCGGGGCGGGCCCGACCCAGGTCCGCACCGACGTGCTGGTCGCGGTCTCCACGGCGGTCCGGGCGCGCGAGGTGCTGCGCCTCGACTACGCCTCCCGCAGCGGGGAAGGCGCCGACGACGACCGGCCTCCCCGCCGGGTCGAGCCGCACGACCTCGTCGTCTCCGCCGGCCGCTGGTACCTCCTCGGCTGGGACCTCGACCGCGACGACTGGCGCATCTTCCGCGCCGACCGCATCACGCCACGCACCCCTACCGGACCACGGTTCACGCCCCGGCCGGTGCCCGGCGGCACGGCCGCGACCTACGTCGCGGCCCGCTTCAAGGGCTCCGACGGCACGGCCGGAGCCGGCGCCTGGCCGTGCACGGGCACCGTCGTGCTCGACCTGCCGGCCGGCGCCGTGCGGCCGTTCGCGGGCGACGGCACCGTCGAGCCGCTGGACGACGGTCGGTGCCGGCTGACCAGCGGTGCCTGGTCGTGGGTGGCCCTGGCGGCGTCGCTCAACCGCTTCGACACCGACGTCGAGGTGGTCGACCCGCCCGAGCTGCGGGCGGCCTTCGGCGTCCTGGCCCGTCGCAACGCGGCCACGGTCGCGCGGTGATGCCCGAGACTGGTGGGGTGAACGGACTCATCACCCCCGTCGCGCTCGCGGCGTTGCTGCAGGGAGACAGCGACGTCGTCGTGCTCGACGTCCGCTGGAGCCTCGGCGGCCCGCCCGGGCACGAGACCTACCTGACCGGGCACGTGCCGGGCGCCGTCTACGTCGACCTCGACACCGAGCTGGCCTCGCACGGTGAGCCCGCCGACGGTCGACACCCGCTGCCGTTCCTGGCCGACCTGCAGGCCAGCGCGCGCCGGTGGGGCGTGCGCACCGGCAGCACCGTCGTCGCCTACGACGGCCAGGGCGACCTGGCGGCGGCGCGCGCCTGGTGGCTGCTGCGGTGGGCCGGGGTGACCGACGTCCGGCTGCTGGACGGCGCCCTGCCGGCCTGGCGGGCCGCCGGCCTGCCCCTTGCGACCGACGACGTCGTGCCCGAGGCCGGCGACGTCGCGCTCGTCGGGGGAGCGCTGCCGGTGCTCGACCTCGACGACGTCGAGACCGTGGCCCGCACCGGCACCCTGCTCGACGCGCGGGCGGGCGAGCGCTTCCGCGGTGAGGTCGAGCCCGTCGACCCCCGTGCCGGCCACGTGCCTGGTGCGGTCTCGGCCCCCACTACCGAGAACCTCGCCGACGACGGCACGTTCCGCTCGCCCGACGAGCTGCGTGAGCGGTTCGCCGCACTCGGCGTCGGGGACGACGAGCCGACCGCCGTCTACTGCGGATCGGGCGTCACCGCCGCCCACCAGGTCTTCGCGCTCGAGCTGGCTGGCGTCGAGGCCGCGCTCTACCCGGGCTCGTGGTCGCAGTGGAGCAACCTCGACAAGCCGGTCGCCACGGGGCCGTCGCGCTGACCGGCGCGGTCAGCCGGCGTACTTGCGGCGCATCGCCGGGACGGCGGCGAGGAGCGCGTCGTCGACGCGGCCGAGCACGAGTCGCACTTGCCCGACCGCCTCGGCGCCCCCGAGCTGGGTGGTGATTGAGCGTCGGGCGGCGTTGAGGCGGTCGCGGCCGACCACGAACTGCTCGCGGCCCCCGGTCGTGAGGGACAGGACGCTCGAGCGGCCGTCGGTCGTGTGCGGTGAGCGGTCGACGTGCCCGCGCTCGGTCATGGCGTTGAGGTAGCCGGTGAGCGTGGCCGGGCGGAGGCCGAGCGTCTCGATCAGCTGACGTGGCGTGCGCGAGCCGCGCGAGAGCTCGGCGTAGACGGCGTACTGGGCCGGCGTGATCCCGGCGCCGGTGAAGGCGACGTCGAGGAGCGCGCCGAGGTGCTGGTCGAGCACCATGAGGTCGAGCGTGAGGTTGCCGCCGGCATGGTCGACGACCGTGCGGGACGACTCGGTGACGCCGGGGGTGCGGGGCATGGCCTGATCGTAGGGCGATCCGCGCCGGCCAGGATGTTGTGACGATACTCGTCGCAACAGGAGCCCTGTTGGCCGGATGTTTGGAACGGAGTTCCAGATCATCGGCCGATCTGGTTGTGACGTGACGACCGCCACTTTAGTTTGAGCGGCACCAAAACAAACAAGAGGCAGCTTTAACACTCGGGCTGCCGACCCCTTCGCCGTCCGGAGCTCCGACCAACCGTCGACACCGGACGCGTTCGCGCCACTCCACCTGATCGACCGCTCGGGACGAGCGATCCGGTGCGCACGCACGTACCACCTCGCACCCCGTCGTGCGCTCGACCGCCGGTCCGGCATCGGGCGCTCATCAGTCAAGGAGCTCCATGAACCACCCAGTCACCGGTTCGAACCGGAGGCGGCGCGGCCTGGCCTCGGGCGCGGCCCTGGCGACGGCGCTGACCGTCGCCACCGTCGTCGCACCCTCGGCTGCCACGGCCGCCGACAGCACCGCGCCGGTGCTCGACGCCGTCAGCCGCACCCCGGTCGCGGCCGTGCCGGCCTACAACGGCATCCTCAACAACACGACCTGGAACCCCTCGACCGCGCCTGGTCTGCGCGACTGGTTCGTCGACCCCGAGCAGAAGGTCACGCTGTCCTTCTCGGCGACCGACGACACCGACGTCGCCAAGTTCGTCGTCACCGTCGGTGCCGCCGGCACCCCGGTCGACGTCCCCGCGGCGCTGGCAGACGGCAAGTGGACCGGCAGCTACGACGTCGTCGGCGCACAGAACAGCGTGGTGACCTACACCGCCGTCGACTCGGCCGGCAACGCCTCCACCCCGCGCACCACGACCGTCAAGATCGACTCGACCGCGCCGACCGCGGCCTGGCCCGGCATCATCGACGGCAAGATCCGCCACTCCGCCCCGTACACCGAGATCAAGCCCGTCCTCGCCGACCCGGCGCCGGGCTCGGGCGGCCCGGCCATCCGCGACATGTGGATCGACGGTGAGCGGGTCGACCTCGTGCCGCTCGACCTCGCCACGCTCCCGGTCGGCGGCCACACCTGGGCGGTCCTGGTCGGCGACGCCGCCGGCAACCAGGCCAAGCACACCATCAGCTTCCAGGTCACCACGTCGTTCGACGAGCTGGTCGCCCTCGTCGACCGCTACGTCGCCGACGGCCGCATCTCGGCCGTCAACGGCGAGGCCCTGAAGGGCCGCGCCCAGCTGGCCAAGGAGCGTTCCACGCTCGGCGACACCGCCGGCGCGACGGCCGCCATGGACGAGTTCGCCGCGTGGGCACGCGACTACGCCCCGCGCGGGGTCGCGCGCACCGTGCTGACCGGCGATGCCGCCTACCTCAAGGCCCGTCTCGGCGGCGCCACCGACCCGGCCTTCACCCCCGGCATCACCGTCGAGGCCCAGCCGCTCGCGCCGCGCCAGCCGCAGGTCTACGCGGGCCCGTCGGTGAAGAACGAGGACCCCGACTTCAAGGTCCTGCTGTTCGCGAACCGTCCCGGCGGCTTCCGCCACCAGCACATCCCCGCGACGATGGAGTTCATCCAGGAGCAGGGCGCCGAGAACAACTTCGACGTCGACATCTGGGACTACATGGCCCCCAACGAGTCGGTGCCGGGCAACCCGTTCGAGTCGATCGAGAACCTGCGCCAGTACGACGCGCTCGTCGCCGTCTCCTCGGTCGGCAACAGCCAGTTCATCACCAACCGTCCCTCGGTGGCCGACCCGGCCGTGCTGGTCGACGAGCAGGCCATCCTCAAGCAGTACGTCAACGAGGGCGGCGGCTTCGTGGCCATCCACGGCGCGACCGACTCGATGCACAGCTGGGACTGGTACAAGGACCTCGTCGGTGGCGAGTTCGACAACCACAGCTCCTCGGTCAACGGCCAGCAGCACAACTGCGAGGCGTGCCGCACGACCGAGGTGATCACCGAGGACGGCACCAACCCGACCACGGACCACTTCCCGCGCTCGATCCACGTGCTCGACGAGCTCTACAACTGGAAGACGTTCCTGCCCCGCGAGCGCGTGCACGTGCTGCAGACGCTCACCGAGGCCTCCTACGTCGGCGGCCTCAACGCCGGTGACGGCCGCACCGAGGGCGCGGACCACCCGATCTCCTGGTGCCGCAACTGGGACGGCGGGCGCTCCTACACCCAGGCGCTCATGCACAACTTCGAGCTGAGCGACGACCCGATGTTCCAGGAGCAGATCCTCGAGGCGATCCGCTGGACCGCCGGGCAGACCGAGGCCAACTGCGTCACGCACAACGAGGTCGGCACCCTCGTGACCACCGCCCAGGCCTCGGGCCAGCTCGCCGCGCGCCCGGCTGCCGAGGCCGCAGCCGCCGTCACCGCGTCGTACAACGCCTACCTGGCCGGCGACCGCGTCGCCGCCCTCGACCGGGCCCGTGCCGCCCAGCGGGTGCTGCAGAACGCCAGCGCGGGCAGCGGCGACTCCGTGACCGTGCTGCGTCAGCGGGCCACCGAGCTCGTCGACTGGATGTCGATGCTCGACGAGACCTCCCCGGTGCTCCGCCTGGTCTCCGGCCCGCAGGACGCCACCGCGGCCGTCGGCTCGCCGGCGTCCTTCACCGCCGAGGCCCGCGGCAACGACGTCGAGTACCAGTGGCAGCGCCAGGCCCCCGGATCGACCCAGTGGGTCGACCTCGCCGGTGAGACCACCGTCGGGCTGCGCGTCGTCCCGACCGGCCTCGCCGAGAACGGCACCCTCTACCGGGTGGTCGTCGCCGACGCCTCCACCGAGATCGTCTCGGACCCGGCCCGCCTCGAGGTCGTCCGCGGCACCTCCGTGGTGCTCGTGCGCGCACCGGCGACCATGCGCCACGGCACCGCCAGCGCCCTCGCGGTCGGTGTCATCACCGGCGGCAACGAGCGGATCGACGGACCGGTCTCCGTGCAGGTCGGCCCGGTCCGGCTCGGCACCGTCCAAGCCGTCGACGGCATCGCGCGCTTCGCCCTCCCGGCCCGCCTGCCGGTCGGCACGCACACCGTCGTGGCCCGCTACGCCGGCACCGACGACGTCGCCGGCGCCGAGGCCCGGACGACGCTCGTCGTCCAGAAGGCCGTCACCACCACGGCCGCCCGGGCCGGGCGCGCCACCGTCAAGAGCGGCAAGCCGGTCAAGGTGACCGTGGCCGTGCGGGCCGCCGGCATCACCCCCGCCGGCACCGTGGTGCTCTACGACGGCGGCAAGGTCGTGAAGCGGGTCAAGGTCGTGGCCGGCAAGGCCACCGTCACGTTCCGCTCGAACCGGGTCGGCGTGCACCGGCTCAAGGCCGCCTACACGGGCTCGGGCGTGGCCGAGGCCAGCACGTCCCAGCAGGTGACCGTGCGGGTCAAGCGCCGCTGATCCGCCTGCCGCACCGCTGACGAGCGGGGGTGGGACCATCGCGGTCCCGCTCCCGCTCGCCGCACGTCCGAGCACGCACCATCCACCCCTCGCACCATCCATCCGCGGAGGACGCACCGTGACCGACACCGACCGACCCGGCTCGCCCCGACGTGCCGGCGCCCTCAGCGCCCTGCTGACCGCTGCTGTCCTCCTGGCGCTGTCCGGGTGCGGGTCGGACGACGAGCCGGGCGCCTCCCCGTCCCCGTCGGGTGCCCCGTCGCCAGCCCCCTCGTCGGCCCCGTCGACGGCTGCCGCGCCGCCCTCGGGCGTGTCGTGCGAGGCCGGTGCGCGCACCCCGGTCGAGAGCGGGTCGACCTGGGCGCACCCCTCGCAGAGCTTCTACACCGGCGCCGAGCCCGACCTGCCGACGCCCGCCGACCTCGAGCACCTGCTGCGGGCCGACGCCGCGGCCGTCGTCCGCTACGACGCGGCCCAGCTGCCCCAGGCCTCGGTCGACGCCCTGCGCACGTGGGCGGAGTCGGGCGAGGCCGTGCTCGCCCTGCCGGCGGGGCCGGGTGCCACGGCGCCGCTGTCCGCCGACACCCTCGACCAGCGCCTCGACTGCGACGGTCTCGACACGATGCAGCTCGACGCGTTCGTCGCCACCCGCGACGCCGACGCCGCCCGCCCGCACTGACGTCGGGCGTCGGTGCGCCGTCCGTCAGCGGACGGCGTCGCGCCGGCGGAGCGCCGGGCCGACCGGCCCGAGGAGCGCCGCGACCAGGAGGGCGTAGCCGGCCCCGACGGCGACGGCGGCCGGGGCGGCGTCGACGGTGGGCGCGAGAGCGAGCCCGAGGACGCCGAGCGCGGCGAGAATCGCGCCGAGCCAGGTGAACAGCGGTTGGGCGAAGGCGCGCGCGAAGGGCAGGAAGTGCAGGCCCACGACGAGCACGACCCACGCCCGCATCCACGAGGCGTGGCCCGACGCGTCGAGCACCCGGGCCCCGACGAGGATGGCCAGCACCATGAGGGTCACGCTCGCGCCGTAGAGCCGGATGCCGCGCCGGTCGACGGGCGGCGGCGGCTCGGCGGGCAGCAGGACGACGCAGGCCACGACGGCCACGGCGAGCACGACGCCGAGCACGCGGTGCAGCCACGCGCCGGGCAGGTCGCCGGCGTTGAGGAGCACGAAGGCCAGCCCGCCGGTGGCACCGACCAGGCTCCCGAGGCGGCGTCCGTCCATGACCCGATCCCATCACGATGCGTCCCGACCCGCGACGTCGCCGGTGCGAGGGGCGGGCTGTCGGTGGCGGGTGGCAGGCTCGGGCGGTGACCCGGATCCGCCTCTCGCGCCTGCCGGGCGAGCGGGTGGTGGCCGACGACGGCGAGGTGCGGGTCGAGCTGGCCGCCGACGCGGTAGCGACCTACGTCGCCGAGCACGAGCCGGCCGGTCCCCGGTGGGTGTGGGACGACACGGCGCGCTGGTATCCCCGACTCCTGGCCGACGGCGTGCGGGTCGCGCGTTGTCACGACCTCCGGCTGGCGCACCACCTGCTGCGCCGGGCGCCCGCGGTCGACCGGCAGCGGCTCGAGGGCGAGCAGGCCGAGCACTGGCACCGGTTGGGGCCGACGCTGGCCTCCGAGCCGGCCCTGTTCGCCGCCGACGAGGCGGTCGAGCACCTGCGGGCCGACCTCGAGGACGAGCGACAGCAGGACGCCGTCGCCGCGTCGTCCGAGGCGGGTCGGCTCGAGCTGCTGCTGGCCGCCGAGTCGTCCGGGGCGCTGGCCGCGGCCGAGATGACGCACGCCGGCATCCCGTGGCGCGTCGACGTCCACGACCGGCTGCTCACCGACCTCCTGGGCCCGCGGCCCCCGCGCGCCGTCCGGCCCGCGTTGCTCGAGCAGGCGGCCGACGCCGTCCGCGAGGCGCTCGGGGCGCCCGGCCTCAACCCCGACTCGCAGCAGCACCTGCTGGCCGCGCTGCGCCGGGCCGGCATCGAGGTCACCTCCACCCGCGCCTCGAGCCTGCGCGCGCACGACCACCCGGCGGTCGAGACGGTGTTGCGCTACCGCCACCTGTCGCGCCTGCACACGACCAACGGCTGGTCGTGGCTCGACCAGTGGGTGCGCGAGGGTCGCTTCCGGCCCACCTACCTGCCCGCCGGCGTCGTGACCGGCCGGTGGGCCTCGCACGGGGGCGGGGCGCTCTCGATCCCGGTCATCGTGCGTCCGGCCGCCGTCGCCGACGAGGGCTGGGTGCTCGTGGTCGCCGACGTCGCGCAGCTCGAGCCACGGGTGCTGGCCGGCATGAGCGGCGACCGTGCCCTGGCCCGCACCGCACGGGGCGCCGACCTCTACCAGGGCATGGTCGACGACGGCGCCGTGGCGACCCGCAACGACGCCAAGCTCGGCCTGCTCGGCGCGATGTACGGCGCCACGAGCGGCGAGAGCGGCCGGCTGCTGGCCGGCCTGGCCCGTCGCTACCCCGACGCCTTCGCGCTCGTCGAGCGCGCCGCCCGCGCCGGCGAGCACGGCGAGGTCGTGCGCACGCTGCTCGGGCGCGGCTCACCCAGCCTCGGCGAGGCGTGGAGTGATCCCGACGGTTCTGTCGAACAGGGTGTCGAGCGAAATCGCGACGACGCCCGCGCCCGCGCCTACGGACGCTTCACGCGCAACTTCGTCGTCCAGGGCACCGGCGCCGAGTGGGCGCTGTGCTGGATCGCCGACCTGCGCCACCGGCTGTGGCGCATCGGTCCCGACGACGCACCGCTCGAACGGCGTCCGCACCTGGTGTTCTTCCTGCACGACGAGGTCGTCGTGCACGCGCCCGCCGGGCTCGCCGACGCCGTCCGCGACGCCGTCACCGAGGCCTCGGCGACGGCGGCGCGGCTGCTGTTCCGCGAGCACCCGGTCGACTTCCCGCTCAACGTCTCCGTCGTGCGGTCCTACGCCGAGGCGGGCAAGCCCTGACCGAGGCCCGGGTAGACGGCGGCGCTCAGCGCAGCGCGGCGGCCTCGCGGGCCAGGGCGGTGATGCCGTCCCAGTCCCGGGCGGCCACGAGGTCGCCCGGGGTGAGCCACGAGCCGCCGACGCAGCCGACGTTGGCCAGTGCCAGGTACGACGCCGCCGTCGCGGCGGTGATGCCGCCGGTGGGGCAGAACCGCGCCGCCGGCACGGGAGAGGCGATGGACGAGAGCAGCGCGCGGCCGCCGACGGCCTCGGCCGGGAACAGCTTCATCGACGTCTGGCCGGTCTCGAGCACCGACAGCACCTCGGAGACCGTAGAGACGCCGGGCAGGAACGGCAGCCCGGTCTCGGTCATGGCCGACAGCAGCGACGGCGTCGAGCCGGGGGAGACCAGGAAGCGGGCGCCGGCGTCGGCGGCCTCCTTGGCCTGGCCCGGCGTGACGATCGTGCCCGCGCCGACGAGGATGTCGGGCACCTCGGCGGCCACGGCGGCGATCGCGTCGAGCGCCACCGGCGTGCGCAGCGTCAGCTCGATGGCCGGGAGGCCGCCGGCGACGAGCGCCCGCGCGATCGGGACGGCGTCGTCGACGCGGTGGACGACGACGACCGGCAGCACCGGGACGACGTCGAGCAGGTCGGCGGGCATCGGCTCAGGCGTGGACAAAGGAGACCTCCGAGGGAGCGGCCGGAGCCGGGTGGGTGGGGAAGACGGACGCACCGGCGTCGGCGGGGCCGACCGTGGCGCGGAAGACCGAGAACAGCTCGCGACCGGTGCCGACCCAGGCGAGCCCGTCGGGCGCGGCGCCGGTCGGCTCGCGCTGCTGCAGCTCGGTCGAGGTCACCCCGGGCAGGTCGAGGACGCCGTTCTCGGCGTCGACCGTGACGAGGTCGCCGTCGCGCACGCGCGACAGCGGCCCCCCGAGGGCGGCCTCGGGAGTGACGTGGATCGCGGCCGGCACCTTGCCGGAGGCGCCCGACATGCGGCCGTCGGTGACGATCGCGACGCGCTGACCGCGGTCCTGCAGGACGCCGAGCGCGGGCGTGAGCTTGTGCAGCTCGGGCATGCCGTTGGCGGCCGGGCCCTGGTAGCGGACGACGGCGACGAAGTCGCGGTCGTGCAGGCGGCCGGCCTCGAAGGCGGCGAGCAGCTCACCCTGGTCGTCGAAGACGATCGCGGGCGCGGTGACGACGCGGTGCTCGGGCTTGACCGCCGACGTCTTCAGCACGGAGATGCCGAGGGTGCCGCGCAGCACCTGCAGGCCGCCGTCGGGCGAGAACGGGTCGTCGGCCGGGCGCAGCACGTCGAGGTCGAGGCTGGCCTTGGGGCCCTCCTCCCACGTGAGCACGTCGCCGCGCAGCACCGGCTCGGTGGTGTAGCGGTGCAGGCCGCGCCCCATGATCGTGAGCACGTCGTCGTGCAGCAGGCCCGCGCCGAGCAGCGTGTGCACGAGGAACCCGATGCCGCCGGCGGCGTGGAAGTGGTTCACGTCGGCCTGACCGTTGGGGTAGATGCGGCAGATCAGCGGCACGACGGCAGCGAGGTCGGCCAGGTCGTCCCAGGTCAGCTGGACGCCGGCCGCGCGCGCGATCGCCACCAGGTGCAGGGTGTGGTTGGTGGAGCCGCCGCTGGCCAGCAGCGCCACGCAGGCGTTCACGATCGCCTTCTCGTCGACCACCTCGCCGATCGGCGTCGGCTCGCCGCCCTGACGCGTGATCGCGACGGCCCGCTCGGCGGCGGCGCGGGTGAGCGCGTCGCGCAGGGGGGTGCCCGGGTTGACGAACGAGGAGCCGGGCAGGTGCAGGCCGAGCACCTCCATGAGCAGCTGGTTGGAGTTGGCCGTGCCGTAGAAGGTGCAGGTGCCCTTCGAGTGGTAGGAGGCCGCCTCGGCCTCGAGCAGGGCGTCGCGGTCGACCTTGCCCTCGGCGTAGAGCTGGCGCACGCGCGCCTTCTCACCGTTGGGCAGGCCCGAGGCCATGGGCCCGGCCGGCACGAACACGGTGGGCAGGTGACCGAACGACAGGGCGCCGATGAGCAGGCCCGGCACGATCTTGTCGCAGACGCCGAGCATGAGGCCGCCGTCGAACATGTCGTGGCTGAGGGCGATCGCGGTCGACATCGCGATGACGTCGCGGCTGTAGAGGCTCAGCTGCATGCCGTCGCGGCCCTGGGTGATGCCGTCGCACATGGCCGGCACGCCGCCGGCCACCTGCGCGAGCCCGCCGGCGCGCGCGGCGGCGGCCTTGAGCACGGGCGGGTAGTCGACGAACGGCTGGTGCGCCGAGAGCATGTCGTTGTAGCTGGTCACGATGGCCAGGTTGGGCTTCACGCGGCCGCGCAGCGCGAGCTTCTCGGTCGGCTCGCTGGCCGCGAAGCCGTGGGCGAGGTTGGCGCAGCCGAGGTCGGTCCGGGCGGGCGAGCCGCCGGACGCCGCCCGCACGCGCTCGAGGTAGGCCGCCCGGGTCACGGCGCTGCGCTCGACGATGCGTCGGGTGACCTCGGCGACGACGGGGTGCGTGGTGCGGGGACGGCCGGATCGCTCGGTCATCAGTCGGACTCCTGCCAGGTTCGGCCGTCACGCTCGAGGAGCATGGCGGCGGCGGTCGGCCCGCTGGTGCCGGCCGGGTAACGCTTGGGGCGCTCGGGCGTGACCGCCCAACGCTGGAGGATCGGCTCGATCCAGGTCCACGCGGCCTCGACCTCGTCGCGGCGCATGAACAACGTCGGGATGCCGCGGATGACGTCCATCAGCAGGCGCTCGTAGGCGTCGGGCATCCGGTCGTTGAACACCGAGGCATAGCTGAGGTCGAGCGAGACCGGCTTGAAGCGGAAGCCGCCCGGGCCGGGCTCCTTCGCCGTCATGTGCAGGCGCATGCCCTCGTCGGGCTGCACCTGGATGTGCAGGCGGTTCGGCGTCTGCACGCCCTCGTGGTGCGGGAACATCGCGTGCGGCGGCTCCTTGAAGACCACCACGATCTCGGAGAGCTTGCGGTCCATCCGCTTGCCGGTGCGCAGGTAGAACGGGACGCCGGCCCAGCGCCAGTTCTGCACCTCGGCGCGGATGGCGACGTAGGTCTCGGTCGAGCTGCCCGGCCGACCGAGGTCCTCGGTGTACGACGGCACGGCGGCGCCGTCGACGAGGCCCTGGCCGTAGCGACCCCGCACGGTGTCGCGGTCGACGTCGTCGGGCGACATCGGCTTGAGTGCCTGCAGGACCTTGAGCTTCTCGTCGCGGACGCTCTCGCCGTTGACGTAGGTGGGCGGCTCCATGGCGACGAGGCAGAGCAGCTGCAGCAGGTGGTTCTGCACCATGTCGCGCAGCGCACCGGAGGTGTCGTAGTAGTCGCCGCGACCGCCGACACCGAGGGTCTCGGAGACGGTGATCTGCACGTGGTCGACCCACCGCGAGTTCCACAGCGGCTCGAGGAAGGTGTTGGCGAAGCGCGTGACGAGGAGGTTCTGCACGCTCTCCTTACCGAGGTAGTGGTCGATGCGGAAGATCTGGTGCTCCTCGAACACCGCGCCGACGGCGTCGTTGACGGCGTGGGCCGAGGCGAGGTCGGTGCCGATCGGCTTCTCCATCACCACGCGCGAGGTGGGGGCGACGCAGCCGGCCTGGTCGAGCCGCTCGCAGATCGGGCCGAACATGGCCGGAGCGACGGCGAGGTAGAAGACGCGGACGGCCTCGGGGTCGGCGTTCTCCTTCAGCAGGCCGTGCAGCTGGTGCCAGTCGTCGGGCTTGGCGGCGTCGAGGGCGAGGTAGTGCACGCGGTCGACGAGCCGCTCGACGGCGGCGGCGTCGGCGTCGCTGACGTGCTCGGCGAGGGCGGTGCGGACGACGGCGCGGTAGCTCTCGTCGCTGTGGGCGGTGCGGGAGACGCCGATGACGCGCGTGTGCTCGGCCAGCTGGCCCTCGACCTCGCGGTGGTAGAGGGCGGGCACGAGCTTGCGGAGCGCGAGGTCACCGGTCGCGCCGACGACGGTGAAGTCGCACGACGGGACCGCGGTCGGATCGGTAGTGGTCACCCGACAACGGTAGAGCAAAGATCGTCCTTCGCAAGCAGGCTTTCGTACTTTGGAGTTAAAAGTCGGTGCTTCTGTGGTTAGGATCGGCTCATGACCTCGGCCGGCGACCTGCTGCAGCTGGTGCGCTCGGGCGCGGCCGGCAGCCGCTCCGACCTCGCTCGCATCACCGGTCTGTCGCGCACCGCCGTCGTCAGTCGTCTGGCCGCGCTGGAGGAGATCGGCCTGGTGCGCCTGGGGCGCGACCTCGCCTCGACCGGCGGCCGGCCGGCGTCCGGGCTGGTGCTCGACGTCGACGCCGGCATCGTGCTGGCCGCGGCGATCGGCCGCTCCCGCTCGCAGGTGGCCGTCTTCGACCTGGCCGGCACCGAGCTGACCCGCGAGTCGGTCGAGCACGAGGTCGGCGCCCCGCCCGGAGCCGTGCTGCCCTCGGTCGCCGAGCACCTCGCGCGCGTCGCCGCCGAGCGGCCCGGACGCCCGGTGCTGGGCACGGGCGTCAGCCTGCCCGGCACGGTCGACCCCGTGCGCGGCGTGAGCATCGACTCGCCGGCCATGCCCGGCTGGGACGGCGTCGACCTCGGCGCCGCCCTCGTGGCCGCCGGCATCGATCCGGGCACGGTGCTGGTGGCCAACGACGCCGACGTGCTCGCCCGCTCCGAGCGCCAGGGCCACGCCGCGACGCACCAGGACCTCGTCGTCGTGAAGGCCTCCACCGGACTCGGGCTCGGCATCATCGCCGACAGCCGGGTCGTCGCCGGGCACCTGGGCGCGGCCGGCGAGATCGGGCACACCAAGGTCGACGCCGCCGCCGGCCGCACCTGTCGGTGCGGCGACGTCGGGTGTCTCGAGACCATTGCGGCCGGCTGGGCGCTGGTGGCCGAGATGCGCGAGGCCGGCCGTCCGGTCGAGCACGTGCGCGACCTCGTCGCCCTCGCGGCGGGTGGCGACGCCGAGGCCAAGCAGCTGCTGCGCGAGGCCGGCCGTCGGCTCGGCGAGGTGCTGGCCGTCGCCGTCAACGTGCTCAACCCCGAGGCCGTCGTCGTCGGGGGCGACATGGGTGCGGCGTTCGACGTCTACACCGCCGGCCTGCGCGAGACGGTCTACGCGCGCGCGGCCACCATCGCCGTGCGCGACCTGCGCTTCCTGCCCTCGACGTTCGGCGACCGCGCCGGCCTCGTCGGCTGCGCGAGCCTGGTGCTCGACGAGGTGCTCAGCCCCGAGGCGGTCGACGCGCGGCTGCTGGCCGCGCGCCGGGGCGAGATCGATCAGACGGACGGTCCGATCAACAGAAGGTAGGGCAAACCCTTGACCTGGCCGGCAGGTCTTGTCGGCCGCGGCCCGCGCTCACTAGGTTGCGTGGCGCGCCCAGGTCTCGCTGGTCGCCTCTCCTGCCAGCCCTCCGCGCCGTGCGCGGAGGGCTCGAGGGTCATCTCGGAAGTCTCGGAAAGGTCCAGCCATGCCTCGACACCATCGTCTGCTGGGAGCCTGTGCGCTCGCGGCCGCATCGGCCGCAGCCGCGGTCACCTTCACGTCCCCGTCGGCCGGCTACGCGGCCGAGGACGCCGGCGCCGTCGACGCGGCGAGCCGTGACGCCGTCACCGGCATCGACCCGGCCATGCGGACCGCCCTGAAGCGCGACCTGTCGCTCACCGACGCCCAGGTCGACGCCCGGCTGCGGATGGAGTCCACGGCCCCGGCCGTCGAGGACCGCCTGCGCGCCGAGCTGGGCCGCGACTTCGGCGGCGCCTGGATCGCCGACGGCGCCACCACGCTCTCCGTCGGCGTGACGTCGTCCGAGGCGGCCGCGACGGTGCGCGAGGCCGGTGCGCGCCCGGTGCTCGTCGAGCGCGGCTTCGGCGAGCTCCAGGCCGATCGCGCCAAGCTCGACCGTCGCGCCGCGCAGGCCCCCGACGCCGTCCGCGGCTGGCGCGTCGACACCGCCACCAACGAGGTCGTGGTCGTGGCCGCCCCGGGGGCCGAGTCGAAGGCCCGCGCGTTCGCCCGCAAGGCGGGTGCGACCGACGTCGCGGTCGAGACCTCGGCCCTGCGCCCGCGCACCGTCTACGACACCATCGGCGGTGAGCAGTACTCGATCAACAACAGCACGCTGTGCTCGGTGGGCTTCGCCACCGACAACGGCGGCTTCGTCACCGCCGGTCACTGCGGCGGCGTCGGCGCGCAGACCGCCGGCGTCAACGGTGCCGCGCAGGGCACCTTCACCGGCTCGTCGTTCCCGGGCAACGACTACGCCTTCGTGCAGACCAACAGCAGCTGGACGTCGCGGCCGTGGGTCACGAACTACGCGGGCCAGCTGGTCGTCGTCCTCGGCTCCGACGAGGCGGCGGTCGGCAGCTCGATCTGCCGTTCCGGACGGACGACGGGCTACCAGTGCGGCACGCTGCTGGGCAAGAACGAGACCGTCAACTACGACGTCGGCCCGGTCTACGGCCTGCACCGCACCAGCGCCTGCGCCAACCCGGGTGACTCGGGCGGGTCGGTGCTCTCGGCCAACCAGGCCCAGGGCGTCACCTCCGGCATCAGCGCCGGCTGCGGCCAGGCCGGCCCGCAGACCTGGTACCAGCCGGTCAACGAGATCCTGCAGGCCTACGGCCTCACCCTGACGCGGGGCTGATCGCGCGACACGACGGCCCGCCTCCTCGATGACGAGGAGGCGGGCCGTCGGCGCGCCCGGCTCGGCCCGCTGCGACGGAATGACGCATCGGCGCGCTACCTCGCCGTAGGCGCCGGCGGGTCCTCGATGTGACCGTGTCCACATCCGGCCAACTCCTGCCCAATATCGAAACGTTTCATTATGGTGGGCGCACTGTGACCAGGATCGCTCGGGCGACCATGAGCCAAGGACGTAGCCGCGTGAGCCGCACCCTGAGAACACTGTCGTCCCGATCCCTCGCCGCCCCGGTGGTCGCCGCGCTCGTGGCCGCTGTCCTGGCGGTGCCGGTACCGCCGGCTGGCGCCGCGCCGGTCACGCCGTCGGCCGTGGTCGACGAGGGTGAGCACAGCCCACGCGGTCTCCGCGTGAACGGCCTGGCCCAACCCGCCGATCTGGGCGACCTGACGCCGGACTACTCGTGGCAGGTGGCCGCCGGCATGCAGTCGGCCTACCGCATCATCGTCTCGAGCGACGCCGCCAGGGCGGCGGTCGGCGACGGCGACGTCTGGGACTCCGGCAAGGTCTCCTCGGACGCCCAGCTCAACGTGCCGCACGGCGGCACTGCGCTCGCCGCGGGGCAGCGCTACGTGTGGAGGGTGCAGACCTGGGACGCCACCGACGTCGCCTCGGGCTGGTCCGAGGCCGCCTGGTTCGGTACGTCTTCGGGCAGCACCTGGGCCGGCAGCGAGCCGATCTGGGCCACCGCCCAGGTGCCCGGCCCGAGCAGCGCGCCGTGGGTCGACTACACGCTGACCGCCAAGATCCGCATCACCGGCAGCGCTCTGGGGCTGCGGTTCCGGGCCTTCGACGCCGCCAACTCGTTCATGTGGCAGTTCCGCGCCTCCGACAACCGCCTCACGCCGCACTCGCAGGTCAACGGCGCCTACGCGACCCTCGGTGCCTCGGTCGCCCTGCCCGCCGGCACGTTGGTGGCCAACACCTGGACCGACGTCCGCATCGTGGTCGCCGGGTCGACCTTCACCACGTTCATCAACAACGTGCAGGTCGACCAGCGCTCCGACACCCGCAACCCCAGCGGCACGGTCGGCGTGCGCACCGGCAACAGCGAGACCGGACAGGTCGACGACCTGTCGGTCGTCGAGACCGGCACCGGCCGGGTGCTGGTCGCCAACGACTTCTCGGCCACGAACCCGTTCCCGTGCGGCTCCCTCTCCGCCGGTGCGCTGACCGTCGGCAACGGCCTGAGTTGCGGCATCGCGAACCCGGCCAACGTCCCGGCCAACTGGGCGTTCCTGCGCACCGAGGTCGACGTGGCCGACAAGGAGATCGCCTGGGCGACCCTCAACGCCACGGGCACGGAGTTCCGCAACCACTCGCAGTACGTCTACAAGACCTACGTCAACGGCGAGTTCGTCGGCCTCGGCCCGACCAACCGCATCGGCAGCGAGGCCCGGTACGACGGCTTCGACGTCACCGCGTTGCTGCAGCGCGGCGCGGCCAACTCGATCGCGGCACTGGCCTACACGACCAACGCCAACCGCCGGTTCCAGGCGCAGCTGAAGGTCGTCTACGCCGACGGCACCTCCGACGTCTTCGGCACCGGGCCGAGCTGGACGTCGCTGAACGGCGGTCTCGCGTTCCCGGAGGCCGGTTCGATCGGCACCAGCTTCTACAGCGCTCCGATGGAGAACCTCGACGCCCGCCAGTTCCCGTTCGGCTTCGCGTCGGTGGGCTTCGACGACAGCACCTGGTCGCCGGCGGTGTCGCGTCCGGCGATCCCCAACCTCGAGTCCACCCCGACCGACAAGGTCGAGCAGCAGCTTCACGACCCGGTGGAGATCGTCGACAAGGGCAACGGCAGCTACTTCGTCGACTTCGGCCGGACCTGGGTCGGCGGGGTGCAGTACGACGTCGCGGACGGCACTGACGGGGCCCGCGTCGAGCTCCGCTTCGGCGAGATCACCTCGAGCCCGAGCACGGTGCGGTGGGAGCTCAACACGACCAACAAGTATCGCGACATCGTCACCCTCAAGGACGGCGAGCAGCGGCTGGAGACCTGGGGGATGCGGGTCTTCCGCTACCTGGAGATCGTCGGCGCCCCGGAGCCCGTCACGGTGGACAACCTGAAGGCGCTCGCACTGGTCTACCCCTTCGACCGCGAGGCCGCCTCGTTCACGTCGTCCGACGAGAACCTGAACCAGGTCTACGGCTTGTCGAAGAACACCATCGAGTCGTTGAACGTCAACTTCTACACCGACTCCTGGACGCGTGAGCGGATCAACTACGAGGCCGACGGCTACCTCCAGCAGCTCTCCTCGCTCTACCTCATGGAGGACCTGTCGCTGGGCCGCTACTCGATGAACTACTTCAAGAGCAACCGGACCTGGCCGACCGAGTGGCCGATCTACGTCGTGCTCTCGGTCTACGACGCCTGGCGCCAGACCGGCAACACCGAGCAGGTCGCCGAGTACTACGACAACCTCAAGGCCAAGCTCCGGCCCGACTGGCTCGAGGCCTCCAGCGGCCTGGTCCGCAAGACGACGCGTTCCGACGGCTGCAGCTCCCAGACCGACTGCGACATCGTCGACTGGCCGACGAGCCAGCGCGACGGCTACCAGTTCCGGCAGTACAACACCGTCATCAACTCGATCTACTACCGCGCCGCACGGGACATGGCGGCGATGGCGACGGTGCTCGACAAGCCCGCCGACGCCGCTCTCTACACCGAGCAGGCCGACCGGCTCCGTGCCCAGATCAACGCGCGGCTCTACGACGCCGCCACCGGTCGCTACGACGACGGCATGGACGCAGGCGGTGTCCGGACCGGCCACTTCTCGGTGCACGCCAGCGCCTTCGCGCTCGCCTTCGGGGTGCCGGAGGACGACCAGGTCGAGCGGGTCGCCGAGTTCGTCGACTCCCGTGGGATGGCCTGCAGCGTCTACTGCGCTGCCTTCTACGTGAAGGGCCTCTACGACGGCGGCAACGGCCAGGCGGCGCTCGACGCGATGACCGACGAGGGCACGAGCAGCTGGATGAACATGATCCGCCTCGGGGCCGGCTCGACGATGGAGGCGTGGGACCCCTCGCAGAAGAGCAACCTCACCTACTCCCACCCGTGGGCGGCCTCGCCGGCGTTCAACGTGCCGGCCGGGCTGTTCGGCATCCAGCCGACCAGCGACGGCTACGGCGAGTTCCAGGTCAAGCCGCAGCCCGGTGACCTGGCGGACGCCTCGATCGCGGTCCCGACGGTGCGCGGTCAGATCTCCGCGGCCTTCGAGCACGACGCCCGGGGGCACACCGAGCTGTCGGTGACGGTTCCCGGCAACACCACCGCCACCGTGCAGGTGCCGCTGCCGTCGTCCGTGCGCCCCGAGTTCGTGCCGAGCCACCCGCAGGAGGCCACGTACGTGGGCCGCTCGACCCTGCCCGGGGGCACCTACGCCACCTTCGAGGTCGGTCCCGGTCAGTGGACCTTCGGCCCGCGGGCCGCCGACGACCAGGGCATCTTCCAACCGGCGCTCGACGGTCTGCTCGACCTCGGAGACCGCGTCGAGGCCCACCTGGACGCCGGCGACCTGACGACGGACGAGGCGACCGCCCTCGACAACCGCCTCGACGCCGTCCTCGCCCTGGTCCGCTCCGCGTCGGCCGCCCACACCGCCGCCGACGGCGTCACCTGCCGTGCCGACCTCGGCAGCGCGCTGGACGCCCTCCGTGACCTCCGCGTCTCCCTCGACGGGCTGGTGGCGTCGGCGACGACACGCAGCGACCTCGCACCGCGCCTCGCTGCCGTCGAGGACGGCATCGTCGAGGCGGCCCTGACGATCCGAGGGATCACCGCGACGCTCGTCCCGCTCCCAGGCCCGGTGCTGCGAGGCCAGGCGCTCGCAGGTGCGGTCCGACTGACCAACGCCGGCGCCGCCGCCGTCGGTCCCTTCACGGCGACGTTCGCCGTCGACGGTTGGGACGTCGACAGCGACGACACCGCCCCCGCGGCGCTCCCGGCCGGCACGAGCCGCGACCTCGCCTTCACCACGCGGGTGCCGCTCACCCAGGGTCCCGGCCCGGTGCGGGTCTCCGTCGCCCTGGGCTTCACCGACGGCGGGACGACCTACCCGCTCACGCTCGAGCAGGACTGGACGACGGTCGACTCCCAGGTCGCGCTCGTGGACGTGGGGGCCGCCCACCCGGTCGACGGGTCGCTCGAGGTCGTGGAGGTCACCGCGACCGTCCGCAACACCGCCGACGTTCCCGCGACCGGCCGGCTCCGCGCCCGGCTGCCCGCCGGCTGGCGCCAGGCCCCCACCCCGGAGCGCACCGTCGCAGCGGGCGGCGAGATCGTCGAGCGGCTGCGCGTGTTCGTGCCGGTCGGCTTCGTCGACCGAGACACGCGCGACCTGCAGGTGGAGTTCGCGGGCGAGCAGGTGCTCGCCTCGACGACGACGCCCGTCGTCCTCACGCTCGACGTCCCGGACGCGGCCACGCTGAGCGACCACGTCGACTTCGGTGACCCTGCGTCGGAGGCCGCCCACGGCATCCTGGCCGCCCCCAGCAGCGGGATCAGCACCGAGGCGGGACTCACGCGGCGCTACGCGCACTCGCAGTTCCCGGGCTCGTGGTTCTCGGCCGAGGTCGCTGCGGTCCCGGGGGAGCCGATCGTGCTCCAGGTCCGCGAGACGTTCAACACCGCGGTGACCAAGAAGTACGACATCTACGTCGACGACGTCCTCGTCGACCAGCGCGTGCTCGCCGGCGCCGCACAGGCGAAGATGTACCGCCTGCTCGTCGACGACCCGACGGTGCTCGACCACGACGGCACCGTGCGCGTGCGGTTCGAGTACCCGTCGCTCGGCTCCGCGGGCTTCTTCGACCCGTCGGTCGCCGACCTATGGGTCTCGTCCGGCGCCGACGAGCGGGCTCCGGCCGTCTCCGTCGCACTCGTCGACCGCGAGCCCGGTCTCGACGGGTGGAGCCTGGCACCGGTCACCGCGACGTTGACCGCGACGGACGACCGCGACGACGCACCGCTCGTCGAGGTCGACACCGGGAGCGGGTGGACGACGTACGACGGCCCGGTCGAGCTCGGCGCCGAGGGGGAGCAGACGCTCCGGCACCGGGCCACCGACGCCGCCGGGAACACGTCACCCGACGGAGCCACCACGGTCAAGGTCGACACCGTCGCGCCGACGGCCGAGATCGTCGGCGGACCGGCCGGCACCGTCCGGTTCGGTGAGGTCCCGGCAGCCCCCACCTGCCAGGCGACTGACGCGACCAGTGGCGTGGCAACCTGCACCGTGTCGGGCTACGCCGCGACGGTCGGCGCCCACGTGCTCACCGCGACCGCGACCGACCGCGCCGGTCACAGCACCACGGTGACCCGCGACTACACCGTGGTCAGGGGACGCCAGGTGATCGCCCTGACCGTGCCCGGCGGCGCGACCTTCGGTGACCAGGCCGTCACCGTCGGCGCGCAGTCGTCGGCCGGGCTGCCGGTCACGCTCGTCGCCTCGGGTGCCTGCTCCCTCGACGGGACCGCCCTGAGGATGACCGGGGCTGGGGAGTGCACCGTCACCGGCTCCCAGGCCGGCAACGCCGAGTACGAACCGGCCACGGAGTCGCGCACCTTCACGGTGGCCAGGGCGGGCCAGACGATCAGCGTCACCGCTCCGCAGGGCGGCACCTTCGGTGACGCGCCGTTCCCGGTGACCGCGACCGCGACCTCGGGCCTGCCCGTCACGCTAGTCGCCTCGGGAGCGTGCGTGATCGGACCCGACGGCGTGACCGCGACCGGCGCAGGCGCCTGCACCGTGACGGCGTCGCAGGCCGGCGACACTGACCACAACCCGGCGCCCGACGTCGTCCGCGTGGTCGCCATCGCGAAGGCGGTGCAGACGATCTGGTTCAGCGCACCGGCCCGCACGACCTACGGGGCTGCGCCGTTCACGGTCAGGGCGGCCGCGACCTCCGGGCTGCCGGTCGTCGTCACGGCCTCGGGAGCCTGCGTGGTCCGCGCGGGCCGGGTCATCGCCACCGGCGCCGGACCGTGCCGTCTCCGCGCCACCCAGCCGGGCGACGCCGACCACCTGGCCGCGCCGGGTGTCGACCGCACCGTCACGATCGCGAAGGCCCGGTTCCGCAGCGTCAGGGTCACCCTCACGGGCACCGCGCGGGTCGGCAGGGAGCTCCGCGCGAGGGTGTCGACGCGGCCCGCCTCCGCCAGGGTCACCTACACCTGGGTACGCGGCGGCCGGGCGATCGCCGGCGTCAGGGGCGCGACCTACCGGCTCCGTCCTGCCGATCGCGGCAAGCGCGTCTGGGTGCGGGTCACCGTGTCGAAGGCGCACCACGTCACCGTGGTCCGGGCGTCGGGCAAGCGCGTGGTCCGGGCCCGCTGACGTCACCGTGGCGCCGGTTCGCGAGGTGCGAGCCGGCGCCCCGGCGGTGACGTCAGCTCAGCCGGTGACGGCGACCTCGTTGGGGGCGACGTCGAGGGTCACGCTCGTGACGACCTCACCGGAGGTCAGGTCGACGGCGTGGACCTGTCGTGAGGCCGGCTCGGTGACGTAGGCGATGTCGCCCGCGACCTTGATCGACGGGTGGGGGTCCTGCCACTCGGCCGGTCCCTCCCACGGCGCGACGACCGGCGTCGAGCCGGTGAGCTCGCGGGTGGCGGGGTCGAGGGTGTGGACCGCCCCGTCGGTCGCAAGGACGTAGGCGAGGTCGCCCGGGCCGCGCGCGACGTCGCGGAAGGTGTAACCGACGCCGTCCGGGAGGGCGACGACGTCGAGCGTCTCGGCCGCGGTGTCGATGACGGCGAGCGAGTCGAGCAGGTAGCCCTCGGCGTCCGGGTCGGTCTTGTAGTCGCCCACGACGAGCGGGCTGGTCTCGCTCACGTAGGCGTTGCCCATCCGGCCGTAGGGCTGGTCGGGCGCGTCGAGCTTGGTGAACGCGCCGTCGGCGTAGAGCAGGGCGCCGTCCTCGCACCCGAGGACGACCACCTCGCCGGCCGCGGTGCCCTCGCCGTGGACGCCCGGGCACTCGTCGTTCTCGGCCACGACCTCACCCGCCTCGTCGAGCGCGACCGCGCCCGAGCGCGACTCGGCGTCGCCGACCGTGGTGAGCAGGGTGCCGTCCTCGAGCACGATCGAGACGCCGTGGTGCGCCTCGACGCCCTCGATCGTCTCGGCGGACGACGGGTCGGTCAGCTCGGCCGTGTCGACGACCGTGGTGTCGCTGGTGCCGTCGGCGTAGAGCACGGTGCGCCCGGCGTGGGCGACGACGTGTCCGGGCGTGTCCGCCTCGTAGACGACGTCGGTGAGCCGGGGCTCGTCGTCGGTCCCGGCGGCGGTGTCGAGCACCTGGAAACCGTCGGCGACGGTGACCATGACGTGCCGGTCGTCGCCGGCGGGGTTGAGACGCGTGAACTCCTCGGAGTCGAGGTCGGCGACGACCTCGAGGGTCTCTCCGTCGAGCACGAGGATCCCGCCCTCGTAGGAGACGGCCACGCGGGGCGCCGTCGTGGTGGCCGAGGCGGCCGACGGGCTCGGCTCGTCGGTCTCCTCGGACGACGGGTCGTCGCCGGAGGAGCAGGCGGACAGGGCGAGCAGGGTCGCCGACGTCGCCACCGCGAGGGTGGCGCGTCGACGCGCAGGGGTGCGCATCGTCGATACTTCCTTGGTTGGTGTCGGTTGTTCTTGCAGGGGACAGGTGGGCTCAGCTGAGCCCGGTGGCGATGCGCTCGGCGTTGACGCGCATCATCGTCAGGTAGTCCTCGGCGCCCCCGCCGGGAGCGGTGAGCGACTCGGTGTAGAGCTCGAGCACGTCGACCTCGAGCCCCGACTCCTCGGCCAGGGCCTGCACGAGCCGGTCGCGCGACGACGACTCGGCGAACACCGCCCGGACACCGGTCTCGCGGATCGCCTCGGCGAGCGAGGCGAGGTCGGAGGCGCTCGGCGCGGCCAGCGTCGTCCCGCCCGGGACGACGGCGCCGACGACCTCGAAGTCGTAGCGCTCGGCGAGGTAGCCGAAGACGTGGTGGTTGGTGACCAACGCGCGCTGCTCATCGGGGATGGCCGCGAACGCCGCGGTCAGCTCGTCGTCGACGGCGCGCACCTGCTCGAGGTAGGCGCCGGCCTGCTCGCGCACGGCCTCGGCGTCGACGCCGTCGATCCCGAGCAACGCGGCCTCGAGACCCTCGACGACGTCGACCATGCGGGCCGGGTCGGTCCAGAAGTGCGGGTCCGGTGTGCCGGCGGCATCGCCGTCGGCGTAGTCGAGCACGTCGACGACGTCGCCGGCCACGAAGGTCGTGACGCCCTCGTCGGCGGCCGCGTCGAGGTGCTGCTGCAGGCCCTCCTCGAGGCCGAGGCCGTTGGAGACCAGCAGGTCGGCGCCGCGCATGCGGCCGGCCTCGCGGGCGGAGACCTCGAACGAGTGCGGGTCGGCGTCCGGCTTCATGAGCGTGACCACCTCGGCCTCGTCGCCGGCCACCTGCTCGACGACGTCGCCGAGGATGTTCGTCGAGACGACGACCACCGGCCGGTCGTCGGCGTCGGCGGCGCAGGCGGTGAGGCCCGCCACCACGAGGCCGACGGCGAGCAGCGCCCTCATCGGCCGGTCCCGGCGACGAACAGCGGCTCGGACGGCGTCTCGAAGGTCCGCGAGACGCGGGCGCCGTCGGCGAAGTCGATCTCGTGCAGGCGTCGCTCGACGGGAGCGCTCAGGTAGGCGCGCTGCTGGTCGGCCACGAGCGTGGGCACCCCGCGACCGGCTCGCAGCGACGCGCGGGCCAGCGGCTCCGAGAGACCGACGACGTCGCCGGACCCGCCGTCGAGCACGAGCACCCGACCGTCGGTGGTCAGGCCGAGCACGTGCTCGCCGTCGTCGTCGACCGCGGTGACGGCGACGAGCGGTCGCGGCGAGCGGAGCAGCGACCACGAGCGCTGGCGGGTGTCGAGCAGCCAGACCCGTCGTGGCCCGGCCAGCCCGGCCACGGTCGGTCGGCCATCGCGTCCGGCGAAGTCGGTCGCGGGCGGCACCGGGCCGTCGGGGTAGGGGACCCGCTCGATCGCGGGGCCGTCGTCTCCGCTGACGGCGAGCAGGGCGCCGTCGCGGCAGCCGACGACGGTGCCGACGCGCGTGGCGATCGTGCCGGCCGCCGCGGGACACGGGTGCTCGGCGCCGCGGACGCCGTCCGCGTCGAGCACGGTGACCCGGTCGCCCTCGGCGAGCAGCGCGTGCTCGCCGACCGGGACGAGCAGCCCGGCTCCCGGCGTCGCGTTGACGCGGTACCGCTCGGTCAGCTCGCCGTCGGCGAGCGCGCCGGTGTCGAGCATGACGGCCTCCCCGGTGCGCTGCAGGAAGACGCCCGAGCCACCGCTGGTCGACGACGTGGTGGTCACGACGGTCGCCGGGCCACGCGCGTCGAGGCGACCCACGGGGCGGGCCTCGGCGCGGTAGTAGTGGAAGTGGTCGACGTGGTCCCACGTCCACACGCCGCTGTCGACGACCTCGACGCCCGACGTCGTCTGCACGAACACGAACCGCCCGTCGGTGTGCACGGCCCCGGGCGGGTCCAGGTCGGCGAGGTCGGTGACGGACTCGTCGAGCAGGTCGAGGTGGCGGACGGCGCCGGTGGCGTCGACCGTGGTGAGGCCGAGGGCCGGCTCGGCGAGCTCGACGGCGCCGGCGATCTCGCCGTGGTCGCCCGCCGACTCGGCGGAGGCCGGGGCGGCGTCGTCCGGCGGCGGGCTGCAGGCGGTGACCGCAGCGAGCAGGCCGACGGTGACCAGGGCGGCGGTCGTCAGGCCGGGAGGGCGGGGGAGCACGGGCTCTCCTGTTCGGTCGTGGGGTCGGAGGTGGGGGCGGAGGTGGGGGCGGGACGGGCGGTGCGACGACGGGGGACGGCGGCCCGCACCAGCCACGACACGACGGCGACGACGATCGCCGTCATCGCGATGGACGACCCGGCGGCGGTGGCGGCGAACCACGACAGGAGCAGGCCGGCCACGACGGCGACGACGCCGAGCGCCGCCGCGAGCGCCATCGTGGTCGGGATGCGGCGGGTCCAGTGCGAGGCCGCGACGGCCGGTGCGATGAGCAGGCCGACGACGAGCAACGAGCCGACGGCCTGGTACGACACGACGACGGCGAGCGTGACCAGCCCGACGAGCAGGGCCTGCGCGAGCGCGGGTCGCAGGCCGAGCACCGCGGCGACGCGGGCGTCGAAGGCCAGCGCCAGCAGCGGACGGTGCGCCAGGGCGGCGGCGAGCACGGTGACGGCGGTGGCGACGAGCAGGAACCGGACGTCGGCGTCCGAGATCGCCAGGATGTCGCCGAACAGGATCGCGGTCGCGTCGGTGGCGAAGCTGCCCGAGTGCGAGATGACGAGCACACCGAGAGCGAGCATGGCCACGAAGAGCAGGCCGATGCTGGTGTCGTAGGAGAGTCGCCCGCGTCGCTGCAGCAGGCTGACCGCGAGGCTCATGACGCCGGCGCTGCACGCGGCGCCGAGCACCACCGGCAGCCCGGCCACGGTGGCGAGGGCCACCCCGGGCAGCATCCCGTGCGCCAGCGCCTCGCCGAGGAAGGCCATGCTCCGCACGACGACCCACGTGCCCACGACGCCGCAGAGCACGGCGACCAGCGCACCGCCGACGACGGCGCGCTGGAAGAACTCCAGGGTGAAGGGCTCGACGAGCTCGGAGGGCGTCACGTCGACGGACTTAATCATAACGAGAACGATTCTCAAAAAGGGCGTTCGGTCCCTTACGGTGCAGGGGTGGCCCTTCTCGACCAGCTGCCCGTGCTCCCGACCGATGTCGCCCGACTCGCTGGTGTGCGCGTCGTCCGTGGTGGCCAGGAGGCCCTCGCGGGCGTCGACCTGACGATCGGGCGCGGGCGGCTGACGGTGCTCGCCGGCCCGAACGGCGCCGGGAAGTCGACGCTGGTCGAGGTGCTCGCCGGGGTGCTGCCGGTGACCGAGGGCGAGGTCGCGCGCCGGCCCGGGTCGACCGCGTTCGTGCCACAGCGGGCCGCCGTCCCCGCCCGCCTGCCGGTGACGGTGCGTGAGGTCGTGACGATGGGGCTGTGGGGCGAGGTCGGCGCCTGGCGACGCGTCGGTCGCGGCGGGCGGCGTCGGGTCGAGGAGGCGATGGACCTGCTCGGCCTCTCGGCCCTGGCTCCGCGTTCGTTCGACACCCTGTCCGGCGGAGAGCGTCAGCGCGCCCTGCTCGCCCAGGGGCTCGCCCGACGGGCCGACCTGTTGCTGCTCGACGAGCCCACGACCGGGCTCGACGCCGCCAGCGTGGCGCACGTGTGCTCGGCGATGCGCCACGAGGTCGCTCGCGGTGTCGCCGTCGTGTGCGTGAGCCACGACGCCGTGGTGGTCGACCTCGCCGACGTCGTCGTCCGACTGGACGGCGGTCAGGTCGTTGCCGATCCGGCAATAGTTGCCTGAGTGGAAACTATTGCCTAGGGTCGAGGCATGACCTCGAACGATCCGACGCCCGACGCCGCCCGCGCCGCCCTGGCCGAGATCGACGACGCCCAGCGCGCCGTCCGCAACACCCCGTGGCCGGTGTGGCTCTACCCCGTCAACGCCGTGCTGTTCGGCCTCCTCGGCCTCGCCTCCCTCCTCGACAGCACCTCGAGCGCCCGCTTCGCGGTGGCACTGGTCACCGTCGTGGTGAACGTGACCGTCGGGTACCGCTCCGGCGTCCCGTGGGCCCTGCCGACCAGCCGGGTCTTCCTCGTCGGCGTGTTCGGAGCCGGTGCCTGGGCCGTGGTCGCGGCCGTCGCGGCGCAGCTGAGCGACCGTGCGTGGCCGGTCGTGCTGTTCTCGCTCGCCGCCACGGTCACCTTCTCCGTCGGCGCGATCGCTCACCGCCGGGCCACGGCGTGAGCGGGCTCGACCCGGTCATCCACCCGACCCACCGGCTGCGCATCTGCGCGATGCTGGCCGCCGCCACGACCGTCGAGCTCTCGGTGGTCAAGGAGCACCTCGACATCACCCCCTCGGCCCTCAGCAAGCAGGTGGCCTCGCTCGTCGACGCCGGCTACGTGCGCCAGGAGCGCTCGCGCACCGACACCCGACGCGTCTGGCTCTCGCTCACCCGCGCGGGCGCCACCGCCTACCGCGAGCACGTCGCGGCGCTCCGGGAGATCGTGGCCCTCGAGCCCGTGGCCACCGCCGGTCTCGACGGCGAGCCGGCGTCGTGAGCGCCGGCGCCGGCGCCGGCGCCGTCGTCAGCCGGCGCCCCAGGCGTAGGTCTGCTTGGCCAGCTTGAGGTAGGTGAGCGTCTGCGTGCTCTCGACGCCCGGGATGGTGCGGATCCTCGACGAGAGCAGGTCGAGCAGCTCGTCGTCGTTGCGGGCCACGACCTCGCAGAGGATGTCGAAGCCGCCGGCGACGAGCACGACGTAGATCACGGCGTCGAGCCCCACGAGGGCCTCGGCGACGGGGGGTACCGGACCGCGCACGGTGATGGCGACCATGGCCTGGCGGTGGAAGCCCATCTGCATGGGGTTCGTGACCGCGACGACCTGCATCACGCCGTCGGCGACCAACCGCTGCACGCGCTGGCGGACGGCTGCCTCCGACAGCCCGACCTGCTGGCTGAGCGCGGCGTACGACGTCCGGCCGTCGGCCTGCAGCACCTCGACGATGGCGCGGCTGACGTCGTCGATGGGTGGTTCGGAGGTCACCGTCAGTCCGCAGGCGACGGGGGCGGCACGCACAGCACCGGCCGTGTCGAGAGGTGCAGCAGCTTGTGCGGCGTCGAGCCGAGGATGGCGCCCCGCAGCGGCGACTCGCCCCACGTGCCGACCACGATGACCGCGGCGTCGTGGCGCTCGGCGACCTCGAGCAGCGCGTCGACCGGACGGGCCGAGACGTGCTCGAGCACGGTCTCGACGCCCGCCGCCTCGGCCTCCTCGACGGCGTGGGCGAGCGCGGCGCGGCCCTGCTCCTCCAGCGCCGCCCGGTGCACCGCGGACTCCTCGCCGAGGCCGCCCGGCGGGGTGCTGCCGTGCACCAGCACCAACGGCTCGGCGTAGCGGGTGGCGACGCTGATCGCGACGGTGAGCGCGTGCCGCGCTCCGGGGGACTCGTCGTAGCCCAGGACCACGCTCATGCGCTGACCTCCCGCTCGGGAGCGACGCTCGGTCGTTCGCGCCAGTACCGGGCGTCGGTCACGCGCCACACGAGCATGAGGACGACGCCGACGACGATGATGCCCACGCCGATCACCAGCGGCGGACCCACCCCCAGCCAGGTCTGGCCGCTGTAGGAGTTGGCCGGGTCGGCCATGTCGCCGATCGACTCGACGAGCAGCCAGGCCAGCAGCACCGAGCCGACGACGGGGCCGATCCCGATGAGCAGCAGCGAGGCGAGCGAGCGCGTGAGCTGGCGACGGAAGTAGATCGCGCACGCGATGCCGGTGAGCGAGTAGTAGAAGGCGATCAGCAGCGAGAGCGCGGTGAGGGAGTCGAAGAGCGCGTTCTCGCTGATCGCCGAGATGACGAGGTACCAGGCGATCGCGATGCCGGCGACCCACCACGTCGACACGTCGGGCGTGCGGAAGCGCGGGTGCACGCGGCCGAACGTCTTCGGCAGGGCGTGGCGTCGCGCCATGCTGAGCCCGGTGCGCGAGGCCGGGATGATCGTGGTCTGCGTGGAGGCGATGGCCGCCGTGGCCACGCTGAAGTAGACGACCCAGTCCCAGCTGCCCATCACCTCGGTCGACAGCAGCGCGAAGATGTACTCCTCCTCCCCACTGTTGTCGGACAGGTAGCTGGTGCCGGCGTAGGCCACGACGGCGATCGCGACCGAGACGTAGGTGGTCAGCAGCACGATCGTCGACACGATGCCGGCCTTGCCCGGGGTGCTGCTGGAGTCGGTGGTCTCCTCGGTGAGGTTGACCGCTGACTCCCAGCCCCAGTAGGCGAAGACGCCGAGCAGCAGCCCGCCGGTGAGTGCCGCGCCACCGGCGCCGAACGGGTTGACCCACGACAGCGACGGCGTGATCGAGTCGAGGCTCGAGGTGTCGTTGGCGACGCGGACGAGCGCCACCACGGCGAAGGCCAGCAGCGCGAGCACCTGCGCGACGATGAGTGCGTTCTGCAGGCGGGCCGAGATGTCGGTGCCCCACACGCAGATCATCGTCATCAGCAGGATCAGCAGCACCGACATCGTGCGGACGGCGACCGTGGAGTCGGCGACGCCGTCGAGCCCGACCGTGTAGAGCCCGAACACGACGCCGACCTCGGCCAGCGAGCCGATGACGAGCACGCCGGTCATGGTGATCGCCCAACCGCCCATCCAGCCGAACCACGGCCCCATCGCCCGCGTGACCCAGGAGAACGTGGTGCCGCAGTCCTGGTCGACGGAGTTGAGGTAGTAGAACGCCGAGGCGATGAGCAGCATCGGCACGAAGCTGGCCAGCAGCACCCCCGGGGCGTGGACGCCGGCCAGCAGGGCGATCGGGGCGATCACCGCGGCCAGCGAGTACGCCGGCGACGTGGCCGCGAGCCCGATGACGAGCGCGTCGAAGAAGCCGATCGCACCGGCCTTGAGCGACGGCTGCCCGTCGACGGTGTCGGTGCCTGCGCCCGTGCCGCTGGCGGCCGTGTCGGGGATGTCGGTCATCGCATGCCTCCCTCGCGGGGCCGGCTGGCTCTCGATGGCGTCGCTGCCTGGCGGCCGACCGCGATCATCACACCGCTTTCCGTCGTCCGTGACAAGGGCTGCGACGGAATCCGTTGCCGCCGCGGCCGGACCCTGTCGAATCCACGGTGACGTGAGTAGGGTCGGCAGCACCTGACCGGTCCCACCTCGAGGAGTGCGCATGACCTCCGCGTTCAGCAACGTCGTCGGCGGGCAGCTGGTCCCGTCCGCGTCCGGCGAGACCTACGACGTCGTCGACCCGACCACCGGCGAGACCTACGCGACCGCCCCGCTGTCGGGCGAGGAGGACGTCGACCGCGCCTACGCCGCCGCCGCCGAGGCCTTCACGTCGTGGGGCCGGACGACGCCCCAGGACCGCGCCCGGGCGCTGCTGCGCATCGCCGAGGCGATCGAGGCACGCGCGGACGAGATCAACGCCGTCGAGTGCCGCGACACCGGCAAGCCGCTGCACGTCACCCTGGCCGAGGAGATGCCCTACGCCTCCGACCACTTCCGGTTCTTCGCCGGTGCGTCGCGGGTGCTGCAGGGCTCGTCGGCCGGGGAGTACCTGGCCGACCACACCTCGTGGGTCCGGCGCGAGCCGATCGGAGTCGTCGGGCAGGTGACGCCGTGGAACTACCCGCTGCTGATGATGATCTGGAAGATCGCCCCGGCGCTCGCCGGCGGCAACACCGTCGTCCTCAAGCCGTCCGACACCACCCCCGCGTCGTCCACGCTGCTGGCCGAGCTGTGCCAGGAGTTCCTGCCGCCGGGCGTGCTCAACGTCGTGTGCGGCGACCGCGACACCGGGCGCGCCCTGGTGGCGCACCCGACGCCGCAGATGGTCGCGATCACCGGCTCGGTGCGTGCGGGCATGGAGGTCGCCCGGTCGGCGGCGTCCGACGTCAAGCGCGTGCACCTCGAGCTCGGCGGCAAGGCGCCGGTCGTGGTGTTCGACGACGTCGACGTCGCCAAGGCGGCCGAGGGCATCGCCGGCGCCGGGCTGTTCAACGCCGGCCAGGACTGCACGGCCGCCACGCGCCTGCTCGTGCAGGACGGCGTCCACGACGAGCTCGTCGCCGCGCTCGTCGAGGCCACCCGCGACCTGCCCACCGGCGCGCCCGACGACGAGAGCACCTTCTACGGCCCGCTCAACAACGCGAACCAGCTGGCCCAGGTGAGCGGCATGGTCGACCGGCTGCCCGACCACGCGCAGCTGCAGACCGGTGGCACGCAGGTCGGCGAGCGCGGCTACTTCTACGAGCCCACCGTCGTCTCCGGCCTGCGCCAGGACGACGAGCAGGTGCAGACCGAGATCTTCGGTCCGGTGATGACCGTGCAGCGGTTCTCCGACGAGGCCGAGGCGCTCGGCTGGGCCAACGGCGTGCAGTACGGCCTGGCCTCCAGCGTCTGGACCCGCGACCACGCGCGCGCCGTCCGCGTCTCCAACGCCCTCGACTTCGGCGTGGTCTGGATCAACACCCACATCCCGTTCGTCTCCGAGATGCCGCACGGCGGGTTCAAGCACTCCGGCTACGGCAAGGACCTGTCGATGTACGGGCTCGAGGACTACACCCGGATCAAGCACGTCATGTCCTACACCGGCGAGTGAGGAAGGCCATCAGCATGCGCATCCTGCTGATCGGGGCCGGCGGCGTCGGCGGCGCGTTCGCCGCGATCGCCGCCCGGCGCTCGTTCTACGACGCGCTCGTCGTCGCCGACTACGACGTCGAGCGCGCCCGCCGGGCCGCCGCCGTCGACGACCGGTTCGAGGCCGTGCAGGTCGACGCCTCCGACCCGTCGTCGGTGGCCGGGCTCTGCCGCGCCCACGGCATCACGCACGTGATGAACGCGGTCGACCCGGTGTTCACCATGTCGATCTTCGACGGGGCCTTCGAGGCCGGCGCCGACTACCTCGACATGGCGATGTCGCTGTCGCGCCCGCACCCCGAGACGCCCTACGAGCAGTGTGGGGTCAAGCTCGGCGACGAGCAGTTCGCGAAGGCGTCGGCGTGGGAGTCGGCCGGCCGGCTGGCGCTGGTGGGCATCGGCGTCGAGCCGGGGCTCTCCGACGTGTTCGCACGCCACGCCGCCGACGAGCTGTTCTCCGACATCGACGAGCTCGGCACCCGCGACGGCGCCAACCTCGTCGTCACCGACGACGCCGGCAACGAGATCTTCGCGCCGTCGTTCTCGATGTGGACGACGATCGAGGAGTGCCTCAACCCGCCGGTGGTCTGGCAGGACGGCGCGTGGCACACGACCGCGCCGTTCAGCGAGCCCGAGGTCTTCGACTTCCCCGAGGGCATCGGGCCCATCGAGTGCGTCAACGTCGAGCACGAGGAGGTGCTCCTCATGCCGCGCTGGGTCGACTGCAAGCGCGCGACCTTCAAGTACGGCCTCGGCGAGGAGATGATCACGATCCTCGAGGTGCTGCACACCCTGGGCCTCGACCGCACCGACAAGGTCCGGGTGAAGGGCGTCGAGGTCAGCCCGCGCGACGTCGTCGCGGCAGTGCTGCCCGACCCCGCGACCATCGGCCCGCGCATGACGGGCAAGACCTGCGCCGGCCTGTGGGTCACCGGCACCGGCAAGGACGGCGCGCCGCGGTCGACGTACCTCTACCAGGTCGTCGACAACGAGTGGACCATGCGCGAGTACGGCCACCAGTGCGTGGTGTGGCAGACGGCGCTCAACCCGGTCGTCGCCCTCGAGCTGATCGCCGAGGGCACGTGGTCGGGGTCCGGCGTCCTCGGCCCCGAGGCGCTGCCGGCGCAGCCGTTCCTCGACCGCCTAGCCGACTACGGGGCCCCGTGGGGCCAGCAGGAGCTGACGCCGTGACCGAGCACGCCGAGCACACCGAGCACACCGAGCACACCGAGCACACCGTCGATGTCGTGGTCGTCGGCGCCGGCGTCACCGGCCTGACGGCGGCGACCGAGCTCACCGACCGCGGGCTCGACGTCGTCGTCCTCGAGGCCCGTGACCGGGTCGGCGGCCGGCTGTGGACCGACACCCACGACGACGTGATGCTCGAGCTGGGCGGGCAGTGGGTCTCGCCCGACCAGACCGCCCTGCTCGCGACCCTCGACCGGCTCGGCCTCGACACCTTCGAGCGCTACCGCTCCGGGGCCGGCGTCTACATCGGCCGCGACGGCGTGCGCCGCGAGTTCACCGGAGCGGACTTCCCGGTGGCCGACCGCACGGCGGCCGAGGTCGACCGCATCACCGACCTGCTCGACGGGCTCGCCGCCGCGATGGACCCCGACCGGCCCTGGGAGCACCCGCAGGCGCACGAGCTCGACCGCATCACCTTCGGGGCCTGGCTCGCCGAGCAGACCGACGACGTCGAGGCGCGCGACAACGTGGCGCTCTACATCGGCCCGGCCATGCTCACCAAGCCCGTGCACGCGTTCTCCGCCCTGTCGGCGGTGCTGATGGCGGCCAGCGCCGGCTCGTTCTCGCACCTCGTCGACGCCGACTTCATCCTCGACAAGCGCGTCGTGGGCGGCCTGCAGCAGGTGCCGGTGCGCCTGGCCGCCGCCCTCGGCGACCGGGTGCACACCGACAGTGCGGTCGACCTCGTCGAGTGGTCCGACGACGGCGCCGTCGTGCACGCGGCCGGCCGCACGTGGCGGGCCCGGCGGGTGGTGGTGGCCGTGCCGCCCACCCTCGTCTCGCGCATCCGGTTCCTGCCCAACCTGCCTCCCGTGCACCTGCAGTGGCGCCAGCACCAGTCGTTCGGCATCGTCATCAAGCTGCACGTCACCTACGCCACGCCGTTCTGGCGCGACGCCGGCCTGTCGGGCACGGCCTTCAGCCCCTACGAGGTCGTGCACGAGTGCTACGACAACACCAACCACGGCGACGCCCGCGGCACCCTCGTCGGTTTCGTCTCCGACGAGAACGCCGACGAGCTGCTGCTGCTCGACGCCGCCGAGCGGCGCGAGCGGGTGCTCGGGTCGCTCGCGCGGTTCCTCGGGCCCGAGGCGGCACACCCGGTGGCCTACTACGAGAGCCGCTGGAGCTTCGAGGAGTGGACGGCGGGTGCCTACGCCACCAGCTTCGACGTCGGCGGCCTCACCCGCTACGGCCCGTTCGTGAGACAGCCCGTCGGACCGATCGAGTTCGGCACGAGCGACGTCGCCGGGCTCGGGTTCCAGCACGTCGACGGCGCCATCCGGGTCGGCCGCGACCTCGCCGACCGCGTGCGCTGATGGCCCCGCCGACCCACCCGACGGCCTACGAGCGCCACGCGCCCGACCCGCGGCTGGTCGCGCGGTCGCTGTCGGGAGCGCAGCAGGGCGTGTTCTGGGTCGACGACGTGCCCGACCGCCCGTCGTACGAGCCGCTGACCGCATCGACGACGACCGACCTGCTGGTCGTCGGCGGTGGCTACCTCGGCCTCTGGACGGCGGTGCTCGCCAAGCGCCGCGACCCCGGACGACGGGTGGTGCTGCTCGAGGCGCACGAGGTCGGGTGGGCGGCGTCCGGGCGCAACGGCGGGTTCTGCGAGGAGTCGATCACCCACGGCGAGGAGAACGGCCGCAGCCGGTGGCCCGACGAGTACGACCAGCTCGAGCGCCTCGGCGTCCAGAACGTCGACGCGCTCGAGCGCGACGTCCGCGAGCTCGGCATCGCCTGCGACTTCGACCGGGCCGGCACGCTCACGGTCGCCGTCGAGGAGCACCAGCTGCCGTGGCTCGAGGGAGGTCCGGACGGCGTGCTCGACGCCACCGCCACGCGGGCCCGCATCGACAGCCCGATCTTCCTCGGCGGTGCGCTCGAGGGCGGCACCGCCCTCGTGCACCCGTTCCGCCTGGCCGTCGGCCTGGCGCGCGCGGCCGCCGATCTGGGCGTCGAGGTCCACGAGCACTCCGCCGTGACCGGCCTGCGGTCGGCCCGCGGCGGGGGACCGCTGCAGGTCGAGACCGCGCGCGCCGTCGTCACGGCCGAGAACGTCGTGCTCGCGACCAACGTGTTCCCGTCGCTGCTGCGGCGCAACCGGCTGATGACGGTGCCGGTCTACGACTACGTGCTGATGACCGAGCCGCTCACCGACGCGCAGCTGGCCTCGGTCGGGTGGGCCGGTCGCGAGGGCCTGACCGACCTGGCCAACCAGTTCCACTACGTCCGGCTGAGTGCCGACAACCGCATCCTCTACGGCGGCTACGACGCCGTCTACCACGCCGGCGGTCGGGTGCGCTCGTCCTACGAGGAGCGCCCCGACTCCTACGCCCGCCTGGCCGCGCACTTCCTGGCCACGTTCCCGCAGCTGGAGGACGTGCGGTTCAGCCACCGGTGGGGCGGTGCGATCGACACCTGCACCCGCTTCGCCGCCTTCTACGGCCTCGCGCGCGGCGATCGGGTCGCCTACGCGGCCGGGTTCACCGGACTCGGGGTCGGGGCCACCCGGTTCGCAGCCGACGTGCTGCTCGACCTCCTCGTGGGCGAGTCGACCGAGCGCACCCGGCTCGAGATGGTGCGTCGTCGTCCGCTGCCGTTCCCGCCCGAGCCCGCGGCCGCCGTCGGCATCAACCTCACCCGGTGGTCGCTCGACCGGGCCGACCACCGCCGGGGCCACCGCAACCTGCTGCTGCGGGGCCTCGACGCCGTGGGTCTCGGCTTCGACTCCTAGGCAGGGTCGACAGCGGCCTAGCCCGCGAGGGCGTCGTCGAGGACGAACCACACGGTGGTGCCCACCGCGTCGAGGTCGGAGCCCCAGCGCGACGACAGGGCTGCGACCAGCTGCAGCCCGCGGCCGTGGACGCGAAGCGGCTCCTCGCGCACGTCGACCGAGCCGTCGGTCGGCCGCGCCCCGCGGTGGTTGCCCCGGTCGCGGACCAGGACCGTGAGCACGTCGCCCTCGAGCACCGCGCGGACCTCGGCGGGGGCGCCGGTGTGGATGACGGCATTGGTGACCAGCTCGGACAAGCAGAGCACGGCCGTGTCGGAGCGGTCGTCGTCGACGCCCCACGCCGTCAGCTGCGTGCGCAGGAAGCGGCGTGCGCCGCCGACCGCGCGCGGCTCGCCCTCGACGTCGCAGTCGGCGACGAGGGCGTCGGGGCCCACGGTGGCGTCGGCCAGGGCGCCGTCGAGCCGCTCGGTGCGGGCCTGCGCCGAGCGCAGCTCGCGCACCAGGTCGTCGACCTCGAGGGTGGGGGGTGCCGCCGCGCCGTCGAGGTAGGCCAGGACGGCGCCGAGCACCTGGCCGTGCAGCACCAGCGGCGCGGCCACGAGCCCGGTCGTCGGGCCGTCGACCTGACGGGCCACGAAGTCGGGGAACCTCGGGGCGAGGTCGTCCCACGAGCCGCCGATCGGTGCGCCGCTGCGCACCACGTGGTTGAGCGGCAGGTCGTCGTAGGCGTCGATGTGGCACCAGTCCATGACCGGACCGGTGCGGTCGGAGGCGGTGAAGGCGAGCCGGCGACCGCCACCCTCGACCAGCGCCAGGCCCACGCGCTGCACGCCGGGCTGGTCCTCGACGTCGAGCAGCCACTGACGCACGACGGTGTCTGCCACGACCAGCACCTGCCCAGGGTAGGGCCGGCGGCCGCGGCGGGCCACGGCCTAGGCCGACGGTGGGACGACCGCGGTCACCTTGATCTCGACCCGCATGCCGACGGCGCCGAGCGCCGGCACGCCGATCTCGGTCCACACCGGCGCCCGGTCGCCCATGCGCCGGCGCATCTGCTCGATCATCACGCGGGTGTGCTCGTCGCCGATCTCGTCGGCCGCGGTGGGCACGTGGAAGCTGTCGACCGCGACGACGTCGCGCCAGGTGGCGCCCGCCGTGGCGAGCACCTTCTCGACGTTGTCGAAGGCGCGGACGATCTCGTCGGTGAGGTCGGCGGGGAAGCGGACCTGGTCGTCCCAGCCGCCCTGGCCGGAGATGTGGACGACGTCGCCGATGCGCACCGCCTGCTCGTAGTGCATCTCGGTGCGCTGGAAGTCGCCGAGGCCGGCGGGATGGGAGAACTGGGCGGTGGTCATGGTGGAGCTCCTCCTGAATAGTTCATGCGTGAAGTGAAACCGTAGCACGAGAAACTTCATGCGTGAAGTGAAGGGATAGGGTGTGGTCATGACCGGAGGCAGCGACGACCTGTGGCTCTCGCCCGACGAGAAGGAGGCGTGGACCGGCGCCGTCTCGCTGATGCTGCTCCTGCCCGGCCGGCTCGAGGCCGAGCTGCAGCAGGCCGCCGGGCTGACCCTGTTCGAGTACCTGGTGCTCAGCCAGCTCTCCGAGGCGCCAGGCCGCGAGATCGTGATGAGCGAGCTGGCGTTCCTCGCCAACGGGTCGCTCTCACGGCTGTCCAACGTGATCAAGCGCTTCGAGGGGCGTGGCTGGGTGACCCGTCGTCCCGACCCGGCCGACGGACGACGCACGCTCGCCGCGCTCACCGAGGCCGGTTACGAGAAGGTCGTCGACGCCGCGCCCACCCACGTGCGCTCGGTGCGCGACCACGTGCTCGCGCCGCTCACCGCCACCGACCAGCGTTACCTGGCGAGCATCGCCGCCAAGCTGCGGGTGAGGCCGGTCGACGTGGCCGAGGGCGACCACCCCCACGAGGGGTCCTGACGCAGCAGGTGGTGCCTACCGTGGAGCGCATGAGCTACTCGCTGAGCCGCGTCATGAGCACGGCCACCGCAGCCTACGCCGGGTTCTGCTTCGCCAAGCCCGAGCACCTCGGGCAGGCCATGGGCGCCGGCAAGCACGAGCAGTCGGGCTACGACCTGCTCGCCCACGTGTTCGGCGTCCGCGACCTCGCGGTCAGCGCCTTCGGTGTCCTCGGTCGCTCGGAACGCACGGTCACCACCGCCATGTGGATCCGCATCTGCTGCGACGTCGGGGACGGCCTGGTGCTCGCGGCGCGGGCCGACGACGACGAGACCCGGGCCAAGGTGCTGGGCACGACGCTGACCTGGGGCGCGCTCAACCTGGCGGCGCTCAAGCTCGACCAGCGCCGCGCCCGGCAGACCGCCCCGTAGTACCGCGACCGACGGGCCCGGGTCGCCTCACCGCTGCGCCGACCCGGACGGCGGGGCGGCCGTGCGGCGACGCAGGTCGTCGACGACGTCGTCGAGCGACCCCGACCGGCTGTGGACGGCGCGCTGCCGGACGGCGCCGGTCGCGCCGAGCAGACGCTGGACGCCGTCCTCGACCAGGGCCAGGTCTCCGGCCTCGTCGAGGTAGGGCGAGCAGCACGCGAGGAGGTCCTCCAGCACTGCGGCGGCTCCCACAGGCTCCGCACCCGGTCGGCACGGGTGCAGGAGGCGTCCGTGCAGGCCGTGCCGTGCGGCTCGCCACCGCGCCGCGCGCAGCAGCTCGACCCGCCAGGTCGCCGCCGGCAGTGCGCCGTGCGCCGCGGCCTCGACCAGGCCACGGACCAGCGCCACGACCGCGCGGACGTCGTCGAGGTCGGCCATCACGTCGGCGACCCGGACCTCGACGGTCGGGTAGTCACGCGCCAGGCGGGCGTCGAAGTAGAGCATGTGCTCGTCGCGCGCGGCGCCGCTGGCGACCAGGGCCTGCGCGACCGCGCGGTAACTGGCGGCGTCGCCGAACGGGACGGTCGGGCCGGCGCTGGGCCAGTGCGACCACAGCTCGCTGCGCCACGACGCGTAGCCGGTGTCGCGGCCGTGCGCGAACGGCGAGCTCGCGCTGAGCGCGAGAACGACCGGGAGCCACGGCGCGATCCGGTCGATCACGCGCACGCCCTCGTCGGGGTCGGCGATGCCGACGTGCACGTGCATGCCGCACGTGCCGGCGTCCTCGGTCACGGCGCCGAACCGCTCGACCATGTCGCGGTAGCGGTCGTCGTCGCTGACGCGCCGGTCGTCGTCGGCGGCGGCCTTCTGGACGACGACCGGGGAGGCGACGAGGGAGAGCCCGACCCGGTCGGCGCCGTGCAGCGCCGTCGTCCGCTCGTGGTGCAGCTGGGCGACGACCTCGTCGACCGCGGTGCTCGGCCGGCTCATGATCTCGACCTGGTGGCGGAACAGCTCCTTCTCGGCGCTGCCGCCCGCCGCGCGCAGCACGTCGTCGGCGCGGGCGACACCGCAGCGGGTCGCCGGGTCGACGACCCAGAGCTCCTCCTCCACGCCGACGGTCCTCATCCCGCCATTCGACGCCCCTCGGCACCCCCGCCGATACCTCCGCAGGGGCGATCGGCCATCGGACACGGTGTCCGGCGAAGACGACGGTCGACCGGCGTCCGCCCGCACGGGTGAGTCCGCACGGAGGGCGGCCCCGGTAGACACGTGCGATGACGTCTCGCAGGCCGAAGGTCGTGGCCGTGGTGCAGGCCGGCGGCGCCGGGTCGCGTATGGACGTGCTGACGAGGGAGCGGGCCAAGCCGGCGCTGCCGTTCGCCGGCGTGTACCAGCTGCTCGACTTCGTGCTCACCAACCTGGCGCACAGCGGCATCGACGACGTCTGGCTCTCGGTGCAGTACCACGGTGCGTCGCTGGAGGAGCAGGTCGCCAACGGGCGCCCCTGGAACCTCGACCGCACCGGTGGTGGCCTGCGGCTGCTGATGCCCGAGCCGGGCACGGGCAGCCTCGACGAGGAGGGCTTCGCGACGGGCAACGCCGACGGGCTCTTCCGCATCCGCGACCGCATCCGGACGTCGGGCGCCGACGTGGTCGTCGTCGCGAGCGCCGACCACGTCTACCGCCTCGACCTCGCCGACGTCGTCGCGACCCACCAGGACGCCGGCGCCGAGTGCACGGTGGTCGTCACCGACGTCGACCTCGACGACGCATCCGAGCACGCGGTCGTGGAGGTCGGCGACGACGGCCGGGTGACCGGGTTCGACTACAAGCCCGACGATCCGGAGGGCGGCACGGTCTCGACCGAGGTGTTCGCCTACGACCCCGCCGTGCTCGTCGAGGTGCTGGAGGAGCTGCACCGCGAGCTCGGCGCCGAGGCGCCCGACGGCGACAGCGGCCTCGGCGACTTCGGCGAGCACCTGCTGCCGCGGCTGGTGGGCCGCGGACGGGTGGTCGCGCACCGGCAGCCCGGCTACTGGCGCGACCTCGGCCGGCCCTCGCGCTACCTGAAGGCCCACCTCGACGTGATCGACGACGACCTCGGCGTGCTCGACGTCGACGGCTGGCCGATGCTGACCCAGCAGCCGCAACGTCGCGCGGCCCGCCTCGAGCAGGGCGCCGAGCTCGACGACGCCCTCGTCAGCAACGGCGCCACCGTGGCCGGACGCGTCGTCCGCAGCGTGATCGGCCCCGGCGCCGTCGTCGAGGCGGGCGCCGAGGTGGTGGAGTCGGTCGTGTTCGCCGACGTCGTCGTCGAGCGCGGTGCGCAGGTGCGGCGCACCATCGTCGACACCGGCTGCGTCGTCGGGCGCGACGCCGTGGTCGGCGACCTCGAGCACGACCTCGACGACGACCACGTGACCCTGCTGGGGCGCGACGTCACCGTCGGGGCAGGAGTGGTCCTGCCCGCCGGCGCCCGGGTCGAGCCCGGCGGCACCGCCTGATCCCTTGACGGCGATCAGGCCCCGCCGGTCATGATGACGAGGTGACCGCCACCCAGGACCCGACCACGCAGACCACCGCCCGCCGCCTGACGACGCCGATCCCCGGCCCGCGCTCGGTCGAGCTGATGGCCCGCAAGCACGCGGCGGTCGCCGGCGGCGTCGGGACGACGATGCCGGTCTTCGCGCGGCGCGCCCACGGCGGTCTGGTCGAGGACGTCGACGGCAACGTGCTCATCGACCTCGGCTCGGGCATCGCCGTCACCACGGTCGGCTCGAGCGCACCCCGGGTGGTCGAGGCCGTGCAGGCGCAGGCGGCCGAGTTCACCCACACCTGCTTCATGGTCACGCCCTACGAGGGCTACGTGCGGGTCGCCGAGCGCCTCAACCAGCTCGCGCCGGGCGACCACGAGAAGCGCAGCGTGCTGTTCAACTCGGGCGCCGAGGCCGTCGAGAACGCGGTGAAGATCGCCCGGCACCACACCGGACGCCAGGCCGTCGTGGTCGTCGACCACGCCTACCACGGCCGCACGAGCCTGACCATGGCGATGACGGCGAAGTCGATGCCCTACAAGTCGGGCTTCGGGCCCTTCACGCCCGAGGTCTACCGCGCGCCGGTGTCCTACCCGTTCCGCGACGGCGGCCTCGACGGCGCCGAGGCGGCCGCGCGCACCCTCGACGTCGTCGACAAGCAGGTCGGCGCCGACAACGTCGCGGCCGTCGTGATCGAGCCGATCCAGGGCGAGGGCGGTTTCATCGTGCCCGCGCCCGGCTTCCTCGCAGCGCTCGCCGCCTGGTGCCGCGACAACGGCGCGCTCTTCGTGGCCGACGAGGTGCAGACCGGGTTCGCGCGCACCGGCGCGATGTTCGCCTGCGAGCACGACGACGTCGTGCCCGACCTGCTCGTCACCGCGAAGGGCATCGCCGGCGGCCTGCCGCTCTCCGCGGTCACCGGTCGCGCCGAGGTCATGGACGGCGTCCACGCCGGCGGCCTCGGGGGCACCTACGGTGGCAACCCGCTCGCGTGCGCCGCGGCGCTCGCGGTGATGGAGACGATCGAGGAGGAGGGCCTCGTCGCCCGCGCCCGCGAGGTCGAGGCGCTGCTCGGCGGTCGGCTGCGCGACCTCGCCGCCCGCGACCCCCGGGTCGGCGACGTCCGTGGCCGCGGGGCGATGCTCGCCGCCGAGCTCGTGCGTCCCGGCACCACCGAGCCCGACGCCGCCCTCGCCAAGGCGGTCGCCGGCCGTGCCCACGCCGAGGGCGTGATCGTGCTGACCTGCGGCACCTACGGCAACGTGCTGCGGTTCCTGCCGCCGCTCGCGATCACCGACGCCCAGCTGCACGAGGCGTTCGACGTCCTCGAGGCCGCCTTCGCGGCGACGCCGGGCGAGTAGGGCTCAGGGCCGCGGCGCCGACCGCGCCGCCGCCCTCCCACGTCACGAGCTCGAACCCGTGCGCGAGCGTCGCGGGTCCGTCGTCGGCGAGCACGTCGAGCGAGCCGACGCCGTCCAGGTCGGTGACGCCGGCCTTGACCAGAGCCTCCTTGCGCACCCACAGCCGCGCCAGGTCGGCGGCAGAGGTGGACGCCGGGCGAGCGCCCAGCCACACGGCCTCGGCGTCGGTGAGCACGTCCGGCGGTGCGGTGAGGCCGGGCCGGACCCGCTCGACGTCGACGCCGCACGGGGCGCTCGAGGCGACGGCGGCGACCGCGCCGCGGGTGTGGCTGAGCGTCGCGTGGACCCCGGGGTGCCCGACGACGCGCGGCCGTCCGTGCGGGCCGCCGCACGTGGGGCAGCGCTGCTCGAGCGCGACCTCGTGCGCGGCGACGCCGACGAGCTCGCCCACGACGTCGCGGAGCAGCAGGTGGGCGGCGGCGTAGGCCGCGCGGTCGGCGGCGTCGACCAGCGCGTCGTGCCGAGCCAGCTCGGTGGTGCTCAGCCCCGACGTCGGGACGGCCGCGCCGACGTCGGCGAAGCGCACCACGACGCGGGCCCGGCTCACGGGGCCAGCCTGCCAGGCCCTCGACGTCGTGGTCGGGGGACCGGGCCCGCGGACGGGTCCGCGGGCCCAGGCAGCCGTGGTGCTCGCTCCCTACGGTCGCCCCATGGAGGAGCTCCGGACGTCGCGCCGCGGCCTGCGACGTCGGCTCGGCGAGCGTGGCGTGGCCACGTTCGGCTACCTCGGCGCCGTCTCGGCCGCGGTGCTGCTGGCCCTGGGCGTGACCTCGCAGTACCCCTCCGCCGCCGACCGCCTGGCGCGCTCGTTCGTGTGCGCGGTCGAGTCCGTCGTCCACTTCCCCGACGGCGACCTGTGCGCGGACGACGGCCCCGGCACGCCGGGTGGTCCCGACGACCCGCAGCAGCCGCCGCTCGACCCCGACAACCCCGAGAACCCGGGCTGCGTCGAGGCGAACCCGAGCTCGGGCGAGCTGGACCAGGACGCGGAGACGCTGGTGCAGGTCGGTTGCGTCGAGCTGTACGTGCCGCGCGGGTGCGAGGAGGAGTGGGCGGCCTACCTCGCGGCCGAGGTCGGCCCAGACCGCGAGGACGCGGCCGGGCCGCTGGGCGAGTGCGTGCGCGACGTCTACGACTCGATCGAGACCCCGTGCGTCGTCAGCTCCACCTCGGAGGTCGACAAGACCGAGATGCAGATCCTGTTCATCAAGGTCAGCGCCTCCGACGCCCTGGTCATCGAGAAGCTCGGCGACGGACGGGTGCGGGCGCACCTGCTCCGGGGCACCGAGACGGGTGCGGGCGTGTCGGGCTCGCTCGGCAACGTCAGCTTCGGCTTCGGCGCGGTCTCGGGCTACGAGACCGACAAGACCTACGAGTTCGAGAACGTGCAGAGCGCCCAGTCGTGGATCGACTGGTACCGCGACCTGCGCCACCAGACCGAGATCATCGCCGACAACCGGCCCAACCAGGTCTGCGGCAACCACTGCCCGGTCAACACCTTCGGCTGGGCGGCGGTCAAGGAGGCGATGGCGCGCATCGAGGAGCTGCAGGGCGAGGAGCCGCCGCACCACATCCTGGCCGACGCGACCACCACCAAGACCTCGTTCAAGATCGAGGGCGGCCTGTCGTTCCCGACGCCCGTCGGCGGGTCGAGCGGCGGGTCGAGCGGTGGGGTGCAGCCGACCGCCGGCCCCACGTTCGAGGGCAGCTACACCGGCGAGCTGCAGGTGGAGGACCGCCGCTGGAGCGACGGCACCCAGACCATCAGCTACAAGTCCAGCGACGCCGGCGGGCTGCTGCTCGGCCTGCAGCTCGGCGGCACCGGCCTCGGCAAGCCGAAGGGCGACGGCACCCAGGACGACGTGGGGTCGGGCTCGATCGGCGCCGGCCTGGGCGGCGAGTGGGAGGGCAGCACCACCACGACCGCGGTGTGGGACCCCGAGGGCGAGCTGTCGAAGGTCATCGTCACGCTCGACGACAAGGTGATGCGCACCCTGGCCGAGAAGGGCATCGACATCGGCGCGGTCCTGCCACGCGGCTTCGGGGCCAGCTTCGCCCAGACCTCGCAGGAGGCCGGCGGCAGCTCGGCGGTCACCGAGATGATCCTCGACCTCGAGCAGCACCCCGAGCTGCGCGGCGTCCTGACCCCGGTCGTCGACCGGCTGTTCCCGCGCGACGACGAGGGCGACCTGCAGGGCGGCGAGCTCGACCTGAGCCCCGTCTCGCTCGAGGACCAGCAGGCCCTCGCGCAGGCGATCGACGACAACGCCAACGTCCGCCGTCTCGACTACGGCGTCACCGAGCAGCAGGCCGTCACCGAGCTCGGGGTCGACCTCGGCGGCGTCGACCTGTTCAAGGCGACCTGGACCAGCATCGAGACGGCCACGGACCTCAACGGCTCGTCGTTCGAGGTCATCGACGTCAACGGCGACACGCAGACCCTCGACCCGGCCCCGAAGTGCGACGCCCCTCCCTTCGTCGCCCCGGAGGACTACTGGGAGCACGGCTGGAGCGACCCGCCGACCCCGCACCCGCTGACACCGGCCTGGTGACGGGCCCGGGCAGGTCAGGCGAGCCGGGCGACAGCCGGGTCGTCGGCCGTCGCGCCGGTCACGCCCGCGTCGAGGAACAAGCGGAGGATCGATCAGGACAGCCGCTGGGCCCCGATGACCGCGAGCATCTGCAGCTTCTCGTGGTCCTCCGTGCCGGGGACGGCGGTGTAGACCATCAGCCGGTGCGACTGGTGCGGGTCGAGCAGGGTCTGGCAGTTGAGCTCGATCAACCCGACCTCGGGGTGCACGTAGCGCTTCAGCTCGTTCGGCTTCACGCCGATCTCGTGGGTCGACCACAGCTCGGCGAACTCCTCGCTGAGCGCGCACAGCTCCTCGGCGAGCCCGGCGGCGCGCGAGTCCGGCCCGTGCACGGAGGCGACCGTGCGCAGCCCGGCGGTGTACATGCGCGACATGAACGCGTGGTCCTCCTCCGGGTACAGGTCGCGGGCGGTCGGGTGGGTGAACCAGCGCCAGCCCCGGATGCGCGAGTTCCCGGTGTAGTCCATGGCGTCGCCCAGCAGCGCGACCGCCGGAGCGGTCTGGCGCAGGGTCTCGCCGAGCTCGGTGACGATCTCGGCCGGGGTGTCGTCGAGGCGGTCGAAGATGCGCAGCATGCCCGGGCTCACGTGCGAGCTGGACGAGCCGCGTCGTGGGGGATGGTGGCCGAGCAGCCGGAACAGGTGGTCGCGCTCGTCGAGCGTGAGGTGCAGGCCCTGGGCGATGGCGGCCGCCATCTGCTCCGAGGGCTGGGGGCCGCGCTCGCGCTCCAGTCGCGAGTAGTAGTCGGTCGACATGTGACAGAGCACGGCGACCTCCTCGCGGCGCAGCCCCGACGTGCGTCGGCGCTGCCCGCGGGGGAGGCCGACGTCCTCGGGCTGGAGTGACTCGCGGCGACGACGCAGGAAGTCGGCAAGGCCTGGTCGGTCGATCATCGTGGTCAGCTCGTCCTCTCGGGATGGCGTCAGGGTCCGGCGTTCTGGTCACACAGGTCTATCCACGATCCGGTTACTGAACCACGGATCGTCGATCCCCCTCTCGGGACGACGCGAGCCGCGAGGCGGTGCTCATCCTGGGATCGGGAGTCCCTGGTGGTCGCAGTCAGGTCGACGAAGACTGGGACCTGCCGGCAGCAGTCGCCGCCCCGGAGCCCCCGTGATCGGGTGCGACGAGCCCGCCGGCCCGGTCCGGGCGCGTGCGGTCATCGACCGACGTCGCGCCCGCCGACCGTCTCGGAGTCACGCCCCCGACCGGCCCGGCCGGTCCCGGAAGCAGGAGGACCTCATGGACCCGTCCGACGATCTCGACGCCGGCGCCCCCGCCGGATCACCGGAGACGACCATCTCGACGCCGGCGGCGGGGGAGGAGCGTGGCCGCGAACCGATCGGTCGTGGCGGGGTCTCGCGTCGCGGCGTGCTCGCCGGCGGCGCGGCCGCGTCGGCGGCACTGCCGATGCTGGCCGCGGCGGCCGACGCGCGGGTCGCCGCACCCGCGGCCGAGGCGAGGGCCGCCGCGTCGGTCCGGACCCGGATGCGGGTCAACGGACGGCTCGTGAGCGTCACCGTGGACCCGCGGTCCACGCTGCTCGACGTGCTGCGCGAGCGGCTCGAGCTCACCGGCACCAAGAAGGGCTGTGACCGCGGGGCCTGCGGTGCCTGCACGGTGCACGTCGACGGACGGCGGGTCGTGTCCTGCCTGACGCTCGCCGCGGTCGCCGACGGCACCCGCGTGACGACGATCGAGGGCCTGGCCAAGGGCGAGCGCCTGCACCCGATGCAGCAGGCCTTCATCGACCACGACGGCTTCCAGTGCGGTTTCTGCACGCCGGGACAGATCATGTCGGCCGTCGCGCTCGTCGAGGAGCGTCCGGCGTCCACGGACGACGAGGTCCGCGAACGCATGTCGGGCAACCTCTGCCGGTGCAGCGCCTACCCCTTCATCGTCGACGCCGTGCGTCAGGGCCAGCGGGAGATGCGCCGATGAGGCCCTACGACTACACCCGCGCCGCGTCGGTGCGCGACACGCTCGCCCACGCCGGCCCCGACACCGCCTACCTCGCGGGCGGCACGACGCTGGTCGACCTGATGAAGCTCGAGGTGATGACGCCCAGCCACGTGGTCGACATCAACGAGCTGCCCCTGCGCGGCATCGCCCAGGACAAGGACGGGCTGCGCCTCGGCGCGCTGGAGACGATGAGCGACGTCGCCGCCCACCCCGACGTCCGTCGTCACCACCCGATGCTCGCCGAGGCCCTCGAGCTCAGCGCGTCGGCGCAGCTGCGCACCATGGCCACGATCGGGGGCAACCTGCTGCAGCGCACGCGGTGCGGCTACTTCCGCGACACCTCGACGCCGTGCAACAAGCGCGAACCGGGCTCCGGGTGCTCGGCGCTCGCCGGCATCAACCGCACCCACGCCATCCTCGGCACCAGCGACTCCTGCGTGGCGACGCACCCCAGCGACCTGGCCGTCGCCCTCGTCGCGCTCGAGGCCCGCGTGCACCTCGTCGGCCCCCGGCAGAGCCGCGTCGTCCCGGCCGAGGCGCTGCACGTGCTGCCGGGCCGCACGCCGCACGTCGAGAACGTCCTGCGACCCGGAGAGCTGATCACCGCGGTCTCGGTGCCGCGGTTGGGCGCCCACGCCCGGTCGACCTACCTCAAGATCCGCGACCGCCAGTCCTACGAGTTCGCGCTCTGCTCGGCCGCCGTCGTCCTCGACGTCCGCCGCGACACCATCACCCGCGCCCGGGTCGCCGTCGGCGGGGTCGGCACCCGGCCCTGGCGGCTCGAGCCGGTCGAGCGCGCGCTCACCGGACGACGGATGACCACGACGACGTTCGAGGACGCCGTCCGGCGGGCCGCGGACGGCGCGCGGACGCTCGAGCACAACGCGTTCAAGCCCGCCCTGCTGCGCCGCACGCTGGTCCGCGCCTTCGCCTCGCTGCAGCGACCCGGCTCGTGAGCCCACGCGCCGGTGCCACCTCACCAGAGGAGTCACGATGAACACCTCACCCGTCGGGCGCGAGGTCGCCCGGGTCGACGGCCGGCTCAAGGTCACCGGTGCGGCGCGGTACTCCGCCGACCACAGCGCCCCCGGCCAGGTTCACGCCCATCTCGTCACGTCGACCGTGGCGGTCGGCCGGATCAGGTCGATGGACACCGCCCGGGCCGCGCGGGCCCCGGGGGTGATCGCCGTCTACAGCCCGTTCAACCCGCTGCGCCTCTACGTGCAGCAGGGGATGGGTGAGAGCTACGCCCCCTTCCAGGACCAGAACGTCCGGTTCCGCGGCCAGATCATCGCCATGGTGGTGGCCGACACCGTCGAGCACGCCCGCGACGCGGCCGCGCTGATCACCACCGACTACGAACGAGGCACGGCCCGCACCTCGCTGTCCGACCTCTCGCCCGGCGTGCCCGTGCCGCCCGTCCCCGAGCAGCCACCGGCGTCGGCGACCGTGCTCGAGCCCGGCGTCCCCTCGATCGCGGCGGCGCTCGAGGAGAGCGAGCACGTCGTCGAGGCCGAGTTCCACTCGCCCGCGATGAACCCGTCGGCCATGGAGCCGCACGCCTCCCTCGCGGTGTGGAGGGACGACCAGGTCACCGTCTACAGCGGGGCCCAGATCCCGCAGCTGCAGGCGCTGTCGGTCGCTGCGCGACTGGGGGTGTCGCCGACGTCCGTGCGGGTGCTGACGCCCTTCGGCGGCGGTGCCTTCGGCTCGCGCGTGCTGATGTGGTGGGACACCGCCCTGTGCGCCGCCGCCGCCCGGCAGCTGGGCCGGCCCGTCAAGCTCGTCCTGACCCGCGAGCAGGTCTTCACCGCCGTCGGTCACCGCGGCCAGGTCGACCAGACCGTCCGGATCGGCGCCACGCGCCGCGGCGTGCTGACCGCGATCGAGCACGAGAGCGACGCCGAGATCCCGGCCGTCGGCGGCTGGCGGATGGTGCCTGCGGTCGACACCACCGCCATGCTCTACGCGACGCCCAACCTGCAGATCGACCAGCGCCAGGTGACGCTCGACCTCCCGCCCACCTGCGCCATGCGCGGCCCCAACGAGGCGCCAGGGGCCTTCGCCCTCGAGACGGCGATGGACGAGCTCGCGCACGAGCTCGGCATCGACCCGCTGACGCTGCGGAGGCAGAACTACACGACCGCCGTCCCGGGGACGAGCACGCCGTGGTCGAGCAAGCACCTCGACGAGTGCTATCGGGAGGGCGCGCGCCGGTTCGGGTGGTCGCGCCGCAGCAGTCGTCCCCGCGCGCGGGTGGACGGCGAGTGGCTCGTCGGCATGGGCATGGCGACCGCGATCTACCCCGCCAACCGCAGTCCGCTCGCGGAGGTGCGCATCCGGCTCCGGGACGACGACACCGCCGTCGTCTCGACCGGGACCTCGGACATGGGCACCGGCGCCTGGACGATGCTCGCCATCCTGGGCGCCGACTCGCTCGGCATCCCCCTGCACCGGGTGACCCCCGAGCTCGGCGACTCCGCCCTGCCGATGGGCGCACCCGCAGTCGGCTCGGGGGCCACGGCGGCGACCGCGCCGGCGACGCAGGCGGCGGCGGGCCAGGCGGTCGCGGCCCTGCTGCGCGAGGCGACGACGCACCCGCGATCCCCCTGGGTGGGCCGCGACCCGGCCTCGCTGCGCTACGACCAGGGCCGGATCGAGGGCGACGGCCGTTCGCTCACCTTCGGGCGGTTCCTGCGCACCGTCGGCCTGCCGGCCGTCGAGGCCACGAGCACCGCGCCGCGCGGCCCGGAGGTGGAGCAGTACGAGTTCCACAGCTTCGGGGCCCACTTCTGCGAGGTCCGCGTCAACCGCTACACCGGCGAGCCGCGGGTCTCGCGCTTCACCACCGTCGTCGACGTCGGCCGCGTCGTCAACGCACGGGCCACCCGCAGCCAGATCGTCGGCGGCGTCATCTTCGGGATCGGCCACGCCCTGCTGGAGGACAACCCCCTCGAGGAGGCGACCGGACGCTACGCCGCCACCAACCTGGCCGACTACATGGTCCCGGTCAACGCCGACGTCCCGCCCATCGACGTCCACTGGATCGGCGAGCCCGACACGGTGATGAGCGACTTCGGAGCCCGGGGCGTGGGCGAGCTGGGCACCGTGGGCTCGGCGGCGGCCATCGCCAACGCGGTCTTCAACGCCACCGGCGTCCGGGTCCGTGAGACCCCGATCACGCTCGACAAGCTGATCGGCTGAGCTGACCGGCTGAGCGGAGGGGTGGACCGCGCAGACGGGGATCGACAGGCCGTGGCACGCCGTCCCCACAACCCCCAGGATCGTCACGAACCCGGACAGCACGACCGGCAGTACTCGACTTCCAGACCTCGGCCTGTCCGGTGAACCTCGCGGTCGTCGACGACGACGTCCGTGGGTCGTTCCCCCTCATCTCGAGCACAGGAGACATCTCGTGGCCAACTTCCTCCATCGACTGGGTGCGACGGCGTTCCGCCGTTGGCCGCTGTTCATCCTGGGCTGGGTCGTCGTCGCCCTGGGCGTCGGCGCGTTCGCGGCGACGTCCTCGCAGCCGTTGAGCGACGAGTTCACGATCCCCGGGATCGCCTCGGACGAGGCCGGACAGCTGCAGGCCGAGCTGTTCCCCGACAGCACCAACGCCTTCGACGTGGCGACCGTCCGGGTGGTCGTCGCCGCACCGGAGGGGCAGCGGCTCGACCAGGCGCCCTACGACCAGGCGGTGCGCGACCTCGTCGCCGACCTCGCCGACGGGCCCCAGGTGCCGGCCGAGCTCTCCGACCCGGCCGCCCAGGACGCCATCAACCCGCTGACCACCCTCGCCGGCGCCCCGGGCGAGGGCGCCGCGGCGACCTTCGCGAACGCCACGGCCGATGGACGCATCGGCGTGATCTCCTTCGTCTTCGACGTCGACGTGGTCGCCGACGTCGAGGCCGGCAGCCGCGAGGCGGTGCTCGACGCCCTCGAGGGCGCTCGCGACGACGGGCTGGTGGCCGAGGCCAACGGTCAGGGCATGAACGAGGTCGGACCGCCGGGCGGCACCGCCGAGCTCATCGGCCTCGGGATCGCGCTCGTGGTGCTGGTGCTGACGTTCGGCTCGCTGGTCGCGGCCGGCCTGCCCATCGTGACCGCCGTGCTCGGCGTCGGTCTCGGGCTCGCGGGGGTGACGGCGATGACGGCGTTCGTCGACGTCAACTCCAACGCCCCGACCCTGGCCACGATGATCGGGCTCGCCGTCGGCATCGACTACTGCCTGTTCATCCTGGCCCGCTACCGCGCCGAGCTCGAGCACCACGACGACACGCGGGCCGGGCGCGAGCAGGCCGCCGGCGTCGCCGTCGGCACCGCGGGCTCGGCCGTCGTGTTCGCCGGGCTCACGGTGCTCATCGCGCTGGCCGCCCTCGTGATCGTCCGCATCCCGTTCCTGACCGCCATGGGCCTGGCGGCCGCCGCGACGGTGCTCGTCGCCGTCCTCGTGGCCCTGACGCTCCTGCCGGCCGTGCTCGGCATGCTGGGCACCAAGGCGTTCGGCGGACGGGTCCGCAAGAGGGTGCCGGCCCGCGAGGCCGACGGCCGGGTCGTCAACAACGGCGTCCGCTGGGCCCGGGCCGTCGGCCGTCGTCCGGTGGCGGCCGTCGTCCTGGTGGTCGTCGCGCTCGGGGCGCTCGCGCTGCCGCTGCGCGAGCTCTACCTGGCCTTCCCGACCGACAGCACCGCGCCGTCCGACACGACGGCGCGCCAGGCGAGCGAGCTGCTCACCGAGGGCTTCGGACCCGGTCGCGAGGCCCCCTTCCAGCTCGTCGTCGACGGTCGCGGTGTCGCCGAGGGCGAGCGACGGGCGGCGTTCGCCGAGGTGGCCGACTGGGCGGCCGGCCAGCCCGGCGTCGAGGCCGTGGCCGACACGACGGCGCCGCGGCCCGGACCCGACGGCCAGACGGCGGACGACGCGCCCGTCGGCCCCGGGACGGTCCTGCTGATGGTGCCCGACTACGGCGCCGACGACCCACGGACCCAGGACCTGCTCACCTCGCTGCGCGACGGGGAGTCCGACATCGAGCGGGCCACGGGCACGACCATCGGCATCACCGGGCTGACCGCGATCCAGGCCGACGTGTCGGACCGGCTCTCGGGAGCGTTGCCGACCTACCTGGCGGTCGTCGTCGGGCTGGCCTTCATCCTGCTGATGATCGTGTTCCGCTCGATCCTCGTGCCGCTCACCGCGACGTTCGGGTTCCTGCTCTCGGTGCTGGCCACGCTGGGGGTCACGGTGGCGGTGTTCCAGGAGGGGGCGTTCGGCCTCGTCGAGGGCCAGCCGATCGTCAGCTTCCTGCCGATCTTCCTCATCGGCGTGGTCTTCGGCCTCGCCATGGACTACCAGGTCTTCCTCGTCACCCGGATGCGCGAGGCCCGCGTGCACGGCACCGGCACCGCGGAGGCCGTCGTCGACGGGTTCCGCAGCTCGGCCCGGGTCGTGGCCGCGGCGGCGCTCATCATGACCGCGGTCTTCTCCGGCTTCGTCTTCGAGGACAACGTGATCATCCGCTCGGTCGGGTTCGCGCTCGCCGTCGCCGTCGTCATCGACGCCTTCGTCGTCCGGATGACCCTCATCCCGGCCCTGATGTACCTGCTCGGCGAACGGGCCTGGTGGCTGCCGGCGTGGCTCGACCGGATCCTGCCCGTCGTCGACGTCGAGGGTGAGCAGCTGCAGCGCCGGCTGCACCCGGCCGACGCCGACGAGGCCGAGGTCGTCGACGTCGTCGAGGTGCGCTGAGCCGGGTCAGGCCCGGCGCATCCCCTCCAGGAACACGTGCACCATGCGCGCGTTGAACTCGGCCGGACGACCGGGGACGGGCTGCGAGACCAGGGCGACCGTGGTGATCACGTCGCGGGCCGTGACGTCGTCGCGGACGACGCGCGCGGCGACGGCCCGGTCGAGCAGCCGCTGCAGGGCGGGTTCGAGTGCCGCCATGAAGTGGGCCGGCAGCCCGTCGTAGGCGGCGTCGCCCGAGTGCAGGGCCGCGGCCAGCCCCTGCTTGGTGGCCACCAGGTCGGTGTAGCGCTCGATCCACGCCGTGAGCGCCGTCCAGGGGTCCTTCGTCGTGAGCAGCTGATCGACCGCCGCCACGCACTCGTCGATCTCCTGCTGCAGCACGGCGATGATCAGGTCGGAGCGCCGCGGGAAGTGGCGGTAGAGCGTGCCGACCCCGACCCCGGCGGCGTCGGTGATGCTCTTGGCCGGCGTGTCGACCCCGGTGTGCGCGAACGCCTCCTTGGCGGCCGCGACGACGGCGTCGACGTTGCGTCGGGCGTCTGCACGCACCGGGACCTCCTTGCTAAGCGGAAAGGCTTTCCGTATCGTTCCGGAAACATGTTCCGTTTCACTCACCCTAGAGCACCCACCGTCCGGGAGGACCCATGCAGCACCGCACGCTCGGAGGCACCGGCATCCAGGTCAGCCCGTACGGCCTCGGCGCCCTGATGTTCGCCACCTCGATCGGCAACCGGGACGCGCGCGACTCGGTCCGGGTCATCCATCGCGCCCTCGACGCCGGGATCAACCTCGTCGACACCGCCGACGCCTACGGCGACTCCGAGGACGTCGTCGGCGCGGCGATCGCCGACCGGCGCGACCACGTGGTCGTCGCCACGAAGTTCGCCCGGCCCGTCGGCACCGACCCCAACCAGCAGGGCGCCTCGCGCCGGTGGATCATGACCGCGGTCGAGGGCTCGCTGCGACGGCTCCGCACCGACCACATCGACCTCTACCAGGTGCACCGCCTCGACCCGTCGACCGACGTCGAGGAGACCATCGGGGCCCTGACCGACCTGGTGCAGGCCGGGAAGATCCGGGCGTTCGGCTCGTCCAACACGCCGGCGTCCGACATGGTCGAGGCCCAGTGGGTCTCCGAACGCCGCGGTCTCGGCCGGTTCCGCACCGAGCAGGCGCCCTACTCGCTGCTCAACCGCGGCATCGAGGCCGAGGTGCTGCCCACGGCCCGCCGTCACGGTCTCGGCGTGATCACCTGGGGCCCGCTCGGGCAGGGGATGCTGACCGGCCGGGTGCGCCGCGGCGCACCGACCGACGTCGTCCGGGCCTCGATCTTCCGCGCCTTCGACGACCAGCGCCGCCTCGATGCCGTCGAGTCGCTCGTGCCGCTCGCCGCCGAGGCCGGACTGTCCATGCCGCACCTGGCGATGGCCTTCGCCGTCTCCCACCCCGACGTCTCGAGCGTGCTGCTCGGCGTGCGCACCATGGAGCAGCTCGACGACCTGCTGGCCGGCCTCGACACGGTCCTGCCCGACGACCTGCTCGACCGGATCGACGCGGTCGTCCCGCCCGGCTCCGACGTCGGCGTCCTCGACCAGGCCTACGTGCCCCCGGCGATCGAGCAGACCGCGTTGCGTCGTCTGCCGCACGACCGGCGGTCGGTGGCCTAGCGGCCGCGCGACCCCTCGGCCGGCCCGAGGACGGGCCCGGCGCCCACCTCGCGTGGAGGTGGGCGCCGGGAACGGTGATGCGGGTGCGACGTCGATCAGACCTCGCTCAGACCTCGCTCAGAGGTCGAGCGGGCGCAGGACGCGGTTGATGCCGTGGGCGACCTGCTTGTTGCCGCGGTTGATGTCGAGCAGGCGCGGGATGGCGCGGGGGTCCTTGTCGTTGCGGTCGGCGTCGGCGAGGCGGATCTTGCCGCCGGGGTCGGCGCGGACGCCGAAGCTGGCGCCGGCGGCGGTCTCGACGGAGGCGTTGGCCTTGGCGGCGGCGATGACCTTGGGCGAGGTCAGGGTCTTGCCGGGCACGACGTGGTAGAGCAGGACGGTCTCGAGGGTGTCGATGTCGCCGGTCAGGGCGGCGACACGCTTGAAGACGGCCTTCTCGCGCTGGGGGGCCTTGCCGGTGAGGTCCTTGACGAGGCGGCGGAAGGCGCCGTCGGTGGGCAGGAACACCGTCAGGCGCTGGTTGCCCTTGGTGATGAGGGCCAGGGGGCTGTTCGGCTTCTCGGCCAGGACGGCGAGCACGGCGGCCTCGACGATGTCGAAGTCGTGGGCGTTGGCGTCGAACGCGGTGCCGTCGGCGCCGAGCACCTTGACGAGCGGCTTGCTGCCGGGGGCGGCGGAGGCGTTCGGGGCTGCGGTCAGGCCGATGCCCGCCATCGCGACGGCGCCGGCGGCGAGCGACGCGAGCCGGGCGGTGGTGCGCTGGTTCATCACGGTTGTCCTTCCTCGACGGTGGGCGCCCTCCGCGCCCACACCTCGATGGAGGTTCGAAGGACGTCGCGGCCCGGACGGGTCGGATCTCACACATTTACCGAGAAACTTCGACGCCGCGTCGAGGTACGTGTCGAGGTTCGCCGCCGGACGTCGAGCTCCGGCGGCGGATGGTCGGGAGCGGGTCACCCCGCCGCGATCGGGGGGTGGGTGCGGCGGGGTGACCTCCGGGACGCTACGTCTGCGGGCGACAGTGCGGCCATGCTCGGTCCGGGTGGTTGCCGGCTAGTCACGCGGGGTCGGTGGGCAGGGGGACGCCGGTCGTCGCCCACGGACGGGAACTGCTTCGACCGGGTGCTCGCTGGAGAAGTTTCGGGAGGAGCACTGCCTGGCCGACCCCGCACCGCTTGCGAAGATCAACAAGGGCGACGTGGGATGTTCATGGACTCCTGGGGATTGAGTTCCGGTGGCGGGTTCACGTCGTGGCCTGAAGGCGTGGAAGCGGCGCTCCGGAATGGTCACCGCGGTTCCTCGGTGATGACTTCCGGCCACATCGTTGACGCCCTGTGACCCTGGTCATACATTCGAATGACGCAGTTGTGAATCGTTTCATGACTGAGTTCGCAGGCCATCGGCCTCGACACAGGCAGTGACCCCGGCTGTGGCCGGTCTTGGCAGCGGTCGCCCATCTCGAGAGGAAGTCCCTCATGCCCCAGACCTCGTCGCACCGTGACGTGCCACATTCCTGTCCACCGTCTCGGCGACGCCGAAAGGTCCATCACGGTGCGGCGGCACTCGCCGCGGTGCTCCTCGCTGGTCTCGTCACCTCCGTCCCGGCCGGCTCGGCGGCGATCGCGCCTGCGTTGAGCGCTCCGGTCCAGCCGGCGCTGGCCGACGACGCCATCACGGCCGCCGAGTTCAAGAACCCTGACATGGACCACCGGCCCGCGACCCGGTGGTGGTGGCAGGCCCCCCTGGGCCTCGCGGAGAGCGAGCGCGAGATCCGCGCCATCGCCGCGGCCGGGTACGGCGAGGTCGAGATCGCGTTCTCCGCCGGCGCGTGGGCCGACCAGGCTCAGCGCGACAACCTCCGGGTCGTGCTGGAGACCGCCGAGTCGTTGGGCGTCGAGGTCTCCATGACCATGGGCGCGGCCTGGCCCGTGCAGACCCCCAACACCAGCGTGGGTACGCAGTACGTCCAGAAGGAGCTGCAGTACGGCTACGCCGAGGTCACCGGTGGCCAGACCTTCGACGGCCCGGTGCCTGCCGCGTTCGACCAGCCGACCCTCGCCAAGACCAACAGCAGGCTCGTCGGCGTCTCGGTGGCCAAGGTCCTCAACCGCGGTCCGAAGGTCGGCATCCTGCCCGAGCCCCGGCCGCGGTTCGGCACCCCCTACATCGTGCCGTCGCGCTCGACCGTGCTCGACCAGGCGTCCATGACCGACGTGACCGCACAGGTCGTCGACGGTCGGCTGACCTGGACGGCGCCGGACAACGGCTACTGGATGGTGTTCTCCTACTGGGAGCGCGACGCGGCCAAGCCCGTCACCTCGGCGTTCAACCCCGATGCAGCACGAGCCGCGACCGAGGACCTCGACACGCTGCAGATCGGCCCCGACAACGCCGAGCTGCTCAAGCAGGTCGGCGACACCATGTTCGAGGACTCCCTCGAGCTCAACGCCGACTCCCTCTTCTGGTCCCAGGACTTCCTGGAGGAGTTCGAGGCCGAGTTCGGCTACTCGATGCTGCCCTACCTGCCGCTGATGTACCAGCACGGCATGAGCCGCTACTGGGTGCCGACGGTGCGCCCGACGCCCGATTTTTCGCTCGCCGACGGGTCGAACCAGAAGGTGCTCAACGACTACTACACCTTCATCAACAGCCGCTACATCGCGCGCAGCGAGGTGTTCCAGGACTGGGCCGAGACCTACGACATGGTCTACAAGACCCAGCCCGCGTTCGGTCAGGACCTCGAGCCCATCCGGGCCGCACGCGAGTTCACCCGCGCCGGGTCCGCGGTGGAGGGCGAGTCCTTCAACTCCGGCGACCGCTGGCCCATCGACAGCGGGAGCTGGGCCTGGAAGGAGGCCCTCGATTGGCAACGGGTCCTCACTTCCGGCGTGCACCAGGGTGGCGCCAACCGCGTCACCACCGAGCTGGGCGCCAACCGCGACATCACCTACGAGCTCAACCTGCGCGAGTACAAGGAGATGATGGACAAGGAGTGGGCCGCCGGCTTCTCCAAGCCCGTGCTCCACGGCTTCGCCTACCAGTCGATCGGCTCCACGTGGCCCGGCAAGCAGCGCTTCGGCGACAACACCTCGGAGAGCTGGAACGACAGCTTCCCCCAGTGGGCCGACATGAAGAACCTCACCGACTACTGGGCGCGCGGCACCCAGGTGCTCGAGACCGGCACCCCGCGCACGGACGTCGCGATCTACCGCGACGACTTCCTCACCACCGCGGCGCGCCTGGCCACCGACGACGGCACCCAGCCCGCCGAGCTCTTCAACACCCGCGGGCTCGAGAAGGCCGGGTGGTCGGTGCAGTTCGTCGACCCGATGGGCCTGGCCGAGGACGGCGTCGTCGGCGACGGCGTCCTCTTCCCGCAGGGTCCGTCCTACCGCGCCCTCGTCGTCGACCAGCGCTCGATCTCGGCCGACTCCGCTCGCGCCATCGCCGCCGCCGCGAAGGCCGGCGTCAAGGTCGTCTTCGTCGGCGACCTGCCCGATCGCGACACCACCTTCAGCAGCGGTGCCACAGGCGACCAGCAGGTCCGCACCGCCGTCGCCGAGGCGGTCGCCAGCCCCAACACCGCACGGGTCGAGACCCAGGGCGACGTCGCCCGTGCCCTCGCCGACCTCGGCGCACAGCCGCGCGCGTCGTGGTCGACGGGCGAGCGGGTGCTGACCCAGGTGCGGGAGGTCGACGGCACGACCTACGTCTACCTCTACAACACCTCGCGCGCCGACGTGGACTTCTCGCCCGCGTTCGAGGCCGACGGCGGCGTCTCCCGCATGGACCTCGCCTCGGGACAGATCGTGCCGGCCGACACCTGGAGCACCCAGGCCGGGCGCACCGTCGTCCCGACCCACCTCGACCCCCTCGGCACGGTGGTCTACGCGATCGACGAGGACGCCGACCAGCTGCACGTCGTCTCCTCCACCAACCCCGACGACGAGTTCGTCTACCGCAACGGTGTCATCTCGGTGAAGTCGCCCGACGAGGGCACGCGCACGATCGTGCTGAGCAACGGCGCCACCAAGCAGCTCACCCTGCGCCCGGCGAAGCGGACGCAGGCCAACCAGGGACCGCTGCAGTGGTCGCTGAGCGTCTCCGCGGTCACGGCCGACGGCACGTACAAGACGATCAACGCAGGCCTGCTCAACGCCTACTACCCGCCCTACGACTGGCGCGACATCGCCACGATCAAGAACGAGTCCGGCATCGGCACCTACACCGGCACCCTCACCGTGCCGGCTGACTGGGTCGGGAGCGGCAAGGGGGTCGAGCTCGACCTCGGCCGGGTAGAGGGCACCGCGCGCATCTACGTCAACGACCGCTTCGTCGGCACCCAGATCGACGAGGACAGCCCCTTCGACGCCACCCCGTACCTCGACGCCGGCGTCAACGCGATCAAGGTCGAGGTCCGCACGACCTTGCGCAACGCGGTCACCGCGTTGAAGGGCACGTCGGCCCGCACCCAGGAGTACGGCCTCCGCGGCCCGACGACCTGGACGCCGTACGCCGAGGCCGTCGTGTGGGACCCCGCCACCGACTCGCCGGTACCGACGATGGTCGACTCGACCGTCCGGGTCACCGCTCCACCGCGCAGCAGCTACGGCCAGCGGCCCGCCGTCAGGGTCCGGGTGACCGCGGCCGACGGGAGCACCCCCGCGGGCGTCGTCACCGTGTCGACCCCCGACCGTCAGGTGGCCAGCGAACCGGTCGGACCCGACGGGACCGCCCTGCTCCGCCTCGCGGGACTCCCGGTCGGCACGAGTCGCCTGTCGGCCACGTTCCGTGGCTCCAGCGCGGTCAAGGCCAGCAGCACATCGTTCGCCATCACTGTTGCCAAGGCCACCTCCCGTACCAAGGCGAAGGCCAAGGCGACCGGTCGCAAGGTGCGGCTCTCCGCCACCGTCGTCGCGCCGCCCGGTGCACGCGCCGGCAAGGTCGTCGTCCGCGACCGCGGACGCTGGGTCGGGGTCACCACCACCCGCGCCAACGGCAAGGGAACGCTCGTGCTGCGCAAGGTGCAGCCGGGCCGACACCGCTACGTCCTGACCTTCCAGGGCAACGCCAACGCACGATCGTCGCAGGACGCGATCGTCGTCCGCGTCCGCGGCTAGAGGCGACCAGCACGACCCGCCATGCATCAGCGCCCCCGCCCGGATCCCGGGTGGGGGCGCCTGCACGAGACCGGCCGTGCGCCGTCCCGCCAGCCGACGGCTCGACCTGCGCGACGCGTCTAGGGCGGGCACGAGAGCACCGGTGCAGGGTCCGGGGCGCCGACGACGCACCACCACGCAGTGGCGCACCTGACGATGGCGCAGGGCGTCATCGCGGGCGCTGCGACCCGGGGCCGCTTGTCAGAACGATGTGCGGGCCAGCTGAGCATGTCGGATGGTGGAGCTGAGGGGATTCGAACCCCTGACCTTCTCATTGCGAACGAGACGCGCTACCAACTGCGCCACAGCCCCATCGCGCCTGTCGACGCGAGTCGAAACGGTAGCACCAGGGCCGCCCGAGCCTGAACTCGGCGGCCCCATCGCTCGCCGACACCGCCTGCCGGGCTCGTCGCCGGCGGCGGTGCCTACGCTCGGTCGTGGGCCGTCCGGTCGGCGTCGCGCCGTCCGCTTCCCTCCGTCCCGTCCCGCTACCCGAGGAGTGCCCATGTACGGCGAGGTCGTCTCCACCGAGACCCTGACCCCCCACCTGATCCGTGTCGTCCTCGGCGGGCCCGGACTCGACGGCCTCGTCGCACCGGCCGGTGCTGACAGCTACGTCAACGCGTTCTTCGTGCCGCCGGGCGCGCCCTACGAGGTGCCGTTCGACGACGACGCCGTCCGCGACCTGCCGCGCGAGCAGCGGCCCTACCCCCGGCGCTACACCGTGCGGTCGTGGGACGCCGACCAGCAGCGGCTCACGCTCGACTTCGTCGTGCACGGCGACGTCGGCCGCGCCGGCCGCTGGGCCACCCACGCCCGGCCGGGCGACCGCCTGCAGTTCCGCGGCCCGGCCGGCGACTGGACGCCTTCGCCCGACGCCGACTCCTACCTGTTCGTGGGCGACGAGAGCGCCTTCCCGGCCATCGGCGGTGCGCTCGAGCGCGTGCCGTCGGGGCGGCCCGTGGTCGCGGTGCTCGAGACCGGGTCGGCCGCGGGCGAGCTCGCGCTCTCCTCACCCGGCGACCTCTCGCTCGTGTGGGTGCACCGCGACGGCGCGGCCGACCTCGACACCCTGCTCGTCGACGCCGTCCGCGGCCTCGACCCGCTCCCGGGCGTCGTCGACGCCTTCGTGCACGGCGAGGCGGCCTCGACGCGTGCCGTGCGACGCCACCTGCTCGAGACCGGCGCCGTCGCCCGCGAACACCTGTCGTGCTCGCCCTACTGGCGGCGCGGCCTCGACGACGAGCAGTGGCGCGCGGTCAAGGGTGCCTGGACGCGCGAGGTCGAGGTCGAGGGCGACGTGCCGGCCTGAATCGGCGGGGTTTGGCGTGAACCCAGGACCGGAGGGGTAGCATGGCGGCACGCCGGTGGGTCAGACCGGCGTCCGGCCACCGGCACCACGCCCGTGGCAGCACCACACGCCGCCGGCGACCTCCGCCGGACCCCGCGCCTGCCCCGCGCCGTCGACACCCCTGACCGTGCCGACGTCATCGGGCAGCCCTCGGGTCCAGCCGGTCCCGGCGTATCCCGCGCCGCCCGTCCGCCCCCACCGGACCGGCGTCGCCGCAGACTCCGGAGGAGGAGTTCCTTGGCTCGAGGAGGCCAGCGCGCCAACGGTGCCCGCAACCGTCAGCGCCGCGCACGTGAGCTCGACAACGAGGGGATCATCCCCATCCTCGCCCGCGCCGTGCGCGAGGTCGAGGGAGCCGCCCAGCGCGGCAAGGTCAAGCCCACCAGCCGCACGAAGTTCCAGGTCGTCGCCCAGCTCGCCCGCGAGGAGCGGTCGCGGGTCAAGGCCGACACCGAGATCACCGAGGGCCAGCGCGCCGAGATGCTCAAGCGCCTCGACGGCATCGGCACGATCCTCGCCAAGACCACCGCCCGCGACACCTCGCTCCTCGCGCTGCTGGCCGAGGACGCCGTCCTGTCCGAGGCCGCGCGCGAGCTCAAGCGCGAGATGCTCCTGGCCGGCGGCGCCGAGGTCGACGACGAGCCGGCGCCCACGCCCGAGCCCGCCGCCTCCGCGACGTTCGACCCCGACCGCCAGGTCGTGCCCGCCTCCGTGCTCTCCCACCAGCTCGCCAACCCGTTCCTCAAGCCCGACTTCAGCGGCGTCTCGCGGCCCTTCCACGCCCGCAACCTCGGCGGCTGGGAGCTCATCGAGCCCCTCCTCGAGTCGTTCGAGCGGGCCTCGGGCGGCGCCGTGTCGTGCATGGCGCTGCCCGACGACTCCTCGGTCAAGGCCCCGGCCGGGCTCGAGCTCATGCACCACCAGGCGCAGGTCGTCGCCGCCGCGGCGGCCGGGCACCGCACGTTCCTGCTCGCCGACGAGCCGGGCCTCGGCAAGACCGCGCAGGCGCTGCTGGCCGCGCAGGCCGCCGACGCGTTCCCGCTGCTCGTCGTCGTGCCGAGCGTCGTCAAGACCAACTGGGCCCGCGAGGCCGGCCTCTGGACGCCGCACCGCACCGCCTCGGTCATCCACGGCAACGGCCGCGACGTCGACGGCTACGCCGACATCATCATCGTCAACTACGAGATCCTCGACCGCCACGTCGGCTGGATCCGTCAGCACGGCTTCCGCGGCATGGTGGTCGACGAGGCCCACTTCATCAAGAACAAGACCTCGCAGCGCTCGCAGCACGTGCTCCAGATCGCCGACTCGATCCGCGCCCGCACGCCGCGTCCGCTCATGACCGCGCTCACCGGCACGCCGCTGATCAACGACATCGACGACTTCCGCGCCATCTGGCAGTTCCTCGGCTGGATCGACGAGAAGCTGCCCAAGGCCGACCTGATGGAGCGCCTCGAGGAGACCGGGCTGACGCCCATCGACCCGCCGTTCTACCCGGCCGCGCGCGCGGCCGTGATCGACCTCGGCATCGTGCGCCGCCGCAAGGTCGACGTCGCCTCCGACATCCCCGCCCGCCGCATCGCCGACCTGCCGGTCGAGCTCGAGGGCGAGGAGGGCCGCTCCATCCGGGCCGCCGAGCGCGAGCTCGCCCGCCGCCTGCTCGAGCGCTACGACATGGCGCTGGCGACCCGGCGCTCCGGCGTCGTCGTCGACGGCATCGACCACGAGCTGGTCCGTCGCGTCGCCACCTGGGAGCGCGAGGAGACCGGCGGCGGCATCTCGGGCGACGGCGACAACGTGTTCTCGATGATGCGCCGCATCGGCTCGGCCAAGGCCGGCCTCGCCGCCGACTACGCCGCCCAGCTGGCCCGCAACGTCGGCAAGGTCGTCTTCTTCGCCAAGCACGTCGACGTCATGGACCAGGCCGAGGCCCTGTTCGCCAAACGCGGCCTGCGCTACGCCTCCATCCGTGGTGACCAGACGCCGAAGGTCCGCCAGGCCAACATCGACGCCTTCGTCAACGACCCCGAGGTCGCCGTCGTCGTCTGCTCGCTCACCGCCGCGGGGGTGGGCCTCAACCTGCAGGTGGCCTCCAACGTGGTGCTCGCCGAGCTCTCCTGGACCGATGCCGAGCAGACCCAGGCGATCGACCGCGTCCACCGCATCGGTCAGGACCAGCCCGTCACCGCCTGGCGCGTCATCGCCGCCCAGACCGTCGACACCAAGGTCGCCGAGCTCATCGACTCCAAGGCCGGTCTCGCGGCCCGCGCGCTCGACGGCTCCGACGAGGAGGTCGGCTCGTCGGCCGACATCCAGACCGAGGCGCTGGTGGCCCTGCTGACCGAGGCGCTCGAGGCGCGCGAGGGACCCGAGACGCTCTTCTGAGACGGGCCGGGGCCAGCAATTCCTGGGTTGTCGGTGGCCACGCCTAGAATCCGACGCGTCCCGAGCCGGCCCGTTGCTCCCCGTCGACCAGGAGGTCCCTCATGCGCGCCAAGCTGCTCGCAGGTCTTCCTCTGATCGCGCGCGTCGCCGTCGTGGCGGTGCTCGCCGCCCTGCTCGTCACGGTCACCTCGGGCGCGAGCGGCGAGAAGGCCGGTGGCGTCGTGAGGGCCGAGCTCGACGGGCAGGACGCCCGGGTCACCATGCCCACCGGCGACGCCGAGCCGCGTGGGCTCGCGATCTACTTCCACGGCCAGGGTGGCGGCGTCAACGACCGCATCGACGGCGCCTGGCTCCAGGCCCTGCTGCGGGCCGGCTGGGCTGTCGCGTCGTCGGAGTTCCACGGTGAGGCCTGGGGCAACGAGGCCACCACCGTCGACACCGAGAACCTCACCGAGTGGGCCGAGGAGCAGGCGGGCGTGCCGGCCACGCTCTACGTCTCCGGCTCGATGGGCGGCGCCACGTCGCTCAACGCGATCCTCCACGGCGACCCCGACGTCGTGCAGCCCCAGTGCTGGTACGGCGCCAAGCCGGCCATCGCGCTCACCAAGATGGGCCGGGTCAAGGGCGCCAACCGGTTCATCGCCGACGCCTACGGCGGCCCCGCCCCGGTCGACCGCGACCCGGTCAAGAACCTCGACGAGCTCCCGCAGCTGCTCTACCGCGTCGTGGCCTCACCGCAGGACGAGCAGGTCGGGCTGCGCGACAACGCCGGCGCCATGATCTCCACGCTCACCCAGCGTGGCTACGAGGTCACCTACCGCCTCGTCGTCGGCTCCCACGAGGACCCCTCCCACTTCGACCCCGCCGACCTCGCCCAGTTCGGCGAGTACTGCCTCGGCGACGGCGAGTCGCCGACGTCCGACGAGCCGCCGGCCGCAGCCGAGTAGCTACCCCTCGACGAGCGCCGCCTGCCCCACGAACCGGGTCACGGTGATCTGCAGCGCCACCCGCTCGGGGTTGGGGCGCGGCTCGCGGTAGCGCGCGGCGTAGCGCTCGCACGCCCGCGCCACCGACGCCGGGTCGTGCCTGACGACGGCGACACCCTCGAGCGACGACCAGCGGGCGCCGTCGACCGACGTCGCGGTGACCAGCCCGCCCTCGGGGCCGGCGTCCAGCAGGTTGCGCACCTTGCGCGAGCCGCCGCCGCTGATCACCCAGGCGCACTCGCGCTCGTGGTCGAGCGCGACCCCGACCGGGACCGAGTGCGGGCGCCCGTCGGGGCGCAGGGTGGTGAGCACCGCCAGGTGCCGCTCGGTCCAGAAGTCCAGCAGGAGCGGGGGGAACGAGCCCCAGGTCGGGGTCCACGACGGCATGGGGCCGACCCTACGGGGCCGGCCCTCAGATCCATCGGGAGAACCACATGCGGTGCAGCCAGGCGCTGCGCGGGAGCTCGGAGAACGACAGGATCGGGTAGAAGTAGGCGAAGTTCAGCACCACGAGCACCGCGAAGGCGCCCGCGACGACGACGCCGGTGGTGCGGCGCGCGCTCGGACGTCGCGAGGGCCCGATCAGCCGGCCGAGCACCAGCGCGATCGTGAGCACGATGAACGGCAGGCACGCGATCGCGTAGAAGTAGAAGATCGGCCGGTCGTCGTACATCAGCCACGGCAGCCAGGTCGTCAGGGTGCCGACGATGCCGACCCCGAACCGCCAGTCGCGGGCGCCGAGCCACAGCAGCCCGCCGGCTACCAGGGCCACCGCGCCGCCCCACCACAGCAGCGGCGTTCCGATCAGCAGCACCTGCTGGTAGTAGCAGCCGGAGTTGTCGTCCTCGGTGCACTGAGGGTTGGGGCGCGCGTCGAGGTCGGTGGCCGCGCCGACGGGACGGTTGATCAGCAGCCAGCCCGACGGCTGTGACTGGTACACGTGCGAGCTGCAGTTCAGGTAGTGGGTGTGGAAGGTGAAGACGTCCTGGTGGTAGTAGTACAGCGAGCGCAGCGACTGCACGACCTCGCCGAGACCCGAGGCGTCGGGCTCGGTGGCGGTGGGCCACGTGGCGGCGTCGTCGCTGAGGTTGTCGGGCGTCTTCTCGCCGTCCTCGCCCGTGGTGCAGCCGTTGTCCTCGTAGAAGCCGGTGTACTGCGTCGACGACAGCGACTGCTCGTACTCGTTCGCGTGCACGAGCCAGCCGGTCCACGACACGACGTAGACGAACCCGGCCACGAGCACGAGCTGCACGAACGCCGGGAACCCGTCGACCAGCGCCGAGCGCAGCACCGCCCAGCGGACGCCGAACGAGCGGCGCGCGCCCGCGCTCCACAGCCAGACCAGCAGGCCGAACGCGGCGAGGGGGTACATCGCCGTCCACTTGGTGCCGATCGCGAGGCCGAAGCAGACGCCGGCGGTGAGCAGCCACGGGCGGAACAGCAGGCCGCGCACCGGCCCCCAACCGGACGTCGCGTCGGCGTCGTCGACCGGCCGGTCGCCGGCGAGGCGGGCCAGCCGGCGGCGGTACCAGTCGCGGTCGTTGACGATGGCGGCCACGCCGCACAGCAGCCAGAACGCCAGGAAGATGTCGAGCAGCGCGAGCCGTGACAGCGTGAAGTGCAGGCCGTCGAAGGCCAGCAGCAGACCGGCGAGCAGGCCGAGCACGGTCGAGCCCGTGAGCCGGCGCGCCAGGCGGCACATGACGAGCACCATGAGCGAGCCGACGACCGCGGCGGAGAAGCGCCAGCCGAAGGGGTCCATGCCGAACAGCTGCTCGCCGACGGCGATCATCCACTTGCCGGCCTCGGGGTGCACCTCCATCGACGGGCCGTCGCCCCAGATGCCCTGGGTGTTGCCGGCCATGATGGCGTCGTTGATGTCGAGGCCGTCGACCTTGTCCTGGTAGTTGCGCACGTAGCCCTGGTTGAGCAGGCCCCAGGCGTCCTTGGCGTAGTAGGTCTCGTCGAAGGCGAACCGGTCGGGCTCGCCGAGGCGCCACAGCCGCATGCCGAACGCCATCAGCGTCAGGGCCAGCGCGGCGCCCCACGACGTCCACCGGTCGTCGAGGGAGCGGAGGCGCGTGCGGGTGCGCTGCCACGCGGTCGGCACCGGCTGTCCGGACGCCGTCGCCGAGAGCCCGGTCTCCTCCGGGGTCTCCTGCAGCGACGTCACGAGCCCGAAGCCTACGTTCCGCGACCAGGGCTGAGAGGATCGAGGCGTGAGCAGCACGGAGGACCCCGGTAGGGACGTCGACGGGGGAGTGCTGGTGCTGGCCGCGACGCCGATCGGGCGGGTGGCCGACGCGCCGCCACGGCTCGCCGACGAGCTCGCGAGCGCCGACGTGGTCGCCGCCGAGGACACCCGGCGGCTCAAGCGGCTCACCACCGACCTCGGCGTCACCGTCGCCGGGCGGGTCGTGTCCTACTTCGAGGGCAACGAGCAGCAGCGCACCCCAACCCTGCTCGAGGCGCTGCTGCAGGGGCAGCGGGTCCTGCTCGTCACCGACGCCGGCATGCCGAGCGTCTCCGACCCCGGCTACCGGCTCGTGGCCGCCGCGGTCGCGGCCGGCGTCCACGTGACCGCGGTGCCGGGCCCGTCGGCGGTGCTGACGGCGCTCACCGTCTCGGGGCTGCCCGTCGACCGGTTCTGCTTCGAGGGCTTCCTGCCGCGCAAGGCGGGGGAGCGGTCGCGGCGGCTCGCGGGGCTGGCCGCCGAGCAGCGCACGATGGTCTTCTTCGAGGCCCCCCACCGCACCGCCGCGACCCTGGCCGCGATGGCCGAGGCGTGGGGCGGCGAGCGGCCGGGTGCCGTGTGCCGTGAGCTGACCAAGACCCACGAGGAGGTCCGCCGCGGCGGCCTCGCCGAGCTCGCGGCGTGGGCCGAGGCCGGCGTCCGGGGCGAGGTGACGCTCGTCGTCCAGGGGGCCGAGGAGGTGCGCCTCGTCTCGACCGACGAGGCCGACCTGCGCGCCGCCGTCGCCGAGCGGGAGGATCAGGGCATGAGCCGCAAGGACGCGATCGTCGAGGTGGCCCGCCTGGCCGGCGTGCCGAAGCGCGAGGTCTACAACCTGGTGCACGGCGCATGACGGCGACGCCTGCCCGGATCACGGAGTTCTCCCGCGGCGGGCTGACCTTCGACGTGCTCGACGAGGGGCCCCTCGACGGCGACGTCGTCGTGCTGCTGCACGGGTTCCCCGAGCGCGCCACGTGCTGGCGGCTCGTCGCGCCGCTGCTGCACGCCGAGGGCTACCGCACCCTCGCCCCCGACACCCGCGGCTACTCGCCCCGCGCTCGGCCGACCCGTCGCCGCGACTTCCGCATGGGCGAGCTCGTCGCCGACGTCGTCGCGCTCGTCGACGCCGTCGGGCGGCCCGTGCACCTCGTCGGCCACGACTGGGGCGCCGCCGTCGGCTGGCTGGTCGCGGCGCAGCGGCCCGACGTCGTCCGCACCTGGACGGCGGTGTCGGTGCCGCACCCGCGGGCCTTCGTCGCCTCGTTCGTCCGGTCGTCGCAGGCCCTGAAGTCCTGGTACATGCTCGCGTTCGCCGTGCCGCGGCTGCCCGAGCGGCTCGCGACCCGCTCGCCACGGCGGTTCGACGCACTCCTGCGGCGCGCCGGCATGACGACGGCCGACGTCGAGCGCTTCCGTGCCGAGGTCGTCGACGACGGCGCCCTGCCCGGTGGGCTCGGCTACTACCGCGGGATGTTCCTGCCCGACGCCTCGCTCGACCGGCCCTACGTCGAGGTGCCGACCACGATGGTGTGGAGCGACGGCGACGCTGCCCTCGGCCGCACGGGCGTCGACCTCACCGCCCGGTGGGCGAGAGGCCCCTACGAGCTCGTGGTGCTCGAGGGCATCAGCCACTGGGTGCCCGCGCACGCCCCCGAGCCGCTCGCGGCGGCGATCCTCGACCGGGTGCGCTCGGTGGAGGCGGCATGAGCGAGCGTCCGCCGGCCCCCGAGCCGCTGCCGCACCCGGTCGTCGACAACCACTGCCACCTCGACATCGCCCGCGACGACGAGCCCGTCGACCCGACGGCGGCCATCGCCGCCGCCGCGGCGGTCGGCGTCCCCCGCATCGTGCAGATCGGCTGCGACCTGCCGGGCGCGCGCTGGGCGGTGGAGGCCGCGGCCACGCACGACGCGCTCGTCGCCGGCGTGGCGCTGCACCCCAACGAGGCGCCCCGCCTCGCCGACGCCGGCCGGCTCGACGAGGCGCTCGACGAGATCGAGCGGCTCGCCGGCGCGCACGACAAGGTGCGGGCGGTCGGCGAGACCGGGCTCGACACGTTCCGCACCGGCGAGGAGGGACGCGCGGCGCAGGAGCACTCCTTCCGTGCGCACATCGACATCGCCAAGCGGCTCGACAAGACGCTGGTCATCCACGACCGCGACGCGCACGACGACGTCCTGCGGATCATCGACGACGAGGGTGCGCCCGAGCGCTGGGTGATGCACTGCTTCTCCGGTGACGCCGACTTCGCCCGCGCCTGCCTCGACCGCGGCGCGCACCTGTCGTTCGCCGGCACGGTGACGTTCAAGAACGCAGCGCCCTTGCGCAACGCGCTCGTGGTCACCCCGCTCGACCGGGTGCTCGTCGAGACCGACGCTCCCTACCTCACCCCGACCCCGCACCGGGGGCGCACCAACGCCTCCTACCTGGTGCCGCTCACCGTCCGGGCGATGGCCGACGTGCGCGGCGACGACCTCGAGACCCTCTGCGCCGCCATCGACGCGAACACCGAGCGGGCCTTCGGCGGCGGCTGGTAGGCCCGTCGTGGGGCGGGAGCGACTGTCGTGACCGATGTGACGAACGAGGCGTGACGCTGACCACGTGGGAGTCCAGAACCGGCCCGGCGAGTTTGCATTCCGTCGGCGGTCGCTGGTCTTCTGGTGCGGTTGGCCGGGATCGGGAAGACCCGTCCGGCGCGCGTCGGGACCTCGTCCCGACACCCGGCGAACGGGTCCCGAGACGGGTCCCGCGCGGCCCGGGGTGCCGGTCGCCCGAGGCCCGGGGAGCACGACGTTCGGAACCAGATGACCGCCGATGAGCACCCGACCCACACCCCTGAGAGCGCTGGCGTCCCGACCGCGCTGACCGCCGAGAGCGGTTCTTCCTTCTTCGCCCGGGCCGCGCGCAGCCGCCTGGTCCTGGGCGGCCTGGTGGCCCTCGTGGCCGCCGCCGTGGCCGGCACCACCGTCGGCTACGCCTCGCTGCGCGACGACGTCACCGTGACCGTCGACGGCGAGGCCCGCGACATCTCGACCTCTGCCGACACCGTCGCCGACGTGCTCGACGACGAGGGCATCGAGATCGGTGAGCACGACCTCGTCGCTCCCGGGCTCGACGAGTCCATCGAGGACGGCACGCGGATCAGCGTCCGCTACGGCCGCCCGATCACCCTGACCGTCGACGGCGAGGAGTCGACCCACTGGGTCACCGCCACCGACGTCGACTCAGCCCTGGGCGAGATCGGCACCGCCTACACCAACGCCCGCCTCGACCTCGACCGCGGCACGCCCATCGAGCGCGGCGGCGTCGCGCTCGAGGTGGTCACCTCGAAGCAGGTCGTGCTCCGCCTCGCCGGACGCAAGCCGGTCAAGACGTGGGTGCGTGCCCTCACCGTCGAGGACGCCCTGCGGCAGTCCGGCGTCTCGCTCGACAAGCTCGACCGGGTCGAGCCGGCCCGCGAGACCGCGCTCGCCAGCGGCACCAAGATCGTCTACACCGACGTCCAGTGGACCCGCAAGAAGGTCGACGGCGAGGCCATCGGCTTCGACACCGTGGAGCAGGACGACGACTCGATGATGCAGGGCGAGACCGAGGTCGAGACCGAGGGCCGAGAGGGTGCGCGCGACGTCGTCTACCGCGTCGTCCGCGTCAACGGCAAGGTCACCAAGCGCGTCGTGCTGCGCCAGAGCGTCACGCGCGAGCCGGTCGACGAGGTCGTCCGCGTCGGCACCCAGGAGCCTGAGCCCGAGCCGGCGCCGGCCGACTTCAGCGGTGGCGACACCGTCTGGGACCGCCTCGCCCAGTGCGAGTCCGGCGGCAACTGGGCCATCAACACCGGCAACGGCTACTACGGCGGCCTGCAGTTCAACCTCGGCACCTGGCAGGCCTACGGCGGCAGCGGCCTGCCGAGCGACAACTCGCGCGAGGCCCAGATCGCCGTCGCCGAGCGTCTGCGCGACGCCACCGGCGGCTACGGCTCGTGGCCCGGCTGCGCGGCCAAGCTCGGCCTGCCCCGCTGACCCGGAGCGCCCGCAGATAGCCTGACCCGCATGACATCGGCCGTTCCTGGGAGTCCTCGACTCCTGGGGGCGGCCGACGTGCGTCGACTGGCCGACGAGCTCGACCTGCGTCCGACCAAGCAGCGCGGGCAGAACTTCGTTATCGACGGCAACACGGTGCGGCGCATCGTGGCCTCCTCCGGCATCGGGCCCGACGACGTCGTGGTCGAGGTGGGCCCTGGGCTCGGCTCGCTCACCCTGGCGCTGCTGGAGGTGGCACGCCGGGTCGTCGCCATCGAGGTCGACGACAAGCTGGCCTCGCGGCTGCCGACCACGATCGCCGAGCACGCCCCCGACCAGGTGGCGGCGTTCGAGCTCGTGCTCGCCGACGCGATGCGGGTCACCGAGCTGCCCGGCCCGGCGCCCACCGCGCTCGTGGCCAACCTGCCCTACAACGTGTCGGTGCCCGTGCTGCTGCACCTGCTCGCGCTCCTGCCCAGCCTCGAGCGCGGCCTCGTGATGGTGCAGGCCGAGGTGGCCGACCGGCTCGCGGCCGCGCCCGGCTCGAAGACCTACGGCGTGCCGTCGGTCAAGGCCGCCTGGTACGCCGACGTCCGACGCGCAGGTTCGATCGGACGCACTGTCTTCTGGCCGACGCCCAACGTCGACTCGGGCCTGGTCGCCTGGACCCGCCGCGAGCCGCCGTCCACAGCGGCGACGCGCGAGCAGGTCTTCGCCGTCGTCGACGCCGCGTTCGCCCACCGCCGCAAGGCGTTGCGTGGTGCCCTGCGCACCCTCGCCCCCGCCAGCGACGTCGACCGCGCCCTCGCCGGCGCGGGCGTCGACCCCCTCACCCGCGGCGAGATGCTCGACGTCGAGCAGTTCGCCCGCATCGCCGAAGGACTCACCTGATGATCGTCGGCACCCAGCCGGTCACCGTCCGCGCCGCCGCCAAGGTCAACCTGCACCTCGGTGTCGGCGCCCCCCGCGACGACGGCTTCCACCCGCTCACGACCGTCTACCAGGCGGTCGGGCTGTGCGACGACGTCACGGCGCACCACGACGACGAGCTGAGCGTCGAGCTCGGCGGCACCGACTGGATCGACCTGGCCAGCGTGGCCGCCGACGAGGACAACCTGGCCCACCGCGCCGCCGTGCTGCTCGGCCGGCACCACGGCCGCGACCTCGCGGCCCGGCTCGTGGTCGAGAAGGCGATCCCCGTCGCCGGTGGTCTCGCCGGCGGCTCGGCCGACGCCGCGGCGGCCCTCGTCGCGCTCGACCGGCTCCACGACCTGCGCACCAGCGACGACGACCTCCTGCGCCTGGCCGCCGAGCTCGGCAGCGACGTCCCGTTCTCGCTCATCGGCGGCACCGCACTCGGCACCGGACGCGGCGAGATCGTCGAGCCGGTGGCCGACGTCGGCACCTGGTGGTGGGTGATCGTCCCCGATCGCGACGGCCTCTCGACGCCCGAGGTCTACCGCCACTTCGACCGGCTCTTCCCCGACGCCGACCCGACGCCGCCGTCGGCCGAGGCGCTGCTCTCGGCGCTGCGCACCGGCCAGCCGGTGAGCCTCGCACGCAGCCTGCACAACGACCTCCAGGAGCCAGCGATCGACCTGCGACCCGACCTCGGGCGACTCATCGACCACGGCGAGTCGGAGGGTGCGCTGCGCGGCCTGGTCTCCGGCTCGGGGCCCACGGTCGTGTTCCTGTGCGAGTCGGCCGACCACTCACGCGACCTCGCCGGTGCCCTGATGCGCAGCGGCAGCCCCGTCGTCCTCGTGGCGAACGGTGCGGTCGCCGGAGCCCACGTGGTGCCCGACCATGTCTGAGACCACCAACCTGCTCAACCTCCAGGGCGTGTCGAAGTCCTACGGCGTCCGCCCCCTGCTCAGCGACGTCTCGCTGGGCATCGGCGCCGGCGAGCGCATCGGCATCGTCGGGCGCAACGGCGACGGCAAGACCACGCTGCTCGAGGTGATGACCGGCATCGAGGAACCCGACACCGGCCGCGTCTCGCGCAGCCGCGGCCTGCTCGTCGGCTACCTGCACCAGGGCGACGAGCTCGACGACACCCACTCGGTGCGCGAGGCCGTGCTCGGCGGGCGGGCCGACCACGAGTGGGCCGCAGACGCGACCATGCGCGGCATCGTCACCGAGCTGCTCGCCGGCGTCACCCTCGACCGCGCGGTGCACGGGCTCTCCGGTGGTGAGCGCCGTCGCTGTGCCCTGGCCGCGCTGCTGCTCGGCGACCACGAGCTGATCGTGCTCGACGAGCCGACCAACCACCTCGACGTCGAGGCCGTCGCCTGGCTGGCCGAGCACCTGCGCCGCCGGCCGTCGGCGCTGGTCGTGGTCACGCACGACCGCTGGTTCCTCGACGCCGTGTGCCAGTACACCTGGGAGGTGCACGACGGCGCCGTCGACGTCTACGAGGGCGGCTACGCGGCCTTCGTGCTCGCCAAGGCCGAGCGCTCGCGACAGGCCGACGCCACCGAGCAGCGGCGTCGCAACCTGGCGACCAAGGAGCTCGCTTGGCTGCGCCGCGGTGCTCCAGCCCGCACGGCCAAACCCAAGTTCCGCATCGACGCCGCCAACCGGCTGATCGAGGACGTCCCCCCGCCGCGCGACCGCCTCGAGCTGCAGCGCTTCGCCACCCAGCGCCTCGGCAAGGACGTGATCGACCTCGAGCACGTCGACCTCACCCGCGGTGAGCGACGGCTGCTCGCCGACGCGACGTGGCGGCTCGGCCCGGGTGACCGGGTGGGCATCGTCGGCGTCAACGGCGCGGGCAAGACGTCGGTGCTGAAGCTGGTCTCGGGTTTGCTGGCGCCGTCGTCCGGACGGGTCAAGCACGGCAAGACCGTCGCGCTGGCCCACCTGACCCAGGACCTCGACGACGTCGACCCCGATGGCCGGGTGCTGCCCACCGTCGAGGGCATCCGGCGGGTGACGGCCGTCGCCGGCGGCGGCGAGATCACCGCGACGTCGATGCTCGAGCGCTTCGGCTTCACCGGCGACCGGCTCACCGCCCGCCTGGGCGACCTCTCCGGTGGCGAGCGACGCCGGTTCCAGCTGCTCAAGCTGCTGCTCACCGAGCCCAACGTGCTGCTGCTCGACGAGCCCACCAACGACCTCGACATCGAGACCCTCACCGTGCTCGAGGACTTCCTCGACGGCTGGCCGGGCACCCTGCTCGTGGTCTCGCACGACCGCTACTTCCTCGAGCGGGTCACCGACTCGGTCTGGGCGCTGCTCGGCGACGGCCAGCTGTCCATGCTGCCGCGCGGTGTCGACGAGTACCTGGAGCGTCGTGCGGCGCAGCCGGCCTCCACCACGCCGACGTCGTCCGCGGCCGCCGTCGAGCAGGCCCGTGCCAAGACCGGCTCGGCCGAGGAGCGGGCCGCACGCAAGACCCTCGCCCGCCTCGAGAAGGCCCTCGAGCGCCTCACCGAGCGCGAGACCGCGCTCAACGCCGACCTCGCCGCCCACCTCAGCGACTACGAGAAGCTGGCCTCGCTCGGCGCCGAGCTCGACGCCGTCCGCGCCGAGAAGGAGACCCTCGAGCTGGAGTGGCTCGAGGCCGCCGAGCTGCTGGACTAGCTACCCCGCCTCGTCGCCGAAGGGGGCGAGGAGGGTGCGGAGCAGGACGGCGAGCCGAACCTGGTCGCGTTGCGGCAGGCCGGCGAGCAGCACTCGCTCGGCGTCGAGGAGGGCCTCGAAGGCGCCGTCGACGCACGCCTGCCCCTCGGGCGTCAGCCGCACGAGGACGCCGCGCCGGTCGGTCGGGTCGGGGTTGCGCTCGACGAGTCCGCGCGAGGTGAGCCGGTCGACGCGATTGGTCATCGTGCCGCTGGTCACGAGCGTCTCGCGCAGCAGGCGACCGGGGGAGAGCTCGTAGGGCGCGCCGGCGCGGCGCAGGGCGGCCAGGACGTCGAACTCCCACGACTCGATGCCGTGGGCGCTGAAGGCCCGGCGGCGGGCGAGGTCGAGGTGGCGCGAGAGCCGGGAGATGCGCGAGAAGACCGCGACGGGCTCGAGGTCGAGGTCGTCGCGCTCGCGCGCCCACGCCTCGACCAGGTCGTCGACCTCGTCCCTCGTCCCGTCCTGCACCCGCCCTACTCTAGCCATACGTCGAGAATCTTGATATCAAGATTCTCATGACCAAGACATCGCCCACCTGGGACCCGGACCGCTACCTCACCTACGGCGACGAGCGCGGGCGGCCGTTCGTCGACCTCGTCGCGCGCGTCGGCGCCACCGCGCCCGCCACCGTCGTCGACCTCGGCTGCGGTCCCGGCAACCTCACCCGCCTCCTCGCCGAGCGCTGGCCGGGCGCCGACGTCGCCGGCGTCGACAGCAGTGCCGAGATGATCGCCTCCGCGCGGCGTGGCGACGGTGACGTCCGGTTCGAGGTCCAGGACCTCCGGGCCTGGGTCGACGGCGGGCACCGCGTCGACGTCCTCGTCTCCAACGCGACGCTGCAGTGGGTGCCCGGACACCTCGACCTGCTGGCCGACCTCGTCGGCTCGGTGGCCCCGGGCGGCTGGCTCGCCGTCCAGGTGCCCGGCAACTTCGGCGAGCCGAGCCACACCATCCGCGCCGAGCTGGCGGCCGAGGCGCCCTACGCCGAGCACGTCGCCGGCGTCGCCCACCCCTCGAGCCACGACCCCGTCGACTACCTCGACGCCCTGACCGCCCTCGGGTGCGCGGTCGACGTCTGGGAGACGACCTACCTGCACGTGCTCACCGGCCCCGACCCGGTCTTCACCTGGGTCAGCGCCACCGGCGCCCGACCCACCCTCCAGGCGCTCCCGGACGACGTCCGCCCGGCCTTCGAGGCGGAGTTCAAGCGCCGCCTCGCCGAGGCCTACCCCGTCCGGTCCGACGGGACCGTCGTGCTGCCCTTCCGCCGGGTCTTCGCCGTCGCCCGGACCGAGGGGCTCGCATGAGGCTCCACCACGTCCAGGTCGCCTGCCCGCCCGGCGGCGAGGACGCCGTCCGCGCGTTCTACGCCGACACGCTCGGCCTCGTCGAGGTCGACAAGCCCGAGCCGCTGCGCGGGCGCGGCGGCGCGTGGTTCCGTGCCCACGATGCCACCGGCGAGGTCGTCGCCGAGCTGCACGTGGGCGTCGAGGATCCCTTCGTGCCCGCCCGCAAGGCCCACCCCGCCTTCGTGGTCGACGACGAGGCGGCGCTCGACCGTGTGGTGTCCCGGCTGCGCGACGCCGGCCACGACGCCGTCGACACCGAGCGGTTCACCTTCCCGGGCTACGTGCGCGTGCACACCGTCGACCCCCACGGCAACCGGGTCGAGCTGCTCGCGCCCTCGGGGTGATGTCTTGACACCTGTCCGAACCGATGGGGTCGCGCCCGTAACCCCCGGGGGTGTCGCCGCGTTGTGCTTGCGACCTCGACGTCCACCGAAACGCGTCGTGGGACCGCCGCCGAGCTCGGGAGGCACGCACGAGGAGACACCATGGCAGTAGCAGTGAGCGACCGGACCGCGGTCGTCAACCGGGTCAAGCGGGCGCAGGGACAGCTCGCCGGCGTGCTCCGGATGATCGAGGAGGAGCGCGACCTCTCGCAGGTGCTCAACCAGATCAAGGCCGTCTCGAGCGCGCTCGACCGCGCCGGCTTCGCACTCGTCGCCGCCGAGTGGCGCTCGAGCATCGACCACGCCGGCGGGGTCACCGACGAGCAGCTCGAGCACCTGGAGAAGCTGGTCATCGGTCTGTCCTGATGGCGCTGTGTTTGATGGCGCTCGCTCCGCTCGCGCGTCGCGCGCCGCTTTTCAGGCCGTCTCGGCACACGCCGAGCGCACGCTCCGCTCGTACCTCGCTCCGCGCACCCTCGACGCGCACCGAGACGCCCTCGCGGCGCGCCGGTCTCGCGGGCTGGCGGTGGCCCTGACGACTGAAGTTACCGTGCGGTAATGTTGGCCGCATGAGCCAGGTCCTCTCCCTGTGGCGCACGGCCAGCGGCCTGCCCGTCGTCGGCGACGTCGTCGGCAAGCGCGTGTTCTCGCTGCTGTTCAGCCAGAAGGCGCCCTACTTCGCCTCGATCCGACCGCGCTTCGTCGAGATCCGCCCCGACTACGCCGAGCTGGTCATCCCGAAGCGGCGCGGCGTGCACAACCACCTCGGCACCGTGCACGCCATCGCGTTGTGCAACGGGCTCGAGGCCGCCATGGGGGCGCTCGCCGAGGCCACGATCCCGGCCGACAAGCGCTGGATCCCCGAGGGGATGGACATCCGCTACACGGCCAAGGCGACCAGCGACATCACCTGCAGCGCCGAGACCGACCCCGAGCAGTGGGCCGGCGACGACCCGCACGTCGACGTCCGGGTCAAGGGCGTCCGCGACGACGGCACCGTCGTCATCGAGGGCGTCATCAAGCTCTACGTCACCCCGCGCCCGACGACCTAGCCGATGCTGCCGGCGCCTCCAGCGGCCTTCACCGCGGCAGCGTCGCCGCTGGTCGTCGTCGAGCGGCTCAACCGTCGCTCGACCCAGACCGCGATCTTGGACAGCGTGTAGTTGACGACGATGAAGAGCACCCCGATGACGAAGAGGACCTGGATGGGGTTGTCGAGCGTCTGGTAGAGCCGCTGTCCGGTGCGGAGCGTCTCGGTGTAGAGCGCGACCAGGGCAGCGAGCGAGGTGTCCTTGAGCACCACGACGAGCTGGCTGATCAGTGCCGGCAGCATCACGCGGAACGCCTGGGGAAGCAGGACGAGGCGCATGGTCGTGCGCTCGGACATGCCGACGGCCAACGCGGCCTCGCGCTGCCCGGACGGCAACGACTGCACACCCGCTCGCAAGATCTCGGCGATGATGACCGAGTTGTAGAGCGTCAGCCCGATGACGAGGTACCACAGCCCGTCGTCACCCGGCAGGAACCCGATGTCGATGCCGAGCTCCTCGAACGCGCGCCAGACGAAGACGATGGTGATGATCACCGGCAGTCCGCGGAAGAGCTCGATGAAGCCCACGATGGGCACGCGGCCCGCGCGGCCGGTCAGCATCCGCGCCGTGCCGAGGAGGATGCCGACGACGATCGAGGCCGCGATGGCGAGCCCGGCGGCGGTCAGCGTGGCGACCACGCCTTGGCCGATCAGCTCCCAGACCCTCGGGAACGTCTCGTCGGAGGGGTCGATCAGGGGAGCCCAGAGCTCGCGCTCGAACTGACCGCGCTCGTCGAGGCGCCGCACGGCGACGGCCACGAGCGCGAGGATCAGCAGGAGCCCGACGACCGTGGCGATGCGGGCGCGCCGGCGGGCGCGGGGGCCGGGCTCGTCGTACAGCACGGAGGTCATCGGACGATCGCCACCTTGCGCTCGAGGACCCCGAGCAGCGCGCCGGCGCTCAGGGTGATGATGAGGTAGCCGACGGCGACGCCGAGGAGCACCGGGATGTAGGAGTAGCCCTGGGCGCTGGTCAGGTCGCGGCCCACGCTGTAGAGGTCGCGTCCGACGCCGAAGGCGCCGACCACCGCGCTGTTCTTGAACATCGCGATGATGACGCTGCCCACCGGCGGCACCGACGTGCGCAGCGCCTGGGGCATGATCACCGAGCCCAGGTTCTGGGTGAAGGTGAGCCCGATCGCCCGGGCGGCCTCGGCCTGGCCGGCCGGCACCGAGTTGATGCCGGCGCGGATCGCCTCGCAGACGAAGGCGGAGGTGTAGAGCACCAGCCCGGCGACGCCGAAGAAGTAGAACGACTGGTTGATGCCGATCTCGGGCAGCCCGAAGGCCATGAAGAAGAGCACGACGGTGAGCGGGCAGTTGCGCAGCACGTTGACCCACGCCGTGCCGAACGCGCGCAACGACGCCACGGGCGAGACCCGGAACGCCGCGATCAGTGCTCCGAGCACGAGCGAGCCCACCATCGCCCAGAGGCAGATGCCGAGTGAGCGGAGGAAGCCCGACCAGTACAGGTCGAGGTTCTCGGTCACCGCTTCCACGGGACTCCTTCGGGGTCAGGGGACGTGGGGGACGAGGTCTCGTCCCCCACGTGCCCGGGGTCGTGAACCGGCTGGACCGGTGAGGATCAGGAGCAGGGGGCGGGCTCGGGGAGCTCGGGCGTCTCGGCTCCCTCGACCTGTCCGGCCGTCGACTCCCACGCCTCGACGTAGGCGTCCTGGTTGTCCTGCAGCGTCTGGTTGATGAACTCGCAGAAGGCCACGTCGCCCTTCTCGATGCCGATGCCGTACGGCTCCTCGGTGAACTGCTCGCCCACCAGCTTGAACTCGCCGTCGGACTCGCTGACGAAGCCGGCGAGGATCACGTTGTCGGTGGTGACGACGTCGACCTGGCCGTTGCTCAGCGCGTCGGCGCACTTGTCGTAGACGTCGAAGAGCACGAGCTGGTCGTCGGAGGCGAGGTACTCCTTGATCTGCTCCGACGGCGTCGAGCCCGTGACCGAGCAGACCTTCGCGTCGGGGTTGGCCGCGAGGTCGTCAGGACCGTTGATGGCGTCGTTGTCCGACAGCACCATCAGCATCTGGCCGGCGTTGTAGTACGGGCCGGCGAACGTGATGCGCTGGGCGCGCTCCTCGTTGATGGTGTAGGTCGCCACGACCATGTCGACCGTGCCGTCCTCGATCACCTGCTCGCGGATGTCGGACGGCGTCTCCTCCCAGGTGATGTTGTCCTCGGAGATGCCCATCGCACCGGCGATGATCTTGGCGACCTCGACGTCGAAGCCCTCGGGGGCGTCGTCGAGCCCCTGGAGGCCGAAGCCGGGCTGGTCGAACTTGGTGCCCACCGTCATCGAGCCCTGCTCGCTGAGCTCGGCCATCGTGGTGCCGGCCTCGAACTCGGCGTCCTCGACGACCTCCGGGTCGCTGCCGCCGTCGTCGTCGCTACCGCAGGCAGCCAGGGATCCGGCCAGCGCCATCACCGCGGCCGCTGCCTTGAACCTCGTGAACCGCATCCACTTCTCCTTGGTTTCAGTGTTTGAGGATCTTGCCGAGGAAGTCCTTGGCCCGATCGCTCTGGGGGTTGGTGAAGAACGACTCGGGATCGTTCTCCTCGGCGATGGCGCCGTCGGCCATGAAGACGACACGGTCGGCGGCGGTGCGGGCGAAGCCCATCTCGTGGGTGACCACGATCATCGTCATGCCCCGCTCGGCGAGGTCGACCATGACGTCGAGGACCTCCTTGATCATCTCCGGGTCGAGCGCGGAGGTCGGCTCGTCGAAGAGCATGACCTTCGGCTCCATGGCCAGGGCGCGGGCGATGGCGACGCGCTGCTGCTGACCGCCGGAGAGCTGGGCGGGGTACTTGGCGGCCTGGTGCCCGACACCGACGCGATCGAGCAGCTCCTGGGCCTTCGCGACCGCCTCGGCCTTCGGCTTCTTGCGGACCTTGATCGGCCCGAGCGTGACGTTCTCGAGGATCGTCTTGTGCGCGAAGAGGTTGAACGACTGGAAGACCATGCCGACCTCGGCGCGCAGCTGGGCGAGTGGCTTGCCCTCCTCGGGGAGGGGCTGGCCGTCGAGCGTGATCGAGCCGCTGCCGATCGTCTCGAGGCGGTTGATCGTGCGGCACAGCGTCGACTTGCCCGAACCGGAGGGCCCGATCACGACGACGACCTCGCGCTGCTTCACGGACAGGTTGATGTCCTTGAGCACGTGGAGGTCGCCGTACCACTTGTTCACGCCCTCGAGCACCACGAGCGGCTCGCCCGTCGTGCCCCCTGCGCCGGGCTGTGCGCCCACGTCCTGCACCGTCATGGGCGCAGACCCTAGCCGTACCCGGTCCGTTCGGGCTATCACCACCCCGCCCTGACGGGTCCGGTCGTGACAACCGTTACGCGCCCGAGGCCATGGGCGCCTCACTACGCTCGACGCCATGGGCGACGAGGACGACGAGCGCGGGCGCGGTTCGCGCGTCCCGCCGATCGCGGTGCCGGGCGCGTTGTTCGTGGTGCTGTCGTTCGTGACCCGCGACGTCTGGGCGCTCTACGCCGGCGGCGCCCTGCTCGCGCTGGCCTCGCTGCAGTGGACCCGTCGGTGACCGTGCTCCTGCGCGACCTCGGGGTCGGCTGGCTGGCCGGGTTCGTCGTCGCCCTGCTCTGGTACGCCGTCGACGGTCGGCACGGCGACTCGGTCACGACGTGGGGCGGGGCGGCCCTCGTCGCGCTGCCCTTCGGGCTCGCCACGGGCCTGCTCTGGTCGGCCCGGTCGGCGGCGTGGCGCCACCTCGACCAGCGGGCGCGGACCGGCGGGCTCGCCGTCCTGATGGTGCTGGCCGCCGGGCTGCTGCTGGCGCTGCTGCTCTGAGGCGGCGGCCCGTCGCGGTTCACGCCCGGAGGCCGTCGCGCCGTAAACTCGGTCCGCCATGAGCGCCACGTCCGAGACCCGCACCTACGAGGTCCGCACCTACGGGTGCCAGATGAACGTCCACGACTCCGAGCGGCTCAGCGGGCTGCTGGAGGACGCGGGCTACTCCGCGGCGCCCACGGGCGAGCAGGCCGACGTCGTCGTCTTCAACACCTGCGCGGTGCGCGAGAACGCCGACAACAAGCTCTACGGCAACCTGTCGCACCTCGCGCCGGTCAAGGCGGCCAACCCCGACCTGCAGATCGCCGTCGGTGGGTGCCTGGCGCAGAAGGACCGCGCCACGATCACCGAGAGGGCCCCCTACGTCGACGTCGTCTTCGGCACCCACAACATCGGGTCGCTGCCGGCGCTGCTCGACCGCGCGCGGTCGCAGCAGGAGGCGCAGGTCGAGATCCTCGAGTCGCTCGAGGTGTTCCCGTCGACGCTGCCGACCAAGCGCGACAGCGCCTACGCCGCCTGGGTCTCGGTCTCGGTCGGGTGCAACAACACCTGCACGTTCTGCATCGTGCCGGCGCTGCGCGGCAAGGAGAAGGACCGTCGTCCCGGCGACGTGCTGGCCGAGGTGCGCGCACTCGTCGCCGACGGCGTCAGCGAGGTCACGCTGCTCGGGCAGAACGTCAACGCCTACGGCGTCGAGTTCGGCGACCGGCAGGCGTTCAGCAAGCTCCTGCGGGCCTGCGGCGACGTCGACGGCCTCGAGCGGGTGCGGTTCACCAGCCCGCACCCGGCCGAGTTCACCGACGACGTCATCGAGGCGATGGCCGAGACGCCCAACGTCATGCCCCAGCTGCACATGCCGCTGCAGTCGGGCTCCGACCGGCTCCTGCGGGCGATGCGCCGCTCCTACCGCCGCGAGAAGTACCTCGGCATCATCGAGCGCGTGCGCGCCGCGATGCCCGACGCCGCCATCACCACCGACATCATCGTGGGCTTCCCGGGCGAGACCGAGGAGGACCACCAGCACACCCTCGACGTCGTCCGCGAGGCCCGGTTCGCCGGTGCCTTCACGTTCCAGTACTCCAAGCGTCCGGGCACGCCGGCCGCGACGATGGACGACCAGGTGCCGGCCGACGTGCTGCGCGACCGCTACGACCGCCTCGCCGCGCTGGTCAACGAGGTCGCGTGGGCCGAGAACAAGCGGTTGGTCGGACGCACCGTCGAGCTGATGGTGGCCGAGGGCGAGGGCCGCAAGGACACCGCCACCCGTCGCCTGTCGGGGCGTGGTCCCGACAACCGGCTCGTGCACTTCGCGGCCCCCGACGGCGGCGTCCGGCCCGGCGACGTCGCCACCGTCGAGATCACCCACGCCGCCCCGCACCACCTGGTCGCCGATCGGGTGCTGTCGACCCGGCGCACCCGGTCGGGCGACGCGTGGGAGGCCCGCACCCAGGCGCCCGCGCCCGCGGGCGTGGGGCTCGGCATGCCCACGATCGGCGTCCCGGCGCAACTGCCGGACGCCCCGGCCTGCCGCTGAGCCGAACGGATAGCGTGCGGGGGTGACCTCGGGCATCCCCACCATCCTGGCCACCTCGGGTGGCGTCGTCCCCGGCCGGCGCACCCGGTGGGCCGCCGGGCCGCTGACCCGCCACGCCGTCGACCTCGCCGGCGTCGACGGTCGTGCGCCCAAGGTCTGCTACGTCGGCACCGCCGGCGGCGACGCAGCCGACGGCGTGCGCAACTTCTACGACATCGCGGCGCTCGAGGGCTGGCACGGCTCGCACCTGCAGCTGTTCACGATGCCCAACCACGCCGACATCGCCGGCCACCTGCTCGAGCAGGACGTCGTGTGGGTCTTCGGCGGCAGCGTCGCCGGACTGCTCGCCCTGTGGGAGCTGCACGGCGTGGGCGAGGCGATGCGCGCGGCCTGGCAGGCCGGGGTGGTGCTGACGGGCGTGAGCGCGGGCTCGATCTGCTGGCACGTCGGTGGCACCACCGACTCGTTCGGGCCCGAGCTGCGCGCGATCGACAACGGGCTGGCGTTCCTGCCCTACTCCAACGGCGTGCACTACGACTCCGAGGCCGAGCGGCGTCCGCTCTACCACCGGCTGGTCGCCGACGGCACCCTCCCGGCCGGCTACGCCACCGACGACGGCGCCGGGCTGCTCTACCGCGGCACCGAGATGGTCGAGGTGCTCACCGAGCGCGACCGGGCCCGCGGCTACCTCGTCGAGCGCGGACCCGACGGCGCCGCCGTCGAGACGACGCTCGACGTGCGCCGGCTCGGGTAGCCGCACTCAGGCCGGCGACTCCTCCTCGGGCTCGACGTCGGACGACGAGTCCCCCTTGGTCGCCTCGGTGGAGGTGTCCTCGCCCTCCTTGACCTCGAGCGGCACCTCGCCGGTCTCGGGGTTGTCCTCCGGGTCGAGGTCGCGCGGGACCGGGTCGCCGTCGGTGGCCTCGCCGTCGACGCCGTCGCTCTGCGGCATCGCGTCGACACCGCCGGGGTTGGGCTCACCCGGCTCGATCACGGCGTCGGGCTTGGGGCCGGGGTCGTGGCTCTCGCTCATCGTGCCTCCTGCACTCGGGGGTCTCGGGTCAGAAGCCGAAGGTCGTGTACGGCTCGATCGTGCCGTCGCGCAGTGCCTCGAGCACCACCCGTTCGTGGGGGACGACGGGGTCGGGCAGCTCGTCGAGGGCGAACCAGCGCAGGTCGGCGGCCTTGGCGGCCTCGACGATGCTCGGCTCGCCCGACCACGACCGGGCGGTGAAGAAGAAGTCGATGCGCTCGTCGATCGCCAGGTCGTGCCGGGTGCGCTGCATGGAGGTCGCGAACTCGAGGTCGAGGTCGGTGACCCCGATCTCCTCGAGCGCCTCGCGTCGCGCGGCCGTGACGGCGTCCTCGCCGCGCTCGACGTGCCCCGCGGCCGCGGCCGCCCAGTGGTCGTCCATGTAGCCGGTGCCCGTGCGCAGCTGCAGGAGCACCTTCGTGCGCCCGCACGACGAGCCCGTGCGCAGCAGGAAGACGTAGGCCGCGGGGACCACCACGAACCGGCCGTGGTCGGCCGCGTAGGTCTCGGTGTAGCCCTCGCCGGCGTCGTCGCTGGTGCCCTCGTGGACCGGCTGCGTCACTGCGACGGCTGGTCGAGCGAGGTCTCGGCGTTCTCCTCCTGCTGGGCGGCGCCGGCCTGCGCGCCGTCGCCGTCGCCCGGCGCCTCGCTCGGGTGCTCGCCCGGGGGCGGCTCGTCGAGGTCGAAGGCCTTGTTGTCCTCCTCGGGAACCGGCTGGGTCATCGGAGGTCGTCGTTCTTGCCGTCGAGCTTGTCGAGGGCGTCCTTGGCCTTGCTCGCCGCGCCCTCGATCTTGTCGTGGTGCTTGCCGCCGGTCTTGTCGTCGGCGAGGTCGGCGGCCTTGTCGATGCCGTCGGCGATCTTGTCGCCGTGCTGGTCGACGGCGTCCTCGACCTTGCCCTTGATGTTGTCCATGAAGCCCATGACGTCCTCCTGCGGTGCCCGGTGCTGCGTGCGGTGGGGATACGGCCAGACTACTGACATGCCCGCCGCCGTCGAGCCCCCGATCGTGGCGGTCGTCGGGCCCACGGCGGCCGGCAAGAGCGAGCTGTCGCTCGACCTCGCCGAGCGGCTCGGCGGCGAGGTCGTCAACACCGACGCGATGCAGGTCTACCGGGGCATGGACGTCGGCACCGCGAAGCTGCCGGTCGCCGAGCGACGAGGCATCGAGCACCACCTGCTCGACCTGCTCTCGGTGCGCGAGCCGGCCACCGTGGCGCAGTTCCAGGAGTGGGCGCGAGCAGTGGTGGCCGACCTGCGTGCGCGCTCGACGACGCCGGTGCTGGTCGGCGGGTCGGCGCTCTACACCCGCGCGATCCTCGACCGGTTCGAGTTCCCCGGCACCGACGACGCCGTCCGCGCCCGGTGGGAGACCGAGCTCGACCGGGTGGGCCCGGCGGCCCTGCACGCCCGCCTCGCCGAGGCCGACCCCGAGGCCGCCGCACGCATCCTGCCCGACAACGGACGCCGCGTCGTCCGCGCGCTCGAGGTCGTCGAGCTCACCGGCCGGCCGTTCTCGGCCTCGCTGCCCCAGCTGACCTACCTCGACCCGCGCACCGTGCAGGTCGGGGTCGAGATCGACCGTGCCGTGCTCGACCGCCGGATCGAGCTCCGCGTCGCCCGGATGTACGACGACGGCCTCGTCGCCGAGGTGGAGCGGCTGCTCGCCGACGGCCTGGCCGAAGGCCGCACCGCGGCGCGGGCGATCGGCTACAGCCAGGCGGCCGCGCACCTCGCCGGCGAGCTCACCCTCGACGAGGCGCGCGAGCGCACGGTGATCGCCACCCGCCAGTTCGCCCGGCGGCAGCTGGCGTGGTGGCGCAAGGACCCGCGCATCACCTGGGTGCCGTCCGACGCCGACGACCGCGTCGACCGGGCGCTGGCCGCGGTCGAGGCGGTGCGCTAGGCGCGGTGGCGGCCGGGCACCGAGCAAGATCGGTCGGGCGGCCGGCCTCGCGCGCCGTCACGATGGAGTCATGACCGGACGCGACCGCCTGCGCGAGCTGCTCGACGCCGTGCTGGACGACGACAACGACGACCTCGGCGCCATGGCCGGGCGGGCGTACTCGTCGCCGTTCCACTTCAGCAGGGTGCTGCGACGCGGCACGGGCGAGGCCCCGGTGGCCATGCGGCGACGGGTGATGCTCGAGCGGGCCGCCTGGCAGCTGCGCCGGGGGACCAGCGTGACCGACGCGGCGTTCGCGGCCGGCTACGGATCGGTGGAGGGCTTCGCCCGGGCCTACGCCCGCGGGTTCGGGCACCCGCCGAGCGCCACGCCGTCCAGGCCCGGCGACCACTGGCTCCCCGCCCCCAACGGCATCCACTTCCACCCGCCCACGTCGCTGTGGGTCCACACGACGGAGCGTCCGATGAACCCGGTCACCGAGACGATGGTCGGCCACGACCTCGACGACACCCGGCTCCTGCTCGACGAGGCCAAGGGCCTCGACGACGACGTCTACCGCCACGAGCACCTGCCCGGTGCGCTCGTCACGGCCTGGGACGGCGGGGAGGGCTCGATCGCCGTCGTGCTCGAGCACCTGGTGCGGAGCCGCGAGGTCTGGCTCGCCGCGATCGACGGCGCCGACCACCCGGTCCGCGGGGGCGACGACGTCGCCGCCCTCGTCGCACGCCACGAGGCCGTCGCGCCGCGCTGGCGCGCCGTGTGGCGCGACGTCGAGCGCCGCGGTGCGTGGGACGACGTGCTCGTCGACGCGCTGTGCGACCCGCCCGAGAGCTTCGTGATGAGCAGCGTGCTCGCCCACAACCTCACCTACGCCGCCTACCGCCGACAGCTCGTGCGCCTCATGCTGCGCGCGAGCGGCCGCACCGTCGACGAGGGCGACCCGATCATGTGGCTCCGCGGCCGCACCGAGCACGAGGAGGACCGATGACCCGCTACCGCTACTACACCGCCAGCTCGCTCGACGGCTTCATCGCCGACCAGCACGACTCGCTCGCCTGGCTGTTCGTCCAGGAGCACGACGAGGACGGGCCGGGCTCCCACGACGCCTTCATGGCCGACGTCGGCGCGATGGTCATGGGCGCCACGACCTACGCCTGGATCGGCGACCACCTGCGCAGCTCCGGCGAGCGGTGGGCCTACGCGATGCCGTGCTTCGTCTTCACCCACCGCGAGCTCGAGCCGCTCGGCGAGGGGATCACCTTCGTGCAGGGGGCGCCGGCCGATCACCGGGACGCGATCGAGGCGGCGTCCGGCGACCGCGACGTCTGGGTGGTGGGCGGCGGCGCCCTCGCGGCCGACCTCGCCGAGGCCGGCATGCTCGACCAGGCGATCGTGTCGATCGCCGCCGTCACCCTCGGGGCGGGCCGGCCGCTGTTCCCACGCCGTTGCGACCTCCGCCTGAGCGACGTCGCCCGCAACGGTGCGTTCGTCGTCGCGACCTACGACGTGGTCGGGAGTCCCACGCGGTGGTAATCCACGTGCCGATGAGTCCTCGGTCCTGAGAGGGTCGACCCCGTTATGACGACGACGCCCGAAGCCTCAAAGCCCGAGGCCACCGCACCCGCAGGCCTGAGCCACGCCGAGGCGCCCGACTACGGCGTGCTCCGCTGGCTCGTCGCGGCCACCTTCATCGTGATCCTGAACGAGACGATCATGGTCAACGCGATCCCGCGCCTGACCACGGACCTCTCGGTGAGCAACTCCACCGCCCAGTGGCTCACGAGCGCCTTCATGCTCACCATGGCCGTGGTCATCCCGGTCACCGGCTGGTTCCTGCAGCGGGTCACGACGCGTCAGGCCTTCGGCTCGGCGATGGCGGTCTTCGCCACGGGCACCCTCGTCGCCGGTCTCGCGCCCACGTTCGAGGTGCTGCTCGCCGGTCGCATCGTGCAGGCCACCGGCACCGCGATCATGATGCCGCTGCTGATGACCACCTTGATGACGATCGTGCGCGAGCAGGACCGCGGACGGATCATGGGCAACGTCACCCTCGCGATGTCCGTGGCACCCGCGCTCGGCCCGAGCGTCTCGGGCCTCATCCTCGAGGTGGCCTCGTGGCGTTGGATGTTCTTCGCCGTGCTGCCGGTCTCGATCGCCATCGCGCTCGTCGGCCTGCGCCGCCTCACCGACGTCGGCGAGACCGTGGCGGGCGACATCGACTGGACGAGCGTGCTGCTCTCCGCCATCGGCTTCGGTCCGTTCGTCTACGGCCTGTCCGAGCTCGGGGCCGAGAACGACCACCCGGCCTGGATCGCGTGGCTGGCCATCGCCGTGGGCGTCGGCGCCATCGTCGCCTTCGTGCTGCGCCAGCTCTCGCTGCAGCGCAGCGGGACGCCGTTGCTCGACCTGCGCACCCTGCAGCACCCGGTCTTCGCCAAGGGCCTGCTGCTGATGTCGGTCGCCTTCATGGCGATGCTCGGCTCGATGATCCTGCTGCCGCTCTACCTGCAGAACGTGCACGGTCTCAGCGAGCTCGAGTCCGGACTGCTGGTGATGCCCGGTGGCCTCGCCATGGGCCTGCTCGGTCCCCAGGTCGGCAAGGTCTACGACCGGCTCGGTGCGCGTCCGCTGCTCGTGCCCGGTGCCCTCGGCATCCTGGTCGCGCTGGCGCTGCTGACCCAGGTGACCCTTGACCTCTCGGTGTGGTTGCTGCTGCCGGTGCACGTGCTGCTCATGGTCTCGCTCGCCTTGGTCTTCACGCCGGTGTTCACCCTCAGCCTCGGCTCGCTGCCGCCGCACCTGTACTCCCACGGCAGCTCGACCCTCGGCGCGCTGCAGCAGGTCGCCGCCGCCGCCGGCACCGCCGTCGTCATCGCCGTGGTCACCGCCCGGTCGACGGCGCAGGCGCAAGCCGGGGCCGGCGAGCTCCAGGCCCTGGTCGACGGCATGCGCTGGGGCTTCGGTGTGGGTGCCGTGCTCGGCGTCGCCGTCCTGGTGCTCGCACTGCTGATGCCCAACCGCGTCGCGTCCGACGCTCCGGTGGCCGCGGGCCACTGACCGCGACCGGTTGGGACGCCCTGGGTCGAGGCGAGCTGTCGGTGGGGTGTGGCAAGGTGCGGGGACGCCCTCGATCTCGGGAGGATCACCATGCGTCGCACCCTCGTCGCCGTCCTCGGCACCTCGCTCGCTACCACGTTGGTCGTCACCGCCCCGCCGCCGGCACCCGCCACCCCCGGCGCGGCGCCCACCGACACCCCGACGACCACCGCGTCCACCGTGGCCAAGGCGCCGCAGCTGCCGAAGCGGGCCACCGCGATCGGTCGCGGCGGCGGTGTCACGTCGGTCGACCCCGACGCCACGCGCATCGGTCTGAACGTCCTGCGCCGCGGCGGCAACGCCGTCGACGCGGCGGTGGCCACCGCCGCGGCGCTCGGGGTCACCGAGCCCTACAGCGCGGGTGTCGGCGGCGGCGGCTACTTCGTCTTCCACGACGGCCGCACCGGGCGCACCCACACCATCGACGGCCGCGAGACGGCGCCCAGCGCGATCCCGCGCAACGCCTTCGTCGACCCGGCCACCGGTGAGCCCTACGAGTTCACCCCCGACCTCGTGACGAGCGGCGTGTCGGTCGGCGTGCCGGGCACGCCGGCCACGTGGCGCACGGCGCTGCGCCGGTGGGGCACCCGGCCGCTGGCCCGCATGCTCGAGCCGAGCGCGCGCCTGGCCGAGCGCGGCTTCGTGGTCGACCCGACGTTCCGCTCGCAGACCCAGGACAACGTCGAGCGCTTCCGGGCGTTCACCTCCACCCGCAAGCTGTTCCTCGAGGGCGGTGCGCTGCCGCGGGTCGGGTCGCGGTTCAAGAACCCCGATCTCGCGCGCACCTACCGCAAGCTCGGGCGTGACCCGCAGCTGTTCTACCGGGGCGCGCTGCCGCGCCAGATCTCCAAGACGGTGCGCACGCCACCGGTCGCGCCCGGTACCGACCTGCCCGTGCCGCGCGGCTACCTGCGTCCGGTCGACTTCCGTCGCTACCGCGCGAAGGTGCAGGCGCCCACACGCACCCGCTACCGCGGCATGACCGTGCTCGGCATGGCACCGTCGTCCAGCGGCGGCACCACCGTGGGCGAGGCGCTCAACATCCTCGAGAAGAGCAACCTCCGGCGCCTGTCGAACCCCGCCTACCTGCACCGCTACCTCGAGGCCAGCGCACTCGCCTTCGCCGACCGGGCCGCCTACGTCGGCGACTCCTCGAAGGTGAAGGTGCCGGTCAACACGCTGCTGTCGCAGAAGTACGCCGACGAGCGGGCCTGCGGGCTCGACCCCGACACGGCCGCGACCAAGCCCGTGCCGGCCGGCAACGTGCGCCGCTTCGACGGCCGCTGCGCCACGCCGTCCACGCGGGCCACCGACGACGAGGACAACGAGAACATCTCGACCACGCACCTCACCACCGCCGACCGGTGGGGCAACGTCGTGTCCTACACGTTGACCATCGAGCAGACCGGTGGGTCCGGCATCGTCGTCCCGGGCCGTGGGTTCCTGCTCAACAACGAGCTCACCGACTTCAGCCTGGTCTACGACCCCGCCGACCGCAACCGGCTGCAGCCCGGCAAGCGCCCCCGCAGCTCGATGTCGCCGACGATCGTGCTGCGGCCGAACGGCAAGCCGTTCCTCGCGGTGGGCTCGCCGGGCGGTTCGACGATCATCACCACGGTGCTGCAGGTGCTGCTCAACCGGCTCGACCGGGGCATGTCGCTGCCGGCCTCGGTCGCCGCACCGCGCGCCACCCAGCGCAACACCGCCACGGTGTCGGCCGAACCGGCCTTCCTCGAGCGCTACGACGCCGCGCTCTCGGCCTACGGCCACGACCTCGTGCCGTCGGGCGACTCCTTCACGAGCGCGGCCGAGATCGGGGCCTTCACCGGCATCGAGATCGGTCCGCGCGGGCGCCTCACGGTGGTCGCCGAACCGAAGCGGCGCGGCGGCGGCTCGGCGCGCGTGGTCACGCCCCGCTGAGCCGCTGCCGCCGGCGGCGTACCGTGGTCGCGTGACCTGGACCGAGATCGCCGACGTCGACACGCTCGTCGAGATCGTCGGCCTGCCCGTGCCGCGGGCGCGCGACAAGGGCCGGCCCGCGCTGCTCGACGTCGACCGGCAGTGGCTCGCGGCCTCGCCGTTCTGCGTGATGGCGACCGCCGACGCCGACGGCCGTTGCGACGCCTCGCCCAAGGGCGACCCGGCCGGCGACCTCGTGCACGTCGTCGACGACACGACGATCGCGATCGCCGAGCGTCCGGGCAACCGGCGCGCCGACGGCTACCGCAACATCCTGGCCAACCCCCACATCGGCCTGACCTTCCTCATCCCCGGCCGCGGCGACACCCTGCGGGTCAACGGCCGCGCCCGGCTCGTCTCGGACGCGCCCTTCTTCGACGAGATGGTCGTCAAGGGCCACCGCCCGCTGCTCGCCGTGGTGGTCGAGATCGAGGACGTCTTCTTCCACTGCGCCAAGGCGTTCCTGCGCTCGGGCCTGTGGCAGCCCGAGACCTGGGACCCCGAGGGCGTCGTGCCCCGCCGTGCCGCGATCGCCCAGGCGGTCGAGCCCGACGGTCACACCCTCGACGAGCTCGACGACTACTACCGACCGGAGAACTACGCGCAGGGTCTCTACGCGTGAGCGCCTACCCGTTCCTCAAGGGCCACGGCACCCGCAACGACTTCGTGATCCTGCCGGACCTCGACGGCTCGGTGCACGGCGACCTCGACGACGACCGCGTGCGGGCCCTGTGCGACCGGCGCGGCGGCATCGGCGGCGACGGCGTGCTGCGTGTCGTGCGGCGTGACGGGCGCTGGTTCATGGACTACCGCAACGCCGACGGCTCGATCGCCGAGATGTGCGGCAACGGCATCCGCGTCTTCGCCCGCTACCTCGCCGACGAGGGTCTCGTCGACGTCGACGACACCGTCGAGGTCGACACCCGCGCCGGCGTCAAGGCGATCACCTTCGTCGGCGACCAGGTTGCCGTCGACATGGGCACGGCGACCATCGTGGGCGAGACCGAGGTATCGGTCGGTGAGCGCACCTGGAGCGCCGCCCGCGTCGACGTCGGCAACCCGCACGCGGTCGCCTACGTCGACGACCTCGCCGAGGCCGGTGCGCTGCTCGAGCCGCCGCGGCACGACGAGACGGTCTACCCCCACGGCGTCAACGTGGAGTTCGTCGTTCGGCGCGGGCCCGACCACGTCGCGATGCGCGTGCACGAGCGCGGGTCGGGCGAGACCCAGGCCTGCGGCACCGGCGCCTGCGCGGTCGCGCTGACCGCGATGCCCGCCACCGGGGAGGCCACCGTGCGGGTCGACCAGCCCGGCGGCACGGTCTCGATCACCCGCACCGCCGACGGCCGCGTGCTCATGACCGGTCCCGCCGTCGTCGTGGCGAGCGGGACGACGGCGCTCTGAGCCCGTCCCTGCTGACCATGACATCGTTGGTGTCACGGTCGCTATGCTGCCGGGCATGGACCTCAAGGGATCTTCTGCCATCGTCACCGGCGGCGCGTCGGGCATCGGCGCCGCGGCCGTCCGCCAGCTCGCCGACCTCGGCGTCACCGTCGTCATCGCCGACCTCCAGGCCGAGAAGGGCGAGGTGCTCGCCGAGGAGGTGAAGGGCGTCTTCGCCCACGTCGACGTGACGAACACCGAGCAGATCGGCGCCGCCGTCAAGGCCGCCGCCGACATCGCGCCGCTGCGCGCCGTCGTCAACTCGGCCGGCATCGGCTGGGCGCAGCGCACGATCGGTCGCGACGGCACCGTCGAGTCGGCCCACTCGCTCGAGGCGTTCACCAAGGTCATCGCGATCAACCTCATCGGCACCTTCGACATGGTCCGCCAGGCCGCCACCGCGATGAGCCTCAACGAACCCGACGACGACGGCTGCCGCGGTGCGATCGTCAACCTCGCCTCGGTCGCCGCCTTCGACGGCCAGATCGGCCAGGCGTCGTACTCGGCGTCGAAAGGTGGCGTGGTCGGCATGACGCTGCCCGTCGCGCGCGACCTCGCGGCCTCGGGCATCCGCCTCAACACCGTCGCCCCCGGCCTCATCGACACCCCGATCTACGGGGAGGGCCCCGAGTCCGAGGCGTTCAAGGCCAAGCTCGGCGAGAGCGTGCTGTTCCCGCGACGCCTCGGCACCGGCGCCGAGCTCGCCTCGATGGTGATCGAGTGCCTCACCAACTCCTACATGAACGGCGAGACGGTGCGGCTCGACGGCGGCATCCGGATGCCTCCCAAGTGACGCCGCGACCTCAGTCGGCGAGGTCCTGGCGCTCCTGGGGCGTGTAGGCCGGCATCGGCGCGCCGGCGTCGGTCATGCGGGCGGCGCGCATCTGGCGGATCTTCTCGCTGTTCTTGCCCATCGCCTCGCGTCCCTTGCCGCGGGCGTAGGTCATCGACTGGGCCTCGGGCACGCCCAGCGACCGGCCGACCTCGACGGCGTCCTGGTCGGCGCCCAGGTACATGAACTGCCAGCCCCACTGGGTGGTCTGCTGCTCGACGAGGGCCTTGACCGCCGGGCCGTGCCACTCGCGGCTGGCGTTCTCGTGGCCGTCGGTCATGACCGCCACGATCACGGTGCCCGGACGACGCTCCTCGGGCAGGGCGGCGAGGTACTCGCCGGCCTCGGTGACGAGGCGGCCCATGGCGTCGTGGAGCGCGGTGCGGCTGCGCGGCTGCAGGTCGAGCGCGGGCACGTCGGCGACGTCGACGTCGCGGTAGACGACGTCGTAGCGGTCGTCGAACTGCGCGAGCGTGACCTTGCAGGCCCCGGGGGCGGCGCGCTGCTCGTCGACGAACGCGGCGAAGCCGCCCTCGATGTCGGACTTGATCGACTGCATCGAGCCGGAGCGGTCGAGCAGGAAGTACAGGTGGGTCAGGGTCTGGTCGGTCATGGTCATGATCCCTTCGGTGGGGTGGGCCGACGGGCCTTGAAGCGCATCGGGGCGGCGGCAGGGGCTGCGGGAGCCGGGGGAGGGGCGCCGGTCTCGGCGTCGTAACGGGCCCGTTCGACGGCCGCCGCGGTGACGCGGCCGTCGGCGTTGGCGTAGGGAGCGAGCGCCGCGGTGCGCGCCAGGCGGGGGCCGACCGCGTTCTCGGACAGCCCTGCCTTGGCGCCGGCGCCGCGGAGCGACGCGCGCCGATGGACGACGGCCTCGGCCATCGACTCGTCGATCAGCTCGGCCAGGGTGTCGGCCGCCGCTCGCAGGTGGGGGAGAGCCTCGTCGGCCTCGAGCTGCTCGGCGGCCGCCAGGGCGTCGCGGAGGGCCTGGACGAGGGCGGGGTCGATCGGCATGTCGTCGACCGTAGCCGCATAAACTGCGGATACGCAACTAGTGCGGCCTCGCATCATCTGCGGTTGTCGGTGGCGTCGGGTAGACAGGAACGATGAGCTCCACCAGCAGGGCGCGGATGAAAGCGGCTCGTCAGGGCGTTGCCCCAGAACTAACCTGGAGGCATATGACGAACGCACAAGCCCGTGACTTCAACCTCGACGCCGAGCTCGAGGAGACCGACGACTGGCCCGAGACCGACGACTTCGAGTCCGGCTACGCCGACGAGCCCGACCCGGAGGCCGTCGACCCCACCACGGGCGCGATGGACCTCGCCGAGCGGCACCAGCTGCGCCGGGTGGCCGGGCTGCGCACCGAGCTCGAGGACATCACCGAGGTCGAGTACCGCCAGCTGCGGCTCGAGCGCGTCGTGCTCGTGGGCGTGTGGACCGACGGCACCGTGCAGGACGCCGAGAACTCGATGGCCGAGCTCGCGCTGCTCGCCGAGACCGCCGGCTCCGAGGTGCTCGAGGCGATCTACCAGCGTCGTCAGACGCCCGACCCGGCCACCTACATCGGCCGCGGCAAGGTCGAGGGGCTGGCCGAGATCGTCGCCGCGACCGGCGCCGACACGGTGATCTGCGACGGCGAGCTCGCCCCGAGCCAGCTGCGCAACCTGGAGGACCGCACCAAGGTCAAGGTCGTCGACCGCACCGCGCTGATCCTCGACATCTTCGCCCAGCACGCGAAGTCGAAGGAGGGGCAGGCGCAGGTCGAGCTGGCCCAGCTGCAGTACATGAAGCAGCGCCTGCGTGGCTGGGGTGGCAACCTGTCGCGCCAGGCCGGTGGCCGGGTCGGCGCCGACGGCGGCGGCATCGGCGGTCGTGGCCCCGGTGAGACGAAGATCGAGACCGACCGGCGGCGCATCAACGACAAGATCGCCAAGCTGCGTCGCGAGCTCAAGCAGATGAAGGTCACCCGCGACACCAAGCGCACCGACCGCAAGCGGCACCACATCCCGTCGGTCGCCATCGCGGGCTACACCAACGCCGGCAAGTCGTCGCTGCTCAACCGGCTCACCGACGCCGGCGTGCTCGTGGAGGACTCGCTGTTCGCGACCCTCGACCCGACCACCCGGCGCACGACCACCGCCGACGGGCGCATCTACACGATGAGCGACACGGTCGGGTTCGTGCGGCACCTGCCGCACCAGATCGTCGAGGCTTTCCGCTCGACGCTCGAGGAGGTCGCCGACGCCGACCTGATCCTGCACGTCGTCGACGGCTCGCACCCCGATCCCGAGGGCCAGATCTCGGCCGTGCGTGCGGTGCTCGCCGACGTCGACGCCGCCGACGTGCCCGAGCTCATCGTGATCAACAAGGCCGACGCCGCCGACCCGATCGTGCTCGACCGCCTGCGTCGGCACGAGCCGCACTCGGTGGTCGTCTCGGCCCGCACGGGCGCCGGCATCAAGGAGGCGCTGGCCCGCGTCGAGAGCGAGCTGCCGCGCCCCGGCGTCGAGTTCGAGGCCCTGCTGCCCTACGAGCGCGGCGACCTGCTCAACCGCCTGCACCAGCAGGGCGAGATCGACTCGCTCGACCACACCGCCGACGGCACGATCGTCAAGGGCCGGGCCAACCCCGACCTCGCGGGCGAGCTCGATCCCTACACCGTCTGAGTCGGCTCCGACAACGCCGCTGGCCCGCCGTCCGAGGACGACGGGCCAGCGGGTGACCTGGTGACCGGAAGACCTAGAAGGTCAGGTGGTCGAGGTAGCAGCGGCCGACGGCGGCCGAGGTGAGGGGCGTGACGTCGGGGGTGTCGTTCTCGACGATGTACTCCTCCACCTGGTGCTTGGCGAAGATGCGGGCGAAGTCGACGACACCGGTGCCAAGGTCGGACATGTCGCCGGTTGAGGCGTCGCGGTCCTTGACGTGGTACTGACGCACCTTCTGCGGGGCGTCGCGGACGACGTCGATCGCGAACTGGTCGGGGTCGCCGGAGCCGGTCTGCACGCCCGCGGTGTAGGCCCAGTAGAGGTCGACCTCGAGGTGCACGAGCTTCTTGTCGAGGCGCGAGGTGAGCACGTCCCACGGGGTCGTGCCGCCACCGAGGTCGGTCGTGAACTCGTGGGCGTGGTTGTGGTAGCCGTAGGCGATGCCGTAGCGCTTGGCCTGCTGGGCCTCGTTGTTCATCTGGTCGGCCCACTGCTGCCACTGCGACAGGCTGGACGAGGCCAGGTAGGGCACGTTGATGTACTTCTGGCGCAGGATCGCGGCGTTGCGCAGCTTGGTCTGCAGGGCGGCCGGGGTGGCACTGATGCCGTCGTGGCTCGAGCTCGACGCGATGTCGAAGCCGTCGAGGAACTCGTGCAGCTCGGAGGCCGTGCGGGTGCCGAAGCCGGCCAGCTCGACGCGGTTGTAGCCGTACTGCGCGAGGCGCCGGATGACGAGGTCGAAGCCCTCGCGGGTGCCCATCGCGGCGCGCAGCGTGTAGAGCTGGATGCTGATGAGCTCCTGCGGGACCTCACGCTGCCGACCGTGACCGTGACCGTGGCCGTGACCCGGGCCCTTGCCCTTGTCCTTGCCCTTGCCGGTGGCGAAGGACGGTGCTGCGCCGGCGAGCGCCGTCAGCCCGATCGCGCCGGCTCCGGCGGCCGCGGTGCCGCGCAGGACGTGACGGCGCGAGTGGCCGCGCTCCTCGGCAGAACGCTGGAGGGCGCCGTCGCCATCGAACCCGAAACACATGGTGGAACTCCTGTCGTCTGCGGATCGACCCGGAGATGGGGTCGGACTCACTGTGGCAGCGGTCACCAGTTCTGTCGAGGGTCCGGCAAAAGATTTCCGACAGGTGTACGGAAGTAGCAGTGGCGCGCTACCCCGATCGGCTGCGCCGTGCCGGGGCCGACCCGCAGACTGGACGCCGTGCCCCTCGGGATCCTGCTCCGCGCGCGACGGCTCCTGCCCGTCGTGCTGGCCCTCGTCGTCGCGACCGTGTCGACGGCGGTCGTCGTATCCCGTGCCAGCGGCAGCTCGGCGGTGACCTGCGAGAGCCGGGCCGAGGCGGCCGCCGAGCGGCGGGCGCTCGACACCGGCCACGGAGCCCCGGTCGTGGTGATCGGCGACTCCTACTCGGTCGGGCTGGAGGTCGAGCCGCTGCAGTCGTGGCCCACCCGGTTGCCCGGTCGCGTGCACGTCGACGGCTTCTCGGGCTCGGGCTTCAGCGCTGACGCCAGCCCCTGCGGCGCGGGGGTCTCCTACGCCGGCCGCGCCGCCCAGGCCCTCGCGGGCCACGACGACGCACTGGTCGTCGTGCAGGGCGGGCTCAACGACCACCGGCGCAGCGACGCCGAGATCGCCCGGGGCTACGAGGCCCTCCTGCGCGGCCTGGTCGGGTACCGGGTGCTTGTCGTCGGCCCGCCGCCGGCGCCGTCGCGGGCCGCGGAGGTGCCGCGCGTCGACGCCGTCCTGAAGCGCATGTCGGTCGGCTTCGGGGTGGACTACCTGTCGATGGCCGACGCCGACCTCGACTACCTCGACGACCGTCTCCACCTCACGCCCGAGGGCCACCGCGAGTTCGGCGACCTGGTCGCCCAGCACATCAACGCTCGACCGTGACCTCCACCAGGTCGGGGCGCTTGCACACCGGCTCCGAGCCGGGCGGACGGCGCCGCACCTGGCCGGCCAGCCACGGCCCGAGGAACGTGGCCGCCCACCGCGCCTCGCCGGCGACCAGCCGCACCGGTCGCAGCCGGGTCGGCCCGACCTCGGACCACGAGTCGTCGCTGCCGGGCAGGTCGAGCAGGCGGGCCATGCCCGCGGCGACCCGGCGGTGACCCTCGGGCGAGCCGTGGATGCGGTCGGCGGCCCACAGCTCGCGCGCGGCGCCCATCGGAAGTCCGGCCAGCTCGAGCGTGGGGACGCCGTGGCGCCGGTGCACCTCGCGCAGCCGGTCGTGGAACGCGCGCTGCCGTCCGGCGAGCCACCCCATGACCGGCAGCATCTTGGCGACGTCCGGGCTGGTCATCGAGACCACGTGCGCCCCCGCCTCGCGCAGCGCGACGACGGTCGACTCGATGGCCTCGATCGTGGCGTCGAGGTCGTAGTCGTGGCGCAGCAGGTCGTTCATGCCGACCGCGACCGAGGCCAGGTCCGGGGCCAGGTCGAGGGCGCGCGGCAGCTGGACGTCGTGCACGTGCCGGGCCCGGCAGCCGCGCACCGCGAGGTTCGCGTAGCGCAGCCCGGGGCTCGTCGTCGCGGCCAGCTGCTCGGCCAGCCGGTCGGCCCAGCCGCGCGGCGAACCGTCGGCGCGCAGGTCGTCGAGGCCCTCGGTCTGGCTGTCGCCCAGCGCGACGAACCGCCGGTACGAGGCCCCCTGCGTCACGGTGGTCACGCTACTCGCGCCGACCCCGGCCGGGATGTCCTGCTCGTCGCCGTCGGGCCTACAGTGTCCCGGTGCCCCAGGACCTGACCGTCATCGTCCTCGCCGCCGGTGGTGGCACCCGCATGAAGTCGAAGACGATGAAGGTGCTGCACCAGGTCGGCGGTCGGAGCATGATCGGCCACGTGCTGCGCGCTGCGCAGGCCACCGAGCCGCGCCGCATCGTCGCCGTCGTCGGGCACCAGCGCGAGCAGGTCGGCGCGCACATCCACAGCCTCGTCGCCGACGCGGTGCTCGCCGTCCAGGAGGAGCAGCTCGGCACCGGCCACGCCGTCCGGGTGGCGATGGAGTCGCTGGTCGCCGACGAGGCGCCCGCCACCGGCACCGTCGTCGTCGCCACGGGCGACACGCCCCTGCTCACCGGCGAGAGCCTCACCGCGTTCGTGGCCGAGCACCTCGCCTCGCAGGCCGCGGTCAGCATCCTCAGCGGCGTGGTCGACGACCCGTTCGGCCTCGGCCGCGTGCTGCGCAACGACGAGGGCGACGTGCTCGCGATCGTGGAGGAGAAGGACGCCACCGCCGAGCAGCGCGAGGTGCACGAGATCAACTCCGGCATCCTCGCCTTCGACGCCGCCTTCCTCGCCGACGCCCTGCCGCGCATCGGCAACGACAACGCCAAGGGCGAGTACTACCTCACCGACGCCATCGGCATCGCCCGCGGCGACGGGCTCACGGTGAGCGCGCACCCCATCGACGACGTCAAGCAGACCGAGGGGGTCAACGACCGCGCCCAGCTGGCCCGCATGGGCGCGGAGATGAACCGGCGCATCGTCGAGCGCTGGATGCGCGACGGCGTCACCGTGATGGACCCCGCGACCACCTGGATCGACGCCGACGTCGTGCTCGCCGAGGACGTCACGATCCTGCCCGGCACCCAGCTGCTCGGCAGCACGGTCGTCGCCGAGGACGCCGTCATCGGCCCCGACACCACCCTGCAGCACTGCGAGATCGGCGTCGGCGCCCGCGTGGTGCGCACCCACGCCGAGCTCGCCGTCATCGGCTCCGAGGCCACCGTCGGGCCGTTCTCCTACCTGCGGCCGAACAGCCAGGTCGGCGCGCGCGGCAAGGTCGGCGCGTTCGTCGAGACCAAGAACTCCGTCATCGGCGACGGCGCCAAGGTGCCGCACCTGTCCTACGTCGGCGACGCCGACATCGGCGAGGGCACCAACATCGGCGCCGGCACGATCGTGGCCAACTACGACGGCGTCGCCAAGCACCGCACGGTCATCGGCCGGCACGCCAGGACGGGCTCGAACAACACGTTCGTCGCCCCGGTCACCGTCGGTGACGGCGCCGGCACCGGCGGCGGCACCGTCGTGCGCGACGACGTGCCGCCGGGGGCGCTCGCCGTGAGCGCCGGCCCGCAGCGCACCATCGAGGGCTGGGCCGAGCGTCGACGTCCAGGCACCGACCAGGCTCGGGCCGCCGCCGAGGCGGTGGCACAATCAGGGCCGCACGAACCAGGCCCGGACGACCAGCCCAGCTGAGGGAGCACCACGTGACCGGCATCCAGAAGACCACCGAGAAGAACCTCATGGTCTTCAGCGGCCGGGCCCACCCCGGGCTCGCCGACGAAGTCTCCGAGCTGCTCGGCACCCCGCTCGTGCCGACGTCGGCCTACGAGTTCGCCAACGGCGAGATCTACGTGCGCTACGAGGAGTCGGTGCGCGGCTGCGACGCGTTCGTCATCCAGAGCCACACCGCGCCGATCAACGAGTGGGTCATGGAGCACCTGATCATGGTCGACGCGCTCAAGCGCGCCTCGGCCAAGCGCATCACGGTGGTCATGCCGTTCTGGGGCTACAGCCGACAGGACAAGAAGCACCGCGGTCGCGAGCCGATCTCGGCCCGCCTCATCGCCGACATGTTCAAGACCGCCGGCGCCGACCGGATCATCACCGTCGACATGCACGCCGACCAGCTGCAGGGGTTCTTCGACGGTCCCGTCGACCACCTCATGGCCCTGCCGCTGCTCACCGACTACATCAAGACCAAGTACGGCGACCAGCAGCTCGCGATCGTCTCGCCCGACGCCGGCCGGATCAAGGTCGCCGAGCGCTGGTCGGCCCGCCTCGACGGCGCCCCGCTGGCCTTCATCCACAAGACCCGCCGCACCGACCGCCCCAACGAGACCGTGGCGAACCGCGTCGTCGGCGAGGTCGAGGGCCGGCTGTGCGTGCTCACCGACGACATGATCGACACCGGTGGCACCATCGTGAAGGCCGCCGAGGCTCTCGTGGCCGAGGGCGCGGCCGGCGTCGTCATCGCCGCGACCCACCCGATCCTGAGCGGTCCGGCCATCGACCGGCTGAAGAACTCCTCGGCCGTCGAGGTCATCGTCACCAACACCCTGCCGATCTCTCCCGACCGCGAGTTCGACAAGCTCACCGTGCTCTCCATCGCCCCGCTGGTCGCCCGCGCCATCCGCGAGGTGTTCGAGGACGGCTCGGTCACCAGCATGTTCGACGGTCACGCGTAGCTGAATCGGCTCGCTCCGCGAGCCGCGCCGAGCTGGCGTCGTCGTGGCGCTCGGCTCGCTCAGGAGCCGACCGTGGCCGGCCGGGGCATCACGCTCTGTCGTCGAGCGCGTCCTGCCACTGCCGGGTCAGCACGGTGCTCGTGACGCCGGCGAGGGCGGCCGCGACGGCGTCGAGCCGGTCGCGGTCGAGCGGGACGGCGGGGAACGCCTTGCCGACGGTCTGGGCGAAGGCCTGGCCGCGCTCGGCGAGGGCGGGCGCCTCGGCGACGTAGCGGTCGACGTAGGGCAGCACCAGGTGGGCCTGCTCGGGCTGCCACAGGCCGGCGAGCACGGCCTCGAAGTGGCGGTTGGCGACGTCGGGGCGGGTGGCGGCGGCCCAGGCGGCCTCCTTGGCCTCGCGGCTCGGCCGCGCGGCGAGGGCCCGGGCGGCGCCGAGGTCGCCGTCGACGGTGCCGTCGCGCCGGCGTTCGGCCTCGACGAACGTCGCGTCGGCCCCGCCGAGAGCGGCGAGGCGTGCGACGACCCGCCAGCGCAGCGCGGCCGGCCACGGCGTGCCGTCGACGCTGTCGGCGTCGAGCCACCCCTCGAGCAGGGCGGTGTCGCGCGTGGTGGCAGCGAGACCCTCGGCCAGGGCGAGCCGCAGCTCGTCGTCGGACGTCGCACCGAGGGCGTCGTCGCACGACGCCGCGATCACCTCGAAGGCGGGCTCGACGTCGTGGTCGGCGAGGCGCTCGGGCACCACGGCGCCGAGCGTGCGGGTGAGCACCGCGGTGACGATCATCGGGTCGGTCTCGGCCGGGAGCAGCCGGGCGAGCATCGACAGGAACTCGGATGCGTCCAGCGAGCGGGTGCGGACGGCGTCGAGGAGGTGGCCCCACACGACGGCACGGGCGAGGGGGTCGTCGAGCGCACCCAGGCGCCGGCCGAACGCCTCGAGCGAGACCGGGTCGAGCGAGACCTGGGCGTAGGTCTCGCTGCGGGCGTTGGGCAGGACGACGAGGTCGCGGGCCTCCGGCAGGGGCACGGGCCGGTCGGCGAGGTCGACCATCGAGCCACCGACGGGGCGCAGGTCGGCGTCGTAGGTCGCCACCCAGAACCGGTGCGGGCGCGACCCGACGCGGTGCAGCACCGGGACGCCGTCGCGGTCGCGCTCGACGCGGACGGTGTCGAAGCCGGTGGTGCGCAGCCACGCCTCGGCCCACGCGACGACGTCGCGGTCGGAGGCGTCGTCGAGGGCGCGCACGAAGTCGGCGAGCACGGCGTTGCCGAGCCGGTGGCGCGACAGGTAGGCGTTGACGCCGGCCAGGAACGTCTCGTCGCCGAGCCAGGTCACGAGCTGGGTGAGGCAGGAGTTGCCCTTGGCGTAGGAGATCTGGTCGAAGTTGCCGGCCGCCGCGTCGACGTCGGGCACGTCGTCGGCGTCGGGGGCGACCGGGTGGGTGGAGCGGCGGGCGTCGGCGCGGTAGGCGTTGAGCTTGTTGACCGACTCGAACCGCACCCGCAGCGTGTCGCGGCCGAGCACGTGGCTCGCCACCCGGACGCCCATGTAGTCGGCGAAGCTCTCCTGCAGCCAGGTGTCCTCCCACCACGTCATCGTCACGAGGTCGCCGAACCACATGTGCGCCATCTCGTGGGCGATCACCGACGTCCGCCCTGCGCGCAGGCGGTCGGTGAGGGCGCCCCGGGGGAGGTACTCGTCGCGGTAGGTGACGCAGCCCGGCGTCTCGAGCGCGCCCCAGTTCTGGCCGGGCACGAACGCCTGCTCGTAGGAGTCGAAGGGCATGGGCTCGTCGAACAGGGTGGCGTAGTGGTCGAAGCAGGCCTCGGTCGTGGCACGCAGCTCGTCGAAGTCGCGGTCGAGCTCGGCGGCCAGCGAGGCCCGGGCGTGCCAGGCGAACGGCAGGCCGGCGTGCTCCCAGGCGCGGGTGTGCCACGGCCCCGCGCAGACGACGAACATCGCCGGCGGGATGGGCAGGGTGGTGGCGAACTGCCATCGGCCGTCGCCGAGCGAGGTGGTCCGCCCGTTGGCCATGACCGACGACGACGGGTCGGCCGTGACGGCCAGGGTGACCGGCGCCTTGAGGTCGTTCTGGTCGAAGCAGGCGAAGACCTTCTGGGCGACGTCCATGCCCACGTAGGCCGCGACGTAGGTCGCGCCGTCGGCCGGGTCGGTGAAGGTGTGCATGCCGTCGCCGTCGGTCACGTAGGGCACGCGCGCGTCGACGACGACCTCGTGGGTGCCGCCGAGGCCGGTCAGCGTGATTCGCCGTCCGTCGTAGGCCGCGTCGTCGAGCCGGACGCCGTCGAGCGTGGCGACGAGGTCGGTGGCCGCCGTCAGCTCGAGGAACGTGGTCGGGGCCGAGCAGGTGAAACGCACCGTCGTCCGGCAGCCGTAGTGGCCCTGGTCGGGCGCGGTCAGGTCGAGGTCGAGGGCGTAGGAGACGTCGGAGACGGCGGCGGCGCGGACGCGGGCTTCGTCGAGGGTGAGGCTCACCCAAGCACCCTACGGACCCGGCGGGTTTGGCCAAGCGGCCTCGATCGCCGTAGAGTTCTGGGGTTGCCTCGGCGAGGGAGCCCCACGCTCCGTGATCGACAGGGCCGGCTGATCCTCACGCCGCGCTGTCGCGCGGCGTTCGTGCTCTTCGGACTGTTTCCGACCGAGGCCCGCCGACCACGAACACCAAGGAGACCAGCATGTCCGAGACCGAGAAGATCGCCGCCGAGACCCGCACCGAGTTCGGCAAGGGCGCCGCCCGCCGCATCCGCCGCGAGGACAAGATCCCCGCCGTCGTCTACGGCCACGGCAACGACCCCATCCACGTCACCCTCCCGGGCCACGCCACGATGATGGCGCTCAAGCACGGTGGCGCCAACGCGCTCCTCGAGCTCGACATCGACGGCTCCTCGCAGCTCGCCCTGACCAAGCAGGTCCAGGTCGACCCGATCCGCCGCGTCATCGAGCACATCGACTTCGTCGCCGTCCGCAAGGGCGAGAAGGTCACCGTCGACGTCCCGGTCATCGTCGTCGGCGACGCCGCGCCCGAGACCCTCGTCGTCACCGACAACGCCACGGTGCAGGTCGAGGCCGAGGCCACCAACATCCCCGAGTCGATCGAGGTCAGCGTCGAGGGCCTCACCGCCGGCACCCAGATCACGGCCGCCGAGCTGCAGCTGCCCGCCGGCACCACGCTCCTGGTCGACGGCGACACCCTCGTCGTCAACGTCACCGAGCAGATCTCCGCCGAGGCCCTCGAGGCCGAGCTGGAGGAGGCCGAGGCCGAGGCCGGCATCGAGCGCGACGAGTCCGACGACGAGGCCGGCGACGACGCGGCCGAGTCCGAGGAGACCCCGGCCACCGAGGAGTGATCCTCGCTCGGCTCAGGTGGTTCCTGGGCCGGTTGATCTCGCCCGTCCGATCGGACGGGCGGCACGAGACCCAGGAGGAGACCGGCGACATGGCCGAGGTGTGGCTCGTCGTCGGTCTCGGCAACCCCGGCGAGAAGTACGCCGGGCACCGCCACAACATCGGCTACCTCGTGGTCGACGAGCTGGCCCGCCGCCTCGGCACCCCGCTACGCGCCCACAAGACCGGGCGCGCCGAGGTGGCCGAGGGGCGGCTCGGCCCCCCGGGCGCAGACGGACCGCGCATCGTGCTGGCCCGGCCGCGGTCGTACATGAACGAGGTCGGCGGCCCGACCAAGGCGCTGACCACCTTCTACAAGGTGCCGCCCGCGCGGGTCATCGCCATCCACGACGAGCTCGACATCGACTTCGGCACCCTGCGGTGCAAGCTCGGCGGCGGCGACAACGGCCACAACGGCCTCAAGTCGCTGCGCTCGTCGTTCGGCACCGGCGACTTCTACCGCGTCCGCGCCGGCATCGGCCGCCCGCCGGGCCGCCAGGACGTCGCCGACTTCGTGCTCTCGAACTACTCGGGCGTCGAGCGCAAGGAGCTGCCGTTCCAGGTCGACACCGCCGCCGACGCCGTCGAGTCGTTGATCGTCGACGGTCTCGAGAAGACGCAGCAGAAGTTCAACTCCTGAGCCGCCCGGGCGTGCCGGTAGCCCCGCTCACGTCGTGCGCGGGGCTGGTGGGGCGGTCAGGGATGTCGGCGGGCTCGGGTGCCGGGTGGTGGACGCCGGTCGACGGTCTTCTCGACGCCGGTCGGGCTGGTCCAGGCATACAGGCCCGGTTCGAGCATCCGGTAGGCCCACCGGCCGTGGGTCTTCGCGCGGTGGTGGCGTCGGCAGAGCAGCGCGAGGTTCCAGGTCGCGGTGATACCACCGGACTCCCACGCGACGACGTGGTCGAGGTCGACCCGGCGGCGGGTGCAGTCGGGGAAGACGCAGCACCGGTCGCGCAGCGTGACGCGTTCGCGGATCGCATCGCTGGGTCGGTAGGCGGAGGTCTCGACGGATTCGGCGAGGTCGATCACCGGCTTCACCGTGACCTTCGTGCGGGCCGCCTGACACCACTCGCGGACCTGCTCGACCAGCAGCGGCGTCTGGGTGTTGTCGAGCAGACCCGGCAGATCAGGGTGGGCGGCGTCGAGGTGGGCGTAGATCGTGACCCCACGGCCGGTGCCGCTGGCGTCGAGGTCGAGCGCGAGCTGGGTGCGGGCCATCTCCCCCAACGCCTGCGAGCGCCGGACGTCGAGGGGGTCGGTCGAGCCGAGGTCAGCCAATTGTTGGGCGCCGTCGCGCAGGGCGTGTTCGAGGTCGATCGCGTCCGCGGTGTCGAGGGTGGCGATGACGTCGACGGTGCCGTCGGTGGTCGCACCGGCGAGGTACACGGTGACGCGCCGGTCCTCCAAGGCCGCCAACCGTCGGGCCTCAGCATCGTCGGGGTCGTGCTCGGCCCGGGCGGCGTCGACGGTGCGGTCGAGCTGAGCGAACGAGCACCGATCCGCCACCGGCGCGATGAACCGGTCGACGTGCCAGGCGGCGGTCTCGGACAGGGTCATGGTCGCATCAGCGATCTTGAACGCCCGCCACACCGGGACCTCGTGCTTCACCACCCGCATATAGAGCTTCGGGAGCCGGTGGGCGAGCTCGAGCGACCGGCCGAGGTAGGTCAGGCCGGCGTCGGTGCTCGTCCCGAGCGAGAGGGCGAGGTCGAGCGCGGCGTACTCCGGCACCGCCGGCGCACCCGGGCCGGCCAGGTGCAAAGGCCGCTCGACCGACTGAAGCAACACGACGACCTCGTCCGAGGTGGCCTCGTTCCGCTCAGCCCACGCCAAGACCGACTTCAGCGTCTCGACCTGCGCGTCGGCCTCGGCGAGACGCCGGCCACGCACCGCAAGCAGCAGCGGATCGCTGCTGGTCTTCGTCGCGGTGGCCATAGGCCATGCTACCACGCATTCGAACGCATGTTCGATAGTCGGGTACTTCGATCTGGCGGCTCGGGTGGCGGGCTCAAACGGCTGCTGCAACGAGCCTCTGGTTGAGGACCCTGGCCGGAGTCTGCCAGTCGAGGGTCTTGCGTGGCCTGGTGTTCAGTCTGAGGGCGATGTCGTCGCAGTCGGTCTGGG
>NZ_JBDUUE010000003.1:0-582221 GCF_039939255.1 Nocardioides secundeburneus
ACGGCGGCCATAGCGACAGGGAAACACCCGGTCCCATACCGAACCCGGAAGTTAAGCCTGCCAGCGCCGATGGTACTGCAACCGAGAGGCTGTGGGAGAGTAGGACGCCGCCGGACAAACATTGGGTAGAGGCCACCGAAAGGTGGCCTCTACTCTGTTTTGTACACGTCCGTCCGCCGCCGATGCGGCAAACGGGCACCACACACGTGAAGAGGGAGAACGATCGTGGCCAACGAGCGTGGCTCGCGCCCGCAGGGCGGGCAGTCCGGCGGTAGGTCCGGTCGTCCCGAGCGCAAGCAGGACGACCGACGAGGTGGAGGACGGCCATCGGGCCGCCAGGGCTCCGGCCCCGGGCAACGTCCTCAACGACGTGACGACTGGAAGCGCCCTGCAGACAAGCAGCGAGAGCGCACGGTCGATCAGGCCGTCTACGACGGTCCACCGTTGCCGCCCGAGATCACCGGCGCCGAGCTCGACCGCGCGATCTCGGCGCAGCTGAAGGGCCTGCCCGAGAAGCTGGCGGCCCGCGTCGCTCGGCACCTGGCCGCGGCCGGCGTCCTGGTCGACGACGACCCCGAGACCGCCTACCAGCACACGCTGGCCGCTCGAGCGCGTGCCCCGCGGCTCGCGGTGGTGCGCGAGGCCGCCGGCGAGGCCGCCTACGCCGCAGGTCACTACGCCGAGGCACTGGCCGAGCTGCGCGCCGCGAAGCGCATGAACGGTGCGACTGCCTACCTGCCGATCATGGCCGACTGCCACCGGGCTCTGGGCAACGCCGACCAGGCGCTCAAGCTCGCCAAGAGTCCGTCGGTGGCGAAGTTCGCCCCGGAGGCGAAGGCGGAGATGACGTTGGTCGAGGCGGGTGCCCGTCGTGACCTCGGTCAGCTCGACGCGGCGCTTCGCACGCTCGAGCTCGCGCCCCTCAACAGCAAGAGCCGCCAGGCCTGGGTGGTGCGGCTGCGCTACGCCTACGCCGACACGCTGGTGGCTGCGGGCCGCGAGAAGGACGCCCTGGCGTGGTTCCACCGGACCCACGCCATCGACAGCGAGGAGATCACCGACGCCGCGCAGCGCGCCGATGAGCTCGAGCGCCGTCTCGACGACCTGGTCTGACCGAGGTCCGACCTGCCGCCGGTGGCCTCATCGGGGGAGGATCTGCACGACTGCGCCCGTCCCGGCAGGGAGGGTGGCCCAGTGCAGGTTCTCGCGGAAGGCGAGTCGTACCGGGTCGATCACGGCAACGCCTGGCACCGAGCCGGCGACCTCGACGACGATGCCGTCGCCGGAGCCGAACGTCTGTCCCTCGGGATCCAGCAGCTCGGGGCAGAACACCTCGGGCTCGGTGGTGACCCCGAGGCTGCCGCCGCGGCACAGGTGCGGCGTCAGCGTCACTTGGGAGGTGTTGCTCGTGGCGTGGACCTTGACGCCGGACAGGTGGAGCGTGCGCGTGAACTCCGAACCCGCGGTGAAGACCCCGACGTAGACGGGGGAGCCCACCTTCGTGGAGGCCGGCACCAGGTCCTCGGAGGTCGGCAGCGCCTCAGGAGCACCGGTGCGCCACCAGGCGAGGACAGCGGCCGTGACGAGCAGGACGACGCCGCCGACCAGCAGAGCCTTCGGAGGAGGAGCCATCTCCAGCGTCCCCGTGCCTGGCATGCTGCACACGGTATCCGGCTGGAGGCGCCGTGGCAGACCGCACGCGCCGGGCCCGAACCGGAGTGCTCGTTCGGCTGGTGCTACGGCGTCCCATGCGTCACAATGAAGGCATAACTTCACACGTGTCACTCGTCGGTCCGTCCGTCGATCTCGTGTCGAGCCCGCTGGGGAAGGCGTAGCTCGCGCCGGAGATCGAAGGAGACCCCCCGTGACCACATCCACCACCCGTGGCGTCCTGTTCGTGCACTCGGCGCCGTCCGCGCTGTGCCCGCACGTCGAGTGGGCCGTGGGCGGCGTGCTCGGCGTCCAGGTCAACCCCACGTGGACCCCGCAGCCCGCGCAGTCCGGCACCTACCGTGCCGAGCTGTCGTGGAGCGGCGCCACCGGCTCGGCCGCTGCGATCGCCTCGGCGCTCCGGGGTTGGAACCACCTGCGCTTCGAGGTCACCGAGGACGGGTCGTCGTACGCCGAGGGCGCCCGCTACTCCTACACGCCCGATCTCGGTGTCTTCCACGCGGTGATCGGTCCGCACGGCGACATCATGATCCCCGAGGACCGCCTCAAGGCCGCCGTGGTTCGCTCGGCCCTCGGCGAGGCGATGTTGGAGACCGAGATCGACAAGCTGCTCGGCAAGCCGTGGGACGACGAGCTGGAGACCTTCCGCCACGCCGGCGAGGGCGCGCCGGTGCGCTGGCTGCACCAGGTCGTCTGAGCCCGGCGCCGTCGGCGGCCTCGGTCAGCGCCGCTTCTTCCGGGGCTTGTACAGCTTGAAGTACGTCGGGTCGCTGCGCACGTAGTGCACCTCTCGACCGACGTCGTAGATCATCGTCGAGATCATCTTGAACCGGCCGGGCTTGACGGTGGAGCCGCAGAACGTGACCCTCTCGGTGCCCCTCGTGGGGTCGGCGCCGGCGTCGAGGAGCAGATGGTGGATCCGGAAGCCTCGCGGGGCGTAGATCTGCACCTTGACCGCCCACTCGTCGTTGGGCGGCCGGTAGTCCCAGCGGATCGCGTAGCGGGCGCAGCCGCCCCGCCACTTCTGGTCGGGCGCCGTCGCGAACCCGATGCTGTTGTCGATGCGGATCGCGGCCTGGGCCGGCGGGAGCACGGACGCGGGCAGGGCGAGCAGGCCGACCATCAGGGCGGCGATCGTGAGGCGGCGCACCATCGTGGGTCCTCCGAGAGTCGAGGTCGGTGTGACGTTCGTCAAACGTACAACGCCTCGACGTGACCGGGGTTACGCCGCCGCGACGGTCTCGGGGTCGGTCAGAGGGGGATGTTGCCGTGCGCGCCCCGGCGGACGCCGCCGCTCTGCACGGAGTCGTCGATCGCCCGGGCAATGGCCGAGCGCGTGACGCCGGGGGCCACCACCTCGTCGACCACACCGATCTCGACGGCCTTGTCGACGCCGCCGGCGAGCCGCTCGTGCTCGGCGGCCAGCTCGGCCTCGACCTGGGCGAGCATCTCGGGCGGCACCTCGGCGAGCCGGCGGCGGTGCAGCACCCGGACGGCGGCGACGGCGCCCATGACCGCGACCTCGGCGCCGGGCCACGCGAACACCTTGGTCGCCCCGAGCGAGCGGGAGTTCATGGCGATGTAGGCGCCACCGTAGGTCTTGCGGGTGACCAGCGTGACCCGCGGGACGACGCACTCGCCGAACGCGTGCAGCAGCTTCGCGCCGCGGCGGACGACGCCGTCCCACTCCTGGCCGACGCCCGGCAGGTAGCCGGGGACGTCGACGACGACGACCAGCGGCACGCCGAACGCGTCGCACATGCGCACGAACCGCGAGGCCTTCTCGGCCGAGAGCGAGTCGAGGCAGCCGCCGAGGCGGAGCGGGTTGTTGGCCACCACGCCGACGGTGCGACCGCCGAGACGGCCGAGCGCGGTGACGATGTTGGGTGCCCACCGGGCGTGCAGCTCCTGGGCGGTGCCGTCGTCGAGGAGCTTCTCGACCAGCGGGTGGACGTCGTAGGCGCGCTTCTTCGACTCGGGCAGCACGGCCTCGAGGTCGCGGTCCTCGACGTCGTCGACGACGAGGCTGCCCTGGGAGCCGAGGAGCGAGGCGACGGTGCGCGCTCGGTCGAGCGCCTCGCGCTCGGACTCGGTGAGGATGTGGACGACGCCCGAACGGCGTCCGTGCGGCTCGGGTCCGCCGAGGCGGAGCATGTCGACCGCCTCGCCGGTGACCGAGCGGACGACGTCGGGCCCGGTCACGAAGATCCGACCCTCGGGTCCGAGGATGACGACGTCGGTGAGGGCCGGGCCGTAGGCGGCGCCGCCCGCGGCCGGGCCGAGCACGACGGAGACCTGCGGGATGACCCCGGAGGCCTGCGTCATGATCTGGAAGATGCGGCCGACGGCGTGCAGCGACAGCACGCCCTCGGCCAGCCGCGCACCACCGGAGTGCCACAGCCCGATGATCGGCACCCGATCGGTCATGGCCCGGTGGTAGGCCTCGACGACGACCCGGCAGCCGACGTCGCCCATCGCGCCACCCATCACGGTGGCGTCGGAGCAGAACGCGACGACGCGCGTGCCCTCGACCGTGCCGACGGCGGCGACCATGCCGGAGTCGTCGTCGGGGGTGATCAGCTCGAGCGAGCCGTCGTCGAGCAGGGCCGCGAGCCGGGTGACCGGGTTGCGGGGGTCCTGGTCGCGGGGCAGCTTCGCCGGCTTGGCGGGGGCCTGGGTGACCGTCATGGGTGGGTGCTCCTAGTAGGACGCGAGGACGACGGCGACGTTGGCGCCGCCGAAGCCGAAGGAGTTGTTGAGCGCGGCGATGTCGCCGTCGGGCAGGGCCCGCTTGGTGGTCGCGATGTCGAGCTCGACCTGGGGGTCGAGGTCGTCGAGGTTGATCGTCGGCGGCGACACGCGGTCGCGGATCGCGAGCACGACCGCGACGGCCTCGAGTGCACCGGCGCCGCCGAGCAGGTGCCCGGTCATCGACTTGGTGCTCGTGACGACGACGTCGGAGACCGCCGAGCCGAGCGTGGCGTGCAGCATCAGGCCCTCGGCGATGTCGCCCTGCGGGGTGGACGTCGCGTGCGCGTTGACGTGCTTGATCGCCGACGGGTCGACGTCGGACTCGTGCAGCGCCCGGAGGATCGCGCGGGAGCCGCCACGACCGGCCGGATCGGGCTGGGCGATGTCGTGGGAGTCGGCGGTGATGCCGGCGCCGAGGACCTCGGCGTAGATGTGGGCGCCGCGGGCCTTCGCGTGCTCCTCGGACTCGAGCACCAGGACTCCGGCGCCCTCACCGAGCACGAAGCCGTCGCGGCCGGTGTCCCAGGGGCGGCTGACCGTGGACGGGTCGCGGCCGTCGTCGCCGCTGGCCGTCTTCGACAGGGCCATCATGTTGGCGAACGCGGCCATGGGCAGCGGGTGGATCGCCGCCTCGGTGCCGCCGGCGACGACGACGTCGGCCCGGCCGAGCCGGATCTGGTCGACGGCGAGGGCGATCGCCTCGTTGCCGGAGGCGCAGGCCGAGACCGGGGTGTTGACGGCGGCGCGGGCGCCGACCATCAGGCTGATGTTGGCGGCGGGGCCGTTGGCCATCAGCATCGGGACGGCGAGGGGGGAGACCCGGCGGGGCCCCTTCTCCTTCATCGTGTCGTAGTTGGCGAGCAGCGTCGTGACGCCACCGATGCCGGTGGCCATCGCGACGCCGACCCGGTCGCCGTCGAGGTCGCCGGCTTCTTGGGCGGCGGCGAGGCCGCTGTCGGCCCACGCCTCGGTGGCGGCGACGACGGCCAGCTGCGTGCTGCGGTCGAGCCGGCGGGCCTTGACCCGCTCGAGCACGCCCGTGGGGTCGACCGCCGCAGGCGCGCCGATCTTCACCGCGAGGTCCTCGACCCAGTCGAACTCGAGGGTGCGGACGCCGGAACGCCCGGACAGCATGCCGTCCCAGGTGCTGGAGACGTCGCCGCCGAGGGGGCTGGTGGTGCCGAGGCCGGTGACGACGACGCGCGTGCGGCTACCCATATCAGGCCGACGCGCGCTCGATGTAGGCGACGGCGTCGCCGACGGTCTTGAGGTTCTTGACCTCGTCGTCGGGGATGGTGACGCCGAACTTCTCCTCGGCGGCCACGACGACCTCGACCATGGAGAGCGAGTCGACGTCGAGGTCGTCGACGAACGACTTGTCGAGCTGGACGTCGTCGGGCTCGATGCCCGCGACCTCGTTGACGATCTCGGCGAGGTCGGCGCGGATCTCTTCGGTGGTGGCCATGCTGGTGATCTCCTGTGGTTGGGGTGGTGCGGTCGGACTGGTCGGACTGGTCGGACTGGTGGGCCGGTGGCTCAGGGGACGCGGACGACCTGGGCGGCGTAGGACAGCCCGGCGCCGAAGGCGATGAGCAGGGCCAGGTCGCCGGGGCGGGCCTCGCCCTCCTCGACCATGCGGTGCAGGGCGAGCGGGACCGAGGCGGCCGAGGTGTTGCCCTGGTCGGCGACGTCGCGGGCGATGCGCACCGTGGCGGGCAGCTTCATCGAGCGGGCCATCGCGTCGGTGATGCGCATGTTGGCCTGGTGGGGCACGAAGACGTCGAGGTCGTCGACGGTGATGCCGGCGCGCTCGATGGCCTCGAGCCCGACCTTCGACATGGCGAAGGAGGCCCAGCGGAACACGGCGCTGCCCTGCATGGTCAGCGTCGGCATCACCGGGGAGTCCTCGGCGATGACGTCGCGCCAGTCCTCGGTCTGGCGGATGTAGTCGAACTGCTCGCCGTCGGAGCCCCAGACGGTGGGGCCGATGCCCTCGGTCTCGGACGGTCCGACGACGACGGCGCCCGCACCGTCGGCGAAGATGAAGGCGGTGCCGCGGTCTTCGCGGTTGAGGATGTCGGTGAGCCGCTCGACGCCGATGACCAGCACGTGGCGCGCGCTGCCCGAGCGGACCATGTCTGAGGCGACGCCCACGCCCTGGCAGAAGCCGGCGCACGCCGCGGAGATGTCGAAGGCGACCGGTGCGTCGCAGCCGAGCTCGTGCGCGATGGCCGGTGCGATGGCCGGCGTCTGCATCAGGTGGCTGACGGTGGCGACGACGACGGCGTCGACCTGGGCGGCGTCGATGCCCGCGTGCTCGAGGGCACCGCGCGCCGCGGCGACACTCATCATCTGCACCGACTCGTCGGGACCCGCGAAGCGCCGGGTCTTGATGCCGGAGCGCTGCTGGATCCACTCGTCGCTGCTGTCGATGGCGTCGACGATCTCGGCGTTGGGCACGAGGCGCCGCGGACGGTAGGAGCCGACGCCGAGCACGGCGGCGTGCGCGGAGCCGGACGCCGTGACGAGGGAGGCCGGCATCACTCGACCCCGACCGGGTGCAGGCGCAGCAGCGGCTGGCCGGGGGCGACCGGGTCGCCGTCCTCGACGAGCCACTCGACGACCTGACCGCCGTGCTTGGCGGTGACCGGGATCTTGTCGCCCAGGCGGGCGACGGTGCCGATCTCGACGCCGGCCGCGAGGTCGGCGGACGAGGCGACGTCGGCGCCGATCTCGAAGATGCCCTTGGCGGGCGAGACGACCATGCGCCACGTCGGGGTGACGTCGATGAGGCTGCCCTCGCCGTGCTTGGCGCAGAAGGCACGGGCGTCGTCGAGCTGGTCGGGGGTCTTGAGGGCGAACGTCTCGACGCCCTTGAGGGCGCGCTTGGCGATGCCGGTGAGGGTGCCGGCCGGTGGCATCTCCAAGATGCCGGTGACGCCGAGGTCGGCCATCGTCTCGAGGCAGAGGTCCCACCGGACCGGGCTGGCGATCTGGCCGACCAGGCGCTTGAGCACCTCGCGGCCGTCGTGGATCACCTGGCCGTCGCGGTTGGAGATGAGGGGGATGCGCGGGTCGTGGGTCGAGACCGACATCGCCAGGCGGGCGACGTGACCCACGGCCGGTGCCATGTGCTCGGTGTGGAACGCACCGGCGACCGACAGCGGCATCAGGCGTGCCTTGGCGGGCGGGTCGGCCTTGAACGCCTCGAGCTGCTGGAGCGTGCCCGCGGCCACGATCTGGCCGGGGCCGTTGTCGTTGGCCGCGGTCAGCCCGTGACGCTCGATGGCGGCGAGGACCTCGTCGCGGTCGCCGCCCAGGACGGCGGTCATGCCCGTGGGCGTGGCCGCGGCGGCGTCGGCCATGGCGTTGCCGCGCTCGCGCACCAGCACCATCGCCTGCTCGGCCGTGATGGCCCGCGAGCCGACCGCGGCGACGAGCTCGCCGACGCTGTGGCCGGCCACGGCGCCGACCTGGCCGAAACCGTCGGCCGGGTGCGGGAAGAGCTCGAGCACGGCGACCAGGGCGGTGCCCACGAGCAGCGGCTGGGCGATGCGCGTGTCACGGATGGTGTCGGCATCGGACAGGGTCCCGTGGTGGGCGAGATCGATGCCCGCCACCGTCGAGAGCCAGTGGAGACGCGAGGCGAACACGTCGTCCTCGAGCCAGGGAGTCAGGAAACCAGGGGTTTGGGCCCCTTGCCCGGGGGCGACGATGACCAGCACGAGCTCTACTCTGCCGGTCGGACGGGTCGGATCGCGCAATCGACGCGGACGAATCTGCCCCCGAGATTTTTGTCGGGTTCCTACAACCGGCTCACGAACCGCCCGATACCTGGGCGGGTATGCGGCCGGACTGTCGCCCGAGCACGAGCGCGACCTGGAGCGCGAATGCGTCGCGCGGCTGGCTCGGGGCGAAGCCGGTCAGCTCGCCCACCTGGCGCATGCGGTAGCGCACCGTGTTGGGGTGCACGAACAGGGCGCGGGCCGTGCCCTCGACCGAACCGCCCTGGGCCAGGTAGGCGGCCAGGGACTCGGCGAGGCCGCCGCGGGCGGCCACGAGCGGCAGGTAGACCTCCTCCACCAGGTGCCGCCGGGCGTGCCCGTCGCCGGCGAGCGCCCGCTCGGGCAGCAGCTCCGAGCTCAGCACCGGCCGCGGTGCGTCGGGCCAGCCCGCGGCCGCCCGGTGCGCCGCCAGGGCGGCCCGCGCCGACACGTAGGCCCGACCGAGCGTCTCGGCCACCGGCCCGACGACGACCGGGCCGTCGCCGAAACGGCCGGCCAGCAGCGTGGCGGCGGGCCGCGGGTCGCGGACGCCGCCGAGCAGCACCACCAGCCGGTCGCCCTGCGTCGCGCACAGGGCGTCCATCCCGGCCTCGCGCGCGACGCGCCGGACCTCGTCGAACAGGTCGGCGCCGGTACGACGTGCGGGCATCGCGCCGAGCACGACGGCGACGTCGCCGTTGGCCGACCACCCCAGGGCGCTGGCGCGCGAGAGCATCGTCTCGTCGGTCTCGGCGCGCAGCACGGCGTCGACGACGAGTGCCTCGAGGCGGGCGTCCCAGGCGCCGCGCATCTCGGCGGCGCGGGCGTAGACCTCCGCGGTGGCGAAGGCGATCTCCCGGGCGTAGCGCAGGATGGCCGCCCGGACGTCGTCGACGTCGTCGACGTCGACGACCTGGTCGACGTCGCGTTCGACCACCTCGATCGACAGCCGCACCAGGTCGACCGTCTGCTGCAGGCTGATGGTGCCGGTCAGGGCCCGCGGCGCCGCGCCGAAGACCGACGCCGCGACGGCGAAGGACGCCGTGGGGTCGGCGTCGCCGTCGCCGTCGTCCTGGTCGGCGATCTCGCCGTACCAGTCGACGAACGCCTTGACGCCGGCCTGCACGATCTGGCCGACCCAGGACCGCTCGTCGGCGCTGAGGTCACGGAACCAGGGCAGCTCGGCGTCCATGCGGGTGGTGGCCGAGGTGCTGAGCGATCCGCTGGCACGCACGAGCGCCCGCGCGGCGCGGCGACGCGACGGGGATGCGGGTCGCGAGGCAGCCACGAGGTCAAAGTTAGCCCCGCGGGGGCCGCCGGCGACGGTCGGTACCGACGGACGGGCGGCCGTCGCCGGTGCCGACCGCCGCCCGTATCCTCCAGAACGACTCAAGGTCGGACGGCCGGTACGAGCGGCGTGGTTGAATCTCGAACCAGTCGCCGCGGCTGCGCACCGCAAGGGAGGTTCACGACGTGTCCGAGCACGACGTCCAGTTCGTCACGATCCACGGTCACCGTCGAGCCTTCGTGAAGGTCGGCAGCGGTCCCGCCCTGCTGCTCCTGCACGGCCTCGGGTGCGACCACACCACGTGGTCGCCGGTCATCGACGCCCTCGCCAAGCGCTACACCGTGATCGCCCCCGACCTGCTCGGCCACGGCCGCTCGGCCAAGCCGCGCGCCGACTACAGCGTCGGCGGCTACGCCAACGGCATGCGCGACCTGCTCACGCTGCTCGGCATCGACAAGGTCACCGTCGTGGGGCACAGCTTCGGCGGCGGCGTCGCCATGCAGTTCGCCTACCAGTTCCCCGAGCGCACCGAGCGGATGATGCTCGTCGCCTCCGGTGGACTCGGCCCGGAGGTCACCCCGGCGATCAGGGCGGTCACCACGCCCGGCTTCCACCAGGCCATGGGGCTGCTGACGCTGCCCGGCGTCCGCCACCTCGGTGTCGCCGGCCTCAAGGCCGCCTCGGCCACCGGGCTCAAGGCCGCCCGCGACCTCGGCGAGGTCGCCGAGATCTACGACTCGTTCAAGGACCCGCACGCCCGCGCCGCGATCCGCCACGTCGTCCGTGCCGTCGTCGACTGGAAGGGCCAGATCGTCACGATGGCCGACCGCGCCTACCTCACCGACGCCATGCCCATGGCCGTCGTCTGGGGCGACGGCGACCAGGTCATCCCGGTCGCCCACGCCGCCAACGCCGCGGCCCTCGCGCCCAAGGCGCGGGTCGAGGTGCTGCCCAACGCCGGCCACTTCCCGCACAAGGACCACCCCGAGCGGTTCGCCCGCATCGTGCACGACTTCGTGCGCACCACCCGTCCGGCCGCCTACTCGCGAGCCAAGTGGCGCGGCCTGATGCGCGCCGGCATCGCCGGCCCCGCGCCGTCCACCGTGCTCAACGAGGGCGGCACGGTCGCCGACCTGCGCCGGGCCGCCACCACCGCCTGAACGGGCCCCGACGCAGAAGCACCCCGGCGCCGGCCGGGGTGCTCCTGTGCAGTGGTGTGCGGTGCGGTGACGCTCAGGCGTCGCCGCCCTCCTGCTTGACGCCGGAGACGGCCGTCGGGTCGTCGATGCGGTACTGCGCCAGGGCCTTGGCGACCAGGGCCGGGTCGATCTCGCCGGCGTCGGCGAGCGCCTGCAGCGACCGGACGACGACCGACTGGGCGTCGATCTTGAAGAAGCGACGCGCGGCCGGACGGGTGTCGGCGAAGCCGAAGCCGTCGGCACCGAGCACGCAGTAGTCGCCCGGGACCCACCGGGCGATCTGCAGCGGGACGGCGGCCATGTAGTCGGACACCGCGATGAACGGTCCGCCGGCGCCGTCGAGCTTGGTCGTCACGTAAGGCACGCGCGGGTCGTCGTCGGGGTGGAGGAGGTTGTGGTCCTCGGCGGCCACGGCGTCGCGGGCCAGCTCGTTCCACGACGTGACCGACCAGGTGTCGGCCTGCACGCCCCACTCCTCGGACAGCAGGCGCGCGGCCTCGTCGATCCACGGGTAGCCGACGCCGGAGGCCATCAGCTGCACGCGCGGGCCCTCGCCCGAGGCGGTCGAGACCTGGTGGATGCCCTTGAGGATGCCCTCGACGTCGACGCCGTCGGGCTCGACCGGCTGGGTGACCGGCTCGTTGTAGACGGTGACGTAGAAGATCACGTCTTCGGCGTTCTCGCCGTACATGCGTTGCAGACCCGACTGCATGACGTGCGCGACCTCGTAGCTGAACGCCGGGTCGTAGTGGACGACGGCCGGGTTGGTCGCGGCCAGCAGCGGCGAGTGGCCGTCGGCGTGCTGCAGGCCCTCGCCGGTCAGCGTGGTGCGACCGGCCGTGGCGCCGATGAGGAAGCCCCGGGCGAGCTGGTCGGCCATGGCCCACACGGAGTCGCCCGTGCGCTGGAAGCCGAACATCGAGTAGAAGATGTAGAACGGGATCATCGGCTCGCCGTGCGTGCTGTACGACGAACCGGCGGCGATCGCCGAGCCCATCGCGCCGGCCTCAGAGATGCCCTCGTGCAGCATCTGCCCCGACGTCGACTCGGTGTACTTCAGCAGCAGCTTGCGGTCGACCGACTCGTACTGCTGACCGCCCGGGTTGTAGACCTTCGCGCTCGGGAACATGGAGTCCATGCCGAACGTGCGGTACTCGTCGGGCGCGATCGGGACGACGCGCCGGCCGATCTCGGGGTCCTTCATCCAGTCGCGCAGCAGCCGGACGACGGCCATCGTGGTGGCGACCTTGTTCTTGCCGCCGCCCTTCTTGAGCTCGCTGTAGACGGCGTCGCCGGGCAGCTTGAGCGGCTTGGCCGCGACCCGACGGCTCGGCAGCGAGCCGCCGAGCTCCTCGCGCCGGTGCATCATGTACTCGATCTCGGGCGAGTCGGCGCCGGGGTGGAAGAACGGTGCCGAGCCGGTCTCCTCGTAGGAGCGCTCGAGGTCGCGGTCGCTGATCGGCAGGTAGAGCCGGTCGCGGAAGCGCTTGAGGTCGTCGGGGGTGAGCTTCTTCATCTGGTGCGTGGCGTTCTTGCCCTCGAGGGCGTCGATCGTCCAGCCCTTGATGGTCTTGGCCAGGATGACGGTCGGCTGACCGACGTGCTTGCTGGCGGCGTCGAACGCGGCGTAGACCTTGCGGTAGTCGTGGCCGCCGCGCGGCAGCTTCTGGATCTGGCTGTCGCTCATGTGCTCGACCATGGCCTGCAGGCGCGGGTCGGGGCCGAAGAAGTTCTCGCGCACGTAGCCGCCGCCCTCGACCGAGTAGGTCTGGAAGGCGCCGTCGGGGGTGCTGTTCATCTTGTTGACGAGGACGCCGTCGACGTCGCGGGCGAGCAGGTCGTCCCAGCCCTGGCCCCAGATGACCTTGATGACGTTCCAGCCCGCGCCGCGGAAGTTGGCCTCGAGCTCCTGGATGATCTTGCCGTTGCCGGTGACCGGGCCGTCGAGCTGCTGCAGGTTGCAGTTGACGACCCAGGTGAGGTTGTCGAGCTCCTCGCGGGCCGCCACGCGGATCGCGCCGAGCGACTCGGGCTCGGCCATCTCGCCGTCGCCGAGGAAGGCGTAGACGTTCTGCTGGCTGGTGTCCTTGACGCCGCGGTTGTGCAGGTAGCGGTTGAACCGCGCCTGGTAGATCGAGTGCAGGGCGGTGAGGCCCATGGAGACCGTGGGGAACTCCCAGAACTCCGGCATCAGGCGCGGGTGGGGGTAGGACGACAGGCCCTGCCCGGTGCCGTGCTGCACCTCCTGGCGGAAGCGGTAGAGCTGCTGCTCGGACAGCCGACCCTCGAGGAACGCGCGGGCGTAGATGCCCGGGGACGCATGACCCTGGATGAAGACCTGGTCGCCGCCGCCGGCGTGGTCCTTGCCCCGGAAGAAGTGGTTGAAGCCGACCTCGTACAGGCTGGCCGACGACTGGTAGGTGGCGATGTGGCCGCCGACCTCGAGGCCCTTGCGGTTGGCGCTCGAGACCATGACGGCGGCGTTCCAGCGCAGGAACGCCCGGATGCGCTGCTCGACCTCGTAGTCGCCGGGGAACCACGGCTCGCGCTCGGGCGGGATGGTGTTGATGTAGTCGGTGGAGCGCAGGGCCGGCACGCCGACCTGCGTCTCACGGGCCCGTTCGAGCAGCCGGAGCATGACGTAGCGCGCGCGATCACGCCCGCGCTCGTCGAGCATCGCGTCGAAGCTGTCGAGCCAGTCCTGGGTCTCGTCGGGATCGATGTCAGGCAGCTGGGTCGGCAGGCCTTCGTGGATCACCGCGCGGGATCCCGTGGTCCGGGGCGTCGCGCTCGTCTGGTCGGGGGTGCTGGGGGAGGAGGATGTCTCGCCGCTCACCTGCCCATCGTTGCACGCGCGAGAGGGTCGGAAAACGCGGCGCGATTACCTGCCGGTAGCCGCCGAGTCGGCCGCTGGTCGCCCACAGGTCGGCTCCGGCGCTTGCGGCGGACGCCCATCTCCGGTGGACTACGCCCCAAACAATCATCAGGCGCCCGGTCCGACCGACGCCTGGCAACGTCTGAACCTGTGGAGGAACCTCGTGAGCGCGACCGCCGGTGGCGGCACCACCCAGGCTGGCAACAGCCAGTCCGGCCCGGCCGAGAGGCTCGGCTTCAGCAAAGGCATGGTCGTGCAGGAGCTCGGCTGGGACAACGACACCGACGACGACCTGCGGGTCGCCATCGAGGACGCCATCGACGCGGACATGGTCGACGGCGACTACGGCAACGTGGTCGACTCCGTCGTCCTGTGGTGGCGTGACGACGACGGCGACCTCGTCGACGGGCTCGTCGAGGCCCTCACCGACCTCGTCGGCGGTGGCGTGATCTGGCTGCTGACGCCGAAGATCGGCCGGCCGAACGCCGTCGACGCCTCCGACATCTCCGAGGCCGCACCGATCGCCGGGCTGTCGCAGACGACGACCGCGGTGGTCAGCAAGGACTGGGCGGCCAGCCGCTTGGTCGCGCCACGCACCCGTTCCTGACGCCGTCGCGCGCCTGTCGCCGCGGGCCCGACGGGCCTGGTGCTCGCTGCCGCAGTGTCGGCGGCGGGCCCGACCGGCTCTGAAGGCGCACGACGTCGTCGCGCGCCGTGTGGACCGGTCGTCTCGTGGTCGGGGCGCCGTCGGGCGGTCGCCCCGTCGCCGAGCCGTGGCAGCGCCGGCCGAGCCCGCCTTTTCCGCCAGCTCGGCGAGACATCGGTCACCCGCTCGATGCCCGTTCGACGGTCTAGGGTGTGCTCCGTGCTCACGAAGTTGACCTCCGGTGCCGCCTCGGCCGGCACCGCGTTGAAGGTGCTCGGAGGCGCGGGCGTCATCCGGCCCTACTCGCCGCGCACGCTCGTCAGGCTGGCCCGCACGCTCAAGGCGTGGGGCACCGGCCCGGCCGGCGGCTTCACCTCGCTGGCCCTGCGGGTGCCCGACCAGGTCGGCATCGTCGACGAGCTCGGCGAACTCACGTGGGGCGAGCTGCACCGGCGCTCCAACGCGCTCGCCCACGCACTGCGCGAGCTCGGCGTCGGCGAGGGCGACGGGGTCGCGATCATGGCCCGCAACCACCGCGGGTTCGTCGACGCCAGCATCGCCGTGGCCAAGCTCGGCGCCGACATCATCTACCTCAACACCGCCTTCGCCGGCCCCCAGCTGGTCGAGGTGCTCGAGCGCGACCAGCCGAGGGTGCTGATCCACGACGAGGAGTTCACCGACCTCGTCGCCGACGCCTCGGTCGACGTCCGGGTGCTCGCCTGGACCGAGGCGGGGGAGGGTGCAGCGGCCTCCGACGACGACGTGGCGACGCTCGAGCAGCTGATCGAGCAGAACATCGACCAGCGGGGCGGTGTCGACCTCGAGCCGCCGTCGCGGCACGGGCGCCTGATCATCCTCACCTCGGGCACCACGGGCACGCCCAAGGGCGCCCCGCGCAGCGAGGCCGGCGTCGAGGCCGCCGTGGCGCTGCTCGGCTCGATCCCGCTCCGGGCCGGTCAGCGGGTGCACATCGCCGCGCCCCTGTTCCACACCTGGGGCTACGCCCACCTGGCCCTGTCGATGCTGCTCGGCTCCACCGTCGTCCTGCGCCGCAAGTTCGACCCCGAGGGCTTCTTGAAGACCCTCGACGACGAGCGCTGCGAGGCGGCCGCCGTCATCCCGGTGATGCTCCAGCGGGTGCTGGCCCTGCCGAAGGACGTCCAGGACGCCTACCGCTTGCCCCGGCTCGCCGTCGTCGCGAGCTCGGGGTCGGCGCTGCCGGGCGACCTCGCGACCACCTGGATGGACCGCTTCGGCGACAACCTCTACTCCACCTACGGCTCGACCGAGGTGGCCTACGCCGCCATCGCCGGCCCCGACGACCTGCGCGAGAACCCCGGCACCGCCGGCCGGCCGCCGCACGCGACGACGGTGAAGATCCTCGACGAGAACGGCCAGGAGGTGCCGAACGGCACGCCGGGCCGGATCTTCGTCGGCAACGGTCTGCTGTTCGAGGGCTACACCGGCGGCGGCCACAAGGAGGTCGTCGACGGACTCATGTCGTCGGGCGACGTCGGCCGGTTCGGCGACGACGGCCGGCTCTACATCGAGGGCCGCGACGACGAGATGATCGTCTCCGGAGGCGAGAACGTCTTCCCCAAGGAGGTCGAGGACTGCATCGCCCGCCACGACGCCGTCACCGAGGTGGCCGCGGTGGGCGTCGACGACGACGACTTCGGCAAGCGCCTGCGGGCCTTCGTCGTCGTCACCGCCGACGCCGACGTCGACGAGGACGACCTCAAGGGCTGGGTGAAGGAGAACCTCGCGCGCTACAAGGTGCCGCGCGAGATCGTGTTCCTGGACGAGCTGCCGCGCAACGCCACCGGCAAGGTCCTCAAGCGAGAGCTGGCCGAGCAAGAGTGACCGGACTCGAGATCGGGGGCCCGGCCCCCGACTTCACGCTGCGCGACCAGTTCGGTCAGGACGTCACCCTCTCGGCGTTCCGGGGCCGCAAGGCCGTCGCGATCCTCTTCTACCCGTTCGCCTTCTCGGGGGTGTGCACCGGGGAGATGTCCGGCATCCGCGACCGGCTCGACGAGTTCCTGACCTTCGACACCGAGGTCCTCGGCATCTCCTGCGACCCGATGTTCGCCCAGCGCGCGTTCGCCGACCAGGACGGCCTCAACTTCCCGCTCCTGAGCGACTTCTGGCCGCACGGCGAGGTCACCCGCGCCTACGGGGTGCTCGACGAGCGCCGCGGGTGCCCGCTGCGGTCGTCGTACGTCGTCGACCGCGAGGGCGTCGTCCGGTGGGCCGTGCACAACCCGGGCGCCCAGGCGCGCGACCTCGACGAGCACCTCGTGCAGCTGCGCGAGATGGCCCGCAATGACTAGGCCGGCTAGTCCTCCCGGATGAGATCTCGACGAGGGCGTTGACCCTCGGTCGGGCCCGGGTAGAGTTCTACCTGTTGAACCGCTGGTGACCCGAGACGCCAGCGGTTCAATTCTTTTTCCACCACTCGTGCCTATCGGCGCGGGCATGGGTGGAGCCCGCACCGGTCACCCCCACGGAAGCCGGCACGGGCCCCGACGTGGTTCGGAACCGCAGCGGGCCCGGATGGGGGCGCTTTCGTGCGGGCGGCAGACTGGCGGCATGACCGACGAGCAGCTCGCCCCCGCCTTCAACATCTCGATCCCGCCCGAGCAGCTCGAGGGGCACTACGCCGACTTCGCGAGCGTGTGGCACAACAACGAGACCTTCATCCTCGACTTCGTCTCGATGAGTCGTCCGCCGACCCCGCACACCACCGACGACGGCGGCCAGGTCGCCCGCATCGACGCCCAGGTCGTCACCCGCGTCCGCATCCCGGCCGCACAGGTGTGGGAGGTCATGAAGGCGCTGCAGGCCCAGCTCGGCCAGTGGGAGCGGGAGAACCCGGGCCGCAAGCTCGACTAGCGAGGTGCCGGTGGTGGGCGCGGAGGGGATCGAACCCCCGACCACTTCGTTGTAAGCGAAGCGCTCTACCGCTGAGCTACACGCCCGGTGCGCCGTGAGGCGACGGCACAGCCTACAAAGACCCGAGCCGTTACGGTCGATCGGTGGCCGCCGACGTGGACTTCGTGCACGAGGTGCGAGCCACGCTGGCGGCGTCCGGCGACCCGGGACGCGCCGCGCGGCAGCAGGCCTACATGAAGTCGGCCCTGCCGTTCCACGGCCTCTCCGCGCCGCAGCTCACGGTGGCGCTGCAGCCCCTGCTGGCGGTGGACGCGCCGGCCGACCGGGCCGTGCACGAGGCGACCGTCCGCCGACTCTGGGACGACGCCACCCACCGCGAGGAGTGGTACGCCGCCATCGCGCTCATGCGGCTGCGCCGGCTCCGCTCGTGGCTTGACCCCGAGGCGCTGCCGCTGCTGCGACACCTCGTGGTCACCGGGGCGTGGTGGGACGTCGTCGACGACGTCGCGACCCACCCGGTGGCCGACGTCCTCACAGGGCACCGGGGCGACGTCACCGCGACGATGCGGGCGTGGGCCGTCGACGACGACCCGTGGGTGCGCCGGACGGCGGTGCTCTGCCAGGTCGGGGCGAGGGACGCGACCGACCGCGACCTGCTGCGGCACGCGATCGAGGCCAACGCCGCCGACCCGACCAACTGGTTGCGCAAGGCGATCGGGTGGGCGCTGCGCGACTACGCCCGCACCGATCCCGTCTGGGTGCGGGCCGAGGTCGACCGGCTCGGCGAGCGGCTCAGCGGCCTGTCGCGACGAGAGGCGCTCAAGCGCATGTGAGCCTCGTGAGAGCCATGAGAGACCTCTCACGACGGCCTCACGGACGCCTCACCGCGGCTCGGGATGGTTCTTCCATCGGGCCGCACGACGCGGCCCCCGTCGAAAGGCAACACTATGAAGGTCCGCACCCTGGTCACCACCGGAACCCTCGGCGTCTCCGGTCTGCTCGCCGCCGGCCTGCTGGCCCTGCCGGGCGCGTCGTCGTCCAACGCCGCCGGCGAGGACCGCTTCGCCAAGCGCGACGACGACACCCCGGAGGTCGTGCTCGTCGCCGACGACGACGATGACGACGACACCCTCGCGCTGAAGCAGCGTCGCGACGACACGAACACGCGCGACACCAACACCCGCAACACCCGCGACACCAACTCGCGCACCAACGTGAACACGCGCTCGGGCGTCGACACCCGCAGCAACGACAACACCAACTCGCGCACCAACGACCGCACCGGCACCGGCGCGCAGACCGGCCGCGACGACTCGCGTCAGGCCAAGAAGAAGGACTGGACGACCGACGGCCCGGGCAAGCAGAAGCGGGACTGGACGGCCGACAGCACCAACGACCGCTCGCGCAACAACACCCGCCGATGACCGACGCCGCCTCCTGGCGCCTCCGCGAGGGGGACGAGATCACCCCCGAGCTGACCGCGATGCGGTTGCTCGGGGGTGGCTCGGCGTACGAGGCCTACCTCGCCTACGACGAGATCACCCTCTCGCCGGTCGTCGTCAAGGTGCTGCGCCCCGACCAGGTCGACGACGAGGGCAGCCTGCGCGGCCTCGAGCGGGAGGTGACGGCGCTCGAGATCGCCAACCACCCGGTCGTCGTCCGTGGGCTGCGGCACCAGCTGGACGGCGAGCGGCCGCACGTCGTCCTGGAGAACATCGACGGGCCACGTCTCTCGACGTTGATCCGGCGTCACGGCCGGCTGTCGGAGCAGCAGTACCTCGCGCTCGGCATCGACATCGCCTCCGCCCTGCACTTCTTCGGCCACGTCGACGTGTGCCACCTCGACATCAAGCCGAGCAACGTGATCATGGGCGCGCCGGCGCGGCTGATCGACCTCTCGGTCGCGCGCTCGTCGGCCTCGGCCGAGGCGTTGACCTCGCCGATCGGCACCGACCTCTACATGGCGCCCGAGCAGGCCACTCCCGGCGAGGCCGGCGTCCCGGGCCACGCCAGCGACGTCTGGGGCCTCGGGGCGACGCTCTTCCACGCCGTCGCCGGCTACCGGCCCTTCGACGAGGGCGACCCGGACGCCGAGGCCGACGCCCTGCGGTTCCCGCAGCTGGCCGACGAGCCGTACACGCTGCCGGACGGCGTCCCGGGCGCCGTCGCGAAGATCCTCTACGCGTGCCTGTCGCCGCGCCCCGAGGCGCGGCCCCTGCCGGCCGAGGTCGCCGAGGCGCTCGAGCCCGTGCTCGCGAACCAGCCGAGGGCCAAGCTGTCGTTCAAGGTCCGCTGAGGGCCGGCGGGTCAGGACACGAACCGGTAGCCCATGCCGCGCACCGTGGCGATGGTCTGGGCGCCGAACTTGCGGCGCAGGTAGCCGACGTAGACGTCGACGACGTTGGAGCCGGGGTCGAAGTCGAGGCCCCAGACGTGGTCGAGCAGCTGCTCGCGGGACAAGACGTTGCCGGCGTTGACCATGAAGGTCTCGGCGAGGGTGAACTCGCGCGCCGAGAGGTCGATCTCCTTGCCGGCCACGGTGGCGCGCCGCGTACGCAGGTCGAGGCGGACGCCGCCGGCCTCGAGCACGTCGCGCTCGCCCGGGCCGTTGCCGGCGTCGCCCTGCTGGCGCAGGCGGAGCCGGACCCGGGCGAGCAGCTCGGCGAAGCGGAACGGCTTGGGCATGTAGTCGTCGGCGCCGCCCTCGAGCGCCGAGACGGTGTCGGTCACCGAGTCGCGCGCGGTCAGCACGATGACCGGGATGCGGGAGCCCTGGTCGCGCAGGGTCTCGAGGACGGTGTAGCCGTCGAGCACCGGCAGGCCGATGTCGAGCACGACGAGGTCGTGGTCGCCGCTCATCGCCTCGTCGAGGCCGGTGCGGCCGTCGGTGGCGATCGTCGTCGTGTGGCCCTCGGCGCGCAGGCCCTTGGCGACGAAGGAGGCGATGCGGTCCTCGTCCTCGATGATCAAGATGCGGGACACGGGGCTCAGGCCTCCTGGAGCACGGGCTGCGGGCGGGTCGGCTCGACGTGGCCCGGCGGTAGCGGCACGGAGAGCACGAACCGGGCTCCCTCGTCGTAGTCGTCGTCGAGCCACGCGTCGCCGCCGTGGGCGCGCGCGATGGCGGTGACGATCGAGAGCCCGAGGCCGAAGCCCTCGGGGTTGCGGTCGTCGGCGTCGTGGGCGCGGCCGAACCGCTCGAAGATGCGGGAGCGGTCCTCCGGGGCGACACCCGGCCCGGTGTCGCGCACCCAGAACAGGACGGCGTCGCCCTCGCGCGCCGAGCCGAGCGCGACGGCGTCGCCGGGCCCGGTGTGCTTCACCGCGTTGTGGGCCAGCTGCAGCAGCGCCTGGGTGATGCGCTGCTGGTCGGCCGGCACGGTGACGTCGGCGACGCCGTCGACCGACCAGGCGCGATCGCCCAGGCCGGCGGCCTTGGCCGCCACGGCCTCGGTGAGCTCGGCGGCATCGACCGGGGCGAGGCTGAGGAACCCCGGCCGCTCGGTCTTGGCGAGCAGGATGAGGTCGTCGACGAGGCGGGCCATCCGGTCGACCTCGTCGAGCAGCAGCGTGCGGGTCTCGTCGACCTCGACCGGGTCGCCGGAGTCGAGCAGCTCGAGGTGGCCCTGCAGGATCGTCAGCGGCGTGCGCAGCTCGTGGCCGGCGTCGTCGAGCAGCTGACGCTGGGCGGTGAAGGCGTTGTCGAGACGGTCGAGCATGCCGTTGAAGGTGCGCGTGAGCGCGGTGATGTCGTCGTTGCCGGTGACCGGCAGGCGGCGTGACAGGTCGGTCTCGGTGATCTCGTCGGCGGTCTCGCGGACGACGCGCAGCGGCGCGAGCAGGCGCCCGGACTGCCAGATCGCGATCGCGATCAGCAGCAGCAGCGACAGGAACGACACGATCGCGTAGGTGCGCATGGTGTCGAACAGCTCGGCGCGGTCCTCGTCGAGGTAGAGGACGACGATCAGCGCGCCGCTCTCGGCGCCGCGCACGATCTGCTGCGAGGCGATGAGCACCTCGCCGTCGCGCGTCTCGAGACGGGTCCACCCGCCGTCGGCGACCAGCGGCCGCGCGGCGTCGAGGAACGCGTCGTCCCTCACCAGCGCGTCGTCGGGGAACCACACCTCGGGCTCGTCGCCGACCCAGCCCACGAGGAGCTCGTCGTCGTCGGGCACGTTGCGCTGCAAGAAGATGGTGAGCAGCCGCCCGATGGAGGCGAAGTCGTCGCCGGTCTCGGGGTCCGTGCCGGCCGTCTGCAGGCGGGAGAACTCGGCGAACTCCTGGTTGACCTCCTCGACGCTCTGCTCGTCGAGTCGCTGCCGCTCGATCAGGTAGACCACGATGCCGGCTCCGACCAGCGTCACCGTGACCAGCAGCGAGATCGCCGCGACGATGCGCACGCGCACCGAGGCACCCGACCGTGGTCGGGTCGCCGGCTCGGGGTCAGTCGTCGTCGGGTTCGTCATCGTCGGGTTCGTCATCGTCGTCGCGATCATCGTCCCCGTCGTCGGGGCCGTCGTCATCGTCGTCATCGTCGTCGTCCCGGTCGGCGCGCTGCTCGGGCTGCGGCGGGACGACGGTCGGCCGGGCCGGGGGAGGGTCCGTGGGGGCAGGTGAGGTCGGCGGTGTGGTCGGGGGTGTGGCGCTGGACGGCGTCTCGGTGGGGGAGTCCGCCTCGCCCGGCATGACGATGGGGGCGCGTCGGTCGGGCTCGGCGCCGGAGGCCATGAGCGAGCCCACCACGTAGCCCCCCAGCGGCAGCACGAGCAGCAGCGTGAGGATCGTCTTGAAGACCGGGCTCATGACCTGCACGATCCTGCCCCAAGGTGGGGGCGGCGTGAGACCTCGATGAGAGGACTCTCATGCCCGGCGTCCGAGGTCCAACCTCGGTGCAACACGGCGTCACTAGAGTGACCGGGGTCACCGTGCACGCAGGGTCACAGGAGGAAACGATGCTCGTCCCGCTCACCGTCAACGACTTCATCGACCGGGCCGTGCAGGTCTACGGCGAGCGGGTCGGCGTCGTCGACGAGCCCGACCAGCCCGCGCCGACGCTCGGCGAGCTGACCTACGCCGAGATGGGCGCCCTCGCCCGGCGTCAGGCCGCGCACCTCGACGCGCTCGGGCTCGAGGTCGGCGACCGGGTCGCCGTCGTCAGCCACAACAGCGCCCGGCTGCTGACGTCGTTCTTCGGCGTCTCGGGCTCCGGGCGCGTGCTGGTGCCGGTGAACTTCCGGCTGCGGCCCGACGAGGTGCGCTACATCATCGAGCACTCCGGCGCGAGGGTGCTCTACGTCGACCCCGAGCTCGACGAGACCCTCGCCGACGTCACCGCGGAGCACCGCTTCGTGCTCGGGCACGACGACGACCTGTTCGGGGCCGGCACCGACGGGCCGGGCGCCGAGCCGCGGCCGTGGGAGCCCGACGAGAACGCCACGGCGACGATCAACTACACCTCCGGCACGACCGCGCGGCCCAAGGGCGTGCAGATCACCCACCGCAACATCTGGACCAACGCGGTCACCTTCGCCATGCACGTCGGCGTCACCGACCGCGACGTCTACCTGCACACCCTCCCGCAGTTCCACGCCAACGGGTGGGGCATGCCGTTCGCCATGACCGGCCTCGGGGTCAAGCACGTCATCCTGCGCAAGGTCGACGGCGCCGAGATCCTGCGGCGCGTGCGCGACCACGGCGTCACGGTCATGTGCGCCGCACCGGCCGTCGCCGCCGCCGTGCTCGAGGCGGCGCAGTCGTGGGAGGGCGAGATCCCCGGGCGCGACCGCGTCCGCATCATCATGGCCGGCGCGCCGCCGCCGACGAAGACCGTCGCCCGGGTCGAGAGCGAGCTCGGCTGGGAGTTCATCCAGATCTACGGCCTCACCGAGACCTCGCCGTTGCTCACCGTCAACCGCTCCCGCGCCGAGTGGGACGACCTGACGCCGGAGGAGCGCGCCCACAAGCTGACCCGCGCCGGGGCGCCCGCGCTCGGCGTCCGCCTGTCGGTGACCGAGGAGGGCGTCGACGACGACGGCGAGGCGGTCGCCGGCGGCGAGCTGCTCGCCCGCTCGAACGTCGTGCTCGAGGGCTACTGGGAGCAGCCCGAGGAGTCGGCGCGGGCCCTGGCCGGCGGCTGGTTCCACACCGGTGACGGCGCCGTCATCGGCGACGACGGCTACGTGACCATCCAGGACCGCAAGAAGGACGTCATCATCACCGGCGGCGAGAACGTCTCCTCGATCGAGGTCGAGGACGTCCTCTTCTCGCACCCGGCCGTCGCCGAGGTCGCCGTCATCGGTGTGCCGAGCGAGAAGTGGGGCGAGACGATCAAGGCGCTCGTCGTGCTCGCCGACAGCGACGACGCCCGCTCGGTCACCGAGGCCGACCTCATCGCCTGGTGCAAGGACAAGGCGGCCGGCTACAAGGCGCCGACCTCGGTCGAGTTCCGCGACGAGCTGGCCCGCACGGCGACCGGCAAGCTGCAGAAGTTCAAGCTGCGCGCGCCGTACTGGGAGGGGCGCGAGCGTCAGGTGAACTGAGCGAGGGTGGTCTCGAGGCTCGTCGCTGGGGCTCCTCGCACCTCGACCGGCGTCACCGCGTTCCGCGCGCCGTACTGGGAGGGGCGCGAGCGTCAGGTGAACTGAGCGGGGGTGGTCTCGAGGCTCGTCGCTGGGGCTCCTCGCACCTCGACCGGCGTCACCGCGTTCCGCGCGCCGTACTGGGAGGGGCGCGAGCGTCAGGTGAACTGAGCGGGGGTGGTCTCGAGGCTCGTCGCTGGGGCTCCTCGCACCTCGACCGGCGTCACTCCTCAGTAGGGTGTCCCGGTGCCTCGCCTCCACGACGTCGTCGACCTGCTGCACACCTGGTACCCCCCGGACACCGCCGAGTCCTGGGACGCCGTCGGCCTGGTCTGGGGTGATCCCGACGCCGAGGTGCGCAAGGTGATGCTCGCCGTCGACGTCACGCCCGAGGTGGCGGCCGAGGCGGCCGAGTGGGGCGCCGACCTGCTGGTCGCCCACCACCCGCTGTTCCTCAAGCCCGTGCACGGCTTCGCCGCGACCACGCCGAAGGGCCGCACGCTGGCGACCCTCGTGAAGGCCGGGTGCGCGCTGCTCACCGCCCACACCAACGCCGACCAGGCGGCCGGGGGCGTCTCGGAGTCGATGGCCACCGCGCTCGGGCTCGTCGACCAGGCGCCGATCGTGCGGGCCCCGGGGCCGCCGGTCGACAAGCTCACCGCCTACGTGCCCGTCGACGCCGCCGCGATCGTGCGCGCCGCGCTCGCCGAGGCCGGGGCCGGCACCATCGGCGACTACGACTTCGCCTCGTTCAGCACGCCCGGGCAGGGCCGGTTCCGCCCGCTGGCCGGCGCGACGCCGATGGTCGGCGAGGTCGGCGCGATCTCCCAGGTGGAGGAGGTGCGCATCGAGGTCGTGCTCCCGCGCGGCAAGCGGGGCGCGGTCGTGTCGGCCATGAAGGCCGCGCACCCCTACGAGGAGCCGGCCTACGACGTCGTCGAGGTGGCCGACGGCGACGTGGCCCCGACCGGTACCGGGCGCATCGGCACCATCACACCGCTGCCGCTGGCCCAGTTCGCCGACCTCGTCGCCGAGGCGCTGCCCGACACCGTGCACGGCGTCCGCGTGGCCGGCGACCCCGACCGCCGCATCCGCCGCGTCGCCGTGTGCGGCGGGGCCGGCGACTTCCTGCTCGACACCGTGCTGCGCACCGACGCCGACGTCTACGTCACCAGCGACCTGCGCCACCACGTCGTCGCCGAGTTCGCCGAGAAGGCCGGTCCCGCGGTCATCGACGTCGCCCACTGGGCGGCCGAGTGGACCTGGCTGCCGGCCCTGTCAGCACGGCTCGTCGAGACGCTCGGCGACGCCGTCCAGACCCGGGTCAGCGAGCTCGTCACCGACCCGTGGACAATGCGCCTGTGAGGACCACCCCGTGAAGGCAGACCCCGCCGCCCAGCTCCGTCTCCTCGACGTGCAGGAGCTCGACTCGAGGGCCGACGTGCTGCGCCACCAGCGCGGTCACCTGCCCGAGCTCGCCGAGATCGCCTCGCTCAGCGCGAGCCGGCAGGAGGTCGACGACCAGCGCCGCGACCAGCAGATCGTCGTCGACGACCTCACCGCCGCGCAGAAGAAGGCCGAGCTCGACGTCGAGCAGGTCCGCGCGCGGCGCACCCGTGACACCGACCGCATGGCGCAGGGGCTGATCACCAACCCCAAGGACCTCGAGCGCATGCAGCACGAGCTGGCCTCGCTCGAGCGCCGCATCTCGGTGCTCGAGGACGAGGAGCTCGAGGTGATGGAGCAGCTCGAGGAGGCACAGGCCGCCCTCGAGGAGCTCCAGCAGCGCATCGCCGCCTCCGACGAGCGGCTCGCCGAGCTGGGCAAGATCCGCGACGACAAGACCGCGATCATCGACCGCGAGCTCGCCGAGCTCGCCACCCGTCGGGGCCCTGCTGCCGAGGGCCTGCCCGACGACCTCGTCGCGCTCTACGACAAGCTGCGCGCCAGCAAGGGCGGCGTCGGCGCGGCCGCGCTCACCCAGCGCCGCTGCACCGGCTGCCAGCTGGGCATCGACAACGCCGAGCTCGCCGTCATCCGTGCCGCGACGGCCGACACCGTCGTGCGGTGCGAGGAGTGCTCGCGCATCCTGGTTCGCACGGCCGAGTCGGGCCTGTAGTGGGCGCACGCCGCGTCGTCATCGAGGCCGACGGCGGTTCGCGCGGCAACCCCGGTCCGGCCGCCTACGGCGCCGTCCTCATGGACGCCGACACCGGCGCCGTCATCGCCGAGGACGGGACGACGATCGGTCGCGCGACCAACAACGTCGCCGAGTACTCCGGCCTCATCGCCGGCCTGCGCCTGGCCGCCGAGCACGCCCCCGACGCCGACGTCGAGGTGCGCATGGACTCCAAGCTCGTCGTCGAGCAGATGTCGGGTCGCTGGAAGGTCAAGCACCCCGACATGATCCCGCTCAACCGCGAGGCCAACGGGCTCGCACCGTTCGGCACGACCTACACGTGGATCCCGCGCGAGCGCAACAAGCACGCCGACCGGCTCGCCAACGAGGCGCTCGACGGCAAGCGGTCGGGAGTCACGGTCGCGGGCGAGCCGGCCGAGTCGCTGATCGAGGAGATCGAGGAGCCCGAGACCACGCCGCCTGTTCGCGGCTGGAGCGGAGCCGGCGCCGCCACGACTCTCGTCGTCGTCCGCCACGGCGTCACGGCCCACACCTCGGCCAAGCGGTTCTCCGGAGGCCTCGGCGGCGACAACCCGTCGCTGAGCGACGAGGGCCGCGAGCAGATCGGCGCCGCCGCCGAGTGGCTGCTGCCGATGGCCGACGAGATCGACGCCATCATCGCCTCACCCGTGCGTCGCACCCGCGAATCGGCCGACATCCTGTCCGACCGACTAGGCGTCGCGGTCTCCGAGGAGCCGCGTTTCGCCGAGATGGAGTTCGGTCACTGGGACGGCCTCACCTTCGCCGAGGTCGGCGAGCGGCACGGCGCCGAGCTTGAGGCCTGGCTCGGCTCCCTCGACGTCGCCCCGGCCGGCGGCGAGTCCTTCCGCGCCGTGCAGAAGCGCGTGCTCGCCGGCCTCACCCGCGTGCTCGCCGCCCACGCCGGTGGCACCGTGGTCGTCGTCAGCCACGTGACCCCGATCAAGACGCTCGTCGCCCACGCGATGGGCGCGCCTCTCGAGGCGGTCTTCCGCATGGAGCTCTCGCCGGCCTCGGTCAGCGTCGCCTCGTGGTACGACGACGGTCGCGCCTCGCTGCGGCTCTTCAACGCCCTGCCGCCGGCGCGCGACGCGTTCGCCGCCGGCACCTGGTAGGACTCAGCCGGCGCGCGCCGCCAGGACCTGCTCACGCAGGATGTCGGCGTGCCCGCAGTGCTGGGCCAGCTCGCGCAGCACGTGGGTGTAGATCGCCCACACGACGCGCTCGCCCTTGCCGGTGACGATCGTGTCGAGGTCGACGTCGGCACAGGCCTCCCGCGACGCGGCGCACGCCGCACGGTGTGCCGCGCGGATCGACTCGACCGTGTCGGCCCTCGCCAGCCGGAACGAGCCGGACGGCGTCGACGCGACGCCGTAGTGCTTCATCGGCAGCCCGGTGAAGGCGTGCCCGAACCAGTGTCGCTCGACGTAGGTGACGTGCTTGACCAGGCCGAGCAGCGTGGTCGCCGACGGCACGAGCCGGGCACGCGCCTCGTCGTCGGTGAGGCCGTCGAGGCTGTCGCGCAGCATGGTGCGGTGCTCGTCGAGCAGCTCGTCGAGCCGCCCCCTGAGGTCGTCGGTCCAGGCGGGTGGCTGCGACGTGGCGGCCATCAGTGCCCGGCCGAGACGTCGGTGACGACGACGTCGAGCTGGGTGCCCTTGGCCGTGGCCGGGCCGACCTCGACGGTCCAGCCGAGATCGGTGAGCACGTCGGCGAGCCGGGCCGGCGTGCGCGGGTCGCGACCGTCCTCCAGGAGGGCGCGCACGATCCGACCCTTGGTGGCCTTGTTGAAGTGGCTGACGACCGAGCGCTTGCCGTCGCTCTCGTGCAGCACCCGTACCGTCGCGACGCGCGGGGCGAGCTCAGCCGGGGGGCGCCATAAGGCGGCGTACATGCCGGAGCGCAGGTCGACCAGCAATCCGCTGCCGACGGCGTCGGTCGCCGCCGGCCCGAGCGACTCGCGCCAGTGACCAGCCACGCTGCCGAGCCCCGGCAGCGACGCATCGCCGGACAGCCTGTATGACGGAATGCGGTCACCGGGCCGCACCAGCCCGAACAGGCTCGACGTCACGGCGACGCGCGACGCAGCTCGCCGCTTGGCCGACGACGACAACGACGCGAAGCCCAGCGCGTCGTAGAGCACGCCGGTGTAGACGGCGTCGGCCCGTGCGGTGGGGGAGGAGAGCACGTGGGCGTTGAGGTCGACCAGGTCGAGCTGTGACTTCGGCACGTCGAGGGTCGTGGCGGCGACGTCGGGGGCACCGGAGCAGAGCTCGACGAGCGCGTCGAGCACGCGGCCACGCGCCTCGGTGAGCGACGGCGACGACAGCGAGGCGAGGTCGAGCGGCTTGCCGCGACGCGGCGCCGCCTTGCCCTCGCTCGGGGGTAGCAGGATCAGCACCCGTGGCATCGTAGGGTCAGGGTCATGCCGAGCAGTCGTGTGGTCAGGGTACGTACCGACGACCGTGACGTCGTCGCCACGTTGCGTCGTGGGATCGAGCAGGTGCAGGCCGAGCTCGAGGTGACACCGCAGTTCCCGCCAGACGTCCAGGCGGCCGCCGAGGCGGCGGCCGCGGCGCCGCGCCTGCCCGAGCTCGACCGCACCGACGTCCCGTTCGTCACCATCGACCCCGACGGCGCGCGCGACCTCGACCAGGCCCTCCACATCGCCCGCGACCCCGACACGGCCGGCGGCTACGTGGTGCTCTACGCGATCGCCGACGTCGCCGCGTTCGTGACCCCTGGCGACCCGGTCGACGTCGAGGCGCACCGGCGCGGCCAGACCCTCTACGGCGCCGACTCCAAGGTCCCGCTCCACCCGCCGGTGCTGAGCGAGGAGGCCGCGTCGTTGCTGCCTGACCAGGTGCGACCGGCGCTGCTGTGGACGATCAAGGTCGACGAGACCGGCGAGGGCACCGACGTCGAGGTCGTGCGCGCCCGCGTGCGCTCCACCGCCCAGCTCACCTACGAGCAGGCCCAGGCCGCGATCGACGGCGGCGACGCCCCCGAGGTACTGGTGCTGCTGAAGGAGCTCGGCGAGAAGCGACTGGCCCGCGACGCCGCCCGCGGCGGCGTGTCGCTGCCGCTGCCCGAGCAGGAGGTCGACACCACCGACGGGTCGGGTCCGTGGCGGCTCGAGTTCCGCACCCTGCTGCCGGTGGAGGAGTGGAACGCCCAGATCTCGCTGCTCACCGGCTTCGGTGCGGCCTCGCTCATGGTCTACGCCCGCGTGGGCCTGCTGCGCACGCTGCCGTCGCCCGACCCGCGCGACCTGCAGCGTCTGCATCGCACGGCCCGCGCGCTCGGCGTCGACTGGCCGGCCGAGCAGCTCTACCCCGACTTCATCCGCTCGCTCGACCCGACCCGGCCCGACCACGCTGCCGTCGTGGTGGCCAGCGCGCGGCTGCTGCGTGGCAGCGGCTACGTCGCCTTCGACGGCGAGGTGCCGGCCGAGCCGCAGCACTCAGCCCTGGCCTCCGAGTACGCCCACGTGACCGCGCCGCTGCGCCGCCTCGCCGACCGCTACGCCGGCGAGGTCTGCGTGGCGCTCTGCGCGGGCGACCCGGTACCCGACTGGGTGCTCGCGGCGCTGCCGACCCTGCCGGAGGAGATGCGGACGTCGGGGCAGAAGGCGTCGTCCTACGAGCGTGCCGTCGTCGACCTCGTGGAGGCCGGCCTGCTGGCCGCCCGCGTCGGCGAGACCTTCGACGGCGTCGTCGTCAGCGTCGACGACAAGGACGACCGACGCGGCAAGGTGATGGCGCGCGAGGTCGGCGTCGAGGCGCCGGTGACGTCGTCCGTGGCGCTGCCGCTGGGTCAGGACGTGCGGGTCCGGCTCGTCGAGGCCGACGTCGACACACGCACGGTGCGCTTCGAGCTGGCTGGTTGATGGCGCTCGCTTCGCTTCGCGCGTGGCGCGCCGCCTGAAGAGGCCGTCTCGGCACACGCCGAGCGCACGCTCTGCTCGTACCTCGCTGCGCGCCCCTCGGCGCGCACCGAGACGCCCTCGCGGCGCGCTGGCTTGATGGCGCGAGCAGAGCTCGCGCGGGGCGCGCCGCCTGAGGAGGCCGTCTCGGCACACGCCGAGCGCACGCTCTGCTCGTTCCTCGCTCCGCGCACCCTCGGCGCGCACCGAGACGCCCTCGCGGCGCGCCCCCCCCGGGGACTCGCCCGTGTAGCGGACAGTCAGGGCGCCGTTGCCCCGACGAAGCGACGCAGGGCGCCGTCGTCGTCGGCCCACGCCTCGCGAAAGGCCGGGTGCAGACGTCGTCCGGCGACGTCGTCGAGGTCGACCCAGGCGTGGGCGGCGCTCTCGGCGCGGTCGTGCAGCCCGACCTCGACGTCGACCGGCGACGGGACGGCGAGCACGGTCTCGTAGGTCCACCCACCGCAGGACGCGAGCCACGAGCCGCGGACGTCGACCACGGTGCGGTCGAGGCCGAGCTCCTCGGTGGCCTCGCGCAGTGCGGTGTCGACGGCGGTCTCACCGCGCTCGCGGGCGCCACCCGGCAGCGACCAGGTGCCGCCGTGGTGGGCCCACCCCGCACGCAGCTGCAGCAGCACCGCGCCGGCGCGCGCGAGGAGCAGCCCGGCCGCGCCCCGGTGCCCCCAGTGGCGGTGACCCTCGCTGCAGCGCGCGAACCCGCTCACAGCTGACGGACCACCCGGGCCGGGTTGCCGAGCGCCAGCACCCCGGCCGGCAGGTCCTTCGTGACGACGGCGCCCGCGCCGACGACGGTGTCGGCGCCGATCGTGACGCCGGGGCAGACGATCACGCCCCCGCCCAGCCACACGTTGTCGCCGATCGTGATCGGCCGCGCCCCCTCCCACTTGTCGCGCCGCGGCCCGGCCTCGAGCGGGTGCGTCGGCGTCAGGAGCTGCACGTTCGGGCCGATCTGCACGTCGTCGCCGATGGTGATCGGCCCGACGTCGAGAGCGGACAGCCCGAAGTTGGCGAAGCAGCGCGCGCCGATGCTGATGTGGCGGCCGTAGTCGACCCGGAACGGCGGCCGGATCTCGGTGCCCTCACCGATCGAGCCGAGCAGCTGCTCGAGCAGGTGACGACGCAGCGGCTTCTGCCGCGGCGTGGTGGCGTTGTAGGCCGTCGTCAGGTCGGTGGCGGAGTAGTACCACTCCTCGAGCTCGGCGTCGTCGGCGATGTAGGGGTCGCCGGCGAGCATCCGCTCCTTGTTGCTGCGGCCGTCGGGGGCGTAGGGAGGCTCGTGGGTCGAGGTCACCTCGCCAGCCTAGGAGGGGGCCAGGAGGAGGGCCGGCGGGACTGTCGGCGCCGCCGTCTAGGGTCGGACGGGTCCGGCCCACACCCGTCCCAGCGCAGGAGCTCTGACCCGCGATGCCCGCCCCCGACCTGCTCTCCGCGCTCGACCCCGAGCAGCGCCAGGTCGCCGAGACCCTGCGCGGCCCGGTGCGGGTGCTCGCCGGCGCCGGCACGGGCAAGACGCGGGCGATCACCCACCGCATCGCCCACGGCGTCGCCACGGGCGTCTACGCGCCCACCGAGGTCCTCGCCGTCACCTTCACCACCCGGGCCGCGGGGGAGATGCGGGCCCGCCTGCGCGGGCTGGGGGCGCCCACCGTGCAGGCCCGCACGTTCCACTCCGCCGCGCTGCGACAGCTGCGCTACTTCTGGCCGCACGTGCACGGCACCGAGCTGCCCACGCTCACCGAGTCGAAGATCCCGCTGGTGGTCGGGGCCGCCCGCACGCTGTCGCTGCGGCCCGACCAGGCCATGCTCCGCGACCTCGCCTCCGAGATCGAGTGGGCCAAGGTCAGCAACGTCCGGCCCGAGTCCTACGCCACCGTGGCCGCGGCCCGCAACCGCAGCGTGGCGAAGGTCGAGCCCGAGATGGTCGGGCGCATGATCGCCGCCTACGAAGACGTCAAGCGCGCGCAGGGCCGTATGGACATGGAGGACGTCCTCCTCCTCACCGCCGGCCTGCTCGCCGACGACGAGCGGGTCGCCGCCCAGGTGCGCCGGCAGTACAAGTGGTTCGTCGTCGACGAGTTCCAGGACGTCTCGCCCCTGCAGTCGGCCCTGCTCGACCTCTGGCTCGGCGGACGCGACGAGATCTGCGTCGTCGGCGACCCCGCGCAGACCATCTACTCCTTCGCGGGCGCCGACGCCGCCTACCTGCGCGACTTCCCGCACAAGCACCCGCGCACGACGTCGATCGAGCTCGTGCGCAACTACCGCTCCACGCCCCAGGTCGTCACCGCCGCCAACACCCTGCTCGCCGGCACCGGCTCCACCAGCGTGCAGCTGCGGGCCCAACGCCCGGCGGGCGCCGCCGTCACCTACACCGGCCACCCCGACGAGGTCGCCGAGGCCCGGTCCGTGGCGCGCGAGATCGCCCGACAGCGCTCGTCCGGCCGCTCCCTGGCCGAGGTCGCCGTGCTGTTCCGGATCAACGCCCAGTCCGAGCCCTACGAGGAGGCCCTCACCGACGCCGGCGTGCCCTACGTCGTCCGCGGCGCCGGACGGTTCTTCGAGCGCGGCGAGGTGCGCGAGGCCGTCACCCGGCTGCGCGGTGCCGCCCGCGGGGGAGCGGTGCCGGCCGAGAGCGACACGTGGGTCGACCTCGTGCGCGACACGCTGTCCGGCATGGGCTGGACCCCCGACCCGCCCGAGGCCCGCGGGCAGACCCGCGACCGCTGGGAGTCGTGGCAGGCGCTGGTCAGCCAGGCCGAGGCGTTCGCCGCCGAGTCCGACGACCACGACCTCGCCGGTTTCGTCGACGACCTCGACCGCCGGGCCAACGAGCAGCACGCCCCCGTCGCCGAGGGCGTCACGCTCGCCACCTTCCACGCCGCGAAAGGCCTCGAGTGGGACTCCGTCTTCCTCGTCGGCCTCCAAGACGGCACCCTCCCCATCACCTACGCCGACACGCCGGCAGCCGTCGAGGAGGAGCGTCGCCTGCTCTACGTGGGCCTGACCCGCGCCCGGGCCGACCTCGCCCTGTCGTGGGCCCAGGCCCGCAACCCCGGCCAGGCGGCCCGCCGCAAGCCGTCCCGGTTCCTCGACCCGCTCCTGCCCGACACCGAGCGGGTGACGTCGTCGCGCAAGGCCGCGCGCGGCGTCCAGACCTGCGTCGAGTGCGGCAAGCCCCTCGCGGGCGCCAAGGGCAAGCGGCGGTGCGCCGAGTGTCCTGCGCCCTACGACGAGGCGCTGTTCGAGCGCCTGCGCACCTGGCGGGCCGAGACGGCGGCCGCGATCGACAAGCCGGCCTTCGTGGTGTTCAGCAACGCCACCCTCGAGGAGATCGCCACGGCGCGGCCGACGTCGACCCGCTCCCTGCTCGCGGTCTCCGGCATCGGCCCCGACAAGGTCACCAAGTACGGCGACGACCTGCTGGCGATCCTCGCCGAGTAGGTCCGTCGCCCCCTCTGCAGAACTTTTCAAGACAAAGTCATTAAATAGTTTGCTCCTTACATGACGGGGCGCGTAGCGTTCCTCTCACAGCCGACCAGCGCACCAGGGCACTGACAACGCCCGCGCACGAACACACCGAGGAGGTGACCCCCGTGGAGAACATCACGATGACCAACCAGACGCCGATCATGCCGATCAACCAGGCGTTCGGCGTCGCCATGCCCATCTGCGTCCAGGTCCAGCTCGGTTCGTTCGTCACCGAGCGCGCCGCCCGCATCCCCGCCACCGGTCTGTCCACCGCGACCACCGCCGGCACCGATGTGCGCGACCGCAAGGCCTCGGCCGTCAAGGGACACGTGGCCCTCGCCGCCTTCGCCCCGGGTTGCCTCGCCTGGAGTCCGCCGATCTGTTGACACCCTCGACAGACTCAGCAGCCTCCAGGCCGCGGAACCCGATACCGGGATCCGCGGCCTTTCTGTTTCTCACAGCACCTCAGCTCCTCCGGAGGACCTCCGGGGACGCACAGGAAGCCAGGAGATGACCAGCACCACCAGCACGATCCAGCAGCACCCGCACGACACATCCGCGATCAAGAACGAAAGAGGTGACACGATGACTGCCAGCATCTTCGAGCGCTCGGACGGCAAGCTGGTCGAGTTCCAGGCCACTTCTGGCCTGGGCCACCTGCACGACGAGGCCGACCGCTTCGGCGTGGTCGACGAGGCCCTGCTCCCGTGCCGGGTCAACGACCCCGAGCTCTGGTTCGCCGAGCTCCCGGCCGACGTCGAGTTCGCCAAGGACCTCTGCCAGACCTGCCCGGTCCAGCAGCTGTGCCTCGGCGGCGCTCTCGACCGGCGCGAGCCGTGGGGCGTGTGGGGCGGTGAGCTGTTCCTCCAGGGAACGGTGATCCCCCGCAAGCGGCCCCGGGGCCGGCCCCGCAAGGACGCCGTCGCGTAGCGATGAGCGACCCCACCCCGACCACACCATCCCACCCACCCACTCCACCGCATCGGAGCACCATCATCATGAGCATGTACGAGCAGCTGGCCGAGGCCCACGTGGCCGACCGCCATCGAGAGGCGCAGGCCCTGCGCACCGGCCACCAGCTGGTGCGGGCCCGTCGCCTGAGCCGCAAGGCCGAGCGAGCGGCCGCCCAGGCGCGTCTCGCCCTCGCCCGCGTCCTCTAGATCGTCGAGGTCCCCCGGAGTCGTCAGCTCCGGAGTCACCCATGATCGCGGGTGAAGCACCACCACCACTCAGGTAGCACCAGACCCGGAGGCCGGGCTCGACCGTTGGTCGAGCCCGGCCTTCGCGGTTCTCCGACCCGGCCCGCCCGGCCTACGCTGGTCGTCATGACGACCGTGACGTGCGACTTCTGTGGGCGGCAGGCGGCGGAGTCCGAGACGCTCACGTGGACGACGAGCGTCGAGAACAAGCGACAGCGTCGCTACTGCGACACGTGCTCGCGCGACCACCTGCGCTCGATGGAGGGCAAGCTCGACTCGGAGTTCTGGTAGGCCCACGCCGCCCCTCAGTCGGGCAGGGCGTCCCACACGCAGCCGCAGTGCGGGTGCCGCCGCCACTGCCGGACGGCGGGCACCGGCTCGTCGAGGTCGATGCTCGCCGACCAGGTCACCGGCCGCTCGCCGCGGAGGAACGCCGTCACCTCGCGGGCGGCCCACCCGGAGCCGACCGTGACGACGGCCGGGTCGAGCGGCGCCGTCGGCAGCTCGGCGAGCTGCTCGATCGCCAGCGGACGTCGTGGATCGGCGCTCGACTCGGCCGCGTCGACGCAGCGCAGGCACGCCGTCAGGCCGGGCTGCACGAGCGGGCCGAGCCGGAGGCTGCCGGCCGGGCCGGCCCCGGCCAGCACGAGGTGCGGGTGCCCGTCGCGCACCCAGTCGTCGAGCAGCCGACGCGGCACCGGACCGTGCGCGGCGACCACGGTGACGTCGGCCGCCGCACCGTCGGTGGTCACCACGACCCCCGATCGGCCGAGCAGGCGGGCGAGGTGGCCCAGCCCGAGCCCCCGGTCGAGCAGGGCCGCCGTGCCGGCGACGGAGCGGGCCGGGCGGGTCGTGACGACGAGACCGGCCGCGTCGAGGGCGCTCAGCAGCTCATCGACCCGCGGCCCGCGGGCGCGGACCGGACGGCCGCGACCCAGGTCGCGCAGTGCCGAGACGAGCAGGGCGTCGCGCGCGACGATGACCCGCGCGGGTGGGTCGAGGCCGACCTGCACGTGGTCGTCGTCGCGGTCGACCACGTGCACCCCGGGCGCCAGCCGCCACCTCGTGGACGGCGAGGGCGGTGGCCCCGCGGACGCGGACGCCGTCGGGACCACCGTGCTCATGGCCCGAGCGTGGCACGGATCGGCGTCGTCCCGCCGGCGTCATCCACAGGCCCGTGCCCGCGGGAGGAGCAGAGCGGCTCGCGACGCACAGACGCCACGGCGGCGGCCCCGGAGGCCGCCGCCGTGGCGTGCACGTGCTCGGGTGCGGGCCGGTCAGGCCTTGCCGAGGATCCGGTTGAGGTTGGTGCTGCAGACCGGGCACACGGCCTTCGCCATGCGGGTGCCCTTGTCGTTGACCTTCACCTCGCCCTCCGCCTCGCGCTTCTCCTTGCACTTCACGCAGTAGAACTCACCGCTCCAGGTCTCCGCCATGACGGCCTCCTTGCCCTTGTGGTGCACCCGTTCGTGGGTGCTCAGTCGAATCGTGGCACTAGCCGCGGCGGGGGACATCAGGGAAGCCCGCCGGTGACCCCGCGTCAGCCAGGGTCATTTCGACCATACGACACGACGACGGCGCCGCGCGGCACCCGGCACGGCGCCGCGCGGCGCGCCGTGACCCGCCCCGGCCTGCCCCGGCCCGGTCTCGGCCCGCCACTACGGTGGCCGACATGCCCGAGCACACTCACCTCCGCCTCGAACGACCCGCCGACGGGGTCGCCCTGCTGGTCCTCGACAACCCTGCGCAGCGCAACGCGATGTCGCCCGAGATGACGTCGTCGTGGGTCGCCGCGATCGACGAGCTGGTCGCCGACGCCGGGGTGCGCGCCGTCGTCGTCACCGGCGAGGGCTCGGCGTTCTCCTCGGGTGGTGACACCTCCTGGCTCGCTTCCGAGCCCGACGCCGGCGTCGAGGCACTGCGCGCCCGGATGCTGCCGTTCTACCAGTCGTGGCTGTCGGTGCGCCGCCTCGAGGTCCCCACCATCGCCGCGATCAACGGACCCGCGATCGGGGCGGGGCTCTGCCTGCCGCTGGCCTGCGACCTCCGTCTCGCGGCCCGCGGGGCCCGGATGGGCGTGCCGTTCACCAAGCTGGGCCTGCACCCGGGCATGGCCGGCACCTACCTGCTGCCCGACGTCGTGGGGGAGTCGGCGGCGCGCGACCTGATGCTCACCGGCCGTCTCCTCGACGCCGACGAGGCGCTGACCATCGGCCTGGTCTCGCGCGTGACCGAGCCGGACGACCTGCTCGACGTGGCCGTCGAGACGGCCGTCGGCATCGCCGCGACCGCCCCGATCGCCAGCCGCCTCACCACGCTCGCGCTGCGGCAGCGGCACCCCTCGATCGAGTCGGCCCTGCAGTGGGAGGCGCTCGCCCAGCCGGTGACGATGGCGACCGCCGACCTGCAGGAGGGCATCCGCGCCGTCCAGGAGAAGCGCCCGCCGCGGTTCGAGGGCCGCTGAGGCGCCGACCGGGACGGACAGGCGGCCCCCGGACCGACCCACGACACGTGCCTTCCCCTTGCGCGTGTCGCTCGCCGGCCCGAGGGCCATCTGGCGCCACGGTAGGAGCGCGGCGGGACCCGGTCAATCCACCGGCCCACCGGCCTGTGGACGAGGTTGTGGACAACGCTGTGGAGAATCGCCGGAACGGTGCCAGAACGCGCGTCCCGATGTGCACAGCTTGTGGACGACGGGGGTGGACGACGACGTCGTCCGAGCCCCGTAGTCTGCGGTGACCTGCGACGATGTGCGCCCACAGCCTGTGGAGGAAAGACAGTTGAGCGAGACCTACGACGCCGGCCCGGTCGCCGCCCTGCGCCGGATCGCCTTCCTGCTCGAGCGCCAGCGCGAGGACACCTACAAGGTGCGGGCCTTCCGCGGCGCGGCCGCGGCCATCCTGCCCCTCGGCGACGACGCCGTCGCCCGGGCCGCCGAGAAGGGCACGCTCACCGACCTGCCCGGGGTCGGCGCGAGCACGGCGAAGGTGATCGCGGCCGCCGTCCGTGGCGAGGTGCCCGAACGGCTCGCGGCGCTCGAGAAGACCCACGCCGCCCCGCTCGCGCGCGGCGGCGCCGAGCTGCGGGCAGCGTTGCGCGGTGACTGCCACTCCCACTCCGACTGGAGCGACGGCGGCTCGCCGATCGAGGAGATGGCGATGACCGCCATCGAGCTCGGCCACGACTACCTCGTGCTCACCGACCACTCGCCGCGCCTGCGGGTCGCCAACGGCCTCAGCGTCGAGCGGCTGCAGCGTCAGCTCGGCGTGGTCGAGGCCGTCAACGAGCACCTCGGCGGCTCCGCTCCCGACGGCTTCACGCTGCTCACGGGCATCGAGGTCGACATCCTCGACGACGGGGCGCTCGACCAGACCGACGAGATGCTCGCGCGGCTCGACGTCCGCGTGGCGAGCGTGCACTCCAAGCTCGCGATGGACGCCGCCCCGATGACGCGACGCATGATCGGCGCGGTCCGCAACCGGCGCACCAACGTGCTCGGGCACTGCACCGGGCGCATGGTCACCGGCAGCCGCGGCACCCGGGCGCAGTCGCAGTTCGACGCGCGCGCGGTCTTCGAGGCCTGCGTCGAGCACGACGTCGCGGTCGAGATCAACTCACGCCCCGAGCGCTGCGACCCGCCCGACGACCTCCTCGAGCTCGCCCGCGACGTCGGCTGCGTGTTCTCGATCGACTCCGACGCCCACGCACCCGGCCAGCTCGACTTCCTCGCCCTCGGCTGCGAGCGGGCCGAGAAGGCCGGCATCGGCCCGGAACGAATCGTCAACACGTGGTCGAAGGAGCGTCTGCTCGACTGGGCCGCGAAGTAGGTTCTGGTCATGGACGGGGCGCGCGTGGAGGTTCGCCGCTCCAAGCGACGCCGCCGCACCGTCTCGGCCTACCGCGACGGCGACCGGATCGTCGTCCTCATCCCGGCCTCGTTCAGCAAGGACGACGAGACCGCGTGGGTCGCCACGATGATCGCCAAGGTCGAGCGCTCCGAGCGCCGTGCCGACCTCACCGACGACGACCTGCTGGCCCGGGCGGGCCGGCTCAGCGACGACTTCCTCGGCGGCCTCGCGCAGCCCGAGTCGGTGCGGTGGGTCTCCAACCAGACGGCGCGCTGGGGCTCGTGCACGCCGGGCGACCGCGCCATCCGTCTCTCCGAACGGCTGCGGGGCATGCCGATGTGGGTGCTCGACTACGTGCTCGTGCACGAGCTCGCGCACCTGCTCGAGCCGCACCACGACGCCGCGTTCTGGGGCTGGGTCGACCGCTACCCCGACGCCGAGCGGGCCAAGGGCTACCTGCTCGGCTGGTCGGAGGCCTCGCGCATCACGCCGCCCTCGGAGTTCCGCACCTCGTCGAGCGCGTCGAGCGCCGACTGAACCAGGGGCACGAGGTCGGGGTTCGGCACGTCGTCGACCGGCCACCACCGCACGTCGAGCGACTCCTCGCTGACGACGTGCCTCGCACCCGGCGGCGCCACCGCGACGAACCGGACGTCGAGGTGGTGGACCACCTGGTCGTCGGACCCGCCGTCGGGCAGGCGGCAGAACGCGACGGCGTGCTCGTCGAGGTGCACCGGTACGGGGTGGACGACGAGCCCAGCGACCCCGGACTCCTCGTCGGCCTCGCGCCGCGCCGCGCCGGCCAGCGTGGCGTCGTCGGGCTCGGCGTGGCCGCCGAGCTGGAACCACTGCTCCGCCTTGGCGTGCAGCGTGAGCAGCACCTCGCGCCGGTCGTGCGAGAGCACCAGGGTGCTGGCCGTGACGTGGTCGGGCCGGCACGCGCGCGTCATCCCGTCGGGGTGCGCCTCGAGGTGGGCGACGTAGCGCTGTCGCAACGACTCCTGGACGGGCGTCGGCGGCGTCCAGGCCCTCAGCACGGCGAGCGCGTCGGCGTGGAGGCTCACTCCTCCGGCTTGTCGCCGTCGAGGAGCTTGCGCAGCTCGGCGTCGAAGTCGTCGTCGGTCAGCACCTCGGGGGCCGCGGCCTCCTCGCGGAAGCCGAGCGGGTCGTCGAGGTCGGCCGAGGTGGGCAGCAGGTCGGGGTGCAGCCAGACGCCGTCGCGGGCCTCGGTGCCCTGCCGGGTGCGCAGCGAGCCCCACAGGGTGGAGGCGTCGCGCAGCCGGCGCGGCCGCAGCTCGAGGCCCACCAGGGCAGCGAAGGTCTGCTCGGCCGGCCCGCCCGCGGCACGACGACGCCGCACGGCCTCCTGCAGCTTGGCCGCGGCCGGCATCCGCTTCTCGGTGGCCTGGCCGACGACCTCGTCGACCCAGCCCTCCACCAGCGCCAGCGCGACCTCGAGACGCTCGAGCGCCGCGGACTGGGCGGGGGAGCGGGGCATGTCGAACATGCCGCCCTCGAGCAGCTGCTGCATCGACTCGGGGTTGGTCGGGTCGACGCCGCGCAGCTGCTCCTCCATGCGCTGCTGGAGGCTCTCGGCGTTGATCTCGAGGCCGCGGGCGTAGTCGGTGACGGCGCCGATGAGGTGCTCGCGCAGCCACGGTACGTGGCTGAAGAGGCGGTGGTGGGCGGCCTCACGCAGGGCGAGGTAGAGGACGACGTCGTCCTCGCCCACGTCGAGGCCCTCGGCGAACGCGGCGACGTTGGCGGTGACCAGCGCGGCCTTGCCCTTCTCGCCCAGCGGCAGCCCGACGTCGGAGGCGGTCAGCACCTCGCCGGCGAGCTCTCCGAACCCGGAGCCGACCTGCGTGGCCAGCATCGCGCCGACCGCCTTGCCGAGGATGCCCAGGATCGGGCCGGCCTGCGCCTGCGCCTCGGCGGGCAGCGCCTGGCCGAGGCCGTGCACCGACTGCTCGGCGACCGGCTCGACGAGCACCTTCCAGACCTCGAGCGTGCCGACGATCCACTCCGCGCGGCTCCAGGCCGCCGTGGACGTGACGCCCGACGGGAACTCGGTGGCCTCGTCGAGCCACAGGTCGGCCAGGCGGACGGCGTCGGCCACGGCCTCGGACTGCTTGGCGGAGGGGGTCGGGTCGGGAGCCTGCGCGACGCTCTTGCGGGCGATGTCGACCGCGACGTCCCAGTTGAGGGCGCCGTCGTAGGGCTGCATGAGCGACTGCAGCTGGCCGAAGAGCTGCCCGAGGTCGGGCATCCCGGCGAAGTTCATCTGACCTCCGCCCAGGCCACCCAGGCCGCCCAGGCCCTGCATGCCGGAGAAGAACTGCTCGAACGGCGTGCCCTTGAACGGGTTGGGCTGCTCGTCGTCGGGGTTGTCGGCCATGTACCCACGGTACGCCGCGACTCATAGGGTGGCCCGCGTGACTTCCGTCGTGCGCCTCGTCGAGATCCGTGACACCCCCCTCGACGTCGTCGAGGTGCTCGCCAGCCTCGACGACGACACCGACGGCGGCGTCACGCTGTTCGTCGGCAAGGTCCGCGACCACGACGGCGGGCGCGGCGTCAGCGGCCTCGACTATTCCGCGCACCCGACGGCGATCGAGCGCTTGCGCGAGGTCTGCGAGACGGTCGCGGCGCGCCACGACGTCCACGGGGTCGCCGCCGTCCACCGGGTCGGTCGGCTCGGGATCGGCGACCTCGCCGTCGTCGTCGCCACCGCGGCCGCCCACCGCGGCACCGCGTTCGAGGCCTCTCGCGACCTCATCGACACCCTCAAGTCGGAGGTGCCGATCTGGAAGCACCAGGTCTTCGCCGACGGCAGCGACGAGTGGGTCGGCACGCCGTAGCGCAGCGTGGGTCCGACGATCCGGCCGGGTGCGTGCCTACCCTCGGGTCATGGTCCTGCTCTGGCTCGCGCCCACGGTCGTGGTGACCGTCGCGGCCATGCTCTGGGTCTCGTGGCTCGGGCGCCAGGGCCGCGGCGAGGTCGACCGCGAGGTCGCGCTGCGGCGCATGGCGACGGTGCTCGAGCCCACGCCGACGCGCCGCCGGTGGCGCCGACGACGCACCCCCGGGGCAGCGCCCGCCGTCACCGCCCGACGCGACCGGAGCACCGGCGTCGCCGTCCGACCCTCCCGTCCGACCCGTCCGGCGAGCCCGGCGGGTCCGGCCGACGGGGCGCGCCCGAGCGGCGACGACCCACGCCCGGAGCAGCGCCGCGCGTCCTGAGGCCCTGCGCCTGCGTGCGGCCGACCTGCACGCCGGGCGGGTTGGTGCCGGATGAGAGGCTTCGCCCATGACTCAGCGCCTGGTCGCCGCGATGCTCGCCGCGCCTGCGATCGCGGCGCTGCTGCTCTACTCGGCCTTCACCACGCTGCCCTACGCCACCTACCAACCCGGCGGCACCGTCGACATCCTCGGCACCGATCCCGAGAACAACGACGCCGAGATCATCCAGGTCGACGGGCACGAGACCTTCCGCGACGACGGCGAGCTGCGCATGACGACCGTGCGGGTCTCGCCGGCCGCCGAGAAGGGCCAGGAGGGTGGCGAGAACCTCCTGTCGTTGCTGTCGACGTGGTTCGACGGCGACAACGCCGTCTACCCCTACGACCTCGTCCACGGTCCCGACGAGACGCCCGAGAGCAGCCGCGAGCAGGGTCAGGTGCAGATGAGCACCTCCCAGGACACCGCGATCGCGATCGCCCTCGCCGAGATGGGCGAGCCCGTGGCGCAGGTGCTCAAGGTCGCCGAGCTCACCGAGGGCATGCCCGCCGCCGACGTCCTTGAGGTCGGCGACGTCATCCGCACCGTCGACGGCACGGAGGTCGCCGACGCCGACGAGCTCGTGGCCGCCGTCGGCCGGCGCGAGCCCGGCGACGAGGTACGCCTCGGCATCACCCGCGACGGCACCGACCGCACCGTGCGGATCAAGACCGTCGACGTCGACGGCGAGCCCAAGGTCGGCATCACGCCGGGCGTCGGCTACGACGACTTCCCCTTCGAGGTGCGCATCAACGTGCCGGCCTCCATCGGTGGTCCGAGTGCCGGGCTCGTGTTCTCCCTGGCCGTCTACGACACCCTCACCCCCGGCTCCCTCACCGGTGGCCACCACGTCGCCGGCACCGGCGAGATCGACACCGACGGCTCGGTCGGCCCGATCGGCGGCATCCAGCAGAAGATCGCCGGTGCGCGCGACGACGGCGCCGACCTGTTCCTCGTGCCGGTCGACAACTGCGCCGACGCCCTCGAGGCCGACCCCGGCGACATGCGGCTGATGATGGCCGAGACCATGCACGACGTCCGGCTCGCGCTCGAGGACTACGCCGCCGACGACGACGCCGACCTGCCGTCGTGCGACGACGCCGACGCGGCCATCGCCGAGAGGGCGGCCCAGTGACATGAGCAACGACGACGTGAACAACGACGACATGAGCAACGACGACACGGGCAACGACGACATGGGTGACGACACCTTCACCGCCGACCCGCGCTGGGGCGACCTCGACGCCGACCCGGCGCTCGCGAGCGCCGTCCTGGAGATCGAGCAGCACCTGGCCGGCAACGGCTGGGACCAACCCGCCCGTCTCTACGCCCTCGTCGACACCGCTGCGCTCGCGGCCCAGGAGCCGGAGCTCGCGGCCGCGATGGGCCTCGACGCCGCCGCCGAGCGCGGCTCGCTCACCGCCGTCGAGCAGGAGCAGCTCGACCCGGGCACCCCGCTCGAGCAGGTGCTCGAGTCGATCGTGTGGCCCGAGGCGGTCGCCGGCTGCGCGGCCATGGTCGAGCGGCTCGTGCTCCCACCCGGCACCGACGCCGAGGTGCCCGACGACGTCGAGGCCGCCCAGGCCTTCGCCCGCGAGCACCCCGACCGCCAGGAGGTGCGCATCGTCGCCGGCGCCACCCGCAGCGGCTCGACCTACTGCGCGCTGCGCCTGCGGGCCCACGACGACGACACCTCCGTGGTCGGCGGGCTCGACCTCGTGCCCGGGCTCCTCGAGCTGCTGCGCGCGACCCTCCACGACGACACCGACGACACCCCGACCGACCCCACCCACGACGCAAAGGACCACACGCCGTGAGCGAGCTGTTCGACGACGACCCGCGGGCGACACCACCGCCCACGCGAGCCTCGGGCAGTCGCTCCCGTGCCTTGCTGATCACCGCGATCGTCGTGGTGCTCGCGATCTTCGCGCTCACCGCCTTCGCCTCGATCTACACCGACCGCATGTGGTACCAGTCGATCGGCTACGGCCAGGTCTTCAGCACCATGCTCTGGACGAAGGTCGCGCTGTTCCTCGTCTTCGGGCTGGTGCTCGGCGGCACCGCGGCGCTGAACATGTACCTCGCCTACCGTTTCCGGCCCCTGTTCCGCCCGTCCTCGCGCGAGCAGTCCAACCTCGACCGCTACCGCGACGTCGTGACGCCGATCCGCATGTGGCTCGTCGCCGGCGGCGCCGTCGTGCTGGGCGCGTTCGCCGGTGCGTCCGGGCTCAGCCACTGGCGCACCTACCTGCTGTGGCGCAACGGCGGCACGGTCGGCGAGCAGGACGCCTACTTCGACAAGGACATCGGCTTCTACCTGTTCGACCTGCCGTGGTGGCACTTCGTCGTCGACTTCATGATGGCGACGCTCGTGATCGCGATCCTCGCCGCCGTCGTCACGCACTACCTCTACGGCGGCATCCGGCTGCAGGCCACCCACGACCGGTTCTCCGGCTCGGCGCAGGCGCAGGTCTCGGTGCTGCTCGGGCTGTTCGTGCTGGCCAAGGGCGTCGACTACTACCTCGACCGCTTCGACCTCGTGGTGCGCGAGAACGGCCTGTTCACCGGCATGAACTACACCGGCGAGAACGCCGTGCTGCCGGCCAAGAACATCCTGATGGCCGTCGCGGTGATCTGCGCCGTGCTGTTCTTCGTCAACGTCTGGCGCCGCACCTGGCAGCTGCCCACGGTCGGCCTCGCGCTCCTCGCGCTGTCGGCCGTGCTGATCGGCATGATCTTCCCGGCCGCCGTCCAGCAGTTCCAGGTCAAGCCGTCCGAGGCCGACCGCGAGGAGCCGTACATCCAGGCGAACATCGACGCCACGCAGGCGGCCTACGACCTGCAGGACGCCGACCTCCAGTCGTACCCGCCGTCGACGACGCTGCCCGACCGGGCCGCCTACGACCAGTTCTTCAGCACGATCCCGCTGGTCGACCCGCAGCGGGTCTCGCGCACGTTCGAGAGCATCCAGCAGGAGTTCCGCTACTACTCGGTGCCCGACGTGCTCGACGTCGACCGCTACGAGATCGAGGGCAACGACCGGGCGCTCGTGCTCGCCGTCCGCGAGCTCAACCAGGCCGGCATGCCCGAGGACGCCCGCAACTGGTCGAACCTGCACACCGTCTACACCCACGGCAACGGTATCGTCGCCGCCTACGCCAACCAGCGCGACGCCGCTGACGGCCGCGAGACCGTGGTCGACGGCGACGCGGCCTCCGGCGACGAGGCCGCAGAGGCCGCCGACACCGGCTCGGGCGGCCTCGAGTGGGCGCAGGGCATCAACGCCGACGAGAACGACCTGAGCCAGGCCCTCGGCGACTTCGAGGGCCGCATCTACTACGGCGAGCAGAGCCCCGACTACTCGGTCGTCGGCAGCACCGGCGACCGCGACGTCGAGCTCAACCTGCCGATCCCCGGCTCCGACCTCGGCACCTCGACGACGTTCGACGGACCCGGCGACGCCGACGCCGGCAGCACGTTCAACCAGCTGATGTTCGCCATCAAGTTCGGTGAGCCGAACTTCCTGCTCTCCGGGCGGGTCAACGACAACTCGAAGGTGCTGTTCAACCGCGAGCCGCAGCAACGCGTCGAGAAGGTGGCCCCGTGGCTGACCGTCGACAGCGACGCCTACCCCGTGGTCGTGCCGGGCGAGGGCGACGAGCAGGGACGCATCCTGTGGGTGCTCGACGGCTACACGACCACCGACCGCTACCCGAACGCGCAGCGCGAGTCGTTCGAGTCGATGATCGACGACGCCCTGCAGGTCAACAACGGGCTGCAGACCGTGCCGACCGACGAGATCAACTACATGCGCAACGCCGTCAAGGCCACGGTCGACGCCTACACCGGCGAGGTCACCCTCTACGCGTGGGACGACAACGACCCCATCCTCAAGGCCTGGCGCAAGGCGTTCCCGGGCAGCGTCCAGGACCGCGACCAGATGCCCGAGGCGCTGCTGCGCCACGTGCGCTACCCCGAGGACCTGTTCAAGGTGCAGCGCTACCAGTACGCGCGCTACCACGTCGAGGACGCCAGCGACTGGTACGAGAACAACGACCGGTGGCAGGTGCCGACCGACCCGCAGTCCTCGTCGCGGTTCCAGGCGCCCTACCGACTCTTCGTGCAGAGCCCCGACGCCGAGGCCAGCTCGACCGGCACGTTCTCGCTGACGTCGGTCTACGTGCCGTTCGGCCGCAACAACCTGGCCTCGTTCGTCTCGGTCAACTCCGACGCCACCAGCGACGACTACGGCAAGATGTCGGTGCTGCGGGTCGAGGGGGCCGAGGATGCCTCCGAAGACTCCTCTCAGGCGCGCGGCCCGGGCCAGGTGGCCAACGACTTCCAGTCCGACCAGAAGGTCCGCGACGCGCTGCTGCCGTTCACCGGCACCAACTCCGAGGCCGACGTGCAGTACGGCAACCTGCTCACCCTGCCGGTGAGCGACGGGTTCATGTACGTGCAACCCGTCTACGTGCAGCGCACGAGCTCCGAGTCGGCCTACCCCGAGCTGAGGCTCGTGCTCACCAAGTACGGCAACCGCGTCGGCGTCGGGTCGTCGTTCCAGTCGGCGCTCACCAACCTCTTCGACGGCGCCACGACCACGCCCCCGCCCGACACCGGCACGCCCGGCGAGCCGGGCGGCGGCGACCCGACGGAGAACCCGACCGACCCGCCCACCGGTCAGCCGTCGACCCCGCCGACGAACGAGTCGGTCGCCCAGCTGCGCCAGCGGTTGCAGACCCGACTCGACGCGGCGATCTCGGCGTCCACCGAGGCCCAGCAGGCGCTCAGCCAGGGCGACACCGTGGGCTACGCCGAGGCGGTCGAGCAGGTGCAGGACGCGCTCGGCGACGTCGCCGACCTCCAGGACGAGATCGACCGGCGCACCGGTGGCGGCGCCCAGCAGGACTCCGCCGCGCCGCGCGACAGCACCGCCGGCGCGTCGCCGTCCGACGGCTGAGGAGCACCGGCGGGGCGGCGGACGTCCGTTCCCGCCGGGGTCGGCTCATGGTTAGGATTCGCTCGACAACTCCTGCCGTGACGTCGGCGGATCTCCCTCGCAGAACCTGGTGACCATGCCTTCGTCCTCTCCCTACTCCGGCGCAGCGGAGCAAGCCGCCCGCCTGCGCCGCGACGCGGAGATGGCCGCGGCCGAGCAGGCGGCCGAGCGGCTGGTCGCCGAGGAGCTCGCCACCGAGGCCATCCAGGCCCGCACCGAGGCCGAGCGACTCGCCAAGCAGCACGCCGAGGCAGCCGCCGAGGCCCACGAGGCCCGGGCGGCGGCCGCGGCGGCCGCGGCGCGCTACGCCGAGCAGCGGCGCCAGGCCGAGGAGTCGGCGCAGCGCGCCGCTGTCACGCGCGAGGCCGCCGAGCGCTCGGCGCGCGACCACGTCGAGCTCGCCGAGGCCGAGTCGGCCAAGCGGTCCTCGGCCGAGCGCCACGCCACCGAGCTCGCCGAACGCGTCGTCACGACCCTCACCGAGCGCGAGGCGGCCGAGGCCGCGGCCCGCCGCGAGGCGCTCGCGGCGCAGGAGGCGGGCAGCGCACGAGCGCGCGCCGAGGAGAACGCCAAGTACCACGCCGAGCTGGCCGAGCAGGCGCTGTCCGACCGCGCCGACAGCGAGCGTCGCGCGCTCGAGCTCTCGGAGGCCGGCGTCGCCGCCGCCGACGAGCACGCGATCGCCGTCCGCGAGTGGCACGACGAGCGCGAGCGGCTCGAGCGCGCGGCGCGCGAGCAGGTCCGGGCCCGCACCGCGGCCGAGGAGGCCGTCGAGCGGCAGGCCCGCCTCGCCGCCGAGGCCGAGCAGGCCGCGCGCGACGCCGAGCTGCGGGCCAAGAGCGTGGCCGAGCAGGCCACGAGCAAGGCCGAGGAGCACGCCGCGTTCGCGCGGCACGCGCTCGCCGAGCGGGAGGTCGCCGAGGCGGCCCTGGCCGAGATGGCCGAGGCGCGGCGCCTCGCCGAGGTCGCGGCCGCCGAGCAGTCGGCCCTGGCCGAGCAGGCCATGCTCGCCCGGGCGCAGGCCGAGGACCGTGCCCGCGACCTGGCCGAGAACGCCAGCGCGTCGGCCGAGGAGTACAACGAGTTCGTCAAGCGCGCCGCGCGCGACCGCGACGAGCTGCAGGGTGTGGCCACCGAGGCCGGCAAGCTGCGCACCCGGGCCGAGGAGGTCGCCGCCGAGCAGGCCGAGCTGGCCCGCATCGCCCACGTCGAGGCCGCCGAGGCCGCCGACCTGGCCCGCCGGGTGGCCGACGAGGCCGCCACGGCCGCCGAGGAGCACGCGGCCTTCGCCCGCGACGCCCACGACGAGCGCCGCGCGATCGAGGCCCGCGTGGCCGAGATGGCCGAGGCCCGTCGCCTCGCCGACGAGTCGGCCGCGGCCCAGGCCGAGCTGGCCCGCGTCGCGCTGCTCGAGCGAACCCGGGCCGAGGAGCACGCCCGCGACACCGCCCTGCAGGCCCAGTCGTCGGCGGCGGAGTTCGCGACCTTCGTCGAGCAGGTCGAGCGCGAGCGTGAGGTCCTGCAGGAGAACGCCCAGGAGCAGACCCGCGCCCGGGGCGAGGCCGAGAGGGCCGCGAGCCGGCACGCCGGGCTGGCCGCCGAGGCCCACCAGGCCGCGATGGACGCCGAGCTCCGGGCCCGCGAGGTCTCCGAGGCCGCCGCCGCCGCGGCCGAGGAGTACACCGCGTTCACGACCCGGGCCCTCGAGCTGCGGCAGGCCGCCGAGCAGGCCGCCACCGAGCAGGCCACCCGGGCCGAGCAGGCCTTCCTCGACCGCGAGCAGGCCGAGTCGAAGGCCCGCGAGCAGATCGACCTCGTCGTCGAGGCCAACCGCATCGCCGTCGCCTCCTCCGAGCAGGCCGCCGCGGCCGCCGAGGACGCCCGCCTCGCCGCGCAGCTGCGCCAGTCGGTCGAGGACGCCGCCAAGAAGGCCTCGCGCGCCCGGCTCGAGGCGGAGGAGTCCGCGCGCGAGATGGCCTCGCTGGCCGAGTCCGCGGCGCAGCAGCGTCGCGAGGCCGAGCAGCGGGTGCGCGACATCCACCAGCAGGCCGAGGCGCTGCTGAGCGAGCACCGTGAGTCGTTGCGCATCGCCCAGGAGCAGCTCTCCGGCGCCAAGCGCGAGGCCGCCCAGCAGGCGCAGGCCCGCGCCGACGCCGAGCGCACGGCGGCCCGGCACGCCCAGGCCCGGGCCGAGGCCGAGACCCGTGCCGCCGACCTCGCCATCCAGCTCGCCGAGGCGCGTGCCCGGCTGCTCGCCGTCCCGCGGCCGGTCTCCGTGCCGGCCGCTCCGGAGCCCGAGCCCGTGACGGTCGCCGTCGCGGCGCCGCCCGAGCCCGAGTCCGACGTCCCGGGGGTGCCCGAGCCGCCGGCCGCCGACGAGCCGGCCGCGGTCGAGCCCGATGTCGTCGAGCCCGTCGAGGAGGTCCTCGAGGTCGAGGACGCCAAGGACGTCGAGGACGACGTGCTCGAGGAGGCCGTCGAGCCCGTCGAGCCGGCCCAGGCCGCCTCGGGTCCGCCGACCGCCCGTCCGATCATCCCTCCGCCCGCGCCGACGGCCACCGAGCGGGCCGACGGCGCCCCGGGCCTGGTCCCGGCCTCGCTGGGCGGGCTCGCGCGCCGCCTTGCCGCCCGGGCCGCCAAGACCCGCGGCGACGAGAGCGTGAAGGACGGCGAGCGTGACGCCGCAGCCGTGACCACCGGCCCGCTCGAGGTCGAGCCTGCGTCCGACGCCGACGCAGTGATCGAGTCGCCCGTCGACCTCGAGAAGTCCGACGTCGACGAGGCCGACCTCGACGAGGCCGACGTCCAGCCGGCCGAGGAGCCGGTAACGGGGACTCAGGACCGGACCCCGACCACCCAGCTCGAGAAGGCGACCGAGCAGGCGCCGGTCGAACCGAGGCGTCCCGGTGACTTCCACGAGGTGCGGAACTACCGCACGCCGACCCTCGTGGCGCTCGGGGCCGCCGGCGTCGGGTTCGTGATCACCGCGATCATGTTCTTCACCGCAGGCGTGTCGCCGGCGATGCTGTTGCCGGTGTTCCTGTTCCTGATCTCGGTCTTCGTCGTCGTGTTCCTCGGCGGCCGGGCCACCGAGGTCGAGATCGACCAGGGCACCCTCAACCTCCGACTGGGCGACCTGCGCCGCACCTTCGACCTGACGAACGACGCCACGACCATCGAGGTCGTCTCCACGCCCGCCGAGCCCGACTGGACCGTCGTCCTCGTGCGCCGGGGCCTCGCCCCCGTCGAGATCGACCGCCAGGTCGTCGACCCGGAGGCCTTCACCGAGGCGCTGGCGCACTGGCGCCCCGAGGTACGTCCCTGAGCGTGGTGCGCGCCACAGCGTCCCGATTTGAGTCGCTGTTCGCTCGTCCGGTAACGTTCTGTTCACCGACGCGGGGTGGAGCAGCTCGGTAGCTCGCTGGGCTCATAACCCAGAGGTCGCAGGTTCAAATCCTGCCCCCGCTACAAGAAGCAAGGCCCGGTCTGCATCACGCAGGCCGGGCCTTGTTGTTTCTCGGCTAGCGGACGCCGGGGTTCACCGCCACGCGGACGACTGGACCAGGTTGTCCATCGTAAAGAGGGGCACCTAGCGTGCGCACGACCAACCGCTGGGAGCCGTCTTGCGTCGTGTCGTCGTCGTCCTTGCCGCACTGATCTGCGGCGTCGCACTGCTCGGCGTGCCCGGAGCCAGGGCGCAGGATCCCGCTCTGGTGCGAGGCATCATCACGTTCACCCAGGCGCCGTCGTCGTACTCGATCTGTCTCTACCGCCTGGACGAGAACGGTCACGCCACCGGGGTGCCCACCTGTGGGTACTTCCGCGAGCCCGACTACGAGCTCTCCGTGCGCAGCGGTCGCTACCTCGTCACCTTCTCGCCGTCGGAGCGATACGTGACGCAGGTCTACGGGCTCGAGCCCGGAGATCGCCGGGTGGACTTCGGGCGGAGGGTGACGGTCACCGAGGGAGGAGTGGCCGTCGTCGACTTCCGCGCCGAGGCCTACCCCGTCATCTCGGGCCGGGTCTCCGGTCCGGACGGTGGACCGGTGCCCGACGGCACGGTGCGGGTGAGCGTCGAGACCGGCGGACCGGAGGAGGACGGATTCTGGAACGACGGAGTTTTCGTGACGAACTCGACCTACCGGGTCCAGGCCGACCGGCCGGGCCGCCACGTCGTCCGCTTCTTCGACGACGCCTCGTACCTGTCCTACCTGCAGCCCGAGCGGGGGAGCACCTACGCCACCCAGTACTGGCCCGCCTCGTGGTCAGCGATCGACGCCGGACGGCTCGACCTGCGGTGGGGCCAGAGCGTCGCGGGCGTCGACGTGAGGCTCAGCGCCGGTGGCCACATCAGCGGCCGGCTGATCGACCCCCGACGACGCCCGGCGAAGGCAGTCGGCCTCCAGCTCGAGCGCCGGACCACCGCCGGGTGGCGTCCGTACCCCATCGACGCCGGAGCGGGCTTCGGCGCCTATGGCACCCGCGGCGTGCCACCGGGCACCTACCGCTACCGGATCAACGGGTTCGGCGTGTACGAGGACGGCTACTCGACGTCCGTCGTCGTCCCGTCACGTGGAGCCTCTGTCACCCACGACGTCATGCTCACCGTGAAGCCTCGGCCGCGAGTCGAGGTCGAGCGTCGACCCCGACTGGCCGGCGTGGCCCGGGCCGGCCGCACGCTCCGGGTGACGGCCGGTGCCTACAGTCCCCGACGCGCCACCACCCGCTACCGCTGGTACGCCGACGGGCGCCGACTCCGTGCCTGCGGCGCGAAGCTCGTGGTGGCTCCACGGTTCCGTGGCGCGCGCATCCGGGTCGAGGTGTCGGCCCAGGCCCCGAGCTTCAGGACCCGGACCGTGACGTTGCGCCGACGCGTCGCTCGCTAGTCGGCGGTCGACCCGGGGTGTGCCGGTGGGCCAGGCGCCGGCGAGACTTTCGAGATGAGCGAGCACCCGGACGTCGAGGACAGGCTCCGGCCCTTGGTGCAGCTCGTCGTCGAGCGTCTGTTCCGACCGGGCGAGCTCGACGGCTGGTGCTTCGTCTGGCGTCGTGACGGGAGGTCCGGACCGCACCAGCTGATGGCCAGCGTGGCGGCAGCGGGCGAGACGTTCGACGGCTACATCTGGGAGGGCGCCGGCTACGCGCCCGAGGACGGCTTGGACGTCTTCGTCGACGGGCTGGAGGACTTCATCTCGGGGTCCCGTTTCGCCTGGGGCCAGCAGCGGCTGCTGAACGAGCGGCCGTGGCGAGACAGGTGGCGACGGCGGTGACGAGATCGTCTCAGGCGCCGCGACGGGAACGACGCGACAGCATCAGCGACGCCACCACCAGGGTGAGGGCGACGGAGCGCGCCCAGTCGGTCTGCACGAGGACGGCGTTGCTACCGATGGCGTCGACGGGCCCGAGGTCGTCGGCCCATTCCAGCCTGGCCCACGCGTAGGCGTACATCAGCGCAGCCTGGCCACCGACCAGCCCGCCGATCAGCCCCACCGTCGACCACGCTCCCTCACGGAGTTTCGAGAGGCAGTACGCACCCGCGGCCAGGAACGCGGCCGCCTCGATGCCGGACAGCCAGAAGAGCTTGAGTGACGGGTAGTCGACGAACTCCGCGACGAGCTCCATGACGCAGGAGCGTAAGCAGGTCCGTCGGACGCCGAGCGAGTTGGGACCGCACCCTCAGCCATCGCCGATCTCGAGCGCCACCCGCGACCCGCGACCCGCGGGTCACCGTCCTCCCGCCGGCGGGATCGGTGCCGGTCGCGTAGTGCGCGAAGTCGACCTCCGGGGTGCATCCCGCGAGCCCGGCGCCTCGCAGCTGTGCGAGGGCGTCGTCGACGGAGGTGCCGACGGCGATCACCGGCACGGTGACCGAGCCACGGCCTCCGCTCGGGTCGGCCGGCACGCAGGCGAGGTCCTGCCCCGAGCACGCCGACAGGGGCGTCGCCATCAGCAGCCCGGTCGTCAGGACGGCGGCGATCCTCGTGCCTCATCCTGCACCGGCGGCCGCGTGCCCGTCAGGAGCTCGCGGCCACCCGGAACACGGGCCAGCCGATCTCGGTGCACCACGCGGTGATGTCGTCGGTGTCGCGGGGGCCCACCAGGTAGCGCTCGCGCACGGCCCCGGCCACGGTCAGCGCGTTCCTGACGACCCACGAGCCGAGCTGGCCGTAGGTGACGTCGATGCCGTCGTGCTCTCCCTGGTGGGTGGTGACGACGAGCTCGACGGCGGGCAGGGTCACGGGCCGGACGCGGCCGCGGGTCGGCGGCTCGGCGGCGGGTCGGTAGAGGAGCAGGCGCCCGCGACCGTGCTCGTAGAGGCCGTTGTCGTAGAGGCCGCCGGGTGGCGCCAGCGCCGCGGCCGGGCCGAGGACGGCGTCCAGCTCGGCCATCGCGCCGGCGAACCAGGCCCCGACGTCGTCGGCGACCACGTCGTCCTCGACCGCCGCGACGACGACCTCGGGCTCGCTGCGCACCTCGACCTGCAACGGCGTCGGCTCGGGCGCCAGCAGCCGGCGCAGCGAGCTGACGGCGACGCGCGTGCGGGCCAGCTCCGACTCCAGTCGCTGCAGGTGCTCGGCCACCAGGGCCGCTCGCTGGTCGGGGTCGGGGGAGCGCAGGATGCGCTCGACGTCGGACAGCGGCACGTCGAGCTCGCGCAGGCGGTGGATGACCTGGGCGGTCGGGATCTGGTCGCCCGAGTAGTAGCGGTAGCCACTCGAGGGGTCGACCACCTCCGGCTCGAGGAGCCCGGCCTCGTGGTAGCGCCGCAACGTGCGGATGCTCAGGTGGGTCACCCGGGAGAACTCGCCGATCGCCAACATGGCCCCATTGTGGAGTCTCCCCCCGGGAGAGACTCCAGTGCTTGACCCTCGCTGCGCGCGAGCGCCCAGGCTCGAGCCATGGACATCGACACCACCACCCAGAACACCACCGCCACCACGACCGACCAGGTCCCCGCCGCGATCCGCTCCTTCACCGACGCCCACGCGGCTCGCGACGCCGACGCGGCCCTCGCCCTGCTCGCCCCCGGCGCCGTGATCTCCGACGTCGGTGAGTCGTTCACCGGCGAGGAGGCCCTGCGGCACTTCGTCCGCGAGGCGGGGGCCGAGTTCGCCTACACCGACGACGTCACCGGCATCCGTCTCGACGGCGAGACCTGGGTCGTCGGCCACCACCTCGAGGGTGACTTCCCCGGGGGCACGGCCGACCTCGACTACCGCTTCACGCTCGCCGGCGAGCTGGTCGAGCGCATCGACATCGTCCTCGGCTGATTGCCAGCGCGAGTCCTCGAGGAGCGAGCATGACCACCATCGGAGCCGAGACCGGCCCGACCCGCACCGGCCCCCCGCCGCCGTTCGACCCCGAGCTCGCCCCGGTGGTCGAGCTCGTGGCGAGCCTGCGGGCCCCCGACGCCTACCGCCCGGACAACATCGACGAGATGCGTCGACAGGTGCCCGGCGTCGAGGCCCCCAGCGACGCGATGCTCTCGCGCGACGGCGCCTACCTCGTCGAGGAGCACGTCGTCCCCGGGCCACCGGGAGCGCCGGACGTCGCGCTGCTGGTCTGCCGACCGGCGCACGCACAGGCCCCCACCGCGGCGCTCTACCACGTGCACGGCGGCGGCATGATCGTCGGCGACCACCGCTTCGGGGTGCCCGAGATGGTCGCGCTGGCCGAGCCGCTCGGCATGGCGGTGGTCTCGGTCGAGTACCGGCTCGCGCCCGAGACTCCGCACCCCGGCCCGGTCGAGGACTGCTACGCCGGGCTGCTGTGGACGGCCGCCCACGCGTCCGAGCTGAACATCGACCCCGAGCTGGTCATGGTCACGGGCACGAGCGCCGGCGGAGGCCTCGCCGCCGCCACGACGCTGCTGGCGCGCGACCGTGGTGGCCCCGCGATCGCCGCACAGCTCCTGCTGTGCCCGATGCTCGACGACCGCAACGACTCACCCTCCGCGCACCAGATGCGGGGCCTCGGCATCTGGGACCGCTCGTCGAACCGCACGGGATGGGAGGCGCTGCTCGGCGCCGGCGTCCCCGGGAGCGACGACGTCCCGCCCTACGCCGCACCCGCGCGGGCCACCGACCTGGGCGGCCTGCCGCCGACGTTCATCGACGTCGGGTCGGCCGAGACCTTCCGCGACGAGGACGTCGCCTACGCCAGCCGCATCTGGCAGGCAGGCGGACAGGCCGAGCTGCACGTGTGGCCCGGCGGCTTCCACGGCTTCGACGTGGTGGCCCCGCACGCCGCGATCTCGCAGGACGCGATCGCGGCACGGGCCGCTTGGCTGCGCCGACAGCTCGACCAGCGCGACGGGCGTCGAGCCGCGTCCTCGCCCCTCCCGGCCTGACACCACCACGAACACAGGAGAAGACATGACACACCACGATCGCGACCGACTCGACGGCCGCAGGGCCCTGGTCACCGGCGGGTCCAAGGGCGCCGGACGGGCCGTGGTCGCCCGGCTGCGCGAGATGGGCGCCGACGTCTGGACGAGCGCCCGCACGATGCCGGACGGCTACGACCGCCCCGACCGCTTCGTCGAGGCCGACACCTCGTCCGCGGAGGGTGCGCAGGCGGTGGCGGCCCGGGTCGCCGGGCACGGTGCCCTGGACATCCTGGTGCACGTCGTCGGCGGGTCGACGACGCCGCCCGGCGGCTTCGCCGCCGCCACCGACGAGCACTGGCTGCGCGAGCTGAACCTCAACCTCCTCGGTGCCGTGCGTCTCGACCAGGCGCTGGTTCCGGCGATGATCGCGGCGGGCTCGGGGTCGGTCGTGCACGTCGGTTCCATCCAGCGGGTGATGCCCCTGCACGAGGCGACGTTGCCCTACGCCTCGGCCAAGGCCGCGCTGCGCACCTACAGCAAGGGTCTGGCCAACGAGCTGGCGCCGCACGGGGTACGGGTCAACACGATCAGCCCGGGCGGCATCGAGACCGAGGGCTACGAGGCCTTCGTCGCCTCGATCGCGAACGACACCGGACGCACGCGCGAGGAGGCCGAGCAGAGCATCTTCGACTCCCTCGGCGGCGTGCCGCTCGGGCGCTTCGCCCGCACCGAGGAGATCGCCGACCTGGTCGGGTTCCTCGTCTCGGACCGCGCCACCGCGATCGTCGGCACCGAGCTCGTCATCGACGGCGGGACGGTGACGACGGTCTGAGCTACGTCGGCGCGCCGAGGTCCCGGGTCGAGCGCGCGGTGCACGCCGCCGACGTCATCAGGAGCAGGCCACAGGCCACGAAGACGGCGCCCACGCCGGTGAGCCCGGCCAGCCCGCCGGCGGTGACCGGGACGACGACCTGCCCGATCCGGTTGCCGGCGAGGCGGATGGACAGGGCGGCGGCGCGGTTGCTCGGGTCGGCGACGGTCGTGACCCACGACATCGTCAGGGGCTGGCCGAGTCCCCAGAAGAAGCCCACCACGAGCATGAACACCGTCAGCAGGGCGACGTTCGAGGTCAGCGGGAGCAGTAGCATCGGAACCGACGACGCGAGCGTGGCCGAGACGAGCAGCCAGCGCCGCGGGAAGGTGCGCAGCAGCCAGGGCATGGTGGCACGCGAGATCACCGAGGTCACCGTGCGGGCGGTGAGCAGGAACGTCACGGTGCCGACGCTGAGCCCCATCTGCTGTCCGAGCACCGGCAGGTAGGCCATGAGGAGGTCCATGCCGGTCAGCACGGTGAGGCTGGAGTAGATGGCTGGGCGCATGCCGCGCGTGCCGAGGATGGCGAGCGTCGACTGCTGGTTGCCGGCGTGGTCGCTGCGGCTCACGCGCTCGGTGACGGCAGGGCGGAACACGTAGGCGAGCGGGACGGCGAGCGTGGCCAGGGCCGCCATGACGAGCAGGGCCGGGGTGGTGGCGACGTGGTTCGCGTCGCTCGAGCCGGAGTTGGTCAGCGTGGCGACGACACCGGCGATCGGGAAGCCGAGCAGCTGGCCGGTCGAGACGCCGAGGGTGAGCTGGCCGAACCGGCCGTCGATCTTGTCCGGTGGCGACCACAGCGGGATCAGGCTCTGGCACGCCACGGTGTGCAGCATCTGGCCCAGACCGAGGAGCGCGCTGGCGATCGCCAGCACCGCCAAGCCCGGGCTGAGGGCGGCGGCGACGACGGCCAGCACCGTGAGGACGAGCCCCCACCGCACGAGCAGGAGGCCGCGGCCGCGGTCGACCGCTCGACCGATCTGCAGCGCGACGGCCAGGGGGAGCAGCGCGAACGCCGCGGTGATCACGCCGACGGCGAGCGCGTCACCGCCGAGCGCGAGCGCGCGGTAGGAGATGAGCGTGCGCACCCCGCTCAGGACGGCGTGCGAGAGCAGCGTGACGAGGACGAGGCAGACGAACCAGGAGGGGCGGCGGGTCACCTGGGCTCAGGAGGCTTCGACGTCGGACGCCGGCGCTGCCGCCTGAGCCGGGGCGGCGCCCGTCGCGCGGAGGTCGTCGCTGGTCTGGCGCAGCTCCCAGGCGTGCATGACGTGGCGCGACATGGCCTCGCGGGCGGCCGGGCCGTCGCGTCGGGCCAGCGCGTCGAGGATCTCGGTGTGGTCGTGGTCGAGCGCGGAGCTGAACGACGTCACGCCCCACAGGGTCACCGAGGGCTTGAAGCGCGCCCAGAGCAGCTGGATGCACTCGATGACGATGGGGGAGGTGCCGGCGTAGATCGAGAAGTGCAGCTCCTTGTTGAGCAGCGACAAGGTCGTGGGGTCGACTCCGTCGCGGGTCGCCTCGATGAGGCGTTCGTTGGCCGCGACGATGCGCGCGTGGTCGGCGTCGCTCATGCGCTCGACGGCGAGCTCGCAGGCGAAGCCCTCCATCTCCGAGCGCATGCGGTAGAGGTCGTGCGCCATCTCGGGGGTGAAGTCGCGCACCGTGGCCCCGCGGTGCGAGGTGTAGTCGATGGTGCCGTCGGCGGCCAGGATGCGCAGCGCCTCGCGCACAGGCGTCGGGCTCACGCCGTAGCGCTTGGCGATCGCGGTCTGGCGCAGCTGGTCGCCGGGGTTGATGACGCCGGCGTCGAGATCGGCCTTCAGCCGCTCGAGGACGTAGGCCGTCCGACTCTGGGGCAGCCCGTCGCTCGCGCTCATGATCGGCACGCTAGCACCGATTCCACTTTCGATGGTCCACCGAAAAGATTCTATAGAATCTATTGACCGGGGCGAGCAGGTCTGTTTGCCTGAGTGGCACACATCACGTGACCCGCATCACCTCGACGGAAGGACCCGGATGTCGTTCGGATGGCGCGAGCTGTCGCCGGAGCACCAGGAGCAGCTGCGGTTGCTGGTCGTCGACGCCCTCGGGCTCGCCGCGGCCGGCTCGGCCAACGCCGACGCGCAACGGGTGCTCACCGGTCTGTCGGCCCTGGCCCCCGGCCCGGTCGCCGTGCCCTGGACGACGCACCGGCTCGCCGCCCCGCAGGCCGCGACCGCGCTCTCGACCCTGATCCACGCCTGGGACTTCGACGACACCCACGACGACGCGGTCGTGCACACCTCGACGGTCGTCGTGCCGACGGCGCTGGCCGCGGCCGCGGTCGGCCCGGTGGGCTCGGGCGCCGCGGTGCTCGACGGCATCGCGACCGGCGTCCAGGTGCTCTCGCGGCTGGCGGGCGCCACCGGCCCGCGGCCCGGCGTCATCCGCACGGCCGGGCTCGGCGCGCCGGCCGCGGCCGCCACCGCCGCGACCGTGTGGGGCCTCCCGAACGTCGAGAGTGGCGCGGCCCTCGCGGTCGGGGGCGCGATGGCGCCGACGACCCGCCAGGCCGTCGTCGACGGGTCGGTCGCCAAGCGCCTCCAGCCGGGCCTCGTGGCCGCGCACGGACTCACGGCCGCCGCGCTCGCCCGCGCCGGCGTCGCCGGTCCGAGCGGCTGGCTGGGCGGCGAGTTCGGCATCCTGCCCGGCAGCGACCTCACCTTCGCCGAGATGCGCGACGGCGACGTCGAGCTCGACCGGATCGCGCTCAAGCCCTACCCGGCCTGCCGCTACGGCCACGCCGCCATCGCCGCCGCCGAGATGCTGCACGCCGACCACCCCGACTGGGCCCGCGTGGAGCGCGTGGTGGCCCACCTGCCAGCCGGCGACGGCTACGCCCTGGTGGCGCGACCCTACGAGGACCGCGGCGCACCGCTCGTCGACGCCCAGTTCTCGCTGCCCTGGCAGGTCGCGGCCCTGTGGGTGACCGGGCGCTACTCGCTCGCCACCCTGGTCGACGACCTCGGCCGCCCCGACATCGCCGCGGCCGCCGCCCGGGTCGAGGTCCGCCAGGACCTGCCGCCGAGCACCGTCATGTCCGGCGCCGTCGTCGACCTGCACCTGAGCGACGGCCGCACCGTCACCCGCGACGCGGCCATGCCCGGCGGCGGCGAGCACCGCCTCGACCGCGACACCCACGCCCGCAAGCTCGCCGGCTGCCTCGAGGTCGCCGGCGTCGACGAGCCCGCTGCGACCGCCGACCGGCTGTGGCGCCTCGTCGACGACCTGCCCGACCTCTCCGGACCCGAGCTCACCGCCGCGCTCGCGCACCTCGGCCGTCCCGTGGCCGTCCCGGCCTGATCACCCCACCACAGAAGAGAAGGAAGTCACCCACTCCATGGACTTCAGCCTGACGCCCGAGCAGACCTCCCTCGTCGAGTCCGTCTCCAAGCTCGCCGAGCGCGAGTTCGGCGAGCGCGCCTTCACCCGCACCGAGTTCGCCTGGGACAGCCTCAAGGTGCTGGCCGAGCACGACCTGACCGGCCTGACGCTGCCGGTCGAGCTCGGCGGCCAGGGCGCCTCGCTGCTCGACGCGGTGCTGGTGATGATGGCGATCACCAAGGTGTGCCCGCACAGCGCCGACGCCCTGCAGGCCAGCAACTTCGGCGCCATCCGCCAGGTCGCGAAGTTCGGCTCCGACCACGTGAAGAACGAGGTGCTGCCGCTGTTCCTGTCCGGCGAGGCGCTGGTCACCGCGGGCATGAGCGAGCCCGACGCCGGCAGCGCGCTCACCGAGCTGCGCACGACCGCCCGCTACGACGGCGACCACGTCGTCCTCAACGGCCAGAAGATCTGGAACTCCCACGGACCCGACGCCACCCACTCGGTCGTGTGGTGCCGCTTCGGGCCGTCGTCGCGCGAGATCGGCGCCGTCCTGGTGCCCTTCGACGCGCCCGGGTTCAGCCGCGGCAAGCGCGAGCTGCACATGTCGGGGGAGTCGCACTGCCAGCTGTTCTTCGACGAGTGTCGCGTGCCCAAGGAGTACGTGCTCGCCGACAGCGGCGCCCTGAAGAAGATGCTCTCGATCTTCGGCGTCGAGCGGATGGGCAACGCCTCCCGCGCGCTCGCGATCTCCGAGCGTGCCTACGAGATGGCCGTCGAGCACGCCCAGACCCGCAAGTCGTTCGGCAAGGACCTGTGCGAGTTCCAGGGTCTGCAGTGGAAGTTCGCCGACATGAAGGTGCGCCTCGACGCCGCCAAGCTGCTGCTCTTCCGGGCCGTGGCCAACGCCGACGCCGGCACCCCCGACGCCACCGAGGCCGCGATGGCCAAGCTCTTCGCCAACGAGACCGCGTTCGCCGTGGCCAACGACGCGCTGCAGATGTTCGGCGCCTCCGGCTACAGCCAGGAGTTCCCGCTGGAGTACATCGTGCGCCGCACGCGTGGCTGGATGATCGCCGGCGGCTCGGTCGAGATCCTGCGCAACACGATCGCCGGCTCGATCTTCAACCGCCGCTTCGACCAGCGCGCCGGGGCGGTGGCGGCCAAGTGACCGCCACCGACACCCGCCCCGCCCTCGACGCCGGCCTCGACGGCGCCACCGACGCACTCGTCGCGTGGACCGTCGCCGCCCGGACGACTCCGCTGCCGGCCGAGGTCGAGCACCACGTGCGCCGGCTGCTCGTCGACTACGTCGCCGCCGTCGTGCCCGGCTCGCGCACCCAGCCCGCGCAGGCCGTCGCCGGCCACGTCGCCACGTCGTACGGTGCCGCTCCCGGCAGCGGCGCGACCGCCGTCGGCCTCGGGCGCGTCTCGGCGCCCGGCGCCGCGCTGCTCAACGGCACCAGCTGCCACAGCCTCGAGGTCGACGACGGCTACACGCCCGGCTCGGTGCACCCGACGTCGGTCGCCTTCCCGGCGGTGCTCGCCGAGGCCGAGGCGCTCGGCAGCGACACCGAGACCACCGTGCGCGCCCTCGCGGTCGGCCACGAGGCCGTCTCGCGCCTCGCCGCCGCGGGCCACCCGGCCACCTGGCGCAACCACTTCCACAACACCCCGCTCGCCGGCGTCGTCGGCGCCACCTGCGGCGTCGCCGTCCTGCACGGCCTCGACGAGGACACCCTGCACCACGCCCTCGGCATCGCGGCCTCGCACGCCGGCGGCCTGTTCGCCTTCCTCGGCCAGTCCGCCGAGGTCAAGCGGATGCACCCCGGCAAGGCGGCCCGCGACGCCGTCGCCAGCGTCGAGCTCGCCGTCGCCGGACTCACCGGTCCGCGCGCGATCATCGAGGCCAAGCACGGCTACGTCGAGGCGTTCGCCGCCGACGGGTTCGACGTCGAGCGGCTGCTCGGCGGGCTCGGCGAGCGGTGGGTGATGCTCGACTCCTACGTCAAGCCCTACCCGTCGTGCCGCCACCTGCACGGGCCGATCGACGCCGTCCTGGCGCTCAAGAGGGACGGCGTCAGCGCCGCCGACGTCGCCTCCGTCGACGTCGCGACCTACACGGTCGCCTCGCACCACGCCAGCACCGAGGTCGACTCGCTGCTCGACGCCCAGATGTCGATCCCGTTCGCGATCGCCACCACCCTCGTGCACGACGAGGTCGGGCTGACCGAGTTCGACGACGCGGCGCGACTCGACCCTGCCGTCCGGTCGCTGGTCGAGCGCGTCACGGTGCGCGCCGACGCCCAGGCCGACGCCGACTACCCGACGCTGCGCACCGCCGTCGTGACCCTGCGGCTCACCGACGGCCGCGAGGTCGTCGAGCGGGTACCGGTGCCCTACGGCGAGCCGGGCAACCCGGTGAGCGACGAGGAGATGACCGCCAAGATGGTGCGCCTGTGCGGACCCGTGATCGGGGCCGACGCCGCCCGGAGCCTGGCCGACGACCTGTGGGCCTTCACGTCCCTCGACGTGGTCGCCCACGTCGACGAGCACTGCCGAGGTGTCGCATGACCCAGCTGACCGATCGTCCCGACGCCGCCGACCGCCTCACGCTCGGCGCGGCGATCCTCGCCCCCCGCTCGGTGGCCATCGTCGGCGCCTCCGACGACGCCCGCAAGACCACCGCCCGGCCGTTGACGTTCCTGCGCGAGGCCGGTTTCACCGGTCGCGTCTACCCGGTCAACCCCCGCCGCGAGACCGTGCTCGGCGAGAAGGCGTGGCCGAGCATCGCGTCGCTGCCCGAGGTGCCCGACCACGTGTTCGTCGTCGCCGACACCTCGCTCGTCGTCGACGCCGTGCGGGCCTGCGGCGAGGCCGGCGTCCCGCTGGTCACCGTGCTCTCCGGCGGCTTCGGCGAGGGCGGCCCGGAGGGCCAGGAGCGGCTGTGCGAGCTGCTCGCCGTCGCGGCCGAGCACGGCGTACGGGTGCTCGGCCCCAACAGCATCGGCGTCGTCAACCCTCGCGAGGGCCTCATGCTCACCGCCAACGCCGCCTTCGGCGAGCCCGACGTGCCGGTCGGTCGCTCGTTCGTGGCCTCGCAGTCGGGCAGCGTGATCGGTGCCCTCATGACCCGCGCCAAGGCCCGCGGGCTCGGCTTCGCCGGGTTCGTCTCGACCGGCTCGGAGGTCGACCTCACGCTCGGCGAGATCTGCGCCGCCACCCTCGACGACCCCGAGATCGAGTCGTACACCCTGTTCGTGGAGTCCATGGAGAACGCCGCCTCGCTGGCCGCGTTCGCCCGCGAGGCGGCACGCCGCGAGAAGCCGGTCACCGTCTACAAGCTCGGCCGCAGCGACGCCGCCGCCGCACTGTCGGTCTCGCACACCGGCGCCCTCGCCGGCGAGGACGACGAGGCCGACGCCTTCTTCCGGGCCTGCGGGTTCGCCCGTGTCGACAACTTCGAGGCCCTCATCGAGGCCGAGGCGCTGCAGCGCCGGGTGGGTCCGCCGTCCGCGGCGACCATCGCCGGGCGGGTCGCCGTCATCACCTCCACCGGCGGCGGTGCCGCGATCCTGGTCGACCAGCTCGAGACCCGCGGCGTGCGCGTCGCCCGCCCGAGCAGCGCCGTCTTCGAGGGCCTCGCCGCGCTCGGGCTCGACGTCGCCGACAACCTCATCGTCGACCTCACGCTGGCCGGCACCCGCCACGACCTCGTGCTCGGTGCGCTCGACGTGCTCGGCTCGAGCGGCGAGTTCGACCTGGTGCTGTTCGTCATCGGCTCCTCGGCGCGGCTCAACCCCGAGCTCGCCGTCCGCGCGATCGCCGAGTCGGCCGACGGCCCCGTGCCACTCGCCGCCTGGGCACTGCCCGACGCGCTCGCGTCGCTGAGCATGCTCAACGACGCCTGCGTCCCCGCGTTCCGGACGTCGGAGGCGTGCGCCGAGGCCGTCGCGGCCACGCTGGCCCGCCGTCCGGTCGACCCCGCCCGGCTCGACGCGCTCGCCGCCTCGCAGCCGCACGGCGAGACCGGCCACGACGACGCGACCTCCGAGACGCTCGACGAGGCCACCTCGGCCGAGCTGCTCGCCACCGTCGGGCTCGGCTTCCCGGCCGCGACGACGTGTGGCCCCGACGCCGACCCCGCCGACCCGCCCGCCTACCCGGTGGTCGTCAAGGCGCTCTCGGAGCACCTGCCGCACAAGTCCGACGCCGGCGCCGTCGTCCTCGACGTGCAGGACGACGCCGGGCTGGCCGGGGCCGTGCGCACCATCACCGACAACGTCGCCCGCCACGCGCCGTCGGTCGCGCTCGAGCGGTTCCTCGTGCAGGAGCAGGTCGGCGACACGGTCGTCGAGGCCCTGGTCGGCTACCGCGTCAGCCCGACGGTCGGGCCGCTGGTGCTGCTCGCGGCCGGTGGCGTGCACACCGAGCTCTACGGCGACTCGAGCCTGCGGCTCGCCCCGGTCTCGCTCGACGAGGCCAGGGAGATGATCGGCGAGGTCACCGCGATGCGCATCGCGCAGGGCTTCCGCGGCGGCCCGGCCGGCGACCTCGATGCGCTCGCCGAGGCGGTCGTCGCGGTCTCGCGGCTCGCCGTCGAGCACCCCGACGTGCTGGAGGCCGAGGCCAACCCCGTCGCCGTCCGGCCCGGTGGGGTCACCGCACTCGACGCGCTCGTGCGCCGACGAACCGGCACCCCACCCGTTGCACCGACCGACCAGGCTGACCGGCAAGGTGAGTCAGGACACACCCGTTCGAGGAAGCAGGGACCGTCATGGACGTGAACATCGAGGACCTCAGCCTGAGCTACGGGGACTTCACCGCGGTCGACCGGCTCTCGCTCCACATCGCCGACGGCGAGTCGCTGGTCCTGCTCGGGCAGTCGGGCTGCGGCAAGACGAGCACCATGCGGTGCGTCGCCGGCCTCGAGGACCCGAGCGGCGGCTCGATCTCGATCGGCGGCACCCCCGTCTTCGACGCCGGGGCCGGGCTCAACGTGGCCCCGAACCGGCGCAAGGTCGGCCTGGTCTTCCAGTCCTACGCCGTCTGGCCGCACATGACCGTGCTGGAGAACGTCGGCTTCCCGCTGCGGATGAAGAAGCTGCCCAAGCAGCAGGTCCGCACCAAGGCCCTCGAGACGCTGGAGCTCGTGGGTCTCGCCCAGCACGCCGACAAGGGCGCGAGCATGCTCTCCGGCGGCCAGATGCAGCGCGTCGCCCTCGCGCGCAGCCTGGCCATGGAGCCCGACGTGCTGCTGCTCGACGAGCCGTTGTCGAACCTCGACGCCCGGCTGCGCGAGGACCTCCGGGTCGAGCTGCGCCGGCTCCAGCTCGAGCTCGGTCTCACCTCGATCTACGTCACCCACGACCAGGGAGAGGCACTCGCCCTGGCTGATCGGATCGCGATCATGCAGGGCGGCCGCATCCGCCAGCTCGCCGACCCCGTCGACACCTACCGCCACCCGGCCTCCGCCTCGATCGCGGCCTTCCTCGGCGTGGCCAACATCTTCGAGGTCGCCACGCCGGCGGCCGGCGACCGACGTCTCGCGATGGTCGACCACCCGGTCGAGGTCGCCGTCGACGCGGCGCTGCCCGCCGGCGAGCACCTCAGCGTGTGCATCCGTCCCGAGCACGTGCACCTGGCGCTCGACGAGCCGAGCGCGACGGCCGCCACGGTGAACACCTGGCCCGGGACGGTCGAGGTCAGCGTGTTCCAGGGCAGCTTCGCCCGCTGCTCGGTGCGCCTCGACGCCGGACCGCTCATCGAGGTCCAGACGCACGACGACGCCGCGAGCACCCTGCGGCAGAAGGACCGTGTGCACGTCTCGATCGACCCCCAGCACGTGCAGGTCCTGCCGCGCGAGGTCACCTCCGCGACCCTGGGTCAGGCGGCCTGACATGGCGCTGCTCGAACGGACCGAGGTGGCGCCGCCGCCGCCCGAACCCGCCGCCAAGCCCGCGGCCGGCGTCGTCGGCGCCCGGCGCCGGTTCCTGCCGACCGGCGTCCTGCTGGCCCTGCTCGCCGTCCTGGTGCTGCTGCCGGCCGGGCTGGTGCTGCTCGCGGCCTTCACCGGTCGGGTGCCCCGGCCCGGCAACGTCAGCTTCGACCTGACCGTCGTCAACTTCTCGATCTTCGCCGAGCCCGAGGTGCTGCGGGCGTTCGTGAACTCGCTGCTCCTCGCGGTGCTCGCGACGCTGCTGGCCGTGTGCATCGGCGGCGGGCTCGCGTTCCTCGCGGCACGCAGCAACATCCCGATGCGACGCTTCGTCTACCTCGTCGGCCTGATGCCGCTGTTCCTGCCGTCGTACGTCGGCGCGCTGGCCTGGTCGATCCTGGCCAGCCCGTTCGCGGGCCTGCTCAACATCGCCCAGCGCGACCTCGGGATGTCGATCCCGATCAACGCCTACTCGATGCCCGGGCTGGTGTTCGTGTTCGCGGTCTACTACTCGCCGTACACCTTCCTGCTGGTCCACGGGGCGATGTCGATGATGAACCCCGACCTCGAGGAGGCTGCGCGCGTGCACGGCGCGAGCTCGGGCCGGATGCTGCGACGCGTGTCGTTCCCGCTCGCCACGCCGGCCATCGTCGGCTCGGCCATCCTCACGTTCACGCTGATCTTCGAGAACTTCCCGGTGGCGCAGGTGCTCGGCACGCCCGGCGGCGTCGACACCCTGCCCACCTTCATCTTCCGCCTGCTCAACGCGACCCCGTCGCGCGGCAACGAGAGCGCGGCGATCGCCGTGGTGCTCGTCTCGATCGTCGTCCTCGTGACGTGGTGGCAGCACCGCGTGCTCGCCAAGCGCAGCTACACCACCGTGACCGGCAAGGGCGTGCGTGCCCGCCGGGTATCGCTCGGCCGCGCCCGCCTGCCGCTCTTCGCGCTGGTCGTGCTGTTCTTCCTGCTCTCGATCGTGCTGCCGATCCTGGCGCTGGTGATCACCGCCGGGCAGACCTCGCCCTACACGAGCTCGATCTCCGACTTCTGGGCCCCGGGCGGTCTCGACTTCACCTCGTTCACCGACGTGCTGGCCGACGACGTCTTCCGCTCCGCGGCGCAGAACAGCATCGTGGTCTCGCTGGCCGCCGCGGCCATCGGCACCCTGCTGGCGTTCGTGTCGGCCTACGTCACCTACCGCACCAAGGCGTCGGGGCGCGGCCTCGTCGAGGCGGTCTCGATGGTGCCGCTCGCGATCCCCGCCGTGGTGCTCGGCATGGGTCTGCTCTGGACCTGGCTGGTGATGCCGATCCCGCTCTACGGCACCCTCGCGCTGATGGTGGTGGCGTTCCTCGCCGTCCAGACGCCGCAGGGCTTCCGCGGGGTCGCCTCCTCGATCCTCGCCGCCGACCGTGACCTCGAGGACTCCGCGGTCATGCACGGGGCCCGACGGACCCGCGCGATTCGGGCGATCACCGTGCCCCTCATGCGCACGGGCCTGCTGTCGACCTTCGTGCTGCTGCTCATGCTGAGCATGCGCGAGCTGACCGTCCCGCTGTTCCTCTACACCAGCGACACCACCATCCTCTCGATCGCGATCTACGACTCGTTCGAGAACGGCGGCGCGCTGCGCGAGGCCGCGGCCATGAGCGTCATCTACACCGCGTTCATGTTCGTGCTGTCCTCGCTGCCGCGCCTGCTCGACCGACGTCGCGCGCGCTCGTGACCGGCAAGGGAGCCGACACATGAAGACCAGTCCCGTCACCACCCGCAACCAGCGAGCAGTGCTCGCGATCGCCGCGGCCGCGCTCGTCGCGACCGGCCTGAGCGGCTGCGGCGGCGAGTCGTCCGCGGCCTCGCCCACCGAGGTCGCCAACGAGATGCTCGCCCTGCCCCCGGTCGACGACGCCGACGGACTCGTCATCGACGGCGAGCGCGTCGCGTCGCGCGAGCTCCTCGCCGCGGCGCGCGAGGAGGGCTCGGTGAGCTGGTACACCGGCTCGGGCGCCGAGAGCGCCGAGCTGACCGCGGCCCGGTTCGAGGCCGAGACGGGGGTCGGCGTCGACGTCACGAGGCTGCCCTCCGGCAAGCTCTCCGAGCGCGTGCTGTCCGAGGCCGGCGCGGGCCGGCTCGGCGCCGGCGTCGTGCTCGTCACCGACCCCGCGATCGCCGAGGAGATGGCCGACAGCGGGGTCTTCTCCCGCTACGAGGTGCCGGGCTACGACGCCGTCTCCGACATGGACGGCGTCGTGTGGGACGACGGGCTCTACTACACGCCCTACTACTCGGCGTACTCGTTCGCCTACAACGAGGCCGCCCTCGACGAGCTCGGCATGGAGCCGCCCGCGACGTGGGAGGACCTGCTCGACGACACCTGGGAGAACCGGATCGGCATCGTCAGCGCCGGCGCCGGCGGCACCGTGCAGGGGCTCGCCCAGTTCCAGGAGGAGCAGCTCGGTGACGACTACTGGCAGGGCCTGGAGGACCTCAACCCGCGCATCTTCGACACGACCTCGCCGCAGCTCGAGGCGCTGGCCCGCGGCGAGATCCTGGTCGCGACCGCGGGCTTCAACAGCACCTACGGCGCCGAGGAGTCCGGCTCGCCGGTGCGGCTCGTCGTGCCCGAGAAGGGCGTGTCCGGCACCTACAACATGCAGGGCCTGACGACGACCGGCGCGCGGAGCCCGGCGGCCCAGCTGTTCATGAACTGGACGATGTCGCAGGCCGGGCAGCGCTTCGCCGCCGCGCAGGGCTTCGTCGGTGCCCGCACCGACGTCGAGCAGGTGCCCACCGGCGACTACCAGCTGCCGGCCGCCGACGACCCGTCGTTCGTGGTCTACACCCCGGAGGACGCGCGCGAGCTCGGCACCGACATCGTCGCGCGGTGGAACAAGACGTTCGGCTACTAGGCCGGGCTCGGGAAGGCCTTCATCGCGGTCGCGGCGATCGCCGTGAGGTCGTCGAGCGTGCCACCGTCGCGGGCGCACCCCGACATGCCGCGCAGCACCGCGACCAGGAACGTCGCGAGCTGCTCGGCGTCGGTTCCGGGGGGCAGGTCGCCGTCCCGCCGACCCCGGTCGATCCGGTCGCGGAGGCGGCGGCGGACCTCGTCGCGCTGGACGGCGAGCAGCGGCTCGGAGAGCATCAGGCAGCCCAGCGGCGTCGTGGGATCGGCGTGGACGCGGGCGGTGTCGTCGAACATCCGCTGCACCGCCTCGCGCGCGGTGGGCAGGGCCAGGGCCTGGTCGAGACCCTCGCAGGTGCGCGCGAAGTAGGTCGCCGAGGCCTCCTCGAACAGTCGCTGCTTGTCGCCGAAGGCGGCGTAGAGGCTCGGTGGCGAGACCCCCATGGCTGCGGTGAGGGTGCTGATGGACGTCGCCTCGTACCCGTCGCGCCAGAAGTGCTCGACGGCGGCCTGCAGGGCCGCGTCGCGGTCGAAGCTGCGAGGTCGTCCGGCCATTGCCCCAGCATAACGTAGCGATCACTATCGAATGTGCTACGGTCGTATCTATTCATAGTGATCACTACAGAATGGGGTACGTCATGGAGCTGGACGGTGCGGTCGCACTCGTCACCGGAGCCAACCGGGGCATCGGCGCCGAGCTCGTACGGCAGCTGCTCGAGCGCGGTGCCGGCAAGGTCTACGCGGCGGCGCGGGAGGCGGGCTCGGTCGTGGCGCGTGACGGCGTCGTCCCGATCGGGCTCGACGTCACCGACGCGCGTCAGGTCGAGGCCGCCGCGCGGGCGGCGGGCGACGTCCAGGTCGTCGTCAACAACGCCGGCATCTCGACCGGGACCCCGCTGCTGTCGGGCGACGAGGCGGCGATCCGCCGCGAGCTCGACACGAACTTCTACGGTCCGCTGCTGGTGACGCGTGCCTTCGCCCCGGTGCTGGCGTCCAACGGCGGCGGTGCCGTGGTCAACATCCTCTCGGCGCTGTCCTGGTTCACCGCACCCGGCGCCGGCGCCTACGCGGCCTCGAAGGCGGCCGCGTGGATGCTCACCGACAGCACCCGGGTGGAGCTCGCGGCGCAGGGCACCCACGTCGTCGGCGTGCACATGGGTCTCGTCGACACCGACATGTCGCGAGGCATGGACGCGCCGAAGCTGACGGTGGCCGACCTCGCTGCCGCTGCACTCGACGCCGTCGGGTCCGGGGCCCAGGAGGTGCTGGCCGACGACTGGGCCCGCTCGGTCAAGGCCGGTCTGTCGCTCGCCCCCGAGCAGCGCTACGCGCAGATCCTCGGAGCCCTGTCCGCCCGCTGACGGCCCACCGGGCGCAGCGTCAGCCGCCGAGCAGCACGAGCGACATCTTCCGCACCACGCAGGCCGGCCGGTCGGCGTCCTCGAGCTCGACGACGAAGTCGATCGGCACGAGCACCGAGGCCTCGCGCTCCTCGAGCGCGGCGATGGTGCACCGCAGCCGGAGCCGCGAGCCGACCGGCACCGGCGTCGGGAACCGGACCCGGTCGAGGCCGTAGTTCAGCCGGGCCGAGCCGAGCGTGAAGGTGTAGAGGTCGGCGGCGAGGCCGGAGACGAGCGACAGCGTCAGGTAGCCGTGGGCGATCGTGGCGCCGTACGGGCCGGCGGCGGCGCGCTCCTGGTCGACGTGGATCCACTGGTGGTCGTCCGTGGCCCGCGCGAACGTGTCGATGCGGTCCTGGTCGACGCGCAGCCACGGGCCCGGTCCGAGCTCGACGCCGACGGCGGCCTCGAGGTCGGCGATCGAGTCGATGACCAGCGGGCCGGTCGTGGCGGTCATGCGACCCGCTCGACGACGGCCGCGAGGCCCTGGCCGCCGCCGATGCACATCGTCACCAGGCCGTAGCGGCCCTCGCGGCGGTGCAGCTCGCGTGCGAGGGTGCCGACGAGCCGGGCGCCGGTCGCCCCGACGGGGTGGCCCAGGGAGATGCCGGAGCCGTGCGGGTTGACCCGCTCGTCGGCCGGGTCGATGCGCCACTCGCGCAGGACGGCGAGGGCCTGCGCGGCGAAGGCCTCGTTGAGCTCGATGAGGTCGAGGTCGTCCATCGTGATCCCGGCCCGAGCGAGGGCGAGCGCCGTCGCCGGCACCGGCCCGATGCCCATCGTCCGCGGCGGGACGCCGGCCACGGCCCACGACACGACGCGCACCAGCGGTCGGAGGCCGAGCTCGTCGGCGCGGGCGGGGGAGGCGACCAGGCACAGGGCGGCCGCGTCGTTCTGCCCGCTCGAGTTGCCGGCGGTGACGGTGGCGTCGTCGAGCTGGCGGCCCATGATCGGTCGGAGCCCGGCGAGCGTCTCGAGCGAGGTGTCACGACGGGGGTGCTCGTCGGTGTCGACCACGGTGACGGCGCCACGGCGTCCGGGCACCTCGACCGGCACGATCTCCTCGGCGAACAGGCCGGCGTCCTGCGCGGCGACCGCGCGCCGGTGCGAGTCGACGGCGAGCTCGTCCTGCTCCTCGCGGCCGATGCCGTACTCGCGGCGCAGGTTCTCGGCCGTCTCGATCATGCCGCCCGGCACCGGGTAGTCGGGCCCCCCGGCGGTCTCCCGCGCCCGCACGAGCGCGTCGTGCATGACCATGCCGCCGCGGGCCGCACCCCAGCGGGCGTCGGTGGTGTAGAACGGCACGTTGCTCATCGACTCGGCGCCGCCGGCGACGACGAGCGAGGCCGCGCCGGTCTGCACCGTCATGGCGGCGTTGAGCACGGCCTGCAGCCCCGAGCCGCAGCGGCGGTCGAGCTGCTGGCCGGGCACGGTGACGGGCAGCCCCGCGGTCAGGGCGACGACGCGCCCGATGGCCGGGGCCTCGCTGTTGGGGTTGCAGTGCCCGAGCACGACGTCGTCGACGCCCTCGCCGGGGATGCCCGTGCGTGCGACGAGCTCGCGCAGCACCGCGACGCCGAGATCGACGGCGGTGAGCGGCTTCAGCGAGCCGCCGTAGCCGCCGATCGGGGTGCGCAGCGGCTCGCAGATGACGGCGTCGGTGGCGTTCATTGGTCTCCTAGACGAAGCGTGGCGTGGGTGCCGGCGGACGAGTGGACGGTGGCGGACCGGTCGTCGAGGCTGATCTCGGCGGGCTCGCCGCAGAACAGCGGCGCGGTCCCGCGATGCTCCAGCATCGCGCCGCTCGACCCGGCGCGGCGCAGCGCCTCGCCGAGCACGAGCGCGAGCAGCGGTCCGTGGACGACGAGGCCGGGGTAGCCCTCCTCGCGGGTGGCGTAGGGCCAGTCGGTGTGGATGCGGTGCGGGTTGGCCGTGAGCGCGCTGAACCGGGCCAGCAGGCCGGGGTCGGTGCGCAGCGTCGAGCCGTCGAGCAGCCGGGTGGCCTGGCCGGCCACCACCGGCTCCGGCGGGGACGGGAGCGGTGGGCGCGGGCCGGCGTAGACGAGGTGCTGCACCTCGGTCAGCAACGGCGAGTCGTCGACCGAGCGCACCTCGACCGTGAGGTCGAGCAGGACCAGGAAACCGCTGCGGCCCTCGCGCTCGCGGGGCTCGCCGGCCGACGTCGTCACGGTGACCTCGGCCCCGACCGGTACCGGGGCGTGCGTGGTCAGCCGGCCGCCGCCGAACATCCGGCGCGGCAGGTCGATCTCGGGGACGACGCCCGTGCCGCGCCGCGGGTGCCCGTCGGGGCCGAGCGTGTCGGTCGCCGGCCACCGGGACAGCGCGACCCAGTGCCACAGCGCCGGCAGCGGTGCCCCGGGGCTCGTGTCGACGTCGCTGCCGAGCAGGTCGGCCAGCGCGGCGACGGCGACCGGGTCGACGACCCGCGAGACCGTCTCGGAGCGGGCCGAGCTCACATGAACCGCCCGCCGGTGACCTCGGCGACGGTGCCGGTCATGTACGACGACAGCGACGAGGCGTAGAACAGCGCCACCCCGGCGACCTCGTCGACCTCGCCGACGCGCTGCATCGGGATCTCGGACATCTTCTGGTCCCACGCCTTCTGCGGCATCGCCTCGGTCATCGCCGACCGGATGAGCCCGGGCTGGATCGCGTTGACCCGCACGCCGTGGTGCGCCATCTCCTTGGCCGCCGCCTTCGTCAGCCCGACGATGCCGGCCTTCGCGGCGGAGTAGTTGGTCTGGCCGACCATGCCGACCTTGCCCGAGAGCGAGGAGATGTTGACGATCGCGCCGCTCTTCTCGCCCCTCATGTGGGCCGCGGCCAGCCGGGTGCCGTTCCACGTGCCCTTGAGGTGCACCTGCACGACGAGGTCGAAGTCGTCCTCGCTCATGGTGCGCATCGTGGCGTCGCGGGTGATGCCGGCGTTGTTGACGAAGACGTCGAGCGAGCCGTAGGTCGCCACGGCGGCCTCGACCAGGCCCTGCACCTGGTCGGCCTCGACGACGTCGCAGCGGACGCCGGTGGCGACGTCCGGCCCGCCGAGCTCCTTCGCCGCAGCCTCGGCGGCGGCCTCGTCGAGGTCGCCGAGGACGACGCGGGCGCCGTGCTCGACGTAGGTGCGCGCGATCGCGAGGCCGATGCCCTGGGCACCTCCGGTGACGACGGCGGTCTGGCCGGTGAGCAGCTGGGTCATGCGAGTCCTTCCGGTGCGGGATGGGGGTGGTCGAGGATCCGGCGGGCGCGCTCGACGACCGGACGGTCGACCATGCGCCCGTCGAGCACGGTGACCGCGTCGGTGCCCCTGGTGTCTGCGGCCGCGACGACGCGCCGGGCCCAGGCCACGTCGTCCGGCGACGGCGCGAGGGCGGCTGCGGCGAGGGTCACCTGGCGGGGGTGGATGCACAGCTTGCCGCCGAGGCCGAGGCTCCGGGCGTGGCGGACGTCGTCGGTGAGCCGGGCGTCGTCGGTGACGTCGACGGTGACGCCGTCGATGGGCGGGGCGAGCCCGGCGGCGGCGGAGGCCAGCACGAGAGCGCTGCGGGCCGCGGTCATCGCGGTGCGGTCGTCGGGGTCGACGCCGAGCTCGGCGGCGAGGTCGAGGTGGCCGAGGGCGAGGCGGGTGACGGCGCAGGAGGCGGCCACCGCCGGCGCGGCGAGGACGCCGCGCGCCGTCTCGACCAGCGCGACCACGGGGCACGGGACCAGGGCCTCGGCCGCCGCGGCGTCGTCGGCCTTCGCCAGCAGCACCGCGCACCGGTGCGCGCGGACCAGGTCGGCGTCGAGCGGGTGGTCGGGCGTGCCGGCGGCGTTGACCCGGACGGCGACCGGGGCCGTCGGTGCCCGTCCCAGCAGGGCTGCCACGTGCTCGCGCGCGGTCGCCCGGCGTCCGGGGTCGACGGCGTCCTCGAGGTCGACGACCACCAGGTCGGCGCCCGAGGCCAGCGCGGTGTCGAACCGATCGGGCCGGTCGCCCGGCACGAAGAGCGCCGTGCGCACCGCGGCGAGGTCGACCGGCATCAGGCCGCACCCCGAGTGGCGTCGACCGAGACGACGCCGTCGGCGACGAGACGGCCGATCTCGGCCGAGGTGAGCCCGAGGCGTTCACCGAGCACGTGCTCGGTGTCGGCGCCCAGGCTCGGTGCCGGCTCGGGCGCGACGACCGACTCCGACCAGCGCAGTGCGCTGCCGGTGGCGAGCATCGCTCCGACGCCGGGTTGCTGCACCTCCTCGGCCAGCTCCGACGTCGTCCGGGCCGACGCGGCGGCCTCGGCCATCGAGCGGTACGGGCCCCACAGCACCCGGGCCCGGTCGAGGTCGGCCTCGAGCACGGCCAGGGTGCGGGCGGAGAACCACGGGCGCAGGATCGAGGCGATCGTCTCGCGCAGCTCGTAGCGCGCGGACTCCTCACGCAGGTCGACGCCCAGCGCCTGCTCGAGCGCCTCGAAGACCGGGCCGGTCGAGGTGACCTCGCACAACGCGCGCCACTGGCCCTCGGTCAGGGCCACGACCATCACCCGGTGCCCGTCGGCGGAGGCGAAGTCGGTGCCGAACGAGCCGAACACGTGGTTGCCGATCGCCGGTCGGGGCCCGGCCGACTCGGCCTCGGAGAGCCAGCCCAGCGCCCCGACGGCCGAGAGCGCGATGTCGGACAGCGCCAGGTCGATCTGGGCCCCCTCGCCGGTGCGGTCGCGCTGCGTGACCGCGGCCAGCAGCCCGACGGCGGCGGTCGAGCCGGTCAGCAGGTCCCAGGCCGGCAGCACGTGGTTGACCGGCTCGACGGCGGACGGCCCGGTCATGCCGGGGACGCCGACCGCGGCGTTGACCGTGTAGTCGACGGCCGGTCGACCGTCGGGGAAGCCGAGCACGTGCAGCGAGATCGCGTCGGGGCGCAGCGCCGTCAGGTCGGTGTGGCGCACGCGGTGGCGGCCGACCAGGTTGTCGACGAAGATGCCGGCGCCGGGCCCCGGACGGGTCGCGAGCGCCAGGAGCAGCTCACGGCCCCGGGGCGTGCGGTAGTCGAGGGTCACCGACCTCTTGCCCTTGTTGAGGTTCGCCCAGTAGAGGCTCGCCCCGCTCGGGGCGAGGGGCCAGCGCAGGTGGTCGCTGCCGCCCCCCGGCAGGTCGACGCGGACGACGTCGGCGCCGAGCTGGGCGAGGCCGAGCCCGCACGAGGGTCCGGCGACGAAGGTGGCGCACTCGACGACCTGCAGGTGGTCGAGGGGGGAGGTGGGGTTCATCGGAAGGAGGGCTCCCGTCGCTCGAGGAAGGCGGCGCGACCCTCGCGGGACTCGGCGCCGTGGCCGGCCAGCGCGACGGCCGTGCGCTCGGCGGTGAGGAAGTCGGCCAGCTCGCCGGTGCGTCCTCGCGTGGCGAGCGACTTGGTGAGGGCGTTGGTCTCGCGGGCGCCCCCGGCGAGCCGGCCGGCCAGCTCGGCCGCGGTGTCGGTGGCCAGGCCGGCGGGGGAGAGGTGCGAGACGAGGCCGGCCGCGTGGGCATCGGGCGCGGTGAGGCGCTCGCCCAGGTAGAGGTGGCGGGCGGCGCGCTGGTGTCCGAGCCGTCGTGGCAGGTGGTAGGCCGTGGAGGCGTCGGCGGCCAGGCCGCGGGCCGCGAAGGGCGCGGCGAACCAGGCGTCGTCGGCGGCGACCACCAGGTCGCAGGCGAGGACGACGCCCCAGGCCGCCCCGATGGCGTAGCCCTCGACCGCCGCGACGACGAGCACGTCGCTCCCGGTGAAGGCCTGGATGACCTCGTGCACCAGCCGGAGCCGACCGGCCGCACCCTGCAGGCCGTCGGCCGCCGTCGGCATCGAGCTGACGTCGCCGCCGGAGGAGAAGTGGACCGGCCCGCCGGTGACGACGAGGGCGGCGTCGCCGCGTCGCTCGGCACCGCGGAGCGCATCGAGCAGCGCCTCCAGCGTCGCCGCGTCGAGCGCGTTGCGACGCTCGGGCCGGTCGATGCGGAACGTCGTCACGCCGTCCGAGACCGTGGTGGCTTCCATAGTCTATAGAATGTAGAGCACCGCCCGACGTGTGTCGACCGCCACCCTCGGATGGAGAGTCCGTCGTCAGGCCGACGTCAGGTGGTCGAGCACCGCCCGCAGCGGCGCCCACCGGTCGCGGCCGCGACGGGTGACGGCGTGGGCGCGCAGCTCGAGGCCGGGGGAGTCGAGGTCGAGCAGCCTGACGCCGTCGCGCGGGGTGCGTTCGGTCGGCAGCAGCGCGACGCCGCGGCCGGCGACGACGAGGTCCTCGACCAACGAGAGCGAGTCGATGCGGTGGGTGACGCGGGGCTCGAACCCGGCGATCGAGGCGAGGGTGCGTAGGGCGTCCTCGTCGGCACTGTTGCGGGAGTTCACGATCCACGCGCTCTCGGCGTAGGCGGCGACCGGGTGGGCGGCGGTGCGCACGTCGTCGCTCGGCACGCCGAGGCCCCAGGGCGTCGTCCAGAGCGGGACGGCGACGACATCGCTGCGCCACGACAGCGGGGCGAGGTCGTAGTCGTAGACGAGAGCCAGGTCGATGGCGTCGCGCTCGAGGAGGTCGAAGGCCTCCCACGGCTCGTGCTCGAGCACCAGCACCTCGACGCCGGGGTGGACGTCGGCGAGGGTGTCGAGGGCCGGCACCAGCGAGCGACGGACGGCGGTGGCGAACCCGGCCACCCGCACGGTGCCCTGCGGCTCGGCGTCGGGGTCGAGGTCGCGACGGGCCGCGTCGACGGCGGCCAGGATGCCGACGGCGTGCTCGGACAGGCGGCGACCGGCCGGGGTGAGGCGGACGCGTCGTCCGTGGGGCTCGACGAGCGGCGTGCCGACGTCGCGGGCGAGCGCGGCGATCGCCTGGGAGACGTTGGAGGTCGTGGTGCCGACCTCGGCGGCGACCTCGGCCATCGAGCCGTGGCGGGAGAGCTCGTGCAGGAGCCGGAGGCGGCGGACGTCCATGACCCCATCATGCTGGATCGCTGAACGAACTGTGCAGCAATGTCACGTGGACGCGGACGGTCGGATGCGGGTTCACTTCCGGGGTGATCTCACCGCAGCTGTCTCCCGCCCGTGCCGGCGTCTCGATGGCCGTCGCCTCGATGCTCTGCGTGCAGCTCGGGCTCGCCGTCTCCGTCGGCCTCATCGACGACGTCGGAGCCGGCGGCGCGGCGTGGCTGCGACTGTTCTGGGCCGGGGTGCTGCTCCTCGTGCTCGTGCGGCCCCGGCGGTCCTGGTACGACCGCGAGACGGTGGTCGCCGCGACGGCGCTGGGCGTCGTGACCGCCGGCGTGACCCTGCTGTTCATGGGCGCCGTCGAGCGCCTGCCGCTCGGCACCGCCAGCGCCCTGGAGTTCCTCGGCCCGCTCGGCGTCGCGATCGCACGCAGCCGGGGAGCGGGACGTGGGTGGGCGCTCGTCGCCGCCTGCGGCGTCCTGCTGCTCACCCAGCCGTGGACCGGCGCCGCCGACCCGGTCGGCGTGGCCTCCGCCCTGGCGGCCGCGTGCTGCTGGGCGGCCTACATCGTGCTGACGCAACGGGTCGGCGACTCCGCCGGCGGCGTCCGGGGCCTGGCGATCTCGATGCCGGTCGCGGCCGTGGTCGCCTCGGTCGTGGCCGGTCCGGGCGTCGTCGACCAGCTCACCCCCGAGCTGCTCCTCGCCGGCGTCGGGCTCGCCGTCCTGCTGCCCGTGGTGCCGTTCACACTCGAGATGCTCGCCCTGCGGCGCCTCTCGACGGGTGCCTTCGGCACCCTGATGGCCCTCGAGCCGGCCTTCGCCCTCGGCATCGGCTTCGCCGCGCTGCACCAGGTGCCCAACGGCCTGGCGGTGCTCGGCGTGGCCTTCGTCGTCGCGGCCGGCATCGGCACCGAGCGGCACGGCGCCGACCGGGTGCCGGAGTCCGGCGACGTCACCCTCGACGTCGCCGTGGCCGGCGGCCTGCCGCCGCGCTGACCGGCGCTCAGGCGAGGTGGCCGAGCGTGACGAGCGCGCCGCCGGCGATGGCCAGTCCCAACAACACGACGGCGGTCTGGAAGACCAGGTCGTGCTGGTCGGCGGGATGCTCGTGCTCGCGGTAGCGGTGCTGCCAGCTGTAGAGCACGCGCCACTGCGAGCGGGGCGCGGCGATGCCCCACAGTGCCAGGAGCAGCAGGACGCCGAACGGAGACAGCAGCCAGGGGAGGCTCTCGGGAACGTTCCGCACGGGCAGGATGCTAGGCGCTGGTCTCGCCGTCGTCAGGTCTGGCGGGCCCGTCGGGTCGCCGCGTCGCTCATCGCCGGCCGCGGAGGGTGAGCCCGCCACCGAGGGCGAGCGCGACGAAGACGATCGCGACCAGCAGGAAGACCGAGGTAGGGGAGTCGAAGCTCACCGCGACGACGACGGCGAGGACGACGGCGATCGCGCACACGACGAGCGCGGCAGGGGTGGTGCTCTTGGAGGAGGCCATGGCCGACCATAGGTCGGGCCCAGCGCTCCTCACGTCACCCCTCGGCGCCCGCCGCCACCGCGTGCACGACCCGCTCGGCCATCAGGTCGGCGCCGGCGTGGTCGTCGGCGGTCACCGTGACGACGGCGACGGCGTCGTCGACGAAGACGACGAGCTGGCCGTGGGCACCGTGCAACCGCCAGCCGGCACCCGGCCCGCCCCAGGCGCCGAGGGAGTAGCGCGCGTAGACCGGGGACGCCTCGCGAGAGGTCCACTCCGTGCGCAGGGCGGCCGGCCAGCGGGCCGACACGAGGCGCTCGCCGTCCCACGTGCCGTCGTCGCGGATCAACCGGCCGATGCGGGCGAGCTCCGCGGCACGCAGGTGCAGGCCCTCGCCGGCGGCGACGAACCCGAGCGGACAGCGGTCCCACGTAGTGTCGTCGATGCCGAGGGGCGCGAGCAGCCGGCGCGCCACGAAGGCGTGGACGTCGCCCACGACCGCCGCGAGCACGCGCATCGCCGTGTAGGTGCTGGCGTTGGAGTACTGGAACACCCGCCCCGACGACGGCCGCCCGAGGTACTCGACGGCGAGGTCGGGCCAGTCGGTGAGCAGCGTCGGCGTCCACGGCAGGTCGATGCCGCTCGTCATGGCCAGCAGGTGCCGCGTGGTGACGGCGTCGACGCCGTCGCCGAGGACGACGTGCGGCAGGTAGGTCGTCACCGGCGCGTCGACGTCGAGCACGCCGTCGTCGCTCGCGACGCCGACGGCGAGCGTGCACACGGCCTTCGCGGCCGAGTGGATGTCGCGGCGGACGTCGGGGCTCCAGTGGTGCACGGCCACGTCGTCGCCCACCAGCACGTGGACGGCGTGCGCGCCGAAGCCGTCGTCGTCGGCGGCGCGGACGACGCGCTCGAGGACCTGGCGGGCACGGGACACGGGGCCAGTCTGCTGTGGTCGGGATGATGGGTGGGTGCCCGCCTACCCCGACACGATCGCCGAGCCGGTCACCCACGAGCTCGTCGTCAAAAGGTCGCGGTTCGTCGCCCACGTCGCGCCGGTCTCGTCGACGTCCGAGGCCCAGGACGTCGTCGCTGCGGCCCGCAGGCAGCACTGGGACGCACGCCACCACTGCAGCGCCGTGGTGACCGGCGTGCGCGGCGACCAGGCGCGCTCGTCCGACGACGGGGAGCCGTCGGGCACCGCGGGCATGCCGATGCTCGAGGTGCTCCGTCGCCGCGACCTCACCGACCTCGTCGCCGTCGTCAGCCGCTACTTCGGCGGCGTGAAGCTCGGCGCCGGCGGCCTCGTGCGGGCCTACTCGACGGCGGTCTCCGAGGCGCTCGACCAGGCACGGCTCCTGAGCCGCGTCGAGCTGCGCGAGGCCCGCGTCGAGGTCGGGCACGCCGATGCCGGTCGCGTCGACAACGGCCTGCGCGACTGGGCCGACGCCCACGGCGCGACCATCGGTGATGTCGTCTACGGCGCCGCCGCGACCTTCACGCTGTGGGTGCCGCCGCACGCCGAGGCACGCCTCGTCGACGACGTCGCGGCGCTGTCGGCGGGTGCACTCACGCCGGTGTTCGGGTCGGTCCGGGTCGTCGACGTCTAGCAGACCTGACGCTCGGGGTCGCGGTCGCCCGGCGCGAACTGGTCAGGGACTGCGTGCGCCTCTCAGGGGTTGCAACGGCCGAGAACGTCATGAACACCCGGTGCACCGGGTGTTCCCCGCCCGGCGCGTAGCGGACACCCGGACGACGGCGACCAGCGCGATCCCGACCACTGGACGACGTCCGCGCAGGTCAGGCGGGCTGCGGGCGTCGGCGGCAGGTCGCGCAATCGAGCCGGTCCACGGCGCGTTCGTGCCGGTAACGGCCGCGCGATGACATCGGTCCTCGTCACGGCCCGGGTCACGGGCCGCGCAACGAGAGGAGACGCACGATGATCGAGGCACCGGTCACCGTCGTGGTGGGCAACCCCAAGCCGCAGTCGCGGACCCGGCAGGCCGCGAGCCTGCTGGCCGAGCAGGTCGCGGGCCGCGCGCCCGACCACGTCGTCGACGTCGCCGACCTCGGGGTCGGGCTCCTGGGATGGGGCGACCCTGCCGTCACGGCGGCAAGGGAGACCGTCGCGGCCTCCGGTCTCGTCGTCGTCGCGAGTCCGACGTTCAAGGCCACCTACACCGGCCTGCTCAAGCTGTTCCTCGACCAGTTCGAGGGCGGCACCGGCCTGGCCGGCGTCGTCGCCGTCCCGCTGATGCTCGGCGCCGCCCCGGTGCACGCGATGGCCGGTGAGCTGCACCTGCGCCCGCTGCTCGCCGAGCTCGGCGCGACCGTGCCGGCGCCGGCCCTCTTCTGCCTCGACAAGACCTTCGCCGACGACGACCGCATCGCCGGCTACGCCACCACCTGGGGCCCGGTGCTGCGGCACACGGCGTCCCTGACCCCCGAGGGAGCGACCGCATGACCGCCGAGGTGACCTACGAGACCGTCGCAGGGCTCCGCGCGCCGGACGCCGCCGACGGCCGTGCCCTGCGTGACGTGTACGGCCGGTTCCCCTCCGGCGTGGTCGCCGTGTGTGCCGAGGTGGAGGGCGAGCGCATCGGCATGGCCGTCAGCTCGTTCACCTCGGTCTCGCTCGAGCCGGCGCTCGTCTCGGTCTGCCTCGACCGCGGGTCCAGCACCTGGCCGCGCCTGCGCCGGGCCCGCCGTCTCGGCGTCTCGGTGCTCGGGGCCGGGCACGCCGGCGTCGCCCGCCAGCTCGCCTCGCGCTCGGGCGACCGGTTCGCCGGGCTCGACGTCGAGACTGCCGACGGGGGAGCAGTGCTGCTGCCCGGCGCCAGCGCCTGGTTCGACACGCGCGTCCACGGCGAGGTGGACGCCGGGGACCACGTGGTCGTGCTGCTCGAGGTCGTGCGCTTCGGGGCCTGCCCCGACGAGCCGCTCGTGTTCCACGGCAGCGCCTTCCGCGCGCTGACCTGACCACGACCGTGTGGCGCGAAACACGACAGATGTCGGAGAACGATGCGGCCGCGTCGCACGACGGCAACACGACCGAAACCGCCCGGGTGTGCCCTGCTGGAGTGACCCCGATGCCGCCGATCCCGCCCGTCGGCTACGGCGTGTGGCGTGTGCTGCCGGAGTCGCGCACCGCGTCGATGGTCGAGGCCGCCGTCGGGGCCGGCTACCGCCTGGTCGACACCGCCAGCGTCTACGGCAACGAGGCCGGCGTCGGCTCGGCCCTCGCCGGCGTCGACGACGTGCTGGTCACCACCAAGGTCTGGAACGACGCCCACGGACGCGACCGCACGCTCCGCTCGGTCGACCAGAGCGCGCGTCTGTTGCGCCGTGACGTCGTCGACGTCCTGCTCCTCCACTGGCCGGTCCCGGCGCGGGATCGGTACCTCGAGACGTGGCTGGCCATGGTCGAGCTGCTCGAGCAGGGCCGCGTCCGCGCGATCGGGGTGTCGAACTTCGAGCCGGTGCACCTCGATCGGCTCGCGGCCGGGTCCGGCGTCGTGCCGATCCTCAACCAGGTCGAGCTGCACCCCTATCTGCAGCAGCGTCGGCTGCGGGCCGAGCACGACCGTCGCGGCATCCTCACGCAGGCCTGGAGCCCCCTGGGCCAGGGCACCCTGCTCGCGGACGACGTCCTCGCCCGCATCGCCGCCGACCACGACGTCACGCCGGCCCAGGTGGTGCTCGACTGGCACCGCCACCACGGCGTCGCGACCGTGCCACGCACCTCGAACCCCGCTCGCCTGGCCGAGAACCTCGGCGCGCCCGGCCTCGCGCTGACCGCCGCCGACCACCTCGCCCTCGACGCGCTCGACCGACCGGGTGACGCCGGTCGCACCGGGCCCCGCCCCGACACGTTCGTCGACAACGACCCGCCGACGCCGACCCTCGCCGACGACCCCGCCGACCCGGCGCGTACGGCTCACGGGACCACGTTTCCGCAGGTGGGAGCGGGTCCGTCCCTCGCGGGAAACACGCGCAATTGACGGGTTACGGCGCCCGTCGTGTCGAGAAACACCGGCTTCCTACGGTTCAGCGCAGTACCCGAGGAAGCCAGCACCACACCCCGGAGAAGACCGACGACCGACCAGTCCGACCAGTCCAGGAGGTAGGCGATGAGCGTCGCGGAACCCCTCGAAGCAACGCCGGCACCGTCGCCGACGCCCGTCGCCCCGGCCGGCCCCGACGACGGCGTCCCACGCCGTACGCCGGTCGCCGTGCGGGCCCTGGTCGGCGCCGCCCGGTTCCTGGGCCGGTGGCTCGCCAGCACCGCGGTGTTCGCCGTCGCGGCCTTCTTCATCGTCAAGCTCATCCCGGGTGACCCCGTCGAGATCGCCACCGGCGGTCGGCTGAGCGACGAGGCGGCCCAGGCCGCCCGCGGACAGCTCGGCCTCGACGACCCGTGGACCACCCAGCTCGGGCACTACCTCGCCGACCTGGCGCGACTCGACCTCGGCACCTCGATCTCGACCAACCGCCCGGTGGCCGACGATCTGGCCGACCGGCTGCCGACCACGCTGCAGCTCATCCTGCTCGGACTCGGGCTCGCCGTGGCGTTCGCCCTGGTGCTCTCGTGGTTCGTCGTGTCGCGGCCGCGCAACCCGGTCTCACGGCTGATGAGCACCTACGCCCGCAGTGCCGGCGCGCTGCCGGAGTACGTGCTCGGCGTCGTGTTCGTCTTCGTGTTCTACGCCCAGCTGCAGTGGGCCGCGGCGCCGAGCGGAGCGCTCGACCCGATCCTGCTGCCGCCCGACCCGATCACGCACGTCCCGCTCCTCGACGCGCTGCTCGCTGGCCGGCCCGAGGTCTTCCGCTCCTACGTCGACCACCTCGTCCTGCCGCTGGTGGTGCTCGTGGTCGCCCACACCGCGATCCTGATGAAGACGCTCATCGGTTCGCTGGACGCAGCGATCGACGAACCCAGCACACGGTTCCGGATCGCCTCCGGAGCGCCGTACCGCACCATCGTGGCGAGCATCTACCGCCGCGCACTCCCGCCGCTCGTCGTCATGATCGGCATGCTGTTCGGGCTCTTCCTGTCCGGTGCGGTCGTGATCGAGGCGCTCTTCGGCCTCGGCGGCCTCGGTCAGTACGCCGTCAGCGCGGTCACCTCGGCCGACGTGTTCGCGCTCCGCTCGTTCCTGGTCGTCGTGGCCGCCCTGTCGATGGGCGTCTTCCTGCTCGCCGACCTCGTCAACTCCATCATCGACCCGCGACGCCAGACCGGCATCCAGCGGGAGGAGGCCCGATGACCGCCGCACCCGCCCCGACCGACTCCGTGCTCGGCCAGACCACCCCGACGGCCGAGACGACCGCCATGGCCCGCAAGGCCAGGAGGACGGCGCCGCGCCGGACCGAGCGCCGAGGCGGCGGCGCCGCGACCCGAGTCGTGCTGGCCACCCCGTTCGCGCTGCTGGTGCTGCTGGCCGTCGTCGGCCCGAGCCTGGCCAACCACGACCCCGAGCGGGTCACCGGCAGCACCTCGGAGGCGCCGTCCGGCACGCACTACCTCGGCACCGACTCCAACGGCCTCGACGTCTTCTCGCGCATCGTCACCGCGGCGCGGCTCGACATGACCCTCGCGATCTCGATCACGGTGCTCACCACGGTGCTCGGCCTCGTGATCGGGCTGCTCGTGGCGACCGGCGAGTCGCGACGCGGACCGCTCGGCTGGACCGCGCGCGGCGCCGGACGGCTCGTCGACATGGTGCAGGCCGTGCCGATCCTCATCGCCGGACTGACCGCCGCCTCGTTCTTCGGCCGCAGCCCGCTCGTGATCGTGCTCGCCCTGAGCCTGTCGATCCTGCCGTACCAGCTCCGCCTGATGCGCACGGAGGTGCTGTGGGTCCGCCGCGAGGGCTACGTCGACGCCGCCCGCCTCAGCGGCGAGCCGACGTGGACAGTGCTGACCCGCTACGTGCTGCCCAACGCCGCGCGCCCCACCCTCGAGAACTCCTCGGCCGTGTTCGGCATGGCGATCATCTTCACCGCGGGCCTCGGCTTCCTCGGGGTCGGCATCCCGCTGCCGCGACCGGAGTGGGGCAGCATGCTCGCGGCCGGCGTCTCCGACGCTCTGGTGGGCCGCTGGTGGAGCGCGCTCTTCCCGGCCGCCGCCATCGGACTCTCCGTCCTCTCCGCAGCGCTGCTCCTCTCAGCGCTCTCTCCCCGTCGTCGCTAGGCACCGCCGCCCGCGCCGACCGCACCACCACTCGGGTCAGTCCCGCACCACCCATCACCACCGGCCACCGCCGGGTCCAGTACGGAGTCACATCGCATGAAGATCCCGTTCCGCACCACCCTCGCGAGCGCCCTGTCGTTGACCGCCCTGGCCCTCACCGCCTGCGGCAGCTCGAGCAGCGCCGGCGGCACCTCGGCGGACCAGCTCGTCATCGTGACGGCCTCTCAGCCCGCCTCCTTCGCCGCCGACTACGCCTCCACCGGCTACGAGGCCGCCGAGTACTTCGTCAACACCAGTGGCACCCTCATCCGCAATCCCTACGTCGACGGCACCGAGGGCATGGACCGCCACCAGGACGTCTACGACTTCGAGCCCGAGCTGGCCGAGAGCTACGAGGTCAGCGACGACGGGCTCACCTACATCTTCAACCTCTCGACGACCGCGAGGAGCACGGCCGGCAACCCGCTCACGGCCGAGGACGTCGTGTACTCGATGAAGCGCAAGTTCGAGACGCCCACCTCGGTCGTCTCCTTCGTCTCCGCACCGATCTTCACCTCGCCCGACCAGGTCACCGCCGTCGACGAGCACACGGTGACCTTCACCGTCGACAAGCCGGGCTACGGCTTCACGCTCCTGTCGCTGCTCTCGCACTTCGCCGTCGGCGCCATCTACGACTCCACCGTGTTGAAGGAGCACGAGTCCGCCGAGGACCCCTACGCCGTCGAGTGGTCGAGCCAGAACTTCAACTGGGGCTTCGGCGCCTACAAGGTCGACGACTTCACCTCCGGCCAGCAGATGGTCTACTCGGCCAACCCCGACTTCGCCCTCGGCGAGCCCGAGGTCAAGCGGATCGTGCAACGCGTCATCGCTGAGCCCGGCCAGCGCGCCAACCTGCTCACCGTCGGTGACGCCGACATCGCCACCCAGCTCCTGCCGTCCGACCAGAAGACGATGGTCGAGAACGGCACCGCCCAGGTCTTCACCGTGCCGACCAACGCCTTCATGTATCTCCCGTTGACGACGACGATCGCCCCGTTCGACGACGAGGCGGTCCGCAAGGCGTTCGCGCTGGCCGTGCCCTACGACCAGATCGCCGAGGAGGTCTACGAGGGCCGCGCCGAGCCGGCTGCCGGCGTCCTCGACCCCACCGCGCCCGGCTACGACGCCACCGGCATCGTGCAGAACACCTACGACCCCGCGCAGGCCAAGAGGATCCTGGCCGACGCCGGCATCACCGAGCCCGTGGAGTTCACGCTCACCGTCAACAACACCTACCCGGACCTGCAGGCGGCCGCCGTGCAGATCCAGAGCGCGGCCGCCGAGGCCGGCTTCGAGGTCACGATCGACCCGGTCAGCAACGCCGCCTTCCAGGAGGGCCTGTCGAGCAAGTCGTTCCAGGCCTCCATGGGGCGTGACTACTCGATCGTGCAGTCCCCGCCGTACGTCATGACCCTCTTCTACGCCGCCGGCTCGCCGATCAACTGGCCCAACTGGGAGGTGCCCGCGTTCTACGACGCCGTCGCCGAGGGCAACGACGCCGCCGACCCGCTCAGCGACGAGGCCGGCGTCCTGTGGAACAAGGCCGAGCGGCTCATCGAGGAGCAGGTGCCGACGATCTGGGCGCTGAAGGTGCAGCCGCTCAACGCGTTCGCGAAGGACGTCGAGGGCTACACGTTCCGCACCGACAACGTCATCGACTACTCCGAGCTCAGCAAGTAGCCCACGGCTACCACCGATTCGAGGAGACAGCATGTCCGAGAAGCAGTCCGCGGCCGAGCAGGTCGTGCTCGAGGTCCACGGTCTCGACGTCCGCTACGGCGACCACCACGTCGTCAAGGACGTCTCGCTGTCGGTGCGGCCCGGCGAGCGGGTCGCCGTCGTCGGTGAGTCCGGCTCCGGCAAGTCCAGCCTGGTCACCGCGATCGCCGGCCTGCTCTCGGACGACGTCGCCACGGTCACCGCGCGCGGCGCCCGGCTGCTGGGGGAGCCGCTCGACCTGAGCGCCCAGCGTCGCCGCGTCCCGCGCCGGCGCCCCGGCGTGTCGATGATCCTGCAGGACGCGATGACCTCGCTCGACCCGCTGTGGTCGGTCGGCAGCCAGCTGGTCGCCGTCCTGCGGGCGGCACAAAGGCTGGGTCGCGCCGAGGCCGGGGCGGAGGCCGAGCGTCGTCTCGCCGAGCTCGGGCTGCCCGACCCCGGCCGGGTGATGAAGGCCCGGCCGGCCGAGCTCTCCGGTGGCATGCGCCAGCGGGCGATGATCGCCACGGCCCTGTCGAGCGACCCGCGGCTGCTGCTCGCCGACGAGCCGACCAGCGCGCTCGACGTCAGCGTCGCGGTGGCCACCATGAAGGCCCTGGTCGCCACCACCGACGACCACGGCGCCGCGCTGCTGCTGGTCAGTCACGACCTCGAGCTGTGCCGTCGCTACACCGACCGGTTGCTGGTGATGTTCCGCGGCGAGCTCGTCGAGGACATCGCCACCGCCCGGCTCGGCGAGGCCGAGCACCCGTACACGCGTGGGCTCCTGGCCTGCGTGCCGACCCTCGACTCCGCTCGTGCCGACCTGCTGCCGGTGATGGACGAGTCGCTGATGCTGGAGAGTGCGTGATGGCGAACGACAGCGCAGGCATCCAGGGCGCGCAGATCGTCGTCGACGGCGTCGGCAAGCGCTACGGCCGCCACACCGCCCTCGAGAGCGTCACCACGACGTTCGATCCCGGCCAGCGGGTCGGCATCGTGGGGGAGTCGGGCTCGGGCAAGTCGACCCTGGCCCGCCTCGTCATGGGTCTCGAGCGACCGACGTCCGGCGCGATCGTCGTCGACGGCCTCGAGCTGGGCCAGCGGCTCGCGACGCCGTCCGGGCGCCGTGACTACTGGCGCCGCGTGCAGCTGGTGCAGCAGGACACCGCCTCGTCGTTCAACCCCCGGTTCACCTTCGCGCGGGCCCTGAGCGTGCCGGCCCAACGCCTGCTCGGCCTCGACCTAAGGGCGGCCGAGACCGAGGCGGCCCGGGTCGTCGACGCGGTCGGGCTGCCCGACCGGCTCCTCGAGGCACGCCCCGCGCAGCTCTCGGGCGGGCAGCGGCAGCGGATGGCGCTGGCCCGCGCCCTCGTCGTCCGGCCGTCGGTGCTCGTGTGCGACGAGGCCGTCAGCGCCCTCGACGTCTCGGCCCAGGGCCGGGTGCTCAACCTGGTCAAGACCTACGCCGTCGAGACCGGCGCGACGTTGGTCTTCATCTCCCACGGCCTGCCGGCCACCGCGTTCGTGAGCGAGGAGATGGTCGTGATGTACCGCGGCCGTCTCGTCGAGCGCGGCGACACCGACACCCTCATGGCGGCACCGACCGACGACTACACCGCCGGCCTCGTCGCCTCGTACCGCGAGCTCGCGGCGACCTGACCGCACCCGCACGCGCGCCCGGACGTCGTCCGCGGCGCGACCCCGACCACCCCTGTCACCCCTGTCACCCCAGCACCATCGGCACGGCACAAAGGAGAACGACATGTTCCACATCGGTTGGTTCCTCGGCAACGGCTTCGGCATCCAGCCCTGGAGCCCGACGAACGGCGACGGCCCCTGGGTCGGCTCGAACGTCAACGACTGGATGAAGCCCGACATCTACGTCGACCTCGCGCAGCACATGGAGCGCGCCGGTTTCGACTACATCCTCATCGAGGACACCGCGATGGTCGAGGACTCCTACAAGGGCTCGGCCGAGACCTCGCTGCGCCGCGGCATCATGGCGCCGAAGAACGACCCGATGCCGCTCGTGCCGTTCATGACCTCGGCCACCAAGCACATCGGCATCATCCCGACGGCCTCGACGATCCAGTACCCGCCCTACCTCGCCTCGCGCCTGTTCACCACGCTCGACCACCTCACCGAGGGTCGGGTCGGGATGAACGTGGTGACCTCGGTGACCGACCGGGTCGCGCAGAACTTCGGCTACGACCAGCACCTCGCGCACGACGAGCGCTACCAGATGGCGCACGAGTGGGTCGACGTCGTCACGCAGCTGCAGAACTCCTGGCAGGACGGGGCCGTCGTGGCCGACCCGATCGCCGGCGTGTACGCCGACCACACGAAGGTGTCGCCGATCGACTACCGCGGCAAGTACTTCGCGTCGCGGGGTCCGCTCAACACCATCCCGGGCCCGCAGCGCCAGGTGCCGATCGCCTCCGCCGGCGGCTCGGCCGCGGGGCGGGACCTCGCGGCCCGGTGGGACGACACCATGCTGATCCAGTGCAAGACCCCGGAGCTGATGAAGGAGTTCCGCGAGGACATGCATGCCCGGATGGCGGCCTACGGGCGCCGGCCCGAGGACATCAAGCTCTTCTTCCTCTGCATGCCGGTCATCGCCGAGACCGACGAGCAGGCGCAGGAGAAGGCCAAGGCCATCGCCGCCGCGAAGCGGACCGACAAGGCCGTCGAGTACAACCTGTGGAACATGTCGTACACCTCCGGCGGTCGCATCGACTTCGGCAACATCGATCCCGACACGATCGTCGACGAGATCGACCTGTCGCGGCAGAACGGCGAGTTCTCCTCGATCGAGAACCTGTTCATGGCCCAGCGCGGCAAGACCTTGCGCGAGGTCGTGGCGACGTCGTTCCAGATCACCGACCTCGGCCTCGTCGGTTCGCCGGACACCGTGGCCGGAAAGATGGGCGAGATCATGGAGGAGGTCGGCGGCGACGGGTTCCTCCTCTACCTCCCGCCGACGCGACGCACGATGGCCGAGATCTCCGACGGCCTCGCGCCGGCGCTGCGTCGCCGTGGCCTCATCCGCGACGGCTACTCCGGCGTCACGCTCCGCGACCACCTCACCGAGTTCTGAGACGAGCGCCGACCCGATGAGCGCGTCCGACGGCTTCGAGGTCCAGCACCTGTCCGCGGTCCCCGGCTCGGAGGCGCCGCAGCAGCACCCGCGCGCGGCCGGTGGCTCCGACCGGGGACGGCAGAGCTCGGAGCGTCGGGTGCGCGACCTGGTGCGGGCCGCGATCGAGGACGGCGTCTTCGACGAGGACCTGCAGCTCGACGAGACGACGCTCATCGAGTCGCTGTCGGCGACCCGCAGCGCGATCCGCCGCGCGCTGCAGCAGCTCACCCACGAGGGGCTGCTGGAGCGTCGTCCGCGGTTCGGCACCTACCCGCGCAACCGGTCGGTGCGCCTGGTGCTCGACGACATCACCGACGTGCCCGGCTCGGGCGTCGGCGCCGAGCGGCCCCGGGTGCGCATCCGGATCACCGACACCCGGCCGGTGCCGGCCTCCGGCCTCATCCGGTCACTGCTCGCCTGCGACGACGAGACCGTGCACATGATGGAGAACCTGTTCGTCTGCGGCGACCTGCCGATCGGCGTCCGCACGGCGTACTTCCCGACGAGCTACCCCGTGCTCGACTACGACGGGCCGGCCGAGATGGGCGCCGTCGGCCAGACGGTGTTCAACACCGAGGAGATGCACGCGGCGTCCACCCGCATCGGCGCGACCGTCGCCGACGCCGCCACGGCCCGCATCCTCAAGATCACCCCCGGCAGCGCGGTGCTCACCCGCCAGCAGGTCTTCGTCGGGGCCGGCGACCTGCCCGTGCAGGCCGTCTTCGACCACTACCGCGCCGACCTGGTGACCTTCCAGGGGTGAACCGGCCCGGGCCGTGTGACAGCATCGAGCGGCGTGGGCCGTGGTGCGGGGCTGAGGGTGCGCGGGCTCGCCTCGCCCGACGACGTCGTCCGGGCCTCGCTGCACGACCGGCACCGGCGCTTCCGGGTCGAGCACGGCGCCGCCGTCCGCTACGACCCGGCGGTGGCCTCGTTCGTCGCGGTGCCGGCGACGCCGACCGAGCAGGACTGGGCCGATCTCGCCGCTCTGGTCGGACCCGGCGGGCTCGCCGACCTGTTCTCGGCCACGGCGCCCCCGCCGACGGGGTGGGAGCCGGCGTTCGAGCTCGAGGGGCAGCGGATGACCTTCTCCGCCCCGGTCCCCGGCCCCGTTGCCGCCGTCGTCGAGCCGCTCGGGCCGGACGACGCCGACGACGTCCGGGCGCTCGCCGCGCAGACCCGGCCGGGGCCCTTCTTCGCGCGCACGCACGAGCTCGGCCGGTTCGTCGGCGTCCGGGCGGACGGCGTGCTGCTGGCGATGGCGGGGGAGCGGCTCCGCCCACCCGGCGGCACCGAGATCAGCGCGGTGTGCACACGCCCGGAGGCTCGCGGCCGCGGTCTGGTTGCGGCGGTGGTGGCCGCGCTGGTGCGCGACGTCCTCGACCGGGGTGAGGTGCCCTTCCTGCACGTCATGCGCGCCAACGCCGGCGCCCTGGCGCTGTACCGGCGGCTCGGGTTCGAGGTGTCGGACGACGTCGTGTTCCGCGGCTACCGGGTGCCCTGAGGGCGGCTCAACCCCAGACCACCTGCCGGGGTGTCCTCGCCGGCCGTCCGGACCGGCACGTTGGAGACATGACTGATGAGCGCACCGAAGCGATCCAGGCGGTCGTCGACCGCGTCACCTCCTACCAGGAGTCCGCGACCGAGAGCACCGTCGAGAAGGAGCTCCGCGAGGCCTTCGCCGAGACCGACGTCGACGTCAGCGACGACGAGCTCGCGCGTCTCGTCGGGGCGATCGAGAAGGCCGACCAGCCCGTCGACGTGGCGCAGGTGCTCTGATGGCCGGGAAGAAGTCACCCGGCCCGAGCGTGAAGGACGACGAGACCTACGAGGCGCTGCGCGACCAGGGCGCCAGCAAGGAGAAGGCGGCGCGGATCGCCAACGCCGGCGCCCGTGACGGCAAGGACACGGTCGGACGACGCGGTGGCCAGGCAGGCTCCTACGAGGACTGGACGGTCGACGACCTGCGCAAGCGGGCCGCCGAGCTCGACGTCGAGGGCCGCTCGTCGATGACGAAGGACGAGCTGGTCGAGGCCCTGCGCGACCGCTGAGCACGACCCCGTCGGTCGTCAGCGGGTGGCGGCGAGGTCACGATCGCGTTTCGCCCACGTGGCGGCACGCCGGAGATCGTCCGGTCCGCACGCGGGAACCTTGACAGGATGCCCGGGGGTGGTTAGGAATCAGGTTCCTCCATCCACCGTCCCGCCCGACGGCTTGGAGCCCTCTCTCTCGGTGCTCTCGGTCCAACGGTCGGCTCGACCGTTGCCCACGGGAGTTCTGCGTGACTCGACGCACCATCTCGGCCTCGATGGCCATTGCTGTATCCGCTGCACTGCTGGCCGTACCGGCCGGCGCCCCTGCCCAGGCCGCGCCCGGCGCCGGCCCGGACCAGTCCTTCTCTCCCGACGACCTGGAGGCGGCCACCGCCGTCACCGACCAGGCCCGGGAGAAGGGCACCGCCCTGACCCTCGGCTCCCGTCGCGGACCCGAGACCTACATCGTCCAGCTCGACTCGCCCGCCGTCCCGACGCGCTCGCTGGCCGGCGGCACGGGTGCGCGGTCGTCGAGCCCCACGGCCTACGCCGACCGGCTGCGTGCCGAGCAGGCCGACCTGACCGCGCAGATCGATCGGGTGACCGGCACGCGGACCCCGGTCCTCGACACCTTCACCCACGCCATCAACGGCGTCGTGGTGGAGCTCACGCGCGAGCAGGCGCAGGACGTCGCACGCATCGACGGCGTCTCGTCGGTGCAGGTCGACTTCACCCGCCAGCTCACGACCGACCGTGGCCCGGAGTGGATCGGCGCCCCGACCGTGTGGGACGGCACGAACGTGCCCGACAACGTCGGCAGCAAGGGCGAGGGCGTCGTCGTCGGCATCCTCGACTCCGGCATCAACCCGGCCAACCCCTCCTTCCACGACGTCGTCCCGGTCGAGGAGGGTGGTGACGGCTTCGACCACACCAACCCCCGCGGCACCTACTACGGCGTGTGCGACCCCGAGGACGACAGCTACATCCCCGACTGGGGCTGCAACGACAAGCTCATCGGCTACTGGGACTTCGACGTCGCCGACAACGCCGACGGCGACTACGACGACGACGGGCACGGCAGCCACACCGGCAGCACGACCGCCGGCAACCAGGTCGAGGCGACCGCCTACAGCGCCGAGGGCACCGACGACGAGTTCTCGGTGACCTCCACGATCAAGGGCGTCGCCCCGCACGCGAACGTCATCGGCTACGACGTCTGCGACGGCGCCGGCTGCCAGGGTTCCTCGATCATCGCCGCCATCGAGCAGGCGATCATCGACCAGGTCGACGTCATCAACTACTCGATCGGCGCCAGCACCCCGTCCAACCCGTGGGTCGACGCCGACGCGGTCGGCTTCCTCAACGCCCGCGCCGCGGGCGTCCGGGTCGCCACCTCCGCCGGCAACGACGGCCCGGGCGCGGCGACCGTCGGCAGCCCCGCCGACGTCCCGTGGATCACCTCGGTCGGCGCGACGACGCACGATCGCAAGTACGTCGCCTCGGTCGTCGACATCACCGCCGGCACGGCGACGCTGCCCGACATCGCCGGCGCCGGCCTGGCCGGACCGACCGACGGTGCGTTCCCGCTCGTCGACGCCGCCACGATCAACGAGAACTCCCTGTGCGAGGCCGCGGAGTTCCCGGCCGGCACCGACCTCAGCGGCACGATCGTCATCTGCACCCGCGGCGGCAACGGCCGCGTCGAGAAGGGTGAGGTCGTCGCCGCGCTCGGCGCCGAGGGCATGGTCCTCGTCAACGACGAGGCCAGCGGCACCTCGCTCAACGGTGACGCGCACGCGCTGCCGGCGGCCCACATCACCTACGCCGACGGCGTCGCGCTCAAGGCGTTCCTGGTCGCCAACCCCGGCGCCGAGGCCGCCCTCTCGGGCTCGGTCAAGGACGTCGACCCGGAGAACGGCGACATCATGGCCGCCTTCTCCAGCCGCGGCCCCAACGGCGCCGTACCGCTCATCAGCCCCTCCGTCTCGGCCCCCGGCGTCGACATCCTCGCCGCGGCCGGCACCGACAACGACGTCAAGTGGGAGTTCATCTCGGGCACCTCGATGGCCAGCCCGCACACCGCCGGCGCGATGGCACTCATGGCTGCCGTGCAGCCCGACTGGACGCCGGCCGAGGTCGAGTCCGCGCTGATGACGACCTCCGAGCGCGACATCCGTGACTCCGACGGCACCGAGGCCGACTGGTTCGACATGGGCGCGGGCCGCATCGAGCTGCGCAACGCGGCCAAGGCCGGCTTCGTGCTCGACGAGACCCTGGCCGACTACGAGGCCGCCAACCCGGCCGAGGGCGGCGACGTCACCACGCTCAACACCGCGAGCATGGCCGACGACGACTGCCTGCAGACCTGCTCGTGGACGCGCACCCTCACCGGCACCGCCACCGGCGCCGGCACGTGGACCGTCTCGGTCGAGAGCCTCTCCGAGGAGGTCACGCTCGACACCGACGTCGACACGATCGCGCTCACCGACGGCGGCGACGCCGACATCACCGTCACCGCGACCGTCGACGGCACCGCCTCGACCGAGGAGTGGCTCTTCGGCACGCTCGTGCTGACGCCGCCCGCCGGTTCCACCGCTCCCGCAGCCCACCTGCCCGTCGGCGTCAAGCCGTCGTCCGGCGTGCTGCCGACCGGCGTCGACATCACCACGCGCCGCGACGCCGGCTCGCAGGTGACCTCCGGCCTGGAGGCCATCGCCATCACCGACCTCCAGGTCGGCGTGAGCGGCCTCGTGCCCGAGACCAGCACCGCGCTCAGCGTGCCCGAGGACCCGACCAACACCGACCCGTTCGACGGCAACGGCACGGTCGTCACCGAGGTGACGGTGCCCGAGGGCGCCACGAGCCTCATCGCCGCGCTGGCCGACCCGACCGCCCCCGACTTCGACCTCTACGTCGGTACCGGTGAGGTCTCCGCGGCCAACGTGGTCGCCTCGAGCGCCAGCGGTGGCTCGAACGAGTCCGTCTCGGTCGCCGACCCGGCGGCCGGCACGTGGTGGGTCCTCGTGCAGAACTGGGAGGCCTCGGCCCCCGGTGGCACCGACACCACCGACCTGCGCACCGCCGTCGTCGCCGGCGACCCGGGCAACCTGCGGGCCGAGGGCCCGTCGGGCGCCCTGCCGGCGGCCACGCCGTTCGACCTGCGGACCTTCTGGGACGAGCCCGACATGGACGCCGGCGAGACCTGGCACGGCACCCTGACGCTCGGCACGTCGCCGGCGAGCCCGGGTGACATCGGCGTCGTCCCGGTCACCATCGACCGCGTCGACGACGACGTCACCAAGACCGCCGACGTCACCACGGCCGAGCCGGGCGACGTCATCACCTACACGGTCGACGTCGCCCCCAACGTGACGCCCGAGGACCTCGCGTACACGATCTCCGACACGCTGCCGGCCGGCACCACCTACGTCGACGGCTCGGCCACCGGTGGCGCGACGTACGCCGACGGCACCGTCTCGTGGTCGGGCAGCCTGCCCACCGCCGTCGGCGCCGAGGGCAGCTACGCGATCACCACCAGCGCCGACGACGAGGAGTGCGTCAGCCCGTTCGGCCCCGGCTATCTCGACCTCGCCGGGCTGGGCGTCCCCGCCGACCCCGGCGTCACCGGTGACGGGACGGCGTTCACCGCCTTCGCCTCGACCAGCTTCGGGTTCCTCGAGGGCACCTTCCAGGGCCTGACGTTCACCGACGACGGGTTCCTCGTCTACGGCGACGAGAACTACGACGGTGACCCGAGCGTGCCGCAGTCGGTGCCCACCGCGGCCCTGCCGAACAACCTCGCAGCCCTGCTGTGGCAGGACCTCGAGTTCCGCTACGACGCCGCGAGCGGCGCGGGCGTCTCGCTCGCCTCGACCGGCAGCGGCAACGGTGCGGCGTTCATCATCGAGTACGACAACATGCGTCTGGCCGGCGACGCCGCCGGGGCCGACGGCAGCCTGGACATGCAGGTCTTCGCCATCGGCGGCAGCCGCGACCTGGTGTTCGCCTACGACAACATCACTCCGGGCTCGATCCTCGAGGGCGTGACCATCGGCACCGAGAACGCCGACGGCTCCCAGGGCGCGGCGCTGGTGAACAAGGCCGACGCCACCGGCGTGCTCGAGGACGACCTCAACGTCTGCGCGACCTACGAGGGCCCCGCCGCGGACGGTGCGTCCTTCACCTACCAGGTGAAGGTCGACGACACGACGTACAACCGTCAGCGGCTGGTCAACACGGCGGTCCACACGACCGACAACCAGGGTGCGAAGCCGGACACGGCGAGCTCGACCGTCACGGTCACCGGGGCCAAGGAGCGCAGCCAGACCGCGCTGTCCGTGACGCCCGACGTGTTCCTGGCCGGCAGCAAGCCGACCGCCACGGCGACGGTCTTCACCGCAGGAGAGGACGTGCCCACCGGGACCGTCGAGTTCCGGGTCGGCGACCGGGTCGCCGGCAGTGCCGAGGTCGGTGCCGACGGCACGGCCAGCGCGGCCCTCGACGGGTTCACCCAACAAGGTGTCTTCTCGATCACCGCGACCTACTCGGGCGACGCCGGCACGATCGGCAGCACCTCGGCGCCGGTCAACGTGGCCGTCCTCGCCCGGCCCGGTCCGGCTTCGAAGGTGACGCCGCGGGTGCAGGTCAAGGCCCCCGCCCAGGTCCGTCAGGGCAACAGGGCCCGCGTCGCGGTCACCGTCCTGGCGCCGCGGGTGACGCCGACCGGCAAGGTCCGCATCACGGTCAAGGCGCCGGGCAAGAAGACGACCAACGCCGTGGTGACGCTGAACCGGTTCGGCCAGGCGACCCGCCTGATCGGCAAGTTCCGCAAGCCCGGCCAGGTGAAGGTCACCGTCACCTACCTGGGCGACGCGGCCGTGAAGTCGGGCAAGGCCGTCAAGACCATCAAGGTGGTCAAGCGACGCCGCTGAGCCAGCAGCAGCACGACGTGGGGGCCGGCGCACCAGCACCGGCCCCCACGTCTGTCTCGGTCGTCGATCAGGCGCGGACGACGTCCTCGGCCTCGGTCGGCCCGGGCGCGACGTCCTGGCCGGCGTCGGTGCGCACGGCCTCCTCGATGCGCTTGCCGATCTCGGCGTCGACGTTCTTCCAGTACTCGAGGGCCTTCTCGAGGATCGGCTCGCTGACGCCGCCGAGCAGGTGCCCGGCGACGGTGGCGACGAAGCGGTCGCGCGCGGCGTCGTCGAAGACCTCGCGGACCAGGGTGCCGGCCTGGCCGAAGTCGTCGTCGTCCTCGCGCAGGGTGTAGGCCTGACGGACGAACTCGCCGTCGGCCTCCCACCCGTCGGCCGCCGGGCCCGTGAGGTCGCTGTGCGGGGCGTCGTAGGAGTTGGGGGCGTACTTCGGCCGGTCGCCGGTGTGGTCGTAGGCCATCGGGCCGTCGAACTGGTAGGTGTAGGCACCCTCGACGCGGTGCCGGTTGACCGGCAGCTGCTGGTAGTTGGCGCCGATGCGGTGCCGGTGGGCGTCGGCGTAGGCGAAGACCCGGCCGAGCAGCATCTTGTCGGGGGAGAAGCCGATGCCTGGCACGATCGCCGAGGGCTCGAACGCGGCCTGCTCGATCTGCGCGAAGTGGTTGTCGGGGTTGCGGTCGAGGCGCAGCGTGCCGACGTCGATGAGCGGGTAGTCGCCGTGCGGCCAGACCTTGGTGAGGTCGAACGGGTTGAACCGGTAGGTCTTCGCGTCGTCGTAGGGCATGACCTGGATCTTGAAGCTCCACGACGGGTGGTCGCCGGCCTCGATGGCCTCCCACAGGTCGCGGCGGTGGAAGTCGGAGTCCTCGCCGGCGATGCGGTTGGCGTCGGCCTGGGTCAGGCACTCGACCCCCTGGTCGGAGATGAAGTGGAACTTCACCCACGACTTCTCGCCGGCGGCGTTGTGCAGCAGGTAGGTGTGGCTGCCGTAGCCGTTCATGTGCCGCCACGTGCGCGGGATGCCGCGGTCGCCCATCAGCCAGGTGACCTGGTGGGCCGACTCGGGGTTGTGGGTCCAGAAGTCCCACTGCATGTCGTTGTCGCGCAGTCCGTTGCCGCCGCGTCGCTTCTGCGAGCGGATGAAGTGCGGGAACTTCATCGTGTCGCGGATGAAGAACACCGGCGTGTTGTTGCCGACGAGGTCCCAGTTGCCCTCGCTGGTGTAGAACTTCAGCGAGAAGCCGCGGGGGTCGCGCCACGTGTCGGGCGAGCCCATCTCGCCCGCGACGGTGGAGAACCGCGCGAGCGCGTCGGTCGTCGTCCCGGGCTGCAGCGCGGCGGCGCAGGTGTAAAGGCTGATGTCCTCGGTGATCTCGAGCGTGCCGAACGCACCCGAGCCCTTGGCGTGCACGTTGCGCTCCGGCACGCGCTCGCGGTTGAAGTGCGCCATCTGCTCCACGAAGTGGTGGTCGTGCAGCAGGATCGGCCCGTCGGGGCCGACGGTCAGGCTGTTGCGGTCGGAGGGTGCGGGGGCGCCGGTACCGGTGGTCGATCCGTCAGTGGTCATGCTCCACTGTCGCGGCCGCGCCGGACGACGGGCACCACCCGCACGCGTGAGGCTCAGGCCTTGTCGAGCGTCGACTCCTTGTGCGCCGCGGTCGAGCCGGTCTTCTCCGACTCGACGATCCAGTACGGCTCGTCGTCGGAGGCCTTGAACTTCTGACCGTCGTGCTGGAACTCCTGGGTCTTCTTCTCCTTCGCCGTGCCGGTCGTGCGGCCCTGCGAGGTGTTCCAGTGGACCTTGTCGCCCTTGCTGATGCTCATGTCGTCGACGCTAGGGCGGGACGCCGTCGCTCGGGCCACCCCTACGACGGGTCCGCCTCGTCGCGCCGCAGCTGCTTCATCTCGGCCTCGAACACGTGGCGCCGCCCGCCGACGATGTCGTCGCGCGCCTGACGCTCGACGCCGGTGACAGTGGCGTAGTAGCCGTCGTCGAAGGCCTCGACCATCTGGAACGACCACATGCCCGGCAAGGGGTTCGCGCCGAGCACGTCGGCGTCGAGCCGGTCGGCGAGCCCGTCGTGACCGGCGTCGCGGATCAGGGCGGTGGCCTCCTCGAAGGTGCTCTCGGCGCTGCCCATCAGGCGGTGGAACGCGTAGAGGTGCCCGCGGGCGTCCTCGACGTGGTCGAGGGCCGCAGAAAGCTTGCCGAGGGCCTCGACCGTCGCGTCGGTGACCCCGGGCGGACGGCGGTGCTCGTCGCTGGACATGCTCGGAACCTAGGCCGGTCCGGCCGCGTCGTGGAAGGCGTGCGGCTCGAATTCACCCCTCGGCGCACCAGCACCATGCGAGCGGGTGAACCCGGCGCCGCCGACGTCCGGACACGCTCGGGTCATGGTGAACTTCGGCTACACGTTGATGACCGAGCAGAGCGGACCCAAGCAGCTGGTCTCCTACGCCCAGCAGGCCGAGCGCATCGGCTTCGACTTCGAGGTCTCGAGCGACCACTTCTCGCCGTGGCTCGTCGAGCAGGGGCACGCGCCGCACGCCTGGACGGTGCTCGGCGCCGTGGCGCAGGCGACCGAGCGGGTGCAGCTGATGACCTACGTGACCTGCCCGACGATCCGCTACCACCCGGCGATCGTGGCCCAGAAGTCCGCCACGCTGCAGCTGCTCTCCGACGGCCGGTTCACCCTCGGCCTCGGCAGTGGAGAGAGCCTCAACGAGCACGTCGTCGGGCAGTCGTGGCCCGGTCTCGCGCGGCGTCAGGACATGCTGGCCGAGGCCATCGAGGTCATCCGGGCGCTGCACACCGGCGACCTCGTCGACCACGACGGCGAGCACTTCCGGGTCGAGTCCGCCCGCATCTGGGACGTGCCGGACGTGCCGGTCGAGCTGGCCCTCGCCGTGTCGGGGGAGCGGTCGGTCGAGCGGTTCGCGCCGCTCGCCGACCACCTCGTCGCCGTCGAGCCCGACGACGAGCTCGTGTCGCGGTGGAACGGGGTCGACGGTGCGCCACAGATCGGCGACGGCGGGTCCGCACGGGCGATCGGTCAGATCCCGATCTGCTGGGCGCCGACCGAGGACGAGGCCCGCGAGCTGGCCCACGAGCAGTTCCGCTGGTTCGCCGGCGGGTGGTCGGTCAACGCCGACCTGCCCACGCCGGCCGGGTTCGCCGGCGCCAGCCAGTTCGTCACCCCGGACGACGTCGCCGAGAACATCCCGTGCGGCCCCGACCTCGACCACATCGTCGAGCAGGTCTCGGCCTACTGGAAGGCCGGCTTCACCGACGTCGCGCTTGTGCAGACCGGCGACCGCCTCCAGCAGCGCTTCCTCGACGAGGCGGCCGCGCCGCTGCTGGAGAAGCTGCGCGCAGCTGCGGCCTGACCGTCCGGCGCCGGCGAGCACCCGCTCGTCGCAACCGTCGTCGTGGAGGCGGGTCGGTCACCTACCGTGGTCCGGTGCCCCGACCGCCCCTCCTCCTCGCCGTGTCCCTCGCCGTCCTGCTCACCCTCGGCCTCGCGGGCGTGAGCCCCGCTCGTGCCGCGGTGGAGCCCCTGCCGAGCGGCACCGACGCCGACTACCAGCTCGGCGGCGAGGACGCCGTCCCGGCGCACGTCGGCATCGTCGCCCGCGACCGCTCGGCCCGCGCGGTGCGTGGCAGGTACAACATCTGCTACGTCAACGGCTTCCAGACCCAGCCGAACCAGAAGCGGTTCTGGAAGCGGCACGGCCGCTGGAGCCTGGTCCTGAAGAACAACGGTCGCGCCGTCGTCGACGAGAACTGGGGCGAGTGGCTGCTCGACATCGGCACGCCGGCCAAGCGCGAGCGGCTGGCCACGATCGTCGGACGCTGGATCAGTGGGTGTCGCCGCGACGGGTTCCAGGCCGTCGAGCTCGACAACCTCGACTCCTACACGCGCTCGAAGAAGCAGCTGCGGCGCGTCGATGCCGTCGCGTTCTCGCGGCTGCTCGTGCGGCGCGCACACCGGGCCGGCCTCGCCGTCGGCCAGAAGAACCTGGCCGACCTCGACGGCACCCGGGTCGGCTTCGACTTCGCCGTCACCGAGTCGTGCGCGCAGTTCGACGAGTGCGGCGCGTACGTGCGCCACTTCGGCGACCAGGTGGTGATGATCGAGTACCGCCGGCGCGACTTCGTGAAGGCCTGCCGCGAGTTCGGCGCCACGCACCCGGTCGTGCTGCGCGACCTCGACCTGAGCCCGTCGTACACGCCCACCTACTGCTGACCGGGCGCCGGCGACCGGGCGCCGACGACCGGACAGGTCTCAGGCGACGAGCCCGTTGAGCACCTCGGTCATCTGGTGCTCGGTCTTCGTGCCGATGCGCTCGAACAGCAGCTTCAGCACCGGCTCGCCGAGCTTGCCGGCGGCGCCCTTGGCCTCGATGACCGCCTCGTAGGTGATCTCGCTGCCGCCGTCGGCGGCCGGCTTGACGGTGATGGTGTCGGTGGTGGTGGCGGAGTCGTTCTCGCCCTCGAACACGACGACGTCGTCGCGCAGCGTGGTGAGCGTGTAGGTGAGCTCGGTGCTGACGCCGGCGATCTTGGACTCGTTGTGCCACTGGGTGCCGACGGCCACCGCGCCGGGCGTCGTCTGGCGGCAGGACTCGGTGCCGGGGTCCCAGGCCTCGGCGTGGCTGAAGTCCTTGAGGTAGCCGACCACGGTGGTGGGGTCAGGCTGGACGGTGAAGGTGCGGTTCACGGTGGGCATGGCTCGACGGTAGGCAGGCGCGGCGCTCCGGGAGCACACCCGGGCGGGTTCACCCGGAGGTCTGACGCGCCCGGTAGGCGGCGACCGCGTTGCGGTTGCCGCACGTCGTCGAGCAGAAGCGCCGCGAACGGTTGCGCGACAGGTCGAGGACGACGCCCTCGCAGGTGTCGTCGGCGCAGATGGCCAGCCGCGACATCTCGTCGGCGCGGATGACGTCGATCATCGCCATCGCCGTCTCGACCCGGATGCGCTTGGCCCACGGGTCGTCGGGCGCGACGGCGTGCACGTGCCAGTCGAACTCGTCGTGGCGCTCGAGGCGGGGGACGGCCTGCTCCTCGGCGAGCATGGTGTTGACCAGCGCGACGGCCTCGTCGCGCCCGGCCGTGAGCAGTCGGCGCAGCTCGTCGCGCAGCGCCAGGACGGCGTGCAGCTCGGCCTCGTCGCCGTCGTGGCGGCCGGTGTAGCCGAAGGACTCGTAGAAGTCGGCGAGCTCGTCGACCGTCGTCATCGTGACGGGTTCGAGGGCGCTGTTGGCCAGCACGGTGGCCGACTGGAGGGAGAGCTCGACGTCATGGGCGAATACCACGTTGACAGATTACCGGACCGATCCCTACTGTCATTAACCATGACGACGTTGGCTCATGACACGCCTCGGGCGAACCGCCGCACGCCCACCACGACCGGTCTCGCCTTCGCGCTCGTCTCGGCCGTCGCCTTCGGTCTCTCGGGGGCCCTCGCGCGACCGCTGCTCGACGCCGGCTGGACGCCGGGCGCCGTCGTGCTCGTGCGCATCGCGCTCGGGGCGCTGGTCGTCGTCCCCTTCGGGGTGCGGGCGCTGCACGGGCGCTGGTCGCTGCTGCGCGAGAACGCCGGACTCATCACGATCTACGGCGTCCTGGCCGTCGCCGGTGCCCAGTTCGGCTACTTCTCCGCCGTCGCGCACATGCAGGTCGGGCCGGCGCTGCTCATCGAGTACACCGCGCCGGCCGCGGTCGTCGTCTGGTTCTGGCTGCGCCACGGCCAGCGGCCCGGCCCGGTCACCCTCGGCGGGGCCGCGCTGTGCGCGCTCGGCCTGGTGCTCGTGCTCGACCTGTTCTCGGGCGCCGACCTCAGCGTCGTCGGCGTGCTGTGGGCCCTTGCGGCCATGGTCGGCTGCGCCACCTACTTCATCATCAACGGCGACGACTCCACCGGCCTGCCGCCCATGGCTCTCGCCGCCGGGGGCCTCGTCGTCGGCTCCGTGGTGCTCGGCGTCCTGGGACTCGTGGGCCTGATGCCGATGCGCGCCACCGACGTCGACGTCGCCTACGCCGGCGTCACGGTCGCCTGGTGGGTGCCGATGATCGGCCTCGGCCTGGTCACCGCAGCCATCGCCTACACGACGGGCATCGCGGCCGCGCGCCGGCTGGGCTCGCGCCTGGCCTCGTTCGTGGCCCTCAGCGAGGTCGTCGCCGGGGTGCTGTGGGCCTGGTTGCTCCTCGACCAGCTGCCGGCACCCGTGCAGCTGCTCGGAGGGGTGCTCATCCTGGCCGGGGTCGTCGGCGTCAAGCTCGGTGAGCGCGACGTCGCGGCGGTCGAGCCCGAGATCAAGGTCTAGCAGCGCGACTAGCGCTCGTCCTGGCGCTTGACGATGACCTCGCGCGAGATCAGCAGGATGGCCGCCGCCCCCGGGATGGCCAGCAGCGCGCCGACGACGCCGAGCAGCGCCGTGCCGACCAGGGCGGCGATCACCGTGACCGCGCCGGGCACGTCGACCGATCGCTTCATCACGCGCGGGTAGACGACGTAGTTCTCGACCTGCTGGTAGATCACGTAGAAGATCACGCACGCGATGCCGGCGTTGACGTCGGTGGCGAACGCGATCGCGCTGACGATCACCGCGCCGATGGTGGCCCCGATCATCGGGATCACGCTCAGCAGCGCGACGACGAACGACAGCGCCACCGCGTACTCGCCGAGGCCGACGACGAACAGGAACACCAGCGACGACAGGCCGGCGCAGAGGGCGACGACGAAGGCCCCGGAGACGTAGCCGCCGATGTTGCGGATCACCCGGTCGCCCAGCCGCGAGACCCGGTCGCGACGCGAGGCCGGTGCGAGCTGGTAGAGCGCGTTCTTCGTCGTCTCGAGCGAGGCCAGGAAGTAGAGCGTCAGCACGACCACGACGAAGGCGTTGAACAACGCCGAGACGATCTTGAGCCCGAAGCCCAGCGCGCCGCCGAACAGACCGGAGACGAAGTCGCCGTTGGCGACGTACTCCTTGACCCGGTCGATGACGTCGTACTCGTCGTTGAACTCCTGGACCTTGCGGTTCTCCTCGAGCTCGTCGAGCCAGCCCGGCACGTTGGCCGTGAGGGCCGCGACCTGGTCGGTGATCACCGGGACCAGGGCGACGACGAACAGGGCGAGCCCGGCGAGGGCCCCGACGATCACGGCCGCGCACGCGAGCGAGCGCCGCAGGCCGCGACGCTCGAGGAAGACCACGGCCGGGTGGAGGCCGCAGGCGAGGAACAGCGAGACGACGACGAGCATCAGCACCGAGCCGATGCCCACGATCGCCTCGAAGATGAACCACGCCGTCAGCGCGCCGAGGGCGCCGACGAAGCCGAGGTAGAACGGGTTGCGCTTGTCGAAGGGCAGGCCAGGCTCGCCGAAGTCGTCGACGTCGGCCACGCGGGCCGCGGTGCGGGCCGCGGCGGTGGCGATCTCCGCCGACTCCTCGGCCCGCTCGGCGGCGTCCTCCGCCCGGTCGGCGGCGGCCTCGACGTCGTCGGGGCCGCCGACCGGGACCGGGTCAGGACTCAACCGTCGCCCTTGGCGGGGGTGCTGTCGGCGGAGTCGGCGGAGTCAGCGGGCTCGGCCGAGTCGTCGCCGCCGAAGCCGGCGACGACGTCGCGCAGCGAGGCCAGCTGGGCGGTGATCGAGTCGCGGCGCTTGGTGAGGCGGTCGAGCTCGGCGCGGGTGGCGGCGATCTCGCGGGCCGCGGCGTCGTCGCTCGCGGTCGAGATGGCCTCGGCCTTCTGGTTGGCCGCGGCCACGATCTGCTGGGCCTCGCGCTTGGCCCGCTGGACGACGGCCTCGCCCTCGGCGGCCGACGCGGCCCGGCTCTCGGTCGCCTGCTGGGTGGCGGCGGCGGCACGCTGCTCGGCCGCCTCGGCCCGACGCTCTGCCTCCTCGACCAGGCGCTTGGTCTCGGCGACCGCGGAGTTGTGGTGGTCGGTGGCCTCGCGGGCCAACCGCTCCTTCTCGACGGCGAGCGTGCGCCGCGCCTCCTGCACCTCGCGGTCGGCCGCGGCACGGGCCTGCTCGACCTCGCGCTGGGCGCCGGTGCGCATCTCGTTGGTCTCCTGCTGGGCAGCGAGACGCAGCTGATCGGACTCGCGCCGGGCTGCGGCGACGATGTCGGCGGCCTCGCTCCTGGCCAGGGTGCGCTCCTGCTCGGCGTCGGCCGCGACGCGCGAACGGGTCTCGTCGATCTCGCGGAGCTGGACGACCTTCATGTCCTCGAGCTCCTTGAGGCCCTCGGCGCGAGCCGCCTTGGCGTCGCGCTCGGCCTGGGCGCGGATGTCGACGGCGTCGCGCTGCGCGGCGGCGCGGATCTCGTCGGCCTCCTCCTCGGCGAGTCGCAGCATCGTGCTGGCGCGCCCGCCGAGCCCGGCGTAGGTCGGCGACTTCTGCTCGTCGAGCTGCACCTGCAGGTCGTCGAGCCGCTTCTCCAGGTCGAGCACCCGCTGCTCGGACTCGGTCAGGCTTGCACTGAGCCCGGCCTTCTCGCTGCTGAGCTGACGCACCCGGGCGTCGACGGCGGCGCGGTCGTAGCCGTTGCGGCGGACGACGGGGAACGTGCTCTGCGCCGCGGTGGTGGCCCCCTGCGAGCCGGGCGCGCCGGCGGCCGGCGGCAGCACCGGGCGGCCGGGCTGCGGCGGCGCGTGCTGGGCGGAGGGCCGGGCCTGGGTGGCCCCTGCCTCGGTCGCGCTCGCCGCAGGGATCACCTGGGTGCGCTCGCCGTCGGGGTCGCCCGAGGTCGTGCCGGCCTTGCGGGTGCCCGAGGTGGCCTCGTCCGGCTCCTCGTCGAAGATGGACAGGCCTCGATCGCTCATTCGGGGGTTACCTCGTTCGGGTCGGGACGCGGGACGGCCGCACAACGGTGGTACGACCCCCGCACAGCGGGAAAGGTTGCCGGGAAGTGGCAGGGCCTCATCCTCCCTGATCCGGGGGCCCGATCACACCCCGGCGCGACGAGAGCCACCTGAGACGTCGGTGAAAGTCGTCTCAGGTGGCTCTCGGGCCGCGCTGGGGTCGTGCTGGGGTCGTGCTGGAGGTCGGGTGCCCCTCAGACGCCGCGGAAGCGGTTGATCGCGTCGAGGTGGGTGGCCCGCTTCTCGTGGTCGCGGACGCCGAGGCCCTCCTCGGGGGCCAGGCACAGCACGCCGACCTTGCCCTGGTGGAGGTTGTGGTGGACGTCGAGCGCGGCCTGGCCGACCTCGTCGAGCGGGTAGGTGCGCGACAGGGTGGGGTGGATCTTGGCCTGGGCGATGAGGCGGTTGGCCTCGTAGGCCTCGCGATAGTTGGCGAAGTGGCTGGAGACGATGCGCTTGAGGTTCATCCACAGGTAGCGGTTGTCGTACTCGTGCATGAAGCCGGTGGTCGAGGCGCAGGTGGTGATCGTGCCGCCCTTGCGGGTCACGTAGACCGAGGCGCCGAAGGTCTCGCGGCCGGGGTGCTCGAAGACGATGTCGATGTCCTCGCCGCCGGTGAGCTCGCGGATCTTCTTGCCGAGGCGCTGCCACTCCTTGGGGTCCTGGGCGGTGTTGTCGTCGTTCCAGAACTTCCAGTTCTCCTCGGAGCGGTTGATGACCATCTCGGCGCCCATCGAGCGCACGATGTTGGCCTTGTCCTCGTTGGAGACCACGCAGATCGGGTTGGCGCCGCCGTTGAGGGCGTACTGGGTCGCGAAGCCGCCGAGGCCGCCCGAGGCGCCCCAGATGAGGACGTTGTCGCCCTGCTTCATCTGTCCGGCGTTCTTGGAGACCAGCTGGCGGTAGGCGGTGGCGTTGACCAGGCCGGGGGAGGCGGCCTCCTCCCAGGTGAGGTGGTCGGGCTTGGCCAGCAGCTGGTTCGACTTGACGAGCGCGATGTGAGCCAGGCCGCCGAAGTTGGTCTCGAAGCCCCAGATGCGCTGCTGGGGGTCCATCATCGAGTCGTCGTGACCGGCGGGGTCCTCGAGCTCGACCGAGAGGCAGTGCGCGACGACCTCGGCGCCCGGCTTCCAGGCGGTGACGCCGGGCCCGGTCTTGAGCACGACGCCGGCCAGGTCGGAGCCGACGACGTGGTAGGGCAGGTCGTGGCGCTTGGTCAGCTCCGAGACGCGGCCGTAGCGCTCGAGGAAGCCGAAGGTCGAGACCGGCTCGAAGATCGAGGTCCAGACGGTGTTGTAGTTGATGGCGGAGGCCATCACGGCCACGTAGGCCTCGCCCGGGCCGAGCTCGGGCAGGGCGACGTCCTCGACGTGCAGGGACTTTCGGGGGTCCTTGTCGCGCGAGGCCTGACCCTCGAACATGTCGACCTCGTCCTTGTGGACCGTGACGGCCCGGTAGGACTCGGGCAGCGCGAGGGCGGCGAAGTCGGCTTCGGTGGCGTCTCCGGCCTGGCCGGCGGTGATGGCGTCGAGGATGTGCTGCACGGCTACGGACTCCTGTACGTCAAGGGTGGTCGGACGTCGACCTCGCGGCACCGTACCGGCGGGTAACGGCGAGGTGGGGGCGGTGTGCTCGACGTCACCCGGGCTGGGGGTCGAGCCGTTCTGGGGCTGCGGTGGTCTCGACGCGCTTCGCGACCTCGTGCCTCGGTCGCTGCGCTTGCTCGACCCGTGCCCGCGATGTGAGGCCGCTCGTGCCTCGCTGCCTCACTGCGGGCCTGGCTCCACGAGCTCGACGAGGACGCCGCCGGCGTCCTTGGGGTGCACGAAGTTGATGCGCGAGTCGGAGGTGCCGCGCCGGGGCGCGTCGTAGAGCAGGCGGAGGCCACGCTCGCGGAGGACGGCGCTGACCTGCTCGACGTCGGTGACCCGGTAGGCCACCTGCTGGCAGCCGGGGCCGTTGCGGTCGAGGTACTTCGCGATCGTCGAGGACTCCGAGAGAGGCGCGAGCAGCTGCACGTGCGAGCCGGAGTCGCCGACCGCCATCATCGCCTCACGCACGCCCTGCTCCTCGTTGGTCTCCTCGTGCGCGAGCGTCATGCCGAACGTGTCGCGGTAGAAGGCGATGGCCTCGTCGAGGTCGGGCACGGCCATGCCCACGTGGTCGATCGCGGTGAACAGGTGGGCGGGGATGTCGAGGCTCATGGCCGACATCATGGTGCGCATCGCGCGCCCCGTCGGTGTGACGTGCGCCTCGCCGGACACCTCGCACCGGGTGGTGAACGATCGGTAACCTGCGATGAAAGGTCCCGTTCCAGCCAGTGGAGGCACTCATGTCCGGATCCGTCATCGTCGCCGGGGCGCGCACGCCGATCGGTCGCCTCCTCGGCGGCCTGAAGTCCCTGTCCGCGGCCGAGCTCGGCGGCGTGGCCATCAAGGGAGCCCTGGAGAAGGCCGGCGTCGACGGCGACCAGGTCGACTACCTGATCATGGGCCAGGTCATCCTGGCCGGCGCCGGCCAGAACCCCGCGCGCACGGCAGGCATCGCCGCCGGCCTGCCGCTCTCGCTGCCCTCGATCACCATCAACAAGGTCTGTCTGTCGGGCCTCAACGCCATCGCCACGGCCGACCAGATGATCCGCGCCGGCGAGGCCGACGTCATCGTGGCCGGCGGCATGGAGTCGATGACCAACGCCCCGCACCTGCTGCCCAAGTCGCGTGAGGGCTTCAAGTACGGCGACACCACGCTCGTCGACTCGATGGCCTACGACGCGCTGTTCGACCAGGCCACCCAGCAAGCCATGGGGGCGCTCACCGAGCAGTGCAACTCCGCAGGCACCCAGCTGAGCCGCGAGGAGCAGGACGCGTTCTCCGCCGGCTCGCACCAGAAGGCCGCCGAGGCGTGGAAGAACGGCATCTTCGACGACGAGGTCGTGCCGGTCTCGATCCCGCAGCGCAAGGGCGACCCGGTCGTGGTCAGCCAGGACGAGGGCGTGCGCGGCGACACCACGACTGACTCGCTCGGCAAGCTTCGTCCGGCCTTCGCCAAGGACGGCACCATCACCGCCGGCTCCGCCTCACAGATCTCCGACGGCGCCTGCGCCGTCGTCGTGATGAGCAAGGCCAAGGCCGAGGAGCTCGGCCTCACCTGGCTCGCCGAGATCGGCGCGCACGGCATGGTCGCCGGCCCCGACTCCACGCTGCAGCTGCAGCCGGCCAACGCCACCGCCAAGGCCTGCGCCAAGGAGGGCATCGACCCGAAGGACCTCGACCTCGTCGAGTTCAACGAGGCCTTCGCCGCCGTCGGCATCGAGTCGGCCCGCTCGCTCGGCCTCGACGAGTCGAAGGTCAACGTCAACGGCGGCGCCATCGCGCTCGGCCACCCGGTCGGCATGTCGGGCGCCCGCGTCGTGCTGCACCTCGCGCTCGAGCTGCAGCGCCGCGGCGGCGGCGTCGGTGCCGCAGCCCTGTGCGGTGGCGGCGGTCAGGGCGACGCGCTCATCGTGCGTGTGCCGCAGGCCTAGTCGCACGTGGCCCGTCGTCGGGTCGACGTGCCCGACCTCGTCGCGCGGGCCCGGGGCGGTGAGCCCCGGGCCGTCGCGCGCCTGATCTCGCTCGTCGAGGACGCCTCGCCCGCGCTGCGGGAGGTCATGGCGGCGCTCGCCCCGCACACCGGGCGGGCGCAGGTCGTCGGCGTCACCGGCGCCCCCGGCGTCGGCAAGTCGACGTCGACCAACGCGCTGGTCCGGGCCCTGCGCCAAGCGGGGCGCACGGTCGGCGTCATCGCCGTCGACCCGTCGTCGCCCTTCTCGGGCGGCGCCCTGCTCGGCGACCGCGTCCGCATGGGCGACCACGCCGACGACGACGGCGTCTTCATCCGCTCCATGGCCGCCCGCGGCCACCTCGGTGGGCTGTCGTGGTCGACGCCGCAGGCCGTGCGCGTGCTCGACGCCGCCGGCTACGACGTCGTGCTCGTCGAGACCGTCGGGGTCGGGCAGAGCGAGGTCGAGGTCGCCGGTCTCGCCGACTCCACGATGGTCCTGCTCGCGCCCGGCATGGGCGACGGCATCCAGGCCGCGAAGGCCGGCATCCTCGAGGTCGGCGACGTCTACGTCGTCAACAAGGCCGACCGCGACGGTGCCGCGCAGGTGGCTCGCGACCTGCGCTCGATGCTCGCGCTCGCCGACCGCCGCGAGGGTGCCTGGAACCCGCCGATCCTCTCGACGACGGCGCAGTCGGGCGACGGCGTGCCGGCCGTCGTCGACGCGCTGGCCGAGCACCGCGCCTGGTCGCAGAAGACCGGCGAGCTGCAGCGTCGCCGCGAGCGCCGGGCGCGGGCCGAGGTCGAGGCCATCGCGGTCGCCGCCCTCCGGGCCCGCTGGACGCAGGTCGGTGAGCGCGACGAGCTCGACGACCTCGCGGCCGCCGTGGCGGTGGGGGAGTCCGATCCCTACGCGGCCGCCGACCTCCTGCTCGCCGGGATCGACGACCGCTGACGCCGGGTCAGCGCACGCGCAGGTCGACCCACACCGCGCGGTGGTCGGACGACAGGAACGGGAACACCCCGGTCAGCCGCGAGAGCGGGTCGGACCGCACCGGCCAGAACACCCCCGCGTCACGGACCGTCAGGCCCCGCTTCGACGGCAGCACGTAGTCGGCGCGCAGGTTGCCTGGCGCCGGGCTGTCGGCGAAGTCGGCGGTGTCGTAGCGCGGGTCGCCCTCGTGGGTGGCGTTGGCGCCGCCCTGCAGGGCCGCGGCCTCGGGCCCGCCGTCCGACGTCGGGCGCGGGTCGCGGATCGCGGGGTGGTCGAGCAGCTGGTCGATCGCGGCGTCGACGGAGTCGCCGTCGAGGGGATCGGCGTTCTGGTCGCCGGCGATGACGAACCGGGCACCGGGAGCCAGGCCGCCGCGGCGTCCGCGGTCGTCGTAGACGTAGCGCGCGGCCTTACCGCCTTCGACGTAGTCGGCGAAGAAGCGGATCTCGTCGTGGTTGCGCCGGCCGTTGCGGTCCTCCGGGCCGTCGAAGGTCGGCGGCGTGGGGTGCGAGACGAGGAAGTGGACGGTCTCGCGGCCGATCTTCACCGGCACGTCCCAGTGGCTCTTGCTCGACAGGCGCAGCGCGGCCTGCTCCTCGGGGGAGTAGAAGTCGGTGGGGATCAGGTTGCCGGGCATGTCGGCCCACCTGAAGGTCTGGAACGTGCGGACCTGGCGGTAGTCGATCGGGTACCGGCTGAGCACGACCATGCCGTACTGGCCCTCGAAGTCGCCGAAGCCGTAGGCGTCGTTGCCGCCCCCGACGGTGCCGTTGTCGTCGAGGTCGAAGCCGCTCGGCACGCCGGTGTTGGACGGCGCCACGTAGGAGTAGCGGTAGGAGATCGGCTTCGCGCCGTTCTGGCCGCGCTCGAGGTAGTTGCTGCGGAACAGGTCGACCGCACGCCGGTCGGGCACGTAGTCGAACTCGTTGAGCAGCAGGACGTCGGGCCGCGTGCGCTGCACGATCTCGGCGACCGACGCGGCCTGGGCGTCGATCGTCGTCGACAGGTCGCTGACGAGCTGGCCGGCCGCCGCCCGGTTGAGGGAGGCGTTGAAGGTCTGGAAACGGACGGTCTGCTGGGCGCCGTGACCGTGACCGGAGCCGTGACCGGAGATGTGGTGGCGGCCGGCGTCGGCCGGTCCGGCGACCAGGAGTCCGGCGGCCAGGGCGAGGGCAGAGGTCAGCGCGGCCACGCGCGCCCGAGAAAGCGTCGTCATGCGACTCAGCCTGCCACGGGCGGCGGACGGCGTCGGCGAACGTGGGGTGAACGCGTGGGCCCACCGGAGGATCTCGAGGCTCGCTGCGTCCGCACCTCGCTCACCGCCGGGTCGTGGTGGTCCCTAGGATTGCGAGCATGTCGCAGCAGCCGTTCTCCCGTCGTGGCGCCATCGACCTCTCGGCGCTCAAGCAGCCTGCCGGTGGGGCCGCACCCCGCCAGGCCCCGTCGTCCCCCGCCGGCAGCGCGCCGGCCTCGGGCGACGCCGGCGCCTACACCGTGCACGTGACGGTCGAGTCGATGCAGCAGGTCGTCGAGTCCTCGATGACCGCGCCGGTGCTCCTCGTCGTCTACTCGGCCTCGCGATCGCCCGAGAGCCTCACCTACGCCCAGGACGTCGGCGCCCTGGTGGAGCAGTACGAGGGCCGGTTCCTGGCCGGGCTCGTCGACCTCGACACCGCGCCCGAGGTCGGCCAGGCGCTGCAGATCACCCAGATCCCCGTGCTGCTCGTGCTCCTCGACGGCCGCCCGGTCACCCAGCCCATCCCGGGCGTCGTGCCCGCCGACGAGCTGAGCGCCCTGCTCAACCAGCTCGGCCAGCAGCTCACGGCGCAGGGCGTGAGCGGACGGCACCAGCCGCTCGCGCCGTCGGCGCCGGTCGGCGACGACGACGAGCCGGCCGTCGACCCGCGCTACGCCGCGGCCGAGGACGCCCTCGCCCGCAACGACGTCGACGCCGCCGTCGCCGAGTACCAGCGGCTCGTCGACGCCAACCCGGCCGATCACGGCGCCGCGGCCGGCCTGGCGATGGCCAAGGTCTGGCAGCGCACGCAGTCGGTCGACGCCGCGACCGCCAAGGCCGCGGCCGACGCCGCCCCGACCGACGTCGACGCGCAGACGCTCGCGGCCGACGTCGACCTCACCGAGGGCCGGGCCGAGGAGGCGTTCGCGCGGCTCGTCGAGCTCGTCCGGGTCACCAGCGACAAGGAGCGCGACCGGGCCCGCGAGCACCTGATCGGGCTGTTCGCCGCCGTCGGCAACGACGACCCCCTGGTGCTCGCCGCGCGGCGCAACCTCGCCTCCGCGCTGTTCTAGCCGCGGCAGGCCGGGGCACGTGGTGCGCGACTACCTCGACGGCGCGGCCTTCCTCGGCCGTGGGTGGCAGCTCTTGCGCCGCCGGCCCGGGCTGTTCGTGCTCGGGATGGTGCCGGCGTTCCTGGTTTGGCTCGTGCTCGCCGGCCTGTTCGTGCTGCTGGTGCTCAACCTGGGCGGCGTGACCGCCTGGCTCACCCCGTTCGCCGACGGCTGGCCCGACCCGCTGCGCGACCTCCTGCGCTGGGGCCTGGCGATCGCCGTCGTGGTGGCGGCCGTGCTGCTGTGGACCGCGACGTTCACCGGGATCACGCTCACCGTCGGCGACCCGTTCTACGAGCGCGTGTGGCGGGGCGCCGAGGACCTCCTCGGCCCGGTCGAGCTCGGTGACGGGTTCGGCTTCTGGGAGTCGGTGCGCGACGGGCTGAAGCTGATGCTCGTCGGGCTCGGCATCGCGCTGCTGGTGCTGGCCAGCGGGTTCGTCCCGGTCGTCGGCCCGGTGCTGGCCCTGGCCCTCGGCGTCGCGCTCTCGGGCCGCATGCTCGCCCGCGACCTCGTGGAGAACCCCCTCGCGGCCCGGGGCTTCGACAAGGCCGCACAAGCCCGGTTCCTCGAGCCGCACCGGCGCCGGGTGCACGGGTTCGGCATGGTCTGCCAGGCCTGCTTCCTGGTGCCCTTCGGCGGCGTCGTCATGATGCCCGCCGCGATCGCCGGCGCCACCGCACTGGTGCGTGACCTGCTGCCCGACGAGCGCGCGCAGGCGTTCGTGAAGCAGTCGCGCGCGTAGGTCGACGTCGGGCTCAGCGCTCCACGGCGTGCTGCCGGCCCCACTGCACGAGGACGTCGAGCACGGGCACCAGGTCGCGGCCGGCGGCCGTGAGGCGGTAGTCCCACCGCACGGGGGCGTGCTGGTAGGGCGTGCGCTCGACGACGCCGGCGTCCTCGAGCGACCTCAGCCGCGCGGCGACGCGGTCACGGGGGGCGCCGGTGCCGCGCACGATGTCGCCGAACCGGGTGACGCCGAACGACAGCTCGCGGACGACGAGCAGCGACCAGCGCTCGCCGACGAGCTCGAGGGCGGCGGCGGCCGGGCACGGGCGGCCGGGGAGGTCGTCGAGCCGGATGCGGCGGTCGGTCACCCTGCTAGTCTCACGGTCGTAAGTTTGGAAATCAAACCGACCGATCTCGCGCGACCGCTGCTCCCCGTGGCACTGGGCACCACGCTGGTGCTGGTCGCCTACGTCGCGCCGATCGTCGCGCTGCCGGCCACGGCCGGCGACCTCGGCGCGGGCGCGGGCGGACGGGCGTGGATCCTCAGCTCGATGAGCGTCGGCCTCGCGGCCGCGCTGCTGGTCAGCGGCGTCCTCGGCGACCGGTTCGGCCGCCGCGTGGCCTACGACGCCGGCCTGGCGCTCCTGGCCCTCGGCGCACTCGCCTGTGCTGCTGCTCCCGACACCGCGGTGCTCGTGGCCGGTCGGGTGGTCCAGGGCGCGGGCGGGGCCGCGGTGCTCGCCTGCGGGCTCTCGCTGCTCGCCGCGCGTTACCCGCCCGGGCCGGAGCGATTGCGCGCGACGTCGCTGTGGGGAGCCAGCGTCGGGCTCGGCATCGCCACCGGTTGCCTGCTCACCGCCGCCGTGGGCGAGGTCGGCACCGGCTGGCGCGAGGTGTACGTCGTCCACGCCGTCACCGCCCTGGGGCTCGTGGCGCTCTCGTCGCGTCTGGGTGCATCGTGGGCCGAGCACCCGCGACGCGTCGACGTCCCGGGGCTGGTGCTGCTCGTGGTGGCCATGACCGCGCTGGTCGCCGCGCTGACCGAGGTCCGCGACGGCGTCGACGCGGTCGTCGTCCTGCTCGCGGTGGTGGCTTCGGTCGCCGTCGCCGCGCTGGGTCGCGTCGAGCGGCGCGTGGCCGAGCCGTTGCTCGACCCGGCCCTGCTCCGCGACCCCGGGTTCGTGGCCGCCACCCTCGGCTCGTTCGTGCTCGGCATCAGCATGATCGGGCTGTCCTCGCTGACCCCGACGGTCGCGCAGGTCGGTCTGGGCGCGGGGGTGTGGTCGTCGGCCGGGCTCGCCGCGCTGTGGGCGGGCACGAGCGTCGTCACGTCGTTGTCGCTGCGGCGACTGCCCTGGACCTTCGCCGGGCCGCGCGGGGTCGCCGTGCTGCTGACCGCGGTCGGCCTCGCCCAGCTCACCGGGCTCGGACTCGGGGCGGGCTCCGGCGTGTGGCGCCTCGCCGTCGTGATGGTCGCGACGGGCCTCGGCACGGGGTTGCTCAACGCCGTGCTCGGGCGTGAGGCCGTCGCGAACGTGCCCCCCGACCGCACCGCCATGGGCAGCGGGGCCAACAACACCGCGCGCTACGTGGGGGCGGCCGTCGGCGTCACGGTCACGGTCATCATCGCCACGCACGTCGGCGACTCGGTGGCGACCGGTTGGAACGCGGCGGTCGTGTTCTGCTCGGCGGTCCTGCTCGGCGGTGCGGCGCTGCTGGCCACCGTCGCGCGGCGGGCTCGCTGAGCGCTCAGCGCCCGCTCTCGGTGTAGGCGGCGCCACCGTCGAGGGCCGCCAGCGCGGCCGTGATGCGCCGCGCGGTGAAGTCGGCACAGCGCTCGACCACCTCGTCGGCCGTGAGGAACTCGGCCGTGCGGATCTCGCGCGCCTGGGGGACGATCCGCTCGACGACGGACGACGCGTGGACGCCGCCGTCGAAGACGAGGCACAGCGCGTCGTCCCAGCCGCTCCACGGGGGCAGCCAGTCGGTGAGCAGCAACCGGCCGGCGGGGATCGTGAGCGCGAGCTCCTCGACGAGCTCGCGGGCCACCGCGACCTGCGGCGACTCGCCGACCTCGACGACGCCGCCGGGCAGGTCCCAGTCCTGCTTGTAGGTCAGGTGGCAGCAGAGCACCCGGCCGGCCTCGTCGCGCACGAGCATCTGCCCGATGGCCCGCTTGCGGGGCAGGAACGAGTTGAGCAGGGCGCGGAACGCACCCGGCTCGGACAACGGGGGATCGGTGGCCAGGCGGGCGAGGACGACGAGCTCGCCGTCGGCGGCGACGACACGGCGCACGCCCTCGCGCCGCAGCCCGGAGCGCGTGGCCACGCGCAGCGCGGCCTCGTGCGAGCTCGGCACCACCGCCTGCACCCGGCTGAGCCCGAGGCCGCCGTCGCCCTCGTCGGTCAGGGCCCAGTCGACGGCGACCCGGACGGCGCGGGTCGCCGAGCCGCGCCCGCGGTGGTCGGCGTCGAGGGCGTAGGTCAGCTGCCCGGCGCCGTCGTCGTCGACCCGCACCTCGACGGTGCCGACGACGGTGCCGTCGGTCTCGACGTCGAAGGCGCTCGAGCCCGAGGCCGCCCGCGGTCGGAGCGTCACCGTCCCGTCGGTCAGGGTCGACGGCTCGCTCACGCTGCCAGGTTAGTCATCGCGGTCGTCGGGCCGTCGTCCGGGCGACGCGGCGGTGAGCGAGGCCACGACCGCGGTCACGGCCGGCGAGGCCCCCATGCTCCGCCGATGCACCGCGACGATCGAGCGCGTCGGGGTCGGGTCGACCGCCGGGACGGCGACGAGGTCGGCGCCGAGCGGGGCGCGGCCGATGCGCGGGATCAGGGCGATGCCGAGCCCGGCCGCGACCAGGGCGAGGTGCGACTCGAACTCCATCGCCTCGTGCGCGATGCGCGGACGGCGTCCGGTGCCGTCGTACATGCGGCCCAGCCACTGGCGGCAGATCGTGCCCTCGGGGGTGGCGACCCAGCCCTCGTCGACGAGGTCGTGCGGCGTCACGTGCGGGCGGTCGGCGAGCCTGTGGTCGCGGTGCACGACGACGTCGGCGAGGTCGGAGCCGACGTCGACGCGCTCGAGGTGGTCGGGCACCTCGATCGGCACGTCGCCCCAGGAGTGCACGAGGCCGAGGTCGAGCCGGCCTGCGGCGACGTCGGCGATGGCGTCCCACGGCTCGCGCTCGACGAGCCGGAGGGAGAGGTCGGGGTGGGCGGCGAGCAGGTCGCGGGCGACCGGGGCGACCAGGCCGCGCATCGCCGTCGAGAACGCCCCGACGCGCAGGTGCCCGGCGACGCCGCCGGCGGTGCGGTGCAGGTCGGCCTGCACCTGCTCGAGGTCGCGCAGCACCGACGTGCCGGCGTCGACGAGCAGTCGCCCCGGCAGCGACAGGACGACGCCGCGACCGACCCGCTCGAGCAGCGCGACGCCGGTCTGGCGCTCGAGGCGCTTGACCTGCTGGCTCACCGCGCTCGGGGTGAACCCGAGGGCCTCGGCGGCGCCGACGACGGAGCCGTGCGTGTCCACGGCACGCAGGGCGACGACGGCCTGGAGGTCGATCATGAAGCAACGCTACCGCGAAAGCGGCAGAAGGCATTGCTGGTCCTTCACGGTGGCGACCGTCAGGCTGGACCCCGTGAGCCGCCGAGACTGCCTCCTCGCCGCCCTGGTCGCGACGATCTGGGGCTTCAACTTCATCGTCATCGACTGGGGCATGGACGGCGTCCCGCCGCTGCTGTTCGCCGCGATCCGCTTCGCCCTCGTGGTGCTGCCGATGGTCTTCTGGCTGCCGCGGCCGCAGCTGCCGTGGCGCACCCTCGCCGGCATCGGGGCGTGCATGTCGCTCGGGCAGTTCGGCTTCCTCTACGTCTCGATGGGCGCCGGCCTGCCGCCCGGGCTGGCCGCCCTGGTGCTGCAGGCGCAGGTGCTCTTCACGGTGCTGATCGCCGCCGGCGTGCTGGGGGAGCGGCCGACGGCGACCCAGGCGGGCGGCGTCGTCCTGGGCTCGACCGGCCTCGTCGTCGTCGCGCTCGGCCGCGGTGGCGAGGTGACGGTGACCGCGCTCGTGCTGTGCCTGCTCGGTGCGCTGTCGTGGGGCGTCGGCAACGTGCTGGCCCGGGCCTCGGGTGCCCCCGGCGGCCTGGCCCTCACGGTGTGGTCGGCGGTCGTCGTCCCGGTGCCGCTGCTCGCGCTGTCGCTCGTGGTCGACGGCCCGGGGGCGGTCGCCGACGGGCTCGGCGCGTTCGGCTGGCAGGCCGGGCTGTCGACGGCCTACACGGTCGTGCTCGCCTCGTTCGTCGGCTACGGCATCTTCACCACGCTGCTCGGCCGCAACCCGTCGGCGTCCGTCGTTCCGTGGGTGCTGCTGGCTCCGGTCACGGCGATGGCGTCGGCGGCGGTGCTGCTCGGGCAGACGCCCAACGCCGCCGAGACGACCGGCGCCGTCGTCATGGTCGCCGGCGTGCTGGTCGCCCTGCGTGGGGGACGCCGTCGGCGCCCCCGCCGTCAGCCGGCGCTCGGCCGGGGGCCTCGCAGCCACAGCGTCGCCAGCGGCGGCACGACGAGGTCGGCGTGCGCCGGCATCGAGCCGTGACCGCCGTCGACGGCGAGCACCGAGCCGAGGTTGCCGACCCCGGAGCCGCCGTAGGCGTGGGCGTCGGTGTTGAGCACCTCGGTCCACAGCCCCGCTGCGGGCAGCCCCAGCCGGAAGCCGTCGTGGGGGACGGCGGCGAAGTTGCTCACGCACACCAGGTCGGGCTCGCCCGAGCCGGCCGGCGCGCGGCGCACGAACGAGTAGGTGTTGCGCCCGGCGTCGTCGGCGTCGACCCACTCGAACCCGGCCTCGGAGACGTCGCCCGCCCACGTGGCGGGCGTGTCGACGTAGGCGGCGTTGAGGTCGCGCACGAGGTCGGACAGGCCGCGGTGCTCGGGGTGCTCGAGCAGCCACCAGTCGAGCTCGCGCGACTCGGCCCACTCCGACTCCTGGCCGATCTCGCCACCCATGAAGAGCAGCTGCTTGCCCGGGTGCGCCCACATGAAGGCGTAGTAGGCGCGCAGCGTCGCGAGCTGCTGCCAGCGGTCGCCGGGCATCTTGCGCAGCAGGGAGCCCTTGCCGTGCACGACCTCGTCGTGGGAGAGCGGCAGCACGAAGTTCTCGGTCCAGGCGTAGGTGATCGCGAACGTGAGGTCGTGGTGGTGCCACTGGCGGTGCACCGGCTCACGCTCGAGGTAGTCGAGCGTGTCGTGCATCCAGCCCATGTTCCACTTGAACCCGAAGCCGAGGCCGCCGCCGGACGTCGGCCCGGTCACGCCGGGCCACGACGTCGACTCCTCGGCGATGGTGCAGATGCCCGGCACCCGCCGGTAGACGGTGGCGTTCATCTCCTGCAGGAACTGCACGGCCTCGAGGTTCTCGCGGCCGCCGTGCTCGTTCGGCTGCCACTCGCCGTCCTTGCGGGCGTAGTCGAGGTAGAGCATCGAGGCGACGCCGTCGACGCGCAGGCCGTCGGCGTGGAACTCCTCGAGCCAGTACAGGGCGTTGGCGTAGAGGAAGTTGCGCACCTCGGGGCGACCGAAGTTGAAGATGTGCGAGCCCCACTCCTGGTGCCAGCCCCGCTGCGGGTTGGGGTCCTCGTAGAGGGGCGTGCCGTCGAACTTCACCAGGGCCCACTCGTCGGTGGCGAAGTGCCCGGGGACCCAGTCGAGGATGACGCCGATGCCGGCCTGGTGCAGCCGGTCGACGAGGCGCTTGAACCCGTCGGGGTCGCCGAAGCGCGAGTCGGTCGCGAAGTAGGAGGTGACGTGGTAGCCCCACGACCCGCCGAACGGGTGCTGCATCACCGGCATCAGCTCGACGTGGGTGAACCCGAGGTCGGCGAGGTAGGGCACGAGCCCGTCGGCCATCTCGTCGTAGGACCAGAACCGCCCGCCGGGGTGACGCTTCCACGAGCCGAGGTGCATCTCGTAGACCGACATGGGCTCGTCGACCGGGTTCTTCTGCGCGCGCGCCGTCATCCAGGCGTCGTCGCCCCATGTGTGGGTCGACTCGTAGACCTTGGACGCCGTGTTCGGCGCCACCTCGGCGGCGTAGGCCATCGGGTCGGCCTTCTCGCGCCAGACGTCGTCGGCGCCGAGCACCAGGAACTTGTACGAGGCGCCGCTGCCGACGCCCGGCACGAACAGCTCCCACACGCCCGAGGTGCCGAGCTGGCGCATCGGGTGCTCGCGACCGTCCCAGGAGTTGAAGTCGCCCTTGACCCGCAGGGCCCGCGCCGACGGCGCCCACACCGCGAACGACGTGCCGGTGATCGTGCCGCCGAGCGGTTCCTCGTAGCGGTGCACGCGCGCGCCGAGCACCTCCCACAGGTTCTCGTGGCGACCCTCGTTGACCAGGTGGAGGTCGACCTCGCCGAGCGTCGGCAGGAACCGGTAGGGGTCGTCGACCTCGACCTCGCCCTGGCCGTAGTCGACGACGAGCCGGTAGCCCGGGATGTCGGAGATCGCCGCCGCGCCGGCCCAGATGCCGCCGTGCTCGTGCTCGAGCCGGACGTCGGTGTCGCCGAACCGGACGACGACCGACTCGGCCAGGGGCTTCAGGGCGCGGAAGGTGACCGCGGACCCGTCGTCGTGGGGGTGCGGCCCGAGGATCGCGTGCGGGTGGCCGTGGTCGCCGCGGACGACCTGGTCGAGCTCGCCGCGCGGGACGGCGAGCGGAGCGGGCCCGGTGGGCGGGACGGGCGGGACGGGCGGGACGGACTGGCTCATGCGGCTCCGATGCGGGCGACGGCGCTGAGGGGGATCTCCACCCAGGTGGGTCGGTTGCGGGTCTCGTAGACGGTCTCGTAGACCGCCTTGTCGGCGGTGTAGGCGGTGACGATGGTGCGCTGCTCGGCGGTGAGGTCGCCGCCGGCGTAGGCCCGGAGGAAGGAGGTCTGGTTGAGCTCGACCCACTCCGCCCCGCGGTCGGTGCCGGTCGCGTCGTCGCCGACGCCGTCGGGGCGGTCGACGGCGTGCGCGGCGTAGTCGAACGAGCGCAGCATGCCGGCGACGTCGCGCCAGGGGGAGTCGGGCAGCAGCCGCTCCTCCAGGGTCTTGGCCGGCTCGCCCTCGAAGTCGACGATCTTCCACCCGGTGGAGGTGCGCAGCGTCTGGCCGAGGTGGAGGTCGCCGTGGATGCGTTGCACCGCGAGCTCGCCGAGGTCGCCGAGCTCGTCGAAGACCGCGCGGAGCGCCGCCTCGTGCGGGGCGAGCGCCGGCGCGGCCACGAGCGCGGCGTCGAGCCGCACGTGCATGGCGTCAGCGGTGGCGCGGGCCGTGCCCGTGCCGGTGTCGAAGTGCTCACGCAGCAGGGCGTGCACCTCGCGCAGCGTGTCGCCGAGCCGGCCCGACTCACCGGAGAAGTCGCCGCCGGCGTCGCTCGCGGACAGCTCGGGCTCGGAGTAGAGGTTGCGCACGCTGGTCAGCGCGAGGTCCCAGCCGTCGGTGGCCGTGCGGAGGAACTGCTGCAGCATGCCGAGGTGGGTGTCGCCGGCCTCGACCCAGCCGTAGAGGTGCGCGACGTCGGGGGAGTCGGCCCGGGTCAGCGCGTCGTGGGTGGTGATGTCGGGGTTGGCGCCCGGGGTGATCTTGCGGAACAGCTTGAGCACGGAGTCCTCGCCGAAGAGCACCGAGGAGTTCGACTGCTCGCCGCTGAACAACGAGCCGACCGCGGTGAGGTCGAGGTCGTGGCCCGGCAGGGTGCGGAACGTGAGCCCGGCGTCGTCGCCCGGCCGCTCGTCGGCGCGTCCGAAGGCCTGCAGCCACAGGGCCATGGCGTCGCGGTCGTGCAGCGCGTCGTAGGCGTGCACCCATCCGTGGTCGGGGTCCTCCCACCAGCCGACGAAGGCGTGGTCGATGCGGTGCTCGGGGTGCTCGTAGTAGGCCAGCGGGACCTGGTAGAGCTCGGTCTCGCAGGCCCCGTCGGCGTAGACCAGCTCGACGAGCAGGACGTCGACGCGCGGGGCGCCGTCGCCGAGCTGGCCGAGACGCTGCACGCTGGTGACCTCGAACGTACGGCCCTTGCCGCCGAACCACCGGGTGCGCACGAGGTAGGGGGCGAAGACGCTGAGGTCGATGTCGACCGGCGTGGGGTTCACAGCAGCTGCCCCTCGTCGGCGTGGTCGCCCGCGACGAGCCGGAACCAGTAGAAGCCGTAGCCGCTGAGGGTGAGCAGGTAGGGCAGCTCGCCGATGCGGGGGAACTCGACGCCGCCGAGCAGCTCGACCGGGGTCATGCCCTCGAAGCGGCGCAGGTCGAGCTCGACCGGCTGCGAGAAACGCGACAGGTTGTTGACGCACAGGATGACGTCGTCCTGGTGCTCGCGGGTGTAGGAGAGGACCGAGGCGTTGGAGCCACCGAGGTCGCGGAACTCGCCGAGGCCGAACGCCGGGTGCTGGCGCCGGGCGTGGATCATCCGGCGCGTCCAGTGCAGCAGCGAGGACGGGTTCTCCAGCTGGGCCTCGACGTTGACGCTCTGGTAGCCGTAGACGGGATCCTGGATGGCGGGCAGGAACAGCTTGCCCGGCGTGGCGGAGGAGAAGCCGGCGTTGCGGTCGGGCGTCCACTGCATCGGCGTCCGGACGCCGTCGCGGTCGCCGAGCCAGATGTTGTCGCCCATGCCGATCTCGTCGCCGTAGTACAGCACCGGGGAGCCCGGCAGCGAGAGCAGGAGCGCGTTGAACAGCTCGATCTGGTTGACGTCGTTGTCGAGCAGAGGGGCCAGCCGGCGGCGGATGCCGATGTTGGCCTTCATGCGGGGGTCCTTGGCGTACTCGTCCCACATGTAGTCGCGGTCCTCGTCGCTGACCATCTCGAGCGTGAGCTCGTCGTGGTTGCGCAGGAAGATGCCCCACTGACAGCCGGAGGGGATCGCCGGCGTCTGCTCGAGGATCTCCGAGATCGGGAACCGCGACTCGCGGCGCACGGCCATGAAGATGCGCGGCATCACCGGGAAGTGGAAGCACATGTGGCACTCGTCGCCGCCGGACTCGAAGTCGCCGAAGTAGTCGACGACGTCGGCCGGCCACTGGTTGGCCTCGGCCAGCAGGACCTTGCCGGGGTACTTCTCGTCGACGTAGGAGCGCACCTTCTTCAAGAACTCGTGCGTCGCCGGCAGGTTCTCGCCGTTGGTGCCCTCCTCGACGTACAGGTAGGGCACGGCGTCGAGCCGGAAGCCGTCGAGGCCCATGTCGAACCAGAACGAGATGGCCTCGAGGATCGCGTCGTGGACCTTCGGGTTCTCGTAGTTGAGGTCGGGCTGGTGGTGGAAGAAGCGGTGCCAGAAGTACTGCTGGCGCACGGGGTCCCACGTCCAGTTCGACGGCTCGGTGTCGACGAAGATGATCCGCGCGTCCTGGTACTTCTCGTCGGTGTCGGACCAGACGTAGAAGTCGCCGTAGGGGCCGTCGGGGTCGGAGCGGCTCGCCTGGAACCAGGGGTGCTGGTCGCTGGTGTGGTTGGCGACGAAGTCGATGATCACCCGGATGCCGCGGGCGTGGGCCTCGTCGAGGAAGTGGTGGAAGTCGTCGACGGTGCCGGCCTCGGGGAGGATGTCAGTGTAGTCGGCGACGTCGTAGCCGCCGTCGCGCAACGGCGAGGTGAAGAACGGCGGCACCCACAGGCAGTCGACGCCGAGCCACTGCAGGTAGTCGAGCTTCTCGGTGAGGCCCTTGAAGTCACCGGTGCCGTCGCCGTTGGAGTCGCGGAAGCTGCGGACCATCACCTCGTAGAAGACGGCCGTCTTGAACCAGTCGGGGGTCTGGTTGACCGGGTCGCCGGGCTCGGCCGGCAGCACCGGCTGGTCGACGGGCTCGCCCGTGGTGGCCGGGCTGACCTCGATCTCGGTCGTCGCGGGGGAGGTGGGCGTGGCGGGCGTGGTGGGCGAGGCGGACGTGGGGTCGGTGGTCGTCACGGGGATGCTCAGGCCTTCCTGATCGTCAGCACGTGCGCGGGCTCGTCGTGCGGGTCGAGCCGCACGTAGTCGTGCTCGGCCCAGGTCCAGTCGGCGCCGGTGATCTCGTCGTGGACGACGAAGGAGTCCGTCCAGTCGAGCCCGAGCGCCGGCATGTCGAGGTGCACGGTCGTCTCGCGGGCGCCGTGCGGGTCGAGGTTCAGCACGACGATGACCACGTCGTCGTCCGCCTTCTTGGAGAACACGAGCACGTTCTCGTCGTCGGCGGCGTGGATGGTGAGGTTGCGCAGCTGCTGCAGCGCCGGGTGCGCGCGGCGGATCTCGTTGAGCCGGGTGAGGTAGGGCGCCAGCGAACGGCCCTCGGCCTCGGCGCCCTCCCAGTCGCGGATGCGGATCTGGTACTTCTCGGAGTCGAGGTACTCCTCGCTGCCGGGCCGCACCGCGACGTGCTCGTAGAGCTCGTAGCCGGCGTAGACGCCCCACGACGGCGAGCTCGTGGCGGCCAGCGCCGCCCGGATCTTGAACATCGGCGGCCCGCCGTACTGCAGGTGCTCGGGGAGGATGTCGGGGGTGTTGACGAAGAAGTTCGGCCGCATCACGTGGTCGGACTCGCTGCTGACCTCGCGCAGGTACTCCTCGATCTCCCACCGAGCGACGCGCCAGGTGAAGTAGGTGTAGCTCTGGTGGTAGCCCACCGAGCCGAGGCCGTGCATCATCGGCGGCTTGGTGAAGGCCTCGGAGAGGAAGACGACGTCGGGGTCGGTGCGGCGCACCTCGCGCAGCAACCACTCCCAGAAGGCCAGCGGCTTGGTGTGCGGGTTGTCGACGCGGAAGATCCGCACGCCGTGCTTCATCCAGAGCTTGACGACGCGCAGCACCTCGCGGCAGATGCCGTTGGGGTCGTTGTCGAAGTTGATCGGGTAGATGTCCTGGTACTTCTTCGGCGGGTTCTCGGCGTAGGCGATCGTGCCGTCGGCCCGCGTCGTGAACCACTCGGGGTTCGTGGTGACCCACGGGTGATCGGGCGCGGCCTGCAGGGCGAGGTCGAGGGCGACCTCGATGCCGAGCTCGCCGGCCCGGGCGACGAAGGCGTCGAAGTCGGCGAAGGTGCCGAGGTCGGGGTGGATGGCGTCGTGGCCGCCGTCCTTGCTGCCGATGGCCCAGGGCGACCCGGGGTCGTCGGGACCGGGCGTGAGGGTGTTGTTGGGGCCCTTGCGGTTGACCTCGCCGATCGGGTGGATCGGGGGCAGGTAGAGCACGTCGAAGCCCATCGCGGCCACGCCCTCGAGCCGCTCGGCCGCCGTGGCGAAGGTGCCACTGACGACCGCGCCGGTCTTCGGGTCGACCGTGGCCCCCTCGGAGCGCGGGAAGAACTCGTACCAGCTGCCGAACAGGGCGCGCTGCCGGTCGGCGTAGGCCGGGTAGGGACCGGCGACGGTGAGCAGCTCGCGCAGCGGGTGGGCGAGCAGCACGGCCGTGACGTCGTCGGCCTCGAGCTGGGCCAGGCGCGCCTCGGCCGGTCGTGCCGTGTCGGACGCCGCCGCGATGGCGCCGTCGATCACCGCGGCGTCGGCCTGGTCGCTCACCTCGGCGCGCACACGCTCGAGCAGCAGGCGGCCCTCGGTGAACATCAGCTCGACGTCGATGCCGGCCGGGATCTTGACCCCCGCCGCGTGCTGCCACGTGGCGACGGGGTCGGACCACGCCTGCACCTCGAACGTCCACGCGCCCGGCTGGTCGGGCGTCACCCAGGCCCGGTGCCGGTCGACCGGGTCGGCGAGCTTCTCCATGCGCACCGGGGGCTGCCGCACCCCGGTCGGGGAGGTGAGCACCACCTCGGCACCGAGCCTGTCGTGACCCTCCCTGAAGATCGTCGCCGAGACCGGGAAGGGCTCGCCGACCGTCGCCTTGCTGGGGAGCCGTCCGAGGTCCACCACCGGGTGGACGTCCATGACGGGAATGCGTCCGACCATGTTTCCACCCTTGCGGGTCGCCCCCGGGGCCCGCAACTCACCCCAGGGTGAAGACCCCGCGCTCGCGGAGCCGCCATCATCCCGTCCCCGGCGGCCCGACCAGCGAGGGCGTCAGCGACGCGAGCGCTCCGGGTGGTCGATGCCGTACGACGACCGCCAGCTCGCGAACGTGGTCGAGAAGGCCTGGAGCTCGGCGACGTGGGCGATGGTGCCGCGGTCGGATCCGGCCCTGCAGTCGGTCGTGTTGAACGGGTCGTCGTCCTGGTCGCCGGCGTAGCCGGAGAAGCCGGTGCACTGGTTCTCCAAGACGACGAGACGCAGCGCGCTCGCCCGGGTGGGCTTGATCCGGAAGGCCCGCATGTTGAGGTTGGGCGCGACGGGGCGCGGCCGGTCGGCCGGGAACGCGTCGGCCGGCGAGGTGTAGACCCGCCTCCACCGCGCGTTCCGGGTCTCGCAGGCCCTGACGCAGGCGTCGACCCCGAAACGACGCAGGGCGGTGAAGCGCGACCCGGCGTCCTCGTCGCCGGCGTAGGCCGGCCGCAGGTAGGCGCTGACGCCCACGGTGCGGATCGTGACCGGCTTGCGACCGGCGAGGTCGATCGCGACGGACGGCTTGGAGACGTCGACGTCCTGCGCGGTCGCCACGCCCCACCCGAGGTTCTCCGAGCCGTCGATCAGCTGAGCCGGCCTGCGCGACCCGGTGGTGGCGGCGATCACCGTGGCGCCCGAGAGGCCCGCGGCCCAGTTCTTCGACGTCCTCACCCGCACCACCTGGGTGCGCGAGGCGCGGGCCTTCCTGCTCGACCCGGCCTTCGGGCGCTTCACGGTCATCGAGAACCGCATGAAGCCGTGCTGCGAGCCGGTGAGCAGCATGTCGTAGCGACCGGGGGTGAAGTAGGCGAAGTCCTTGAGCGGCGTCCGGCGCGAGGTGTCGGCCACGCTCCGCGAGCGGGCCTGGTAGTCGCCGACGAAGACGATGCCGGTCGAGGTGCTCCGGAAGACCACCTTGACGTTCCGCTCGGCGCCGCCGACGGAGGCGAAGCTCGGCTTCGGGTCGGTGTCCTCGCCGTCCTTGGTCGTCGCGCCGACGCCCATGCCGCGGCGGGCGAAGGCGTCCCAGAGCAGCTGGCGGTTCGCGCCGCCGAAGCGCATCCGGTCGGCGGCGATCATCGCGTCGCGCGCGTCGAGCATCGACGTGGCACCCTGCTGGAGCAGGAACGAGTCGAACAGCAGCTGCACCCACCGGCGGTTGCCGGGGCACTGCTCGGGCCGCAGCGGGCTGCTGGTCGAGGTGGCCTGGGCGCACCGCAGCTGCAGCGCCCTGTTGCGGTAGGGGAACCGCTTGTCGTACTTCTTCACCAGCGCCTGGCGGACCTCCCACTGGGTGCCGTTCCAGATCTCGCCGTCGGCGTGCACCTCGGGGCCCGTGGTGTCGAAGCCGTAGTTGGAGTAGTTGAGCGGATTCTTGTCGATCGCGAAGTCGCGGATGGCGACGGTCTTGTTGCCGGTGGCGTAGGCCCCGACGGCCCAGACGTTGCCGCCGTTGGAGTAGCCGTGGCTGAACTGGAACTCGGCCGCGACCTGGTCGCTCCAGGACTCGCCCATCGCGCCGCCCTGCTCGGAGGTCAGGCCCTCGTCGGGCCCGCCGACCATGCGGTTGCTGATCGCGTGCGTGTACTCGTGGCCGACGATGCCCATGTCGAGGCCGCCGTCGGTGCAGGGGGAGTAGAAGGCGCCGGCGATGGGCTGGAAGAGGTACTGGTTGGTGATGCCGGGCACGCCGTCCTGGAGCGCGATCTGGTTGGCGTTGTCGCGCCCCATCCCGGTCTGCAGGCCACCGAGCGCGCCGGCCTGCACGTTGCCGATCTCGGCGTCGTTGCCCAGCCCGCCGCGACCTCCGTTGGACAGCTGCAGGTTGTAGTTCTGCTCGGTGAAGCCCAGGTAGTAGGAGTAGTCGTGCATGCGGTTGTGGGTGACGAACAGGTTGGCGACGGAGAAGTTGATGTCGTTGCCACCGGGCACCAGCTGGGCCGGGTTGCAACGCGAGTTGTTCCACGCGTCGGTGAAGGGCAGCCGGTAGTCGCCGCCGAGGGCGACCGGGGCCTGGGCGAAGCCGCCCGGCGTGAGCGGGCTGATCCACGCCTCGCGGGTGGCGGCGTTGTTGCCGGCCGTGGTGGTGGACGACGTGCCCGTCTGCGGCAGCACGTCCCACGGGCCGAACGCGGCGAGGTTCTTGAACGAGCCGCTGGGCAGGGTGCAGCCGCTGACCCGCGTCCAGCAGCCGACGACGGCGTTGCGCGGGGTCTGCCGGGCGGAGTCGAGCGTCGGGTTGGCGGCGAAGAACCGGTAGCGCGGGTTGTACGACGCCGCTGTGCCGCCGGCGCCCGTGCCGGTGTTGCTCGTCGTCGCGGTGGCGACGTAGTTGTACGGCGGCAGCGGCGGGACGTCGGCGCCCTCGAACGGGCAGACATCGAACGCCCAGACGCCGGCGCGGATGGGCCCGCTGGGTGCGTAGGCGAGCACCTCGGGGCTGGTGGCGAGGTCCTGCGAGGCGACGACCACACCGGACGGGTCGTAGAGGTTGACGGTGATGTCGGTGAGCGTGTTGGCCATCGCGGCGACCACGGTGATCGACCGCGTGGCGCTGTCGGTGACCGCGAACCGGTGCTTCGGCCCGCAGGCGGTCGCCGTGATGGCCCCGGTGAAGGGCGCGGTGGCGTTGCTGCGCGGCAGGCTCGGGACGACGCCCGTAGGCACGTCGCTGTGGTTGAGCACCACGTTGCGGCGGGACAGGACCGAGCCGTCGACGGCGTCGACGAGCACGGTGTAGGCGCTCGAGGCGCCGCCCGCCACGTCGACGACGTTGACCTCCAGCACCGGCCGGACCGACCCGTCGGCGTCGGCGAGGGCACGCAGGCGCACCTGCTGCTCCTGCACGACACCGGGGACGGCGATCCGGGTCCAGCCGTCGCGGAGGAGGCTGGTCACCCGACCGAGGTCGGCGGGCAGGTCCAGGCCGACGTTCCGCGCGGCCCGCAGCCAGCCCTCGACGGGGCTCAGGCGCGCCCGCGGGGGCTGCTGGGTGGTCCTGGTGATCGACGACGACGCGTAGACGATGCTGCCGTCGGCGACGCCGACGGTGACCGCGCTACCGAGGGCCGGCAGCAGCGCGCCGAACCGCTGGCGGAAGAAGACCGCGTGCGCGTTCGAGGAGGCGAGCCGTTGGTCGATGGCCTGCAGGCCGGCGACCTGGGCCTTGCTGATGCCGAAGACGGCGTTGTTGGCGCTCAGCCACGCCCGGGCCGCGGCCACGGGGTCGCCCGACGTGGCCCGGGCGAGGACGCCGTCGTCCGGCAGGATCGAGGCGGGCGTGCCGAACGCGTTCCAGCGCAGGTCGACGGCGCCGAGACGGGCGGCGGCACGCTTCTGGGCCAGGCTCGGGAGCGCGGTGCCCCGGGTGTCGACGTCGTCGAGGCCCGGCACCTCGTCGCCGATGCCGCGGAAGGTGGTCGACAGGTCGGGCACCTTGCCCACGGCAGGAGCAGCGGGCTGGGTGGGCTGGGTGTACCGGTCGAGCTCGTCGTGGGCCTGTGCCGGCTGCGGGGCGAGGCCGTGGACCACGGCGGCGGTCAGCGCGGCGAGGATCGCGACCGAGAGGCGGCCACGACGCGACGGGCCCGACGGGTATGAGGTCATGACGACTCAACGGCGCACGTCGCGCAGCGTTATGGGCCACGACGGACGAACCTGAGCCGGGGTCAGGTTGAGCCCGATCTGCCGAATTCTTGGATCGATCCAAGAATCGGCGCTAGCGTCGTCGGGTGCGCGCGATCCGACGATTCACCGTCCGTCCTGTCCTGCCCGAGGCGCTGGCGCCGCTCGGCGAGCTCGCCGGCAACCTGCGCTGGTCGTGGCACCCCGAGACCCAGGACGTCTTCGCCGAGGTCGACCCCGACCTGTGGGAGTCCACCGACCGCGACCCGGTCCGCCTCCTGGGGGCCGTGGGCCGCGAGCGATTCGACGAGCTGGCCGCCGACGAGGGCTTCCTCGACCGGCTCCGCGCCGCCCGCGCCGACCTCGAGCACTACCTGACCGACGACCGCTGGTACCAGCGCAAGCTGGCCGGCGACGCCACCACCCCCGCCGGCCCCCGAGCGATCGCCTACTTCTCCCCGGAGTTCGGCATCACCGCCGTCCTGCCGCAGTACTCGGGCGGCCTCGGCATCCTCGCCGGCGACCACCTCAAGGCCGCGAGCGACCTCGGCGTCCCGATCGTCGGCGTCGGGCTGCTCTACAAGCACGGCTACTTCAAGCAGTCGCTCTCCCGCGAGGGCTGGCAGCAGGAGACCTATCCCGTGCTCGACCCCGACGAACTGCCGATCTCGCTGCTGCGTGAGCCCGACGGCTCGCGGGCCACGATCTCGATCCAGATGCCCGACGGTCCCGAGCTGGTCGCCCGCATCTGGGTCGCCAGCGTGGGCCGCGTGCCGCTGCTGATGCTCGACACCGACGTCGAGGGCAACCCCGAGCACTACGTCGACGTCACCGACCGGCTCTACGGCGGCACCTCCGAGCACCGCCTCCGTCAGGAGCTCCTGCTCGGCGTCGGCGGCGTCCGGGCGCTGCGCGTCTACTCGCGCATCACCGGCGCCCCCGAGCCCGAGGTCTTCCACACCAACGAGGGCCACGCCGGCTTCCTCGGCATCGAGCGCATCCGCGAGCTCACCGTCGCCGACGACGGCCCGGCGCTCGACTTCGACACCGCGCTCGAGGTCGGCCGCGCCTCCACGGTCTTCACCACGCACACCCCGGTGCCGGCCGGCATCGACCGCTTCCCGCGCTCGCTCGTCGCGCAGTACCTCAACGACGACGGCGGCGCCACGCCCGGCGTCCCGACCGAGCGCATCCTCGCCCTCGGCACCGAGGACTACGCCGGCGGCGACGGCGGAGTGTTCAACATGGCCGTGATGGGCTTCCGGCTCGCCCAGCGCGCCAACGGCGTCTCGCAGCTGCACGGCCACGTCAGCCGCGGCATGTTCCAGGGCCTGTGGCCGGCCTTCGACGAGGCCGAGGTGCCGATCGGCTCGATCACCAACGGCGTCCACGCACCCACCTGGGTCGCCCGCGAGGTGTTCGCGCTCGCCACCGCCCACGGGGCCGACGGCGACGGCGACGAGACCGACGGCTTCTGGTCGGCCGTCGACAAGGTGCCCGGCACCGAGATCTGGTCGGTCAAGCGCCAGCTGCGCCAGCGCCTCGTCGACGACGCCCGCAAGCGCCTGGCCAAGTCGTGGGAGAAGCGCGGCGCTGCCCCGGCCGAGCTCAAGTGGGTCGGCGAGGCCCTCGACCCCGACGTGCTCACCATCGGCTTCGCGCGCCGCGCGGCCTCCTACAAGCGGCTGACGCTGATGATGCGCGAGCCCGAGCGGCTCAAGGCGCTGCTCACGCACCCCGAGCGGCCCGTGCAGCTCGTCATCGCCGGCAAGGCCCACCCGGCCGACGACGGCGGCAAGAAGCTCATCCAGGACATCGTGCGGCTCTCCGACGACCCCGAGGTCCGCCACCGCATCGTCTTCCTGCCCAACTACGACATCGCCATGGCCAAGCCGCTCTACCCCGGCTGCGACGTCTGGCTGAACAACCCGCTGCGGCCCTACGAGGCGTGCGGCACCTCCGGCATGAAGGCCGCGCTCAACGGCGGCCTCAACCTCTCGGTGCTCGACGGCTGGTGGGACGAGTGGTACGACGGCGACAACGGCTGGGCCATCCCCACCGCCGACGGCGTCGACGACATCGACAAGCGCGACGACCTCGAGGCCGCCGCGCTCTACGACCTCATCGAGAACGAGGTCGCTCCCCGCTTCTACGACGTCGACCACGACGGCGTGCCGACCCGCTGGGTCGAGATGCTGCGCCACACGTTGAAGTCGCTCGGCCCGAAGGTGCTGGCCACCCGCATGGTCCGCGACTACGTGCGCGAGCTCTACGCCCCGGCCTCGGTCAACGCCCGCGCGCTCAACTCCGACTACGCCGGAGCCCGCGAGCTCGCGCAGTGGAAGGCCCGCGTCAAGGGCGGCTGGCCCGACGTCAAGGTCGAGCACGTCGAGTCCAGCGGCGTCGGCGACGCCGTCGAGGTCGGCGCCGCACTCGTCGTCCGCGCCTTCGTCAGCCTCGGCGAGCTCACGCCCGACGACGTCGAGGTGCAGCTCGTGCACGGTCGCGCGCAGTCCGACGACACCCTCGTCGACACCCACGCCGTCGCGCTCACCCTCGCCGAGACCTACGAGGGCGGCCGCTTCCGCCTCGACGGCGAGGTCGCCCTCGACCGCAGCGGACCCTTCGGCTACACCGTCCGCGTCGTGCCCAGCAACGGGCTGCTGACGTCGTACGCCGAGCTGGGCGTCGTCGCGTCTGCTTGATGGCGCTGTGCTTGATGGCGCTCGCTTCGCTTCGCGCTTGGCGCGCTGGTTGACGGCGCTCGCTTCGCTTCGCGCGTGGCGCGCCGCCTGGAGAGGCCGTCTCGGCACACGCCGAGCGCACGCTTTGCTCGTCCCTCGCTCCGCGCACCCTCGACGCGCACCGAGACGCCCTCGCGGCGCGCCTGTGCCTGACGGCGCTCGCTCCGCTTCGCGCGGGGCGCGCCGCCTGAAGAGGCCGTCTCGGCACACGCCGAGCGCACGCTCCGCTCGTCCCTCGCTCCGCGCACCCTCGACGCGCACCGAGACGCCCTCGCGGCGCGCCGGGTCCGGCCTGCGGGTTCACGGCACCGTCGGGGTAGTCCCTGACGTCAATCAGCGTTGTCGACGCTGCATCGTTGATCTACGTCAGGGACTACCCCGGCGGTCTCACCCGGGCAGAGGGGTGTGGCGGCTCGATGTCGGGGTGCCCGTCGCTCAGCAGCTGCCGACCGGGAGCGAGGCCGGGCCCTGGATGAACACGTTGCTGATGTAGCCCGGGATGGGGCTGGAGATCTGCGACCAGAGGTTGTTGGTGTAGCCGTTGGCGGTCACCGTCTGGCCGGCGGTCTGGCAGAGCACGTAGACCGTGCCGGGCGCGCCGAGGTTGCCGACCGGCGCCTGCTGGGTGTTCGGGGCCGGGCGCACGTTGACGTCGGGCTCGTAGACCTGGAACGGCGTGCCCGCAGGCCCGGGCGGGGGAGTGCCGCCGAGCGCGGCGGCCACGTCGGCGCGCATGGCGTCGAGGTCGATGAACGACGGGTCGATCTTGCCGCTCGTGCTGGTCTCGCGGTGGCCACGGGCGTACGAGGCGTCCTTGCCCAGGCGACGCAACACGGCCGCGGTCGCCTTGACGGAGGCGTCGTACTGGGCCTGGGTCATCTGCTGCACCTGGCCGGCGCCGCCGTCGCCGGCGTAGTCGATCTCCCAGCCGACGAGCATCGTGTTGCCCGAGCCGGCCGGGATCGGACCGCTCGCGCGCGCCGTCCCGGCGTGGTTGGCGTGGTTGGCCGCGACGAGGTGGAAGACGCCGTGGTAGTCGACGAGCGCGTGGCACAGCGGTCCCGGCAGGTCGGAGCGACCGTTGATCACCACGTTCAGCGCCGGCGCCGGGTTGCTCGCGCTGCTGGGGGCGGCGGTGTGGTGCCACAGCACGCCGATCGGGTCGAACGTGCCCCCGGCCGTGCGGGTCAGCCAACCGGGTTCCTCGACCACCTGCACGCCCTCGGCGCGCAGCACGTCACCGAGCCACGAGATCTGCATGGGTCACCGCCCCGCTCTCGATCAGGTCGGCCAGGCACTCCGGCGCCGCGGCGCGGGCCGGGGCGGGGGCGGGCTGGACGGCGCGGGCGCTCGGCGGCCGGGAGGTGGCCGCGGCCGCGACGGGCACGCTGATCACGCCGAGCAGCAGGAGGCGCCGCGAGGGCAAGGGGGGACGAGGAGGAAGCATGCGATCCAGACCACCACGTGGTCCGTGCGTGGCGCGTCGGGGAGAACCCTTGCGTCAGACCCGGACGGCGCCCGGCGTGCCGTCGCGCACCTCGAAGGAGGCGAAGCGGTACTGCTCGGCGTCCGGGCGGGTGACGGTGCGGACCATCTGCAGATCGGCGCGCAAGCGGTGCCGGTCGACGGTGACCCGCAGGTGTCCGCGGCGGTCGCCGTCGAAGAACCTGATGTGCGGGTTGTGGCGGATCATCGGGCCGTAGTAGGGGCCGTACGGGGTCCGGTCGCCATTCGACGAGACAGATGTTCCGACAAACTCGGTGGCCACGACGGGACTGTTCGGCCGGTCGAAGTCGGCGTGGATGTCGTTGACGAAGGAGGAGTGCCAGTCGCCGGTGATCACGACGGGGTTGCGGGTGCCGGCGCGGCGCCAGGCGCCGATCAGCCGCTGACGGGCCTCGGGGAACCCGTCCCACGCGTCGTGCCACAGGACGTCGCCGTCCGGACCGTCGTGGTCGAGCCGGGCGAGCATGACGTTGCTGGCCAGGATGTCCCACTGCGCGCGCGAGCGGGCCAGCCCGCGGTAGAGCCAGCTCTCCTGCTCGCGGCCGAGCATCGTGACGTCGGGGGCGTACGCGGCGTCGCAGGCGTCGGCCTCGCCCCACCCGCACGGCGGCACGCTGCGGTGCTGCCGACCGTCGACGAGGTCGAGCTGGGCGAGCCGTCCCCAGCGGAGCCGGCGGTAGATGCGGGCGTTGCCGTCGACGGTGGGCCGCGCGGAGATGCTCACCGGCTGGTGCTCGTACCAGGCCTGGTAGGCCGCGGCGCGCAGGGCGCCGATGTCGTCGTCGGTGTACTGCGAGCTGGTGCCGGCGTAGTCGTTGACGACCTCGTGGTCGTCCCAGGTGACCAGCCAGGGCACGCGGGCGTGGAGGCGCTGCAGGTCGGGGTCGGACTTGTAGAGCGTGTAGCGCAGCCGCCAGCCCGCGGTGGTCTCGGGGGCGCTGCGGTAGACCTCGGGAACGGCGACCGCCCGCTCGCGCCCGGTGGCGCCGAGGCCGCCCTCGTAGACGTAGTCGCCGAGGAAGACCATGACGTCGAGGTCGTCGTCGGCGAGGTGGCGGTACGACGGGTAGTAGCCGTCGGTCCAGCTCTGGCGCGAGGCGAACGCGGCGTCGAGCCGCCCCACCCGGGCGTCGGCCCGGGGCGCCGTCCGGGTGCGGCCGGTCTCGGAGAGGTGGCCGGCCCAGCGGAATCGGTAGAACCACTCGCGGTCGGGGGCGAGGCCGTCGACCTCGACGTGCACCGAGTGCGCCAGCTCGGGCAGCGCCCGCGCCGAGCCCGATCGCACCACGCGGCGGAAGTGACGGTCCGCGGCCACCTGCCACTGGACGGCGCTCGGTCGCGCCGGCATGCCGCCGTCGGGACAGAGGGGCTCGGGCACGAGCCGGGTCCACAGCAGGACGCCGTGGGCACGCGGCTCGCCGCTGGCGATGCCCAGGGTGAACGGGTTGCCGCGCGGTCGGCCGGGTCCGGCCATCGCGTGGTCGAGCGGGTGCAGGCCGACGGCGGCGAGACCCGCCACGGTGCCGACCGAGCGCAGGAAGGTACGACGTCCGGCGTCCGAGGGTGCCATGACCCGGACCCTAGGAAGAGCGGCCCGCGCGCCGACAGGGGCGCGCACCGGGCTTCGCCCAGTGTTCGCGCTGCGTTCAGCCGACCTCGCGCAGCACGACCACGCTCGGCCCGGACAGCGCGAGCGTGTCGCCGGCTGCCACCGACGTGCCGATGGGCACCGCGGGGTCGGTCGAGAGCACGACCTCGCCGGCCCGCGCCCACGGGGTGTCGGGCAGCACCAGGTCGACCGGGCCGGTGCCGGCGTGGAACCAGAGCACGAACGAGCGGTCGGACTGCTGCTCGCCGCGCGGGCTCGGGGAGCGCAGGGGGGAGCCGAGCACGAACATCCCGAGCGTGCGCAGGGCATCGTCGTGCCAGTCGGCCGTGGTCATCTCACGACCGGCCGGGTGCAGCCAGGCGAGGTCCTTCGGCCCGCCCACGATCGTGGGGCGGCCCTCGAACCAGTGGCGCTGACGCAGTGCCGGGTGCTCGCGGCGCAGCCGCAGCGCGGCCTTGGTGACCTCGTAGACGTCGAGCCAGGCGTCGTCGGCCGACCAGTCGACCCAGGAGATCTCGTTGTCCTGGCAGTAGGCGTTGTTGTTGCCACGCTGCGTGCGGCCACGCTCGTCGCCGGCGGTGATCATCGGGACGCCGTTGGCGAGGCAGAGCGTGGCCATCAGGTTGGCCGCCGTCCGGCGCCGGGCGGCCACGACCTCCGCGTCGTCGGTCTCGCCCTCGACGCCGTGGTTGTGCGAGCGGTTGCCGTCGGTGCCGTCGCGGTTGTCCTCGCCGTTGGCCTCGTTGTGCTTGGTGTCGTAGCTGACGACGTCGCGCACGGTGAACCCGTCGTGGGCGGTGACGAAGTTGACCGAGGCGTAGGGCGAGCGCCCGTCGTCGGCGTAGAGGTCGGAGGAGCCCGCGAGCCGGGTGGCGACGTCGCGGATGCCGGCCCGGCCGTGCCAGAAGTCGCGGACGGTGTCGCGGAACTGGTCGTTCCACTCGACCCACGGCGGCGGGCAGTTGCCCACGTTGTAGCCCGTCATCGTCGCGTCCCAGGGCTCGGCGATGAGCTTGACCCCCCGCAGCACCGGGTCCTGACCGACGGCGGTCATGAAGCGCGAGCGCATGTCGATCTCGCGGTCGGTGCGGGCCAGCGCCGAGAGCAGGTCGAAGCGGAAGCCGTCGACGTGCATCTCCTCGGCCCAGTAGCGCAGCGAGTCGAGCACGAGGCGCAGGGCGAACGGGTCGTCGGTGTCGACGGTGTTGCCGCAGCCGGTGGCGTCCCAGTAGGGGTCGTCGCCGTCGGCGGGGCCGTCGACCGGCCACGTCGCCGGGCGGCGGTAGAAGGCGGCGTCGTCGAGCCCGCGGAAGCTGAGCGACGGTCCGTCAGGTCCGGCCTCGGCGGTGTGGTTGTAGACGACGTCGAGGTAGACCTCGATGCCGGCGTCGTGGAACGCCCTGACCATCTGCTTGAACTCGGTGACCTGCTCGCCGCGGTCGCCGGACGCCGCATAGGCCCCGTGCGGGGCGAGGAAGCCGATCGTGTTGTAGCCCCAGTAGTTGACCAGTCCCCGGGCCGACACGGCCGGTTCGGAGGCGAACTGCTGCACGGGCAGCAGCTCGACCGCCGTGACGCCGAGGTCGCGCAGGTAGTCGGTGACCGCGGGTGTGCCGAGCCCGGCGTAGGTGCCGCGCAGGTGCTCGGGGACCCGGTCGTGCAGCGCGGTCAGGCCCTTGACGTGCAGCTCGTAGATGACGGTGTCGCGCCACCGCTGCCGCTTCGGGCGCTCGCCGCCCCACGCGAAGTCGTCGGGTGCGACGACGACGGCGAGCGGCACGTGGCCGGCGGAGTCGAGCTCGCTGCGGGTCGTGGGGTCGTCGACGTCGTGGGCGTAGACCGACTCGTCGGGCGCCAGGCCGCCGCTGACCGCGCGGGCGTAGGGGTCGAGCAGCAGCTTCGCCGGGTTGAACCGCAGCCCCTGGGCGGGCCGCCACGGGCCGTCGACCCGGAACCCGTAGCGCGTGCCGGGGACGACGCCGGGCAGGGCACCGTGCCAGGTGCCGAGGGTGCGCTCGGTCAGCTCGTGCCGCGTCTCGACTCCGGCGTCGTCGAAGGTGCAGACCCACGCGCGCGTGGCGCGGGGCGCGTGGACGGCGAAGTTCGTCGACTCCTCCGACCAGGTCGCGCCGAGGGGTTCGAGACGCCCCGGCCACACGGCCGCGCGCTCACCGAGCTGATGCCAGACGCCGGGGGACACCCCCGTGATGATATTCAGGTGGCCACACCGACTAGGAGGGTGGCTCATGGGTGAGTTCGTGCGGCTCGAGGTAGCGGGCGGGGTCGGCACCATCCGGCTCGACCGGCCGAGGATGAACGCGATCAGCGTGCAGGTGCAGGGCGAGCTGCGCGAGGTCGCGGCCGAGGCCGCCGAGCGCGACGACGTCCGCGCCGTCGTCGTCTACGGCGGCGAGCGGGTCTTCGCGGCCGGCAACGACGTCAAGGAGATGGCCGACCTCTCCTACCCCGAGATGGTCAAGCTCTCGGCCTCGGTCAGCTCGGCGACGACGGCGATCGCGCGCATCCCCAAGCCGGTCGTGGCCGCCATCACCGGCTACGCGCTGGGCGGCGGGTGCGAGCTGGCCCTGGCCGCCGACTACCGCATCGCCGCCGACGACGCCACGCTCGGCCAGCCCGAGGTGCTGCTCGGCATCATCCCCGGAGCCGGCGGCACGCAGCGACTCGCGCGCCTGGTCGGCCCGAGCCGGGCGAAGGACATCATCTTCACCGGTCGCTTCGTCAAGGCCGACGAGGCGCTCGCCATCGGCCTGGTCGACCGCCTGGTGCCGGCCGCCGAGGTGCACGACGCCGCCCTCGCCTGGGCCGGCCAGTTCAGCCACGCCGCCGCCTACGCCGTGCGGGCCGCCAAGGAGAGCATCGACCGTGGTCTCGAGGTCGACCTCGAGACCGGTCTGGAGATCGAGCGCGCGCAGTTCGCGGCCACCTTCGCCACCGACGACCGCGACATCGGCATGAGATCTTTCGTCGAGAAGGGTCCCGGCCAGGCCCAGTTCAAGGGACATTGATCACATGAGTGCTCCCTCTGACCAGCCCGACCCCTCGCCGGCCGCCCTGAAGAAGGCGACGACGCCGGCCCCCGCAGCGACGCCGAAGACGTCCAAGGCCACGAAGACCACGACACCCAGGACCACGGCGACCCCGACCGCCGCCACCGGCACGGCGGAGCCGGCTGCCCCGGCCGAGCCGGCGCGGCGCCGTCCGTGGCAGCGCGGCCCGGGTGGCTCCTCGGGCGGCGGCCCCGGCGCGGTCGAGGCCGGGATCGCCACGTTCCGCACCATCCTCGCCCAGGTCGTGTGGGGCGTCTGCGCCCTGTTCGCACTGATCCTGGCCGTCGCGGCCCTGCTGATCGCGATCGACGCCAACACCTCCAACGACCTCGTCGACTGGGTGCTGGCCCGCGCCGACAACGTCGACCTGGGCTTCTTCGACCTCGCCAACCCGATCAAGGACTGGGACGAGGCCGAGACCGACCCGAGCCAGGACGTGAAGACGGCGCTGTTCAACTACGGCATCGCGGCCATCGTGTGGCTGATCCTCGGGCGCGTGCTCGACCGGATCATCCGGCCCGGCAAGTAGTCCGACACGCCCGGTCGCCCGTAGGCCGCAGGCGTTCTCGACCGGCCCGACCGCCGCGTGCTCGGCGGTCGGGCTGCTTGCGTCCTGCTTTGGATCGATCCAGAGCGTGATGTCGCCCACGTCACGCCCGTCGAGCGGCCGGACGGGTGGACGTCGGCCTGTGACGCGGCGGTAACCTGCGAGCAACTGGCTTCTACCGGGTCGGGTCGTCCCATCGGCCCGGGCCCGCCGAGTGCATCAGGAGGCGGCCCCCAGGGCCACACCACCATGAACATTGTCGTCTGTGTGAAGTACGTCCCCGACGCCACCGCCGACCGGCGGTTCGAGTCGGACAACACCGTGGACCGCGTCGGCGTCGACGGGCTGCTCTCCGAGCTCGACGAGTACGCCGTCGAGCAGGCCCTGCAGCTGAAGGAGAAGTCCGAGAACCCCGAGGACGTCACGGTCACCGCGCTGACCATCGGCCCGGAGAAGGCGGTCGACGCCGTCCGCAAGGCGCTGCAGATGGGCGCCGACCAGGGCGTCCACGTGACCGACGAGGCCATCGCGGGCTCCGACTACATCGCCACCTCGCTCGTGCTGGCCAAGGCCATCGAGAAGGTCGGCGTCCCCGACCTGGTGATCTGCGGCATGGCCTCGACCGACGCGTCCGGCTCCGTCGTCCCGGCGATGCTCGCCGAGCGGCTCGACCTGCCCCAGGTCACCTTCGCCTCGGTCATCGAGAGCCAGGGCGACCAGGTGCGCATCAAGCGCGACGGTGACACCGCCACCGAGGTCATCGGCGCGACGATGCCGCTCGTGCTCTCGGTCACCGACCAGACCGGTGAGGCCCGCTACCCGTCGTTCAAGGGCATCATGGCGGCGAAGAAGAAGCCGCTCGAGACCCTGTCGCTGAGCGACATCGGCGTCGACGCCGGCGAGGTCGGCCTGTCGGTCGCCTGGAGCACCGTCGACGAGGCGACCGAGCGTCCGCCGCGCACCGCCGGCGAGATCGTCAAGGACGAGGACGGCTCGGGCTCCACGGCCCTGACCGAGTTCCTCGTGTCCAAGAAGTTCATCTGAGCGCGGCTGCTGAGATCTAGAGAGGTACTGAGACATGTCTGAAGTCCTGGTGGTCGTCGACCACGTCGACGGCGCGATCCGCAAGCCCACGCTCGAGCTGCTCACCCTCGCCCGCAAGCTGGGCGAGCCCTCGGCCGTCTTCTTCGGCAGCCCCGAGGCGGGCACGGCCGCGGCCGAGAAGCTGGGCAAGCACGGCGCCGAGAAGGTCTACGTCGTCGACGACGCCGAGATCAAGGGCTACCTCGTGGCCCCCAAGGCCGAGGCCCTGCAGCAGCTGGTCGAGAAGACGTCGCCGGCCGGCGTGCTCTTCGTCTCCGGCTACGAGGGCAAGGAGGTCGCCGCCCGCCTCGCGATCAAGATCGGCGCCGGCCTCATCACCGACGCCGTCGACATCGAGGACGGCGGCGTCACCACGCAGTCGGTCTTCGCCGGCAACTACACCGTCAAGGCCAAGGTCACGACCGGCGTCCCGCTGATCACGGTCAAGCCCAACTCGGCCCCGGTCGAGGAGGTCGGCGCGGCCGGCACGGTCGAGCAGTTCGCCGCGACCATCTCCGAGTCCGCCAAGAAGGCGCAGATCGTGGCCGCCCAGCCGCGCAAGGCCTCCGGGCGCCCCGAGCTCACCGAGGCCGCGATCGTGGTCTCCGGTGGCCGCGGCACCGGTGGCGACTTCGCGCCGATCGAGGGTCTCGCCGACGCGCTCGGTGCCGCCGTCGGCGCCTCGCGCGCCGCCGTCGACTCCGGCTGGATGCCGCACAGCTTCCAGGTCGGCCAGACCGGCAAGGTCGTCTCGCCGCAGCTCTACGTCGCGAACGGCATCTCCGGTGCGATCCAGCACCGCGCCGGCATGCAGACCTCGAAGACGATCGTCGCGGTGAACAAGGACGAGGAGGCGCCGATCTTCGAGCTCGTCGACTTCGGCGTCGTCGGCGACCTGCACAAGGTGCTGCCCGCCGCGACCGAGCAGATCGAGGGTCGCAAGTAGCCCGCACGGAGCCCACGCGTCGTACGGCCCCGTCACCCGTCCCGGGTGGCGGGGCCGTCGTCGTCGCGGAGGGCGCCTCACTACCCTCACCCTGTGAGCACCTCCGACGTCCAGGCCCTCGCCGTCCGCGCCCGTGAGGCGTCCTACGACCTGGCGGTGGCGACCCGCGCGACCAAGGACGCCGCACTGCACGCGATGGCCGACGCGCTGCTCGTCCGGGCGCCCGAGCTGCTGGCGGCCAACGCCGACGACGTCGCCCGCGCCGAGGCCGACGGCACGCCGGCCAACGTCGTCGACCGTCTCCGGCTCACCGACGACCGGCTCGCGGGCATGACCCAGGGGCTGCGCGACGTCGCCGGCCTGCCCGACCCGGTCGGCGAGGTCGTGCGGGGGAGCACGCTCGCCAACGGTCTCGAGCTGCGCCAGGTGCGGGTGCCGTTCGGCGTCGTCGGGATGATCTACGAGGCGCGGCCCAACGTGACCGCCGACGCCGCCGGCATCTGCCTGAAGTCGGGCAACGCCGTGCTGCTGCGCGGCTCGTCGAGCGCGTCGGCCTCGAACGCGGCGATCGTCGCGGTGCTCCGCGACGCCGTCACCGGGGCCGGGCTGCCGGCCGACGTCGTGCAGCTGGTGCCGGCCGACACCCGCGACACCGTGAAGGCGCTCATGCGCGCCCGCGGCCTCGTCGACGTCCTGATCCCGCGGGGCGGGGCCGGCCTCATCGCCTCCGTCGTCGAGGAGTCGACCGTGCCGGTGATCGAGACCGGCGTCGGCAACTGCCACGTCTACGTCGACGCCAGCGCCGACCCCGAGCAGGCCGTCGCGGTCGTGCTCAACGCCAAGACCCACCGCACGAGCGTGTGCAACAGCGCCGAGTCGCTGCTCGTGCACGCCGACCTCGTCGACACCCTGCTGCCGCGCCTGGTCACCGCCCTGCAGGACGCCGGCGTGACCGTGCACGGCGACGAGACCGTCGCCCGCCTCGACGGCGTCGAGCCGGCGACCGACGACGACTTCGGGCGCGAGTACCTCTCGCTCGACATCTCGGCCGCCGTCGTGGCCGACCTCGACGCCGCCGTCGCCCACATCCGCCGGTTCTCCAGCGGGCACACCGAGGCCATCCTGACCCGCGACCACGACGCCGCCCGCCGGTTCGTGGCCGCCGTCGACAGCGCCGCCGTGCTCGTCAACGCCAGCACCCGCTTCACCGACGGCGGCGAGTTCGGCTTCGGCGCCGAGATCGGCATCAGCACCCAGAAGCTGCACGCCCGGGGACCCATGGGCCTGCCCGAGATGACGTCGACGAAGTACGTCGTCACGGGGTCGGGACACGTTCGCTGACTGCTCGATCCCGTGACAGGCGCGGCCGGTAAGGTCGCGCCGTGCCCGACGTCGTCCGCTCCACCCATGCCGATCCCGCCGTAGAACGGCTGTGGACCGGGGCGACCGTCATCACCTTCGCACGCACGATCGCCTCGTTCGTGCTGTGCCTCGTCGGGCTGTGGCAGGAGGACCTCGCCTGGCTCGTCGCCGGCCTCGCCGTCTACTGGCTCGGCGACATGGCCGACGGCGGCTACGCGCGCTGGCGCGACTGCGAGACCCGCATCGGCGGCGTCGTCGACATGCTCTGCGACCGGCTCAACTGCGCGGCGTTCTACCTGTGCTTCGCCGCGCTCGAGCACGAGATGATCCTGCCGGTCGCGGTGTACCTGTTCGAGTTCATGGTCGTCGACTTCTTCCTCTCCCTGGCCTTCCTCGCCTGGCCGATCCGCAGCCCCAACTACTTCTACGAGGTCGACGAGCGCATCTACCGCTGGAACTGGTCGAAGCCGGCCAAGGCGGTCAACTCGTCGCTGTTCGCCGTCCTGCTGCTGGTCACCGGGTGGTGGTGGCTCGGACTCGCCATCGCCTGCGGGCTCGTCGTGCTCAAGTGCATGTCGCTGAAGTGGCTGCTCGAGCTCGGCCTGCCGGTGCCGGAGCGGGCACCGCAGCCCACGGGGTGACCGGGTGCTGATCCTGTGGCTGACGATGTTCGGGGTCAGCATCCTGTCCGCCCTGGTGCCGTTCCTGCCGATGGAGGGCGTCATCATCGCCACGGCCACGGCGGCGCCCGGCGTCCCGAAGGCGGTCGCGCTCGGCATCGCCGCGGGCGCGGGAGCCACCGTCGGCAAGATCGTCTGGTACGAGCTCGCGCGACGGGGCTCCGACTCCGCGTGGGCGCAGAAGAAGCTCTCCTCGCCCAAGGTCAAGGCCGGCTACGAGCGCTGGACGGCGCGCATGGAGGGCCGGCCGGTCTACGCCGGTGCGGTGATGTTCGTCGCCGCCTCGGTCGGCATCCCGCCGCTGCTCGCGATGGCGGCCGTCGCCGGGCTCCTCCGGATGCCGATGTGGGTCTTCGTGCCGACCGTGTTCGTCGGCCGCTCCATCCGGTTCGGGCTGCTCTTCCTCGGCGTCGACGCCGTGCTGCCCGAGTTCCTCCACTTCTGAGCCCTACCGCTAGGCTGCGGCCATGTCGCTGAGCACCGTCACCGCCCTCGTCACGGCCGCCGCCGAGGAGGCCGAGCAGCACGGCGACCCGGCCGTCCCGGTGTGGGTCGTGGGCCTGCTCGCCTTCGGCATCCTGATGTCGTTGCTCATCGGTCTCATCGCCTTCGGCGGGGGCCGGGAGCACTCCTGACGGGCGACGGCGTGCCAGCCACCCCCCGGCGCCGGGTCGGCGTCATGGGCGGCACCTTCGACCCCATCCACCACGGGCACCTCGTGGCCGCCTCCGAGGTGCAGTCGTGGTTCGACCTCGACGAGGTCGTCTTCGTGCCGACCGGTCAGCCGTGGCAGAAGTCCGACCGCGCCGTCTCGCCGGCCGAGCACCGCTACCTGATGACGGTCGTGGCCACCGCGGCCAACCCGCGATTCCGCGTCTCCCGCGTCGACGTCGACCGCCACGGCCCCACGTACACGATCGACACCCTGCGCGACCTCGCCGCCGAGCTGCCCGACGCCGACCTCTACTTCATCACCGGCGCCGACGCGCTCTCGGAGATCTTCAGCTGGCGCGACGCCGAGCGGCTCTTCGAGCTCGCCCACTTCGTCGGCTGCACCCGCCCCGGAGCCGACCTGTCGGAGTCGACGGTCGAGGCGATCCCGCACGACCGGGTCACCTTGCTCGAGATCCCCGCCCTGTCCATCAGCTCCACCGACTGCCGCGAGCGGCAACGCGCCGGCCGCCCCGTCTGGTACCTCGTGCCCGACGGTGTGGTGCAGTACATCCACAAGCACCACCTCTATTCGGAAGTTGCACCCTCATGACCGCCACCGACCACGCGATCGAGCTCGTCGTCGCCGCCGCCCGTGCCGCGAGCGACAAGCTGGCCAGCCAGATCATCGCCTTCGACGTCAGCGACCAGCTCGCCATCACCGACGCCTTCGTGCTCGCCTCGGCCAGCAACGACCGGCAGGTGAAGTCGATCGTCGACGAGGTCGAGGACAAGCTTCGCGAGATCGGCGCCAAGCCGATCCGCCGCGAGGGCGAGCGCGACGGCCGATGGGTGCTCATCGACTACGGCGAGATCGTCGTGCACGTGCAGCACGAGGAGGAGCGGCAGTTCTACGCCCTCGAGCGGCTGTGGCGCGACTGCCCGACCATCAAGCTGCCGGCCGACGTCGTCTCGCACGAGCGGTGACCCGCACCCTCGTCCTGCTCCGTCACGGCCGCACGGCCTTCAACCACGAGCGACGCCTCCAGGGTCAGCTCGACGTCGGCCTCGACGACGTCGGCCGCGCCCAGGCCGAGGCGGTCGCCCCGGCCGTCGCGGCGTTGTCGCCGGCCGTCGTCTGGAGCTCCGACCTCGAGCGCACCCGGCAGACCGTGGCCCCCGTCGCCGCGGCCTGCGGGCTCGAGGTCACCTTCGACGCGCGCCTGCGCGAGTTCGGCTTCGGCCCCTACGAGGGCCTCACCCACGACGACCTCGCCGATCGCGACCCCGACAGCCTCGCCGCCCTGCGTCGCGGCGACTACGAGCAGGTGACGCACGCCGAGCCGACGGGCGTCGTCCACGAGCGGATGCTGGCCGCCCTGCACGACCTGCTCGCCGCGACCGAGCCCGGCCAGACCGCCGTCGCGGTCAGCCACGGCGCCGCGATCCGCGTCGCCGTCGGCGCCCTGCTCGCCTGGCCCGACGGCGTCTTCCGCACCCTCGGGGCGCTCGGCAACTGCCACTGGGCCGCGCTGCACGAGCACTCGGCCGACGGCGTCCTGCGGCTGCAGGCCTACGGACGCTCGGTCGGGTAACCCCGATTTCACGTCCGCCCGGGGCATTGGGTAATGTTCTCTCCAGTTCGCGGGGGTGTGGCGCAGCTGGTAGCGCACCTGCATGGCATGCAGGGGGTCAGGGGTTCGAGTCCCCTCACCTCCACCCGAACACGAAGGCCCGGTCGATCACGACCGGGCCTTCGTCATTGTCTGCCGCTCCCGACGCCCGGACTTCACCATGGTGGAGTCGGGGACGTCGTCGGGCCGGGTTGCGTGCCCGGACTCCACCCTTGTGACGTTCGGGACGACCGGCCGACGGGACGGCTGGGACGGAGCGACCCAGGTGGCACCGCCCGGCACGGGCTCAGCGCACGACCAGCTCGTCCCAGTCGACGACGGCGGTGCGCTCCTGGTACTCCGCGACCCGGCCCGGCCAGTTCGTGGTGATGCGCGAGCCGTCGACGTACCAGCTCTCGCAGCCCGACCACGCGGAGTCGTGAAGGCGTCGTTGCATCTCCGCGTCGTAGGCGGCCTCGACGTCGGGCAGCACCTCGACCCGGCGTCCGGGACCGATGGCGGCGAGGCGGGCGACCACCTGCGCGACGTAGTCGGCCTGGGCCTCCATCATGCCGATGATCGAGCTGCCGCCGAGGTTGGTGTTGGGGCCGTAGATCGTGAAGAAGTTCGGGAAGCCGGGCACGGACAGGCCGAGGTGGGCGTGGGCGCCGTCCGCCCACCGCTCGTGCAGGTCGGCGTCGCCGACGCCGGTGACCGCGACCCCGGCGAGGAACCCCGTGGCCGCGAACCCGGTGCCCCAGATGATCACGTCGGCCTCGTGCAGGGTGCCGTCGTCGGTGCGCACGCCGCCGGGCTCCACGGCACCGACGGCGTGGGTGACGACGTCGACGTGCTCGCGGGCGAGGGCGGGGTACCAGTCGTTGGAGAACAGGATGCGCTTGCAGCCGATGTCGTAGTCGGGCACGAGCTGGGCGCGTAGCGTCTCGTCTCGCACCTGGCGGCGCAGGTGCAGCCGCCAGGCGGCCTTCACGGCGGCCAGGAACGGCTTCGACCACGGCACCTGGCCGCCGAGTGCGGCGTTCAGCCTCTCCGACAGCCAGAAGACGGTGCGCCGCTCGCCACGCAGCAGGCCCGGCCACCGGTCGAAGGCCCGGTGGTGGTGGTTGCGGTACTCCTGGTCGGGTTTCGGCACGACGTAGGGGGCCGAGCGCTGGAACACCGTCATCGCGCCGACCCGGTCGACGATGCCGGGCACGAACTGGATGGCGCTGGCTCCCGTGCCGATGACCGCCACGCGCCGCCCGGTCAGGTCGACGTCGTGGCGCCACTGCGCGGAGTGGAAGGCGGGCCCGGCGAAGGTCTCGAGCCCCGGCAGGTCGGGGACGACGGGGTTCGAGAGCTGGCCCATCGCCGAGACGACGACGTCGGCCTCGTAGGTGGAGCCGTCGGCGCAGGCGACCTGCCAGGTCGCGGCGTCGTCGTCCCAGGTGCACGAGGTGACGGCCGCGTCGAACACGACGAGGTCGGTGAGTCCCTCGCGCTCGGCGGCCGCACGCAGGTAGGCGAGGATCTCCGGCTGCTGCGAGTAGCGCCGTCCCCAGGCCGGGTTGAGCGCCCACGACCACGAGTAGAGCGGCGAGGGGACGTCGCACGCCGCGCCCGGGTAGGTGTTGTCGCGCCACACGCCGCCGGTGGCGTCGGCCCGTTCGAGGATCGTGACGTCGGTGATGCCCCGCTGCAGCAGGGCCCGGGCGGCGCCGAGCCCACCGAAGCCGGAGCCGATGACGACGACGCGGGGTCCGTTCTGGGAAGCCATGGCGTCGACGCTAGGACGCCGCGCGCGCCGGCCATAGCCGCTCGGGCGAATCGGGTTGATAATTGCGGACATGCGCTTCGAGCCCGCCGCCGACGACTGGGGCTTCGCGCGCGACGTGACCGGGGTCGCGGTGCTCGTGCGCTACGGGCAGAGCCACGGGCTGGGCGCGCGGCGGTGCCTCGCCGGCACGGGCCTGGGCCCCGCCGACCTCGACGACGCCGGCCGCGAGGTGACGGCGGCGCAGGAGCTGCGCGTCGTCCGCACGCTGCGCAGCGAGCTCGGCGAGGTCGGGCTCGAGGTGGGCGCCACCTACCGGGCCGCGACCTTCGGGGCGTTCGGGTACGCGGTGCGGTCGTCGCGCACGGTGCTCGAGGCGATGGCGACCGCGGCGCGCTTCATCGACCTCAGCTTCGCGTTCGCCCTCCCGCGGGCCGAGGTGGTGGGCGAGCGCGTGCTGGTCGTCCAGGACGCCGTCGACCTGCCGGACGACGTCCGGCGGTTCCTGCTCGAACGTGACGCCGAGGCCGTGCGGCAGGTGGTCGAGGAGCTCGTGCCCGGCGGGGTGGGCGCCCGGCTGAGCATCGACGGCGACCGGTCGACGCTCGAGTTCGGTGCCGACCAGCTCGACAGACCGCTGCCCGGGCGCAGCGCCGACGCGCTCGAGGCGGCGGCCACGGTGTGCCGCGACGTGGTCGACCGGCGTCGTGCCCGCACGGGCCTGGCCGCCGAGGTGCGCGTGCTCGTCGTCCAGCGGCTGCGCGACGGCGCACCGATGCCGGACGTCGCCGCCTCGCTCGGCTGGACCGAGCGGACGCTGCGGCGGCGCCTCGCCGAGGAGGGCGTCTCCTACCGCGAGCTCGTCGACGAGGTGCGCTCGTCGATGGCCGAGGCGCTCACCGCCGGACGCTCCACGCTGCCGCTCGACGACCTCGCGGCGCGCCTGGGCTACGCGAGCGCGCCGGCCTACCTGCACGCCCGGGCTCGCTGGACCCGGCGCGGTCCCGCCTCGAGCGGCTGACGGCGGGCCGAGGAGACCGACGCGGCACGGGCCGGCGTCCGCGGAGGACGCCGGCCCGCAACTTCCGCCCTGCTGCGCTGCGGCGCGCGATCGTGTCCGGCGCGGCTGCCTACCGAAGGTCAGCCCGACCACACGGGCCGCGACGGAGACGGTCGCTCAAAGGCGCCGCAGCAGCCGAAGCGAAGCGAGGCAGTTCACCGCGTGCGGACCGTCTTGGTCGCGGTGGCGGTGCCACCCTTGCCGGTGCCGCGGACCTGGAGGGTCAGCGGGCCGGTGATGTTCCTCTTGATCTTCACCCAGGCGGTGGTGCCGCGGGGCGAGACCGTCTTGGTCAGCAGGACCTTGCCCTTGTTGCGCACGGTGAGCGTGACCTGGGTGGTGCCGGCGGCGGCGATCGAGACCGGCAGACCGGCCTTCTTCAGCACCGCGCGGCGGATCGACGGCTGGGCGGCGACGGAGACCGACGGCTTGAGCGGGGTGGCCGGCGGGGCGGGCGGCGTCGGGCCCGGGGGCAGCGTGCTCGGGGTGCGTCCGAGCAGCGTGGCGAACAGGTCGGTCTGGTCGATGACGCCGGTGACGTTGGCGGCCTGCGGGCCGGAGGCGGCGACGCGGATCTGGGCGCCGGTGTGGTTGGAGCCCGAGGCGGACGTCGAGTAGGCCACGCTCATCGGGTCGCCGTCGAAGGTCTGCACGGTCGCGGTCTGACGGCCCTGCGAGCCGTCGCCGACGATCTGGGTCGAGTGCGCGTGGTCACCGGTGACGATGATGAGCGTGTCGGGGTTGTCGGCCTGGAAGTCGAGCGCGACCTGCACGGCCTCGTCGAGCTCCTCGAGGTCACCGATCGCGCCGCAGATGTCGGAGGCGTGCTCCTGCTTGTCGATCATGGCGCTCTCGGCCTGCAGGAAGAAGCCGTTGTCGTTGTCGAGCAGCTCGATCGCCTTGGCGGTCATCTCGGAGAAGTCGGGCTGCGCGCCGCGGTCGGCCTCGGTGCACCGCGTGGTGGCGCTGCCGGATCCCGGGGGAGCGGCGGCGACCAGCTGGTTGTACTTCGGCGTCATGTTGCCGTTGGTGAACAGCCCGAGCACCGGTCCGTCGTCGAGCGAGGTGATCGCGTTCATCGCGGCCTCGGTCTCGACCAGGCGGGCGCCGTTGGCCTGGGCGTCGGCGAGCGGCGTGGAGCCGGCGTCGGTGGCCTGGGTGAAGCGCTGCTTGCCGCCACCCATGAGGACGTCGATGTCGTGGTCGACGAGCTGCTCGGCGACCGAGCCGAGGCCGGGGGGCGTCGCCGACTTCTTCTCGACCGCGCAGTTCGCCATGTCGGTCGGGCCCTGGCAGCCGCGCTGGCTGATGTGCGACGCGGCGGCGGCCGGCGTGGCGTCGGTGATCTCGGCGGTCGACACGTTGCCGACGAGCCAGTCCTGCTCCTGGTAGGTCTCGAGCACCGTCTTGTAGTTCTCGCCGGGGATGTTGGCGGCGGCGCTGGGGCCCTGCGAGAGGCGCCCGTCGACGGTCTTCTTGCCGGTCGACCAGCCGGAGGCGGTCGGGGCCGAGTCGGAGACGTAGGCCAACTGATAGTCCGCGGGGTTCGCGCCGACCTTGAGGCCGTGCGTCGTCATCGCGCCGGTGAACGGCAGGTTGTCGAGGCCGGCGAACCGGCCGTCGGCGCCGACCGAGTAGTTGCGTGCGGCGGTGATCATCGAGTCGTCCATGCCGTCGCCGATGATGAGGATGACGTTCTGGGGCTTGGCCGGGTCGATCTGGGCGGCCAGCTCGCCCGAGCGGTCCTGGGTGAAGCCGGGGTCGACGCGCTGCGTGGCGCCGGGGACGGCGAAGGCGGCGGTGACGCCGAGAGCGGCGGTCGTGGCGAGGGTGGCCACGGCCAGGGTCTTGCGAGTACTGCGTCGCACGAGGGTGCTTCCTTTCGGTCGGATGTCCACGTGCCAACCAACCGGTCGCGCCACACCTCACGGCATCGCCCAGGGGTCCCGGGCATGACGATCAGGTGGCCGCTGGGCGACCGGCGACACCGTGCCGACGGACGTCCGTCGCCCGCCGTTCACCTCGAGGTGGAGGGCCATCCGCCCGCCGCGCCTACCTTCTCGATCATGACTCTCAGTACCGAATCCTCCGGCACTCGTCGACTCCTCCCGATCACCCCGAAGCACGACGCGATCGGTGCCCACGGGCGCACCTCGCGCGACCCGATGACCTGCCTGTTCAAGTGCGGCAACGCCTGCGACCACCCCGAGCCCAACCGCTCGGAGAACGGGCACGTGCAGGACGAGATCGCGAAGGTCGTCGGACGCCGCGGGCTGCTGCAGAGCGCGCTGCTCGGCGGCACGGCGCTGGCCGTCGGTGGCGCCGCGGCGACGGCGACGGCCGGTGCGGCCGCGGCCGCGCCCCACCGCCCCGGCCCCTCCGGCCGACCCTCCGGCGGGCCCTCGGGCCGGGGGGCCGCGCTGACCGGGACGTGGTCGGCGGTGGAGCCGAACAGGCGGGACGCGCTGGTGACCGCGCCGTCCTTCACCTCCGCCGTCGTCGTCCGCTGGGGCGACCCGGTCGTGGCCGGTCCGGCGTTCGACGCGCACCGGCAGTCGGTCGAGGCCGCCCGCACGCAGTTCGGCTACAACTGCGACTACGTCGGTCTGCTGCCCCTCGACCCGTTCAAGCGCCGCGACCCCGACGCGGCGGTCCCCGGCGACGAGGCGCTGCTCGTGGTGAACCACGAGTACACCGACGAGAACCTCATGTTCCCCGCCGACACCTACACCGACGACGAGATCAAGGCGATCGCCATGGTCAACCACGGCATGTCGGTGCTCCGCGTGCGCCGCGGTCTCGTCCCCGGTTCGTGGAAGCGGGTCGAGCCCAGCCGCCGCACCCCCGAGAACCGCCGCATCACCATCGACACCTCCTTCGAGCTGACCGGCCCCGCCGTCGGCGACCCGCGGCTGCGCACGTCGGCGGACCGGCGCGGCCGCACGGTGCTCGGCACCCTGAACAACTGCGCGGGCGGCATGACGCCGTGGGGCACGGTGCTCTCCGGCGAGGAGAACATCAACCAGTACTTCGACGCCTCGGCCGGGCTCGACCCCCGCTACTCCGCCGAGTACGCGCGCTACGGCATCACCGGCCAGGGCAAGGGATGGAGCAGCGTCGACGCCCGCTTCGACCTCACCCGCGAGCCGCACGAGGCCCACCGGTTCGGCTGGGTCGTCGAGGTCGACCCCCACGACCCCGACGGTGCCCCGCGCAAGCACACGATGCTCGGGCGCTTCAAGCACGAGGGCGCCAACGTCACCATCGCCGAGACGGGCCAGGCCGTGGCATACATGGGCGACGACGAGCGCGGCGACTACCTCTACAAGTTCGTCTCCCGCCGGGCCTACGACCCCCGCGGCAACCGCGCCGCACGCCGTCACAACCTCGAGCTGCTCACCGAGGGCACCCTCTACGTCGCCCGGCTCACCGGGGACGGCTCCCAGGACGGGCGCTTCGACGGCACCGGCGAGTGGATCCGCCTGTGCACCGACCGGGAGTCCTTCGTGCCCGGGATGTCGGTGAACGACGTGCTCATCTTCACCCGGCTCGCCGCCGACAGGGTCGGGCCCACCAAGATGGACCGACCCGAGGACGTCGAGCCCAACCCGGTCAACGGCCGCATCTACGCCGCGCTGACCAACAACTCCAACCGCGGCAGCGCGGCGATGCCGGTCGACGAGGCCAACCCGCTGGCGTCGTCCATGGTGCGGGCCTCGATCGGCGCGCCGCTCACGTCGGCCTCGGGCAACCGCAACGGCTACGTGCTCGAGCTCGAGGAGACCGCCCGCGACGGCCACGCCGGACGCCGGTTCAGCTGGAACCTGATGCTCGTCTGCGGCGACCCGGCTGCCGCCGAGACCTGGTTCGGCGGCTTCGACAAGCGGCGGGTGAGCCCGATCAGCTGCCCCGACAACGTCGCCTTCGACAGCGTCGGCAACCTGTGGATCTCCACCGACGGCAACGCGCTCGGCTCCAACGACGGCGTCTTCCGCGTGCCGGTGACGGGCCCGGACCGTGGCCGGGTGACGCAGTTCCTCACCGTGCCCAAGGGCGCCGAGGCGTGCGGCCCGCTGGTCGCCGACAGGGACCGCTCGCTGTTCGTCGCCGTCCAGCACCCGGGCGAGATCACCGGCGCGACCTTCGAGGAGCAGGCCAGCACGTGGCCGCACACCGACGACTTCCCGCGGCCGTCGGTCGTCGTCGCCTACCTCGACCAGTAGGCGCCGCAGACGCTCGCACCCCGGCCGCCGTCGGATGTCCACCCCCGCGGCCGGGGTGCGTGCTCACGGTACGCACACCACCTCAGGTGATCGTCATCCCGCCGTCGACGGCGAGGGTCTGCCCGGTCACGTAGCCACCGGCGTCGGAGGCGAGGAAGACGACGGCCGCGGTGAGCTCGGCCGGGTCGCCCTTGCGGCCGGCGGGGATGCGCGGCAGCTGCGAGTCGAGGTAGCCGGGCGGGTAGGTGTCGGTCATCTCGGAGACGAAGAAGCCCGGGGCGATCGCGTTGACCCGGATGCCCTTGCGCCCGGTCCACTGCTGGGCCAGGTCGCGGGTGAGGCCGATGAGCCCGGCCTTGGACGACGCGTACGCGGCCTGGGGGAGGCCCGCGGTGGTGATGCCGAGCACCGAGGAGATGTTGACGATGCTCGAGCCGGGCTGCATGACGCGACCGCACGCCTGCGCCATCCAGTAGCAGCCGTTGAGGTTGACGTCGATGACGCCCCGGAACTCGTCCGGCGTCTCCCGCGTCGCCGGCACGGCGGTGCCGACGCCGGCGTTGTTGACGAGCACGTCGACCCGGCCGAACTCCTCCATCGCCAGCGCGACCAGGTTGGTGCAGGAGTCGGGGTCGGCGACGTCGGTGGCGACGGTGAGGGCCCTGCGGCCTGTGGCCTCGACGAGGGCGGCGGTCTCGGCCAGGCGGTCGACCCGGCGGGCGCCGAGCACCACGTCGGCGCCGGCCTCGGCCAGACCTTGCGCGAAGGCGACGCCGAGGCCGCTGGAGGCGCCGGTCACGACGGCGACCTTGCCGTCGAGACGGAACATGTCGTTGACAGTCATGCTGTGATCGTAGGGTGACGAACCCCCGCACCGACCTCGACATCACCAGCCACGGCGTCCGGCTGTCGGCCTGGCACTACCGGGCGTCGTCCGGGGCCTGGACGACGCCCGCCGGCCGCCCGGTCGTCGTCATGGCGCACGGGTTCGGGGCCACCAAGGACGCCGGCCTCGCGCCCTTCGCCGAGCGGTTCGCCGCGGCCGGGGCCGACGTCGTCGTGTTCGACTACCGCGGGTTCGGCACCTCCGACGGGATCCCGCGCCAGGCGGTCGACCACCGTCGGCACCGCGAGGACTACGCCGCCGTCGTCGCCCACGTGCGATCCATGGACGGCGTCGACGCCGACCGCGTCGTGCTGTGGGGGTCGTCGTACTCGGGCGGCCACGTGGTCGCCGTCGCCGCCCGCGACCCGCGCATCGCCGCCGTCGTCTCGCAGGGCGCCGCGATGGACGGGCTCGCCGCGGTGCTGGAGATCCGGCGCTACGCCGGCCTGCGGCAGGTGCTCCGCCTCACCGCCCACGCGCTGCGGGGCGTCGTCCAGCGTGGTCACACGCTGCCGATCGTGGGCGAGCCGGGGTCGCTGGCCGCGATTACTTCACACGACGGCCTGTCCGGCTATCAGCTGATCATGGGGCCGACGTTCCGCAACGAGATGCTGGCCCGCGGCATCCTGCTGATCCTGCTCAACCGCCCGGTCGCGGCGGCCTCGAAGGTGTCGGCGCCGTTGCTGCTGGTGATCGCCTCCGACGACACCATCGCGCCGCCCACGGCGGTGGAGTCCGTGGCCCGGAAGGCGGGTGGCCGGGTCGAGACGCTCCGCCTCGACGTCGGCCACTTCGCCATCTACGAGGGCGAGCCGTTCGCCACCTCGGTGGCCGCCCAGGTCGCGTTCCTCGACTCGGTGCTCAGCCCCTGACCCCCGTGTCGTCGGCATGCAGCCGCTGCTTGATGTCGGTCTTGAGCACCTTGCCGACCTTCGAGCGCGGCAGGTCGTCCCACACCTCCACCTGCTTCGGCGCCTTCACGCTGCCGATGCGCTCCTTCACGAACGCGGTGAGCGCCGCGCCGTCGATCGTCGCGCCGCCGCGGGCCTCGACGACGGCGACCACGCGCTCGCCCCACTTCTCGTCGGGCAGCCCGACGACCGCGCAGTCCTGCACGTCGGGGTGCGCCATCACGGCCTGCTCGACCTCGGTGGAGTAGACGTTGAAGCCGCCGGTGATGACCATGTCCTTCGCCCGGTCGACGATGAAGAGGTAGCCGTCGTCGTCGAGGTAGCCGACGTCGCCGGTGTGGTGCCAGCCGTGCGCCGAGGCCTCGGCGGTGGCCCCGGGGTCGCGATGGTAGCCGGCCATCACGAGCGACGACCGGACGACGATCTCACCGGTCGCGCCGCGGTGGAGCAGGGTGCCCTCCCCGTCCATGATCGAGACCGTCACCAGCGGAGCCGGACGCCCCGCCGACGACAGCCGCTCGGTGGCGATGCTGCCGTCGTTGCGGAAGTGCTCGGCCGGGGAGAGGGTCGAGATCATCATCGGCGCCTCGGTCTGGCCGAACAGCTGGGCCATCACCGGGCCGATGCGGGTCAGGGCCTCCTCGAGCCGGGCCGCGGACATGGGCGCAGCGCCGTACCAGAAGCACTGCAGGCTGGAGAGATCCGTGCTCTCGAGCCGCTCGTGGGCGAGCACCATGTAGACGAGCGTGGGCGGCAGGAACGTGTGCGTGACGCCGTGGCGCTCGACGTGCTCGAGGAAGCCGCCGACGTCGGGTGCCCGCATGACGACGATCTCGCCGCCGTGCGCGAGCACCGGGAAGCACAGGACGCCGGCCGCGTGGGTGAGCGGCGCGAGGGCGAGGTAGACCGGCCGGCCGCGCCAGGGGTAGGCCATCAGCGTGATGGCCGTCATCGTCTCGAGGTTCGTCCCGGTGAGCCGGACGCCCTTGGGGCGACCGGTGGTGCCGCCGGTGCCGACGATCGCGGCGAGGTCGTCGGCGGCCGGACGGTCGACCGCCCCGTCGCCGCCGTCCAGGAAGTCGGACCAGTCGAGGGCCCAGTCGAGGTGGCCGTCGAGGCAGACGAGGGCCTGCAGGTCGGGCAGGTCGTCCTTGATCCGCTCCACCAGGGGCGCGAACGCCGCCTGGAAGGCCAGCAGCCGGCACCCGACCAGGTCGAGCAGGTCGCAATTCTCCCCGGCCTCGTTGCGCGGGTTGAGCGGGCTCCAGACCGCGCCGGCCCGGCTGATGCCGAGCAGGGTGGCGAACGCGACCGGGTCGTTGGCCGAGAGGATCGCGACGGTGTCGCCCCGCCCGACGCCCTGCGCGGCCAGGCCCGCCGAGATGCGGAAGCTGAGCTCCCGCACCTCGGCGTAGCTGCTGGAGACGCCGTCGGTGGTGAGGCAGGGCGCATCGGGCGAGACCGACCAGCCCTTGTCGAGGTAGTCGACCAGCCGTGCGCCCACCGGCTCAGCCCTCGACCGTCAGCACCGGCTCGGCGACCAGGCCGAACGCGCGCAGGACGCCGAGCAGCTCACGGTGCCCGAAGGCCTGGCACCCCGACGCGAAGCCCACCCGCAGCGGCGGCTGCTGCAGGAGCGAGTAGGCGGCGTAGGCCTGCAGGAGCCCGGTCTGCTTGTAGTTCTGGTTGCCGTGGATGACGCAGTGCGCCCGGCCCAGCGGACCGGAGGCGTGCACCGAGTCGAGCGACTTGTTGAGCCGCGGGTTCTCGCGGGGCGGCATCGTGTTCATCACCTGCGCCGCGGTGGCGGTGAGCGCGGCGTCGCGGTCCTCCTCGTTCATGTCCTTGGTCGCCTCGAGCGCGGCCGCGACGATCTGCGGGACGCCGTTCATCAGCGCCGCGTTGAACACCCCGCCCTGCGCCTTGCAGCTGGCCACCCGCGGGTCGCGCTTGAACCAGACCGGGTGCGAGGTGCCGCCCCAGGGCAGCGACAGCGCGAGCTCGTGCTGGCCTGGCACGACGAGGGGCAGCAGACCCTGCCCGGGGTCGAAGGGCACGTAGGCGTTCTGCTCGAGGTAGTGCGCGGCGGAGGTGGCGGCGTTGACCAGGATGGTCTGCGTCGAGGCGATGGTCGGGCTGCCGCCCCAGAACACCGCGATGTCGAGGGTGTCGAGCCCGGGCTTCTCGAGGCACAGCTGCGCCGCGATCTCGCCGGTGGTGTACATGTGCGCGATCCCGGGCGCGAGCAGCAGGCCGGCGGCGGCGAAGTCGGCGCCGTACGTCTCGTCGCAGGTCATCAGCCAGTCCTGCTCACCGGTGGTGTCGGTGTAGTGGGCGCCGGTGGCCAGGCACGCCTCGACGACCTGCGGGCCCCACTTGCTGAACGGGCCGACGGTGTTGAGCACGACGCTCGCGCCGCGGAACAGATCGGTGAGTGACTCGACGTCGTGGGTGACCTCGACGACCTCGTAGTCGGCGGTCTCGATGCCGGCGACGTGGCCGTCCATCGACTCCTGGAGCCGTTCGGCGGAGCGACCCGCGGCGACGAACGGCACGCCGTACTCGCGCAGGTACTCGCAGACCAACCGGCCGGTGTAGCCGGACGCGCCGTAGACGACGACCTTCTTCTGGTTCTTCTCGCTCGTCTCGCTCATGCTCACATCCCCATCCCGCCGTCGACCGACAGCCCGGTGCCGGTGACGAACCTCGATGCGTCGGAGGCCAGGAAGACCACGGCGTCGGCCATGTCGCCGACCTCGCCGAGCCGGCCGAGCGGCGTCTGCTCGACGACGGCGCCGACGGCGGCGTCGGGCGACTCGAACAGGCCGATGTCGGCCATGCTCACCGCCAGGCCCTGCCCCATCGCGGTGGGCACCAGGCCGGGGTAGACGCAGTTGACGCGGACGCCGTAGCCGAGCTTGCCGGCCTCCATGGCCGAGACGCGGGTGAGCCGGTCGACGGCCGACTTGGTGGCCGAGTAGATCGGGATGCCGGGGAAGGCGATGGTGGCGGCCACCGAGGAGATGTTGACGATGCTGCCGCCCTGCCCGGCGGCGCCGTCGGGCCGCATCGCGCGCAGGCCGTGCTTGAGCCCGAGCGCCGTGCCGAGCACGTTGACCTCGAGCATGGTGCGCACGTCGGCGGCCTCGATCTCGGTGATCAGGCTGGTGATCTCGACCCCGGCGTTGTTGACGAGCACGTCGAGGCGGCCGGTGCGCTCGACGGTGGTGGCGATCGCGGCCTCCCACGACGCCTCGTCGGTGACGTCGAGGTGCACGGCCGCGTGCTGGTCGGGCTGGTCGCCGAGCGACCCGGCCACCGTGGCGGCGAGGTCGTGCTGCAGGTCGCCGATGACGACGGTGGCGCCGGCGCGGGCGAGCGCCCGCGCCATCCCCTCGCCGAGTCCTTGGGCTCCACCGGTCACCAGGGCGGTGCGTCCGGTCAGGTCGAACACGGTCATGCGGTCTCCTCGAGCGTCGTCGGTCGGGTGCACCCCGGGATGGGGACTGTGAGGCGCGTCACCAACCTGACGGGTTTTCTGGACGACTGTCAAGAGTCTGGGTGGACGCGTGTTCTCCGAGCCGCTCGCTGTGTCACGATGGCGGCATGAGCCCGACCCGGGAGGCCCGCCGCACGCCGGCTGAGAAGCACGACGCGCGCCGCAACCAGCTGGCCGAGTCGGCGCTGCAGACCCTCGGCGAGCTCGGCTACGCCCGCGCCAGCCTGCGCGAGATCGCCACCAACTCCGAGTTCAGCCACGGCGTCGTCCACTACTACTTCCAGGACAAGCTCGAGCTGATCGTCTACTGCGTGCGCTACTACAAGGCGCAGTGCGTCACCCGCTACGACTCCGTGGTCGCCGACGCGACCACGGCCGACGGCCTGCTCGACGCCTTCGCCGCCAAGCTCGTCGAGACGCTCTCCACCGAGGCGCCCATGCACCGCCTCTGGTACGACCTGCGGGCACAGAGCATGTTCGAGCCCGGACTGCGCGACGCGGTCACCCACATCGACTCCACGCTGCAGCAGATGATCTGGCGCGTCGTCGACCGTTACGCCCGGCTCGCGGGCCGCGAGCCCGCCCTCGCGCCGGCCGCGGCCTACGGCGTCCTCGACGGGTTGTTCCAGCAGGCACTGCTCGCCCACCAGGACGGCGGCCAGGAGGTCCTCGACGACCTCGTCGCCCAGGTGCACGGCCTGATGCCGATGATGCTCAAGCCCTGACGCGCGATACGATCACGGCGTGAGCACCCACAGCCTGCTTCTCGGCCAGCCGCGCTGATCACTCGTTGATCGCGCGGCCACCCCTCCATGCGAGGGGTTTTTTCATGTCTACCCCGAGGTCCACCGCAGGGATCCCCACCAGGAGCAGCAGATGAGCACCGACCACAGCACCGACAGCGCCGGGCCGGCGGGCGAGGCGACGTCCTACGACGTCGCGAGCGTCGAGGCCAAGTGGCAGCAGGTCTGGGAGGACCTGCAGCCCTTCGTCGCCGACGACGCCGCCGTGCTCGCGGGCGAGCGCGAGAAGCGCTACGCGCTCACGATGTTCCCCTACCCGAGCGGCGACCTGCACATGGGTCACGCCGAGGTCACCGCCCTGCACGACGTCGTGTCCCGCTACTGGCGCTTCCGCGGCTACGAGGTCATGAACCCGATGGGCTGGGACTCGTTCGGGCTGCCGGCCGAGAACGCCGCCATCCGCAACGACGAGCACCCGGCCACCTACACCTACGCCAACATCGAGACCCAGTACGACTCGTTCAAGAAGTTCGGGCTGAGCTTCGACTGGTCGCGCCGGCTGCACACCAGCGACCCCGAGTACTACCGCTGGACCCAGTGGCTGTTCCTGCGCTTCCGCGAGCGCGGCCTGGCCTACCGCCGCAACAGCCCCGTCAACTGGTGCCCGAACGACCAGACGGTGCTGGCCAACGAGCAGGTCGTCGACGGCACCTGCGAGCGCTGCGGGGCCACGGTGACCAAGCGCGAGCTGACCCAGTGGTACTTCAAGATCACCGACTACGCCCAAGAGCTGCTCGACGACCTCGAGGTGCTGGCGCCGACCTGGCCCGACCGCGTCGTCACCGCGCAGCGCAACTGGATCGGTCGCTCCGAGGGAGCCCACGTCGACTTCGTCGTGCCCGGGCGCGAGGCGCCGCTCACCGTCTACACGACTCGACCGGACACCCTGTACGGCGCCACCTTCATGGTCGTCGCGGCCGACGCCGCCCTGGCCGCCGAGCTGGTCACCGACGAGCAGCGACCTGCCTACGAGGCCTACCTCGAGCAGGTGCGCACGGCGTCCGAGATCGAGCGCATGGCGACCGACCGGCCCAAGACCGGCGTGTTCCTGGGCGTCCACGCGACCAACCCGGTCAACGGCGAGCAGATCCCGATCTGGGCCGCCGACTACGTGCTGGCCGACTACGGCACCGGCGCGATCATGGCCGTTCCGGCGCACGACCAGCGCGACCTCGACTTCGCGAAGGTCTTCGACCTGCCGGTGCGCCGCGTCGTCGACGTCCCCGGCACCGACGACCCCGCCGTCACCTTCGAGGCCACGGTCGGCGACGGCGCCTACGTCAACTCGCCCCTGCTGGAGGGCGTGGAGACCAAGGCCGACGGCGTTCGCCGGGCGATCGAGCACCTGCAGGCCGAGGGCCTTGGCCAAGGCACCGTCAACTTCCGCCTGCGCGACTGGCTGCTGAGCCGCCAGCGCTACTGGGGCGTGCCGATCCCGATCGTGCACTGCGAGGCGTGCGGCGAGGTCGCCGTCCCCGACGACCAGCTGCCGGTCACGCTGCCCGAGCTGCGCGGGGCCGACCTGAAGCCCAAGGGCGTCTCGCCGCTGGCCGCGGCCACCGACTGGGTCAACGTCGACTGCCCCTCGTGCGGCGGCCCGGCCACCCGCGACAGCGACACGATGGACACCTTCGTCGACTCGTCGTGGTACTTCCTGCGCTACTGCTCGCCCGGCTACACCGAGGGGCCGTTCGACGTCGAGCTGGCCAAGGCGTGGATGCCGGCCGACATCTACATTGGCGGGGTCGAGCACGCCGTGCTGCACCTGCTGTACGCGCGGTTCTTCACCAAGGTGCTGGCCGACATGGGCATGCTCGACGTGCGCGAGCCGTTCGCCGCCCAGCTCAACCAGGGCTTCGTGATCAACCACGGCAAGAAGATGTCGAAGTCGCTCGGCAACGGGGTCAACCTCGGCGCACAGCTCGAGGAGTTCGGCGTCGACGCCGTCCGCCTCACGCTGGTGTTCGCCGGCCCGCCGGAGGACGACATCGACTGGGCCGAGATGAGCCCGTCGGGCTCGCTGCGCTTCCTGCAGCGGGCGTGGCGCCTGAGTGGCGACGTCACGTCGGCGCCCGACGCCGACCCCGCCACCGGCGACGTCGCCTTGCGCCGTGTCACCCACCGCACGGTCGACGACGCCCAGACGCTGGTCGAGAGCCACCGGTTCAACGTGATGCTGGCCCGCACGATGGAGCTGGTCAACGCCACCCGCAAGGCCATCGACACGGGCGTCGGCGGCGCCGACCCGGCCGTGCGCGAAGCAGCCGAGACCGTCGCCAAGCTGCTCTCGATGGTCGCGCCCTACGTGGCCGAGGAGATGTGGGAGCGGCTCGGCCACGCGCCGTCGGTCGCGCACGCGCCGTGGCCCGTCGTCGACCCGGCGCTTCTGGTCGAGGAGTCGGTGACCGCCGTCGTGCAGATCCAGGGCAAGGTCAAGGCCCGCCTGGAGGTCGCGCCCGACATCACCGCCGCCGACCTCGAGGCCCGGGCGCTGGCCGACGACACCGTCGTCGCCGCGATCGCCGGCCGCGAGGTGCGCAAGGTGATCGTGCGCGAGCCCAAGCTGGTCAACGTCGTCGTGTGACGTCGCGGGCCACTAGTCTCGCGCCCATGTCCCAGGTCGTGGTCGTCACCGACTCGACGGCCAGCCTCCCGCCGGACGTCGCGGCCGGGCTCGGCGTCACCGTGGTGGCGCTGCAGGTCGTCGTCGACGACGAGGTCTTCGACGAGGGTGCGCCCGAGGCGACCCCCGAGGCGGTGGCCACCGCGCTGCGGGCCCACCGCTCGGTGAGCACGTCGCGCCCGGCCCCCGAGGTGTTCCGTGCGGTCTACGCCGGCCTGGTCGACGCCGGCGCGACCGCGATCGTCTCGGTGCACCTCTCGGGCGACATGAGCGGCACGTTCGAGTCGGCCCAGGTGGCGGCCCGCGACGCGGCGGTGCCGGTGGTCTGCGTCGACACCCGCCAGGTGGGCGTCGCGACCGGCTACGCCGTGGCGGCCGCCGCACGGGCGGCGGCCGGTGGGGCGAGCGCCGACGAGGCGGCCAGGGCCGCCCGCGACGTGGCCGCGGCCTGCGCGTCGTACTTCTACGTCGACACCCTCGAGTACCTCCGCCGCGGCGGCCGCATCGGGGCCGCGGCCGCGCTCCTCGGCGGCGCGCTCGCCGTCAAGCCGCTGCTGACCATCGAGCACGGCGTCGTCGAGTCGCTCGAGCGGGTGCGGACGTCGGGGCGGGCCCTGGCGCGCCTGGCCGAGCTGGCCGTCGAGGCCGCGGGCGACGACGCCGTCGAGGTGTCGGTGGCGCACCTGGCGAGCTCCGAGCGAGCCGAGCACCTGGCCACGCAGCTCACCGAGCGGCTGGGGGAGCAGCTCGTCGGCGACGTGGGGTGCTCCGAGGTGGGTGCGGTGCTCGGGGCGCACGTCGGACCCGGGATGCTCGCCGTCTGCGTCGCGCCGGCGCCCACCGACCGGTAGGACCCCGGCCCCGGCCGGTCGCGGCCTGTGGAAACGTCCCGGAACCGTCCACAGGAGCCGTTCCCGGGGAGTTGTCCACAGCGGCCGCCCCGGCCGGTCGCCGCTGTCTCCGGGCGCGCCTAGGTTCGCCGCCATGCGCAGTCGACGACCCAGTCCCGAGCACCAGGACGCCGTGGCCCGACGGCTCGCCCTGCTCTCCGACCAGCTCGCCAGCGCTCGCGAGGAGGAGGGCGCGGCGGTGGGCGACGAGTGGTGGGGCGGGCACACCCACGTCTCGGCGCGCCCGGTGCTGCACGCCGTCACCGACGACGACGGGCCCGCGCCGCCGGTCGTGGCGCCCGACGTCCCCCAGGCCGCGCGTGCGCCCGCGCCGGCCCTGCTGCCCGAGCCGGGACGACACGCCTCGCGCCGGGCCGGGGCGTGGTCGGCCGCCCTGCCCGACACGCTCCGCGGCCGGGTCGCGCTCGGCCCGGGTCCGCTGGCGGTGGTCGCGCTGCTGGTGGCGGTGGGACTTGCCTACACCTGCTGGCAGGTCGTGCGCGACGACCCCGCACCCCAGGCCGCACCCGTGAACCCGGCCGACGGACTCGTCTCCGTGGCCGAGGGTCCGCCGCCGTCGGTGCCGCCTGCGGTGCCGCCCTCGGTGCCGTCGACGCCGTCCTCCCCGGCGCCGGGGGCGGAGGCCGGCACGGTCACCGTCGACGTCGCCGGCAAGGTGCGTCGTCCCGGCATCGTCGTCCTCGACGCCGGCGCGCGGGTCGTCGACGCCCTCGAGCAGGCAGGTGGGGCCCGGCCCGCGGTCGACCTCACCTCGCTCAACCTGGCGCGCGTGCTCGTCGACGGAGAGCAGATCCTGGTCGGGGTCGACGGTGGTGCGGCCCCGGGGCCACCCCCGTCGTCCGGCACCGGCAGCGGCACCGGCAGCGGTGGCATGGCGTCGCCGCCGGGTGCGCTGGTCGACCTCAACCTCGCCGACCAGCCCGCGCTCGAGGCGCTGCCGCAGGTCGGTCCGGTCACCGCGGCGGCGATCATCGCCTGGCGCGAGCAGCACGGTGGCTTCTCCGCGGTCACCGAGCTGCTCGAGGTCGACGGCATCGGTGACAAGACGCTCGCGGTCCTCACCCCGCTGGTGACGGTGTGACCGCGTGCCGCGCATCGACGATCCTGACCCCGGCGTCGGGCCGGGCACTGACCCGGGAACCGACCCGGGCGCCGACCTGCGCATGCCGTTCCTCGCGGTCGCCGCCTGGGCCGGCGGGCTGCTCGCCGTCGCGCCCCGCGGTGTCTGCCTCGCCGTCGTCGCCGGATCGGCCGTGGTCGGCCTGCTGGTCGCCGGTCCGAGACGCGGGCGCGGGGGCGTGGCCGCGGTGCTCGCCGCGACCGTCGTCGGGCTCGCCGTCGTCGCCTCGGCGTGGGTCCGCGTCGAGGCGACCTCGCACAACCCGGTGGCCGACCTCGCCCGCGAGCGGGCGGCCGTCGAGCTGGTCGGGGTCGTCTCGTCCGACCCGCGAGCGGTGGCGAGCCGGTTCGGCGACCAGGTCGTGGTGCGGCTGTCGGTGCGCGAGGTCGCCGGCCGGGGTGAGCGGCACCGGGTGCGGGCGCCGGTGGTGGTGCTCGGCGACCCGGCCTGGCTGCGGCAGCCGCTCGGCGCGACGGTGGCGGCGACCGGCCGGCTGGTCGAGCCCGACGATCCTCGCGACGGCGTCTCGGCGCTGCTCACCGGGGCGGGGCCGCCCACCCGGGTGGCGCCGCCCGACGTGTGGTGGCGGGGCGCCGCCGCAGTGCGCGCCTCGATCCGCGACGCGGTCGCGCACCGACCCGACGACCAGCGCGCGCTCGTCCCGGCCCTGGTCACCGGCGACGACGCCGGCCTCGACCCTGCCCTCGAAGACGCGTTCCGCACGACCGGGTTGACCCACCTGACCGCGGTCAGCGGCACCAACCTCACCCTCGTCGTCGGGTTCCTGCTCGTGCTGGCCCGGTGGTGCCGGGTGCGGGGGAGGTGGCTGGTGCCGGTGGCCGGGCTGGGCATCATCGGCTTCCTGCTGGTCGCCCGGGCCGAGCCGAGCGTGCTGCGCGCCGCGACGATGGGCACGGTCGGGCTGCTGGCCCTCGGCAGCAACGGGCGGCTCCGGGCGACGCGGGGGCTCGGCGTGGCCGTGGTGGTCCTGCTGCTGGTGCAGCCGGCGCTGGCCACGTCCGCCGGCTTCGCCCTGTCGGCGCTCGCCACGGCCGGCATCGTGCTGCTGGCGCCCGGCTGGCGCGACGCGATGGCGCGGTGGCTGCCCCGGTGGCTGGCCGAGGCGGTCGCGGTGCCGGCCGCGGCCCAGGTGGCGTGCACCCCGGTGGTCGCGGCGCTGTCGGGCCAGGTCAGCATCGTCGCGGTGCTGGCCAACCTGGTGGTCGCGCCGGCCGTGGGGCCGGCGACGGTGCTGGGGCTGGGCGGCGGGCTCGTGGCGCTGGTGTCGGCCCCCCTCGGTCGGCTGCTGGGCACGGGGGCGGGCTGGTGCGTCGGCTGGATCGCGGCCGTGGCCCGCCGTGGTGCCGAGCTGCCGCTGGCGGCCGTCGAGTGGGGCACCGGTGCGACCGCGCTGGTGGTGCTCACGGCCGCGTGCGTCGCCCTCGCGGCCGCGGCACCGTGGCTGCTCCGCTCGGCCCGGCGCACCGTGCCGCTGGTCGCCGTCCTGGTGCTGGTCACGACGGTCCGGCTCCCCACGCCGGGCTGGCCGGCCGAGGGCTGGGTGCTGGCCATGTGCGACGTCGGTCAGGGCGACGCGCTGGTGATCCGGGCCGGCCCGGGCAGCGGCGTCGTGGTCGACGCCGGCCCCGACCCGGGCGCCATCGACCGGTGTCTCGACGACCTCGGCATCGAGCAGGTGCCGTTGGTGGTGCTGACGCACTTCCACGCCGACCACGTCGACGGGCTCCCCGGCGTGCTCGACGACCGCGTGGTCGGTGCGGTCTGGACGACGTCGCTGCTCGACCCGCCCGACGCCGTCGACGAGGTGGTGGCCGAGTCCGGCGAGGTCGGCGTCGTGCCGACGCTGCCCGCCACCACGGCGACGACCGTCGGCGACGTCACCCTCCAGCCGGTGTGGCCGCCGTCCGGGGACCCGCGGGCCGGGCCGGGCGACGGCAGCACGGCCAACGACGCGAGCGTGGTCCTCGTCGCGGAGGTACGTGGCGTCCGCATCCTGCTGACCGGCGACCTCGAGCCGCCCGGCCAGGCCGTGCTGGCCCGCGAGCTGCCGAGCCTGCAGGTCGACGTCCTCAAGGTGCCGCACCACGGCAGCCGCTACCAGGACGTCGGGTGGCTGACCTCGCTCGGCGCCGACGTGGCGCTGGTGCCGGTGGGGGAGGACAACGACTACGGCCATCCGAACGCCGGCGTCCTGGCGGCGCTGGAGGAGGTCGGGGCAGAGGTCGCGCGCACCGACCTGGACGGCACCGTGGTGGTGGTGCCCGACGGCGACGGGGTGCGGCTCGTGCGGCGGTGAGGCCTGGCGCCGCACTGTCGGTGGGCTGTGCCAAGGTGGCGACATGCAAGCCGGAGACGTGCTCGGCCGGGTCACCCTCGTGACCGGCAAGGAGGAGTTCCTCAACCAGCGCACGATCCAGGTGGCGCGGGCGGCCGTGCTGGCTCACGACGCCGAGACCGAGGTGGCCGACAGCGCCGCGTCCGACCTGAGCGCGGCGACGCTCGGCGAGCTCACCGCGCCGTCGCTGTTCTCCAGCACGCGGTTCGTCGTCGTCAACGGCCTCGAGAACCTCACCGACGACGCGGCGCCCGGCCTGCTCGACTACGCCGCAGCGCCCGTCGACGACGTCGCGCTGGTGCTCGTGCACGGCGGCGGTCCCAAGGGGTCCGGCCACCTCACCAAGCTGCGCAAGCTGAAGACCGTCACCGAGCACAAGTCCGAGGAGCTCAAGGCCTCCGAGTTCCCCGGGTTCGTCACCGCCGAGGTCCGTCGGCACGGCGCGAGCATCGACAACGACGCCGCCCGCCTGCTGGTCGAGGCCGTCGGCCAGGACCTCCGGTCACTGGCCGCGGCCAGCCATCAGCTCACCAACGACTTCCCGGGCGAGAAGCTGACCGCCGACAAGGTCGGCCGCTACTTCGGTGGCCGGGCCGAGGCCAAGTCGTTCGCGGTCGCCGACCACGCCTTCAACGGGCGCCGCGAGCAGGCCCTCGAAGAGCTGCGCTGGGCGCTCGACAACGGCACCGCGGCGGTGCTGATCACCTCGGCCTTCGCCGGCAGCGTCCGCGGCCTGGCCCGCTACAAGGGCGCGCCCCGTGGCATGCGCGAGGGCGACCTGGCGCGCGAGATCGGCGTCCCGCCGTGGAAGCTCAAGACGATCCGCAGTCAGTCGCAGAGCTGGTCCGAGCAGGGGCTTGCGCGTGCGATCCGGGCTGTCGCCCAGGCCGACGCCGACGTCAAGGGCGCCGCGAGCGACGCCGCCTACGCGCTCGAGCGGCTGGTGCTCACCGTCGCAGCGCTGCGCGACTAGAGCGCATCCTCGCTCCGGCGACCGGCGACGGTGCCGACAGACGACCGCGGCCCGCCACCGAGGAGGTGACGGGCCGCGGGAGACGCCGGGCTCAGAGAGCGGCAGCCTTCTTGGAGATCGACGACTTGCGGTTGGCCGCCTGGTTCTTGTGGATGACGCCCTTCGAGGCAGCCTTGTCGAGCTGACGGTTGGCCTCACGGCCCAGCACGACGGCCTGCTCCTTGTCGCCGGACTCGGCGGCCTCACGGAACTTGCGGATCGCGGTCTTCAGACCGGTCTTCACAGCCTTGTTGCGCTCGTAGCGCTTCTGGTTCTGCTTGTTGCGCTTGATCTGGCTCTTGATGTTCGCCACGGGTGTGCCTTCGCCTCTGCTGCTCGGGGTACTGGACTGAAGTCTGGTTGCGTGCGCGCGTGGACTCAGCGTCATGGCACGCGACCCCCAAAGTTACCAGTGGGGTCCGGGGCGGCCTAATTCACGAGCCTCACTCGCCGGTCTCCCAGCCCCGCCGCTCGCACAGCCAGTCCCAGAGCACGTCGGCCTGCCAGCGCTGGTGCTCGCGGATGAACGGCGAGGTCGGAGGCACCGGGTCGTCGGCGGTCTTGAGGAAGTAGCCGATGACCAGGGCGAGCATGATGTCGACGGACTCGGGCTCGACGCCGGCGAAGGCCGGGTGCCCCGCCAGGACCGCCTCGACGTCGAGGCCGTCGCCGCGCGGACCGATGAGCAGGAAGAGCGGGTCGAGCCAGGCGGCTCCGACGACCGGCCAGTTCCAGTCGCACAGCACGGCGGTGCCGTCGGGTCGCAGGAGGATGTTGTCGTCGCGCACGTCGGTGTGCACGAGCGTGGTGCCGCCGCACACCTCGGGGTAGCGCGCGGCGAGCGCGGCCGCCTCGGCGCCGTGGGGGAGCACGAAGGTGGCGCGGGCGTAGTCCCAGTGGGCGGGCCAGCCGGCGAACGCGTCCTCGAAGGTGTCGAGCGCGAGTCCCGCGGGCGGTGGCGTGAGGTGCTCGGCGGTGGTGGCCAGCATCGAGAGCGAGGTCGTCAGGTCGGCGTCGGTCCAGGGCCGGTGGGGGGCGCGGCCCTCGACGTGCTCGATGCCGAGGACCACCCACTCGCCGTCGTCGTGGAGCCACCGCAGCCGCGGGGCCGGGACGCCGTCGGGGAGTGCAGCGAGCTTGCGGGCCTCGGTGCGGTAGGACTCGGCGAACATCCGCTGCGCCTTGACCGAGGCGGCCTTGACGAAGTGTCGCGACCCGTCGGCGCCGGTGAGCACGGAGGCGAACCCGGGCGTGAAGCCGGAGGTCTGCGAGCGCGCGTCGGCGACCGTCGTCCCGATGCGCTGCTCGACGACCGCGCGGACCCGCGGGGGCAGGTGCTGCCACTCGAGCCGCTGGGCGGTCCGGCCGACGGGCGCGGGGTAGGCACGACGCTCACTCACGCGTGGCATCCTCACCCATGGGCGGTCACCGTGACGGTCGACGTCGGCCCGGCGCTGGTAGAAACGCCTCGTGCTGCGCTTCTACGTGCTGGGTTCCCTGGTCTTCGTCGGCGCCGTCGCCACGCTCGCGGCCACCATCGGCGGTCCGGGCTGGATCCTGCTCGCCGCGGTGGCGGTGGTGCTGCTCGTGGTCGGCGTGCACGACCTGGTGCAGAAGCAGCACGCGATCCTGCGCAACTACCCGGTGATCGGGCACATGCGCTTCCTGATGGAGGAGATCCGGCCCGAGCTGCAGCAGTACTTCATCGAGCGCAACTTCGACGGCCGGCCCTACGACCGCAACACCCGCTCGTCGATCTACCAGCGCGCCAAGGGGGCCCAGGAGGAGCAGCCGTTCGGCACCGAGCGCGACCTCTACGCGGTCGGCTACGAGTACCTGGTGCACTCGAGCCGCCCGGTCGACCCGATGCCGGTGCCGCCGCGGGTGCGGGTGGGTGGCCCGGAGTGCACGCAGCCCTACGACCTGGCGCTGCTCAACGTGAGCGCGATGAGCTTCGGCTCGTTGAGCGCTCAGGCGATCCAGGCGCTCAACCAGGGCGCCGCGCTCGGCGGGTTCGCCCACGACACCGGCGAGGGGGCCATCAGTCCCCACCACCGTCACGGCGGCGACCTCGTCTGGGAGATCGGGTCCGGCTACTTCGGCTGCCGGACGCCGGACGGCGGCTTCGACGAGCGGGTCTTCGCCGAGAAGGCGGCCGACCCGCAGGTCAAGATGATCAACATCAAGCTCAGTCAGGGCGCGAAGCCCGGCCTCGGCGGCGTGCTCCCGGGGGCCAAGGTCGACGCCGATATCGCCGCGACCCGGGGCGTGCCGGTCGGCGAGACCGTCGTCTCGCCGGCGTACCACCGGGCGTTCTCGACGCCGCGCGAGCTCGTGCTCTTCGTCCGGCACGTGCGCGAGCTCTCGGGCGGCAAGCCGACCGGGTTCAAGCTGTGTCTCGGCTCGCGGGTCGACTTCCTGGCGATCTGCAAGGCGATGGTCGAGGAGGGCACGACGCCGGACTTCGTCGTGGTCGACGGCGCCGAGGGCGGCACGGGCGCCGCGCCGATGGAGTACGCCGACCACGTCGGCATGCCGCTCACCGAGGCGCTCATGACGATCGACAACGCCCTGGTCGGTGTCGGCCTGCGCGACCGAGTCAGGGTCGGGGCCAGCGGCAAGGTCGCCACCGGCGTCGACGTGGTCAAGCGCATCATCCAGGGCGCCGACTACACCAACGCCGCGCGCTCGATGATGATGGCCGTCGGCTGCATCCAGGCTCAGACATGCCACACGAACACCTGCCCGGTGGGCGTCGCGACGCAGGACCCGAAGCGCACGCGGGCGCTCGACGTCCCGACGAAGACGCAGCGCGTCGCCAGCTACCAGCGCGAGGTGATGACGGCGGCGACCAAGGTCGTCGCCTCGATGGGCCTGCACTCCTTCGACGACCTCGCCCCGCACCAGCTGCGCCGCCGGGTCGACCACCAGACGATCCGCTCCTACGCCGAGATGTTCGACTACCTCGCTCCCGGCCAGCTGCTCACCGATGCACCGCCGGCCTGGCGCGCCGACTGGGACGCCGCCGACCCGGACCGCTTTACGCCCTGAGCCAGGTGCGGGCCGCCCGCATCCTGCCCCCGCACCCGTCACTCCGGGTGGTCCCACGAGCCGGGGCGAGTGCCAGCGTGGACACATGACCACCATCGCCGAGCACCTCGTCGAGTCCCTGGCCGAGCACGGCGTCACCCAGGTCTGGGGGGTCGTCGGCGACGCGCTCAACCCGGTCACCGACGCCATCCGGCGCGAGGACCGCATCGAGTGGATGGGAGTGCGGCACGAGGAGGTCGCCGCGTTCGCCGCCGGCGCGCAGGCGCAGCTGACGGACCGCCTGGGTGTCTGCATGGGCACGGTCGGGCCCGGCGCGATCCACCTCCTCAACGGGCTGTACGACGCCAAGAAGTCGCACACGCCCGTGCTGGCCATCTGCGGCCAGGTGCCCCGACCCGACATCGGCAGCGACTTCTTCCAGGAGGTCGACAACGACGTGCTGTTCAGCGACGTCGCCGTGTTCACCGCGACCGTGACGAGCGAGAAGCAGCTGCCCGGCATCGTCGAGCAGGCCGCCAACGCCGCCCTGACCGAGCGCGGGGTCGCCGTGCTCACGTTGCCCGGCGACGTCGGCGGGCTCGAGCTGCCCAGCGCCGTCGCGCCGGGTCGGTTCGCCCGACCCGCGGCCGCCGCCGGACCGGACCTGCAGTCCCTGGGCGCGGCCGCGGCCGCGATCAACGTCGCCGAGCGGGTGACGATGCTCGTCGGGCGCGGCGCGCGACCGGCCCGCGCGGCCACCCTCGCGCTCGCCGAGCGACTGGCGGCGCCGATGGTGATCACGCTGCAGGCCAAGGAGGGCTTCGAGGGCACCGACCACGAGGTCGGTCTGTCCGGACTGCTGGGCGGACCGGCCAGCAAGGTCGCCTTCGACGGCTGCGACCTGCTGCTGATGGTCGGCACCGACTTCCCCTACGTGGAGTTCCTGCCCGAGGGTGTCCCGGTCGTGCAGATCGACCACGCCGGCCGCCACATCGGACGCCGCGCGGTCGTCACCCACCCGGTCGTCGGCGACGCCGGGGAGACGGTCGAGGCCCTCCTCCCGCTGGTGCAGGCCAAGACCGACCGCGCGCACCTCGACGCCGCCCGGTCGAGGCACGAGTCGTGGCGCGAGCGTCAGCAGTCGTTCGTCGACCCCGACTACGACCGCAAGCCGAAGGGGCTGCTGCGCCGCAAGGTCGACAACCCCGACGCGCGGGTGCGGCCCGAGCTGCTGGCCGCCACGGTCGACCGGCACGCCGCCGCCGACGCCGTGTTCACCGCCGACACCGGGATGTCGACGACCTGGCTCGCCCGGTTCGTGCGCATGACAGGCGGACGCCGGCTGCTCGGCTCGTTCAACCTCGGCTCGATGGCCAACGCGATGCCGCAGGCCTTGGGCGCCGCTGCCCTCGACCGCACGCGCCAGACGATCGCGTTCTGCGGCGACGGCGGGCTCACCATGCTCCTGGGCGACCTCCTCACCGCCGCCTCGCACGACCTCCCGGTCAAGATCGTGGTCTTCGACAACGGCAGCCTCGGCATGGTCAAGCTCGAGATGGAGCAGGCCGGGCTGCCGGCCTTCGGCACCACCCTGCACAACCCCGACCTCGCCGCCGTCGCCCGGGCCACGGGTCTGCACGGCATCCGGGTCGAGGACCCGCACGACGTCGACGCCGCGGTTCGCGACCTGCTGGCCCACGACGGTCCGGCGCTGCTCGACGTGGTCACCAGCGCCGACGAGATCGCCGTGCCGCCCCGGCCCACCCTCGCCCAGGGCTGGGGCTTCGCCATCGCCAAGACGAAGGAGTTCGTCGAGTCGCCCGAGTGACCCAGGGACACCCCGGGCCGGCCCGGCGAGGACGGCGTCCGGTCACCGAATTCGCCGGGCCGGGCCAGCCTGGAACAATGGGGCGCACCATGTCCCTGCCTGCTGACGCGCCGAAGCCCGGATCGACCGACCCGAGCATCATCCGCAACTTCTGCATCATCGCCCACATCGACCACGGCAAGTCGACGCTGGCCGACCGGATGCTGCAGCTGACCGGCGTGGTCGACGAGCGGGCCGCGCGGGCGCAGTACCTCGACCGCATGGACATCGAGCGCGAGCGTGGCATCACGATCAAGAGCCAGGCCGTGCGCATGCCCTGGACCGTGCCGGCCGACAACGAGGCGGGTGCCGAGCCCGGCACCTACATCCTCAACATGATCGACACCCCCGGCCACGTCGACTTCACCTACGAGGTGTCGCGCTCGCTCGAGGCGTGCGAGGCCGCCATCCTGCTCGTCGACGCCGCCCAGGGCATCGAGGCGCAGACGCTGGCGAACCTCTACCTCGCGATGGGCGCCGACCTGCACGTCATCCCGGTGCTCAACAAGATCGACCTGCCCAGCGCCAACCCGGAGAAGTACGCCGCCGAGCTGGCCGGCCTCGTGGGGTGCGAGCCCGACGACGTCCTGCGGGTCAGCGCCAAGACCGGGCTCGGGGTCGCCGAGCTGCTCAGCCACGTCGTCGCCGAGACGCCGGCGCCCGTGGGCGACGCCGACAAGCCGGCCCGTGCTCTGATCTTCGACTCGGTCTACGACACCTACCGCGGCGTGGTCACCTATGTGCGCGTCGTCGACGGCGCACTGACCCACCGCGACCGGATCAAGATGATGTCGACCGGGGCCACCCACGAGATGCTCGAGATCGGCGTCATCAGCCCCGAGCAGGTCAAGGCCGGCGAGCTCGGTGTCGGCGAGGTCGGCTACCTCATCACCGGCGTGAAGGACGTCCGTCAGTCCCGGGTCGGCGACACCGTCACCACGCAGCACCACGGCGCCGTCGACGCCCTCGGCGGCTACAAGCACCCGAACCCGATGGTCTACGCGGGTCTCTACCCGATCGACGGCGACCAGTACGGCGAGCTGCGCGAGTCGCTGGAGAAGCTGCAGCTCAACGACGCCGCCCTCGTCTACGAGCCCGAGACCTCCGGCGCGCTCGGCTTCGGGTTCCGCGTCGGCTTCCTGGGCCTGCTGCACATGGAGATCACCCGCGAGCGCCTCGAGCGCGAGTTCGGCCTCGACCTCATCTCGACCGCGCCCAACGTGGTCTACGAGGTCGCCATGGAGGACGGCTCCGAGATCGAGGTGACCAACCCGAGCGAGTTCCCCGAGGGCAAGATCGCCGAGGTGCGCGAGCCGGTCGTCAAGGCCACCATCCTCAGCCCGAGCGACTACATCGGCACGATCATGGAGCTGTGCCAGACCAAGCGCGGTCAGCTCGGCGGCATGGACTACCTCTCCGAGGACCGCGTCGAGATGCGCTACACGCTGCCGATGGGCGAGATCGTCTTCGACTTCTTCGACCAGCTCAAGTCGCGCACCAAGGGCTACGCCTCGCTCGACTACGAGCGCTCCGGCGAGCAGGCCGCCGACCTCGTCAAGGTCGACATCCTGCTGCAGGGCGAGCCGGTCGACGCCTTCAGCGCAATCGTGCACAAGGACGCCGCCTACGCCTACGGCGTGATGATGGCCGGCAAGCTCAAGGAGCTCATCCCGCGCCAGCAGTTCGAGGTGCCGATCCAGGCCGCCATCGGCGCGCGCGTGATCGCCCGCGAGAACATCCGCGCGATCCGCAAGGACGTCCTCGCCAAGTGCTACGGCGGCGACATCACCCGCAAGCGCAAGCTGCTGGAGAAGCAGAAGGAGGGCAAGAAGCGGATGAAGATGGTCGGCCGCGTCGAGGTCCCCCAGGAGGCGTTCGTCGCCGCGCTCTCGAACGACGGTGCCGGCTCGTCCGAGAAGGGCAAGAAGTAGCCGTCGTCCTGCCGCCCGGCGTGGCGGCGATGGCCACCCGCGGGCCCGGCTGGGCCGCGTGGGTCGACGCGCTGCCGCGCCTCGTGCGCGACCTGCTCGACGAGTGGTCGCTCACGCCGGACGGCGACCCGACCCACGGCGAGTGCGCGCTCGTCGTCCCGGTGCTCGACGCCGACGGGCAGCGCGCCGTCCTCAAGGTGCACCGCCCTGACGACGAGTCCGAGCACGAGCACCTCGCCCTGCAGCACTGGCACGGCCGTGGCGCCGTCCAGCTGCTGCGGGCCGATCCGCGCCGCTACGCCCTGCTGCTCGAGCGGCTCCACCCCACCGACCTGTCGGAGCTGTGGGACCTCGAGGCCTGCGAGGTCGTCGCCGGTCTCTACGGCCGGCTGCACGTGCCGGCGCCGCCGCAGCTGCGCCCGCTCACGTCGTACGTCGCGCGCTGGACCGAGGGTCTCGCCGCGCTGCCCCGCGACGCGGGCGTGCCGCACCGCATGGTCGAGCAGGCCGTGTCGCTGGGGCGCTCGTTCGTGGACGACGCGGCGAGCGTCGGCACGATGATCCACGGCGACCTGCACTACGAGAACGTGCTCGCCGCCGACCGCGAGCCGTGGCTGGCGATCGACCCGAAGCCGGTGAGCGGCGACCCGCACTACGAGGTCGCGCCGCTGCTGTGGAACCGGTGGGACGAGCTGGCCGGCGACGTGCGCGGGGGAGTGCGCCGTCGCTTCCACGCCACGATCGACGCCGCCGGGCTCGACGAGGACCGCGCCCGCGACTGGGTCGTCGTCCGGATGCTGCACCGGGTGCTGTGGGAGATCGAGGACGGCGACCCCGACCCGGTCTCCATCACGACGATGCTGACGATCGCGAAGGCCGTGCAGGACTGAGCCCGGGGCGCGAGACGATGGCGTCATGGCAGACGCAGTCCTGCGCTCGGTGAACGTCGGCCGGCCCCGCCCGGCGTCGTGGACGACGATCGGGCGCACCTCGATCGAGAAGACCACGCTCACGGTGCCGGTCGCCGTCGGCCCGCTGGGGCTCGACGGCGACGAGGTCTCGAACACCCGCCACCACGGCGGCCCCGACAAGGCGGTCTACGCCTTCGCCCGCGAGGACCTCGACCGCTGGGCCGAGACGTTCGACCTGCCGGTGCCCGACGGCACGTTCGGCGAGAACCTCACGACCGAGGGCCTCGACGTCAACGGCGCCGAGATCGGCGAGCGGTGGCGCATCGGCGACGACGTCGTCGTCGAGGTCACCATGTTCCGCACGCCGTGCCAGACCTTCAAGGCCTGGATGGGCCGCAACGGCTACGACGAGCGGGCCTGGGTGCGCCGGTTCGCCGACGACGGGCGCCCGGGGGCCTACCTGCGCGTCGTCGTCCCCGGTCTGGTGCAGGCCGGCGACCCCGTCGACGTGGTGCACCAGCCCGGCACCGGCGTCACGGTGGCCTCCTGGTTCGGCGACGTCGTGCGGAGAACCGGATAGGCCTGTCGGTGGTGTGGCGTAGGGCACTAAGTTACTCATCAGCAACCGATCGCCACTCTCGGCCGGACCCTGGAGCCTCGATGCCCGTCAACCGTGACACCTCCTTCGTCGACCACCTCACCCAGAACGTCGCCCTGCTCTTCCTCGAGCGCGTGGAGAAGTCCCCGGGAAGCGAGGCCTTCCGCTTCCCGCGCGGCGAGTCGTGGGAGTCGGTGACCTGGAGGCAGGCCGGCGACCAGGTGCAGCGGCTCGCCGCCGGCCTGCTGTCGCTCGGCCTCGAGCGCGAGCAGCGCGTCGGCATCGCGTCGGGCACGCGCTACGAGTGGATCCTCGCCGACCTCGCCGTCATGTGCGCGGGCGGCGCGACCACCACGGTCTACCCGAGCACCAACGCCGAGGACACCGCCTACATCCTCGGCGACTCCGAGTCGCGCTTCGTCTTCGCCGAGGACGACGAGCAGCTGGCCAAGCTCGACGAGCAGGCCGCCAAGCTCGACCAGCTCGCCACGATCATCACCTTCGACGGCACCGCCGACGGTGATCGCGTCATCACGATGGACCGCCTGGGCGAGCTGGGCGACGCCTACCTGGCCGAGCACCCGGGCGCCATCGCCGAGATCGCGGCCGCCATCCCGGCCGAGGCGCTGGCCACGCTGATCTACACCTCGGGCACGACCGGGCGCCCCAAGGGCGTCCGCCTCACGCACCGCGCCTGGGTCTACGAGGGTGCGGCCATCAAGGTCCAGGACATCCTCGACGAGACCGACCTGCAGTTCCTGTGGCTGCCGATGGCCCACTCGTTCGGCAAGGTCCTGCTGTCCGCGCAGCTCGCCTGCGGCTTCGCAACCGCCATCGACGGCCGCGTCGACAAGATCGTCGACAACCTCGCCGTCGTGAAGCCCACCTTCATGGGCGCCGCGCCGCGCATCTTCGAGAAGGCGCACGCCCGCATCGTCACGATGCAGGCGTCCGAGGGCGGGCTGAAGGAGAAGATCTTCAAGCAGGCCTTCGCCGTCGGGACGAAGGTCGACGAGCTCACCACGGCCGGCAGGTCGGTCCCACTGCCGCTCAAGCTGCAGCACGGCCTGTTCGACAAGCTCGTCTTCAGCAAGGTGCGCGACCGGTTCGGCGGCCGCGTGAAGTTCTTCATCTCCGGCTCCGCCGCCCTCAACCCCGAGATCGCGGCGTTCTTCCACGCCGCCGGCGTGCTCATCCTCGAGGGCTACGGCATGACCGAGAACGCCGCCGGCGCCACGGTCAACCATCCCGACGAGTACAAGATGGGCACCGTGGGCAAGGCGCTGCCCGGCGCCGAGGTGAAGATCGGCGAGGGCGACGAGGTCCTCCTGCGCGGCCCGCACGTGATGGCCGGCTACCACAACAACCCGGAGGAGACCGCGAAGGCCGTCGACGCCGACGGCTGGCTGCACACCGGCGACAAGGGCTCCCTCGACAGCGAGGGCTTCCTGACCATCACCGGGCGCATCAAGGACCTCTTCAAGACCTCGGGCGGCAAGTACATCGCGCCGTCGTCGATCGAGGCGAAGTTCAAGGCCATCTGCCCCTACGCCAGTCAGTTCATGGTCTTCGGCAACGACCGCAACTTCGTGGTCGCGCTGATCGCCCTCGACCCCGACGCCATGGCCGGCTGGGCCGAGGAGAACGGCATGGCCGGTGCGTCCTACGCCGACGTCGTCGCCTCCGACGCCGCGAAGGCGATGGTGGGCGGCTACGTCGACGAGCTCAACGCCAAGCTGAACCGGTGGGAGACGATCAAGAAGTGGGAGATCCTCTCCGAGGACCTCTCGATCGAGTCCGGCGAGCTCACCCCGTCGCTCAAGGTCAAGCGCAACGTCGTCGAGGCCAACAACAAGGAGCGCATCGACGCGTTCTACGGCTGATCACCCGCTCACCGGGCTCGCACAGCGACCGCACAGACGCGACCCGCATCGTAGGGGCATGAGCAGCCACGACCACGACGGCGTCGAGGAGCACGACCTCGGCCTCACCCACGACCTGACCCGCATCCGTGAGCAGCGGCAGCGGCTCGGACGACGGGGGCTGCTCGGCGTCCTCGGCGGGCTCGGTGCCGTGGCCGTCGTCGGGTGCGCGACCGACAGCGGCGGCACGGCGTCCGAGACCACGACATCGGCGGGCAGCCCCGGCGGCCCCGGTGGCACGCCGCCCGACGGCGTGACGGGCGGCGCCAGCAGCGTCGAGGTCGCCGAGGGCGAGATCCCCGAGGAGACCGCCGGCCCCTACCCGGGCGACGGCTCCAACGGGCCCGACGTGCTGGGGCAGTCGGGCGTCGTCCGCAGCGACATCACGACGAGCTTCGGCAGCGCGAGCGGCACGGCCGAGGGCGTGCCGGTGACGGTGCGCATGAAGGTCTACGACCTCGACGGCACCGACGCCACGATCCTCGAGGGTGCCGCGCTGTACCTGTGGCACTGCGACCGCGACGGCAGCTACTCGATGTACGACGGCGACGCGGTCGACGCCAACTACCTGCGCGGCGTGCAGGTGGCCGACGCCGACGGCGTGGTCGAGTTCACGACGATCTTCCCGGCCTGCTACGCCGGACGGTGGCCGCACATGCACTTCGAGGTCTACCCGAGCGTCGACGAGGCGACCTCGGCGGAGAACAAGCTGCGCACCTCGCAGCTCGCGATCCCCGAGGCGACCTGCGCCGAGGTCTACGGCGTCGCGAGGGCTACGACGCGAGCGTCTCGACCTTCTCGCAGGTGAGCCTCGACTCCGACGGCATCTTCTCCGACGGCTACTCGCTGCAGATGGCCGCCGTGACCGGCTCGGTCGCAGACGGGTACACGTTCACGCTCAACGTGCCGGTCTGACGTCGTCCACCGGGGCGGTGCGTGAGCCACGGCCCCGGGCCGGATTCGGTGGCTCACCCACCGCCCCCGAGACTGGAGGCATGCCGTCCGCCCTGCCTCCCGGTGACCCGGTGCCGGACGACGGCGCGCTGCCGTCGACGGCGCTGCGCGACCTCGGCGCGGGCGGGCTCTCGTTCTACGTGCACGTGCCGTACTGCTCGGTGCGCTGCGGCTACTGCGACTTCAACACCTACACCGCCGACGAGCTCGGCCCGGGGGTGAGCCGCGCCACCTACGCCGCCCAGGCGGTCGAGGAGGTCCGGCTCGCGCGCGGCGTCCTCGGCGACCGCGACCTGCCCGTGCACACCGTCTTCCTCGGTGGCGGCACACCGACCCTCCTGCCGCCGTCCGACCTCGGTGCGGTGCTCGCCGCGATCGACGCCGAGTTCGGGCTGGCTCCGGGCGTCGAGGTGACCACCGAGTCGAACCCCGACTCGGTCACGCCGGCCGACCTCGAGGCGCTGCGGGAGGCCGGCTACAACCGGATCTCGTTCGGCATGCAGTCGTCGGTGAGCCACGTGCTGCGGGTGCTCGACCGCACGCACGACCCCGAGCGGGTGCCGCGGGTGGTCGAGGCGGCTCGCGCCGCCGGGTTCGACAACGTCAGCCTCGACCTGATCTACGGCACGCCGGGGGAGTCGCTCGCCGACTGGGAGACCTCGCTCGACACCGCGCTCGCCTGCCGGCCCGACCACGTCTCGGCCTACGCCCTCATCGTCGAGGACGGCACGGCCCTGGCGCGCAACGTGCGGCGCGGCGTCGTCCCGATGCCCGACGACGACGACCTCGCCGACAAGTACGTCGCCGCCGACGAGCGGCTCACGTCGGCGGGGCTGGGCTGGTACGAGGTCTCGAACTGGGGCGAGCCGTGCCGTCACAACCTGGCCTACTGGCGCGGCGCCGACTGGTGGGGCGTCGGCCCGGGCGCCCACTCGCACGTCGGCGGCACCCGCTGGTGGAACGTCAAGCACCCGGCGGCCTACGCCGAGCGCATCGCAGCCGGTCGCTCGCCGGCGCACGCCCGGGAGGTGCTCGACGACGAGACCCGCCGGGTCGAACGGGTGCTGCTGGAGGTCCGGCTGCGCGACGGGCTGCCCCTCGGTGTGCTCGACGACGCCGGACGGGCCGCCGTGCCGCAGGTCGTCGCCGACGGTCTGGCGAGCGTCGAGCGGGACCGGCTGGTGCTCACCGACCGCGGCCGGCTGCTCGCCGACGCGGTCGTGCGCGACCTGCTCTGAGAGACTGCGGTCAGTCCTCGGCGGTCACGAAGTCGATGAGCTCCTCGACGCGGCCGAGAAGAGCGGGGTCGCAGTCGGCGAAGGAGTCGACGCGGCCGAGGATCTGCTTCCAGGCGCGGGCGATGTCGGCCTGGGTGTCGTGCGGCCACCCGAGGGCGGCGCAGACGCCCTTCTTCCACTCCACCTCGCGCGGCACGTCGGGCCAGCGCTCGAGGCCGATGCGCTCGGGCTTGACCGCGGCCCACACGTCGACGAAGGGGTGGCCGACGACCAGGACGTGCGGGCCCTCGACCTTCGCGGCGACGCGCTGCTCCTTCGAGCCGGGCACGAGGTGGTCGACGAGCACGCCCACCTTGCGCGTGGGGCCGGGGCCGAACTCGGCGAGCACCGACTCGAGGTGGTCGACGCCGTCGAGCAGCTCGACGACGACGCCCTCGATGCGCAGGTCGTCGCCCCACACCTTCTCGACGAGCTCGGCGTCGTGGCGGCCCTCGACGAAGATCCGGCTGGCTCGCGCCACGCGTGCCTTGGTGTCGTGCACCGCCACCGAGCCGGACGCCGTGCGCGTCGGCTTGGCCGGGGCGACCTGACGGATCGGCGCGACCAGCACGACCGGCTTGCCCTCGAGCAGGAAGCCGGGGCCGAGGGGGAAGGTGCGCCGCTTGCCGCGACGGTCCTCGAGCGTGAGGGTGTCGAGGTCGCGGTCGACGGCGACGACCTCGCCCACGAAGTCGGTCATCACCTCCTCGACGACGACGCCGAGGTCGGCGGTCGCCTCGGTGGCGCGGCCGCGCTTCGGGACGCGCCAGTCGCCGCTCAGGACGTCGGTGCCGTATCGATCCACCTCGCCGACGCTAGGGCGCGGACCGGGGCGCGGGCGTCAGGACGCGCCGTCGTCACCGTCCTGTGACCCGGTCGACCGGTCGTCGGACTGCTCGGGCCGCTTGCCGTCGGTGAGCAGGTCGCCGACCGTCTCGTTGTCGCCGAGGCCGTCGGCGAGCGGGTTGTCCTCGCCCGGGCGCACGTCGTCGGGCAGCTGGTCGTCGTCGATCGCCTCGGGCGCCGGGTCGGTCTCGCTCATCTCGCGACCGTAGGCCGCGCCCGGGCGCCGTCGCCTCACCTCAGAGCAGGGGAAGTCGCTTCTGCGACCGGGGCAGGTGCTCGTAGCCGCGGACGACGGCGTCGGCGAGGTAGCGGGCCGGGAACGGCCACTGCTCGGCCGCGCCCAGCGCCTCGTCGACCCGCACGCCCCGGCCGGCGAGGTCGCGGATCGTCTCGGCGACGATGCCGATGTCGTTGCGCTGCTGCTCGACGAACTCGCGGTCGACGACGGTGCCGTGCCCGGGCACGACGACGGTCGACCGGGTGCAGAGGCCGAGCACGACGTCGAGGGTGAGCGGCCACTCGAGCGGCCAGCACTCGGCGCCGAAGCCGGGGGTCGCGTCGCGGTCGGCGGACTCCTCGATCAGGTCGCCGGCGAGCACGACGTCGGCGTCGGGCACCCGGACGACGGCGTCGCCGGCGGTGTGGCCGCGCCCGGGGTGGACGAGCTCGACGTAGCGGTCGCCGAGGTCGAGCACGCGCGCCGAGGAGAACGTGTGGTCGGCGACCACGATCTCGGTGGCCAGCACCTCGGCGCGGTGCGGGTCGGCGGCCTCTCCGGCCTCGGCCTCGTAGAGGGCCTGGACGCGGCGTCCGGCCGCGAGCGTCGACTCGGCCGCGCTCTCGTGGGCGTGGATCGGGACGTCGCCGTAGGCCGCGCGCAGCGTGGCGTTGCCGAAGGTGTGGTCGAAGTGCTCGTGGGTGTTGACGACCTCGACCACCTCCCCGGCACCGAGGGCGCGGACGTCGTCGACGACCTCACGGGCCGCCTCGGCGGAGGCGTGGGTGTCGACGACGAGCAGGCCGCGGTCGCCACCGACGACCGTGACGTTGACGTCGAACCAGGGGTAGCGCGCCACCCAGACGCGGTCGGCGATCTCGGTGAAGGGCACCCGGCCGTTCTAGCAGAGGCGGTTCTAGCAGAGCCCGGCGTGCAGCTCGCCGCGCAGCAGGTCGCCGAGGTCGTCGGTGCTGGTGGCCGCCCGTGGGAAGCGCAGCCGGGTGCGATGGGCGCCGGTGACGTCGACCCACTGCACCTCGACGCCGGTGGCGGTCAGGCCGCTGAGGGAGACACCGACGACCTCGGCCAGGCGGGTGCCGGTGGTGGTCGAGACGGCGCGGCGCAGCTCGTCCTGGTGGCACAGGTTGGCGTGCTCGGCCGAGCGCTGCAGGTAGCCGCGGTTGAGCACGTGGGCGGGGGAGCGGAAGGCCGCGACCGGGACCCGCACCTGGTCGCCGCCGCGCTGCGGGCGGCTGAGCACGACGACGTCGACGACGAGCACGACGGTCTCGCGCACCTCGGTGCAGCACTCGCAGGCCTCCTGCCCGCGGCGCTCGAGCCGGCCCCCGAGGGTGAGCACGGCGTCGCGGTCGGCGGAGGCGGCCGGGCCGAGGCCGCTCTCGAGGGTCAGCAGCGCGCGGCGTCCGCGGGCCGCGGCCTCGACGAGGCGGGTGCCGGCGGGGCTGGAGAACGTCGGCACGCCGGCGATGTCCTGCATGCCGAGCTCGCCGCGGCCACCCTCGGTGGGGTCGCCGAGGTCGCCGAGCACGTCGTCGACGCCGTCGACCACGAGGTTGACGGCGGCCGGGCACGCGAGCACGGCCCGGGCGGCCGCCGCGAGCAGCGCGGGGTCACCGGTCGAGGTGTGGTGGTCGAGGCTGGTCATGCGGTCTCCTCCGGCGGCGGGACGTCGCGCGAGGTAGGTCGCGGTGCGCAACGTAAGGCAAGCCTAACCTTGGCGACGGACGACGTCCACCCGGGTTCCGCAGGACGGTAGGCTTGGCACTCGACGTCTCGGAGTGCCAGGCGTCGTGCGTCAGGTCGTCCGTCGTCGAGCCCGGGAGGTCACCGTGCAGGAGGAGCGCCGCCTCGCGGTCCTGCGGGCGATCGTGCAGGACTACGTCGCCACCGAGGAGCCGGTCGGCTCCAAGGCCCTCGTCGAGCGCCACGGGCTCAACGTCTCGCCGGCCACCGTGCGCAACGACATGGCGGCCCTCGAGGAGGAGGGCTACCTCACCCAGCCGCACACCAGCGCCGGCCGCGTGCCCACCGACAAGGGCTACCGCCTCTTCGTCGACCGGCTCGGTGCGGTCAAGCCGTTGAGCGTGGCCGAGAAGCGGGCCATCGCGAGCTTCCTCGACGGCGCGGTCGACCTCGACGACGTCGTCAGCCGCAGCGTCCGCCTGCTCTCGCAGCTCACCCGCCAGGTCGCGGTCGTGCAGTACCCCGTGCTCAGCCGCTCGACCGTGCGCCACGTCGAGGTCGTCGCGCTCGCCCCCGACCGGCTGCTGGTCATCCTCATCCTCAGCACCGGCCGCGTCGAGCAGCGCGTCGTCGACCTCGACGCCGACCTGCCCGACGACGACCTCGCCCGCCTGCGCAGCCGGCTCAACCTCAGCGTCACCGGCGAGGTCATCGGCGCGGCCGTCACCGCGCTCGGCGACCTCGCGGCCGCCGACGAGCCGCACGACGCCGCCACCGCGGCCGTCGTCCAGGTGCTCGTCGACGCCATGAGCGACCACCGCTCCGACGAGCGGGTCGCGGTCGGCGGAGCGGCCAACCTGGCCCGCTACGGCGACAGCTTCGACTCCGCCGTCCGCCCGCTGCTCGAGGCGCTCGAGGAGCACGTCGTGCTGCTCCAGCTGCTCGGCGAGGCCTCGGCCTCGGGCACCGTCACCGTGCGCATCGGCGCCGAGGGCCCCATCGAGGAGTTCGCCTCCACCAGCGTCGTCACCACCGGCTACGGGCCCCACGACGACGCCCTGGCCACGCTCGGCATCGTCGGGCCCACCCGCATGGACTACCCCGGCACCATGGCCGCCGTGCGCGCCGTCTCCCGCTACGTCTCCCGCATCCTCGACGAGTCCTGACCGGACCCGCCCCGCACCACACCGCGAACCACCCGAAGGAAACCCGTGCCTCAGGACCCCTACGAGCTGCTGGGCGTCGCCCGCGACGCCGACGCCGACACGATCAAGAAGGCCTACCGCAAGCTCGCCCGCCAGCTGCACCCCGACGTCAACCCCGACCCCGCGACGCAGGACCGCTTCAAGGAGGTCACGGCCGCCTACGAGGTGCTCTCCGACCCGCAGAAGCGCGCCGCCTTCGACCGCGGAGGCGACGCGTTCGGGGGCTTCGCCGGCGGTCAGGGCGCCGGCTTCTCGTTCACCGACATCATGGACGCCTTCTTCGGCGGCCAGGGTGGCCCGGGGGCCGGACGTGGACCCCGCTCGCGGGTGCGTCGCGGCCAGGACGCGCTCATCCGGGTCGAGATCGAGCTCGCCGAGGCGGCGTTCGGCGTCTCGCAGGAGCTCAAGGTCGACACGGCCGTCGTGTGCACCACCTGCCACGGCGACGGCGCCGCGCCGGGCAGCCACCCGGTGCCGTGCGAGACCTGTCGCGGGCAGGGCGAGGTGGCCCACGTGCAGCGCTCGTTCCTCGGCGAGGTGCGCACGCTGCGCCCGTGCGCCGCGTGCCGCGGCTTCGGCACGATCATCCCCGACCCGTGCCGCGAGTGCTCCGGCGACGGCCGGGTGCGCTCGCGCCGCACGCTGACCATCAAGATCCCGGCCGGCGTCGACACCGGCACCCGCGTGCAGCTCGCCGAGGAGGGCGAGGTCGGCCCCGGCGGCGGCCCGGCCGGCGACCTCTACGTCGAGATCCACGTCGCGCCCCACGAGACCTTCACCCGGCACGGCAACGACCTGCACTGCACCGTCACGCTGCCCATGACCGCGGCCGCGCTCGGCACCACGCTCACGCTGCCCACCCTCGAGGCCGACGTCGAGGACGGCGCCGGCTCGGGCGTCGAGACCAGCTTCGAGCTCGAGGTCCCCGCCGGCACCCAGTCCGGGGCCGAGACGGTGCTGCGCGGCCGGGGTGTCCCCGGGCTGCGCGGTGGTCGCGGCGACCTCGTCGTCACCACGATCGTCGAGACGCCCGGCCGCCTCGACGCGCGCCAGGAGGAGCTGCTGCGCGAGCTGGCCCGCCTGCGCGACGAGGAGCGGCCCACCGGCCAGGTCAAGGCGCAGCAGAAGTCGGTCTTCGGGCGCCTGTTCGGCCACTGATGTCGCTCCCGGTCCACCTCGTGCCGTCGCTCGACGGCGTCGCTCCGGGAGCGAGGGTCGTCGTCGACGGCGACGAGGCGCACCACGCCGTCGCGGTGCGGCGCATGCGCGTCGGCGAGCGGCTCGTGCTCACCGACGGCGCCGGCACGTCGGTGGTCGGTGAGGTCGCCGGCGTCGGCAAGCGACGACTGGAGGTGACCGCCGCCGAGGTGTCGCACCACCCCCGCCCCGAGCCCGACGTCGTCGTCGTGCAGGCCCTGCCGAAGGGCGATCGCGGCGAGCTCGCGGTCGAGGTGCTCACCGAGATCGGGGTCGCGACGGTCGTGCCGTGGGCCGCCTCGCGCTCGGTCGCGGTCTGGAAGGGCGAGCGGGCCGAGAAGTCCCTGTCCCGGTGGCGGGCCACCGCCCGCGAGGCCGCCAAGCAGGCCCGCCGCACGTGGCACCCGAGCGTCGTCCCGATGGCCACCACGGCCGAGGTCGTCGACCTCGTCGCGGGCGCCGACCTCGCCGTCGTGCTGCACGAGGCCACCGACGCACCGCTGTCCGCGCTCGCCGTGCCGGCCACCGGGCGGGTGGTGGTGGTCGTCGGCCCCGAGGGCGGGCTCACCGACGACGAGGTCGTGGCGTTCACCGACGCCGGGGCGCACGCGGTCCTGCTGGGCGCCGAGGTGCTGCGCACCTCCACCGCGGGCGTGGCCGCCGTGGCCGCCCTGCTCAGCCGGACGCCGCGCTGGGGCTGACGACCGCCGACCGACCCGGCTCGCTCACGCTCAGGCCATGCCGCCGTTGGCGCGCAGCACCTGGCCGTTGACCCAGTGCCCGGCGGGCGAGGCGAGGAAGGCGGCCACCTCGGCGATGTCGGACGGCGTCCCGAGCCGCTCGAGCGGGTTCTGCTGTGCCAGGTCCGCCACGAGCTCGTCGGACTTGCCGTCGAGGAACATCTCGGTCGCGGTCGGCCCGGGCGCCACGCAGTTGACGGTGATCCGGCGCCCGCGCAGCTCGCGGGCCAGGATGAGCGTGATCGCCTCGGTCGCGCCCTTGCTCGCCGCGTAGGCGCCGTAGGTCGGGAACTGGGTGGCGACGACGCTGGTCGAGAAGGTCACGACGGAGCCGTCGTCGCGCAGTCGGCGTGCGGCCTGCCGGGCGACGACGAACGTGCCGCGGATGTTGGTGCGGTGCAGCGCGTCGAGGTCGTCGAGGTCGAGGTCGGCGATCGGGCTCAGCACCATGCGGCCGGCGGCGTGGACGACGACGTCGACGCCGCCGCCGAGGGCGTCGGCGGCGTCGAAGAGCGCCGCCACCGCGTGCTCGTCGGCCACGTCGGCCTGCACGGCGGTCGCGGTGCCGCCGGCGGCCTCGATCTCGGTGACGGCCGACTCGGCGTCGGCCCGGTTGCCGGCGTAGCCGACGACGACGGCCAGCCCATCGGCGGCGAGGCGGGTGGCGACCGCGCGGCCGATGCCGCGAGAGCCGCCGGTGACGATGGCAGTACGGGTGTTCTCGGTCATGGCTCCACCGTGCCGCCCCGCCACCGCACGGAACAGACGGCGCTCACCCAGGGGACGACGTCCCCTCCCTCGGGGCCGCCGGTCGCGGCACACTGGCCGGGTGGACCTCCCCGAGCTCGGCCGCTTCCTGCGCTCGCGGCGCGACCGCATCCGCCCGAGCGACGTCGGGCTGCCGGTCGGCCCGCGCCGCCGGGTGCCGGGGCTGCGGCGCGACGAGGTCGCGGTGCTGGCCGGGGCCTCGGTGGAGTACTACATCGAGCTCGAGCGGGGTGCCGGCTCGCAGCCGTCGGAGCAGATGCTCGCCGCGCTCGCCCGGGCGCTGCGCCTGACCCGCGACGAGCGCGATCACCTGTACCAGCTGGCCGGCCGGCCCGTGCCGGCCGGCGGGACGTCGTCCCACGTGCACCCGAGCCTGGCCGACCTGCTGCAGCGGCTCGACGGCACCCCGGCCCAGGTCATCACCGACCTCCACGCCGTGCTGCTGCAGAACGACCTGGCCATCGCGCTGCTCGGCGACGCCTCGGTGCACACCGGCGCACGCGCCAGCTTCCTGTACCGATGGTTCACCGACGTCGAGGCGCGCGAGCTCTACCCCGTGGTCGACCACGACCACCACAGCCGCACGTTCGTCGCCGACCTGCGCGCCGCGTCGTCCCGGCGGGCCGCCGACGACCCCGAGGTCACCGACCTGGTCGCCGAGCTGCAGCAGCGCTCGCCCGAGTTCGCGGCGCTGTGGGAGCAGCACGACGTCGGCTTCCGCCGCGCCGAGCGCAAGCGCATCGTGCACCGCGAGCTCGGGGTGCTGGAGGTCAACTGCCTCAACCTGTTCAGCGACGACGGACGTCAGCGCCTGCTGTGGTTCACCCCGGCCCTCGGCACCGACAGCGCCGACCGGCTCGCACTGCTGAGCGTCGTGGGCACCCAGGACCTCGGCGGCCTCAGCGCGCCAGCAGGGCCTCCACGCGGCTGATCTCGTCGTCGAGCCCCGACCGCTCGCGGGGTGTGAGGTCGCGCAGCGTCTCGACGACCTGCACCCGCCCGTCGACCGCCCGCCAGAGACCGACCAGCCAACCGTCGGCGAACAGCGTGCAGGCCGAGCCGCCGTTGGGTCCCGACCAGGCCTCGCGGCTGCCGGGCGGCGTGACCCGGTCGCGACGGGCGTGGCTGAGCCAGACGTTGTCGTACGTCCCGAGCAGCCGTACGGGGGCCGGGGAGTCGTCGTCCTCGAGGACGCCGTCGGCGACGTCGACGAGCGGGCGGCCGTCGTCGTCCTCGTGGTGCACCAGGTCGTCCATCGCCGCCACGACCGGACCGAGCCGGGTGACCCCCGACCACGCCGTCACGTCGGCGGCCGACGCCGGCCCGAAGGCCCGCAGGTAGCGCCGGACGACGTCGGCCGGGTCGGGCGCCTCCAGCGAGGCGCCGGTCCAGCGGTCGGCGAGGTCGTGGACGACGCCGCCCGAGCCCCTCCAGGTGCCGCGCGGCGGCAGCTGCACGAGCGGGGCGGTGCAGCGGGCGAGCTGGCCGAGCTGCGTGGCTGTGGCACCGGGGAACCGGACGGTGAGCGCCTCGCCGATGGCCCTCTGCGGCAACGGACCGTCGCCGAGCACCTCGTGCAGGGCGGCGAGGAACGCGTCGCGGTCGACCTCGCGGGCGGGGCCGATCACCCGGCTGGCCCTGACCTCGCGCTCGTGCACGGGCGTCGTCCAGGTCCGCAGGCCGATGTCGTCGGCCGCCAGCAGGTGCACGGTGCCGCGCATGACGAGCAGGCGCACCAGGGAGCGGTCGTCGAGCCCGCGGGTGACGTCGAGCGGGTCGAACGGGTCGAGCCGGGCGTGCAGTGACAAGAACGGGGAGAGGTTCTCCTGGGCCTGCAGGCCGACGAGGTGTCTCGACATCTCCTCGACGGTCAGGTCGACCCGTTCGAGGAGGTGCTGACGGCGCAGCAGCGTGCGGTTGAGCCGCCGCGCCGACAGCCTCATCGCGGGTGCGTCACTCGACGACGATCGTGCGGGTGTCCTCGAACGGCCCGGGGCCCTCGCCGTCGGAGGGGTCGTCGGTGCGCGCCACGACGGTGTAGGTGCCCGGGGCGACGTCGAGGGTGAGGTCGACCGAGTAGGGGTAGAGCCGGTCCGTCCAGCCCTCGGCGGTGGCGAACGTGTCGAGCGCGGGCTGCCCGTCGGCGTCGAGCAGGACGACGGGCACGGTGGCCTCGAACGAGCTGGCCCGGCCGTCGACGGTGAGGGTGTCGCCGGCGGCGTAGGTGGCGCCCTCCTCGGGCGTCGTCAGGCTCACCAGGGCGAGCACGTCGAGCTCGGGCGCGGCGTCGACGCCGGCGCCGGTGGGCTGGTCGAACAGGTCGGCCGGGCTGCCGTCGCTCAGCTGCACGCGCACGGGCAGCCGCTCCTGGGCGACGCCCTGCAGCGTGTAGACCAGCGACTGGACGGCGAGCGCGGCGTCGTCGGGCGACATCCCCTTGTCGGGCGCGACGGCGGAGTCGTCGCCGAGCGTGACCACGATCGCGTCGGGCTCCTGGGCCACGGCGTCGACCACCACGCCCTGCAGCAGGGTGCTGTAGTCGGGGTCGGCCGTGTCGCCGGCGACGAGCAGCGCGGCGGCCTCCTCGAGCGGGTTGTCGGCCTCGACCTCGCGGAACTCGCGGTAGAGCCGGGTGCCGAGCGGGGTCGAGCCGGTGAAGTAGATCGGCGCGGTGCCGCTCGGGGCCGCGCCGTCGGTGTCGGTCGCGGTGTCCGTCGGCGTCTCGGTCGGCGTGGCCGGCTGCGAGGTCGCCTCGTCGGTGGTCGCACTCGTGGGGGTGTCGCTGCCGGTCTCGGACGACGTCGGCTCGGTGTCGTCGCCGCAGCCGGCGAGCAGGCCGGACAGTCCGGTCGTCAGGGCGAGCGCGGCAACGGCGGTGAGGGGGCGCATGAGGTCCATCCTGTCGGGCGGCGGTGCTCAGCGGACGGTGATCGACCGCGTGTCGGTGAAGGTGCCGGTGCCTTCGGCGCCCCCGGCCGGGTCGTCGGTCGAGCAGGTGAAGGTGTAGTCGCCGGGCGCCACCCCGGTCAGGTCGACCTCGAGCTCCCACGGGAACAGCCGGTCCTCCGTCCAGCCCGCGATGGTCGCGCCGCTCCAGACCGGCGTCCAGTCGGCGGTGACGACCTGGCAGGCGACGTTGCCCTCGTAGCCGTTCGCGACCCCGCGGGCGGTGAACGGGGCGTCGTAGACGTTGCCCTCGGCAGGGTCGCTGATGGACATGTGCGACAGGACGTCGAGGGGGGCGCGGCGCTCCAGGACGCCGCTGGCCACCCCCTCGAGCCGGACGGGCAGGTCCGTCCCGGTCGCCGCCTGCAGGGTGTAGATCAGCTGCTGCAACGCCAGGTCTCCCTGGCCGGGTTCCTGGACGTCGGCGACCCCGACGACGATCTCGTCGTCGGTCACCTCCCACGAGAGCAGCGAGCCCTCGGGCCACAAGGTCTGGTAGTCGGGGTCGCTGGGCGTGCTCATCAGGAGCTCGAGCGGGTCGCCGGCGGGCTCGAAGTAGCGGTAGAGCGCCTCGGGCGAGCCCTCGGCGCTGCCGCCCTGGCTGACGTAGTAGACCGCGGTGACGGCGTCGGTGGCGTCGGTGGCGTGGGTGGTGGCGTCGGTGGTCGCGGTCGTCGTCCGGGTCGGGGCCGGGGCCGGCGCAGGTCCGGCGACGTCGCCCTCGGGGGCGTCACCGGTCGAGACCACGGCCACCGCGGCCACCACCGCGGCGGCGGCGACGGCCGCGCCGCCGGCGACGGCCCAGCCGCGGCGTCGCCGGACGGTGGCGCGCGTCGTCCGGGCGCGGATCTGGCCGAGCCGGTCGACCGGCTCGACGTCGGAGACGGTGTCGTCGAACAGGTCGTGGAGGTCCTGGTCGTCTCGTGGGTCGGTCACAGGTCGTGTCCTTCGAGGAGCGTGCGGAGCGCGGCGCTGCCGCGGGAGGCGTGCGACTTCACCGCACCGCGGCTGATCCGCAGCGTGTCGGCGATGTCGGCCTCGGAGAGGTCGAGGTAGTAGCGCAGCGCGAGCACCTCGCGCTGGCGGCGGGGGAGCGCGCGAAGGGCGGCGAGCACCCGGGCCCGGCGCTCGTCGTCCAGGAGCGGCGCGTCGGCCGGGGAGGCGTCGTCGGGACGCCGTTCGCGGGCGGCGTGGCGGTCGACGACGCCGCGGTGCCGCAGCACCGAGCGTGAGCGGTTCACGACGCTCTGGCGCAGGTAGGCCGCGGCCCGGTCGGGGTCGCGGAGACGGCCCCAGCGGCCGTGGAGGGCGACGAAGGCGTCCTGCACGACCTCCTCGGCCGTGCCGACGTCGCCGACGAGGAGCACCGAGAGGCGCACGAGACGGCGCCAGTGGGCGGCGTAGAGCGCGTCGACGGCGGCGTCGGCGTCCCAGGTCGCCGGGTCACCCGCCGGGTCGCCCGTCACCGGACCCGCCGGTCCGCGCTCGGTCGCATGGGTGGTCACGCTAGTGCGACGCCCGAGGCTCGCCGCCGGTTTACCGGCGCACTACGGTGATTTCGTGAGCACCCCGAAGACCGAAGCCGACTGCCTCTTCTGCAGGATCGTCGCCGGCGACGTCCCCGCCGAGGTGGTGCACGCCACCGAGCGCACGGTCGCCTTCCGCGACATCAACGCCCAGGCTCCGACGCACGTGCTCGTCGTCCCGCGCGACCACTACGCCGACGCCGCCGAGCTGGCGGCCGGCGATCCCGAGGCCACGGCCGAGCTGGTGCGGACGGCGGCCGCGGTCGCGACGGCCGAGGGTCACCCCGACGACTACCGCCTCGTGTTCAACACCGGCGCCGGCGCGGGCCAGACCGTCTTCCACACCCACCTGCACGTGCTCGCCGGCCGCGACCTCGCCTGGCCCCCGGGATGACGCCCGCGCCCGGCTCGACCACCGATCACGTGAACGCGACGAAGATCCGCATGATCGCGAAGACGACCGGCAGGCCGAAGACGACCAGCAGCACCCAGGCGGTGATGCGGTGCAGGGGCTTGGTGGCGTCGAGGCTGCCGGCGAAGTCGAGCAGGGCGCCGTCGGGGACGCTGTGGTTGAGGCCCATCTTGCGGGCGTGCTCGGGCAGGTGCTGCCCGGCGAACCAGTAGGGCGGGGTGTCGTCGTCGGGACCGTAGTCCTCGTCGAACTCGTCGACGTGCTGGTCCGGGCCCATGCGCACACCGTACGTCCCAGAACCCCCGAGACGGCCCGATCGGGGCGGCGTAGCATGGTTTTCACAGGAGTTCCTCACTGAAAGGCCGCCCGCCCGGGCACCCATGACTTCCACTGACAATCCCGGAGACCTCCAGACGCGGCACACCGTCGTGGTCCCCAACAGCATCGACATGGTCACCCTGCTCGGGCCCGGCGACGAGTTCCTCGGCATCATCGAGGGTGGCTTCGACGCCGAGCTGCACGTGCGCGGCAACCGCATCACCATGCGGGGCAACCCGGGCGAGGTCGCGCTGGCCGACCGGCTGCTCGACGAGCTCGTCACGATCATCCGCACCGGGCAGGGCGTCACGTCCGAGACCGTCGAGCGGGCGATCGAGATGCTGCGGGCCGAGACCACCGAGCGCCCGGCCGACGTGCTGTCGATGAACATCCTCAGCAACCGCGGCCGCTCGATCCGGCCCAAGACGCTCAACCAGAAGCGCTACGTCGACGCGATCGACAAGCACACGATCACCTTCGGCATCGGCCCCGCCGGCACGGGCAAGACCTACCTGGCGATGGCCAAGGCCGTGCAGGCGCTGCAGGCCAAGCAGGTCAACCGGATCATCCTGACCCGTCCGGCGGTCGAGGCCGGCGAGAGCCTGGGCTACCTGCCGGGCACGCTGAGCGAGAAGATCGACCCCTACCTGCGCCCGCTCTACGACGCCCTGCACGACATGATCGACCCCGAGTCGATCCCCAAGCTGCTGGCGGCCAACACCATCGAGGTCGCCCCGTTGGCCTACATGCGCGGCCGCTCGCTCAACGACAGCTTCATCATCCTCGACGAGGCGCAGAACACGACGCCCGAGCAGATGAAGATGTTCCTCACCCGTCTCGGCTTCGGCTCGAAGATCGTCGTCACCGGCGACATCACCCAGGTCGACCTGCCGGGCGGCACCAAGTCCGGTCTGCGGATCATCGAGAACATCCTGGACGACGTCGACGACATCTCCTTCCAGCGCCTGACCAGCCACGACGTCGTCCGCCACCGGCTGGTGGGCAGGATCGTCGCGGCCTACGACGAGTTCGACGCCCGCGGCGGCCTGTCGACAGCGCAGGAGCAGCGACGGTGACCCACCGATGACCATCGAGATCCTCGACGAGTCCGGCACGGGCATCGACGTCAAGCACCTCGCGCAGCTGAGCCGGTTCGTCATGGACCAGATGCGGGTGCACCCCCTCGCCGAGCTGTGCATCAAGGCCGTCGACGAGGCGACCATCACCGAGCTCAACGAGAAGTGGATGGAGAAGGAGGGCCCCACCGACGTGCTGGCCTTCCCCATGGACGAGCTGCGGCCCGGCCTGGTCGACGAGGAGCCCGAGGAGGGCGTGCTCGGCGACATCATGCTGTGCCCGCAGGTCGCGGCCGCCCAGGGCGAGACCGCCGGGCACGGCACGCTCGCCGAGATCGAGCTGCTCACCACCCACGGCATCCTCCACCTCCTCGGCTACGACCACGCCGAGCCGGAGGAGCACCGCGAGATGTTCGGCCTGCAGGACCGGCTGCTCGCGGAGTGGCGTAGCCGGTGAGCGGCACCCTCACCCTCGTCGTCGCCGCCCTGCTCGTCGTCCTCGCCGGACTGTTCTCGGCCGTCGACGCCGCCCTCGCCTCGTTCTCCAAGGCCCGCGCGGCCGAGCTCGTGCAGGAGGAGCGCACGGGCGCCAAGCGACTCGTCGCGGTGCTCGACGACGCCGCCCGTCACATCAACACCGCGCTGCTGCTGCGCCTGGCCTGCGAGATCGCGGCCATCGTGCTGGTCACCCTCGAGCTCGACGACGCCCTGAACGGCTCGTGGTGGATCAGCATGCTCTTGGCCATCGCCATCATGCTGGTCGTCTCGTTCGTCGTCATCGGCGTCGGCCCGCGCACGCTCGGCACCCAGCACTCCGAGACGGTCGCCGTGCTCTCGGCGGGCCCGCTCGCCGTCGTCACCCGGGTGCTCGGCCCGATCACCCGGCTGCTGATCCTGCTCGGCAACGCCATCACGCCCGGCAAGGGCTTCCGCGAGGGCCCGTTCTCCACCGAGACCGAGCTGCGCGAGTTCGTCGACATGGCGGGCGAGTCGGCGCTGATCGAGGAGGGCGAGCGGAGGATGATCCACTCGGTCTTCGAGCTCGGCGACACGACCGTGCGCGAGGTCATGGTGCCCCGCGGCGACGTCGTCTACATCGAGCACTACAAGAACCTGCGGCAGACGATGTCGCTGTTCCTGCGCAGCGGCTTCTCGCGCCTGCCCGTCATCGGCGAGAACCTCGACGACGTGCGCGGCTTCGCCTACCTCAAGGACATCGTGCGCCGCGACTTCGAGGCCCCCGACGTCGAGCTCACCCAGCACGTCGAGGAGGTCATGCGCCCCGTCTCCTGGGTGCCGGAGTCCAAGCCTGTCGACGCGCAGCTGCGCGAGATGCAGGCCGGACGCCAGCACATCGCGGTCGTCGTCGACGAGTACGGCGGCACGGCCGGGCTGATCACCATCGAGGACCTCCTCGAGGAGATCGTCGGCGAGATCACCGACGAGTACGACGAGGACGAGATCGAGATCGAGCACCTCGACGACGTCGAGGGCGGGGGAGTACGGGTCTCGTCGCGCTACCCCGTCGACGACCTCGAGGAGCTGTTCGGCTTCGACGTCGAGGAGGAGGACGTCGACAGCGTCGGCGGTCTCATGGCCAAGCACCTGGGCCGCGTGCCGATCCCGGGCTCCGCCGTCGAGGCCCACGGCCTGCGGTTCGAGGCCGAGGACGCCGCCGGACGCCGCAACAAGATCGGCACCGTGCGCATCCGGCTCGTCGCGCGCGCCGAGACCGACGACGTCGCAGCCGCGGTCGACGCCTGAACCTGTCTACCTCGGGCTGCCTACGCTCGGGGGCATGGACCTGCCCTCGCTGCCCCTCCTGCGCCACCTCCCGGCGATCCCCGGCGTCCCCGGCCTCGGTGGCACCGCTCGGCGCACGGTGCTCGAGCTCGACCTGGCGCACGGCGTCCGCACCGGCCCGGCGCGCCACCCGCTGGAGGCGCTGCGGCAGCGTCACTCCCCGTCGTTGCGGGCGGTCGGGGCGGGCCTGCGCGCCGCGGCCGACGACGACGACGTGCTCGGGCTGCTCGTGCACGTCGGCACGACACCGCTCACGCTCGCCGCGGCCGACGAGGTCGCGGCGATGGTGGCCGATTTCTCGCAGGCCAAGCCCTCCATCGCCTGGACGGCGACCTTCGGCGAGCTCGGCCCGGGCCTGGCGGCCTACCGGATCGCGGTCAACGCCCGCGAGATCTGGCTGCAGCCGACCGGTGCGCTCGGGCTGACCGGCGTCCACGCCGGCATCACGCTGCTGCGCGGGCTGTTCGACAAGGTGGGCGTCGACCCCGAGTTCGCGCAGCGCCACGAGTACAAGTCGGCTGCCGACCAGCTGGCCGCGACCGAGGTGAGCGAGGCCAACCGCGAGATGGTGCAGCGGCTCGCCGACGCCGTCGTCGACGACACGGTGGCCCGGGTCGCCGCTCGCCGCGGGCTCGACGACGCCGCCGTGCGCGCCGCCATGGCGCAGGCACCGGTCGGCGCCGCTGCCGCACTCGAGGCCGGTCTCGTCGACCGGCTCGGCTACCGCGACGAGGTCTACGCCCACGCGGCCACGGCCTGGACGCCGTCCTGGGAGCCGCTGTTCGTGCACCGCTACGCCCACGCGCAGCAGCCGTCGCCGGCCGAGCGGCTGCAGGCGCTCACCCGGCGCGACAGGCCGGTCGTCACCGTCGTCGACGTCGCCGGTCCGATCGTGCTCGGCCCCGGCACCGGCAACCAGGCCGGCTCCGACCGCGTCACGGCGCGGCTGCGCGAGGTCGGCCGCGACGACGCCGTCAAGGCCGTCGTGCTGCGCGTCGACCGCCCCGGCGGGTCCTACGTCGCCAGCGACGCGATCCGCCGCGAGGTGATCCGCCTGCGCGAGGGCGGCCGTCCGGTGGTCGCAGCGATGGGCGCCACCGCAGCCTCCGGCGGCTACTTCGTCTCGATGCCCTGCGACGAGATCGTCGCCCAACCCACCACCTTCACGGGCTCGATCGGCGTGCTCGCCGGCAAGCTCGTCGTCCGGCGGCTGCTCGACCGGGTCGGCGTCGTCCACGAGGGCATCGACGCCGGTCCCCGCGCCGGCTTCCTGTCGGCGGCCCGTGGCTTCAGCGACGACGAGTGGGCGTTCCTCGACCGTTGGCTGGACGAGGTGTACGACGACTTCACGACCAAGGCCGCCGCCGACCGCGGCATGGAGCACGCCGTGCTCGAGCCGCTCGCCCGGGGACGCGTGTGGCTCGGCACCGACGCCCACGCGCGCGGCCTCGTCGACCACCTCGGCGGCACCCGTCTCGCCGTCGAGCGCTCCTGCGCCCTCGCCGGCATCGACCCCGACGACGTCGTGGTGCCGTCGTCGTCACCACTCGAGTGGCTGCAGCAGCTGCGCCCCGCCGAGTCGAGCGAGTCGCCGGCCGCGGCCGCGATGGTGCTGCCCACGGGCCCCGAGTCGCTGCTGGCCACGCTCGCGGCGTCGGTCGGCATCGCCGTCCCGCACGGGGTGCTGTCGATGCCGGTCGGGGTCTCCCTACGCTGATCCCCATGCCCGACCTGAGCCCCGAGGACACCAAGCTCGTCACCCTCGCGCGCGCCACCCGTGCCCGCACCCAGGCGGCCGAGGGCGCCGCCGTGCGCGACCTCGACGGCCGCACCTACGCCGCCGCGACGGTCGACCTGGCCTCGCTCCAGGTGAGCGCCGTGCAGGTGTGCGTGGCCATGGCGGTCTCGTCGGGCTCGCGCGGGCTCGCCGCCGTCGTCGTGCTGGGCGAGGCCACCGAACTGGCCGACGCCGACCGCGCCGTGCTCGACGAGTACGCCGGCCCCGACGTCGTCGTCCACCTCGGCGACGCGCGCGGCACGCTGCACTGACCTCGCCGCCGGACGAAGGGCGTGGGTCACACCACCGGGCACCCGCGAGCGCGCCCGCGTGGGGCGGGGGTAGGTTGCGAAGCGTGAGGGATGTGCCCACTACACAAGCAGGCTCACCGGCCTGGCAGCAGCACGCGCAGGCGGTCGCGCGGCTGGCCGCCTCCTACGCGGCGATCCCGCCCGGGCAACCGGTGCGGCTGGCCAAGAAGACCACGAACCTGTTCCGCGTCAGGGCTGCGACGACGGCTCCGGGCCTCGACGTCTCCGGGCTCACCGGCGTCATCGAGGTCGACCCCGACACGCGCACCGCCGAGGTGCAGGGCATGTGCACCTACGAGGACCTCGTCGACGCCACGTTGCCGCACGGCCTCATCCCGCTCGTCGTCCCGCAGCTGCGCACCATCACGCTCGGCGGCGCGGTCACGGGCCTCGGCATCGAGTCGACGAGCTTCCGCAACGGCCTGCCGCACGAGTCGGTGCTGGAGATGGACGTCTTCACCGGCGCCGGAGAGGTCGTCACCACGCGCCCGGGCGACGAGCTGTTCGACGCCTTCCCGAACTCCTACGGCTCGCTCGGCTACGCCACGCGGCTGCGCATCGAGCTCGAGCCCGTGCCGGCCTACGTCGCCCTGCGCCACGTGCGCTTCGACGACGCCGCCCTGCTCACCAAGACGATCGAGGAGATCGTCGCGAGCGGGGAGCACGACGGCGAGCCCGTCGACGGCCTCGACGGCGTCGCGTTCTCGCCCGACGAGCTCTACCTGACGATCGCGCGCTGGGTCTCGGGCCCGGCCGGCCCGACCGGCGCTGCCGGCGCGGCTCTCGATGCCGACCCGTCCGACTACGCCGGCCAGCAGGTCTTCTTCCGCTCGCTCCAGGAGCGCGAGACGGACCTGCTGACGATGTACGACTACCTGTGGCGCTGGGACACCGACTGGTTCTGGTGCTCGGGTGCCTTCGGCGCCCAGAACCCGCGCATCCGCCGCTTCTGGCCGCGTGCGCTCCGGCGCTCCGACGTGTACATGAAGCTGCTCGGCCTCGACCGGCGTTTCGACATCGCCGACCGCCTCGACCGCCGGGCCGGCCGGCCGCAGCGCGAGCGCGTCGTCCAGGACATCGAGGTGCCCACCGAGCAGCTGCCCGAGTTCCTGCGCTGGTTCGACGACGAGATCGGCATGCGGCCGGTGTGGCTGTGCCCGCTGGTCGCGCGCCGTCCCTGGCCGGCCTACCCGCTCGAGGCCGGTGAGCCCTACGTCAACGTGGGGTTCTGGGGCACCGTCCACGTCGGTCCCGAGGCGGTCGACGCGCCGCGCAACCGGGCCATCGAGACCAAGGTGCACGAGCTCGGCGGGCATAAATCGCTGTACTCGGAGGCTTTCTACGACCGCGAGACCTTCGACAGCCTCTACGGAGGCGACCACGTCGCGGCCGTGAAGGCCCGCTACGACCCCGACGACCGACTGACGAGCCTCTACGACAAGACCGTCCGCAGGAAGTGATCACCCCCATGAGCAGCAGCAGCATCAAGGACAAGCCCGCGTTCAAGATCGCCGACGTCATCGCCGACCTCACCCGGGGCGGCATGCCGCTGCGGTTCGAGGCCTACGACGGCAGCGCCGCCGGCCCCGAGGACGCCGAGATCCGTCTCGAGCTGGTCAACCAGCGGGGCCTGCAGTACCTCGTCACCGCGCCCGGCGACCTCGGCCTGGCCCGCGCCTACGTGTCCGGAGACCTCGTCGTGCACGGCGAGCACCCGGGCAACCCCTACGAGGTGATGCAGAAGCTCAAGGACCACACGAAGTTCCGGGCCCCGTCGGCGTCCGAGCTCGTCACGATCGTGCGAGGTCTCGGGCTGTCGAACCTCAAGCCGCCGCCGCCCCCGCCGCAGGAGCACCTGCCGCGCTGGCGCCGGCTCATGGAGGGCATGCGGCACTCGCTGACCCGCGACGCCGAGGCGATCCACCACCACTACGACGTCTCCAACGCCTTCTACCGCCACGTGCTGGGGCCGTCGATGGCCTACACCTGCGCGGTCTACCCGTCCGAGACGGCGACGCTCGAGGAGGCGCAGCACGAGAAGTTCGACCTCGTAGCACGCAAGCTCGACCTGCAGCCCGGTCAGCGGTTGCTCGACGTCGGCTGCGGTTGGGGCGGCATGGTCATGCACGCGGCGAAGCACTACGGCGTCAAGGCCCTCGGCGTCACCCTCAGCCGTCAGCAGGCCGAGTGGGCCAAGCATGCGATCGACGAGGCCGGTCTCTCCGACCTCGCCGAGGTGCGCCACCTCGACTACCGCGACGTGCTCGAGACCGACTTCGACGCGGTCTCCTCCATCGGCCTCACCGAGCACATCGGCGTCGGTCAGCTCGAGTCCTACTTCACGTTCCTGCGCGACAAGCTCAAGCCCGAGGGGCGACTGCTCAACCACTGCATCACCCGCCACGAGAACCGCTCGGTGCGCACCGGCGCGTTCATCGACCGCTACGTGTTCCCCGACGGCGAGCTGACCGGGTCGGGTCGCCTCATCACCGAGATGCAGGACGTCGGCCTCGAGGTACAGCACTCGGAGAACCTCCGCATCCACTACGCGATGACGCTGCGCGACTGGAACCGCAACCTCGTCGACAACTGGGACGCCTGCGTCGAGGAGGTCGGCCTCGGCACCGCCCGGGTGTGGGGCCTCTACATGGCCGCGTGCCGCGTGGGCTTCGAGCGCAACGAGGTGCAGCTGCACCAGGTGCTGGCCGCCAAGGTCGCCGACGGCGGGTCCAACGGGTTCGCGCTCCGACCCACCTGGGTCTCCTGACCTCGTCGCGCGGAGTCCCGGCTGGGGCGCCTCGGGCCGCACCACTAGCATCGAGCCGATGAGCACCCGGGCCGAGACCTACACCGCCGAGGTGGTCAGTCGTACCCAGCTCACCGACCACCTGGTCCGGCTCGTGCTCGGCGGCGACCAGCTCCGCGAGGGCTTCGTCAGCACCGGCACCCCCGACGAGTGGGTGGGCCTCGTGGTGCCCGGGCAGTTCCAGAGCCGCTACTACACCGTGCGGTCGTGGACCGGGACCGAGCTCACCCTCGACGTCGTCGTGCACGACGTCGGCCTGGTCACCGAGTGGGCGCGCGGCGAGTGCGTCGGCGACGTCGTCACGATCAGCGAGCCGAAGGGCTCGTTCACGCTTCCCGACGGCGCCTCCTGGCTCCTGCTCGTCGGCGACCTGACGGCGCTACCGGCGATGGCCCGGATCCGCGAGACCGTCGACGTGCCGACCCGGGTCTGGGCCGAGAGCCCCGAGCACGTGCCCGACTACCTGCCCGACAACGAGCCCGGCGACGTCACCTGGCTCGACCAGGAGGCCGACGGCGTCAGCCACCTCGCCGAGGTCGTCGAGACGATCGACTGGCCCGACGGCGACGGCTACTTCTGGATGGCGGGGGAGTCGGCCCAGATGCGCGCCGTCCGCAAGCACCTGATGCGGGTCCGACGGCTACCCGCCACCGCCTACGACGTGATGGGCTACTGGCGCTCGGTGGCCGGACGCCAGCCGCGCGCCGTCGACCCCGTCCGAGGAGACACATGACCGACCAGCCCGCAGAGCTGCCCCCGCACCGCAGCGGTTTCGCGTCGTTCGTCGGCCGGCCCAACGCCGGCAAGTCGACGCTGACCAACGCCCTCGTGGGCCAGAAGGTGGTGATCACCAGCAACAAGCCGCAGACGACGCGCACCGTCGTCCGGGGCATCGTGCACCGCCCCGACGCGCAGCTGATCCTCGTCGACACCCCGGGCCTGCACCGGCCGCGCACGCTGCTCGGCGAGCGGCTCAACGACCTGGTCAAGACGACCCTCGCCGAGGTCGACGTCGTCGCGGTCTGCTTCCCGGCCAACGAGAAGATCGGGCCGGGGGACCGGTTCATCGTCAACGAGGTCGGCAAGGTCAAGCGCACCACCAAGGTCGCCATCGCCACCAAGACCGACCTCGCCACGCCCGAGCAGCTCGGCCAGCACCTGCTCGACATCGCCGCGCTCGGCACCGAGACCGGCACCGACTGGGCCGAGATCGTCCCGGTCTCCGCCGCCGAGGGCCACCAGGTCGACCTGCTCGCCGACCTCCTCGTCGGCCGGCTGCCCGAGGGCCCGCAGCTCTACCCCGACGGCGACCTCACCGACGCGCCCGAGGAGGTCCTCGTCGCCGAGCTCATCCGCGAGGCCGCCCTGGAGGGTGTGCGCGACGAGCTGCCGCACTCGATCGCCGTCGTCGTCGACGAGATGAACCTGCGCGACGACCGCCCCGACGACAAGCCGCTGCTCGACGTGCACGCCAACCTCTACGTCGAGCGCGACTCGCAGAAGGGGATCATGATCGGCCACAAGGGCTCCCGGCTCAAGGACGTCGGCCAGCGGGCCCGGCTGCAGATCGAGGCCCTGCTCGGCACTCCGGTCTACCTCGACCTGCACGTCAAGATCGCCAAGGACTGGCAGCGCGACCCGAGGCAGCTGCGCAAGCTGGGATTCTGAGGCAGTGCTCGGGCAGGTCAGCCGAGCGCCACGTCGACGCCACCACGGGCCGAAGACAACTGCCGCGGCTCGCGCACCGAGCCGAGCGCCACGACGACGCCACCACGGGTCGGAGACAACTGCCGCGAAGCGGAGCGGGCCGCGCGAAGGCGGCAGCTGGGCGCGGCTCGCGCAGCGAGCAATCTATCTGTCCGCTTCGGGCATCCAGCAGCGCACGAACGTCTGGCCGGTGGCCCACTGCTCGGCGTTCGGGCCCTCGGCCGACCAGCGGTAGTCCAGCGCGTCGCTCGCCTGGGCCTCGGCGTCGTCCTCGCAGCCGGCGGCGGCGTCGGTCACGGCGTCGCGGCCCGGGAACTCGCCGTCGCCGAGGTCGACGACCGAGATGGCGCGCCAGGAGTGCTCGCCGGCGCACGGCACGCGCTCGAAGTCGTCGGCGTCCGGGCTCGTGGTGCCGCACATGGCGTAGCGCTCGCGCCCCTCCTCGTCGTCGAGCACCTGGCGGAGCGAGCCGGTGAGCTCGATGAGCGACTCGGCCCCGGCGGAGGCGACGACGTCGCAGCGGAACCACGACGCGCCGGCGGCCGAGCGCTCGAGGCTCGGGGTGAACCAGACCGCACGGAGCATGCTGAGCCGCTGGTCGTCGAGCGAGCCCCCGACGAAGTCGCCGAGCCGCTCCGGGCAGGTGGTCGCGACGGCGGTCTGCACGCGCTCGGAGTCGACCGCGAGCAGGTGGCCGGCGACGACGTTGTCGAGCTCGCCGACGGCGAAGGTCTCTGCGGTGTGCGGACGCCGGCACGGCACCGCCCGGGCGCCGTTGGTGGGCGAGACCGCCTGCCGGTAGCTGAGCCGGTAGCAGGCGTCGGCGGACGGCGCCGGGACGGCGGTCGCGGCCGGCGGCGGGGTCGGCGTGGCTGTCGGGGTGGTGGGCGCGGGCTCGGCGGGCTCGTCGTCCGAGCAGGCACCGAGGGTCGTCGCGAGCAGGAGACCGACGGCGGCGGCGAGCGCGGACCGGGCCCGGCTACTCACTCGTCTGGGCCCAGCACACCGAGCGCCGGTTGCCGGCCTTCCACTCCGGCTCGTGGAAGTAGGTGTAGCCCCAGGTGAAGGCCGGCGGGTAGTTCAGGTAGGCCTGCACCGACCGCTTGCAGAAGTCGTTGGTGCGCACCTCCGACAACCGGTCGCCCGGGTAGGGGTCGGCCGCCTCACCGAGCTTGATCGTGGTGACCGCCCGCCAGTCGTGCGGCTCGGAGCAGGGGATCTTCTGCGAGCCGCTGACGGTCGCGCCCTTCACGCACGCGAGCCACTTGTCGTCGGGCCGGCCCATCAGCAGGCCCTTGGCCGTCGGGGGCAGGTTCACCAGCTCGCGGCTCTGCTCGCCGCCACCGACGACGTCGCAGCGGTACCAGCGGGCGCCCTCCTCCCAGGCCTTCTGCGAGGGGCGGAACCAGGCCCAGCTGAGCAGCGTGCGCATCGCGGTGCTCTCGTCGGCGCCGAGGTACTCCTGCAGCCCCTTGGTGCACGTCGCGTAGGCGAAGGCCCCCATCTCGGGGGAGTCGTAGCCGGCGTCGCCGATCTCGTCGGGCACCTCGCCGACGGCGTAGGTCTGCGCGGTGTGCGGGCTCGCGCAGTCGACCATCGGGCTCGCGTTGGTCGGCGCGCTGACGTCTTCGATCTCCAGCACCCGGCACGCGCCGTTGGGCGGGGCCTCGACGGCGTCGACCTGGTCGCGGTCGGCGCCCGGCGGTACCGGCGTCGCCGGCTCGCCACAGGCGGCGAGCAGACCACCGAGGGTCGCCAGCGCCGCGATCGCCGAGACGATCCGGGCGGGAGTCGAGCGGGGTGCCACGAGGGGCGATGCTACCGGCGCCATGGTCGGCGGCTCACCCGGCGACGAGTGCGGCGAGCGTGCCGCCCAGCTCGTAGGCTCGCTCGAGGTCGGCCTCCCCGACGTCGCCGAGCACCTCGAGCGTCCCGGCGGCCTGGCGCCACGACAGCGCGCCGACGATCGAGAGCACCGAGCGGACGGCGCCCGTCGTGTCGTAGCGCCCGTGCACGTAGAGCCCGAACGGCCGCTTGCCGCCGGCTGCCGTCGTCGCCGACCCGTCGTCGGACAGCGAGCCGCCGATCTCGAGGAACAGCGAGTCGAAGAAGTGCTTGAGCGCGCCGCTCATGTAGCCGAAGTTCGCGGGTGTCCCGAGCAGGTAGCCGTCGGCGGCGAGCACGTCGTCGGCGGTGGCGGTGAGCGCCGGCTTCACGATGACGTCGACGCCCTCGATCGCGTCGTCGCCGGCGCCGGCGACGACGGCGTCGGTGAGGCGCTGCACCGAGGCGGTCGGGGAGTGGTGGACGACGAGCAGCGTGGGCACGGCACGACGCTAGCCGCCCGCCCGGTGACCGCTGCTCGAGCCGGTCGCGACCTCGCCGGCCCCACTCGCTATGGTGGTCGCGTCATGACGACGAGCCTCCTCCTTCGCTGCCGCAGCGAGGTCTGACCAGCCGACCTCCTCGCTGCGGAGTTCGTGACGCGCCGGCGCCGCTCAGACCGACGTCCCGCAGGAGAAGCCATGACCACCCAGAACCCGACTCATCACACCGGTGAGCAGCAGAGCAGCGGCATGCCGCACGCGCGCTACCAGCCGTTCATCCCGATCGACCTGACCGATCGCACCTGGCCGACCAAGCGCATCACGAAGGCTCCGCGCTGGTGCGCGGTCGACCTGCGTGACGGCAACCAGGCCCTCATCGACCCGATGAGCCCGGCCCGCAAGCTCGAGATGTTCAAGCTGCTGGTGCGCATGGGCTACAAGGAGATCGAGGTCGGCTTCCCGAGCGCCAGCCAGACCGACTTCGACTTCGTCCGCCAGCTCATCGACGACGACCTCATCCCCGACGACGTCGTCATCCAGGTGCTCACCCAGGCGCGCGAGGAGCTGATCGAGCGCACCTATGAGGCCATTCGCGGTGCCAAGCAGGCGATCGTGCACCTGTACAACTCGACCTCCACGTTGCAGCGGCGCGTCGTCTTCGGCCTCGACGAGGACGGCATCGCCGACATCGCCGTCCAGGGCGCGCGCCTGTGCAAGAAGTACGAGGAGGGTGTGCCCGAGACCGAGGTCTTCTACGAGTACAGCCCCGAGTCCTACACCGGCACCGAGCTCGAGTTCGCCGTCCGCGTGTGCAACGACGTGCTCGAGGTCTTCCAGCCCACCGCCGAGAAGCCGGTCATCATCAACCTGCCGGCCACGGTCGAGATGGCCACGCCCAACGTCTACGCCGACTCGATCGAGTGGATGGACCGCCACCTCGCCCACCGCGAGCACGTCGTGCTGTCGCTGCACCCGCACAACGACCGCGGCACCGGCGTCGCCGCCGCCGAGCTCGGCTACCTGGCCGGCGCCGACCGCATCGAGGGCTGCCTGTTCGGCAACGGCGAGCGCACCGGCAACGTCTGCCTGGTCACGCTCGGCCTCAACCTGTTCACCCAGGGCGTCGACCCCGAGATCGACTTCAGCGACATCGACGAGATCCGGCGCACGGTCGAGTACTGCAACCAGCTGCCCGTGCCCGAGCGCCACCCCTACGGCGGCGACCTGGTCTACACCGCCTTCTCCGGCAGCCACCAGGACGCGATCAAGAAGGGCTTCGAGGCCCTCGAGCGTGACGCGGCCGCGGCCGGCGTCCCGGTCGACGAGCACACCTGGGCCGTGCCCTACCTGCCGATCGACCCCAAGGACGTCGGACGCTCCTACGAGGCCGTGATCCGGGTCAACAGCCAGTCCGGCAAGGGCGGCGTGGCCTACATCCTCAAGACCGAGCACAAGCTCGACCTGCCCCGCCGGGCGCAGATCGAGTTCAGCCGCGTCATCCAGGCCCGCACCGACGCCGAGGGCGGCGAGGTCACGCCCGACCAGATCTGGACGGCGTTCCGGGCCGAGTACCTCGACCGCGAGACGCCGCTGCGGCTCAACTCGGTGCACACCAGCTCGGCCGCGGGCGAGAAGGACGCGCTCGACGTCGACGTCTACGTCGACGGCGTCGTCCACTCCCTCCAGGGCACCGGCAACGGCCCGCTCTCGGCCTTCTGCGACGCGATCAACGGACTCCCGCAGGACTTCGACGTCCGCGTGCTCGACTACCACGAGCACGCGCTCAGCGCCGGCGGCGACGCCATCGCCGCCGCCTACGTCGAGTGCGCGGTCGGCGAGAAGGTGCTGTGGGGCGTCGGCCTCGACCCCAACATCGTCACGGCCTCGCTCAAGGCCGTGATCAGCGCGGTCAACCGCGCCTGACGTCGGCGTCCACGCGGGTGTCGACCAACGGCACCCGCACGCTGAACGTCGCGCCCCGCCCGGGCTCCGAGTCGAGCGTCAGCCGGCCGTCGTGCGCCTCGACGACGGCGGCGACGATCGACAGGCCGAGCCCGGTGCCGGGGACGGCGCGCAGCTGGGCCTCCTCCGAGCGGTAGAAGCGGTCGAAGACGGCCGAGAGGTCGTCGGGTGCGATGCCGATGCCGGTGTCGGCGACCTCGAGCACGGCGTGGCCCGCGTCGCGCTGCAGCGTGACCCGTACCTCGCCGTCGGGGGCGGCGCCGGCAGCGCGGGAGGTGAACTTGACGGCGTTGCCGAGCAGGTTCGCGACCACGCGGTCGAGCTGCGCCCGGTCGCCGACGACCTCGACCGGCTCGGGGTCGAGGACGACGTGCACCCGGACGTCGCCGGCCGGCGTGGTGTCGACGGCGTTGGTGACGCACGAGCGCAGGTCGACGCGGGTCGGCACGCCGGTCGCGGCGTCGGAGTCGAAGCCGCTCAGCAGGAGCAGGTCGTCGCAGATCGCGACCAGGCGCGCGCCGTTGCGGGCGATCTTGTCGAGCAGCGGGTGCTGCGCCGGGGCGGCGTCGACGACACTGCCGTCGCGCAGCATCTCGGTGTAGCCGACGATGCTGGTCACCGGGGTGCGCAGCTCGTGCGAGACCGTCGAGACGAACTCGTCCTTGGCGCGGTCGAGCGAGCGGAGCCGCTCGATGGCGGCCCGCTCCTTCTCGAGCGCGTCGCGCAGGCGCCCCTGGGTGGCGCGCTGCTCGGTGACGTCGCGGGCGACGCAGAGCAGGTCGCCCCCGTCGTCACCGGTCCGGCTCACCGTCATCGATACGACGACCGCCTCGCGGTCGCGCGTGCGCCAGGTCCAGTCGCGGGCGGGCGTCTCACCACCCTCCTCGATCGTGCGCAGCAGCCCGGCGAAGCCGTCGGCCCGCGAGCGCAGCTCGTCGGCGTCGAACAGCTCGGCGAAGGCGCGCCCGCGGACGTCGTCGGCGGACCAGCCGAGCATGTGCTCGGCGCCGGCGTTGACGAAGGTGATCAGCCCGTCGGCGGAGACGCCCACGAGGGCGGTGGAGATCGAGGCCCCGAGCAGCCGCGTCGTCAGCTGCGCGCTCGACCGGGCGGCGGTGACGTCGGTGCCCGTGAGCACGGCGTGGGACGGCGTCCCGATGTCGTCGCGCACGACGCGGGTGTGCCACACGATGGTCGCCACCCGCCCGGGGCCGGTGCTCGTCGTCCGCTCGGTGACCACCGGGACGTCGGACCGGTTGGGCCAGACGAACAGCGCCTCGACCTCGGCGCGGGAGAGGGCGCCGAGCCCGCTCTCCCACACGGGCCGGCCCACCAGCTCGCCCTCGGCCACGCCGGCGAGCTCGGCGGCGACCGGGTTGGCCCGCACCACCACCCCGTCGGCGTCGATGACGACCGTGACCGAGGCCGTGGTGTCGATGGTGGCCTCGTGCAGACGCTCGGCCGTGAGGAGGCGCCGGCGCGCCTCGTGCTCGCCCGTGACGTCGAGCAGCTGCGCGGAGTAGGTGCGGGGGCCGCCTCCGCCGTCCAGCGCCGCCACGGTGACCTCGAGCCGGCTGCCGGGCCGCCCGGGCACGGAGGCCCACCCGTGCCAGGCCTCGAGCCGGCCGGAAACGACCGCGCGGAGCCCGGCCTCGTCAGGGCCGTCACGCGCGATCAGGTCGTCGAGCGGGGTCCCGATCGCGTCGGCGTGAGGCGTGCCGAGGATCGTCACCGCGCTGGCGTTGATCTCCTCGACCACGAGGTGGTCGCCCTCGCCGCGCAGCAGCAGCAGGCCGAGCGGTGACTCGGTGAACGCCCGCCGGAACAGGATGCTGTCGGCGGTGGCGCGGGCGACGAGCTCGGCGCGCCGCCGCACGCCGCGCGCGAGGACCAGCACCACCACGGCGACCGAGACCACGAACGCGGCGACCGTGGCGGCGCGGGCCGGGGCGCCCAGGCCCGAGGTGCCCACGGGGCCGAGACCGGCCACGGTCGCGCCGCTCACCACGGCGGCGAACCCGGCGAGCTCGACGGCGACCATGCTCCACGGCAGGCGCAGTGCCGCCCACACCAGGGGTGTCGCGGTGACGAACATCAGCGGCAGCTGCTGACCGGGCGCGAAGACCGCGGCCAGGACGGCGACCAGCACCGCGACCTGGACGACGACCTCGCCGGCGCGCGCAGGCGTCGCTCGGGGGGCCGTCACGGGGTCCAGTCTGTGCCACTCGCCGTCCGATCGCAGGAGAACGCGGACCCCTGCCCCGACCGCGTGCGCCGGCGGGTCCGGGACGTCGGGGCTACCGGCGCGTAACCTCGGGGGCATGGTGGTCTCCGAGCGCATCGGCCAGTTCTTCCTCGACGGCGAGTCGGGCCGTGACCGGCTCGAGTACACCGAGTACGGCGGGGGAGACTCGTGGGTGGTGCTCGTGCACGGCCAGCTCATGCCGCGCCGCATGCACCAGCCGCTCGCCCGGGCGCTGGCCGCCGAGGGACTCCACGTCGTGACCCTCGACCTGCTCGGCCACGGCCGCTCCGACCGCCCGGCCGACCCGCTCGTCTACTCGATGACGGCGTTCGGCGAGCAGGTCGTGGCGCTGCTCGACCACCTCGGCGCCGAGCAGGCCGTCGTCGGCGGCACCTCGCTCGGCGCGAACGTCTCGCTCGAGGTCGCCGCCATCGCGCCCGAGCGGGTGCGCGGGATGATCCTGGAGATGCCGGTGCTCGACAACGCCGTCGAGGCCGGCATCATCGCCTTCGCCCCGCTCATGTTCGCCGCCCGGTTCCTGCCGTTCACCGTCAACGGCCTGCGCAGGGTCACCAGGACGGTGCCTCGCGGGCTGGTGCCGTTCTGGGCCGGCATCGCGCTCGACACGTGCAACCAGCGCGCCGACTCGATGGCCGCCGTGGTGCACGGGCTGTTCTTCGGGCGCGTGGCGCCGTCGTCGAGGCTGCGCAAGCAGATGACGATGCCGGCCCTCGTCGTCGGGCACCCGGCCGACCCGATCCACCCCGCCGCCGACGCCGCCATGCTCGCCGCAGAGCTGCCGCGCGCGACGTTCGTGCAGGCCCACAGCATCCTCGAGTGGCGCCTGCGGCCCGAGCGGCTCGACGCCGCCGCCGCCGAGTTCGCGCTCGCGGCGTGGCGACGAGCACCCCGTCAACGGGCGCGGCGTCCACGGGGCTCCACCGCCTGAGGGGGATGATGGGGGCGTGCCCGTCTACCGCGACGAGGCGGTCGTGCTGCGCACCCACAAGCTCGGTGAGGCGGACCGCATCGTCACCCTCCTCACCCGCCACCACGGCCGCGTGCGTGCGGTGGCCAAGGGCGTGCGCCGCACGACGAGCAAGTTCGGCTCGCGCCTCGAGCCGTTCACCCACGTCGACCTCCAGCTCGCCGAGGGCCGCACGTTCGAGATCATCACCCAGGCCGAGACCCGCTCGCTGTTCCACGCGGGCCTGGGCGCCGACTACGACCGCTACACCTCCGGCACCGCGATGCTCGAGACCGCCGAGCGGCTCGTCACCGAGGAGAAGGAGCCCGCGCTCCAGCAGTTCCTCCTGCTCGTCGGTGGCCTCCGCGCCCTGACCTCGCCCGACCGCCGTCCGTTGCAGGTGCTCGACTCCTACGTCCTCCGCTCGCTCTCGGTCGCCGGCTACGCGCCGTCCTTCGAGCACTGCGCCCACTGCGGGGTCGAGGGGCCGCACCGCTGGTTCAACCCGTCGATGGGCGGCGTCCTGTGCGTCACCTGCCGGCTGCCCGGCTCCGCCGCGCCCGCCCCCGAGACCATCGTCGCCCTCGGCGCGCTGCTCGCCGGCGACTGGGACGTCGTCCACGCCACCCCCGAGCGGCAGCTGCGCGAGGCGAGCGGCCTCGTCTCGGCGTTCCTGACCTGGCACCTCGAGCGCCAGCTCAGGTCGTGGGAGCACGTCGCGCGCTGAGGCGGGCGGTCGGTGGGGCGGTCGGGCGGTAGGTGAGCCACCGTCCGGGACCCGAGCGGGGTCTGATCCGGTGGCTCACGCACCGCCCCACCACGCCGGCCCACTACGGTGGACGCCGTGAAGCGCGCCGTCCGACCACCTACGCCGCACCCGTCGGGGGCCCGGCCGCCGGCGATCCCGAAGGACCTCGTGCCGCGGCACGTCGCGATCGTCATGGACGGCAACGGCCGCTGGGCCAAGGACCGCGGGCTGCCGCGGACCAGGGGCCACGAGGCCGGCGAGGCGTCGTTGTTCGACGTCGTCGAGGGCGCCATCGAGATCGGCGTCAAGGCCGTCTCGGCCTACGCGTTCTCCACCGAGAACTGGACTCGCTCGCCCGACGAGGTCAAGTTCCTCATGGGCTTCAACCGCGACGTCATCCGCCGCCGCCGCGACGAGATGCACGAGCTCGGCGTCCGGGTGCGGTGGGCCGGTCGCGCGCCGCGGCTGTGGCGATCGGTGATCAAGGAGCTGCAGGTCGCCGAGGAGATGACCCGCGACAACGACGTCTGCACCCTCACGATGTGCGTCAACTACGGCGGCCGGGCCGAGCTGGCCGACGCCGCTCGCTCGATCGGCCGTGAGGTCGCGGCGGGCCGGCTCGACCCCGAGAAGATCACCGAGAAGACGTTCGCCAAGCACCTCTACGTGCCCGAGCTCGCCGAGGCCGACCTGGTCTGGCGCACGTCCGGCGAGCAGCGCCTCAGCAACTTCGTGCTCTGGCAGGCCGCCTACGCCGAGATGGTCTTCACCGACATCCTGTGGCCCGACGTCGACCGGCTCGCCCTGTGGCGGGCGATCGAGATCTACGCCGAGCGCGACCGGCGCTACGGCAAGGCCTGAGGGGCTCAGCCGCCTGCGTTGCGCAGCAGCCAGTCGTCCTCGACCTGACCGACGTCGGGGTCGAGGTGGACGACGTCCTCGGAGGTGATGGTGTCCTCGAGCCTCGTGGGCTCGGGCAGCTCGGAGAAGCGGCTCATGCCGAGACGGTACGCCCGGACCCCGCTCGGCGACAGGGCGCACACGTCCCGAAGACCTCGAGCGTGTGGCTGACGTCGATGAAGCCGTGCTCGGTGGCAACGGCGCGGGTCCACCGCTCGACGGCCGGGCCCTCGATCTCCTCGGTCGCGCCGCACGAGCGGCACACCAGGTGGTGGTGGTGCCGCCCGGAGCATCGCCGGTAGGTGGCCTCGCCGCCGTCGGTGCGCAGCAGGTCGATCTCGCCGGCGTCGGCGAGGCGCTGCAAGGTGCGGTAGACGGTGGCCAGCGCGACCTGCTCGCCGCGCTCCTCGAGCAGGGCGTGGATCTCCTGCGCCGACCGGAAGCCGTCGGTGTGGTCGAGGACCTCCTCCACCGCGGCGCGCTGTCGGGTCGGCCGCGAGGACGGCTCAGTGCTCGTCATAGTGACTCCCGTGCGGGGCGTGACGGTGGCCGTCGTGGACGTAGTCGACGTGGTCGTCGTGCTGGACGGCGGGGTGCCCGCAGGCGGGTCCGTGGTCGTGCGTGTGGGGTCCGTGGTCGTGGTCGGCCTCGTCGTGCCCGGGCGGGTCGTCGTCGAAGGGGGCCTGCAGACGGCTGCGTCGGCGCAGCCAGACGCCGATCGGCCAGGTGACGGCGAACATCGCGAGCGCGAGCAGCACGATGGTCGGTCCGGGGGCTGCGTTGACCTCGTAGGAGGCGAACGCCGCGATCACCAGGCCGCCGACCGAGGCCACCGCGCCGAGCACCATCGCGGCGCCCAGCGTGGTGCGGAACGAGCGGGCGAGCTGCTGCGACGTCGCCACGGGCACGACCATGAGCGCCGAGACGAGGAGCAGGCCGACGGTGCGCATGGCCACCGTGACGCTCACGGCGGCGAGCACCGCCACGAGCAGGTTGTAGAAGCGCACCCGGAGCCCGGCGACGCGGGCGAACTCGGGGTCCTGCGCGACGGCGAACAGCTGCGGCGCCAGACCGACGCAGACGCCGATCACGAGCGCGGCGAGGACCATCGTGACGACGACGTCGCCCGACGAGATCGTGGTGATCGAGCCGAACAGGTACTGCTGGAGCCGCGCGGCGCTCTGCCCCCCGATGCCGGTCACCAGGACGCCGCCGGCGAGTCCGCCGTAGAACAGCAGGGCCAGCGCGACGTCGCCGTTGGTGTGGCCACGCTCGCGGATCAGCTCGATCGCGATCGCGCCGACGACGGCGACCAGCACCGCCGTCCAGGTGGGTGACCAGCCGGTGAGCAGGCCGATCGCGACACCGGTGACGGCGACGTGGCCGATGCCGTCGCCCATGAGCGCGAGACGCCGCTGCACCAGGTAGGTGCCGACGGCCGGCGCGGCCAGGCCGGTGAACAGCGCGGCGAGGAGGGCGCGCTGCATGAACGGCAGGCTGAACAGCTCGGCCGGGCTCATGCGCGCGGCTCCCGGCTGCTGTGGAGGTGCTCGAGCGGTGCGGCCACGTGGGGCACGTGGTCGTGCACGCGCCGGTGCGCGGCGTGGTGGTGCCCCGTGGGGTCGACGTGGTCGGCGAGCCGGCCGTCGTAGTCGATGCGGCCGTCGCGCATCACGACGGCGCGGTCGACGAGCGGCTCGATCGGCCCGAGCTCGTGGGCCACGAGGACGACGGTCGAGCCGCGGGCCTTGAGGGCCGCGAGCGCGTCGGCCAGCACCTGCTGGTGGTGCAGGTCGACGCCGGCGGTCGGCTCGTCGAGGAAGAACAGCTCGGGGTCACCGGCCAGGGCACGGGCGATGAGCACGCGCTGCTGCTGACCGCCCGACAGCGTGCTGACGCCGTCGGTGGCCCGGTCGGTGAGGCCGACGAGCTCGATCGCCTCGTCGATCGCCAGCCGGTCGGCGGCGCGCAGCGGGCGGAGCAGGCGGCGCCGGGTGAGGCGGCCGGAGGTGACGACCTCGCGCACCGAGGCCGGCACGCCCGACGCCGCGCCGGTGCGCTGCGGCACGAACCCGATGCGGTGCCAGGTGCGGAACTCGTCGAACGGCGTGCCGAACAGTCGGAGCTCGCCGCGGGTCAGCGGGCGCAGGCCGGTCAGGGCGCGGACCAGCGTCGACTTGCCGGAGCCGTTGGCCCCGAGCAGGGCGACGAACTCGCCGGTCGTGACGGTCAGGTCGATGCCGCGCAGCACGGGACGGCCGCCGATGGCGACGGCGCCGTCGCGCAGCTCGACGGGCGGCGGGTCGGTCAGCGACATGCGTTGGCCTCCCGCAGCGCGGCCAGGTTGGCACGCATGAGGCTCAGGTAGTCCTGGTCGGCGGTCTCGTCGGTCAGCCCCTCGATGGAGTCCAGCACGGCCGTGGTCACCCCGGCGTCGGCGGCCAGCGACCGCGTCAGGCGTGGGCTGGCGAGCCGCTCGGAGAAGACGGTGGTGATGCCGTCGTCCTCGATGAGGCGCTGCAGCTCGCCGAGCGTCGCGGGACTGGGCTCGGCGTCGGGGGAGAGACCGGAGACCGGCGCCACCTCGAGGCCGTAGCGGGTCAGGTAGCCGAACGCGTCGTGCGAGACGACGATCGTGTGCCGCTCGCAGTCGGCGAGGCCGTCGGTGTAGGCGGCGTCGAGGTCCTCGAGGTCGGCGCGCAGCGAGGCGGCGTTCGCGGCGAAGTCGTCGGCGTGCTCGGGGTCGAGGTCGGCGAGCCGGTCGGCGACGGCGTCGGCGAGGTCGGCCATGCGGAGCGGGTCCTGCCAGAAGTGCGGGTCGAGCCCGCCGTCGTGGTCGTGCCCGTCGTCCTCGTGGTGGGGCTCGTCGTGCCCGTCGTCCTCACCGCCGTGGTCGTCGTGGTCGTCGGCGAACGGCTGCAGGCCGACGACGGCGGCGGCGTCGAGCACGTCACCCGCCGCGTTCTGCTCGACCGCCTCGTCGACCGCCGGCTGCAGGCCCTGCTCGTGGATGACGAGGTCGGCCTGCGCGATGACCGCGGTCTCCTTGATGGTCAGCTCGAGGTCGTGCGGCTCGGCGCCCGGCGTGGTGAGGTTGTCGACCTCGGCGAGGTCGCCGGCCACCCGGTCGGCGACGAAGGCGAGCGGGTAGAAGGCGGCCGCGACCTGGGTGCCGTCGGCGTCGTCGCCGAAGGCGGCGCAGCCGGGGGTCGCCACGACCAGGGCGGCGGCAGTGAGAGCCAGACGTCGCATGAGAATCATTCTCATTGCAGATGAGAACCGTTGTCAAAGTGCGAGCGTGCGGGACCGGCCCGCCCGCGAGCAGGCTCGCCTATCGGGCGAGCGCCGGGCGCTTACCAGTGCACGCCCTTGAACACCTTGGCGAGCATGATCTGCTCCGACTCGCGGGTGCCGCCCGCGGAGGGTTGACCCTTCGCGGCGGCCGAGTCGGGGAAGACGTGGTAGGCCATGTTGAGCACCCGGAAGGCCATCTTGGGCGCGATGGTGTGGGCGACGGCGCCCACGTTGCCGAGCAGCGTGTTGATCTCGTGCGGCTTGTCGACCATGGCGGTGATGACCGTGTCGGCGGCCTGCGCCGGCGAGATCGTGGGGAACTTGTCGTAGATCTTCGTCGGCGCGATCATCGGCGTCCGCACCAGGGGCATGTGGATGTTGGTGAAGGTGATCCCGTTGCCGACCACCTCGGAGGCGACGACGTTGCTCCAGGAGTCGAGCGCGGCCTTGGAGGCCACGTAGGCCGAGAAGCGCGGCGGGTTGGTCTGCACGCCGATGGAGGAGATGTTGACGACGTGCCCCGACTTCTGCTGCTCCATCGCGGGCAGCAGGCCCATGACGAGGCGGATCGCGCCGAAGTAGTTGAGCTGCATCGTGCGCTCGAAGTCGTGGAAACGGTCGGTGCTCAGGCGCAGCGAGCGACGGATCGAGCGACCGGCGTTGTTGACGACGTAGTCGACCGAGGGCACCTCGGCGGTGATCTGCTCGCAGAGGCGGTCGATGGCCTCGAGGTCGGACAGGTCGCACGGGAAGACGTAGGCCCGTCCGCCGCGCATCTCGATCGTGGCCCGGGTCTCCTCGAGCTTGTCCTTGCCGCGCGCGACGAGCACCGGCACGCCACCGGCCTGCGCGACCTTGAGGGCCGTCACCAGGCCGATGCCGGACGACGCGCCCGTGATCACGACGTGCTTGCCGGCCAGGGCCGAGCGGACCCGGGAGTCGCGCCCCGTCGACTCGTCGAGGTTCTCCTCCCAGTAGCCCCACAGGGTGCGCGCGTAGCTCTCCAGGTCGGGGACGGCGATGCCGGACCCGGACAGGGCCTCCTCGGTGCGGCGTGAGTCGAAGGTCGCGGTGAAGCCGGTGTGCGCGACCACCTCGGCCGGGATGCCGAGCCGGCCGAGGGTCTGGTCGAGCAGGACCTGGGCTGGCCTCTGCTTGACGACGGCATTGATCAGACGCGCCGTCCGCAACGGTGCCGGTACCGGCAGCCGAGGCCCGGTGGTCGCGAACTGGGGCGCGCCTGCGGTCTTGCAGAACAGGTTGACCATCTCGACCGTGGGCTGCGGCTCGGGGTTGACGAGGTGGAACGCCTCGCCGTCGCGGTCGGGGAGGTGGGCGAGGTGGTCCATGGCCTTGGCGACGTAGTCGACCGGGACGACGTTGGTCGCGCCGAGGTCGACCCCGACCAGCGGCAGCCACGCCGGCAGCCGGTCGCGCAGCGTCTTCATCAACGGGAAGAAGTAGTAGGGCCCGTCGACCTTGTCCATCGCACCGGTCTGCGAGTGCCCGACCACGATCGCCGGCCGGTAGACCCGCCACGGCACCGTGCTCTCGTCGCGCACGATCCTCTCGGACTCGTACTTGGTGCGGTGGTAGGGCGAGGGCAGGTGCTGGCCCTCGGCGAACATCGTCTCGTCGAAGCGCCCGCGGAACTCGCCGGCCGCGGCGACCGAGGAGACCTGGTGGAAGGTCCCGGCGTCGAGGGCGGAGGCGAGCGAGACCGCGTTGCGGGTGCCGCCGACGTTCATGACCTCGTTGGTCGCGTCGTCGGCGGTCATGTCGTAGATGGCCGCGAGGTGGAAGAAGTGGTCGATGCCGCCCGTGTGCTCGCCCACCCAGTCGGGGTCGACGCCGAGACCGTCCTGGCCGAGGTCGCCGACCACCGGGACGACGCGCTCGGAGCCCCACCGGCGCATCAGCGTCTTGAGCCGGCCCATCGACCCCGCGCGGCAGAGCACGAAGATCTCACCCTCGCGGTGGTCGACGAGCTCCTGGACGAGGTGACGACCGATGAAGCCGGTGGCGCCGGTCACGAAGTAGGCCATGGGCCGAACCCTACTGCCGGGTCACCTGTGCGGACAGGGCTTCGCGAGCGGCTGTCGTGGACCCGTCGAGCTGACGCTGCGGTGATCTCGACGCGCCGTTCCGGCTTCGTTCCTCAGCCGGAGGCTTGCTCGATCTGCGCGAGCGACGTGACCCAGCTCGTTCCTCGCTGGGTCACTGCTCGCTTGGGTCTCGAGCCGCCGTCGAGCCCGAGCAAGCTCGGCCTCGGGCTCCCTCGACCGCCTCGCGTTCGGACTGATCGAGCAAGCTCGATCAGTCCGAGCTCGGCCCACCGAACATGATCTCGTCCCACGACGGGACCGAGGCGCGGCCTTTCTTCTTCTGCACCGGACGCCGCGCCGGCGGCTCGGGCTCGGGGTCCGGCTCGGGCTCGGGGTCCGGCTCGGGCTCTGCGGCGGCCGCGTCGGCGGCGTCGTCGCGCGCCTCGGGGTCGTCGGAGGCGGGGGACTCGTCGAGGAACGCCTCGAGCGGCTCGTCGACGGAGACCGACTCCGAGACCGACTCCGAGACCGGCTCAGGGTCGGCGACCAGCTCGATCGCGTCGTCGCCGAGCGGGAGCTCGTCGGCGGGGTCGACCACCGGGGCGAGGCGGCGAGCGCGCACGCTCTGCAGGTCGTCGTGCACGGCGGGCGGGGTGGCGACCCCGTCGCCGAGCAGCCACCGGGCGTCGTCGTCGTCGGCGACCACGTAGCTGCCGCGCACGTCGTAGGTGAGGTGGGCCGTGCCGGTGCGGACCGGCAGGGCGTAGGAGGCGGTGAGGGTCCAGCGGCCGTCCTCGCGGCGCCAGGCGTCCCAGGCCACGCCGTCGGGGTCGACGTTGAGCGAGCGCAGGTGGGCCTCGACGGCGTCGCCGAGGATGCGCGAGGCGGAGGCGCCCTCGCCGGCCGGACGGCGCACGTTGGCGCGCTGGGCGCGGTCGGCGACGTGCTCGCGCTCGGCAAGCACCGGCGCGACGAACGGCATGATCTTGTCGACGGTGGTCTGGGCGGCCTCGGCCACCGCCTCGGGGGACTCTCCGGCGCGGATGCGGGTCTGGATGTCGCGGGGGCGCAGGACGCTGTCCATGGTGGTCTCCAAGCGGCCGGGGCGGGGGGCGTCGGTGGTGCGGGGGCGCAGGGCCGCCCGCAGCCCGGCGGTGACGGGCAGGCGGAACGAGGCGCCGCTCTCGTCGACGAGGAGCACGTGCTCGCGGTCGTCGCTCACGCCGGCGAAGCTGAGGAACGTCTCGCGCGGCCCGGGTGGCGCGAGCCGTCGCGGTTCGGCAGGTTGCTCGACCTGCTGCGCCCGCTCCATGGTGTGCCCCTCGCCCGTCGTGATCAGCCCTGATCCGTTCCGCTCGACCCTACGCCAGGCGTGCCCCGATCCCCGGGCGGCGCGCCCGACGCCGGGCCCTACAGTCGGCGGGTGACCGCCACGCTCGTGACCCTCGACCTCGTGGGCATCTTCGTGTTCGCGATCTCGGGCGCCCTGGTCGGGGTACGCAAGGACCTCGACGTCTTCGGCGTGCTCGTGCTCGCCGGCACGACCGGCCTCGGTGGGGGCTTCCTGCGCGACGTCCTCATCGGGGCGACGCCGCCGGCCGCGCTCGCCGACTGGCGCTACCTGCTCGTCCCGGTGGCGGCCGGGCTGGTCACGTTCGCCTTCCACGGTGCCGTGGGCCGTGTCGAGCGTCAGGTGGTGGTCTTCGACGCCTTCGGGCTCTCGGTCTTCTGCGTCGCCGGGGCGCTCAAGGCCACCGACTACGGCCTCAGCCCGATCCCGGCGGCGCTGATGGGCATGGTCACCGGGATCGGCGGTGGCATGGTGCGCGACGTGCTCGCCGGCCGGGTCCCGGTCGTCTTCCGCGGCGAGCTCTACGCGACCCCGGCACTGGCCGGCGGGGCGATCGCCGTGCTGGGCGAGCGCGCCGACCTCCCCGTCGCCGTGGTCGCCGTCGCGGGAGCGGCGGTGTGCCTGGTCTGGCGGCTGCTGGCCCTGTGGCGCGGCTGGACGGCGCCCCTGCCGACCGGCCCGGCCAGCGTGTAGTCACCGGCGCATCAGCGCTGCTCCTGGGGGCACCACCACGTCGTGCGGCCGCCGACGGTGCCGCGGGACATCTCGGCGCCGCACCGCGGGCAGTGCTCACCTCGTCGCCGGTGGCCGATGACCTCGCCGGTGTGCACACCCCCGTGCCGGATGGCGGCGCGGGTCGCCCGTCTCAGTGCCCGGTGCAGGGTCGCGACCTCGTCGGCGTCGAGGGTGTCGACCCGACGTCGCGGGTCGAGCCGGGCCTGCCAGAGGGTCTCGTCGGCGAGCAGGTTGCCGACCCCGGCCAGCGCCGACTGGTCGAGCAGGCGGGCCTTGAGCGGTGCCGTGCCCCGGGCGAGGAGCTCGCGCAGCTCGGGCAGGCGCACCTCGGCGGCATCGGGGCCGAGCGCGTCGACGTCGGGGTCGAGCCGGGCCCGGGAGAGGCGTCGCTTGTCGAACAGGCGCAGCACGGCGCCGCTCTCGAAGGTGATCGTGAACCGGTCCCACTCGGCCTTCGGCTCGCTGCCGCCGCGGCGGATCGGGTCGCCGCCCTCGACGGTGTCGCCGTCGGGCGAGGTCACGATGATGCGCCCGGCCATGCCGAGGTGCAGCCCGAGCGATGGCCCGGGCCGGGACGTCGTCACCCACATCGACTTGCCGCGCCGGTGGGCCGCGGTCAGCTGTCGGCCGACCAGGGCCTCGCGGATCTCACCCGGCGCGTGAGGGCGGCAGACGTAGGTGTCCTGGTCGTCGACGTCGGCGATGGTGCGCCGGAGTGCCGACCGCTCGATCGCGGCACGGGCGGACTCGACCTCGGGCAGCTCCGGCACGGGACCATCCTCGGACCCCGACCGCCGGCGCTGCTCACCCCGGTGTCAGGTCGTGGCGAGGTCGCGCGGGGAGCGTGTCGGTACTGCCCCGGAGCGGACGGCTGCCGTCGCCGCCAGGGCGAGCAGACCGCCGGCCACCGGCACCAGGTAGGCCGCCGACGCCCCGGCTCCGTCGACGACGAGGCCGGCCGCCGCGGCGCCGGGGGCGACCCCGGCGACGATCCCGGTGTGCACGAAGGCCATGCCCTCGGTCAGCCGGGACGGCGGCACGACCTGCTCGGTGAGCGTCATGACGGCGATGAGGGTCGGTGCGATCGCGAGGCCCGCGCCGAGCAGCACGACGCCCATCAGCCACAGCGGCTCGACGAACGTCAGCGGCACCATGACCACGGTCATGGCGGCAGCGCCGACCCGCAGGCGCCAGAGCACCGGTCGCTGCCAGACGACCATGCCGGTCAGCACCCCCGCGACGAGGCTGCCGGCCGCCCAGAGCGCGAGCAGCACGCCCGAGACCGCCTTGGCGCCGCGCTCGTCGGCGAAGGCCACCGTGGTCACCTCGGCCGCGCCGAAGAGGGTGCCGAGCGCGAGCGAGGCCACCGAGAGCGGCAGGACGGTCGCCCACGGCATGCGCGCCCGGTCGGTCGGCTCGACGACGGCCGGATGCGGCGGCGGCTCGGTGGCGCGCTGCGCGGCGAACGCGAGCGTGCCGAGCACGCCGGTGGTGAGCGCGGTCGTCAGTCCGACGACGGGGTGGATCGCCGTGGCGAGCACCGTGGCCAGGATCGGTCCGGCGATGAAGACGGCCTCGTCGGCCACCGCCTCGAGGGCGAAGGCCGTCTGCCGGTCGCGGTCCTCGGGCAGCACGTGCGCCCAGCGCGCCCGCACGCACGAGCCGACCGACGGCATGCAGACGCCGGCGAGCACCGCGAACACGTAGGTCGTCCACAGCGCCCAGCCGGCCTCGACCGAGGACATCAGGGCGGCCAGCCACACGCCCCACAGGCTGATCGCCACGGGCAGCACCCGCGACTGCCCGAACCGGTCGATCAGCCGGGCCTGGAGCACCGCGCAGGCGGCGTTGGCGAGCAGGCCGGCGCCCGAGACCGCGCCCGCCAGGCCGTACGACCCGGTGGCGTCCTCGACGAGCAGCACGATGCCGAGGCCGAGCATGGCGATCGGCAGCCGGGCGACGAGCGCGGTGCCCGAGAAGAGCGCCGCGCCGGGGTGCGCGAGGATCCGCGAGTACGACGAGAACATGGCGCGCCGATGCTAGTGCGGCCGCGGCGGCCCGGACGAAAGGCCGCACGCTCACCCGCAGGTGAGGTCGCCGCACTCCTAGGATGGCGTGGTGCCTGACGCCTCGCCGTACGACGCCCTGCTCCTCGTCTCGTTCGGTGGCCCCGAGGGCCCCGACGACGTCGTCCCGTTCCTGGAGAACGTCACCCGGGGTCGCGGCATCCCGCGCGAACGCCTCGAGGAGGTGGGTGAGCACTACTTCCTGTTCGGCGGTCGCTCGCCCATCAACGACCAGAACCGGTCGTTCCTCGACGCGTTGCGGGCCGACCTCGCGGCCCACGACCTCGACCTGCCGGTCTACTGGGGCAACCGCAACTGGGACCCCTACCTGCGCGACACGGTCGCGCAGATGGCCGCCGACGGCGTGCAGCGGGCGGCGTGCTTCGTCACCAGCGCCTACTCGTCGTGGTCGAGCTGCCGGCAGTACCGCGAGAACCTCTTCGACGCCGTCGAGCCCGTCGACGGCGCACCGCGGCTCGACAAGCTGCGGCACTACTTCAACCACCCCGGCTTCGTCGAGCCGGTCGTCTCCGCCACCCGGAGCGCGCTGGCCGAGCTGCCCCACGACCTGCGCGACGGCGCCCGGCTCGTCTTCGTCACCCACTCGATCCCCACGGCGATGAACGAGGGCTCGGGCCCGCCCGACGTGCAGGGCGCCTACGTCAGCCAGCACCTCGACGTCGCCGGCGTCGTGGTCGAGCGGGTCGCGGCCGAGTCCGGGGTGCGTCACGAGCACGACCTCGTCTACTGCTCGCGCTCCGGCTCGCCGCGCACGCCGTGGCTCGAGCCCGACGTCAACGACCACCTCGAGGCCCTCGCCGAGCATGGCGTGACCGCCGTCGTGCTGGTGCCGGTCGGGTTCGTCTCCGACCACATGGAGGTCATCTACGACCTCGACACCGAGGCGCTGGCCACGGCCGAGCGGCTCGGCATCGCGGCCCAGCGGGCAGCGACGCCCGGCGACGACGCGCGGTTCGTCGCCGTCGTCCGCGACCTGCTGCTCGAGCGCGCGGCCGCCGAGCGCGGCGAGACGCCGACGCGGGCCGCCCTGGGCGACATCGGGCCGCGCTGGGACCGGTGCCCGGTGGGCTGCTGCCCGAACCCGCAGGGCCCGCGCCCGGCCCTGTGCGGGGAGCCCGAGTGACCGACCCGGCCGAGGCCGGCCGGCTGGCCGACGTCGCGCTCGACGTCGCCCGCGAGGCGGCCGGGCTCGTGCGGGACGCCCGGCACGGCCAGGTGACGGTGGCCGACACCAAGACCAGCGACATCGACGTCGTCACCGAGACCGACCGGGCGGCGGAGGACCTCATCCGGTCGCGCATCCTCGCGCGCCGTCCCGACGACGGCTTCGAGGGCGAGGAGGGCGCCGACGTCGAGGGCACCAGCGGGGTGACCTGGGTCGTCGACCCCATCGACGGCACCGTCAACTTCCTCTACGGCATCCCGCAGTACGCCGTCTCGGTCGCCGCCGTGGTCGACGGCGAGGCGGTCGCCGGGGTCGTCATCGACGTCGCCAAGGGCGTCGAGTACGTCGCCCGGCCCGACCCGCGCAGCGCCGACGGCGCCACCGTCGCGCTGCGCGACGGCGTCGCGATCGGCGTCGGGCCCGAGCGGGCGCTGGGGCAGATGCTGGTCGGCACCGGGTTCTCCTACGTGCGCGACGTCAAGGTGGTGCAGGCGGCTGCCGTGTCGGCGCTGCTGCCGCGGGTGCGCGACGTCCGTCGTCTCGGTTCCTGCGCCCTCGACCTGTGCCACGTCGCCGAGGGGCTGCTCGACGGCTACGTCGAGGAGGGCGTCAACCCGTGGGACCACGCCGCCGGAGCGCTCATCGCCCGGGCCGCCGGGGCCCGGTCCGAGCTCGGCCCCGGACGAGGCGGGCTGACCCTGCTGCTGTGCGCTCCGGAGCACGGCTTCGACGAGCTGCGAGCAGCCACCGTCGACGCCGGTTTCTGGGCGGAATAGCAGGGCCTCACGGCCTGTTGTGCGCACGTCGGTGAGACCGGTGTTCCCACACTTGGCGGCATGGTGCATGATCTGCCGCGCCGGTGAGGGAACCCCAGGGGGCCACCGGGGACGGGCCCGTCGGACGCGCCCGCCGATCTAGACATCATCAGTGGAGAGGAGTGAGCGCCGCGATGGCGACCGACTACGACGCACCGCGCAAGACCGAGGAAGACCAGTCCGAGGAGAGCATCGAGGAGCTCAAGGCACGGCGGCACGACAAGAACTCGGGCAAGGTCGACGAGGACGAGACCGAAGCCGCAGAGTCCTTCGAGCTTCCCGGGGCCGACCTGTCGCACGAGGAGCTGGCCGTCGAGGTCAAGCCCAAGCAGGAGGACGAGTTCACCTGCATGAGCTGCTTCCTGGTGCACCACCGCAGCCAGCTGGCCGACGAGAAGAAGATGTACTGCGTCGACTGCGTGTGATCGCACGACGCTGGTCGAGAGGGCCCGTCACGTCGTCGACGTGACGGGCCTTTGCCGTGTGGTCGTGCTGCGCGGAGGCTACTGGCCGTCCTTCTGCAGCCCGGGCGGCAGGTGACCCGTGGAGCGCGCGTAGTACGACGCCGCCCGGCGCTGGGCCAGCATGCGGGCCAGACCGACGAACGCACCGCTGGCCACCGCCCACGCGACGGCCTCGCGGAAGGCGACGTCGGGGTCGGCCGGGTTCTCCGGCGGGTTGCGACGGGTGGCGGCCTTCCAGGTGGCGTTGAGCCCCCTCTTGGCCACCTGGGCCGCGCCGAGCGCGGCGACCACCGAGAACGCGGACCAGATCTTCGAGCTGTCGGGGACCGCGCCGGGGTCCTTCTTCGCCTTCTTCGCCATGGCGACGACCCTATCCGGCCGCACCCCGCCCGGTCATGACCGTGTCATCGTCCTGACGACGTCGGCCAGCTCGTCGGGGTGACGCGTGCTCACCAGCCAGTAGGGCGCGGGGTCGGCCGGGTCGGTGACCGCGACCTTGACCGCTCGGGACAGGTAGGGCCGCAGCATCAAGAAGGCGCGGGCGTCGGCCTCGACGCCCGCGGCCCGGCGGGTCTGCTCGGCGTCGAGCGGCTCGGCGTCGCCGAGGTGGCGCGCCTCGATCTGGGCGCGGCCCACGCGCAGGACGCCGTCGGCGACGACGACGCGGGCTGCGCCGTAGCTGCGCAGGGCACCGACCAGCATCAGCAGGCACACCGCGGTGACCGAGAACGCCAGGGCGGCGGGTGTGGCGACCACGAGGGCGAGGAAGAGGCTGATCACCAGCATCGAGCCCTGGACCCACCAGCGCAACGGCACGTGCAGCCGCTCGTCGTAGGCCGTCACCACGGGGAGAAGCCTCCCATCCGGGTCCGGCCTGGTCGTCGTCACCCCACCAGCCTGCCCTAGTGTCCGAGCGTGCAAGACATCCCCGACCTCCCCGACCTCGAGGTCCAGGTGGTGCGCCTCGACCCCGACCTGCCGTTGCCGTCGTACGCGCACCCCGGCGACGCCGGCGCCGACCTGCTGACCACCGTCGACGTCACGCTCGCGCCGGGGGAGCGGGTGCTGGTGCCGACCGGGATCGCGATCGCGCTGCCCGACGGCTTCGTGGCCCTGGTGCACCCCCGGTCGGGCCTCGCGGCCCGCCACGGCCTGTCGATCGTGAACACCCCGGGCACCGTCGACGCGGGCTACCGTGGCGAGATCAAGGTGCTCCTGGTCAACCTCGACCCCCGTCAGCCGATCGAGCTGAAGCGCGGCGACCGGATCGCCCAGCTCGTCGTCCAGCGGGTCGAGCGCGCCGCGTTCGTCGAGGTCGACGGCCTCAGCGACAGTGTTCGTGGCTCCGGGGGCTACGGTTCTACCGGCGGTTTCGGCCGCCCCGACGTCGACGATCGAGGAGTCACCCCGTGAAGTTCCGCCGCAAGTCCACCCCGGAGGCCGCATCGGCCGAGGAGTCGGAGGCGACCACCGCCGAGGCGCCCGAGGGTCCGCACGATGTCGACGACCTGCCCGACGACGGCCTCGACCGCATCGACCTCGGCTCGCTCCTCATCGCGCCGGGCGAGGGACGCGCGCTGCGCATGCAGGTCGACGAGTCGTCCGGCCAGGTGCAGTCGGTCATGCTCGCCGGCCCCGACGGCGCTGTCGAGCTGCGCGCCTTCGCGGCCCCGCGCCACGGCGACCTGTGGAGCGAGGTCCGTCCCAAGATCGCCGCCGACATGACCCAGCGTGGTGGCAAGGCCGACGAGCGCGAGGGCCGCTTCGGCACCGAGCTGAGCTGCGAGATCCAGGTCCAGCGCCCCGAGGGCACCGGCGTCCAGCACTCACGCATCGTGGGCATCAACGGTCCGCGCTGGCTGCTGCGGGCGACGTTCCTCGGCCAGCCGGCCCGTGCGGTCGACGAGGCCGGCGACTGGGAGGACCTCATCACCCGGGTCGCGGTCCGCCGCGGCGGCAACCCGATGATGGTCGGCGAGCCGCTGCCGCTCGTGCTGCCCGACTCGGCGCGCCGCGTCCAGGGCTAGCGCGGGTCGGGACCCATGACCGGGAAGAGCCGACTGCGGCGCACCATCAGCAAGTGGGCCAGCTCCGACGACTCCTACGCCCGTGACATGCGCGCCACCTACTCCGCCCAGTCCGAGCTGTCGATCGACGAGGCGCCCGACCGTGAGCTCGTCACGCTGCGAGGCACCGTGCGCACGGTGACGGTCCGCCCCCGGGGCGGCGTCCCGGCGCTCGAGGCCGAGCTGTACGACGGCTCGGCCGTGCTCACCATCGTCTGGCTCGGACGCCGCCGCATCGCCGGCATCGACCCCGGCCGGTCGCTGCAGGTGCGCGGCCGCATCGGCGTCCACGACGGCCACCGGATCATCTACAACCCCCGATACGAGCTGATCTGCTCATGAGCGAGCCCGCAGGAACGACCGAGGGGCCCCATCCCGCCGAGCCCGGCAAGCCGGCCGCGACCGTCGAGACGGTCGAGGCGATGGTGCGCCAGCAGATGTCGAAGGCCCTCGGCGGCAAGCGCGGCATGCTGGAGGCCGCCATCCCCGGCCTGCTGTTCACCGCGATCTGGCTGCCGACCAAGGACCTCCGGCTGGCCCTGATCGTCAGCCTGGCCTCGGCCGTGGCCGCTCTCGTGGTCCGGCTCGTGCAGAAGAGCACGTTGCAGTACGTGCTCAACGCCGTGTTCTCGATCGGCATCGGCTACCTGTTCGTGCGCATCGCCCAGGGCAGCGGCGGCTCCGAGGACGACCAGGCGCTCGCGTTCTTCCTGCCGGGCATCCTCTACAGCCTCGGCTACACGATCCTGCTCTTCGGCTCGGTGGCCGCCCGCTGGCCCGTCGTCGGGTTCATGCTCGGCAGCGTCACCGGCGATCCGACGGCCTGGCACGACGACAAGCAGGTGGTGAGGCTCTGCAGCCGCCTCACCCTGCTCCTCGGTGCGCCGGGCGCCGTCGGCGTGCTCCTGCAGGGGCCCGTGTGGATCCTGGGGTGGCAGGACGCCATCGGCACCGGCACGGCCGTCGCGATCATCGCGGGGCTGCGCTACGGGCTCGGCTGGCCGCTGCGCATCGCCTCGTGGTCGGCGATGGTCTGGCTCCTGGCCCGCAACGCCACGCCCATCTCCTCCGACGCCACCGGGCTCGAGTCGGCCGACGACCAGGCATAGCTCTGCGCCTGCGCTGGTCGAGGTGCGGCGAGCTCTGCGAGGAGCCTCGAGACCCCGCCGCGCTATGGGCCTGGGTGTGGGGGGCCGGTGGATCTCGAGGCTCGCTGCGCTCGCACCTCGATCAGCGTGGGCCCTCGACCGGCGTCGTGGGTCAGGGTGACGGGTGCGCCGAGGGCGCCAGCAGCCGCTCGAGCTCGTCCTCGAGCTCGGCCGGGACGACGAACAGCAGCTCGTCGCCGGACTCGACCGGCTGCTCGGCGTCGGGCACGTAGACCTGGCCGTCGCGCAGGATGGAGACCAGCGCGCAGTTCTCCGGCAGCGGGATGAGACCGGTGGGCTTGCCGACGTAGGGGGAGTCGGCCGGCAGCGTCATCTCCACGAGGTTGGCGTTGCCCTGGCGGAACGTGAACAGCCGGACGAGGTCGCCGACCGAGACGGCCTCCTCCACCAGTGCCGACATGATGCGCGGGGTCGAGACGTTGACGTCGACGCCCCAGGCCTCGGTGAACAGCCACTCGTTGTTCGGGTGGTTCACCCGCCCGACGGTGCGCGGGACGCCGAACTCGGTCTTGGCCAGCAGCGAGGTGACCAGGTTGACCTTGTCGTCGCCGGTGGCGGCGATGACGACGTCGCACTTGTCGAGCCGCGCCTCCTCGAGCGAGGAGAGCTCGCAGGAGTCGGCGAGCAGCCACTCGGCGTCGGGGACCCGTTCGGGCTGCACCGAGCGCGGGCTCTTGTCGATCAGCAGCACCTCGTGGCCGTTCTGGATCAGCTCGCGGGCGATGGAGCGCCCCACGGCGCCGGCCCCGGCAATCGCGACTCGCATGTCAGTGCTGCTCCTCGGGCCCGTTCTTGATGACGTCGAAGACCTTGCCGGCGTCGGCCTCGCGCATCACGAGGTGGATGAGGTCGCTCTCCTGGATGACGGTGTCGCGGTCGGGCAGCATGCCCTCGCCGAGCCGGTCGATCCAGGCGATGCGGCCACCGGACTGGGCCTGCAGGTCGATCGTGCGCTGACCCACCCACACCTCCGGCACCGGCACCTGGTCGACCCGGATCGCGCCGCTGGGGTCGCGGAAGTCGGGCTCGGCGCCGGCCGGGAGGATGCGGCGCAGCACCTGGTCGGAGGTCCACTTGACCGTGGCGACCGTGGTGATGCCGAGCCGCTGGTAGACCTCGGCGCGGCCGGGGTCGTAGATGCGGGCGACGACCGACTGGATGCCGAAGGTCTCGCGGGCCACGCGCGCGGCGATGATGTTGGAGTTGTCGCCGCTGGAGACCGCCGCGAACGCGTCGGCGCGCTTGATGCCGGCCTTCTGCAGGACCTGCTGGTCGAAGCCCTGCCCGGTCACCTTGTCGCCGTTGAACGAGGGCCCGAGACGCCGGAAGGCGTCGGGCTCGGAGTCGATGACGGCGACGGTGTGGTTGCGGTCCTCGAGGCTGCGGGCCAGCGTCGAGCCGACGCGGCCGCAGCCCATGATCACGACGTGCACGCGCCCACCGTAGCCGTAAAGCAACCGGACGGTGCCCGCTGCCGTAGCCTTCACGCTCGTGGGTGTCGGTGACGTCTCGAAGCGGATCCTGCTCGGGCGCAAGCTGAGAAGTGCGCAGCTGGGGGAGACCCTGCTGCCGAAGCGCATCGCCCTCCCCGTCTTCGCGAGCGACGCGTTGTCGTCGGTGGCCTACGCCCCCGACGAGGTCTTCATCATGTTGTCGCTGGCGGGCGTGTCGGCCTACGTGTGGTCGTGGAAGATCGCCATCGCCGTCGCGCTCGTCATGGCCGCGGTCATCGCCTCCTACCGCCAGACCGTGCACGCCTACCCGAGCGGCGGCGGCGACTACGAGGTCGCCAGCGTCAACCTGGGCAAGTCGGCCGGCACCACGGTCGCGAGCGCCCTGCTGGTCGACTACGTGCTCACGGTGGCGGTCTCGATCTCGGCCGCCGCGCAGTACGCCGGCGCCGCCGTCCCGGTGCTGCACAACCACGAGGCCACCGTCGGCAGCGCCGCGGTGATCCTGCTGATGGCGATGAACCTGCGCGGCATCCGCGAGTCCGGCTCGTTCTTCGCGGTGCCGACCTACGCGTTCATGGTCGCCATCCTCGGCACCTGCCTCTACGGCTTCCTCCGGCTGGCCGAGGGCAACCTGCCCGACGTCGAGAGCGCCGACCTGCGGATCATCGCCGACCCCAGCTACGAGGGGTCGCTGACGACGTTCGCGCTGCTGTTCCTGCTCGCCCGGGCCTTCTCGTCGGGCTGTGCGGCGCTCACCGGCGTCGAGGCCATCTCCAACGGCGTCCCGGCGTTCGAGCGACCCAAGAGCCGCAACGCCGCCACCACGCTGCTGCTGCTCGGCCTCATCGCGATCTCGATGATGGTGAGCGTCATCGTGCTGGCCAAGCAGATGGGCCTGAAGTACGTCGACCCGGCCGACCTCGACCGGCTGGTGCGGGCCGACGGCACCCCGGTGCCCGCCGACTACGAGCAGAACGCGGTCATCGCGCAGATCGCCAAGGCGGTCTTCTCCGACTTCCCGCCCGGGTTCTACCTGGTCGTCGTGGTCACCGGCATCATCCTGGTGCTGGCCGCCAACACCGCGTTCAACGGCTTCCCGGTGCTCGGCTCGATCCTCGCCAAGGACGGCTTCGCGCCCCGGGCCCTGGGCTCGCGCGGCGACCGCCTCGCCTACAGCAACGGCATCGTCTTCCTGGCGATCATGGCGATCATCCTGATCGTGGCCTTCAACGCCGAGACCACCCGGCTGATCCAGCTCTACATCGTGGGCGTCTTCGTCTCGTTCAACCTCAGCCAGCTCGGCATGATCCGCCACTGGACCCGGGCGCTGTCGACCGAGCGCGACCCCGCCGTCCGCCGACGCATGCAGCGCTCGCGCGTCATCAACACCATCGGCCTGTCGTTCACCGCCGTCGTCCTGGTGATCGTGCTCATCACCAAGTTCCTCGCCGGTGCCTGGATCACGATCTTGGCGATGGGCTTCTTCTACGCGCTGATGACGGCGATCCGCAAGCACTACGACCGGGTGGCCGACGAGCTCGTCGCCGACGAGGGCGACAAGATCCTGCCGACGAAGGTGCACGCCATCGTGCTCGTCTCGAAGGTGCACAAGCCGACGCTGCGCGCGCTCGCGTTCGCGAAGGCGACCCGGCCCAACGTGCTCGAGGCGATCTACGTCGCCACCGACCCCCACGACACCAACGCGCTGGTCGACGCCTGGGAGCGCCGCAACACCGGAGTGCCGCTCAAGCTGCTGCACTCGCCCTACCGCGAGCTGGTCAACCCGATCGTCGCCTACGCCACCGAGATCCGGAAGGCGAACCCGCGCGGCGTCGTCGCGGTCTACATCCCCGAGTACGTCGTCGGTCGCTGGTGGGAGCAGCTGCTGCACAACCAGACCGCGCTGCGGCTCAAGGGGCGCCTGCTGTTCACGCCCGGCGTCATGGTCACCTCGGTGCCCTACCAGCTCTCGTCGTCGCAGATCGCCGTCGAGCGCGAGGAGCGCGGCCCCCGGGTCAAGGCCGGCGACCTGCGCAGCGGCCGGGTCTCCGAGCAGCCCGAGCCCCGCTCGCGCGGCCAGATCAACCGGTGAGCCGGCCCTCCCGCGCCCGTGCGCCCCGGCGGGTCCGCGGCGCCTCCGTCGTCGGACGACGCCTCGAGCTCGACGTCGGCCCGGTCGCGCACGGCGGCTTCTGCGTGGCGCGCCACGAGGGTCGCGCGGTGTTCGTGCGGCACGCGCTGCCGGGCGAACGGGTGGTGGCGACGGTGACCGAGGGCGGTGCCGACGACCGCTTCTGGCGCGCCGACGCCGTCGAGGTGCTCACGGCTTCGCCGCACCGCGTGACGCCGCCCTGCCCCTACGCCGGTCCCGACGCCTGCGGCGGCTGCGACCTCCAGCACGTCGCGGTGCCGCACCAGCGCGAGCTCAAGGCCGCCGTCGTGGCCGAGCAGCTGCGGCGCCTGGCCGGACTCGACGTCGCGGTCGTCGTCGAGCCGGTGCCGGGCGACACCCCTGCCGGCAGTGGCCTGCACTGGCGCACCCGGCAGCGCTACGCCCGCACGCCCGACGGCGGCCGCGCGATGCGCAAGCACCGCTCCCACGACCTCGTGCCGGTCGAGGAGTGTCTGCTCGAGGCGCCCGCCCCGGCCCCGCACTCGCTGCACGGGGTCGAGTTCGAGGTCGCCGCCGACGGGTTCTGGCAGGTGCACCCGGGCGCTCCCGAGGCGCTCGTCGCCGCCGTCCTCGACGGCCTCGCGCCACGGCCGGGGGAGTCGGCCCTCGACCTGTTCGCCGGGGTCGGGCTGTTCGCGCGGTTCCTGGCCGACGCGGGCTGCACGCCCGTCGTCATGGTCGAGGGCGACCGCACGGCGTCCGCCCACTCCGAGCGCAACGTGCCCGGGGCGACGGCCCACGCCGGCGACGTCGCCACCGTGCTGGCCCGGATGCCGGCCGACCCCGTCGACCTCGTCGTCCTCGACCCGCCCCGCGAGGGGGCCAAGCGTCAGGTCGTCGAGGCCGTCGTCGCCCGTCGTCCGCGGGCCGTGGCGCACGTCGCCTGCGACCCCGCCGCGCTGGCCCGCGACGTCGCGCTCTTCGCCGTGCACGGCTACCGCATGACGTCGCTGCGCGCGTTCGACCTGTTCCCGATGACCCACCACCTGGAGTGCGTGGCGATCCTCGCGACGTGACGACGCCCCGCCACCGGGAGCGGTGACGGGGTGTCGGACGAGGTGGTACGAGGTCGTACTGGTAGTTCAGGCGGCCGGCGCGAAGCCCTGCACGGTGGTCGGCGCGTCGGGCGCGACGAGCTCGGGCAGGATCTTCTCGAACCGCTGGGCCAGCTTCAGGCTGGGCAGCACCTTCTGCGGGTTGTTGCTGTAGGCGACCTCCGCGGCGCCCCAGGCCGAGGCGGCCCGGCGCTGGTTGGGCGTGCCGTGATGGCCGGGGCTGGTGAACGAGCAGTCGCCGACGGCGGCGAACGACTTCGCCACCTCGAGCACCTGGGCGGGCTTGATGCCGAGGCCCTTCTTGTGGACGGCGAAGTAGGTGCCGAAGCCGTCGGCCATCAGCTCGGTGCGGCGGGTGGCCTCGGGGGCGTCGAGGTCGCTGTCGAAGAGGTCGTTCTCGTACTGCACGTGGTGGGCGACCTCGTGGGCGAGGACGGCGTCCGGCCCGGTCTTGCCCAGCCCGAGGCTCTTCATCGCGTCGAGGATGCCGTCACCGAAGACGACCTTGTCCTTGAGCTTGCGGATCACCGGGTCGGGGTCGCCCTCGCCGGTGAACGCGAACGCGTTGAGGGTGAACAGCGGGTGCGCGCCGCCGTCGAGGGCGGGGTCGCTCTCGACGATCTCGGCGATGGTGGTGGCGATCTCGACGGCGTCGGCCGGGCCGACGCCGTAGAGGAACTCGAGGGTGCGGGCCGAGCGGTTGAGGTCGGTGATCATCTCGCCGTGCATGCCGAGCAGCTGGACGTCGCTGAGCTTGACGTCCCAGAAGCGCTGGTTGTAGCCGAACGACGTCGTCAGCCGCTCGCGGTAGTCGGCCGCGACGGCGAAGTCGGCGTCCTTCGGGCTGCCGAACAGCAGGGCCTCGTAGGTCGGCACGTCGAGCCCACCGAGCAGCGACAGCAGGAGGACCGAGAACGGGTCGACGTCGGCCAGGATGCCGTCGACATAGCCGTCGAGCGCCGTCGGGCCGCACTCGTAGTCGGTGGGGTCGATGACGGCGGCGCCGTCGCGCCACTGGGCCTCGGCGTGCTCCATCTTGCCGGCGAGGACGTCCTCGACCGGGGAGTGGTCGATGCCGAACCGCTGGCGGGCGGCGTCGCGACGCTGCTCCCAGTTCGCCGGCAGCAGGGACACGACGTGGTCGTAGCGCGCCTGGTTGGCGGCGTCGACCTCGTCGCTGGAGTTGGCCGCGACCGGGGTCTGGGCGGCGACCGGTGCGGGGGCGGCGGTGGCCGCTCCCGACGTCGTGGCCGCGAGGGCCACGACGAGCGCGGCCGAGGGCAGCGCGAGGCGGGTGATCTTCAAGACGGGTTCCCTCCCGAGGAATGAAATCGGGACCGGCAGGTGCGCCGGCCCCGGGGCATCAACCCACGGGGGAGCGTCTGCGGACTAGCGAGGAATCCCTCGCGTGCCGGCCCGACTCAGCGCACGACGTCGAAGACCTGCTTCTGGACGCCGTTGGAGTAGACCTCGTGCTCGACCAGGTGGAGGCGCTGCAGGTCCTTGTCGGTCTCGCTGAAGTAGCGCTTGCCGGCGCCGAGGAGCAGCGGGAAGACGAGCAGGTGGAACCGGTCGACCAGGCCGGCGTCGGTGAGGTTGCGCACGAGGGTGGCGCTGCCGTGGATCGAGATCGGGCCGCCGTCGGTCTCCTTCAGGGCCGCGACGTCGTCGAGCGAGCGGAGGATCGTCGCGGGCCAGCGCGGCTCGAGGTCGGCCTCCTGCAAGGTGGTCGAGACGACGTACTTCGGCATCTCGTTGTACCGCGGGAAGTACTCGAGGTCGGGCCACACAGGGGCGAAGGCCTCGTAGCTGAGGCGGCCGACCAGCATGGCGCCGGCCTCCTCCTGCTCGCGGCCCTTGATCTCGTAGGCGGCGTCGTCGTGCTCGACGGCCTTGAACGTCCAACCGCTGCTGCGGTGACCGGGCTCTCCGCCCGGGGCCTCGACGACGCCGTCGAGCGAGACGAAGGCAGTGGCGATGAGGGTGCGCATGATGGTGTCTCCTGCTGGTGGGTGATGTGGTGCTGTCGTCCTCTCCACGAACGGACCGGCGCCGACACGACACCTCATCGCGGTTTCTTTTGGGAGTCGCCGGACAGGATGGTCGACGTCCCGCTCCCCGTCCCGGAAGGTCACCGATGCCCATCTCCCTCGACAAGGTCGAGTCCACCGCCCCCAGCCTCGTCTCGCTCGCCAAGACCGCGAAGGTCAGCCTCGAGAAGCGCAACCTGTTCGGCACCCGGGCCAAGGTCGCGGTCGTGATGGACTACAGCGGCTCGATGTCGCGTGAGTACAGCTCCGGGCGGGTGCAGAGCCTGACCGAGCGCATCCTCGCCCTCGCCACCCAGCTCGACGACGACGGCGCCATCGACTTCTTCGTCTTCGACTCCACCGCCGCCTACCTCGGCGAGGTGCCGCTCACCAACTTCACCGGCGCCGTCACGCGGCTCACCGAGGGCCGGCGCATGGGCACCACCGACTACGCCGGCGCGTTCCGCGTCGTCCGTGACCACTTCGGCTTCGCCCCGCCCAAGCTCGTGCCGCAGCCCGGCAGCGAGAAGAAGGGCCTGTTCGGCCGCAAGAAGAAGGTCGAGGGCGCCGTCGACGTCGCTCTGCCCGACAACCTGCAGCCGGCGAGCGAGCCGGTCTTCGCCATCTTCCTCACCGACGGCGCCCCGAACTCCAAGCCGCAGGCCGTGCAGGCGCTCATCGAGGTCTCCACCGCCCCGATCTTCTGGAAGTTCCTCTCGATCGGCTCCGAGTCCTTCGAGTTCCTGCAGAAGCTGGACGACCTCGAGGAGCGTGTGATCGACAACGCCGACTACAAGCCGATCGGCTCCATCGACGCGCTCTCCGACGAGCAGCTGATCGACGCCCTGCTCGACGAGTACGGCGAGTACGTCGCCGAGGCGCGGCGCCTCGGCATGGTCGCCGGCTGACCGGTCCCGGACCGATCACGTCACGACCGAGAGCGTGGCCCCGACGCGAGCGCGTCGGGGCCACGCTTCTTCTCGACCGCGTGTATCTTGATGTCAAGAGATTCTTTCCGGCCGGCTTAGGCCCGCCTTACTACCGCGAGACTTCGCGGCGGCGGCAAGATGGTCGGTGGACACACGAGAACCCACGAGGAGACGGCTGATGCCCAGCAAGGACAGCTTCGGCGCGAAGAGCACCCTGGACGTGGACGGCAAGTCCTACGAGATCTTCCGGCTCGACGCCGTCAAGGGCGAAGGCCTCGACGTCGACAGCCTCCCGTTCAGCCTGAAGGTGCTGCTGGAGAACCTCCTGCGCACCGAGGACGGTGCCGACATCACCGCCGACGACATCAGGGCCCTGGCCGGGTGGGACGAGACGGCCGACCCCGACAAGGAGATCCAGTTCACGCCGGCGCGCGTGATCATGCAGGACTTCACCGGCGTCCCGTGCGTCGTCGACCTCGCCACCATGCGCGAGGCCATGGCCGACCTCGGTGGCGACCCCACCAAGATCAACCCGCTCGCGCCCGCCGAGATGGTCATCGACCACTCGGTGATGGCCGACGTCTTCGGCACCCCCGAGGCGTTCGAGCGCAACGTCGAGATCGAGTACGAGCGCAACCGTGAGCGCTACCAGTTCCTGCGCTGGGGCCAGGGCGCCTTCGACGACTTCAAGGTCGTCCCGCCGGGCACCGGCATCGTGCACCAGGTCAACATCGAGCACCTGGCCCGCACCATCTTCACCCGTGAGGTCGACGGCGAGCTGCAGGCCTACCCCGACACCTGCGTCGGCACCGACTCGCACACCACCATGGTCAACGGCATCGGCGTCGTCGGCTGGGGCGTCGGCGGCATCGAGGCCGAGGCCGCGATGCTCGGCCAGCCCGTCTCGATGCTCATCCCGCGCGTGGTCGGCTTCAAGCTCTCCGGCGAGCTGCCCGAGGGCTCGACCGCCACCGACCTCGTGCTCACGATCACCGAGATGGTGCGCAAGCATGGCGTCGTCGGCAAGTTCGTCGAGTTCTACGGCCCCGGCGTCTCCGCGCTGCCGCTGGCCAACCGCGCCACCATCGGCAACATGAGCCCCGAGTTCGGCTCGACCATCGCGGTCTTCCCGATCGACGAGGAGACCACCAAGTACCTCGAGCTCACCGGTCGCTCGGCCGAGCAGCTCGCGCTCGTCGAGGCCTACGCCAAGGCCAACGGCCTGTGGCACGACCCCGACGCCGAGCCGCGCTACTCCGAGAAGCTCGAGCTCGACCTGGCCACCGTCGTCCCGAGCCTCGCCGGCCCCAAGCGCCCGCAGGACCGCGTCGAGCTGTCCAACGCCGCCACCGCGTTCGCCTCCGACGTCACGAACTACACCGACAACGTCGACGCCACGATCCCGGTCACGCTCGACGACGGCACCACGTTCGAGCTCGAGAACGGCGCGGTCACCATCGCCTCGATCACCTCGTGCACCAACACCTCGAACCCCTCGGTGATGATCGGCGCGGCGCTGCTGGCCAAGAAGGCGGTCGAGAAGGGCCTGCAGCGCAAGCCGTGGGTCAAGACCACGCTGGCGCCCGGCTCGCAGGTCGTCTCCGACTACTACGACAAGGCCGGCCTGACGCCCTACCTCGACAAGCTGGGCTTCAACCTCGTCGGCTACGGCTGCGTCACCTGCATCGGCAACTCCGGCCCGCTCATCCCCGAGGTCTCGGCCGCGGTCAACGAGCACGACCTCGCCGTCGTCTCGGTGCTCTCGGGCAACCGCAACTTCGAGGGCCGCATCAGCCCCGACATCAAGATGAACTACCTCGCCTCGCCGCCGCTGGTCGTGGCCTACGCGCTCGCCGGCTCGATGAAGGTCGACCTGTTCGACGACCCGCTGGGCCAGGACGCCGACGGCAACGACGTGTTCATGCGCGACATCTGGCCGACGCCGCAGGAGGTCGAGGAGACCATCGCCGGCGCGATCGACCGCGACATGTTCGACGCCTCCTACGCCGACGTGTTCAAGGGCGACGAGCGCTGGCGCTCGCTGCCGACGCCGGAGGGCAAGACGTTCGAGTGGGACCCCGAGTCCACCTACGTGCGCAAGCCCACCTACTTCGACGGCATGCCCGACACCCCCGACCCGGTCACCGACATCGAGGGCGCGCGGGTGCTGCTCAAGCTGGGCGACTCGGTCACCACCGACCACATCTCGCCCGCCGGTGCGATCAAGAAGGACAGCCCGGCCGGCACCTACCTGGCCGAGCACGGCGTCGAGCAGCGCGACTTCAACTCCTACGGCTCGCGCCGTGGCAACCACGAGGTCATGATCCGCGGCACGTTCGCCAACATCCGCCTGCGCAACCAGATCGCGCCCGGCACCGAGGGCGGCTTCACCCGCGACTTCACCGAGGCCGACGGGCCGGTGACCACCGTGTTCGAGGCCTCCGAGAAGTACGCCGCGGCCGGCACCCCGCTCGTCGTCCTGTCGGGCAAGGAGTACGGCTCCGGCTCCTCGCGCGACTGGGCCGCCAAGGGCACCTCGCTGCTCGGCGTCAAGGCCGTCATCGCCGAGTCCTACGAGCGCATCCACCGCTCCAACCTCATCGGCATGGGCGTCATCCCGCTGCAGTACCCGGCCGGCGAGAACGCCGAGTCGCTCGGCCTGACCGGTGAGGAGACCTTCTCCATCACCGGCATCACCGAGCTCAACGACGGCACCACGCCGCGCACGGTCAAGGTCACGGCCGCCTCCGACGGACAGAGCGTCGAGTTCGACGCCGTCGTGCGCATCGACACCCCCGGCGAGGCGAACTACTACCGCAACGGCGGCATCATGCAGTACGTGCTGCGCAGCCTGCTCGCCAAGGGCTGATCCCGCACCGACCAGGACGCCGGACCCCGCTCGGGTCCGGCGTCCTGTCGTTCTCGGACGTCGCCCGGACGACGCGCCGACGGGCCCCGGTGCCGCCGTAGCCGGCCGGCGGGCACGATCATGGTCGGCGTGACCTGCCGTCCCCACACGTCCGCCCGTCCGTCGCGCCCGCTGCGCGCCGCCGCCCTCGCGACCGTGCTCGCCGTCCTCGCCCTCGGGGTGAGCGCGTGCGGCGACGACGAGCCCGAGGCCGGCCCGAGCGACCCGCCGTCCGAGACCGCGAGCGAGACCCCCTCGGAGACACCCAGCGAGTCGCCCTCCGAGACCGACAGCCCGTCGGAGACCGCACCGACGATGACGATGACGCCGACGCAGGAGCCCACCCAGGAGCCCACGCAGGAGCCCACGCAGGAGCCCACGCAGGAGCCCACCCAGGAGCCCACGCAGGACCCCGAGCCGGTGCCGCCGACGTCCGGCGTGCCGCAGACGTACGACGAGGCGACGGCGCGCTTCGACGCCACGGGGCAGGAGCCGCAGGACCTGATGCGCTTCCGGACCAAGAACGGCACCTACTGCCTGCTCGACTCCGACTTCGCGATCGGCTGCGAGCTGCGCGGCGGCGGCGTGCGCGACGAGGCGTACTGCGGCGACGGCCCGAGCCAGGTCGTGGGCCGCATCCTGTTCCCCGACGACGGCAGCGGGCCGACCCCGGAGTGCAACAGCGACACCATCCGTGAGCCCGGCGCGCCGCTGCTCTCCGACGGCCTGGTCGCGCGGTCGTCGGCCACCGGCATCATGTGCCTGGTCGAGCAGGCCGGGGTGACGTGCGTCGACCAGGCCACCGAGCGCGGGTTCTTCCTCGGCAAGCGCGCCTACACCTCCTTCATCGCTGGGTGAGGCCTGGGAGGCTGGTGCCATGAGCGAGCCGCACGACCCGTCCGTGCCGTGGGGGAAGCCGCCGACGGGCCCGCCGACGGGGCCGCCCGCCCCGCCCGGGTGGCAACCGCCGCCCCCGTCGGGGCCCTCCTGGGGACCTCCGCCGGGTTGGGCGCCGCCGCCGCCGCCGAAGAGGTCCAGGGTGCCGCTCGTGCTCGGTCTGCTCGCCGCCCTCGTCATGGTCGCGGCGGCGATCACCATCCCGCTCGTGCTCACCCGCGACGACGACGACGAGCGCGGCGCGCGCCAGGAGCCGTCGCCGACCGCGACCGACGGGCCGTCGGGGGAGGAGTCGGGCGACCTCTCCGACCCGAGCGACCCGAGCGACCCGCAGCCGGGCGCCGAGCTCGCCGGCGTCGAGGTCTACGACGACCTGCCCACGACGCACGTCGACGAGCAGGTCGACTACGAGCAGACACCGCCCGTCGGCGGCGAGCACTACGGCCGCTGGCTCGACTGCGGCGTCTACGACCGTCCGGTGCCCGACGTCGTCGCGGTGCACGACCTCGAGCACGGCACGGTCTGGATCACCTACGACGCCGACAGCCTCTCCGACGACGACGTCGACGCCCTGGCCGACGTGCTGCCGCAGAACGGCATCCTCAGCCCCTACGTCGGACTCGACGCCCCGGTCGTCGTCACCGTGTGGGGCCGCCAGCTCGCGCTCTCGGGCGCCGACGACCCGCTGCTGCAGGTGTTCATCGACGAGTACGAGGGCGGCGTCACCGCGCCCGAGCCCCTGGCCTCGTGCGCCGGCGGGCTGTCGCTCTCGCAGGCCGAGAGCCTGACCGGCACGCTCTCCTCGTAGTCCGCGTCGTGGGCCGCGTAGGTTGGACGTCGTGATCGTCGCCTTCAGCATCAGCCCGACGTCCGGCTCCGACGACGGCGGGGTGGCCGAGGCGGTCGCGGCCGCCGTCCGGGTGGTGCGCGAGTCGGGCCTGCCCCACGAGACCAACGCCATGTTCACCAACATCGAGGGCGAGTGGGACGAGGTGATGGACGTCGTGAAGCGGGCCGTCGACGTCGTCGCCGCCGTGTCGCCGCGGGTCGGTCTGGTGCTCAAGGCCGACATCCGACCCGGGCGCACGGGCGAGATGTCGGCGAAGCTCGAGCGTCTCGAGCGCGCCCTCGAGCAGGAGCAGTAGGCGTGCACACCGAGACCCGCAGCTACCGCACCGGCGGTCGTGAGGTCGTGCTCGACCTCACCCGCGACGTCGCGACGTTCGTGACGGGCACGGGGGTGCGCGACGGGCTGCTGCAGGTGTTCGTGCCGCACGCGACGTGTGGCATCGCCATCCTCGAGACCGGCGCCGGCTCCGACGACGACCTGCTCGCCGCGCTCGGCGATCTGCTGCCGGCCGACGACCGGTGGCGTCATCGCCACGGCAGCCCCGGGCACGGCCGCTCGCACGTGATGCCGGCCATCGTGCCGCCGCACGCAACGGTGCCGGTGCTCGACGGCGAGCCGGCGCTCGGCACGTGGCAGAGCATCTGCCTGGTCGACCTCAACGTCGACAACGACGTGCGACAGGTGCGGTTCAGCCTGCTCGTGAGCGCCTGACCTCAGGGCGTCCAGCCCTCGCGGTCGCGGATCGCGGCGGTGACCTTGCGGCTGATCGTGCGCAGCTGACGCGTCTGCGTGGGGGTCAGCGCGCCGAGCACCAGCGCGCGCACGAGGGCGACGTGACCCGGCTCGGCGCGGCGCGTCGCGCGTCGTCCGGACGGCGTGAGGCGGGCCAGCGTGTAGCGGCCGTCGTCGGGGTCGGGCGAGCGGCGGACCCACCCGCGCCGCTCGAGCCGTCCGACGGCGCGCGAGAGGCGCGAGAGGGTGCTGTTGGCGTGCTCGGCGAGCGTGCTCATGCGCAGGGTCGCGTCGTCGGCGCGGGAGAGCGCGAACAGGATGCCGAACTCGAAGTGGGTGACGTCGGAGTCGGCCTGCAGCTGGGCGTCGAGGGCCGCGGGCAGCCACTCGAGCAGCGTGGCGAACGCCGACCAGGTCTCCAGCTCGTCGTCGTCGAACGAGTCGGTGGCGTCGGTCATGCGCCTGATGCTATCCGATGACTTTCCTGGGAAACTCAATGCCGTACGTTGTGACTTGCTCAGGAAAGTCAACGGAAGGAACCTGATCGTGGACATGGGACTCACCGGCAAGCGCGTCTTCGTGAGCGGGTCGACCCAGGGCATCGGCTTCGCCGTGGCCCGCGGCTGCCTGGCCGAGGGGGCGCGGGTCGTCGTCAACGGCCGCAGCCGGCACGGCGTCGAGAGGGCCGTCGCCCGGTTGCTCGAGGCGGTGCCGGACGGCGACGTCGAGGGTCTCGCCGCCGATCTCGCCGACGCGGCGCAGGTCGCCTCGTTGCTCGCGGCGCTCGACGCCGGCGGCGGCGTCGACGTGCTCGTCAACAACGCCGGCGTCTTCGACGTCGCGCCGTTCGAGAGCCTCGACGACGACGCCTGGCGCCGCTACCTCGAGGTCAACCTGATGGGCGGCGTGCGCCTCGCGCGGCATCTCCTGCCGGCGATGGTCGCGCGCGGCTGGGGGAGGGTGGTGTTCGTCGGCACGGAGTCGGCGGTCGACGTGCCCGGCGACATGGTCGCCTACGGCGCGAGCAAGGCCGCCGCGCTCGCCCTGGCCAACGGCCTGGCCAAGCTCACCCGGGGCACCGAGGTCACGGTCAACACCGTGCTCGGCGGCCCCACGTGGTCCGACGGCGTCGCCTCGGCCGTCGAGGCGGTCGCCGCCGCCCAGGGTCTCGACGTCGCCGACCTGCGCGCCGGCCTGGTGCGCGAGACCTCGCTGCTGGGCCGCTTCATCGAGCCCGGCGAGGTCGCCGACCTCGTGGTCTACCTCGCCGGCGTCCGGTCGTCGGCCACCAACGGCGCCGCGCTGCGGGCCGACGGCGGCGTGCTCACCGCGACGACGTGACGAGCCTGGCGATCGAACAGGTGTTCGACTACGATGGGGCTCATGCCCGCCCTCGTCGTCCCGCCCGGCTGGCCGGGCGCCGTCCGACCGCCCGATGCGCCGCAGTGGGAGGCGACGGCCGCGTCGTGGCTGCTCGACGTCTGCCCGCCCGAGTACCGCGGCTACCCGACCCTACGCCGGCACCTGGTGCTCCTGGCGCGGTTCGCGGTGCTGCACGTCGAGGCCATGCAGGCCGCGGCCCGGCGAGGGCTGAGCGAGGCGCGCGGTGAGCTGCGGGCCGTGGCGAGCGACGTGGTCGTCGACGAGGCCGTGCAGACCTGGCTGGCCGAAGACGCCCGGCTGGCGGGCCTACGACGCGAGGTCGGCCTCGTCGAGGACGCCGTCCGCGGCGCCCGCTACCGGGCCCGGCTGTAGGCGGTCACCAGCCAGTCACCGGGGCAACGGGTCGGCGGAGCCGAGCCGCCACACCGCGACGCCGCGCACGCCGAGCTGCTCGGCCAGCCGTACCCGCAGGGCGTACGACCGGGCGTCCGACCACCAGATGCGGGTGCCGTCGGGCAGGCGCACCGACCACTCGCCGGTGCGCTGGTGCCAGGTCGGGCGCACGCCGGCCTCACGAGCCAGCCGGCGAGCGGCCCGCGGCGACAGCGAGCGTCCGGTGCGGCCGCTGCCGGCCTTCGGCCAGGTGTAGCCGTAACCGGCCACCCCGAGGTCGAGCCGCTCGGCCGGCACCCGGGTCAGGGCGGCGGCCATGGCCCGGCGCTGCCAGGGCAGCGCCCCCACGGGTCCCGGCCCCGACCACGTCGGGCCGTGCTGGTCGTAGGCCATCACCACGACGCGGTCGACGGTGCGCCCGAGGCGGGTGAGGGCGTAGCCGCGGTCGCGGTAGGCCCGCGGGGTGCCGGCCGCGCTGACGTCGATCGACACCGTGCGGGCCGCCGGCATCGCCCGCTGCAGGGCGGCGCAGAGCGCGACGAGGCCGGCGGCGTCGCCGCGGCGGACCAGCTCGAGGTCGACGTTGACGCCGCCCCACGGACCCCGGGCGACCAGGAGGGACATGCGGCGCGCCACCCGGTCGATCGCCGCGGGGGAGGACAGCAGCCGGTGGGCGCGGACGGCGTCGAAGTCGCCGAGTCGGTTGCTGTAGTTGCTCAGGACCAGCTCGGTGCGTAGGCCCGCCCGGCGCGCGGCTCGCGCCACCGACCGCACGTCGGCCGTGGGCCGGCCGACCCCGCGCCCGTCGGCGGCGAGCCCGACGCCGGAGACCGCGACCGTGCGCAGCGCGTGCGCCTCCCGTCGGACGACGGAGGCGGGCAGGCTGCCGAGCGCGAAGCCGGTCACCTCGGGCTCGCGTGCCGGGACGACGGGGCCCGGGGCCGCGTCGGCCGGGAGGGTCGGTGCGACGAGCAGGGCCGCCACGAGGGCGACGACGGCGGTGCGCAGCATGTGCTCAGGCTGCCACTACGGTGGCCGGATGCCGACGTTCGCGTGCGTGGCCCTGGTCGATCGTCGCGGCTGGGTGCTCCTGCAGGAGCGCGACGAGCACGCGCCGATCGACCCTGAGTGCTGGGGTCTCAGCGGCGGCCACGTCGAGCCCGGCGAGGACGTCGAGGCCGCGGCCTACCGCGAGCTCCTCGAGGAGACCGGGCTCGACCTCCCGCCCGGCACGCTGACGCACCACGCCACCTACGACGTCTTCCACGAGCACTACGGCAGCACCGATCCCGTGCACGTCTTCGTCGCCGGCCTCGACCTCGCCGACGACGACGTCGAGTGCCACGAGGGCCGCCGCATCGTGTTCGTCGACCCGGGCACGTTCGGCGACCTGACCCTGACCCACTCCGCCTCCGTGGCGCTGCCCGACCTCCTCCGCTCCGACCTCTACCGAAGGGCCATCGCGTGACCACCTACACCCTCGAGGTCCACCCCGTCCCCGGCCCCGGCGCCGAGGACGTCGTCGTGGGCACGCACGGTGCCGACGAGGGGGCCGTGTTCACCGGCACCTCCGACGGCTCGATCTTCCGCATCAGCCACGACGGCGGCAAGGTCGACCGGATCGCGCAGACGCAGGGGCGCCCGCTCGGCCTCGAGATCGACCTCGACGGCCGCCTGCTGGTCTGCGACGCCCGGCGCGGCCTGCTGCGCGTCGACACCGCGAGCGGCGCGGTCGAGGCCGTGACGGGCGAGATCGACGGCGCGCCGATGAAGTTCTGCAACAACGCCGCCATCGCCTCCGACGGCACGGTCTGGTTCTCCGACTCCTCCACGAAGTTCGGCATCGACGACTGGAAGTCCGACTTCGTGCAGAACACGCGCACCGGCCGTCTGTGCCGGCTCGACCCCGACGGCACCGTCACCGTGGTCGTCGACGGGCTCGCCTTCGCCAACGGCGTCGCGCTCTCGCGTGACGAGGACTACGTGTGCGTCGCCGAGACCGGCGCGCGCACCGTCGTCCGCCGCTGGCTCAGCGGCCCCCGCACGGGCATGCGCGACCTGCTCTGCTCCGACCTGCCGGGCTACCCCGACAACATCGCCCGCGGCAGCGACGGCCTCATCTGGGTCACCATCGCCAGCCCGCGCGACCCGGTCGTCGAGCGACTGCAGTCGAGCCCGATGGCGGTGCGCAGGCTGGTGACCCGCATCCCCGAACGACTGCAGCCACAGCCGAAGAAGACGGTGCGCGTGCAGGCCTATGACGACGATGGCCGCCTCGTGCACGACGTCGACGTCGACCCGACGCGGCAGCCCACGGCGTACCACATGGTCACCGGCGTGCGGGAGCACGAGGGCCGCGTGTGGCTGGGCAGCCTGCACGAGGACGCCGTCGCCGTCGTCACCCTGTAGCCAGGCGGCCCCACGAGCCGAGCACGAGGTCGAGCCCGTCGAGCACGCGGGCCCACGACGCCTCGGGTGGCGGGTCGCTGTGCGCGAACGAGCCGCCGGCCTCGAGCTCGACGAACCCGCGCACGGCGCTGCCGACGAACCGGACGGCGTGGGTGTGCTCGGGCTCGGGCACGTCGTAGCCGCGCAGCACCGCTCGCGACTGCTCCGACAACCGCGCGCCGACCTCGGCGAGGGCGGCGGTGACCTCGACGTCGAGCCGTCCGGCGGCCTCGAACCGCCCGGGGTGCTCGCGTGCGTAGTCGCGCTGGACGCCGGCCAGCGCCACGAGCGCCGCGCGTGCGGAGCGACCGGCGAGGGCGCGGTCGGTGCGGTCGGCGATCTCGGTGAGGGCCAGCAGGGTGACGCCGGCGTGCAGGTCGGCGCCGTCGCGCACGTGGGCGTAGAGGCTGGGGGCGCGGACGCCGACCCGCCGGGCCAGCGCGCTGAGCGTCACCTCACGCAGCCCGACCTCGTCGGCGAGGTCGGCGGCCGTGCGGACGAGCCCGTCGCGCGAGAGGCCGACGCGGGCGCTCACCGCTGCACCCGGCGCAGGAACGTCTCGAGGTTGACCAGCAGGCGCGCGACCTTGTCGTCGACCGACGTCGTCTCGCCGATCCGGCTGATCGGGGGCAGCGGCGCCCAGCCGCGCACGTAGCCGGAGCAGCGGAGGTCGCTGCACACGTCGATGCCGACGGTGTTGCCGTCGCGGCCGGCCTTGCCGGCGCGCGGGGCGACCATGAGCGTCACGCCGCTCGCCGGGTGCACCGTGCAGCAGATCGAGCACATGCGGGTGCCGCCGCCGAAGCCGGCGTTGTTGCGGCGCAGCTTGACGCCGGTCGGGCGGTCGGCGGCCGGGGTGCCTGCGATGCCCGGGGCGACGAGGTAGGCCTGCTGCGGCGCCTTGGGGTCGACCCAGCCGAGGAAGTCGAGCTCGGCCCAGGGCTGGGCGTCGAGGTCGGGCAGGTTGATGCGCTTGGCCTCGCCCCGCGTGGCGTTCACGAACGAGGCGCGGACCTGGGTGTCGGTGATCGCGTCCATGGCCTCGACGGTACGTGTGTCTACGTCCCATAGGCAAATGGCTAGGGCATGTAGGCGAGCGGCCGGCGGCGTGGTCCTCGCACCTCGATCTCCTACACTCGAGCCCATGTCCCTGCTCGAGTCGATCCGTGAGCCGCGCGACCTGCGGAGGCTCGACGACGACCAGCTCGCGACCCTCGCCACCGAGATCCGCGACCTGCTCGTGCGCAGCTGTGCCCGCGGCGGCGGCCACCTCGGTCCCAACCTCGGCGTCGTCGAGCTGACGATGGCCGTCCACCGGGTCTTCGACTCGCCGCACGACCGCGTCGTCTTCGACACCGGGCACCAGGCCTACGTGCACAAGATGCTCACCGGCCGCGCCGGTGACTTCGACGGCCTCCGCACCGAGGGCGGGCTCTCGGGCTACCCGAGCCAGACCGAGTCGGTGCACGACATCGTCGAGAACTCCCACGCCTCCACGGCGCTCAGCTACGCCGACGGGCTGGCCAAGGCCTACCGCATCCGCGGCGAGGACCGCCACGTCGTCGCGGTCATCGGCGACGGCGCCCTCACCGGCGGCATGGCCTGGGAGGCACTCAACAACATCGCGATCGCCCAGGACAGCCGGCTCGTGATCGTCGTCAACGACAACGGTCGCTCCTACACCCCTACGATCGGTGGCCTCGCCACGGCCCTCACCACGCTCCGCACCAACCCGCGCTACGAGCAGGTGCTCGACCTGGTCAAGAAGCGGCTCACCTCGGTCAAGGGCGTCGGCCCGGCCGCCTACGACGCCCTGCACGCGATGAAGAAGGGCCTCAAGGACGCCCTGGCCCCGCAGGGGCTGTTCGAGGACCTCGGCCTGAAGTACGTCGGCCCGATCGACGGGCACGACCGCACCGCCATGGAGCAGGTGCTGCTGCAGGCCAAGCGGTTCAACGGCCCGGTCATCGTGCACGCGATCACCCGCAAGGGCTTCGGCTACGACGCCGCCGAGCGTCACGAGGCCGACCAGTTCCACTCGCCCGGCCCGTTCGACGTCGACAGCGGTGACGAGAAGCCGAAGGGCACCATCTGGACCGACCACTTCGCCGACCACATGGTCGAGGTCGGCGCCCGTCGTCCCGACGTCGTGGGCATCACGGCCGCGATGATGCACCCGGTCGGCCTGCACAAGTTCGCCGCCGCCTACCCCGAGCGCACCTTCGACGTCGGCATCGCCGAGCAGCACGCGGCCACCTCGGCCGCCGGCCTGGCGATGGGCGGCCTGCACCCCGTGGTCGCGGTCTACGCGACGTTCCTCAACCGCGCCTTCGACCAGGTGCTCATGGACTGCGCCCTGCACCGCTGCGGCGTCACCTTCGTGCTCGACCGCTCCGGCGTGACCGGCGACGACGGCGCGAGCCACAACGGCATGTGGGACATGTCGATCCTGCAGGTCGTGCCGGGGCTGCGCCTCGCCGCACCCCGCGACGCCACCCGGTTGCGCGAGCTGGTCGACGAGTCCCTCGACGTCGCCGACGCACCCACCGTCGTCCGGTTCCCGAAGGGGCCGCCGCCGGCCGACATCCCGTCGATCGGCAAGGCCGGCGGGGCCGACGTGCTCGTGCGCAACGGCGCCTTCGACGTCCTGGTCGTCGCCGTCGGCTCCATGGGGGCGGTCGCCGTCGACGTCGCCGACCGGCTCGTCGCGCAAGGCATCGGCGTCACCGTCGTCGACCCGCGCTGGGTCAAGCCCGTCGACGAGGCCGTCGTCGAGCTCGCCCGCACCCACCGTCTCGTCGTCTCCGTCGAGGACAACGGCCGCACCGGCGGGTGCGGCGCCGTCCTGCTGCAGACGCTCAACGAGGCCGGCGTCACCACGCCGTTCCGCCTGCACGCGGTGCCGCAGGAGTTCCTCGACCACGCCAAGCGCGCCGCGATCCTCGAGCGCATCGGGCTCACCCCGCAGGCGATCGCGCGCGGCATCGTCGAAGACGTCACCGCGCTCTCCGAGGGCCACAACCTGGCCGACCGTGTCGACGCGCCCTAGGCGTGATCTCGGTCTGGCAGCGGCGGTCGTCACCGGCTGCCTGCTGCTGAGCGCCTGCGGGGGCGGGAGCGCCGGCAACGAGGCCGCCGGGCCCACCCCGACGCCGTCTGGCACCACCACCACCACGCCTCCCGGCGACGCCGCGGGGCAGTCGGCGCCGCCCCCTGCCGTGCCGTCGCTGCCCGAGGTCACCGCCGACCTCGCCGGCGACCTGCAGGGCGTGCTCGACGCCCGGGCCGCCGCCGTCCTCCACCGCGACCGGCCCGCCTTCCTGGCCGGCCTGGCCGACGACGAGGCGCTGCGCACCACCGAGGGCGGCTACTTCGACAACCTCGCCCAGCTGCCGATCTCGATCTTCGCCTACCGGCTCGAGCCGGCCAGCCTCGTGCGCACCGACGGCGCCTACTGGGCCGTCGTGACCGTCGACCTCCAGCTCGCCCCCTACGACGTCGCGCCCGTGCGCACGGCCGACCGCATCCAGTTCGTGCCCGCCGACCCACACGGCGTGCAGGACGGCCGGTTCCGGATCAGCTCGACCACCGACCCGCGGTGGGAGGTCGAGAACCTGCCCGTGCAGCAGCCGTGGGACACCGAGCCCGTCACGGTGCGCGAGGGCGCCGGCGTGCTCGCCGTGTTCGACACCGCCGACGACGCGCAGGCGGCCGGCGTCGTCGCCGCCGTCGAGCGCGGCATCGCCGACATCAGCGCCCGGGTGCCGTACCCCGAGTGGGGCAGCCGGGCCGTCGTCTACGCGCTCGGCGACCCGCGGTTCCTCGACGACTTCGACGACCTGCCCGGCGGCGACCCCCAGGCCCTCGACGGCGTCGCGTTCACGGTGCCGAGCGGCACCGACCCCGCCGTCCCCGAGGCCGCTGCCTCCACCCGCATCGCGCTGAGCCCTGCGCTGCTGCCGGCGGCGGCGTCCGCGCAGCCCGACGTGCGGCTCGACCGGCTGGTGCGCCACGAGCTCGCCCACGTCGCGATCGGCCAGCACGACGACGGCGCCCCGGTCTGGCTGAGCGAGGGCATCGCCGAGTGGCTCTCGGTGCAGGCGCTCGCACCCGACCAGCGCCAGGTGCCCGCCGAGGCCCTCCGGGCCGCCCGGCGCGGCATCGACGCCATGCCGGGCGACGCCGAGTTCAACGACGACGCCGCGGTGCAGCACTACGCCCTGGCCTGGTGGGTCTGCGAGTGGCTCGTGCGCACCTACGACGCGCAGGCGCCGTTCGTCCTGCTCGACCACCTCGCGGCGCGCCCCGACGACGACCCCGAGGCCGTCGTAGAGGAGGTGCTGCGTCAGCCCGTCGACGCGATCGCCCGGCAGGCCGCGCGCCTGATGGTGCAGACCTACGCGCCGGCCACGCCGGCCCCGGCACCCACGCCGGCCCCGACGCCGGGCACGCCGCCCGTGCCCGGGAGCACGCCCACCGTCTCCGAGTAGCACCATCGGTCACTAGGCTGGGCCGGTGAGCTCCGAACGGCTGGTCCACATCCTCGACGAGGTGCCGGCCCTCGACGACGTCGACACCCTGACGATGGTGGTCGCCCTCGACGGCTTCCTCGACGCCGGCAGCTCGGCCGTCCTCGCCGCGCGCCACCTGGCCTCGCTCGGCGACGGCGGCTCGGTCGTGGCGACGTTCGACGTCGACCAGTTCCACGACTACCGCGCCCGCCGTCCCGCCGTGTCGTTCGTGCGCGACCACTACGCCGACTACGACGCCCCGCGGCTCGTCGTCCGGTTGCTGCGCGACACCGGCGGCACGCCCTACCTGCTCCTGCACGGCCCCGAGCCCGACAACCGCTGGGAGGCGTTCTGCCGCGCCGTCCGCGAGGTCGTCGAGCGGCTCGGCGTCACCCGTGTGGTGAGCATGGGCTCGGTGCCGATGGCGGTGCCGCACACCCGGCCGATCGCCGTCACGCACCACGCCAACGACGTCGGGCTGATCACCGGCACCAACCCGTGGCAGGGCGAGCTGCGGGTGCCGAGCAGCGCGCAGGCCCTGCTGGAGATCCGGCTGGGGGAGTGGGGGCGCGACGCGCTCGGCTTCGTCGCGCACATCCCGCACTACCTGGCCCAGCTGGAGTACCCGCAGGCCTCGGTGATCCTGCTCGAGCACGTCGAGCGCTCCGGGCACCTCACCGTCGACCTGACCGCGCTGCGCACCGCGGCCGAGGAGCGCGAGGAGGAGATCGCGCGCTACCTCTCCGCCAACGAGGAGGTCGGCGACGTCGTCGCCTCGCTCGAGCGCCAGTACGACTCGTTCGCCCGCGCCGAGGAGGAGGGCTCGAACCTGCTCGCCGACGACCAGCCGATCCCGACCGGCGAGGAGATCGGGCAGCAGTTCGAGCAGTTCCTGGCCGGGCTCGAGCCCGGCGACCCGCAGCACCCCGGCACCGACGAGGACGACCGATGACCGAGCCAGACCCCCAGCGCGGCCTCCAGCACGATGCCGCGCAGACGCTGATCGACCTCCTCGACCTCGAGTACCTCGACGTCGACCTGTTCCGCGGCAAGCAGCCCGAGTCGACGCGGCAGCGCGTCTACGGCGGCCAGGTCGCCGCCCAGTCGCTGGTCGCCGGCACGCGCACCGTGCCCGACGACTTTCACGTGCACTCCCTGCACTCCTACTTCCTGCTGCCCGGCGACTACCAGGTGCCGGTCATCTACGACGTCGAGCGCATCCGCGACGGCCGGTCGTTCGCCACGCGACGAGTGATGGCACGCCAGCACGGGCGCCCGATCTACTACCAGACGCTCAGCTTCCACAAGCACGAGGAGGGCTTCGACCACCAGGACGTGATGCCGCAGGTCAAGGGCCCCGAGGAGGGCATGGACCTCCTCGACCTCATGCGTGGGCGCGGCAACGAGGAGGCCGAGGCGCTCGGCAAGGAGTGGGCCGCGCTCGACGTCCGGTGGCTCGGCAACTCGCAGGTCGGCCTCGAGCCCGACGCCGACCACCCGTCGAAGGCCCAGATGTGGATCCGCATCGCCGGCGCGATGGGCGACTCCCCGCTCGACCACCTGGCGGCCTTCACCTACGCCAGCGACGTCTCGCTGCTGGGTGCCTCGCTGGCCGCGCACACGGCCGACCCCTCCGACATCCAGATGGCCTCGCTCGACCACACGATCTGGTTCCACCGGCCGTTCCGGGCCGACGACTGGTGGCTCTACGACCAGGTCTCGCCGTCGGCCACCGGGGCGCGCGGCTTCTCGCTGGGGCGGGTGTTCACCACCGACGGCACCCTCGTCGCAACCGTCGCCCAGGAGGGCCTGATCCGGCCCCGTACGCGGTAGCTCACCGCGTCCGGCGTCGGTCGCCGGGCGACGTCTCAGAGCGCGGTGGTGCGACCGGCCAGGTGCGGGGTGCCGCTGGGGCTCGACAGCCCGAACGCGAAGCCCTGGTCGACAGGGGTGCAGCCGAACGCGACGGTGCCGGGCAGCAGCACCGGTCGCTTGAAGGCGACGTCGACCTTGACGGCGTCGGGCAACCGGTTCTCGAGGGCCGCCACACAGCGCGCCATGGTCCACATGCCGTGCGCGATCTGGCGCTTGAACCCCAGGGCCTTGGCCGTGAGCGGGTAGAGGTGGATGGGGTTGGCATCACCCGAGACGGCGGCGTAGCGGCGTCCGAGGTCGGCCGGCAGCTGCCAGCGGACGCCGGTCGCGGGGGCGTCGGGGAAGACCGTGCCGTACGACGCGCCGTCGTCGCCCCGGCCGCGGCGCAGGTAGGCCGACAGCTCCTCCCACACCAGCTCGCCGCCGGCACGGACCTCGGTACGGAACTCGTAGACCCGGCCCTTGGCGTGGGGCAACGGTGCTCCCACCGATGCCACGACGTCGAGCGTCTCGCCGACGGCGATCGGGCGGTGCTGGGTGATGGAGTTCTCGAGGTGGACCGTGCCGATGGCCGGCGCCGGGAACGCGGGGTCGCTCATGATCGCCATCTGCTGCTCGAAGACGAGCAGGTGGGCGTAGGGCAACGGGGCGACGTCCTTGATCGGGAACCCGCACACGCGGGCGTAGGCCTCCACGGCGTCGCGCTCGACGGTGATCGGCGGGCGGGTGCGGGCGAGGCCGGTGAAGCCGTCGACCGGCGCCTTCCTGACGCCGGGCAGCTGGTTGACGACGGGGATCGACGGCAGGGCTACCTTGAGCAGCATGGGCACCGCGGCCATCGCGTCAGGCTCCCAGCATCATCTGGCCGCACACGCGGACCACGTTGCCGTTGACCAGGCTCGAGCGCGGGTCGGCGTACCAGGCGATGGTCTCGGCGACGTCGACCGGCAGGCCCCCCTGCGCCATCGCGTTGAGACGCTGGCCGACCTCGCGGGTGGCGAACGGCACGGCAGCGGTCATCTGGGTGATGATGAACCCGGGCGCCACGGCGTTGATCGTGATGCCGTTCGTCATCGCGTCGGCCAGTGAGTCGACGAGTCCGATGACCCCGGCCTTCGAGGCGGCGTAGTTGGTCTGGCCGACGTTGCCGGCGATGCCGGCGATCGAGGCGACCCCGATGATCGAGCCGAGGTCGTGGACCAGGCCATTGTCGAGCAGCTCACGGGTGATCTTCTCGGGTGCGGTGAGGTTGACCGCGATGACCGACTCCCACCGGGCGTCGTCCATGTTGGCGAGCTTCTTGTCGCGTGTGATGCCGGCGTTGTGGACGACGACGTCGACCCCGCCGTGCTTCTCCTTCAGGTGGTGCGCGATGCGCTGGGCGGCGTCCTTGCCGGTGATGTCGAGGGTGAGCCAGTCGCCGTCGAGCTCCTTCATCAGGGCCTGCAGCTCGCTGGCGGCCTGGGGGACGTCGACGCCGACGACGGTGGCGCCGTCGCGGTGGAGCACGCGGGCGATCTGCTCGCCGATGCCGCGGCTGGCGCCGGTGACGAGGGCGACCTTGCCGGCGAGCGGGGTGACGGCGTCGACCGTGGGGAGACGGGTCGAGGTGTCGCCGTGGGCGCCGATGCGCACGACCTGGCCGGAGACGTAGGCCGACTTCGGGGAGAGCAGGAAGGCGAGCGTGGAGGCGAGCGCGCCCTCGGCGCCGTCGGCGACGTAGACGAGCTGCACGGTGGAGCCCTTGCCGATCTCCTTGCCGAGGCTGCGGGTGAAGCCCTCGAGCGCGCGCTGGGCGACCCGCTCGCCGCCCGTGACCTGCTCGGGCGGGGTGCCGACGACGACGACGCGGGCGCACGGGGCCAGGCTGCGCAGCACCGGGGTGAAGAAGTCGCGCAGGGCGACGAGGTCGGCCGACGCCGTCAGGCCGGTGGCGTCGAAGACGAGGCCCTTCAGCTTCTGCTCGTCGGGCTTGACCGCCGTCGAGGCGATGCCGAGCGTGTCGAGCAGGCCGGGCAGCGACTCGACCAGCCGGCCGCTGCCACCGACGAGCACGGTGCCGTCGACCAGGGGGGCACCCTCGCTCCAGCGGTCGAGCCGGGTGGGGTTGGGCAGGCCGAGGTTCTTGACGAGGATCTTGCCGAGGGGGGTGTCGGTGAACGCCCCGTACTTGTCGGTCCGCTTGTCGCTCATGATGCTGTTGTAACTCCTCGTGTAACTGAGTGTCCACCTTTGGTGACGTGGGCCTCAGGGGCTTGGTCGCGGGCTGGTTACCCGCCAGTATGGTCCCATGATCGACAAGACCCGCCGCGTCGCCGTCATCGGCGGCAACCGCATCCCGTTCGCCCGTTCCAACGGCGCCTACGCCGACGCGTCCAACCAGGACATGCTGACCGCCGCGATCGACGGCCTGGTGGCCCGCTTCGGTCTCGAGGGCGAGCGCGTCGGCGAGGTCGTCGCCGGTGCCGTGCTCAAGCACGCGCGCGACTTCAACCTGACCCGCGAGGCCGTGCTCGGCTCGAAGCTCGCCCCCGAGACGCCGGCCACCGACATCCAGCAGGCCTGCGGCACCGGCCTGCAGGCCGCCATCCAGGTCGCGAACAAGATCGCGCTCGGCCAGATCGACGTCGGCATCGCCGGCGGCACCGACACCACCTCCGACGCGCCGGTCGCGATCAGCGACAAGCTGCGCAAGAAGCTGATGAAGGTCAACGCCGCCCGCGACACCGCCTCGCGACTCAAGGCGCTCGGGGCCATCCGTCCCGGCGACATCGGCCTCGAGATCCCGCAGAACGGCGAGCCCCGCACCCGGATGTCGATGGGCGAGCACGCCGCGCTCACCGCGCTGGAGTGGCAGATCGAGCGCACGGCCCAGGACGAGCTCGCGGCGGCGTCGCACCAGCACCTCGCGGCGGCCTACGAGGCCGGGTGGCTCGACGACCAGGTCACCCCGTTCCGCGGCGTCGAGCGAGACACCAACCTGCGCGCCGACTCGACCGCCGAGAAGCTCGCCAAGCTCAAGCCGGTCTTCGGCAAGGGTGAGGCCGCGACCATGACCGCGGGCAACTCGACGCCGCTCACCGACGGTGCCTCCGTCGTCCTGCTCGCCTCGGAGGACTGGGCGAAGGAGCGCGGGCTGCCCGTGCTGGCCTACCTCACCGCCTACGAGACCGCGGCCGTCGACTACGTGCACGGCGGCGAGGGCCTGCTGATGGCCCCGGCCTACGCCATGGCGACGATGCTGCAGCGCGAGGGCCTGAGCCTGCAGGACTTCGACTACTACGAGATCCACGAGGCGTTCGCATCGCAGGTGCTCTCCACGCTGAAGGCCTGGGAGGACCCCGTCTTCTGCAAGGAGCGCCTCGGCCTCGACGAGCCGCTCGGCGCGATCGACCGCACCAAGCTCAACGTCAAGGGCTCCTCGCTCGCCGCCGGTCACCCGTTCGCCGCCACCGGCGGCCGGATCGTCCCGGTGCTCGCCAAGCTGCTCGCCGAGTCCGAGGGCGGCACCGGTCGCGGCGTCATCTCGATCTGCGCCGCCGGCGGCCAGGGCGTCGTGGCGATCCTCGAGCGCGCCTGACGGCGGCGGCGGGGAACACCCGGTACACCGGGGATCCCTGACGTTCTCAGGGGTTGCAACGGCCGAGAAGCGAGCGCAGTCCCTGGGAAGCCGGCGCCGATCTCGTGCCGCGAGTCGCCAGAGACTCAGTGCGCTCCGGCGAGCGCGAGCGCCGACGACACCAGGTGCGACCGGACCTGGTCGGGCGAGATCGTGCCGACCGTGGGCACGCCCGGCGCCAGCTCGGTGACCAGGATGCCGAGCCGGGCCAGCTGGAGCGCGCCGAGGCCGCTGGCATAGAGGGTGTTCGCAGTGAGCACGGGGTCGGGCGTGCCGAGGCCCTCGAGCGCGGCGGTGAGGATGTTGAGGTTCGCCGAGATCGCGCGACCGAGCCGGAAGAGGGCGCTCTCGGAGATCTCCAGCAGGAGGTCCTCGCCGCGACGGCGCATGAGGGCCTGGGCGCAGTCGACGAACGCCGGGTACCGCACGCCGTAGTCGACGAACGCGCCGACGATCGCCGCCAGCCGGTCGGCCGGCACCTCGGTGGCGGACGCCGCCGCCTCGAGGGCGGCGCGCATCTCGTCGAGGTAGCTGACGAGCGTGAGCGCGAACAGCTCCTCCTTGCCGGTGAAGACCCGGTAGATGATCGCCCGGTTGACGCCGACCGCGGCGGCGATGTCCTCGATGCGCATCTCGCCGATGCCCTGCCGGTCGAACGCGGCACGGGTCGCCTCGATGATCTGCGCCTCCCGGGCCCGCCGTCGGACGGCGGCCGCGCGGCGGCGCCCGTCGGTCTCGGGAGCGGGGGTGGAGGCGGTCATGATCCGATGGTAGCCATGTTGCAACTCTCAGTTGCACGACTGTGACGGAGCACGCCGTCAGCCGGCGAGCGCCTTGACCTGGTCGAGCGTGTCGGCCTCGGCGGCCGATTTGTCGTCGCGGTAGCGGACGACGCGCGCGAACCTCAGCGCGACGCCACCGGGATAGCGCGAGGAGCGCTGCAGCCCGTCGAGCGCGATCTCGACCACCTGCTCGGGCCGCACCGGCACGACCCAGCCGTCGGTGGGGCCCTCGGCGAGAGCGAGGAACCGCTCGGTCTGCCACGCGAGCATCTCGTCGGTCATGCCCTTGAACGTCTTGCCGAGCATCACGAACTCGCCGGGACGGTCGGGGTCGCGGGCGCCGAGGTGGATGTTGGAGAGCTTGCCGGAGCGTCGGCCCGAGCCCCACTCGACCGCGAGCACGACGAGGTCGAGGGTGTGCACGGGCTTGACCTTCACCCAGGCCGCGCCCCGGCGCCCGGCGGCGTAGGGCGCCTCGAGGTCCTTCACGACGACGCCCTCGTGGCCGGCGGAGAGCACCTCGGTGACGAACGCCTCGGCCGCCTCGACCTGGGCGGTGACCAGGCGTGGCACCCGGAACTCGCGAGGCACCAGGTCGTCGAGGGCGGCGGCGCGCTCGTGGGCGGGGGAGTCGAGCAGGTCGCGGCCGTCGACGTGCAGCACGTCGAAGAAGAACGGCGTGACCCGGACCTCGGCGTCGCCCTCGGCGAGGGCGGTGCGCGAGGCGGTCTCCTGGAACGGACGCGGGCGGCCGGCGTCGTCGAGGGCGAGCACCTCGCCGTCGAGCACGAACGACGAGGCCGGCAGCGACCGGGCGACGTCGACGACCTCGGGCAGCCGGGTCGTGATGTCGTCGAGCGATCGCGTGACGACCAGGACCGCGTCGTCGTGCCGGTGCACCTGGACGCGGATGCCGTCGAGCTTGGTGTCGACCGCGGCCGGGCCGCCGTCGTGCGTCACCTTCGCGAGCGCCTCGCCGACCGTGGGAGCCGACGACGCCAGCATGGGCGAGACCGGGCGCATGACCTGCAGGCGCACCGAGGACAGCGCCTCGGCACCGCCGCTGAACGCGAGGCGCGCGGCCACGAGCGTCGACCCGGACAACATGGCCGCCCGGCGGACCGCGGCCAGCGGGAGCCCGGTGGCCGCGGCGACCGCCTCCTGCACGAGGGCGTCGAGCGCGCCCTGGCGCACCTCGCCGGTGACCAGCCCGCGCAGCCACGGCTGCTCGTCGGCGGTGGCCGCGCCGAAGAGCGCGGCGACCGCCTCGGCGCGCGCGGCCTGTGAGCCGGCGCCGGCGAGGTCGGCGATGCGGGCGAACTCGGCGTCGACGCCGGCGACCGTGAGGGTGGGCTCGGCGGCCGGCGGCGGCAGCGACGACAGGCCGCGGTAGCCGATGCCGGTGCGTCGTTGGCGCAGGGCGCCGCCGAGGTAGGACACGACCACCTCGAGCTCGTCGCCCGGGCCGACCCGGTCGAGGAGCTCGGCGAGCGCGGCGACCTTGGCCTTGCGCGACCGCGTCGCGGCGACCGCGGAGGAGGTGGCGACGAGGTCGGCGAGCAGCATCTGGTCAGTCAACACGCTGCCACCGACAGCCAGGCACACCCGCGGGCCAGGGCGGCCACCGCAGGCCCCCGCGGCGTGGCTCGGTGTCGGTGCTCGAACCTAGGCTGTCCACGTGACGACGGACGGCGGGCAGCACCGGGTGTGGCGACCCGACTGGCCGTGCGGCCTCGGCGTCCTGCGCCTGCACCGGCGCGGCGGCGGCGACCCGACCTTCCGCACCGACGGCGACCTCACCTGGCGCGGCATCCGCACCCCCGACGGTCCGACCACCCTCCTGCTCGAGCGGGCCGCGGGGCTCGGCGAGGTCCGGGCCACCGCCTGGGGGCCGGGGGCCGCCTGGGTGCTCGAGGCCGTGCCGGCGATGCTCGGGGCCGACGACTCCTGGGAGGGCTTCGAGCCCAGGCACCCGGTGCTCGTCGACGCCCGGCGCCGGTTCCCGCACGCCCGTATCGGCCGCACCGGCCTGCTCATGGAGGCCCTGGTGCCGGCGATCATCGAGCAGAAGGTCACCGGCCAGGAGGCCTTCGCCGGGTTCCGCATGCTCGTGCACCGCTTCGGCGAGCGCGCACCCGGCCCCGGCGCCGAGCAGCACCTGTGGGTGCAGCCCGACGCCGACACGATCCGCCAGGTGCCGTCGTGGGAGTGGCTGCGCATGCACGTCGACCCGGCCCGGTCGCGCACGCTGGTCAGCGCCGCCCGGGTCGCCGGGTCGCTCGAGCGCGCGGTCACCGCCACGCCCGAGGAGGCCGAGCGCCGGCTGTGCTCGATCCCCGGCATCGGCCGGTGGACCGCGGCCGAGGTCCGCCAGCGCACCTTCGGTGACCCCGACGCCGTGTCCTACGGCGACTACCACGTGGCCAAGGACGTCGGCTGGGCGCTCACCGGCACCCCGTTCGACGACGCCGAGATGGAGGCCTACCTCGAGCCGTGGCGGCCCCAACGCGGCCGGGTGCCGATGCTCGTCGCGATGGCCGGCCTGCGTCGTCCACGCCACGGGGCCCGCATGGCGCCCCGCACCCACCTGCCGGCCTCGGTCACGCGCCGCCGCTGAGCGCTGCGGCTCAGGCGAGCTCGGCCTCCTCGGCCACCGGCACGAGTGCAACGGCGGCCAGCGGCAGCACGGCTGCGACGGCGAACGCCGTCGCGTAGCCGGCGTGGGTGACCAGCAGCCCGCCGAACGGCGGCACCAGCGCGCTGGTGAGGAACTGCGCGGTGTTCTGGACGCCGAGCGCGCGGCCCGACCAGAACGGCCCGGCCCGCTCGGCGACGGCGGTGAACGCCAGACCGTTGTCGGCCACCGTGAGCACCGTCGCGACGACGAGCAGCACGACGGCGACCCCGAGGTCGAGCCAGGCGGTGAGGCCGAGCAGGCCCATGGTCACCGCAGCGGCGACGGCCACCCAGCGCAGCGGGCGCATGCGCGAGCCGACGAGGTCGGACAGCTGGCCGGCGGCGATGCGCCCGAACGCGGCCACGACCTGAGCGACGGCGACGAGCGTGCCGGCGGCGGCCGGCGTCCAGCCGCGCTCCTCGACGAGCCAGACCAGGCTGAAGGTCCACACCAGGAACTGCGGGACGACGAGCAGCACCGAGACGCCGTGCACCCGCGCGAGGAACGAGTCGGCCCGGTAGGGGTTGGCCGCGGCTCCCGCGCGGGCCGGCGGGCGCGGCGGGTCGACGACCACGAGCGCGACCACCACGAAGGCGACGGCGGCGGCGACGGTGGGCACGAGGAGCGCCGTCCCGATGCCGTGGCGGTCGGCCACGACGGCGATCGAGATCGCGGCGATGCCGACCCCGACGGGTTGCGCCATCTGCCGGATGCCCATGGCGAGGCCGCGTCGCCGCGGCGGGAACCAGCCGACGACCACGCGTCCCGAGGCCGCGTTCGCACTCGCGGCGGCGGCACCGGCGGCGAGCAGCGCCGCCGTCATCGGCACGAGGCCGTGCGCGGCGACGGAGGCCAGGCCCGCGACGACGGTGAGCGCCAGCCCGGCGAGCAGGACGCCGCGTTCGCCGCGGCGGTCGGTCACGACGCCCCACGGCACGAGGGTCAGCATCACGCCGACCGTGGGCGCGGCCGCGACCACGCCGGCCTGCACGAGCGAGAGGCCCTCCTGGTCGCGCAGTGCCGGGATCAGGAACGCCGGCCCGTGGACGGCGACCGCCGACGCGGCCTGGGCCAGCGTGCTCGCCCCGAGCATCGACCAGCGGCGGGCGGCGCTGACGTCGGTCTCGGCGGCTGTGGTGGTCACCCGATCATGAAACCCCGGCCGCGACCCCGGGGAGCGCGTCGTCTCGCGGCACGCAGTGTGAGAAGTCAGACTCGTGGCACCCGCCCGATAGGTTGGGCCCGTGGGTGCCGGTGTCGACGTCGAGCGATGGATCGCGGTCCTGCGCCGCACGCTGCTCACGATCCTCGGCCTGCAGCTGGTGCTGGCGGTCACGATGTCGCTCGTCGACTCCTACCGGCGCCGCGGCAAGAAGCCCAAGCCGTTCCCGACCCGCGACCCCGAGACGGTCAAGATCGGCGACAGCGCCGTCACGACCTACACGTTCGGGCGCGACCTCTACGAGGACATGATCGCCGCGATCGAGGGCGCCGAGAAGCAGATCCTGTTCGAGACCTACATCTGGAAGGGCGACGCGACCGGCGAGCGGTTTAAGGCGGCGCTGGCCGACGCGGCCGCCCGCGGTGTCGAGGTCTACTGCATCTACGACGGCTTCGCCAACCTCGTCGTCAGCCCGGTCTTCAAGCGGTTCCCGTCGTCGATGAAGGTGCTGCGCTACCCGATCTACGCGGCCGGCTGGCGGTTCTTCGACCTGCGTCGCTACGGCCGCGACCACCGCAAGATCCTCGTCGTCGACGACGAGATCGGCTTCGTGGGCGGCTACAACATCGGCGCCGCCTACGAGACCGAGTGGCGCGACACGCACGTGCGCATCACCGGTCCCGGTGTGTGGGACCTCAAGCGGGCCTTCGCCGACTTCTGGAACCTGCACCGGCGCCGCCGCCTGCGCCACTCCGAGCGACCGCTGCTGCTTGAGACGGCGTCCACCTGGGAGCCGCGCATCCGGGTGCAGCGCAACGTGCCGCGCCTGTGGATGTTCCCGATCCGCTCGATGTACCTCGAGGCGATCACCCGCGCGAGCACGAACGTGTGGCTCACGACGGCCTACTTCATCCCCGACCAGGACTTCGTCGACGCCATGAAGGACGCCGCGCGCCGCGGCGTCGACGTCAGGCTGCTCGTGCCGCTGAAGTCGAACCACATCGTCGCCGACTGGATCTCGCGCGGCTACTTCTCCCAGCTGCTCGAGGCCGGGGTGAAGATCCTGCGCTTCAAGGGCGCGATGGTGCACGCCAAGACCGCGACCGTCGACGGCACCTGGTCGACGGTCGGCACCGCCAACATCGACCGGTTGAGCCTGTCGGGCAACTACGAGATCAACGTCGAGATCATCGACGCCGACCTCGCCCACGAGCTCGAGGAGATCTTCGCCACCGACGAGTCCAACTGCGTGCTGCTCACTCGCGACGAGTGGGAGGCCCGCGACCTGCACCGGCGCTTCACCGAGTCGTTCCTGCGGCCCCTGCGTCCGCTGCTCTGAGCCGTGCGCCCGCCCACCTTCGACGTCGTCGACCGCACGCACGGCACGGTCCTGGCCTCGTTCCAGGTCGCTGGCGAGCGGGAGGTCCGGACCGCGGTCGAGGCCGCCCGCCACGCCGCAGCGGCCTGGGCGAGCGCCTCGGCCGGCACGCGTGCCCGGGCGCTGCGCCGGTGGCGTGGTGAGCTGTGGCGCTCGTCGTCGCGCCTCGCCGAGCTGCTGCACCGCGAGAGCGGCCTCGGCTTCGACGACGCGATGCTCGACGTCCTGCGCACCGTCGAGCACCTCAGGTGGGCCGAGGGCCACCTCGCCCGAGCGCTCGGCCCGCAGACGACGGCGCGCGGGCGGCTGAGCCCCGAGCTCGGCTCGACCACCGACTGGGTGCCCGAGGGCGTCGTCGCCGTGGTCACGGGCGGTCGGCCGTCGCTCTACGCCACGATGTCGGCCGTCACGTGCGCGCTGGCGGCGGGCAACGCCGTCGTGGTGCAACCGGGGTCGCGGGTCACCGCGACGCTGTCGGACGTCGTCGCGGCGCTCGGCCGCATCCGCGACGTCCCCGACGACGTCCTGCAGCTCGTCGCGGGCGACGACGCCACCGCGCTCGCGCTCGCCGGCTCGCCGGTCGACCGGGTCTGCTACCTCGGCGCGCCGGTCGCCGGCGTCCGGGTCACCACCGTCGCCGCGCGGGCGATGGTGCCGGCCACCGTCGTCGCGGTGGTCGCGCCGGTCACCCTCGTCGCGCCCGACGCCGACCTCGAGCGGGCGGCTGCCGCCGTCGCCCACCTCGGCACGGCCGACGACGACCCGCCCGCCGAGGTGCTCGTGGCCCCGTCGGTGCTCGACGACTTCCGCGCCGCCCTCGACCGGGTCGGCCCCAGCCCTCGTCGCGGCGTCGTCGCCCGCGCCCTCGGACGACGCCGCGGGCCGCTCGAGCTCCCGCCCGGGCCTCGCGGCGACGTCCGGATCGAGACGGCGCCGGCCTTCGAGGCGCTCGTCGAGCGGCTCCGGGCGCACCCCGTGGCCGAGGTCGCCGTGCACTCGGCGCGCGACGGCCAGCACCTCGCCCAGCTGCTCGCCGCGGCCGAGGTCACCGTCAACCTGCCCGCACCCTCGTCGGCGTCCACCGGCGGGGGAGTGCCGCGCGCGGCACTGGGCTCGCCCGGCTACGGGCCCTTCGCCGGGGACGCCGGGCTACGGACGTTCGCGCGCGCCCGCACCACGACCGCACGACGCCGGCTGCCGGTGCCGACCGCGCCGGTGGAGCTGTTGCTCTCGACCCCGGCCGGGCGGCTCGCCACGAGGCTCGCCCTGCACGTGCGGCACTCGCTCGACTAGCCCGTCACAGGCCCGGGCGGGCCGCGGTACCGGGCGCCGTCCACCCCGGCGGGCGGCGAGTGTCGGTGGCGGCGTTTACGCTCGCAGCATGCGACCGATCACCGACCTCGAGCGCCGCGTCGCTCCCTTCAAGGTCACCTCCGACTTCGAGCCCGGCGGCGACCAGCCGGCCGCGATCAAGGAGATCTCGCGCCGCGTGCAGGCCGGCGTGCAAGACGTCGTCCTGCTCGGCGCCACCGGCACCGGCAAGACCGCCACGGTCGCCTGGGTGGCCGAGCAGGTCCAGCGCCCGATCCTGGTCATGCAGCCCAACAAGACCCTGGCGGCGCAGTTCGCCAACGAGCTGCGCCAGCTGTTCCCCGACAACGCGGTCGAGTACTTCGTCTCCTACTACGACTACTACCAGCCCGAGGCCTACGTCCCGCAGACCGACACCTACATCGAGAAGGACTCCTCGATCAACGAGGAGGTCGAGCGGCTGCGGCACTCGGCCACCAACAGCCTGCTCACCCGGCGCGACGTCATCGTGGTCTCGACCGTCAGCTGCATCTACGGCCTCGGCACCCCGCAGGAGTACGTCGACCGGATGATCCGGCTCAAGGTCGGCGAGGAGCACGACCGCGACTCGATCCTGCGGCGGCTCGTCGAGATCCAGTACACGCGCAACGACATGTCGTTCAGCCGCGGCACGTTCCGCGTGCGCGGCGACACGCTCGAGGTGTTCCCCGTCTACGAGGAGCACGCGGTGCGCATCGAGTTCTTCGGCGACGAGATCGAACGGTTGATGACGCTCCATGCCGTCACCGGCGAGGTGCTCACCGAAGACCCCGAGCTCTACATCTTCCCGGCCACCCACTACGTGGCCGGCCACGACCGCATGGAGCGGGCGATCCGGGGCATCGAGGCCGAGCTCGAGGAGCAGCTGCAGACCTTCGAGCGCCAGGGCAAGATGCTCGAGGCGCAGCGGCTGCGCATGCGCACCACCTACGACGTCGAGATGATGCGCCAGGTCGGCTCGTGCGCCGGCATCGAGAACTACTCGATGCACATGGACGGCCGCTCGCCCGGCAGCGCCCCCAACACCCTGCTCGACTACTTCCCCGAGGACTTCCTGCTCGTCGTCGACGAGTCGCACGTGGCGGTGCCGCAGATCGGCGGCATGTTCGAGGGCGACATGTCGCGCAAGCGCAACCTGGTCGACCACGGGTTCCGGCTGCCGTCGGCGATGGACAACCGGCCGCTGCGGTGGGAGGAGTTCCTCGACCGCGTCGGCCAGTCGATCTACCTCTCGGCCACGCCCGGCAACTACGAGCTCGACAAGGTGCAGGGCGACGTCGTCGAGCAGATCATCCGGCCCACCGGCCTGGTCGACCCCGAGGTCGTCGTCAAGCCGACCAAGGGCCAGATCGACGACCTCATCCACGAGATCCGCACCCGGGCCGACAAGAACGAGCGGGTGCTGGTCACCACGCTCACCAAGAAGATGTCCGAGGACCTCACCGACTACCTCCTCGATGCCGGCATCCGTACCCGCTACCTGCACTCCGAGGTCGACACGCTGCGCCGCATCGAGCTGCTGCGCGAGCTGCGCATGGGCGAGTACGACGTGCTGGTCGGCATCAACCTGCTCCGCGAGGGCCTCGACCTGCCCGAGGTGTCGCTGGTCTCGATCCTCGACGCCGACAAGGAGGGCTTCCTGCGCTCCGACAAGTCCCTCATCCAGACCATCGGCCGCGCGGCGCGCAACGTCTCCGGCGAGGTGCACATGTACGCCGACAAGATCACTCCCTCGATGGAGTCGGCCATCGACGAGACCAACCGGCGCCGCGAGAAGCAGGTGGCCTACAACAAGGCCCACGGCGTCGACCCGCAGCCGCTGCGCAAGAAGATCGCCGACATCACCGAGATGCTCGCGCGCGACAGCGAGGACACCCAGGCGCTGCTCGAGACCTGGGCCGGCACCGAGGCGAAGGGGCGGGCCGGTGGCGCCAAGGCGCGGCAGACCGTGCCGGTGCTGGGCGAGAAGGCCTCGGGCCACCACGCCAAGGACCTCGCGGGCCTGCCCAGCTCCGAGCTCGCCACGCTCATCCAGGACCTCACCGACCAGATGAAGCAGGCCGCCGCCGAGCTGCAGTTCGAGCTCGCGGCGCGCCTGCGCGACGAGATCAACGACCTCAAGAAGGAGCTGCGTCAGATGATGGAGGCCCAGAAGTAGCCACCGGGAGAACCCGGACCGGGCTCCGGTGACCCGGCCCACACCCCTAACGTGAGCGCAGTGACGACGTCCACCCCGACCACCCCGCGCCTGGCGTGGGCGGTCTGGGCGGTGGGCCTGCTCGTCTACTTCGTCGCGGTGTTCCACCGCAGCTCCCTGGCCGTCGCCGGCCTGGCCGCCACCGACCGGTTCGGCATCAGCGCGGCCCAGCTGGCGACGTTCACCATGCTGCAGCTGCTCGTCTACGCGCTCATGCAGGTACCGGTCGGGCTGCTGGTCGACCGGTACGGGCCACGCGCCGTGATGCTGGCCGGCACCGTGCTGCTCACTCTCGCCCAGGCGGGCTTCGCGCTCGCCGAGTCCTACGCGGCCGCCCTGGTCGCCCGGGTGTTCGTCGGCATGGGAGACGCGCTCACCTTCATCTGCCTGCTGCGCCTGGTCTCACGGTGGTTCGCCCCGAACCGCATCCCGTTCATCACCCAGCTCTCGGGCACGCTCGGCCAGCTCGGCGCCGTCGTCGCGGCGATCCCGATGACCATCGCGCTGCGCGAGCTCGGCTGGACGACGGCCTACCTGGCCACCGCCTCGCTCGGCGTCGTGCTCGCAGTCGCCCTGGTCGTCGTCGTCCGCGACGCACCCGAGCAGCGGCGCGTGGTCGGCCCGCAGCTGTCGCTGGCCACCGTGCGGCGCAGCCTCACCGCGTCGTGGGGCCACCCCGGCACCCGCCTCGGGTTCTGGATGCACTTCACCTCGCAGTTCAGCGCCACGACCATGTCGCTGCTGTGGGGCTACCCGTTCCTGGTCGAGGGCGAGGGTCTGTCCGAGCACACGGCCGGCCTGCTGCTGAGCCTCGTGGTGGTCGCGATCATGTACAGCGGCCCGTTGCTCGGCTACCTCGTCTCGCGGCACCCGTGGCACCGCTCGTCGATGGTGCTGGTCATCGTCACCGCCATCGTGGCGGTCTGGACGGCGGTGCTCGTCTGGCCGGGCGACGCGCCGCTGTGGCTGCTGGTGCTGCTCACCCAGGTGATCGGCATCGGCGGCCCGGCCTCGATGATCGGCTTCGACCTCGCGCGCACCTCGAACCCGGCCGACCGGCTCGCCAGCGCGACCGGCATCATCAACCAGGCGGGCTTCTCGGCCTCGCTCGTGCTCGTCGTCGCCATCGGCCTGATCCTCGACTGGCGTACCCCCGGCGCCGGCAGCAGCTACACGCCCGAGGCCTTCCGCTGGGCCATGGCCGCGCAGTACCCGCTCTGGGCCCTCGGCCTCCTGCAGATCTGGCGCTACCGGGTGCGGGTGCGCCGCGTCATCGACCGTGCCACGCTCGAGGCCGGCCTCCACGTGCCGACATGATGGTGGCGTGATGGTCGAGCACACCGACGACGGCCGCTACATCGTGGTCGACGGACGACGCTGGCGGGCCACCGACCCGGACATCCCGACCGAGCGCCGCGACGAGCTGCAGAAGATCCTCATGGCCTGGCGCCGCGCGGTGAGGACGGCGCGGGGCACCGACGACGAGGCGCGGGTCCGGGCCGGCGTCCAGGCGGCCAAGGTCGCGCTCGGCGAGCGCGGCACGCCGTGGTGGGAGCAGTCCGACGACGAGCGCCGCGCCCGGTGGGAGGCCGACGTCCCGCAACCGTGACGGCGTCGCTCAGGCGCCGGCGCGCGGGGCGTACATGATGACCGCGACGCCGACCAGGCAGATCAACGCTCCCGTGACGTCGTAGCGGTCGGGTCGGAACCCGTCGACGACCATGCCCCAGGCGAGCGAGCCGGCGACGAACACGCCGCCGTACGCGGCCAGGATGCGGCCGAACTCGGCATCGGGCTGGAGCGTCGCGACGAAGCCGTAGATGCCGAGGGCGATGACGCCGAGGCCGATCCAGACCCAGCCCCGGTGCTCGCGGACGCCCTGCCAGACGAGCCAGGCGCCGCCGATCTCGGCGACCGCTGCGGCGAGGAACAGCACGATGCTGCGCAGGGTGTCCATGGGGGTCGAGCGTATCGGCGGGTCTACGTGCGATGACGTGCGTGGTCGGGTTGGCCGCGCGCGGTAGCACGCCGCGTCTCGGCCTCAAGGACCAATCCCCACGCCTGACTGTTGATGCGAGTTGGGGATTGGTCCTTGACCCCGAGCCTCGTGCGGCGTGCTGGTCCGGCGCGTGCGGTGGCGCCTCCGCAAGCTCCGGCGCACCGCCCGCCAAGCGCCGCCAGGGGAAGGATTTGGGTTGGGTTTGTGATCGGGATTGAGTCGAACATACGTTCGAATCCGTGGTAGCATGGCCTATGGCCACCTCGACCCGCACCAGCAGCGATCCGCTGCTGCTTGCGGTGCGTGGCCGTCGCCTCGCCGAGGCTGACGCGCAGGTCGAGACGCTGAAGTCGGTCTTGGCGTGGGCTGAGCGGAACGTCGCTTCGAGCGACGAGGTCGTCGTGTTGCTGCAGTCGGTGGAGCGTCCGTTGCACCTGGCCGGGCCGGGTGCTCCGGCGGTGCCGGAGTACGCCGCGCTCGACCTCGCCCTGTCTCTGGGGATGTCGACCGATGCCGGCCTGACCTACCTGGGTCGGGCGCTTGAGCTCGCCCACCGGCTCCCTCGGTTGTACCTGCGGGTGGTCAAGCACGAGGTCGCGCTGTGGCGGGCGTTCAAGATCACGGACGCGACCATGACCCTGTCCGAGACCGCAGCCTGGCACGTCGATAAGGCGATCACCCCTGTGGCGGAGCGGTGCTCGTTCGCGCAGCTCGACCGCACCGTCGACGCCGCTCGCGCCGAGCACGACCCCGCCGAGGCTGAGGCCCGACGGCTGGCTGCGCTCGAGGACCGGCGCGTGACCGTGTACCTCGCGGGTGCGACCACCGACGGCACCGACGGCACCGTCGATGTCGTCGCCACGTTGGACACCGCTGATGCGATCGATCTCGAACATGCGCTGCGTGACGGCGCGCAGGCCCTTGCCGACCTCGGGTCGACCGAGACGTTGGACGTCCGACGGTCCCAGGCGCTGGGGGAGATGGCCCGCACGCAGCTCGCGCTCGATCTCGACACCAGCGGCACCGGGCGTGGGGTCACGATCTACGCCCACCTCGACGCCGCCAACCCGGACCTGCCCGGGCTGCTCGACAGCACCCAGACCCCGCTCCTCGTCGAGCAGGTCCGTGAATGGTGTCAGGCGGCCGGCACCAAGGTCGCCGTCAAGCCCGTCATCGACCTCGCCGAACCCCACGAGACCCCCGCCTACCGACCCAGCGACGCGATCCGTGAACGCGTCACGCTCCGCGACCGGTGCTGCGTCTTCCCCGACTGCAGCAGGCGTCGGGTCGACCTCGACCACGTCATGGCGTGGGAGTCCGGTGGCATCACCGCGACCTGGAACCTCGCGCTGCTCTGCCGCAGGCACCATCGAGCGAAGACCCACGGCCGGTGGTCGTACCGGATGGTCGAACCCGGCCTCTACGCCTGGACCTCACCGACCGGCGTCGAGTCAGTCGTCGACCGGCGTCCACCACCCGGCACCCACGCCCGCCGACATCCCTGACCGCCCCATCAGCCCGCCGTCCACCCCGACCGCGGGCCATGGGCACGCACGTACCGTCCGTTCACCGACACCTGAGACCCTCACGCGGTGAGCGACACGGTGAAGCGGGACGACGTCGTGCCCCTCCGGCAGGCGACCCGCGCGTGGTTCCTGGTCTCGTTGCAGACCTTCGGCGGCCCCGCCGGCCAGATCGCGGTCATGCAGCGGATGCTCGTCGACGAGCGTCGGTGGATCGGTCAGCAGCGGTTCCTGTTCGCCCTGTCCTACTGCACGCTGTTGCCGGGTCCGGAGGCGCAGCAGCTCGCGACCTACGTCGGCTGGCTGCTCAACGGCGTGCGCGGAGCGCTCGTCGCCGGCGTGCTGTTCGTCCTGCCGGGTCTGGTCGCGATGCTCGTCCTGTCGGCGGTCTACGTGACGTACGGCGACACCGCGGTGCTCGACGGGCTGTTCCTCGGCCTCGGGCCCGCGGTGCTGGCGATCGTCGTCCAAGCGGTGCTGCGCATCGCTCGTCGCAGCATGACCCACCCGGTCCTGGTCGCACTGGCCGTCTCGTCGTTCGTCGCCCTCGCCTTCTTCGCCGTCCCGTTCCCGTATGTGCTGGTCGTCGCGGCCGTCGTGGGGTGGACGGCGCGACGCGCCCTGGCGACGTCGTCCGCGTCGGCACCCCCGGACGACGGCCCGCCGCCCCTGGTGCCCGACGAGGCTCTGCACGCCGACCGGCCGTCGTCACGCCGCACCGCAGCCGTGCTGGGGATCGGGCTGGTCCTGTGGATGGCCCCGGTCGCGCTTGCGGCCATGGTGCTCGGCGGCGGCAGCACGGTCGTCGACCAAGGCGTGTTCTTCGGTGGCACCGCGGTGATCTCGTTCGGCGGCGCCTACGCGGTGCTGGCGTTCGTCGCGCAGCGAGCGGTCGACGTCTACGGCTGGCTCTCGCCGGGGGAGATGGTGCGCGGCCTCGCGCTGGCCGAGACGACCCCGGGGCCACTGGTCATGGTGGTGCAGTTCGTCGCGTTCCTCGGCGCCTACCGCGACCCCGGCGCGCTGTCGCCCTGGGCGGCCGCCGTCGTCGCCTCGCTCGTGGTCACCTGGGTCACCTTCGTGCCGAGCTTCGTGTTCATCCTGCTCGGTGCGCCCTACGTCGAGCGGCTGCGTGGGCACCGGGGGCTGACGGCCGCGCTGACGGGCATCACCGCCGCGGTCGTCGGCGTGATCGCGAGCCTGGCCCTCTACTTCGCCGTCCACACGCTCTTCGACGGCACGACGGCGGTGACGGCGGGGTGGCTGTCGTTCGACGTGCCCCGCCCGTCGACCGTCCGCTGGGACGCCGTGGCGATGGCCGCTCTCGGGTTCGGGCTCGCCTTCGCCGCGCGCTGGAGCGTGCTGCGCACCCTCGCGGTGTGTGCGGTCCTGGGGTTGACCGTGGGCGTCGTCCGCTCGTTCTGACGCGGCCCCCGGGGCCGGGTCAGGCCCTGCCCTTCGCCGTGAGGCCGACGAGGCGCGCCACGACGAGCGCGACGTAGAAGACTCCCGCGACCTGCTCGAGCATGACCAGCGAGCGAGCGTGGTCACGGATCGGGTAGACGTCGCTCAGGCCGACCGAGGTGAGGGTGGTGAAGGACAGGTAGAGCAGGTCGAACCACGCGCGCGTGCCCTCGCCGGCGTAGCCGACGAACGAGTCGGGCCACACGACCTGGGCGCCGGCGTAGACGTAGGCGAAGGCCCAGGCGACCACGGTGAACGCGGCGCCGGTGGCGAACAGCTCGTCACGGGTGACCTTGTCGTCGTGGAACAGGTAGCGGATGAGCGCGTAGGAGACGAACAGGTAGAACGGCACGTGGAAGACCGCGGAGGCCAGCACCGCCCACCCGGCGTCGTCGGTGACGGCCTCGAGCACGCTGAACACCATGGCCGGGGCGCCGAGCAGCACGGCCACCCACGACAGGGCCGGGGTGAGCCGGACGGCGGCCGCCGCGGCCAGCACCACGCCCACCTGCACGGCGCCGAGCACCGCCCGACCGGCGACGTTCTCGTCGAGGAACGGGTAGGCGAGCACGGCGAGCAGCTGCAGGCCGAGCAGGAGTGCCGAGGGGTGCTCGCGGACGGTGGCGCCGAGCCGCCGCGCCATCAGGACAGGCCCTTGGGCCAGCGCTGCTGGCGGGCCTGCTTCTTCTCCAGCCGGTGCACCTCGTCACGCACCATCTCGTCGCGGGAGGTGAGCACCCGGGCCAGGTTGACGCCCGTGACCGCGTTGACGATCAGCGGCCAGGGGAAGAACACGTCGGTCCAGCCGGCGAGCGTGGTGCTGATCCAGATGGCCCAGCAGATCAGCCCCGTGCCCAGGAACGAGAAGAGGGCGGCGCGCCGCCGCGCCTCCCAGGAGCGCTGAGCACGCTGCTCGAGCTCGGCCGACGAGACGCCGACGAGCGACTTCGTCGGCCGCGCGGGCGCCGACCTGAGCGGCACGAGGTCGGCGACCAGCGGGGGCAGGTCACCGAGCGTGCGGGCCGAGGCGACGGCGTCGGTGCGCTCGTCGAGCTCCTCGCGCTCGAGGCGTCCGTCGGCGAAGGCGGACGCCAGGACGCCGGTGATGCGCTCGCGGTCGGCGTCGGAGGCACGCAGGCCCGCGTTGGCGCGATCGCGCGGGTCGTGCGGGAACGATGCCCACAGGTCCGTGGCCATGCCCACCTCCGTCGCCCCGCGATCGTCTCGTCGTCGGACCCGCATCCTAGAGAGCCTTCTGGTCGTGCCCCACGCGGGTGAGGCTCTAGGCGCTTGACGTCGGCGGAAGGATCATGGCTGTGACCACCGTCTCAGTCGACCTCCTGATCATCGGTGCCGGCCCCACCGGCCTGTTCGCCGCCTACTACGCGGGGTTCCGCGGCCACCGCATCGCGGTGGTCGACTCGCTGCCCGAGCTCGGCGGGCAGATCACCGCGATGTACCCGGAGAAGCAGATCCTCGACGTCGCCGGCTTCCCGTCGGTCAAGGGCCGCGACCTCGTCGACGGCCTCGTCACCCAGGCCAACACCGCCAAGCCGGAGTACCTGCTCGAGCGCACCGCGCTCACCCTCGAGACCGACCCCGACCCCGTCGACGGCGGCGTCACCGTCGGGCTCGACGACGGCACCACCGTCCGCGCCGGCGCCATGATCATCACCGCCGGCATCGGCAAGTTCTCGCCCCGGCCGCTCCCCGCCGGTGAGGACTGGGTCGGTCGTGGCCTCGAGTTCTTCGTGCCCAGCTTCGCGCCCTACGCCGGCAAGGACGTCGTGATCGTCGGCGGCGGCGACAGCGCCTTCGACTGGGCCCTGCACCTCGAGCCGATCGCCGCATCGGTCACGCTCGTGCACCGACGTGACGCGTTCCGTGCCCACGAGCGCACGGTCGAGCAGGTGCGGGCGTCGTCCGTCGAGATCGTCACGAAGGCCGAGGTCACCGCGCTGCACGGCGAGACCGTGGTCGAGTCGGTCGACATCGAGGTCGGCGGCGAGACGGTCAACCGACCGTGCCAGGCCGTGGTCGCGGCGCTCGGCTTCGTGGCCGACCTCGGCCCGCTGCAGCAGTGGGGGCTCGAGGTGCACAAGCGGCACCTGTGCGTGAACCCGTCGATGCAGACCAACCTGCCGCGGGTCTTCGCCGCCGGCGACATCACCGAGTACGCCGGCAAGGTCCGGCTGATCGCCGTCGGCTTCGGCGAGGCCGCCACCGCCGTCAACAACGCCACCGTCGCGATCGACCCCAGCGCGAAGGTCTTCCCCGGGCACTCCTCCGAAGGCTCCTGAGCAGGACCCACCAGCCCGGCGGATAGGTTCGGCCCATGGCCAACCAGCGCTCGCAGGTCGTGATGGGTCCCGACGAGGTCGACGAGTTCCTCCACCAGCAGCGGTCGGCGACGATCGCCACGCTCGGCCCCACGGGCCGGCCCCACCTCGTCGCGATGTGGTACGCCGTCCACGAGGGCGCGGTGTGGATCGAGACCAAGGCGAAGTCGCAGAAGGTCGTCAACCTGCGCCGCGACTCGACGATGTCGTTCCTCGTCGAGTCCGGCCACACCTACGACCAGCTGCGTGGCGTCTCGCTGGAGGGCCGCGGCGAGGTCGTCGACGACGCCGACGTCGTCTGGGACGTGTGCGTCAACGTCTTCGAGCGCTATCACGCGCCGTACACCGAGGAGGTCAGGCCGTTCGTCGAGGTGATGGCCAAGAACCGCGTCGTCGTGCGGCTCGACGTCGAGCGCACCCGCTCGTGGGACCACCGCAAGCTCGGCCTGCCGGCCATGGAGCTGGGTGGGACGACGGCTGAGTTCCTGGAGGTGGTCGCTGCAGGTCTCAGTCGCGCAGCAGCAGGCTGACGGCCCGCTCGAGGTGCGCGCCGGTCTCGGCGGCGGTGGATCGACCGGTGACCCAGGCGACCAGGGCCGAGAGCCAGACGTCGCCGATCACGCGCGCGATGGTGGTGTCGTCGTCGGTGGGCGGGGTCGTGCGGCCGGGGTGCATGGCCCGGGTGAGCATCGCGGTGAGCAGCCTGACGACGGTGCGGATCTCGGTGGCGACGGAGGCGTCGGCGAACATGAAAGCCCGGGTGAGGGCCTCGGTGAGCCGCGGATCGCGCTGCAGGCCGCGGGTGGTGCGCTGCATGACGAACGTGACCCGCTCGGCCGCCGTGTCACCGGGGACGACGTCGAGCTCGCGGAAGGCGGCCTCGCTGCGCTCGAACTCGCGGACGAGCGCGGAGACGAGCAGGTGGATCTTCGAGGGGAAGTAGCGGTACAGGGTGCCGAGCGCGACGTCGGCCTGGTCGGCCACGGCCCGCATCTGGACGGCGTCGAAGCCGCCCTCGCGGGCGAGCTCGTAGGTCGCGTCGAGGATCCGCCTGTGGCGGTCGCGCTGCGCGGCCGAGCCGAGCTCGTCGGCGGAGAGGGAGGTGGTGGTGCTCATCGGGGCCCCATGGTCTTCCTGCTGCCAGGACCCGCTGTCAGGTCTGCCTCACTAGGCTAACGGGCAGTGAGCCATGATAGGAACACGTTCTATCTCCCGCGACCCGCGCGTCGCCCCAGTCCGTGAAGGGTCGACGCCCATGCGTATCGCGATGCTGTCCTACCGCAGCAAGCCGCACTGCGGAGGCCAGGGCGTCTACGTGCGCCACCTCAGCCGGGAGCTGACGGCGCTCGGCCACGAGGTCGAGGTGTTCTCGGGCCAGCCCTACCCCGAGCTCGACGAGGGCGTCGGCCTGACCAAGGTGCCGAGCCTCGACCTCTACCGCGAGCCCGACCCGTTCCGGGTGCCGAGGCTGCGCGAGTTCCGCGACCTCGTCGACGTCCAGGAGTTCCTGGTCATGTGCCTGGCCGGGTTCCCGGAGCCGCGCACGTTCGCGCGCCGCATCAGCCGGATCATGAAGGAGCGGGCCGGCGAGTTCGACATCGCCCACGACAACCAGGTCCTCGGCCACGGACTGCTCGACATCGAGGGCTACGGCCTCCCGCTGATCACGACGGTGCACCACCCGATCACCTACGACCGCCGCATCGACCTCGCCCAGACGCGCCACCCGTGGCGCAAGATCACCCTGCGCCGCTGGTACGGCTTCCTGCGCATGCAGGGCCACGTCGCCCGCAAGGCCCGATGGATCCTGACGCCGTCGGAGACGTCGAAGCGCGACATCGCGACGGACTTCGGCGTCGACCCCGCCAAGATGCAGGTCATCCTGCTGGGCGTCGACGACATGTTCGTGCCGCCGCCGGCCGACCGGCCGCGGGTGCCGGGTCGGATCATGGCGATGGCCAGCGCCGACGCACCGATGAAGGGCATCTCCACGCTGCTCGAGGCCTTCGCGAAGCTGCGCACCGAGCGCGACCTCGAGCTGGTGCTGGTCACCAAGCCGCAAGCCGGTGGCCGCACCGAGAAGCTCATCGAGAAGCTCGGCATCGGTCCGCACGTCCGCTTCGTGCACGGCATCAGCGACGCCGAGCTCGTCGAGCTCATGGGCTCGGCCGAGCTCGCCTGCGTGCCGTCGCTCTACGAGGGCTTCTCGCTGCCGACCGCCGAGCTCATGGCCTGCGCCACGCCCCTCGTGGTCTCCCGCGCCGGCGCCATCCCCGAGGTCGTCGGCGACGACGGCGTGTGCGCGCAGCTGGTCGCGCCCGGCGAGGTCGACGCGCTCAAGCAGGCCATCGCCGGTCTGCTCGACGACCCCGAGCGCCGGGCCCGCATGGGCGAGGCCGGACGCCGTCGCGTGGAGGAGATGTTCAGCTGGCGGGCCGTCGCGGTCACGGTCGCAGCGGCGTACGAGAAGGTCATCGCCGACTTCGGGTCCGAGGTCGGATCCGAGAAGGAGAACTGAGATGTTGACCGTCGACTTCGACCGCCTGGGTCTCCAGGCCGGCGACCGTGTGCTCGACATGGGCTGCGGTGCCGGACGCCACGCGTTCGAGATGTACCGCCGCGGGGCCGACGTCGTCGCCTTCGACATGGACGCCGACGAGCTGGCCGGCGTCCTCGAGCTGTTCGGGGCCATGAAGGAGGCCGGCGAGGTGCCCGCGGGCGCGGAGGCCGACATCAAGCAGGGAGACGCCCTCGCGCTGCCGTTCGCCGACGGCGAGTTCGACCGCATCGTCGCCGCCGAGGTGCTCGAGCACATCCACGCCGACGTCGAGGCGATCAAGGAGCTCGTCCGCGTGCTGCGACCGGGCGGCACGCTCGCCGTCTCCGTGCCGCGGTGGCTGCCCGAGGTCATCAACTGGAAGCTCTCCGACGAGTACCACCACGCCGAGGGCGGCCACATCCGCATCTACACCGACCACGAGCTCGTCGACAAGGTCACCAAGGCCGGCCGGACCAACGACGGCACGCCCGGCGACGCGATGGTCTTCGAGGGCAAGGACTACGCCCACGGGCTGCACGCGCCCTACTGGTGGATCAAGTGCGCGGTCGGGGTGAACAACGACGACCACCCGGCCGCGAAGGCCTACCACCGGCTGCTGGTGTGGGAGATCATGAAGCAGCCGACCGCACTCAAGCTGGCCGGCAAGGTGCTCGACCCGCTCATCGGCAAGTCGATGGTGCTCTACTTCCGCAAGCCGCTCACCGAGTCGGCGTCGGGGGCTGCGTGACCGAGCCGCTGCCCTACGTCGACGGCGTCGTCACCGCCGGCCAGGTCGCCGAGACGGCGGCGGCCATCGTCGCGATGCAGGAGTCCTGTGGCGCCGTCCCGTGGACGACGGGCGAGCACGTCGACATCTGGAACCACGTCGAGGCGGCGATGGCGATGCTCGTCGGCGGTCAGGTCGACGCGGCCGAGCGTGCGCTCGACTGGGTGCCGACGATGCAGCGCCCCGACGGCTCGTGGCCGATGAAGATCGTGGCCGGCGAGGTCGTCGACCCGCGCGGCGAGGTCAACATGAGCGCCTACTTCGCCGTCGGGCTGTGGCACCACTGGCTGGTGCGTCACGACATCGGCTACGTCGTCCAGCACTGGGCCTCCGTGCGCGCCGGGCTCGACTGGGTCGTCTCGCTGCAGCAGCCCTTCGGGGGCATCCAGTGGACGCCGGACGACGAGCTCAGCCTGCTCACCGGCTGCTCCTCGATCTACCACTCGCTGCGGGCCGGCGTCGCGCTCGGCGAGCTGCTCGGCGAGCCGCAGCCGGAGTGGGAGCTCGCGGGCGGTCGCCTCGGGCACGCCATCCGGCGCCACCGCGACCGGTTCGAGGACAAGTCGACCTACTCGATGGACTGGTACTACCCGGTGCTCGGCGGTGCCGTCACCGGCGCGGCGGCCTCGGAGCTGATCGCGTCGCGGTGGGACGACTTCGTGGTGCCCGGTCTCGGCCTCCGCTGCGTCGACACCAACCCGTGGGTGACCGGTGCCGAGACCTGCGAGCTCGCGCTCACCCTCGACCTGATCGGCGACCACCGCCGCGCGCGCACCCTGCTCTCCGACATGCAGCACCTGCGCGGCGAGGCCGGCGCCTACTGGACCGGCTGGGTCTACGACGCCCGCGAGGGGGAGTCGAAGGACGTCTACTGGCCCGTCGAGCACACCACCTACACCGCCGCCGCGATGATCCTCTGCGTCGACGCGCTGGGGGAGACCTACGGCCACAGCTCGCCCGGCTCCGGCATCATGCGCGGCACCTCGTTCGGCCCGCACTTCGCCGAGATCGGCCTCGAGTGCGGCTGCGAGTCGGAGCGGGTCTGACCCGACGTCAGCCGACCGGGTCGCCCGCCTCGCCCGAGGTGCGCCGCAGCACCCGCATCGACCCGACGGTCTCGACGTCGTCCCACGCGCCGCCGGCGATGGCGCGCTGCCAGACGTGGAAGGGTGGTTGCCCGCCGTCGGCGGGATTCGGGAAGACGTCGTGGATGACCAACAGTCCGCCCGCCATCACCCAGGGCGCCCAGCCCGAGTAGTCGTTCTGGGCGTGCTCCTCGGCGTGCCCGCCGTCGATGAAGAGCAGGCTGAGCGGGGTGCGCCAGTGTGCGCTGACCGTGGTCGAGCGGCCGACGATCGCGACGACGACGTCCTCGAGACCGGCGTCGTGGATGGTGCGGCGGAAGACCGGCAGGGTGTCCATCCGGCCGATCGCGGGGTCGACGAGCGTGGCGTCGTGGTGCTCCCAGCCGGCCTGGTTCTCCTCCGAGCCGCGGTGGTGGTCGACGGTGAACACCGTGCCGCCGGCAGCCTGCGCGGCGGCGCCGAGGTAGATCGCCGACTTGCCGCAATAGGTGCCCACCTCGAGCAGGGGTCCGGACGACGCCCGCTCGGCCGCGCACCGGTGGAGCAGCGCGCCCTCGTCGTCGGGCATGAAGCCCTTGGCGGCCACCGCGTGGGCGAGGAGGTCGGCAGACAGGTCGGACACGGGCGTCAGGCTAGTGGGCGGTCGACGGCTCGCTGACCTGCGCGTCGTGGTCGAGCCCGGCGCGCCAGGTGTTCCAGTGCCAGTGCAGGTAGCGGTCGATCGCGCGGACGACGTGCGCCGAGCGGATCGAGGGGAAGACGTCGAAGGCGTGCTGGGCGCCGGGCAGCTCGGCGTAGACGACCGACTGCTCGCTCACCTGGCGCAGCCTCTCGACGAACAACCGCGCCTGGTTGACGTCGACGAGGCTGTCGTGGGCGCCGTGCAGCACGAAGAAGTCGGGCGCGTCGGGCGTGATGCGCAGCAACGGGGATGCGGCCTCGAAGGCCTCGGGGTCGTCGGCCCAGCGCGCGGCCATCACCTTCGGGGCGAGGAAGCGGTCGCGCATGAGCTCGGCGCTGCGCAGCCCGGTGGAGCCGGCGAAGTCGTAGACGCCGTAGTGGGGCACCGCACAGCGCACCGAGGTGTCGGCGTCCTCGAACCCCGGCTGCCACGACGTGTCGTCGGGCGTGAGGGCGGCGAGCGCGGCGAGGTGCCCGCCGGCCGAGCCGCCGGTGATGGCGACGTAGTCGGGGTCGCCGCCGTAGTCGGCGATGTGCTCCTTGATCCAGGCGATGGCCTGCTTGACGTCGATCACGTGGGCCGGGAAGTCGCTGCGCGGCGAGAGGCGGTAGTTGATGGCGACGCACACCCAGCCCTTAGCGGCGAGGTGGTTCATCAACGGGATGCCCTGTTGGTCCTTGCTGCCCAACATCCAGGCACCGCCGTGCACCTGCAGCAGCACCGGTGCGCCACCGTCGGGCACGCCGCCGGCGGGTGTGTAGACGTCGAGCAGGCCACGGCGTCCGTGGTCGTTGTAGGAGATGTCCCTCTCGACGTGCACCGCCTTGTCCTTCGAGCGGAAGGGGTAGGCGATCGTGCGCCACGGCGTCGCGAGCTCGGCCGGGGTGGGCAGGTGGTCGAGCCGCTCGCCGTAGTCGACGCCGAGCGCGTCTGTGAGCGCGCTCTCGGCCACCTGCTGGGTCGCGCGGCTCTGCTTGACCAGGTACGCCAGCCCCGCCGACGACGCCCCCGCGAGCGCGAGGCCGCGCCAGTCGCGTCGACCACCGGTGGTGTGCGCGGCGGCGTCGGCTGCGGTGAGGGCGAGCAGGTGGGGGGCGAGCTCGGTGGTGAGCCAGCCGGTGAGGAACGCGGGGACGCCGGCCCGGAACCCCGGGACCGGACGCAGGGCGTTGGCGGTGAGGGCGGCGGCGACGACCTGGCGGCGGAGGAACCCCATGCCCCGAGGTTACCTGCCGGTAGCGGCTGGTTCGAGCGGGCGGTGTGGGGCCTGCCCGCCGAAGTCGTGTGACTGGGTAGTGTTTGGCGGGTGACCCGTACCGTCGACGCCGACTACCTCGTGGTGGGGGCCGGAGCCGCCGGCCTCGCGTTCACCGATGCCCTCGTCGACCACGACCCCGACGTCCACGTGGCGCTGGTCGACCGACGCGACGGCGTCGGCGGGCACTGGCGGGCAGCGTACCCGTTCGTGCGGCTGCACCAGGCCTCGCAGTTCTACGGGGTCGCCTCGACCGTGATGGGCGGCGGCATCCAGCCGTCCGGCCCCGAGGCCGGCCTCTACGAGCGCGCCGACCAGCCGGCGATCCTGGCCTACTACGAGCAGGTGCTGGCCGAGCGCCTCGTCGGTCGCGGGCGCGTGACGACGTACTTCGGCCACGGCCACGCTGGCGGCGTCCTCGTGCCGCTCGACGGCGGCGGCCCGGTCGTCGTGCCCGAACGGTGCCGCGTCGTCGACGCCCGCTACCTGGCCCCCGACGTGCCGGCCGAGCTGCCGCCGCGCTTCGACGTCGCCGCGGGCGCCCACGTCGTGCCGGTCAACGCGGTACCGGCGCTCGGCGCGCACTCGCAGCACGTCGTCGTCGGCTCGGGCAAGACCGCCACCGACGCGATCGTGTGGCTGCTCGGCGAGGGCATCGACCCCGGCGCGATCACCTGGGTGCGCCCCCGCGACCCGTGGATGCTCGACCGGGCCGTGGTGCAGCCCGATCCCACGGTCTTCCTCGGCATGGCCGGCACCATGATGCAGTGCGCCGCCACGGCGACCTCGCTGCCCGCGCTGTTCCTGGCCCTCGAGGACGCCGGCGTGATGACCCGGGTCGACCGGTCGGTCGAGCCGACCATGGCCAAGGCCCCGACCCTCGGCGCGTGGGAGCTCGAGCTGCTCCGCTCGGTCGAGCACGTCGTCCGGCTCGGTCGGGTGCGGTCGGTCGAGCCGGGCCGCCTGCACCTCGACGACGGCACGGTCGACGTCGCGCCCGACGCGGTCGTCGTCAACTGCGCCGCCGACGGGCTCAAGAACCCCGCCCGCGTGCCCATCTGGACGCCTCAGGCGATCACGCCGCAGCCGGTCCGCGCCGGCTTCCCGTGCTTCGGCGCCGCCCTGGCCGGCTACGTGGAGGCCACCCGCGACGACGACACCGTCAAGAACGCGCTGTGCGCGCCGTCGTCCTACGGCAACTCGTTGGAGCAGTGGGCGGCGATGAACGTGCTCGGCGCCCGCAACGCCGCGGCGTTCGGCGCCGAGCCCGACATCGCCGCGTGGGCGTCGTCCGTCGCCCTCAACCCGGCGCGGGTCGCGCCCGACCACCCCGGGTCGCCGGCCCTCGACGCCGCCCGCGAGCGGCTGGCCACCTTCGGTCCTCCCGGCGTGGCGCGGCTCGCCGCGCTGGCCGGGCTCAGCTGACGAGGCGCTCGATCGCCGAGACGGCCGCCTCGGCGCCGGGCAGCGCGTCGACCTCGGCGGCGACCTGCCGGGCCCGCTCGTGCAGGCCCAGGTCGGCGACGGCGGCGGTGACGGCGGTCGCGATCACCTCGGGGGTCGCGGACGAGGCGTCGAGCACCCGCGCCACGCCGAGCTCCTCGGCCCGTGCCGCGTTGTGCGGCTGGTCGGCGCCGAGGGGCAGCAGCACCGACGGGAGCCCCTGTGTCAGCGAGGCCATCAGGCTGCCCGAGCCGCCGTGCGAGACGACGAGGTCGACCGCGGGCAGGACGTCTTCCTGCGGTACGAAGCGCTCGACGCGGAGGTGGCCGGGACGCGGGCCGAGGTCGTCGGGGTCGACCTGGTTGCCGACGGTCAGCAGGCAGTCGGCGTCGACGACACCCAGGGCGGCGACGAGGCGCTCGAGCAGGTCGCCGCACTCGGTGTTGAAGATGGTGCCGAGCGTGGCGTAGACGCGCGGCCTCCGATCGTTCCTGCCGGCCGGAGAGCGAGGGCGGGTCCGTGCGCCGCCCCGGAAGTGCACGACCTCGTCGCGCGGGACGATCGTTGCCGCAGGGCTGCGGAACGACGGTGCGAACGGGACCAGGACCAGCCCGCGGGACAGCGCGACGAGGTCCGGGTCGGGGCCCAGGCCGTGCTCGGCCCGGACGGCGTCGAGCCGGGGGACGACGAGGTCGGGTCGGACCAGCGTGCCGGCGGCGAGCACCGTCACGCTCGCCACCGGCACGCCGAGCACCTCCGCGGCGACGGTCGCGCCGAGGTCGGCGTCGTCGCGCACCATCACGTCCGGGCGCCACGACCGGGCGAGCTCCTGCAACGCCACGGCGTGGCGGCGGGCCCCGCGGTCGGCGAAGTTCTCGGCGAACTCGATCTCGGTGGCGCGACTGCTCACGGGGAGCAGCGGAGTCAGGTCGCGCCCCCGGCCGGCATCGCCGCTCGGCCGGGCGGGACCCGTGGCCAGCGCAGGGAACCCGGCCGCCTCGATGCTCGGCGCGAGGCCGCCGTGCCCGGCCACGGCCACGTCGTGCCCGGCGTCGCGGGCGGCCCGGGCGACCGGCAGGAGCGGGTGGAGATGCCCGAGGCCGCCGATGAAGGTGAACAGGATCCGCACCGAGGTCACGCTACGTGCGCCGGCGGGCCAGGCCGTCGCCGTCCGTACGATCGGCGGGTGCCCCCGCCGTCCCCGCTGCCGCGCCGGCACGGGCTCGAGGCCGCGTGGGTGGTGACGCCCGACCGGCACACCGCGCCCCCGTCGCGGTGGCCGAGCATGGGCGCCTGGCTCCGGGACAAGGTCGACGAGCGGGTCGACGTCGAGCGCCTGCTGGCCGAGGCCCGGTTCGTCTACGGCGACGGCCGCCCAGTGCGCGACGACGACCCCTACGCCACGACCGCGTTCGTGTGGTTCCACCGCGACCTGCGCGACGAGCCGGTGGTGCCGGGCGAGCTCACCGTCGTGCACCGCGACGAGCGGGTCGTCGTGGTCGACAAGCCGGCGTTCCTGTCGACGGTGCCGCGGGGCAACCACGTCGTGCAGAGCCTGGTCGTGCGGCTGCGCGACCAGCTCGGCCTGCCCGACCTGACCACGATGCACCGCCTCGACCGGGTGACCTCGGGCCTCGTGCTGTGCGTCGTGGGCAAGGAGCACCGCGCGGCGTACCAGTCGATGTTCGCCACCGGCACCGTGGCCAAGACCTACCGGGCGCTGGCGCCGTGGCGCGCCGGCCTCGCCGGTTCGGACGGCGTGGTCGTGCGCAACCACATCCGCGCGGTCCCGCGCACCGGACGGGCCGAGGTGGTGCCCGACGCGCCCGTCAACGCCGAGACGCTGGTCGAGGTCGAGCGACGGCTCGGCGGTCCCGACGACCTGGCCGTCTACCGGCTCTCGCCGCGCACCGGCCGCACCCACCAGCTGCGCCTGCACCTGCTCGGCCTCGGCGTCCCGATCGTCGACGACCCCCTCTACCCGGTCGACCGGCAGGTCCCGATCGACGACTTCTCCGAGCCGCTGCAGCTGCTGGCCGCCGAGCTCGCCTACGTCGACCCCGTCGACGGGCAGGTGCGGCACCACCGCAGCGCCCGCAGGCTCCCGCTCCGAGCGCAGGGTGACCAGGACGAGGGCTCCCGACAGCTGCGTCGTGATCCGAACTGATGCGTAAGCAATGAGGTTCATTGCCGCGATGTGAAGGTAATGTCTTCACATGAGCATCGCGCAGCCAGTGGTCGTCGTCATCGGGGACGTCGTCGGGTCTCGACGCGCGGTCGACCGTGCGGTCCTCCACGCCGTCGTCGTCGACGCCCTGGAACAGGTCAACCGGCGCTGGGACGGCGACCTGCGCATCACCGTCGGCGACGAGTACCAGGGCACCCTGCCGAGCCTGGGCGCGGCGCTGACGGCCACCGTGTGGCTGCGCCTGTCCCTCCTGCCCGACCACGACGTCCGCCACGGCATCGGCCGCGGCACCCGAACCGCCCTCGATCCCGCCGCCGGCATCGAGGACGGCCCCGCGTGGTGGGCCGCCCGGGCGGCCATCGACGAGGCCCGAGCCCGGGCGGGCCGGGCCGCGACCCGCGCCGCCCGCACGTCCTACCGGGTGGCCGACGGCGTCGACGAACCGGTCGCGGCGGTCGAGGCCGCCCTGCTGGCCCGTGACGAGCTCGTCGGCCGCCTCGACGAGCGCTCACTGTCGGTGCTCGGTGGTCTGATGTCCGGACGCACGCAACGTGAGCTCGCCGACGAGCTCGACGTGTCGGCCTCGGCCGTCTCGCAGCGCGTGCGTCACGACGCGATCGGCGTCGTGCAGACGATGACGACCTGGCTGGAGGAGCTCGCATGACGTTGCTGGGCCTGCTGCTCCTCGGCACGGCCCTCACCGACCTCGCGTTCTCCCTGCGCACCTCGCCACGTCGCGCCGAGGCCGTCGGCGCTGCGGTGGTCGTCGCGGTCGGCCTGGCCGCGGGCCTCACCTCGTTCGTCGAGGTCGGCGCGCTGGTCCTGGTCGCCGCGGCGACGATCGGCTGGGGCGAGGCCGTCACGTACGGCTTCCGCACCCGGTGCTACCGCCTGCCCCTGCTCGTGCTCGCCGGCCTCGGCGCCGCATCGGTGCTGGTCTCGGGTGCCTCGCCCGAGGCCGGTGGGTTGCTCGGCGACTGGCTGGCGGCGTCCGACCTGCCCGTGCTGGCCCGGCTCGAGCCCGACCGTGCCCTGCTGCTGGGCGGCGTCCTGGTGTGGCAGGTGTCGTCGGGCAACGTGGTCGTCCGGCTCGTGCTGGGCGCCACCGGCACCACCCACCCGGGGCGCACCAGTGCCGGCTCGTCCGCGCTCAAGGGTGGCCGCCTGCTCGGCCCGATGGAGCGACTGTTCATCGTCGGGTTCGGGGTCGCCGGCGAGCTCACCGCGGCCAGCATCGTCGTCGCCGCCAAGGGGCTGCTGCGGTTCCCCGAGCTCCAGTCGGCGCGGGCCTCACCGGGCGGCGCCTCGACGCCGACCGCGGCCGGCATCCACGAGGTGACCGAGTACTTCCTGGTGGGCAGCTTCGTCTCCTGGTCGGTCTCGCTCCTCTCGCTGGTCCTGATCGCCGGTTGACGGCCGTCCGACCGATGGCGAGGCAGGCTGGAGCCATGAGCACGAGTCCTGTCGGGAGCACGCCCCGGGTCGTCGCGATCCACGTCGCCAAGGGCACCCGCCTGCCGATGCGCTCGGTCGAGCAGGTCGACGTCGAGGCCGGCCGGGGCATCGTCGGCGACCGTTACCACGGCACCCGGCACCGCCACGTGTCGGTGCAGAGCCTCGACGCACTGGCCGAGGCCGCCGAGCGGCACGGTGCCGACGTGCCGGCCGGGCTGACGCGCCGCAACCTCACCCTCGACCACGGCACGGTGCCCCGGACGCCGGGCACCCGGGTGCGCGTCGGCGCGGTGCTGCTCGAGGTGGTGCGGGTCGCGGCGCCGTGCAAGCTGCTCGACGACACCATCGGTCCCGGCGCCCAGGAGGCGCTGCGCCACCGGGGCGGGTCGATCTTCCGGGTGCTCGAGGGCGGCCCGGTGTCGGTCGGTGACGCCGTCGAGCTCGACGTACCGGCAGGGTGAGTCGACGACGCGAGCCGGTCACTAGCGTGCGGTCATGGCCGAACGACACGTCCGTCTCGTCCTGCCGCACCAGCTGTTCGAGTCGCACCTCGACGCCGACACCGGCACCACCTTCGTGCTGGTCGAGCACGACCTGCTGTTCCGCCAGTACCGCTTCCACGCCCAGAAGCTCGTCCTGCACCGGGCCAGCATGCGGCGCTTCGCCGACCGCCTCCGCGAGCGCGGCCACGACGTCGAGGTGCTCGAGACCGACGGCCGGACGACGTCGCGCGCCGCGCTGGCCCGGCTGGTGCAGCGGCTGGCGCCCACCTGGGTGAGCGTCTACGACGTCGTCGACGACTGGCTCGGGCAGGACCTCGTCGCCGGGCTCGCCGACGGCGGCTACGAGCTGCAGGCCGCCGACGTGCTCGACACCCCCAACTTCCTCACCACGCGACACCAGCTCTCGGACTACTTCGCCGAGGCCGGCGGGCGGGCGCGCATGCAGCACTTCTACGCCTGGCAGCGCCAGCGGCTCGACGTGCTCGTGACCAGCACCGGCAAGCCTGAGGGCGGGCGCTGGTCGTTCGACGAGGAGAACCGCAAGAAGCTGCCGAAGGGCCACCCGGTCCCGCAGCCACGCCGCATCGACCCCGCCGACCGGCACGAGCACGTCGACGACGCGATCGCCTGGGTCAAGCGGGCGTTCGCCGACAACCCGGGCAACGCCGACGCGTTCGCGTGGCCGACCAGCCACGGCGAGGCCGATGCGGCCTACGAGGAGTTCCTGGCCGAGCGGTTCGCCGAGTTCGGCCCCTACGAGGACGCCCTGTCACGCGCGGAGACTTGGGTCTTCCACTCGCTGCTCACGCCGCCGCTCAACGTCGGCTTGATCTCGCCGCGCCGTGTGCTCGCTCGGGCGCTGGAGGTGGGGGAGTCCAACGCCGTGCCCCTCGCGAGCCTCGAGGGCTTCGTCAGACAGGTCGTCGGGTGGCGCGAGTACATGCGGGCCACCTACGCCCTCTACGGCCGACGGTTGCGCAGTCACAACCACCTCCAGCACGGCAGGTCCCTCGCCCCCGGGTGGTGGACGGCGTCCACCGGGCTCGGCCCGGTCGACCACGTGCTCGAGCGGGTGCTGGAGAACGGCTGGGCGCACCACATCGAGCGACTGATGGTGCTGGGCAACGCGATGACCCTGCTGCGCACCGACCCCGACGCGGCGTACGAGTGGTTCATGGAGATGTTCGTCGACGCCTACGACTGGGTGATGGTGCCCAACGTCTACGCGATGAGCCAGTTCGCCGCGGGGGAGGCCATCACCACCAAGCCCTACGTGTCGGGCAGCAACTACCTGCGCAAGATGAGCGACTACCCCGGGGGCGAGTGGGGCGAGTGGCGCGAGGCGTGGGACGGCCTCTACTGGACCTTCGTGCGCGACCACCGCGCGGTCTTCGAGCGCAACGCGCGCTCGGGGTTCGCGGTGCGCACCTACGACGGCCTCGCCCCGGCGACGAAGGCGAAGCACACGCGCAACGCCCAGCAGTGGCTGGACCGGGGCTGAGCGATGCCGCGCCTGAACGCCCTCGAGCTGCTCCCCGACGACGACGGCGAGGCCGCCGTGCGCGCCGACTGGCAGGCCTTGCGCGACGCGGGTCTGCCCTCCCAGCTCGACCACGCCGGCGCGACCAACACCCCGCACGTCACCGTCGTCGCCGTGCCCGCCCTCGACGCCGACGACGAGGCTCGGGCCGTCGACCTCCTCGCGCCCCTGCTGCCGATCCAGGTGCGGGCCTCCGGCCTCGCCGTGCTCGGGCGCGAGCGGCTGACGATCGCGCGGCTGCTCGACGTCGACGACCCCGTCCTGCGGGCCGTGCTCGACCTGCGGGCCACGCTCGAGGACCACGCGCACCCGGGGTGGCTGGCCCACGTCACCCTCGCCCGCCGCTTCCCTCGCGCCGACCTGCAACGTGCCGTCGACCTGCTCGGCGCCGACGACGTCGTCCTGCGACTCACCCGGCTGCGCCGGTGGGACCCCGAGGCCGGGACCGTCACTCCTCTGGCGCCACCAGCTCGAGGTTGATGTCGTCGGGGTCCTGGAAGGACAGGATCGACATCCCGTTGCCCGTCAACGAGATGACTCCGCCGTTCTCGACACCTGCGGCGTCGAGCCGCTCGGCCGCCGACTCGAGGTCGGCCTTGGTCGGCACCCCGAACGACACGTGGTCGAGCCCGACGCGCGTCGAGTCGAACCGGTCGCCGCTGGGGGCCACGGGCCGCAGGCCGAAGAGCTGGCCGTCGAGCTCGAACACGCAGCCGCCGTAGAAGCGCTGGGGGTCCTCGGAGGCACCGGGCTCGTCGACCTGGTCGGTCGCGTCGATCTGCGGGTCGCGTCCGAAGACGGTGGAGTAGAAGTCCTTGCTGCGGGCGATGTCGGTCACGGTGACCCGGACGTGGTGGATCCCCTGCAACGGAGCGATCGCGCTCGTGGTTTCGGTCATTACCCAACCCTGCCCGACGCCGTGCCGGATCCGGCCACCCCGCGGGGTGCCCGGCCACGTGAGAGCCGCCGGGGCCTCCGCTTCCTGACCGTTCGGCGCGACCGGGCCTGGCCGATACCGCGACCGGGTGAACGGTGATGGCTAGGGTCGTCACCGTGAGCGAGCTGCCTGTGCTGACGGCCGAGGAGCAACGTGTCCTGGGAAGCCTCCTGGAGAAGGAGGTCACGGTGCCGGCGTCGTACCCGATGACCGTCAACAGCGTCCGGACGGCGTGCAACCAGTCGAGCAGTCGTGAGCCCGTCGTCGACTACGACGAGCGCGTGGTCCACGAGACGCTGCGGGCACTCAAGCAGCGCGAGCTGACGGCGGTGACGTGGGAGGACCGCGGCCGCCGGACCATGAAGTACGTGCAGACCATCTCGGTGCGGCTCGACCTCGCCGACGACGAGCGGGCACTGCTCACCGTGCTGCTGCTCCGTGGTGCCCAGCCGCCGGGCGCGCTCAAGAGCCGCACCGAGCGCCTGCACGCCTTCACCGACCGCGGGGCTGTCGAGGCGTGCCTGGTGCGCATGGCTGCGCGCGACCAGCCGCTCGTGCAGCAGCTGCCCAAGCAGCCCCGCGAGCAGGACGCCCGGTGGATCCACCTGCTCGGCCCCGTCGACCTCCCCGCCGGCGAGGCGTCGTCCGCCCCTGCCGTCGACCGCGACACCGTCATCGCCGGTGGCGCCGAGGCGCGCGACGCCAAGGTCCGCGCCTCCTACGGCGCGGTGGCGTCGTCCTACGCCGAGTCGCTGATCGCCGGGCTCGACGGCCTGCCGTTCGAGCGCTGGCTGCTCGACCGGGTCGCCGCGCACGCCGGTACCGACCCCGTGGTGGAGGTCGGCTGCGGCCCCGGCCACGTGACCGCCTACCTCGCCGAGGCCGGCGCCGACGCCACCGGCATCGACCTCACGCCCGAGATGGTCGAGGAGGCCCGTCGGCGCTACCCCGACGGCGTCTACGAGGTCGGCGACCTCCGCTCGCTGATGCGTCCGGTCAACGCCACCGGGTGGGCCGCGGTCCTCGGGTGGTACTCGCTCATCCACCTCGGCGCCTCCGAGCTGCCCGCCGCGCTCGAGGCCCTGGTGCGCCCGATGCGCAGCGACGGCTGGCTCGTGCTCGCGCTGCACTCGGGCGCCGAGGTCCGCCACCACGACTCGTGGTTCGACCACGAGGTCGACCTCGACTTCGTCTTCCACGAGCCCGCCGACGTGGTCGGCCTGGTCACCGCCGCGGGTCTCGTCGACGCGGAGTGGTACCAGCGCGGGCCGATGGCCGGCCGCGGCGAGTCGACCGACCGGCTCTACGTGGTGGCCCGCAAGCCCTGACTCACGCGCCGTCCCAGCGGGCGGCGCGGCTGTCGACCGGCACGACGACGTTCACCGCGTTGCGCTCGACCCGGAAGGTGAGCGGGGTGCGCTCGACGACCTCGCCGTCGAGGTTGACCGGCTGCGAGGGCGACGTCACCACGCGGACGGCGGTCGTGACGGCGTGGTGCACGCGCTCGTGCTCGACGAACCCGCCGTGCTTGAACAGGCGGGCGATCGAGACGTGGTCGCGCACGCGTCCCTTCTCGATGGCGTAGACGTCGAGGGTGCCGTCGTCGATGCCGGCCCCCGGGGCGACCGTGTAGCCGCCCCCGTAGTGGCGGCCGTTGCCGACGGCGAGCTGCAGCAGGTCGGCGACCTCGAGGGTCGGGTGGTCGCCGTCCGGGAACTCGATGCGGGCCGAGAACGGCTCGTGGCGCCGGTAGGCGAGCATCGTGGCGGCGGGATAGGCGGCGGGGCCGAGCCGGCGCTTCATGCCGGGGGCCAGGCGTGCGGTCACCCCGACCGACAGGCCCATCGAGGCGACGTTGAGGTAGGGACGGCGTCCGGCGCGACCGAGGTCGACGTCGACGACGCGGCCGGAGACCAGGGTGTGCACCGCGCCCTCGAGCGTCAGCGGGATCTCGACGGTGCGCGCGAAGTCGTTGGCCGTGCCGATCGGCAGGACGCCGAGCACGGTGCCGGTGCCCGCTACGGCACCCGCTGCGGCCCCCACGGTGCCGTCCCCGCCGGCGACCACCAGGAGGTCGGGGTCGGTCGCGAGCGCCGCGGCGAGCGCGGTGTCGAGCCCGCCGTCGGCGACCGGGTGCAGCCGCACGGTGCCGGCGCCGGCCTCGTGCAGGAGCCGACGGGCGACGTCGGCCGCCGTCCGGCCTCGGCGGGCGCCGGTGTTGACGACGAGGGACACGTCGTCGACGCGTGCCGCGCGGACGGCGGGCGTGGGCTGGACCGGGGTGGGCGGGCTGTCGCTCATGTCGCTCGACCGTAGGTCGCCTCGATGAGCGTCAGATGAGAACAGCCTGGCCGGACCGTGTGGTCCGGCCAGGCTGCGGCGTGCCGACCCCGGTGGGGGTGGCGGAGGTCTCAGCCCTCGAGCGAGGCGTCGAGGGTGATCTCGACGCCGGTGAGGGCCTTGCTGACCGGGCAGCCGGCCTTGGCGGCGTCGGCGGCCTGCTTGAAGCCGGCCTCGTCGAGGCCGTCGACCTCACCGACGACGGTGAGCTTGATGCCGGTGAGGCGGAAGCCGCCGTCGGGGTCGGGGCCGAGCGAGACGTCGGCGGTCACGTCGAGCGACTGCGGGGTGCCGCCGGCCTCGGCGATCAGGGCCGAGAGCTGCATGGCGTAGCACGAGGAGTGGGCGGCGGCGATGAGCTCCTCCGGGGAGGTGGTGCCCCCGGCGTCGTCGGCGGCACGCTTGGGGAACGAGACGTCGTAGGTGCCGACCTTCGAGCTGGACAGCTCGACCTGGCCGGAGCCCTCCTGCAGCGAGCCGTTCCAGGCGGTGCGAGCGGTACGAGTGGGCATGGTGGTGACCTTTCGGATCGGTGAGGCGACGATGACTTACCTTGTGCACAAGATACTAGGGGGCGAGTAGTATTCCGTCCATGGCCAGTTCCTCCCCGACGCTCGCCCCCGCGGCCGGTGAGCTCGACGAGCTGCTCTGCTTCGACCTGTACGCCGCGCAGCGCGCCGTCACCGCCGCTTACCGCCCGATCCTCGGCGAGCTGGGCCTGACCTATCCGCAGTACCTCGTGCTCGTCCTGCTCTGGGCCCGCGGTGAGTGCACGGTGCGCGAGGTCGCGGAGGGGCTCCGGCTCGACCACGGCACCCTCACCCCGCTCCTGCGGCGCATGGAGACCGCCGGCCTCATCACCCGCCGCCGAGGCACCTCCGACGAGCGCACGGTGCTGCTGGCCCTCACGCCGACGGGCGACGCCCTGCGCGAGCACCGCGACGACGTCCAGTGCCGGATCGCGGAGGTGCTCGGGCTGCGCGAGCGCGACGTGGCCACGCTGCAGCGGCTGCTGCGCCGGGTGACCGTCGCCGCCCACGCCTCCCTGACCGACGACGACTGAGCCCCCGAGCGAGTCGTGGGTCAGGTCCGGGCCGTGAGCGCGGCCTCTCCGGCCAGCCGGACGACGTCCCACACGAGCGCCCTGGTCGGCACGGCGAGGCCGGGGTCGGCAGGCTCGTGCCGTCGTCGGTGCGGGTGCGGCCGCGCGGCGACCGCCCGCTCGACCACGGCCCGGTGGCGCGGGTCGAGGACGGCGAGGGCCGAGCGGGCCGCCGCGGCCCCGCCGACCACGTCGGCGTGCACTGCCGTGTGCAGCACGCGGCACGCGGTCATGACGACGTGCGGCTGCCACCACGCGCTCGCGAGCCGGTCGAGGTGGTCCTCGAGCTCCTCGGCCTGCGCTCGTGCGATGCCGAGCGCCTCGGCCCGCAGGACGTCGGGCGCGACCTCGGCCACGAGCACGGCCGGGTCCGGCCCCGCGAGGGTCACGCCCCGCTCGCGGAGCACCCACCGGGTGTGGGCGGTGTTGGCGTCGGCCGACAGCGCGAGCTCGCGTGAGCCGTCGGCGACGTGCCACCACCGGCGTCCGAGCGACATCGGGCTCCGGAGGTCGGCGGCGACGGCGTAGGAGACCTCGAGGCGGGCCGCCCACCCGCCGGCGTCGGGCAGGTGGGCGTGGATCGAGGCGAGCGCCTCGAGCGACTGGCCGTCCGGCGGGGCCTCGACCGCAGCGACGACGTCGACGTCGCTCCACTCGTCGGCGCCCCCGAGCGCGAACGAGCCGACGAGGTAGGCGCCGAGGACGCCGTCGTCCAGCACGGCACGGACGCCGCCGACCAGCGCGTCGAGCGCCGGTGCGGTCTCGTCGGACGGGGCCATGTCGCGACGGTGGCACAGCCGACGAGAGGATGCACGCCGTGAACCCTGGCTCGTCGGTGCTCGCCCGCGTCTCGCGCGAGCGCATGCACCTGTCCCTGATGCTCGGCCTCACCTTCGGCACCGGCATCGTCGACGCCGTCGGCTACCTCGGGCTCGACCGCGTCTTCACCGGCAACATGACCGGCAACGTGGTGATCCTCGGCATGGCCGTCGTGGGTGCCGACGACCTGCCGGTCCTCGGGCCGCTCCTCGCGCTGATCGGCTTCCTCGCCGGCGCGGCGCTGGGCGGGCGGGTGCTGCGGCACCAGCAGCAGAAGTGGACCGCGCGCACCACCTGGCTGTTCGCCTCGGTCGGCCTCGTCGAGCTGGCGCTCGCCGGCGTGGTCCTCGCCGCCCACGACGACCCGCCGCGCGCCGTCGAGATCGCCACGACCACCCTGCTCGGCGCGGCGATGGGCGTGCAGGCGGCCGTGGCGCGCTTCGTGGCGGTCAAGGACGTCACCACCGTCGTGGTCACCTCGACCCTCACGGGCCTCGCCGCCGACTCGGTGCTGGGCAGCGGCAAGGGCGGCGGCAGCGGACGCCGTGCGCTCGCCGTCGTCCTCATCATCGCCGGCGCCGCCGCCGGCGCGCTGCTGCTGAGGTGGCACCTGGCGGCCGGCCTGGTGGTCGCCGGCGTGGTCGTGCTGGTGTGTACCGGCATCGGTGCCTGGCACGACCGGGTGGCCGCAGGCTAGCCAGGGCGGGTCAGACGTTCACCGGCTTGCCGCCGGTGACGGCCACGACCTCGCCCGTGACGTAGGTGCTGTCGTCGCCGGCGAGGAAGACGAAGACCGGTGCCACCTCGGCCGGCTGGCCGGCGCGGCCCAGCGGCGTCGTCTCGCCGAAGCCGGCGACCTGGTCCTCCGGCATGGTCGCGGGGATCAACGGCGTCCAGATCGGACCGGGAGCGACGCTGTTGACCCGGACGCCCTGCTCGCCGAGGGCCTCGGCCAGGCCGCGGGTGAAGGCGACGATGCCCGCCTTGGTCACCGCGTAGTCGAGCAGCGGCGGGGCCGGCGACGAGGCCTGCACCGAGGAGGTGTTGATGATGCTCGCCCCGGCCGAGAGGTGGGGGAGCGCCTGCTGCGAGAGCCAGAACAGCGCGTAGAGGTTGGTCTTGAACACGCGGTCGAGCTGCTCGGGGGTGATGTCGGCGAGACCCCCGGGCTGCGCCTGCTGGTAGGCGGCGTTGTTGACCAGCACGTCGAGGCCGCCGAGCTCGTCGACGGTCCGTCCGACCGCCTCGGCACAGAACGCGCGGTCGCGGATGTCGCCCGGCAGCCGGAGCACGCGTCGTCCGGCGTCGGCGACCCAGGCGGCGGTCTGCTCGGCGTCCTCGGCCTCCTCGGGCAGGTAGACCAGGGCGACGTCGGCGCCCTCGCGGGCGAACGCGATCGCCACCGCGCGGCCGATGCCCGAGTCGCCGCCGGTGATCAGGGCGACCTTGCCGGTCAGGCGGTCGTGGCCGACGTAGCTGCTCTCACCGTGGTCGGGCTCGTCGCCCATGCCGGGGGTGGTCGAGCCGGGCTGACCGACGTCGGGCAGCTGCTCGCCCTCGGTGTCGGGCTGGTCGTGGACGGTACGGGGGTCGGTCGTCATGGCACCGCCGGTGCCCAGGACCCGGAGGCCCAACCCAGCCTCACGGGTGAAGGGGCTTCCCCTGGGCAGGCCGCGTCGCTAGCGTGACGGCGTGTCGCAGACAACCCGGGAACGCCGGCTCCGCCGGCTCCAGCTGCCCGTGCCCGCCCCCACCGTGCACGTCGGCGAGGGCGAGCCGCTCCTGCTGCTGCACCCGTTCACGACCTCGCACGACGTGTGGGCCGACGTCGTCCCGACCCTCGCCGCCGAGCACGAGGTCGTGGCCGCGACGCTCCCCGGCCACTGGGGCGGCCCGGCCCTGCGGCGCCGCGAGGTGTCGCTCGAGGCCTACGCCGACGGGGTCGAGGTGCTCCTCGACGAGCTCGGGTGGGACACCTGCCACGTCGCCGGCAACTCGATCGGCGGCTGGCTCGCCTTCGAGATGGCCCGCCGTGGCCGTGCTCGCACGGTCACCGCGATCGCCCCGGCCGGCAGCTGGACCAAGTGGTCGCGCGCCGAGATCGTGGTCGGCGGCAAGTTCCTCGGGCTCTACCTCTCCGCCCTGCTGGGCAAGGTCCTGGGCGAGCGGGCCACCCGCCTGCCCGCCCGGCCGCTCGTGCTCAAGATCGTCAGCCACCACCCGGGCCGGGTCGCACGGGAGCGCGCCGACAACTTCATCCGGGCCGCGTCGCACTGCCCGTCGTTCTTCCCGTTCATCCTCTCCGAGCTGCGCGGCACCGGCCCGGGCGACGTCGTCGGCCTCGACGACGACGTCCCGGTGCGCCTCGTGCTGTGCGAGAACGACCTGCTGCTGCCGCCCGAGCGCTACGGCCGGCCCTACGCCGAAGCCATGCCGCACGCCGACGTCGTCACGCTCGACGACATCGGTCACATCCCGATGTTCGAGGACCCCGACCGCGTCGCCGCCACGATCCTCGAGCACCTGCGGGCCCACCGCGAGCAGCACGCGGCTACCGCGTGACGAACCCGGTCGCCTCAAGCGCGGCCCACACCTCGTCGCGGTGCTCGCGCAGGTAGGTCGAGGTCACGTGGTCGGCGTCCATCCAGACCACCTGACCGTCGACGACGGGGTGGCAGACGGGGTAGTCGGGACAGATCGTGCGCGTCAGGTCGAGCGTCGCGACGTCGGGCGACTCGGTGTCGAGCAGGCCGTAGACGTCGTCGACGGACGGCTGTCGCGGCGGGACGACGACCGCGCACTCGCCGAGCGTGCGGGCCGCGGCGAGGCACTCGATCGGGTTCGTGCCGCGCGCCTCGTAGCCGGCGGGGCCGAACATGCTGTGCACGATCGCCAGCCGCGGGCCGGCCGCGGTGACGAGTGCCGCGGTCTCGCGCGTCGTCCGGGCCTGCAGCTCGGCGAGCGACTCCCCACCCGTCGGGCTGCTGGGGCTGGACAGGTAGGGCTCCCACGCCGGGTCGGAGCGCGACAGGCCGACGGCGAGCACGACGTCGACGTCCATGAGCGGGAGCACCGCGGAGAAGAACGTGCGTCGCACCTCGGCGCAGGCCTGCTGGCCGTCGGGGTTGCCGCGCATGGTGTTGACCTGGTCGGCCTGCCACGGGCACCCCGAGCGCACGTTGGTGGAGAGGCGGAAGCCCTGCTCGACGGCCAGCTGCTCGAGGGCGGGCACGAGGGTGTTGGCCTGGCTGTCGCCGAGCAGCAGCACGTGAGGGGCGTCGTCCGGGCCCTCGACAAGGCGGCACGCGGCTGGGTCGGCGACAGTGCACGGCGTCGCGGTGTCGGAGCCGAAGTCGTCGCTGGCGGCGACGAGGTCGAGGTCGGGCGGCACCGGACCGCGGAGGGCGGGATCGCCGATGTCGACCACCGGACCCCGGTCGCCCGCGACGGCCGGGCGCGCGTCGCGGTCGAGGACGACGGGCGTCACGGCCGTCGCCACCACGACACTGGTCGCCAGGCCGGCCCCGACGACGACCCACGGCACCCGGTGCAGCGGGCGCGCGGTGCGCACGGGCACCTCGACCAGGCGGTACGACAAGGCCGCGAGCGCCGTCGCCACGACGGCGGTGATCACCAGGTCGACGACGGCGGTGACCTCGAAGACGCGCTGGACGACGAGCGTGACCGGCCAGTGCCACACGTAGGTCCCGTAGGAGACCTGGCCGAGGTAGCGCGGCACGGGGAGGGCGAGGAGTCGGGCGACCGGCCCGGCCGGGGCGCACCACAGGCCGGCGATCGTCAGCGCCGAGGCGGCGGTGGCCACCAGGCCGCGCTCCGACGCCGTCAGGCCGACGGCGTCGCTCGCCGTCACGAGCAGCACCACCAGCCCGACGCCGGCGGCGAGCGGCCACGCGAGGGCGCCGGTGGTGCCCGCGGGCCGGCGGTCGTCGTGCTGGTGGTGGGCGGCGCGGCGGAGCACGATCGTCATCAGCAGCCCGCCGGCCGCGAGCTGGTAGACCCGGGTGTGGGTGCCGTAGTAGGCCAGGTTCGGGTCGGAGGCCGCCGTGACGACCTGGGCCAGCGCCGAGGCCACGACCACGAGCGCCAGCACGGCTGCCAGCGCCCGGACGGGTCGACGGCTCAGGCGCACGACGAGCAGCACGACCACGGGGAAGACGATGTAGAACTGCTCCTCGATCGACAGCGACCAGAAGTGCAGGAACGGGCTGGCGGCGGCGTCGTCCTGGGCGAAGTAGTCGCGAGACTCGAGCACGAAGTGCCAGTTGGCGACGTAGAGGACCGAGGCTCGGGCGTCGTCGACGAGGTCGAGGCGGGCCGGCAGCGAGAGCAGCAGCAGCTGCAGCAACGCCGTGACCACGACGACGACCAGCGCGGCCGGCAGCAACCGCCGCACGCGTCGGGCGTAGAAGCGGCCGAGCCGGACCCGCCCGTCGGCCTGACGGTCGCGCAGCAGCACGCCGGTGACGAGGAAGCCCGAGAGCACGAAGAACAGGTCGACCCCGACGAAGCCGCCGTCGAGCAGCGCCACCTGGGCGTGGAAGGCCAGCACCAGGTAGACCGCGACGGCGCGGAGACCGTCGAGGTCCGGGCGGTAGCTCAGCGTCGCGCTCGGGGTCGGCGGTCGGGTGGACATCGGGCGCGATCCTATGACCCCGCTCGCGAGGGGCGGCGTCCTCCTGGGGCCAGCGACCTCGGCGGCAGGCGGTGGTCACTACCGTGAGGGGCGTGTCGCAGCCCGAGGTCCCCTCCCAGAGCCCCGACGCGACGAGCGCCGGGCAGGTCGGCCGCTGGCTCGGTGAGATCGATCTCGACGTCGAGTGGCGCCCCGGTGAGACGGATGGTCGACCCGGCGACGACGCTGCGGCCGTCGCCGCCCGCCGGTTCCGCGACGTGCTCGGCCGCTTCGCCTCCGGGGTCACCGTCGTGACCGCGATCGGCGCCGACGGACCCGTCGGCATGACGTGCCAGTCGTTCTCGAGCGTGTCCCTCGACCCGCCCCTCGTGCTCTTCGTGCCGTCCCGCACGTCCCGCGCCTGGCCGCTGATCCGGCGGGCCGGATCGTTCTGCGTCAACGTCCTCGCCGACGGCCAGGCCGGGGTCTCCGACACCATGGCCGGGCGCGGCACCGACAAGTTCGCCGGCGTCGACTGGACGCCGTCCGCCGTCACCGGCTCGCCCGTGCTGCCGGGCACGCTCGGCCACGTCGACTGCACGATCCACGCCGTGCACGAGTCCGGCGACCACGACGTCGTCGTCGGACGCGTCGTCGACCTCGAGGCCTCCGACGGTGATGCAGGTCCGCTGCTGTTCTTCCGGGGCCGCTACCGCACCACCCGCTGACCTCACCGACGGGCCGGAGCGGGCCCCGGCGGTAAGGTCCTCCGGGTGCCCACCCACCCGCTCTGGAACCCGTACGAGGTGCCCGACCTCGACCAGATCGCCGCGGTCCGACTCGCCCCCCAGGCCCCCGAGGTCGTCGAGGTCGTCGCGCCCGACCCGTCGTGGCCGGCGGTGTTCGACGGCGTCCGCGACCGGCTGGCGCGAGCCCTCGGCGACCGCGCGCTGTCGATAGAGCACGTCGGCTCGACCGCGGTGCCCGGCCTGTGGGCGAAGCCGGTGATCGACGTCGACCTGACCGTCGCCGACTCGGCCGACGAGCCCTCCTGGCTGCCCGACGTCGAGGCGCTCGGCTTCGAGCTGCGGGTGCGCGAGCCGGAGTGGGAGGAGCACCGGTTCCTGAAGTCGATGGCGCCCGAGGTCAACCTGCACGTGTGGTCGCGCGGTGCCCGCGAGCCGCGGCGGCACCGGGCGTTCCGCGACTGGCTGCGCGCCCACGACGACGACCGGGCACGCTACGCCGACGTCAAGCGCTCCGTGGCCGCCCGGGGCTTCGACGACGCCATGCTCTACAACAACGAGAAGGCGTGGGTCGTCTATGACATCTACGAGCGGATCTTCGCCGCCGACCCCGCCCACGAGCACGACCCGCGCCCGCGGGGCTGACCCCCGGGGCGGCGCGGGTCAGAGCTGGATGCGCGTGGGGCTCGCGAGTCGCCCGGTCGGGGAGTCGCCGTGGTCGATCGCCGCGACGTCGGTCGGGTCGATCGGGGCGGCGGTGTCGGTGACCTGCGTGGCGTCGTCGAGGTTCATGGTGACACCGTAGGAAGTCGAGGTGACCGGGAGCGACTCCGCACGCCCACGTCTCGTCGACAGGCCGTGTCACCTTGGTCACACCCGACCGGGCCCCGCCTACGCTGGCTCCATGACGACGGCGCAGCGACTCCGCCCCGAGCCCGAGGTCGACCCGACCTTCGCGATGTTCGCGAGCCGGTCGGTCGCCGTCCACGTGGTGCGGGGCCTGCTCGGCCTGGCGCTGCTCGTGGCCGGCATCGCGCTGTCGTCGTCGTCCGGGTGGTGGCTGCTGCTCCTGCCCATGACGGTGGTGCTGTGGCGCGGCTGCCCGACGTGCTGGGTGATGGGTCTCGTCGCGACCCGCAGCCGGTGTGCCGACGGCGCCTGCGAGCGCTGACCGCCGGCTCAGGTCAGGACGACCACGAGACCCACGAGCGTCGGCACGAGACCGACCAGCAGCCACGGGCTCACCACCGCACGCCGGTGGATGGCGAAGGCGGCGGCGATCGCCGCCACGCCGAAGGCCCCGCCGATGACGCAGAGCCCGACGCGCGCGACGACCTCGGAGTCGTCGATGAACAGCGCGGCCAGCACCAGGCCGATCGAGAGGTGGAAGATCGTCGTCCCGACGAGCACCGAGAGCACCGTGCGCTGCACCCGCTCGAGGCGCTCGATGTCGGCCCTCGACGCCTGCGCGCGCGGACGGGTCGGGTCGATGAGGTGCTTGGCGCGCCTCGGTCCGGGCTGCTGGGTCACCGCTCCAGCCTAGGGTCCGGCACGTCTGCTCCGCAGCGCCGGTCACCCACCGCGACGATCGGACGACGGGTCACCGGCACCGGGGGGTTTGTCGCGGGCCCGGACCGGGCACGGAGGCCGTCGTGTCCCAGCCCCAGCCCTGGCCGTCGTCCGAGCACGCCGTCGAGGCGGCGCCCGAGCCCGAGGTGGCCGACGAGGTCGGTCCGGAGCCGGACGACGAGCCGGCACCGGCGCTGTGGGAGCTGCCGATCGTCTGGACCGTCGCCGTGTGGGTCGGGCTCGTCGAGCTCGTCCGGGGCGCGGTCCGCGGCGCCGTCACCCTCGTCGTGCGGGTGGTCACCGCTCCGGCGCGCTGGCTCAGCCGCCTGCTCCAGGTCGTCGCAGACGTCGTCGGGCGTGCCCTGGCCGCCTCCGTGCGCGCGCTCGGTCGCGTCGTCTCCCTGCCGGTGCGTCTCGTCGTCGCGGTCCTGGACGCCGTCCGGCACGCCGCCCGGTGGCTGGGCCTCCGTGCCTGGCGCCTGCTGTCCGCGCCGTTCCGGCACCTCCTCACGGGCCTCACGACGCTCGCACGACGGCTCGGGCGCGCCGTCGCCTGGCTAGTCGGCGCGCTGGCGGTCCCGTTCCGCCTGCTCGGCCGCGGCCTCGCCGCTCTGCTGACTGCCCTGATCGTCGTGGTCACGGCGCCGTGGCGTTGGCTGGTGGCCGGCGGCCGGTGGCTGGTCGGCGCGCTGGCGGTCCCGTTCCGCCTGCTCGGCCGCGGCCTCGCCGCTCTGCTGTCCGCCCTGATCGTCGTGGTCACGGCGCCGTGGCGCTGGGTGGCGGCCGGGGGCCGGTGGCTGGTCGGCGCGCTGGCGGTCCCGTTCCGCCTGCTCGGCCGCGGCCTCGCCGCTCTGCTGTCCGCCCTGATCGTCGTGGTCACGGCGCCGTGGCGCTGGGTGGCGGCCGGGGGCCGGTGGCTGGTCGGCGCGCTGGCCGCCGCGGCCGGGCACGTGGCGAGGTTCATCGTCGCCGTCGTCACCGTGCCCGCCCGCTGGTTCGGCCGGACGACGCTGCGCCTCCTCTCCATGCCCTGGCGCTGGACGGCGTCCGCCCTGCGCGCTCTCGGGGGCTGGGTCGGCCGGATCCTCCGCTTCGCCGACGACCTCGTCCGCCGCTGGTTTGCCGCGGTCTGGCGCCCCGTGCGTCGCGCGCTACGGGCGGTCGCAGCCCCCGTCCGCTCCGCCCGGACGCGCGTGCGCGCCCTGACCTCGCGCCTCTCCTCACGGATCACCTCCCGCATCGCCGAGGTCCGCGACCGGGCCCGCGCCCGGCGCGAGCGCATCCGCCGCCGGCTGCGACGCAGCCTCCGACGCTCCCGATGACGCCCGACGTCGGCTGTTCAGCCGCGCGCGGTCAGCACCAGCGGAGCGCCGTCGGTGATGGCGATGGTGTGCTCCATGTGCGCACCGCGTGAGCCGTCCTGGCTGCGGAGCGTCCAGCCGTCGGGGTCGGTGAAGATGGCGTCGGTGGTGTGCATGAACCACGGCTCGATGGCGATCACCAGGCCGGGCTTGAGCTTGAGGCCACGGCCCGGGCGACCGTCGTTGGCGACGTGCGGGTCGCCGTGCATGGTCCGGCCGACACCGTGTCCGCCGAACTGCATGTTGACCCCGAGCCCGGCGGCGCGGGCGACCTCGCCGATCGCGTGGGAGATGTCGCCGATGCGGTTGCCGGGGGTGGCGACGGCGATGGCGGCGTCGAGCGCCCGCGTCGTCGTCTCGATCAGCGCGAGGTCCTCCTCGCGCGGGGTGCCGACGACGACCGAGAGTGCCGAGTCGGCCACCCAGCCGTCGACCGAGGCCGCGAAGTCGACCGAGAGCAGGTCGCCGTCCTGGAGCACGTAGTCGAACGGCAGACCGTGCAGCACGGCGTCGTTGACCGAGGTGCAGAGCACCTTGCCGAACGGTGAGGCGCCGAACGAGGGGTGGTAGTCGATGTAGCACGACTCGGCCCCGCGCTCGCGGATCATGTCGTGGGCCAGAGCGTCGAGGTCGAGCAGGTTGACGCCGACCGCGGCCTTGTCCTGCAGCGCCGTGAGCACCGAGGCGACGAACTGGCCGGCCGGCCGCATGGCCTCCAGCTGGGCGGGGGTCCTGAGCTCGATCACCCGGTCAACGGTAGCCGCTCGACGGCGTTCCGCCGGCAGCGGATCTGCCAGGGGCGGAATCGCTGGAACCCCGCGGCCGGCGTCCGCAGCCTGGAGCCATGACGACCACCGGAAACCTCAGCGCGGCCGACCGGCTGCTGCACCAACGCATCATCGTGCTCGGCCAGGAGGTCGACGACGAGATCGCCAACCGGATCTGCGCCGAGCTGCTCCTGCTCTCGGCCGAGGACCCGCACCGCGACATCAGCCTCTACGTCAACAGCCCCGGCGGCTCGGTCTCGGCCGGTCTCGCGATCTACGACACGATGCGCCTCATCCCCAACGACGTCGCCACGCTCGCGATGGGCCTGGCGGCCAGCATGGGCCAGTTCCTGCTCACCGCCGGGACGCCGGGCAAGCGCTACGCCCTGCCGAACAGCCGGATCCTGCTGCACCAGGGCTCGGCCGGCATCGGTGGCACCGCGGTCGACATCGAGATCCAGGCCGAGAACCTCGAGCACATGAAGAACGTGATGATGCGCATCACCGCGGAGCACACCGGCCAGCCGGTCGAGAGGGTCGAGCGCGACGCCCTGCGCGACCGGTGGTTCACCGCCGAGGAGGCGCGCGAGTACGGCTTCGTCGACCACGTCCTCACCGAGGTCGCCTCGGTCGTGCCGTCGCGCGCCGGCATCGCGTTCGGCATGGAGCGGACGGGGCGCACGGCATGAGCACCTACTCGATCCCCAGCGTCGTCGAGAGGACCGTCCGCGGCGAGCGCGCCGTCGACATCTACAGCCGCCTGCTGAGCGACCGCATCATCTACCTGGGCACCGAGATCGACGACGGCGTCGCCAACGTCGTCATCGCCCAGCTGCTCCATCTCGAGTCCGACGACCCCGACCGCCCGATCGGCCTCTACCTCAACTCGCCCGGCGGCAACGTCACCTCGGTGCTCGCCGTCTACGACACGCTGCAGTTCATCCGCCCCGAGGTCGCCACGACGTGTGTCGGCCAGGTCGGGTCGTCGTCCGCGCTGTTGCTGGCCGCCGGTGCTCCCGGACGACGCACCGTGCTGCCCCACGCCCGCGTGGTGCTGGACCAGCCCGGAGGTGGAGGGCGGGGCACGCTGCCCGACCTCGCCGTCCAGGCCAAGGAGATCGTGCGCCAGCGGGCCGAGCTCGAGCAGCTGCTGGGCCTCCACACCGGCGTCCCGGTCGAGCAGCTGCGGCACGACACCGACCGCGACCTCGTGCTCACCGCGCCGGCCGCCGTCGCCTACGGCATGGCCGACGCCGTGCTCGAGAGCCGCAAGGCCGCCCCACTGGCTAGGGTCGCTCCATGACCCTCGTCGACCGCGTGATCAGCTCGCTCCGCACGCACCACGACCGCCTCGCCGGTCTCGTGCCCACCCTCGACGAGGCGGCGCTGACCTCGCCCAGCGGGGCGACGGAGTGGCGCGTGTGCGACGTGTACTCCCACCTCGGCAGCGGGGCCGAGATCTCGCTCCGCCCGGTCGCCGCGGCGGCGGCGGGCACGCCGCCGCCGGCGGCGGCCAACGAGGAGATCTGGGACCGCTGGAACGCCCTCGGTCCGCTCGACCAGGCGGCCGGCTTCGTCGAGCACGACCAGCGGCTCGTCGAGACGCTCGAGGCCCTCGACGGCGACGCCCGCGAGTCGCTGCAGGTCGACCTCGGGTTCCTGCCGGCGCCGGTGCCGCTGGTCGTCGCGGCGGGCATGCGGCTCAACGAGGTCGTCCTGCACGCGTGGGACGTCGAGGTGGCCTTCGACCCCGACGCCGGTCTCGACCCCGAGGCGGCCGGGCTGCTGCTCGACCTGCTGGCCGGTCCGCTGTCGTTCCTCCTCGGCTTCTCGGCGAAGCCCGGGGCCCTCGGCGCCACGGCTGCGGTCGACGCCGGCCGGTTCGGCCTGCACGTCGCGCCCGACGCCGTCGAGGTGCTGGAGGCCACGCCGGTCGCGCCCACGGCGACGTTCACCGGTCCGCACGAGGCCCTGGTGCGGCTGCTCGCCGGCCGGCTGTCGCCCGAGCACACGCCCGACGGCGTCGCGGTGACGGGCGAGGTCAGCCTCGACGACCTGCGCCTGGTCTTCCCCGGCTACTGAGCCGCCTCCGGGCCGGGGTCAGGCCGCGAGGGCGAGCGGGCCCGACGGTCGGCTCGACGACCCGAGGCTGCGCGAGACGCGCGTCGTGAGGTCGACGAGGCGCAGCCCGAGCGCACCGTGGACGGCGCCCAGCACCTCCGAGCTCGGCTCCTTCAGCCCGCGCTCGACCTCGGAGAGGTACTGCACGGAGATGCCTGCCGTGCCGGCGACGTCGGCCAGCGTGCGCTCCTGACGCGTGCGCTCGTCGCGCAGCTCGCGACCGACCAGCTCCCGCCACAGCGGCTCCGGCCCGGACTGGTCCGGGAACGGGACGACGTCACCCATGGCCCCGACGGTAGGCCGCCGAGGCCCCGGTCGTCCGCCGTGTTCGCGACCGGCGAACAGGGGAGCGGGCCGGCGTCACCCGTAGACGCCGCCGGCGACGTCCTGCAGCAGCGCCGGCCCCGACGGCGTCCAGCCGAGCCACTCGCGGGTCAGGACCGACGACGTCGGGTTGTCGACCGAGGCGAAGCCGGCGAGCCAGCCGAAGTGCGCCGCCGCGTCGGCCGGGTCGAGGGAGGTCGTCGGGATCCCGAGCCGCTCGCCGATCGCGGCGGCGATGTCACGGGTGCGGACTCCCTGCTCGGCCACCCCGTGCAGCCGCGTGCCGGCGGGCGCCGCCTCGACCGCGAGCGCGAACAGGTGCGCGGCGTCGAGGCGGTGCACGGCCGGCCACACGTTCTCGCCGTCGCCGACGTAGGCCGCGACACCCTTCTCCCGGGCCACCCGCACCAGGGTCGGCACGAAGCCGTGGGTGTCGCCCGTGCCGTGCACCGACGGCGAGAGACGCACCAGGCTCGAGCGCACGCCGCGCTCGGCCAGGGCGAGGGTGAGCTCCTCCGACGGGCCGCGGGCGGCGCCGTCGATGCTGGTCGGGTCGACGGGGGTGTGCTCGGTGGCGACGCCGGCCGCGGAGGAGACGATCGCGCTGCCGGAGGTGACGACGAGTGCCCGGTCGCTGCCGGCCAGCTCGTCGCCGAGCGCTCGCACGACCTCGAGGTCGAGCTGGCCGTTGGCGTGGATCTGGCTCATGTCGTCGTGGTCGAAGGCGAGGTGGACGACGCCGTCGGCGTCGCCGACCCCGGCGGCGACGCCCGCTGGGTCGTGGATGTCGCCGCGGTGGACGGCGGCGCCGGCCGCCTCGACGGCGGCAGCGCCGCGGTCGGAGCGGGCGAGGCCCGTGACGGAGTGGCCGGCCGCGACCAGCTCGCGGACGAGGGCGGAGCCGATGAACCCGGAGGCACCGGTGACGTAGATCTTCATGGCTCCGACGCTAGGCGGAGACGTCCTCCGTTTTCCAAGACCTGTTCCGCACCGGCTCATGCGGGCCGGGCATGAGCGCCGGTCAGCGGGCTACGGTGGGAGGGTGCCCGACCTCGACCTGCGGCTCGTCCGCTACTTCGCCGCGGTCGCCGAGCACCAGCACTTCGGTCGCGCCGCCGAGGCCCTGCACGTCGCGCAGCCGTCGCTGAGCCGGCAGGTGGCCCGCCTCGAGCACCTGGTCGGGGCCCGGCTCCTCGACCGCTCCGCACAGGGCAGCACGCTGACCGACGCCGGACGTGCCTTCCTGCCGCGCGCCCGTGAGCTGCTGCGCGCGGCCGACGCCGCCGTCGCCGAGGCCCGCGCCGCCGCCGCGCCCCGCCGTGCGGTCGTCGGGTGGGCCGGCGACGTCGTGGTCACCGACGTCGTCCGCTCGCTGCGCCGTGCCCACCCCGACGCCGAGGTCGTCACCGCGCACGTCGCGTGGGACGACCTGCGCGAGGCGCTGCTCGAGCGCCGCGTCGACGTCGTCGTCGGACGCGGGCCCTTCGCCGACGACGGTCTCGACGTGGAGGTGCTGCGCGAGGAGCCGCGCGTGCTCGTCGTCCGTCGTGACCACCCGCTGGCCGGAAAAGAGCAGGTGGCGCTCGACGACTTCGCGCACGAGCCACTGGTGCGCTCGGTCGACCCGGTCCGCGACGCGTTCTGGCGGGTCGACCCCCGCCCCGACGGCAGCAGGGCGCCCGACGGGCCCCTGGCCTCCGAGCGCGAGGACAAGTTCGAGCACGTGGCCTCGGGCGAGGCGCTCACCCTGATGCCCGCCCCCGGACCCGACGGCCTGCTGCGCCGCGACCTGACCACGGTGCCGGTCGAAGGCCTCGCACCCGTGCCGCTGGTCGTCGCGACCCGCGCCGGGGAGCGTTCGGGCGTCGTCGAGGCGTTCGTCGTGCTGGCCCGTGACGCCTTCGGGCCGGTGCCCGCGGTCAGCCGACGGAGATGACGGTCGTGGTGCTGCTCCGCATCCGCAGGAGGTTGAACGCGACGGCGTCGATGCTGCCCACGTTCGGCACGTCGACGGTGCCGCTGCCCGACACGGTCTCACCGGACGCGACGGCGTAGCTGTCGGGAAAGCCCTGGTCGTCGACGATGCGCAGGCTGTCGTAGTCGTCGTCGACGACGGCGGCGACCTCGTCGCCGCCGAGGGACACCGTGGAGGGGCTCTCGTTGCGCACCGAGAACGTGACGGTGCAGGTGTGGTCGCCGTCGTCGGCCGGTTCCTGGTCGCAGGTCACGTCGTCCAGCCGGACCTCGACGTCGTCCTCGTCGAGTGGCACCCACTCTCCGATCGAGCCCGCGGGCTCGGGCACGTCGGCGGTCTGCGTGACCTCCTCGAAGAAGCCGAGGAACGCCTTGCCGACCACGAACGTGACGAGCACCGAGACCACCATGCCGACGACGGCCGTGCCGATCCCGAACCCGGCCATGACCGCCCCGCGGCCGTGCCGCCGCGCGTGGGCGAACCCGCCGAGACCGAGCCCGATGGCCGTGAGCCCGGTGAGCAGGCCGACGAGGTTGACGAACGGCACCACCGAGAACAACAGGGTGAGGACGCCGAGCACGAGGGCGGCGATCGCCAGCCCGTTCGTGGGCGGGGCAGGTGGCGGTGGCTGCGTGCCGTACGCCGGGTAGGGGTGGGAGGCGTAGGGCGGCTGGGTCACGGAGCGACAGTGCCCTTCGCGGACCGGGCCGAAACGGCTCGACCGCGTTCTGCTCCTGCGGGAGGCGTTCTGACACAGTGGCCGCATGCATCGTGAGACGCCGGTCACGAGCCCGTCCCTGGCTCGTGCGACTCCTCGGTCTCCCCGCGAGACCCATCTCCTCGCTGTCTCGGAGGTGGCGCGGTGAAGCTGGGACTGCAGCTGGGCTACTGGGGCGCGCAGCCCCCGGCGAACGCCGGCGAGCTGGTCGCCGCGGCCGAGGAGTCGGGGTTCGACGCGATCTTCACCGCCGAGGCGTGGGGCTCCGACGCCTTCACCCCGCTGGCCTGGTGGGGCCGTGACACGCAGCGCGTGCGGCTCGGCACCTCGATCGTGCAGATGTCGGGCCGGTCGCCGGCGTCCATCGCCATGCACGCCCTCACCCTCGACCACCTCACCGGCGGCCGGGTGGTGCTGGGCATGGGCGTGAGCGGGCCGCAGGTCGTCGAGGGCTGGTACGGCCAGCCGTTCGCCAAGCCGCTGGCGCGCACCCGCGAGGTCGTCGACATCGTCCGCAAGGTCCTGGCCCGCGAGGCGCCGGTCACCAACGACGGCCCGCACCACCCGCTGCCCTACACGGGCCCCGGCTCGGTCGGGCTCGGCAAGCCGCTCAAGCCGATCGTGCACCCGTTGCGCTCCGACATCCCGATCTGGCTGGGCGCCGAGGGGCCGAAGAACGTAGCCCAGACCGCCGAGATCGCCGACGGCTGGATCCCGATCTTCTACACACCGCGGTCGGCCGCGATGTACCAGCCCTGGCTCGACGAGGGCTTCGCGCGCCCCGGGGCCCGCCGCAGCCGCGCCGACTTCGAGATCGCCGCGACCTGTCACCTGCAGATCTGCGAGACCCCCGAGGCCAAGCAGGCCGTCGTCGACGCCCTCAAGCCCACGGTGTCGCTCTACATGGGCGGCATGGGGGCGGCCGAGGCCAACTTCCACAACGCCGTGTTCGTGCGCATGGGCTACGAGGAGCTCGCCGCCCGGGTGCAGGAGCTCTACCTCGAGGGCCGCAAGGACGAGGCCACCGCGCTCATCCCCGACGAGCTCGTCGACGACCTCCACATCATCGGCTCGCCCGCCGAGGTCGTGGACAAGGTCGCGGCGTGGGAGGAGACCGGCGTGACCACCCTGATGCTGTCGTTCCGCGACGCCGCCGAGCTGCGCAAGGTCGCCGACCTGCTCGCGTGAGCGGGCTCAGGTGCGGGGGCCGTACGCCGCCGCGATGTCGGGGGAGTCGAGCCAGCGCTCGTAGGCCGGTCCCTGCGGCCAGCCGTCGGGGGAGTCCTGCCACTCCTCCTGGCGGCCGTAGGGCAGCACGTCGACGAGCGGGAACAGGTAGCTGAGCTGCTCGGTGCCGCGCCCGTCGGTGTGCCAGGTGCGGTAGACGGTGTCGCCGTCGCGCAGGAACACGTTGACGGCGAACCCGCCGCCGGCCGGCGCGCCCACGTCGGCGCCGAACGGGCTGTCCGCCGTCGAGTACCAGGTCATCCGGTTGCCGACCTTGTCGCGGTAGGCGAGCGCCTCGGCGATCGGCCCCTGGGTGACCACCACGAACCGGGCGTCGAAGGCGGCCAGACCCTCGAGCCGGGTGAACTGGGAGGTGAAGCCGGTGCACCCGCCGCACTGCCACTCCGCCTCCGGGAACCACATGTGGTGGTAGACGATGAGCTGCTGCGCGTCGCCGAAGACGTCGACCAGCCGGAGCGGCCCGTGCTCGCCCTCGAGCGTGTAGTCGGGCATCCGGACGGCGGGCAGGCGGCGCCGCTGGGCCGCGATGGCGTCGAGCTTGCGGGTGGCGGCCTTCTCGCGCACCCGGAGGTCGGCGAGCTCGCGCTGCCAGGTCTCGAGGTCGACGACGGGCGGCAGGGCGGGCGCGGGCGTGTCGGTGCTCATGGCAGTGGCGACCCGCCGCGGCCGCCGAACTCATCGGTGCCTCAGGACGCCGTCCGCGGCGCCTTGGCCGGCAGGCCCGAGTAGCCCTCGCCGTGCCGCCGGGCGGCCGGGGTGCCCGGGGTGGGGAACCAGCGCCAGACCACGGCGGTCTGCGCGCAGGTCCACACGGCGCCGCACGCCCAGTAGAAGACGAGGGCCACCGGCACGACGTGGCCGGCGACGAGGATGCCGATCGAGGAGACGAACGGCACGATCCGCTGGGCGCTCGCCATCGACTCGGGCAGGTCGGCGGTGTTCATGTTCTGCTGGGCGAACACCTTCTGGGTGACGAACCCTAGCCCGGCGGCCACGGCGGCGAGACCGACGACCACCAGGAAGTGCCCCGCCCCGGAGCCGAGGTAGCCGTGGTCGGTCAGGGGCACCCCGAAGAGCCGGGCGCGCGCGAGGTCGTCGACCTGGCCGGCGTCGAGGAGTCCGACGCTCTTGCCGTTCGCGACGTCGCGGAGCAGGTGGTACAGCGCGATCCAGATCGGGATCTGCACGAGCAGCGGCAGGCACCCGAGCCGCGACATGCCGTGCTCGGCGGCGATCTCGCGGCGCGCCTCGACCTGCGCCTTGATCGCCTCCTGGTCGGTGCGGCCCTTGTACTTGGCGGAGAGCTCCTTGAGGTGCGGCCGGGCACGGGCGGCGGCGTGGGCGCCCCGGACGCCGTGGACGGTGATCGGCAGCAGCGCCGAGCGGACGACGACCACGACGGCGGCGATCGACAGGCACCAGGTGACGCCCGAGGCGGGGTCGGCGCCGAGGGCGGTGAGGCCGTCGTGCACGCCGGCGACGACGACGGACAGGGCGTGGGTGAGCGGGTCGAGCAGGGACATGCGGGGTGGCTCCTGGACTGGGAGGGCGACTGAGGCGTCTGCCCGCCCGGGGACCGGGGTCCGGGGCGGACGGCTAGTCGCGACCGGGAGCGCGCGGGCGCAGCGGGTGGTGCACCGGGTCGGTGGCCCGGGTGGTGAGCACCAGGGGCACCGGCCGGCCGCTCTCGTGCCGCCCGGACGACGTCCGCACCAGCCAGGCGGCGGTCTCGCGGGCCGCGGCGAAGAGTGCGGCCACGGCGACGGCGAGGAGCGTGCCGGTGAGCGTGGTGGTGCCGTCGACGCCGGCGAGGGTGGGCGCCAGCAGAGCGACGAGTCCGGCGGCGAGCGCGAGCACCACGGCGCGAACTCGCGCCACGGCCCGGTCGTCACCCACGCGCACCAGGGTACGGGGTGGGCGTCGTCGACGGGGTCGGATGCCGGTCGGACGTCGGTCAGACGCCGGTGAAGCCCCAGTCGAGCGCGAGCACCTGCACCTGCTGCGCGATGGTCAGCCACAGGCCGAGCGCCAGCAGCGCGCCGACGGCGATGAGCAGCGAGCCGGAGGTGACCGCCACCGCCCGGTGGTGGCGCCTCATCCAGGCGATGGTGCCCGAGAAGCGCGTGAACGCGACGGCGGCGATGAGGAACGGCAGGCCGAGGCCGATCGAGTAGGCGCCGAGCAGGACCAGGTTGCGCTCGGCCGAGCCGAGGTAGCCGAGGGTGTAGATGGCGCCCAGGATCGGGCCGATGCACGGCAGCCAGGTGACCGCCAGCGCGGCCCCGATGAACGGCGCGGCGACGATGCCGCCGCTGGGCACCTTGACCGGCAGCGTGCGCCCGAGCAGCCCGAGGCGCCGGTCGAGCACGAGCATGACGCCGAGCACGACCAGCACGAGACCGGCGACGAGGGAGATCGTGTCGCGGTTGCTGAACAGCCACCGGCCCACCGAGCCCACCGCGACGCCGAGCGCGGTGAAGGTCGCGGCGAACCCCGCGACGAACAGCAGCGCGGCCAGGGCCATCCGCGAGCGCGGCGCGGTCTCGACGGCAACGGCGGTCGCACCGCTCGTGCCACCGCTGGCGCCACCGCCGCTGGAGGTCTTGGCGGCGTCCTGGCCGACGATCGTCTCGACCGAGACGCCCGACATGTAGGACAGGTAGGCCGGCAGCAGGGGGATGATGCACGGGCTGAAGAACGACAGGAACCCGCCGAGCAGCGCGACGGGCACGGCCCAGACCAGCGAGCCGGAGGAGATGACGAGGCGGAGCTCTTCCATGTGCTGCGCCTCGATGTCCTCTCGGTCCTGCGTCGTCGTCCGGTGCCGATCGTAGCGAGGGTGTGGTCCACACCGACGATCGGCGGAGCGAGCTCGACCGTCGCACGCCGGCGCCGGTGTCGCGTACGGTGCGCGGATGCTCCCGCTCGTCACCGTCGAGGACGTCGTCGGCCTGGGCGCCTGGATCGCTGGCGTCGTCGCCGTCCTCGGTGCGGGCTACCTCGTCGGCTGGTTCGGGTTCCAGCGCGCGCGGCCGGGTCTGGTCGTCGTCGGGGGAGGCGTCGCGGCGACGGTGCTGGTGGCGGTGGTCGGCTACGTCGTCGTCTCCCAGGCCGCGCAGGGCGACGACGACTGGGCCGGGTTCCTCGAGTTCCTGCTCTTCCTGCTGCTCGCGGCGTTCACCGTGGCGATCACCTGGTTCGGCGTCGGGATGGCGGCCGGGGGAGCGCTGCGACGTCGGCGCGACGCTCAGCGCGGCTTCTCGCCACCGCGCAGCCGGTCCCACACGTAGGGCGGCACCCGGTCGAGGATCGCCGTCATCGAGGCCAGCACGGCGTCGATCTCGGCGGTGAGTGCTGGCCGCCGCGGACCATCAGCAGCGAGTCGCCCTCGAGACGCCAGGCGCGGTCCCGGTAGGCCGTGAGCATCGCGCGCAGGTCGGGGTGGAGCACGTCACGGGCCAGCTCGGGGCTGGTCGTGCGCACGTGGAACCGGGCGTCGAAAGCGGCGTCGCCGAGCGCGAGGTCGCCACCGAACAGGCTGCGGAAGAACCGGCCCAGCGTGCCCTGCGGCGCCACCTGGAGCATCGGGACCGGCTGGGCGAGCGCGCCGAGGTGCATCGCGACGACCGAGAACGGGTGCGTGCTCGTGCTGTCGTCCGAGCTGGTCGTGTAGCGGTAGTCGAAGGCGAGGAAGGTGCGTCCCTCGTAGCGGCCCTCGACGACGTTGGACGCCGTGCGGCGGCTGCCCTTGCCGAACGGGTCGCCGGTCAACCGGCGCTCGAGCCCGGCGCCGGACGGCGAGAACCGCCACTCGCGGTGCCCGGCGTAGCCCGACATCAGCTCACGGCGTCGACGCACGACACGGGCGTGGTGGACCATCGATGCTGCGACCAGCGCGAACCCGGCGACCGGGACCACGAGGCACAGGACGCCGAGCGTCGAGCCGAGGTCCACGACTACCGCAGCTCGTCCCACAGGTCGTCGACGACGCCGACCACCCGGTCGGGGTCGGCGACCGGCCCGGCGACCCGCACCGTCAGCGTCGCCGAGCGGCGCTGGCAGGTGACGGCGTCGGGGGTGGCCTCGTCGGGCTGGTAGTCGCGCCCGGCGACCGGCGGGCTGACCCGGGTGAGCACGCACTCGACGTCGCCGTCGACCACCCGCTCCTCGCGCGGCAGGGCGAGGCCGAGCTCGGCCGGGTCGGGGAACCCGCTCGTCGGCACCAGCACCCCCATGTCGGCCGCGACGGCGACCGCGGACAGGGTGGCGGTGTCGCCGCTGTCGAGGTCGACGTACGACCGGACGGCGGCCGCGGCGCCGTCGAAGGCCTCCGACCAGCCCTCGGCGTCCTCGTCGTCGGCCGCGGCCCGCCGCGCGACGTCGTCGTCGGTGCCGGTGCCGCTCGCCCGGACCGTGTCGATCGCGGTGAAGCCGTCGACCTCCGCCGGCAGGTCGAGCTCGTCGGCGCCGACGGCCCGGACGGCGAACAGCAACCCCACCGCCGCGGCGACGACCACGACGGACGAGACGGACCCGATGACGGCGTTGCGAGAGGCCATGCGGTCATCCTGCCCGGCCCGGCGGCGACCAACCACGCCGCTGGTGCGCGAGTCCGAGGTGGTGGCCGGCCGGCGCGCGACGTACCGACGAGATCGGCTCCTAGCCGCTGGGCACGTCCGGCGGCACGTAGGTGCCGGGCCGAGGAGGCCGGGGCCTGCGCGGCGACGTCCGGTAGATCGACATCGCGCCGCTCGCGGCGAGCACGCCCACGACGCTCACGCCGAGCCCCTGCGCCGTGAGCTCGGTGTGCCGTGCGCTGCAGGCCGACGCGATCCCGCCGGCGACCGCGACGTCGCGGGCGTAACCGGCGTCGGCCCCGAGCCCGAGGAGGTCGTTGGACGGCTCGTCGAGCTCGACCTCGCTGTTCACGAGATCGTCGTAGGCGGACCGGCCGTCGGTGACGTCGGCGCGATCGTCCTCGATCGCGGCCGGCTCGCCCCCGAGAGCGTCGGTGGTGCTCTGGCACTTGACGGTGAACCCGGAGGTGAACCTGATCGACGGGCGCCACAGCAGCGACACGGCGGCTCCGAGCAGGCAGAGGGCCGCGATGGCGGCGAGCAGCTTCACGGACGTGGGCACGATCCGGATGTACCCGCGCTGAGGCTCTTCGACACCCCGGGGCCGGGTGAGGTGGCTACCACACGAGGAAGCGTCGAGCTAGATCCACAAGTTGGTAACAGATCAGGCTGCGGTCTAGACCGAAACATCAAAATTCGAGTAACACGTGACGTGGGCGCCCAGATCGGGTTCACTGTCTGACAAGGCCTCTTCGCGGAGGTCGTTCGTCCACATCATGTGTCCCCCCACGACACCTCCGGGCGGGCCGCCCCGGGCGGCCCGACCGGGCTCCTCCCCCCGGATCCGAGGAGGTAGAACCACCATGACCGCTCTGAGCGCCCTCAACGCTGCGATCGCGCTCTTCGGTCTGGCCATGCTCGCGGCCTCGTTCGTGCGCCGCGAGCGGCAGCGTCAGGTCCGCGCCGACTGGCTCACGTGGTCGCAGCAGGCCGACGTCAGCGGCGTGCTCTCCGGTTCCCCCGTGCACACGGTCCCCGTCGACAGCTCCGGCCGGTCCCCCCACCCGGCCCGGCGGACGTCGGCGGCGGCCGGTCAGCTCGGCGACGAGGGCCTCACCGCCTGAGTCACCGATTCCCCCCAACTGGATCGGGGCCCGCACCGGTCGTCACGACCGGGGCGGGCCCCGTCTGGTTCACCAGCCGCGCTCGCGCCACTCCGCCAGGTGCGGGCGCTGGGCGCCGAGGGTCGAGTCGCCGCCGTGGCCGGGGTAGAACCACGTCGAGTCGGGCAGGGTGCCGAACACCTTGGTCTCGACGTCGTCGAGCAGCTGCACGAACAGCGCCTCCTTGTCGTCGCCGAAGGTGCCGCCGACGCCGCCCGGGAACAGGGTGTCGCCGGTGAAGAGGTGGTGCAGGCCGCCGTCGGCGGAGTCGTCGTAGACAAGGGCCACCGAGCCCGGGGTGTGCCCGGCGATCGCGATGACGTCGAGCGTGCACGCGCCGACCGCCACCGTGTCGCCCTGCACGAGCCGGCGGGTGACCTCGACGCCGGTCTGCTCGGTGATCGCGTCGGCGTCGGGCTCGCCGGCCAGCACCGCCGCGCCGGTGACGCCGACGACGTCGGCCAGGGCGCGGTGGTGGTCCCAGTGCTGGTGGGTGGTGACGACGGCGGCCAGGCCGTCGGTGAGCATGGGCAGCAGCGTCTGCGGCTCGGCGGCGGCGTCGACCAGCACCTGGTCGCCGGTCTGCTTGCAGGTCAGCAGGTAGCAGTTGTTGCTCATCTGCTCGTCGACGGCGACCTTCGTGATCCGCAGGTGCGCCAGCTCACGCACGTCGGGCTCACCGCCGACCGTCACGTCACCGGAGTACTCGTCGTCGGTCATGGGGGTCACCAGCTCTCGATCCGCGGCAGGTCGCCGTCGCTCGTCAGGGTCGTGCCGTCGCCCCGCCCGGTGAGCCACCAGCCGAGGTCGGCGACGGTGCCGGTGATCGTGGGTGCGTCGGCGTCCCCAGCCTGCCAGGTGTGACCCGTGTCGCTGGCGACGAGGGTGGCCGGGGCGCGTGCGGCGAGGCGGTCGACCAGCGAGACCGCGAACGCCGCCGGCCAGTCGGCGGGGGTGTAGCCGAGGTCGAGGTCGACGCCGTGGATCTCGAGCTCGCCGAGCCGCATGGTGACCACGTCGCCGGCGCGGAAGGTGCGCTCGCTGCCCGGCGTCCGCTCGACGACGACGTCGGCCCGGTCGGCCGGCAGGTCGTCGAGCGCCTGCGCCAGGTCGGAGACGGCGCCGTAGAGCCGTGTGCGCAGCGCCGTGGCGCCGGCCGCGGCGAGGGCGTCGATGTCGGCGTCGCGCTGCACGTCGTCGGCGTACATGGCGATCTCGCCGGGCTCGGCGCCCTCGGTGACCGCCCGCAGGACGCCGGCCAGGGCCTCGGCGTTGAGGGCCAGGTGAGCGACGACGTGCCCGCGGGTCCAGCCGGGCAGGCCCGACGGCTCGCCGTAGGCGGCGTCGTCCATGCCGTCGACCGCGCGCACGAGACGGTGAGTCGCGTCACGCAGCAGTGCCTGCGTGCCGTCGGCGGTAGCCCGCTCGGTGGGGGTCGTGGGGTCGGCGGGGCCAGTGGGGCTGAAAGGGTGCGCGGGGCCGTCCGGGTGGGTCACCCGGACCATCCTGGCGGGTGAGGGCGGTCCGGGTAACCCCTCCGTGGGGGCGCGCTGTCGGTGGCGGCACCTAGGCTGGGCGGGCCGCCCGACGGCGGCGCGGCGAGTTGCCAGCGGCGGCCTCGCGGCGAACACTTGTTCGAACTCCTGGCCTGCCAGCAGTCCACCCACGTCGATCCCGAGGGACTCCAGTGATTGACCAGCTCATCGTCCGAGGCGCGCGCGAGCACAACCTCAAGGACGTCTCGATCGACCTCCCGCGCGACTCGCTCGTCGTCTTCACCGGCCTGTCGGGCTCGGGCAAGTCGTCGCTGGCGTTCGACACGATCTTCGCCGAGGGTCAGCGCCGCTACGTCGAGTCGCTGTCGGCCTACGCGCGCCAGTTCCTCGGCCAGATGGACAAGCCCGACGTCGACTTCATCGAGGGACTCTCGCCCGCGGTCTCGATCGACCAGAAGTCGACGTCGAAGAACCCGCGCTCGACGGTCGGCACCATCACCGAGGTCTACGACTACCTCCGGCTGCTGTTCGCCCGCGCCGGCCGGCCCCACTGCCCCACGTGCGGTGCGCCCATCGAGCGTCAGACGCCGCAGCAGATCGTCGACCGCGTGCTGGCCATGGAGGACGGCGTCCGCTTCCAGGTGCTCAGCCCGGTCGTCCGCGGCCGCAAGGGCGAGTACGTCGAGCTGTTCAAGCAGCTGCAGACCCAGGGCTTCGGCCGGGTGCGGGTCAACGGCGAGACCCACACGCTCGACGAGCCGCCGAAGCTCGACAAGCAGAAGAAGCACACCATCGAGGTCGTCGTCGACCGGCTGGCGGTCAAGGCGTCGTCCAAGCAGCGCCTCACCGACTCGGTCGAGACCGCGCTCAACCTCGCCGGTGGCCTGGTGGTCTTCGACTTCGTCGACCGCGAGGCCAAGCACCCCGAGCGCGAGGTGAAGTTCAGCGAGAAGATGTCGTGCCCCAACGACCACGCCATCGACACCGACGACCTCGAGCCGCGCTCGTTCTCGTTCAACTCCCCGTTCGGCGCGTGCCCCGTCTGCACGGGTCTCGGCACCAAGATGGAGGTCGACCCCGAGCTCGTCGTCCCCGACACCACCGCGACCCTCGGCGAGGGCGCCATCCAGCCCTGGGACAACGCCAGCGTGGGGGAGTACTTCCAGAAGCTGCTCGGCGCGCTCGGCGACACCGTCGGCTTCGACCTCGACACCCCCTGGGAAGACCTCACCAGCGCCGCGCGACGCTCCATCCTCGACGGTCACCACGCCAAGGTGCACGTGGTCACGCGCAACCGCTACGGCCGCGAGCGCTCCTACAACGCCACCTTCGAGGGCGTGCGGCCCTACATCGAGCGCCGCCACCGCGAGGCCGAGTCCGACACCAGCCGCGACCGCTTCGAGGGTTACATGCGCGAGGTGCCGTGCCCGGCCTGTCGCGGCAGCCGGCTCAGGCCCGTCTCGATGGCGGTCCACCTCGGCGGCAAGAACATCGCCGAGATCTGTGCGCTGCCGATCAACGAGACCGCCGAGTTCCTCGGCGACCTCGAGCTCACCGCCCGTGAGCGCCAGATCGGCGAGCGGGTGCTGAAGGAGATCCAGGAGCGGCTGCGCTTCCTGCTCGACGTCGGCCTCGACTACCTCTCGCTCGACCGCCCGTCCGGGTCGCTGTCGGGCGGCGAGGCCCAGCGCATCCGGCTCGCCACGCAGATCGGCGCCGGTCTCGTCGGCGTGCTCTACGTGCTCGACGAGCCGTCGATCGGGCTGCACCAGCGCGACAACCAGCGCCTCATCGAGACCCTCGTGCGGCTCAAGGACCTCGGCAACACGCTCATCGTCGTCGAGCACGACGAGGACACCATCCGCACCGCCGACTGGGTCGTCGACATCGGCCCCGGCGCCGGCGAGCACGGCGGCCAGGTCGTCCACTCCGGCACCGTCGAGGGTCTGCTCGCGCACCCCGACTCCATGACCGGCCAGTACCTCTCCGGACGCCGGGAGATCCCGGTGCCGGAGGTCCGTCGTCCGCGCACCGTGGGGCGCGAGCTGCGCGTGCACGGCGCCCGCGAGAACAACCTGCAGAACGTCGACGTCTCGTTCCCGCTCGGGCTCTTCGTCGCCGTCACCGGCGTCTCGGGCTCGGGCAAGTCCACGCTGGTCAACGACATCCTCTACACCTCGCTGGCCAAGCAGATCTACCACGCGCGCACCGTCCCCGGCCGGCACCAGAAGATCACCGGCCTCGACCACGTCGACAAGGTCATCCACGTCGACCAGTCGCCCATCGGACGCACCCCGCGCTCCAACCCGGCCACCTACACCGGCGTCTTCGACCACATCCGCAAGCTGTTCGCGGCCACGCCCGAGGCCAAGATGCGTGGCTACCTGCAGGGGCGGTTCTCGTTCAACGTCAAGGGTGGCCGGTGCGAGGCGTGCGCCGGCGACGGCACCATCAAGATCGAGATGAACTTCCTGCCCGACGTCTACGTGCCCTGCGAGGTGTGCCACGGGGCGCGCTACAACCGCGAGACGCTCGAGGTGCACTACAAGGGCAAGACCATCGCCGAGGTCCTCGACATGCCCATCGAGGAGGCCGTCGACTTCTTCGCCGCCGTCCCCGCGATCGCGCGCCACATGAAGACCCTCGTCGAGGTCGGCCTCGGCTACGTCCGCCTCGGCCAGCCGGCCACCACGCTCTCGGGCGGCGAGGCCCAGCGGGTCAAGCTCTCCGCCGAGCTGCAGAAGCGGTCCACCGGCCGCACGGTCTACGTGCTCGACGAGCCCACCACCGGCCTGCACTTCGAGGACATCCGCAAGCTGCTGCTGGTGCTCGGCCGCCTCGTCGACAACGGCAACACCGTGCTGGTCATCGAGCACAACCTCGACGTCATCAAGACCGCCGACTGGCTGGTCGACATGGGGCCCGAGGGTGGCTCGCGCGGCGGCACCGTCGTCGCCGAGGGCACGCCCGAGGACGTCGCGGCCGACCCGACGAGCTACACCGGCCAGTTCCTCAGGCCGCTGCTCGACGGCCGCGAGGCCCGTCAGCCCACGCGCAAGCTGGCCGCGTCCACGGCCCCGGCCGGGCGCCGGGCGCCGGCGACCACGTCCGCCGCGACCAAGGCCCCGGCGAAGAAGACGGCAGCGAAGAAGACGGCAGCGAAGAAGACGGCAGCGAAGAAGACGGCGGCGAAGAAGACGGCGCGCACGGCCCGGAAGGCTCGCTGACGGGCCCGCGAGCAGGTCGTTCTCATGGTCCTCTCACCTGGATAGTGTTCGCTTCAACTACCTGGCGAACCCGCTGCCCGATCCCGAGGAGCCTGTCGTGACCACCAGACCAGTCGGTACCCCGCTCACGAGGCGCCGTGCCCTCGCCGGGGCCACGAGCGTGGGTCTCGCGCTGCCGGTCCTCTCCGCGTGCGGCGACGACGGCGGCACCGCCACCGACACGACCGGCTCCAGCAGCTCCTCGGCGCCCAGCAGCTCCTCGGCCCCCAGCAGCGCCGCGCCGTCCGGCGGCGCCACGTCGTCGGCCGCACCCGAGACGAGCGCGCCGGCCGTCGACGGCGTGGTGAGCACGGCCGACGTGCCCATCGGCAGCGGCGTGATCCTCGCCGACGAGCAGGTCGTCGTCACCCAGCCGACCGAGGGCGACATCAAGGTCTTCTCCTCGATCTGCACCCACGCCGGTTGCCCGGTCGGACAGGTCACCGACGTGATCACCTGCCCGTGCCACGGCAGCACGTTCGACCTCACGACCGGCGACGCGATCCAGGGCCCGGCCACGACGCCACTGGCGGCCGCCGGGTTCACCGTCGAGGGCGACCAGGTGGTGCTCACGTGACCGCCGGGTTCCGGCCGAGCCGGCGCATCGTCTTCCAGGGCATGGGCGCACTCGGCGTGGCGTGCGTGCTCGCCGCCTGCGGCGGGGGCGACGGCGACTCCGGCGGCGGGGGAGCCGCGCCCGAGGCCGGCGCCGGACTCGTGGCCGCGGCCGACGTGCCGGTCGGCGGTGGCGTCGTGCTGCCCGACGCCAACATGGTCGTCACGCAGCCCACCGAGGGCGTGTTCAAGGGCTTCTCGAGCCGGTGCACCCACCAGGGGGTCGCGGTCGACGCCGTCGAGGGCGGCGAGATCAGGTGCCCCGCCCACGGCAGCGCGTTCTCGATCGACGACGGCTCGGTCGTCAACCCGCCCGCCTCGAGCCCGCTCGAGGAGATCGCCGTCGCGGTCGAGGGCGACCAGGTGGTCGCCGCCTAGCTACGCCGAGAGGTCGGCGGGGACCGCCCCGCACCGGCGTCGCCACGCGGTGTCGCGACCCGACGGACGGCGGTCGAGCCGCGCATCGAGCAGGTCGCGGGCCTCGTCGGACCGGTCGGCGCGCAGGAGCGCGGCGATGCGGATCTCCTCGACCAGCTCGCGCTGCGCGTCGGAGCCGCCGACGCGACGCACCGAGCCAGCGATCGCGGCGAGCGCGCTCGCGGCCGCCGAGGCCTGGCCGGCGTGCAGCTCGTGCAGCGCCCGCGCCAGGGGCGCGATGACCTCGCGCTGGGTCGGGTGGCCGTGGGCGCTCGCCCAGGTCGCGAGCGAGGTGAGCCCGGCACCGTCGCCGAGGGCGAGCAGGGTGGCGGCCGAGTGCATCGCCAAGAACGGCGTCGACGGGCGCACGAGCACGTCGCGCCCGACCGCGGTGGCCACCCGGTCGAGGCCGGGCACCTGCTCGGCGTCGGGCGTCATCGCCCACCGGATCAGCAGCGAGCCGGTGTCGACCAGGGCGCGGCACCCCGTGGCCAGCTCGGGCCGCAGCTGCGTGTCGTAGCGGCGGCGGACGGCGGCGAGGTCGCCGAGCGACATCTCGTGCAGTGCCGCGTGCCAGGAGAAGTGGGTCAGGCTCTCGATGTCGGCGCCGTCGCCGGTGACCCAGCCGTCCATCCAGCGCAGACCGCAGGCGTGGTCGCCGGTCTCGTAGTGCACGTGGGCGCGGGCGTGGGCGGAGTGGCCGGCGTCCGGCTGCTCGGCGAGCGAGGTGCAGGCGAGGTCGTAGGCCTCGTCCCAGCGCTCCTGCTCCTGCCGGACGAAGGCGAGCAGCCCGGCGTACCACCAGTCGTCGCCGTAGGCCGGCGCCGCCTGCTCGACGATGGCCCAGGCCTGCTCGGGCACCTCGGTGACGCCGGCGAAGGCGATGGTCGGCACGGCGGCCGAGAGCAGCAGCGCGTCGACCGGGAACCGCTCCAGGTGGTCGACGATCGGTCGGGGGTCGCCCCGCAGGTGCGCGAGGACGGCGGCCACGTGGCTCTGCTCGCGCTCGGTGCCGCGGTAGGCGTGGCGCTCGGCGTCGCGCATGCGGCCGACGACGTCGACCTCGACGCACAGGTCGTGCCCGACGAGGGCCAGCGCGGCGTGGCCCAGGGCGAAGGTGGGGTCGAGCACGATCGAGGTGGCGAACGCCCCCGCCGAGCCCGACCGCAGACGGAGGAGGTCGTCGAGCCCGCGGCAGTAGGCCGCCGCGGCCTCGGTGCTCGTGGACAGGGCCAGTCCGTACCGGTCGCGGGGGAGCATGCAAAACACAGTAAGCCACTCGACTAAGCAGGCCAAGTCGACACTCGGGAGTGTCGGTGGTGACTCGTAGGGTGGACGACGTGCCACCCGCCCGCTCCGAACGCTCCTCCCGCAGCAGCCGGGGGCCGTTGTCCTACCGTCCCGAGCCGGGCTCCATCCCCACCGAGCCGGGCGTCTACCGCTTCCGCGACGCGCGCGACCGGGTGATCTACGTCGGCAAGGCCAAGAACCTGCGGGCGCGGCTGTCGTCCTACTTCCAAGACGTCGCCAACCTGCACCAGCGCACCGCCACGATGGTCACCACGGCGGCCCGCGTCGAGTGGACCGTCGTCAACACCGAGGTCGAGGCGCTCCAGCTCGAGTACTCCTGGATCAAGGAGTACGACCCCCGCTTCAACGTCAAGTACCGCGACGACAAGTCCTACCCGTGGCTCGCGGTCACGGTCGGCGACGAGTTCCCCCGGGTGATGGTCGGTCGCGGCGCCAAGCGCAAGGGCACCCGCTACTTCGGGCCCTACAGCCACGCCTGGGCCATCCGCGAGACCGTCGACATCCTGTTGCGCGTCTTCCCGATGCGCTCGTGCAGCAACGGGGTGTTCAAGCGCTCGCAGCAGGTCGGCCGTCCGTGCCTGCTCGGCTACATCGGCAAGTGCTCGGCCCCGTGCACCGGCGAGGTCAGCGCCGACGAGCACCGCGCCATCGTCGACGACTTCTGTGCCTTCATGGCCGGCCAGACCCGACCGTTCGTCAAGCGCATCGAGCGCGAGATGTACGCCGCCTCCGAGGCCATGGAGTTCGAGCGGGCCGCGCGGCTGCGCGACGACCTCGGGGCCATGCAGCGTGCCCTCGAGAAGCAGGCCGTCGTGCTCGGCGACGGCGCCGACGCCGACGTCATCGCGCTCGCCGAAGACCCGCTCGAGGTCGCCGTCCAGATCTTCTACGTGCGCGGCGGGCGCATCCGCGGCCAGCGCGGCTGGGTCGCCGACCGGGTGGCCGAGGGTGGCACCCCCGAGCTGGTCGACGACTTCCTCCTGCAGCTCTACGCCGGAGATCCGGACTCGGTGCCGAAGGAGATCCTCGTCCCCGAGCTGCCGCCCGACCCCGACACGTTCGAGCAGCTGCTCTCCGACCTGCGGGGCTCCCGGGTGCAGATCCGGGTCCCGCAGCGCGGCGACAAGAAGACCTTGCAGGAGACCGTCGAGGCCAATGCCAAGCAGGCGCTCGCCCTCCACAAGACCAAGCGGGCCAGCGACCTCACCACGCGCAACCGCGCCCTCGACGAGATCAAGGAGGCCCTCGACCTCGACGAGGCGCCGCTGCGCATCGAGTGCTACGACGTCGCCCACCTGCAGGGCACCGAGGTCGTCGCCTCGATGGTCGTCTTCGAGGACGGGCTGTCCCGCAAGGGCGAGTACCGCCGGTTCGTGATCAAGGGCGTCGACAAGCAGAACGACGTCGCCTCGATGCACGAGGTGATCACCCGACGCTTCCGGCGGCTGCTCGACGAGCAGGGCCGCTCCGAGACCCGCCAGACCGAGCAGGGGCCGATGCTGGTCGATCCCGAGACGGGTCGCCCGCGCAAGTTCGCCTACGCGCCGGGCCTCGTCGTCGTCGACGGCGGCGCGCCGCAGGTCGCGGCCGCCCAGCAGGCGCTCACCGAGCTCGGCATCAACGACATCGCCGTGTGCGGGCTCGCCAAGCGGCTCGAGGAGGTCTGGCTGCCGGGGGAGGACGACCCCGTCATCCTCGCGCGGTCGTCCGAGGGTCTCTACCTCCTGCAACGCATCCGCGACGAGGCGCACCGCTTCGCCAACACCCACCACGCCGGACGCCGGTCGAAGACCATGGTCGAGTCGATGCTCGACGACGTCCCCGGGCTCGGCGAGGTGCGCCGCAAGACGCTGCTCAAGCACTTCGGCTCCCTCAAGAAGCTCCGCGAGGCCGAGGTGGCCGAGATCGCCCAGGTGCCGGGCATCGGCCCCCGCACGGCCGAAGCCATCAAGGCCGCGGTGGAGCAGGCGGCGACCACCCGCAAGACTGTCGCCGTGAACACGGCCACGGGAGAGGTGATCGAGTCGTGAGCGACGTCCCGCCCACCACCGAGCGCGGCGAGATCGTGGTCGTCACCGGCATGACCGGGGCCGGTCGCAGCACCGCGGCCAAGGAGCTGGAGGACCTCGGCTACTTCGTCGTCGACAACCTGCCGCCGAGCCTGCTGCCCGACATCGTGCGGCTCGTCGACGAGAGCCACGGTCCGCGCCAGCGCATCGCGGTGGTGGTCGACGTGCGGTCGGGCTCGTTCTTCGCGGGCCTGCGCACCCACCTGGCACAACGTCGCGACGAGGAGCCGGGCAGTCGCCGCACCACGCTGCTGTTCCTCGACGCCGCCGACGACGTCCTGGTGCGCCGGCAGGAGGCCGTGCGCCGTCCGCACCCGCTGCAGGCCTCGGGCCGCCTGCTCGACGGTCTCCAGCGCGAGCGACGGGTGCTCGCCGACCTGCGGGGCGACGCCGACCTCGTCATCGACACCTCCGCGCTCAACGTCCACCAGCTCACCGACCGGGTGGCCGAGGCGTTCGGCACGCCCGAGACCACCGGGCTCAAGGTCACCGTGATCAGCTTCGGCTTCAAGTACGGCATCCCGGTCGACGCCGACTTCGTGGCCGACATGCGCTTCCTGCCCAACCCGCACTGGGTGCCCGAGCTGCGGCACGGCACGGGCCGCGACACCGAGGTCGCCGACTACGTGAAGTCCCAGCCCGGCGCCTCGCAGTTCCTCGACGCCTACGTGCCCGTGCTGGCCGGGGTCACGCCCGGCTACCTGCGCGAGGGCAAGCGGTTCATGCGCGTGGCCATCGGGTGCACCGGCGGCAAGCACCGCAGCGTCGCGATGACCGAGGAGATCGCCGGCCGGCTGCGCCGGGCCGGCTTCGACGCCAACCCGGTCCACCGCGACCTCGGGCGCGAGTAGCCCACCGTGACCAGCTCGACCCGCGCCCAGGCGGTGGTGGCCCTCGGCGGCGGCCACGGCCTGCACGCCTCGCTCTCCGCGCTCCGCACCCTGGTCGACGACCTCACCGTCGACGACCTCACCGCCATCGTCACCGTCGCCGACAACGGCGGCAGCTCGGGTCGCCTCCGCGGCGAGTTCGGCGTCCTGCCGCCCGGCGACCTGCGCATGGCTCTCGCCGCGCTCTGCGGCAACGACACGTGGGGCGACACCTGGGCCCGGGTGCTCCAGCACCGCTTCGAGGGCAACGGCGACATGCGCGGCCACGTCGTCGGCAACCTGCTCATCGTCAGCCTCTGGGAGCTGCTCGGCGACCACGTCGACGCCCTCGACTGGGTCGGTCGCCTGCTGGGCGCCAAGGGCCGGGTGCTGCCGATGGCGCTCACGCCGATGGACATCCGGGCCGAGGTCCGCGGCCTCGTGCCCGGCGACCCCGACGCGCTCACGACGGTCCGCGGACAGGTCGAGGTCGCCACCACCGACGGCGTCATCACCGCCATCGACCTCGAGCCCCCCGACCCCGAGGTCAGCCCCGTCGCGCTGGCCAAGATCGCCGAGGCCGACTGGGCCTTCCTCGGACCCGGCTCGTGGTTCTCCTCGGTCATCCCGCACCTGCGCGTGCCCGCGCTGCGCCAGGCGCTGGTCTCCACCGACGCCCGGCTCGTCGTCGTCCTCAACCTCGAGGAGCAGGCTGGTGAGACCGGCGGCTTCGACCCCGCCGACCACCTCGCCGTCCTGTTCGAGCACGCGCCCGACCTCACGGTCCACACCGTGCTCGCCGACGCGGCCGACCTGCCCGACGGCCAGGCCGAGGCCCTGCGCACGCTCGTCGAGGCCTCCGGCGCGCGCCTCGTCGTCGACGACGTCGCCCGCGACGACGGCACCGCCCGGCACGACCACGACAAGCTCGCGGCCGCCTTCTCCCGCATCATGGAGCACGGCTCCTGAGGCTGGTGGTGCGCGCGGTGTGACGAGGGTTTTCCCCAACCAGCACAGGGGATTGACCCTCCGGGGAGGGTTGTTGACGCGCGTGGGAGGATCGCCCTCATGGCGATGACGGCGCAGGTGAAGGCAGAGCTCGCCAATACCCAGGTCACCAAGACCTGCTGCCGCAAGGCCGAGGTCGCCACGATGCTCCGCTTCGCCGGCGGCCTCCACATCGTGAGCGGCAAGATCGTCGTCGAGGCCGAGCTCGACACCGGCGCCGCAGCACGGCGCCTGCGCCGCGACATCGACGAGGTCTACGGGCACAAGTCCGACGTCGTGATGGTGCAGGGCAACGGCATCCGCAAGGGCTCGCGCTACATCGTGCGCGTGGTCAAGGAGGGCGAGTCGCTCGCCCGCCAGACCGGGCTGCTCGACCAGCGCGGCCGGCCCGTGCGGGGCCTGCCGCCCGCCGTCGTCTCCGGCAGCGGCTGCGACGCGGTCGCGGCGTGGCGCGGGGCCTTCCTCGCCCACGGCTCGCTCACCGAGCCGGGCCGGTCGTCGTCCCTCGAGATCACCTGCCCCGGCCCCGACTCGGCGCTCGCGCTGGTCGGCCTGGCCCGCCGGCTCGGCATCCAGGCCAAGTCACGCGAGGTACGCGGCGTCGACCGCGTGGTCATCCGCGACGGCGACGCCATCGGCCAGCTGCTCACCCGGCTCGGTGCCCACGAGACGCTCATGGCCTGGGAAGAACGGCGCATGCGCCGCGAGGTGCGCGCCACCGCCAACCGCCTCGCGAACTTCGACGACGCCAACCTGCGCCGCTCGGCGCGGGCCGCCGTCGCCGCGGGGGCGCGCGTCGAGCGGGCCATGGAGATCCTCGGCGAGGAGGTCCCCGACCACCTCAAGCTCGCCGGCACCCTCCGGCTCGAGCACAAGCAGGCCTCGCTGGAGGAGCTCGGCCAGCTGCACGAGCCGCAGCTGACCAAGGACGCCATCGCCGGCCGCATCCGCCGATTGCTCGCGATGGCCGACAAGCGCGCCGAGGAGCTCGGCGTCCCCGACACCGAGGCCTCGCTGACCCCCGACATGCTCGCCGACGACTGACTGATCGATCCGGCGTGCCGAGACCGTGAGGTGACGGATCGGCGGTTCCAGCTCTGGGCTTTTGTTCGGACTCCGGTTACCCGCACGTACCCCGGGACGGGCATCGTGTGACCGGAACCACGGCCGGTAGGGTCGTTCGAGGGTCACCAAAGGCCCGTCCGCCACGGGTCACTGAAGGCCCCTTCGAAGGAGAGATTCCTGATGACTGTTCGCGTCGGCATCAACGGCTTCGGTCGCATCGGCCGCAACTTCTTCCGCGCCGTGCGCGCCTCCGGTCTCGACATGGAGATCGTCGGCGTCAACGACCTCACCGACAACGCCTCGCTCGCGCACCTGCTCAAGTACGACTCGATCCTCGGCCGCCTCGACGCCGACGTCTCGTCCACCGACGACGCGATCGTCGTCGGCGACGCCGAGATCAAGGCCTTCGCCGAGCGCGACCCGGCCGCCCTGAAGTGGGGCGACCTCGGGGTCGACGTCGTCGTCGAGTCCACCGGCTTCTTCACCGACGCGACCAAGGCGCGCGCGCACGTCGACGCCGGTGGCGCCAAGAAGGTCATCATCTCCGCGCCGGCGTCCAACGAGGACTTCACGGTCGTCATGGGCGTCAACCACGGCGACTACGACCCCGCCGCGCACACCGTGATCTCCAACGCCTCGTGCACGACCAACTGCCTCGCGCCGATGGCGAAGGCGCTCAACGACGAGTTCGGCATCGTCAAGGGCCTGATGACGACCATCCACGCCTACACCGCCGACCAGAACCTGCAGGACAACATCCACAAGGACCTCCGTCGCGCCCGCGCCGCCGCGATCAACATCGTGCCGACCTCGACCGGTGCCGCGAAGGCCATCGGCCTGGTGCTGCCCGAGCTCAAGGGCAAGCTCGACGGCTACGCGCTGCGCGTGCCCACGCCGACCGGCTCGGCCACCGACCTCACCTTCGAGGCCGGCCGGGAGACCTCGGTCGAGGAGGTCAACGCCGCGGTGCAGAAGGTGGCCGACGGCCGCTTCCTCAAGTACTCCACCGACCCGATCGTCTCCAGCGACATCGTCACCGACCCGGCGTCGTGCATCTTCGACGCGCCGCTGACCAAGGTCATCGGCAACCAGGTCAAGGTCGTCGGCTGGTACGACAACGAGTGGGGCTACTCCAACCGCCTCGCCGACCTGATCGACCTCGTCGGCAAGTCGCTCTGACGTGGGGGAGTACTCCTCCCTGGGTGACGTCGCCGGCAAGCGGGTGCTGGTCCGCAGCGACCTGAACGTCCCGCTCGACGGCACCACCATCACCGACGACGGGCGCATCCGCGCCTCCGTGCCGACCATCCAGGCGCTGGCTGCGGCCGGCGCCCGGGTGGTCGTCACCGCCCACCTCGGCCGCCCGAAGGGCGCACCCGAGGACCGCTACTCCCTGGCGCCCGTCGCCGCCCGCCTCGGCGAGCTGCTCGGCGCCGACGTGGCGTTCGCGACCGACACGGTCGGTGACGCGGCCCGGGCCGTCGTCGACGGCCTGGCCGACGGCGAGGTCGCCCTGCTCGAGAACGTCCGCTTCAACCCGGGCGAGACGAGCAAGGACGACGCCGAGCGGGGTGCGTTCGCCGACCAGCTGGCCGCCCTCGCCGACGCCTTCGTCTCCGACGGCTTCGGGGTCGTGCACCGCAAGCAGGCCTCGGTCTACGACGTCGCCCAGCGGTTGCCGCACGCGATGGGCGGACTCGTGGCGGCCGAGATCGACGTCCTGCGTCGGCTCACGGTCGAGCCCGAGCGGCCCTACGTCGTCGTCCTCGGCGGCTCGAAGGTCTCCGACAAGCTCGGAGTCATCGACAACCTGCTCGCCAAGGCCGACAAGCTGCTCATCGGCGGCGGCATGGTCTTCACCTTCCTCAAGGCCCAGGGTCACGAGGTCGGCAAGAGCCTGCTCGAGGACGACCAGCTCGACACCTGCCGCGCCTACCTGCAGCGGGCGGAGGAGTCCGGCGTGCAGATCCTGCTGCCGGGCGACGTCGTCGTCGACACCGCGTTCCCGTCGGGCGAGCGCACGCCCGAGCCCACCGTCGTGGCCGCCGACGCCATCCCGGCCGACGCGCTCGGGCTCGACATCGGCCCGGCGTCCGGCGCCGACTTCGCGGCGGCCCTCGCCGATGCCCGCACGGTCTTCTGGAACGGCCCGATGGGTGTCTTCGAGGTGGCACAGTTCGCCGACGGCACCCGCGCCGTCGCCGACGCCCTGACCAAGGTCACCGAGGCCGGCGGGCTGTCCGTCGTCGGCGGCGGCGACTCCGCGGCCGCCGTCCGGGCCCTCGGCTTCGACGAGGCCGCGTTCGGCCACATCTCCACCGGTGGTGGCGCCTCCCTCGAGTACCTCGAGGGCAAGGAGCTCCCCGGCATCACGGTCCTGGAGGACTGACATGGCGAAAGCACCAGCTCGCACACCGCTGATGGCGGGCAACTGGAAGATGAACCTCAACCACCAAGAAGCGGTGGTGCTGGTCCAGAAGCTCGCCTGGACGTTGAGCGACAAGCGGCACGACTACGGCAAGGTCGAGGTCGTCGTCGTCCCGCCGTTCACCGACCTCCGCTCGGTGCAGACCCTCGTCGACGGCGACCGGCTCTCCATCACGTACGGCGCCCAGGACGTCTCGGTGCACGCCTCGGGTGCCTACACCGGTGAGATCTCGGCCGCGATGCTGGCCAAGCTCGGCTGCTCCTACGTCGTCGTCGGCCACTCCGAGCGGCGTGAGCACCACGGCGAGGGCGACGACGTCGTCAACGCCAAGGCGCACGCGGCACTCGCGGCCGGCATGACGCCGATCGTCTGTGTCGGCGAGGGCCTCGAGGTCCGCCAGGCCGGTGAGCACGTGCCGTTCACCATGGGCCAGGTCGAGGGCTCGCTCGCCGGGTTCTCGGCCGAGCAGGTCGCCGGTCTCGTCATCGCCTACGAGCCCGTGTGGGCCATCGGCACCGGCGAGGTCGCCACCCCCGACGACGCGCAGGAGGTCTGCCAGGCGATCCGGGGGCAGGTCCGCGAGGCGCACGGCGACGAGGCGGCCGACGGCGTCCGCATCCTCTACGGCGGGTCGGTCAAGGCCGCCAACGTCGCCGGCATCATGGCCAAGGCCGACGTCGACGGCGCGCTCGTCGGTGGAGCGAGCCTCCAGGCCGACGAGTTCGGCGGCATCTGCCGCTTCTACGACATGCCCGCCCTGTGACCTGAGGCGTCCTCCGGCACCAGACCTGGTGAGTTGCTGTGACTCGCCTGCCGATCGCTGATCTGTCACCTACCTGACGTAGGATTCCCTCCTGTGAACGTGGAACTGATTCTCACCGTCTTCCTGCTGCTGACCAGCGGGCTGATGATCCTGCTGGTGCTCCTCCACAAGGGTCGCGGTGGTGGCCTCTCCGACATGTTCGGAGGCGGTGTCTCGAGCTCGCTCGGCGGTTCGTCCGTCGCCGAGCGCAACCTCGACCGCTTCACCATCGGCACCGGTGTCATCTGGTTCGCCTGCGTGATCGCCCTCGGGCTGCTCAAGGCCTACTGAGCCCGTCGCAGCCCGCGTCTCAACTCTGACAAGACAACCCGAGGAGTCACCCCCTTATGGCTGGTGGAGGAAACGCCATCCGCGGTAGCCGCGTCGGCGCCGGACCGATGGGTGAGGCCGAGCGTGGCGAGGCCGCGCCGCGACAGGCCGTCACCTACTTCTGCTCGCACGAGCACCGCTCGGTCATCACGTTCTCGGTCGAGGCCGCCGTCCCCGACTCGTGGGACTGCCCCAAGTGCGGCCTGCCCGCATCGCTCGACTCCGACAACCCGCCGCCGGCGCCGAAGATCGAGCCCTACAAGACCCACCTGGCCTACGTGAAGGAGCGTCGCTCCGACCAGGAGGCCGAGGTCATCCTCGACGAGGCGATCCAGCTGCTGCGCAGCCGACGCAAGTCGGGCGAGGTCATCTTCTGACCTGATCCGTCCACGCTCCACCGACGACGTCGGCACCCCTGGGGTGCCGGCGTCGTTCTTTGTGCGCTAACCTGACCGAGTCAGTTTAATTACTTTCTCGGAGGTGTCCCTCATGCGCAGTCGTCGGCTCCAGCCCCTCGACGTCGCGACCGGCGTCGTCAGCGGCGCGCTCGCGGCCACGTTCCTGACCCTGGGCGCCCTCGCGGCCCTGCCGGACGACGCGTCCGCGCCCCCGTCGGTGGTCGAGCCGGCCGCCGCGCATCCCTGATCCGGGTGACCGGTCGGGTCTAGATCAGGGACGCGGCGGGGCGGTCGAGGAACCAGGTGGTCTCGGTGATGCCGGAGACGCCGCGGGCCGGGGTGTCGACGACCGTGGCGCCCGGGGTGCCCTCGGGAGCGAGGGCACGGCGGACGGCGTCTGCCTTCGACTCACCCGAGGCGAGGAACCAGACGACGTCGGCGCGGGCGAGGGCCTCGAAGGTGAGCGAGATCCGCTCGGGCGGGGGCTTGGGAGAATCGGTCACGCCGACGGCGATCGCGTCGGTGGCCTCGAGGGCCGGGTGACCCGGGAAGAGCGAGGCCACGTGGCCGTCGGGGCCGATGCCGAGCATCAGCACGTCGAACCCGCCCGATCCGTGCGCGCGGACCTCCTCGCCGTAGGCCACGGCTCCGGCGTGCACGTCGGCGGCGTCGGACGTCGACGGCATCTCGTGCACCTGGGTGGCGCCGACGGCGTCTAGGAAGGCGGCGCGGGCCTGACCGGCGTTGCGGTCGGGGGAGTCGGCGGCGACGAAGCGCTCGTCGCCGAACCAGATCGAGACCTTCGTCCAGTCGACCTCGGAGCCAGGCGTGAGACGCGCCAGCTCACGGTGGACGGCGTCGGCGATGGTGCCGCCCGTGAGGCCGACGGTGGGCTCGGTGCCGGCGTCCTGCAGGTCGGCGAGACGCGAGAGCAGCTCACCTGCGATCGCGGTCGCGAGGGTCTCGGGGTCGGGCTGGACCTCGATCAGGGGAGTGGTCATGTCGGCCTTCCCAGGGAGCGGATGGTGGCGGCGTAGACGTCGTCCTCGTCGAGACGACGCAGCTCCTCGGCGAGCAGCTCGGGGAGCTTGCGGCGCTTGAGGGCGATGGGCCGGTCGGGACGTCCGGGCGAGCTGAACGTGGCCAGGCGGCCGTCGGAGCGCGAGATGGTGATCGGGCCCTGCTTGGTGTGCATGACGACCTCGGTAATGCCCGGTCCGGCCGAGCCGTGGCGGGTCACCTCGACCTTGAGCCGGTCGCGGAGCCAGGCCGCGAGCAGGTCGGCGCTGGGGCTCGTGCGCTCGGAGGTCACGGTCGCCGACGTCACCTTGAGCGGGTGCTGGTCGAGGGAGGCCGCGAGCAGCGCGCGCCACGCGGTCAGGCGGGTCCAGGCGAGGTCGGTGTTGCCGGCGACGTAGGACTCGCATTGCACCTGCAGCGCCTTGGTCTTGCCGCGGTGCACCTCGGCGGCGTCGGTGATGCGCCGCTTGGCGAGGGCGCCGAGCGGGTCGGCCGCGGGATCGGCCGGAGGGGTGTGCGGCCACCAGATCGCGACGGGGGAGTCGGGCAGCAGCAGCGGCAGGACGACGGAGTCGGCGTGCTTCACGACCTCGCCGGAGAGCCGGATGATCGCGGCCTCGCCACCCCAGCCGGCGCCGGTGCCGACCTGGGCGTTGACGACGGCCCGCCCGCGCGCGTTGCCGAGCACGACGCCGAGCACGCGTGCGGGGTGCTCGTGCGTGGCCTTGCGGGCGTTGGTCATCGCCGCCTCGGCGGAGTCCTCGTCGACGACGACGATCAGGGTCATCACCATGCCCATGGCCGGCGAGCCGGATCGGGTGCGGGCCCGGGTGAACTCGGCGGCGATCGCCGAGGAGTTGGTGTCGGTCAGCTCCATCATGTCTACGGTCTCCTCCAGACGCGACCGTCACGGGCGAGCATCGCGTCGGCGGACGCCGGCCCCCAGCCCCCCGAGGCGTAGGCCTCGGGCGCGCCCTTGGCCTCCCAGCGTTCGAGGATCGGGTCGAGGATCTTCCACGACAGCTCGACCTCCTCGTGGCGGGGGAAGAGCGGCGGGTCGCCGAGCAGGACGTCGAGGATCAGCCGCTCGTAGGCCTCGGGCGACGACTCGGTGAAGGTGCCGCCGTAGGCGAAGTCCATGTTGACGTCGCGGATCTCCATCTGGGTGCCGGGCACCTTGGCGCCGAACCGCACGGTCATGCCCTCGTCGGGCTGCACGCGGATCACCAGCGCGTTCTGCGTGAGGTCCTCGACCGAGGTGTGGTTGAACGGCTGGTGCGGCGACTTCTTGAACACGACGGCGACCTCGGTCACGCGGCGTCCGAGCCGCTTGCCCGTGCGCAGGTAGAACGGGACGCCGGCCCAGCGCCGGTTGTCGACGTTGAGGGTGATGGCCGCATAGGTCTCGGTGCGCGACGACGCCGCGATGCCGTCCTCGTCGTGGAAGCCGAGCACCTTCTCCCCGCCGGCCCACCCGGCGGCGTACTGACCGCGGGCCGTCGTGAGGTCGAGCCGCGGCGGGAGGCTGATCGAGGCGAGGAGCTTCTGCTTCTCGAGGCGGAGCGCCTCGGCGTCGAACGAGGTCGGCTCCTCCATGGCGACGAGGGCCATGAGCTGCAGCAGGTGGTTCTGGATGACGTCGCGCGCGGCGCCGATGCCGTCGTAGTAGCCCGCCCGGCCGCCGATGCCGACGTCCTCGGCCATGGTGATCTGCACGTGGTCGACGTAGTTGTTGTTCCACAGCGGCTCGAACATCGTGTTGGCGAACCGCGTCGCCAGGATGTTCTGCACCGTCTCCTTGCCGAGGTAGTGGTCGATGCGGAAGATCGAGGACGGCGGGAAGACGGCGTCGAGCTGGTCGTTGAGCACCCGCGCCGAGGCGAGGTCGTGGCCGAACGGCTTCTCGATGACGACCCGGCGCCAGGCGTCGGAGTCGGGCGCCGACTCGGCCAGCCCGTGCTCGCGCAGCTGCTGGGCCACCGTGCCGAACGCACCCGGCGGGATGGCGAGGTAGAAGGCGTGGTTGCCGCCGGTGCCGCGGACCTCGTCGAGTTCCTCGATCGTGCGACGCAGCTGGTCGAACGCGTGGTCGTCGTCGAAGGCGCCAGGCACGAACCGGAACCCCTCGGCGAGCTGGTTCCAGACCTCCTCGCGGAACTCGGTGCGGGCATGTGCCTTCACCGAGTCGTGCACGATCTGCGCGAAGTCCTGGTCGGCCCAGTCGCGCCGCGCGAAGCCGACGAGGCTGAAGCCGGGCGGGAGCAGGCCGCGGTTGGCGAGGTCGTAGATCGCCGGCATGACCTTCTTGCGCGACAGGTCGCCGGTGACGCCGAACAGCACCATGCCGCACGGGCCCGCGATGCGGGGCAGGCGACGGTCCTGCGGGTCGAGGAGCGGGTTGGCGCGCGGGCTCATGCCCGGTGCTCGCGGTAGTAGGCCAGCAGGGCCTGGGTGGAGGCGTCCTGGGCGGCGATCGCGTCGGCGTCGCCGTCGAGGGCCGGGCCGACCTCCTGGGCGAGCTTCTTGCCGAGCTCGACGCCCCATTGGTCGAACGAGTCGATGCCCCAGACCACGCCCTGGGTGAACGTGATGTGCTCGTAGAGCGCCACGAGCTGCCCCAGCACCGACGGCGTGAGGGCGGGCGCGATGATCGAGGCGGTCGGCCGGTTGCCGGTGAAGGTGCGGGCCGCGACGACCACCTCGTCGTCGGTGCCCTCGGCCCGGACCTCGTCGGCGGTCTTGCCGAAGGCCAGCGCCCGGGTCTGTGCGAGGAAGTTGGCGAGGAACAGCTCGTGCACGTCCTGCTGGCCGTCGGACAGGGGGTACGACGGATTCGCGAACGCGATGAAGTCGGCCGGGACCAGGCGCGTGCCCTGGTGGATGAGCTGGTAGAACGCGTGCTGCCCGTTGGTGCCGGGCTCGCCCCAGAAGACCTCGCCGGTGCCGGCCGTGACCGGGGTGCCGTCCCAGCGCACGCCCTTGCCGTTCGACTCCATCGTCAGCTGCTGCAGGTAGGCCGGGAACCGGTGCAGCAGCTGGGCGTAGGGCAGGACGGCGTGGGTCTGCGCACCGAGGAAGTCGGCGTACCAGACGTTGAGGAGCCCCATCAGCGCCGGCACGTTGCTCTCGAGCGGCGTCGTGCGGAAGTGCTCGTCGACGGCGTGCATGCCGCCCAACAGGTCGGCGAAGGCCTCGGGCCCGATCGCGACGACCAGTGAGGTGCCGATCGCGGAGTCGAGCGAGTAGCGACCGCCGACCCAGTCCCAGAACCCGAAGGCGTTGTCGGGGTCGATGCCGAAGTCGGCGACCTTGTCGAGCGCGGTGGAGACCGCGACGAAGTGACGGCGCACGGCCTCGTCGGCGTCGTCACCGGCGAGGCCGTCGAGCAGCCACTGCTTGCACAGCCGCGCGTTGGTGAGGGTCTCGAGGGTGCCGAACGTCTTGCTCGACACGATGAAGAGCGTGGACGCCGGGTCGAGGCCGGCCAGGGTCGTGGCGGCGTCGGTGGGGTCGATGTTGCTGATGAACCGGCACTCGATCTCGGGGTGGCGGTAGGGCGCGAGCGCCTCGTATGCCATCACCGGTCCGAGGTCGGAGCCGCCGATGCCGATGTTGACGACCGTGCGGATGCGCTCGCCGGTGACGCCGGTCCACTCGCCGCTGCGCACCTGCTCGGCGAAGGCGTAGACCCGACCGAGCACCTCGTGGACGTCGGCGACGACGTCCTGGCGCTCACCACCGGACTCGACGGTCAGCGAGGCCGACGACGGCAGCCGCAGCGCGGTGTGCAGCACCGCGCGGTCCTCCGTGGGGTTGACGTGGTCGCCGCGCAGCATGGCGTCGCGGCGGGCCTCGACGCCGACGGCGGCGCCCAGCTCGAGCAGGGCGGCGAGGACGTCGTCGTCGACCAGGCTCTTCGACAGGTCGACGTGCAGGTCGGCGGCGTCGAAGGTGAGCCGCGGGACCCGACCAGCCTCGGTGGCGAACCAGCCGCGCAGGTCGGGCTCGAAGTCGTCGGCGAGGGCGGTGAGCCGCCGCCAGGCGTCGGTGTCGGTGGCGTCGACCGGCGGCTCACCGGTGCTCACGAGCGAGCCTTCTCCATCTGGCCCTCGACGGTCTCGACGAGCTCGGTCCACGACTTCTTGAACTTGTCGACGCCCTCGTGCTCGAGTGCGACGAGGACGTCCTCGAAGTCGATGCCGACCTCCGCGAGCTGGTCGAAGACCGCCTGGGCGTCGTCGCCCCGGCCGGTGACCTGGTCGCCCTCGACCTCGCCGTGGTCGGCGAACGCCTCGAGGGTCTTGTCCGGCATCGTGTTCACCGTGTCGGCGACGACGAGGTCGGCGACGTAGAGCGTGTCGGAGTAGTCGGGGTTCTTGACGCCGGTCGAGGCCCACAGGGGCCGCTGGGCGTTGGCGCCGGCGTCGGCCAGGTTCTTCCAGCGGTCGGAGGCGACGACCTCCTCGAAGGCCGAGTAGGCCAGGCGGGCGTTGGCGACCGCGGCCTCGCCGCGCAGCGCCAGGGCCTCGTCGGTGCCGATCTTCTCGAGCCGGGCGTCGACCTCGGAGTCGACCCGCGAGACGAAGAACGAGGCGACCGAGCGGATGCGCGACAGGTCGAGGCCGGCGTCGCGCGCCTGCTCGAGGCCGGTCAGGTAGGCGTCCATGACCTCCCGGTACCGGGCGGTGCCGAAGATCAGCGTCACGTTGACGCTGATGCCCTGGGCGACGACCGCGGTGATGGCGGGCAGGCCCTCCTTGGTCGCCGGGATCTTGATCAGCGCGTTGGGCCGGTCGACCGCCGTCCAGAGGGCCTGGGCCGAGGCGATGGTGCCCTCGGTGTCGTTGGCGAGGTCGGGCTCGACCTCGATGGAGACGCGGCCGTCGTCGGCGGTGGACTCGGCCACCGGGGCGAGCACGTCGCAGGCGTTGCGGACGTCCTCGGTGGTGAGCTCGAAGATGACGCGGTCGACGGGCTGACCGTCGGCCACGAGCTGGCGGACCTGGTCGTCGTAGCGCTCGCCGTTGGCGATGGCCGAGGCGAAGATGGTCGGGTTGGTGGTCACACCGACCACCGACTTGTCCTTCACGAGCTCGGCCAGGTTGCCGGTCTCGATCCGTTCGCGCGACAGGTCGTCGAGCCAGATGCTCACGCCGGCGTCTGCGAGTGCCTTGAGGCGGTCGCTCATGGGGGTTCCTCCTGGGATGGGGTGGAGTCGTTCGGCGGGCGGCTGGTTCTCAGCCGGTGACCACCCGGATGCTGTCGCGCGCGGCGTCGGCGACGGCCTGCGCGGTGATGCCGTACTCGGTGTAGATGCGGGCGTAGTCGGCCGAGGCGCCGTACTGGTCGATGGACACGACACGACCGTGGTCGCCGACCAGCTCGCGCCAGCCCTGCTTGACGCCGGCCTCCACCGAGACGCGCGCCTTGACCGTGGGCGGGATGACCGTCTCGCGGTAGGCGAGGTCCTGCTCGTCGAACCACTCGAGGCACGGCAGCGAGACCACGCGGGCCGAGATGCCGTCGGCGGCGAGCAGGGAGCGGGCCTCGACCGCGAGCTGGACCTCGGAGCCGGTGCCCATGAGGACGACGTCGGGCGTGCCGCTCGCGGCGTCGAGGAGGACGTAGCCGCCGCGGGCGACGCCCTCGGTGCTGCCCCAGGTCTCGCCGTCGACGTCGCCGCGCGGGAAGACCGGCACGTTCTGACGGGTCAGCGCCAGGGCGGCCGGGCTGTCGGTGCGGCCGAGGATGTGCTGCCAGGCCGCCGCGGTCTCGTTGGCGTCGGCCGGGCGGACGACGTCGAGGCCCGGCATGGCGCGGAGCGCGGCCAGGTGCTCGATGGGCTGGTGGGTGGGTCCGTCCTCACCGAGGCCGATGGAGTCGTGGGTCCACACGTAGGTGACCGGCAGCCGGCTGAGGGCGGCCACGCGGACGGCGCCGCGCATGTAGTCGGAGAACGTGAGGAACGTGCCGCCGAAGACGCGCGTGAGCCGGTCGGCCGCGATGCCGTTCATGATCGCGCCCATGCCGTGCTCGCGGATGCCGAAGTGCAGCACCCGGCCCTGGAGCGGGTCGGTGGACCAGTCGCCGACCTCGGCGACCGTCGGGCCGACCGACGGCGCGCTCGAGATGGTGGTGTTGTTGGAGCCCGCGAGGTCGGCCGAGCCGCCCCACAGCTCGGGCATGACCGGCGCGAGGGCGTTGATCACCTTGCCGGACGCCGACCGGGTGGCGACGCCCTTGGCGTCGGCCTCGAAGGTCGGCAGGGCCTCGGCGAGACCGGCTGGCAGCTCGCGCCGCTTGAGCCGGTGGAGCAGCTCGGCGCCGTCGGGGTTGGCGGCCGCCCACTCCTGGTAGGTGGCATCCCACTCCTCGCCCCACGCCGACCCGCGCTCGCGCAGGCTGCGGGTGTGCTCGAGCACCTCCGGCGAGACCTGGAACTTCTGGTCGGGGTCGAAGCCGAGCACCTTCTTGGTCGCCGCGACCTCGTCGTCGCCGAGCGCGCTGCCGTGGGCCTTCTCGGTGCCCTGGGCGTTGGGCGCGGGCCAGGCGATGATCGTGTCGAGCACGATGAGCGAGGGCTGGTCGGTGACCTCGCGGGCCGCGACGATCGCGGCGTGCAGTGCCTCGACGTCCTCGACGTACTCGGTGCCGCCGTTGGTCCAGTCGACGACCTGCGTGTGCCAGCCGTAGGCCTCGTAGCGCTTCGCGACGTCCTCGGTGAAGGCGATGTCGGTGTCGCCCTCGATCGAGATGCGGTTGCGGTCGTAGATGACCGTGAGGTTGCCGAGCTGCTGGGTGCCGGCGATCGAGCTGGCCTCGCCGCTCACGCCCTCCTGCAGGTCACCGTCGGAGCAGAGCGCGTAGACGTGGTGGTCGAACACGCCCTCGCCGATCGGCGCCTGGGGCTCGAGCAGGCCGTGGACCCGGCGTCCGGACATGGCCATGCCGACGGCGTTGGCCACGCCCTGGCCCAGCGGGCCGGTGGTCACCTCGACGCCGGCCGTGTGGCCGAGCTCGGGGTGGCCGGGGGTCTTCGAGCCCCACGTGCGCAGCGCCTTGATGTCCTCGATCTCGAGACCGAAGCCGCCGAGGTAGAGCTGCGTGTAGAGCGTGATGCTCGAGTGGCCGCACGAGAGCACGAACCGGTCGCGGGCGACCCACTCGGGGTCGGCCGGGTCGTGGCGCATGACCTTCTGGAAGAGGAGGTAGGCCGCCGGCGCGAGGCTCATGGCGGTACCGGGGTGGCCGTTGCCGACCTTCTGGACGGCGTCCATCGCGAGGACCCGAGCGGTGTCGACGGCCTTCGCGTCGAGGTCGGTCCAGTCGAGGGCGGGGGTGTTGCTCACGGAACTCCTAGAGCGCGCTGCGAGGGTGGGTCACGGGCAATGCCGAGCCTACTCACGGCTGGCGCTAGACTCACACCGCCTCGGTGGGTGTGCTAGTCCGCCCCACGCGGCAGTGACTGCCCAGACTTCCCGGCCCCGAACGGACGCACGTGACCTACGTCGACGAGACGCGACCTGCGGTGCAGGAACCGGACCCCGAACGAGGGCCGACCTCCGAGAAGTCGTTCAAGGACGTCGTCGCCGCCTACGTCGGCCTCACCAAGCCGCGCGTCATCGAGCTGCTGCTCCTGACCACCGTCCCGGTGATGTTCTTCGCCGAGCGTGGCGTGCCGGCGCTCGGCCTCGTGCTCGCCACCGTCGTCGGCGGCGCGCTGTCGGCCGGCTCGGCGTCGGCCTACAACTGCGTCTACGACCGCGACATCGACGAGCAGATGCGCCGCACCCGCCGTCGGGCGCTGCCGCGGCACGTCGTCACGCCGGGCGCCGCCCTCGCGTTCGCGACCGCGTTGATGGTCGTCTCGACCGTGGTGCTCTGGTACTGGGTCAACCCGCTCTCGGCGGCCCTGTCGGTCGGCGCCAACGCGTTCTACGTCTTCGGCTACACGATGCTGCTCAAGCGGCGCACCACCCAGAACATCGTCTGGGGCGGCATCGCCGGCTGCTTCCCGGCCCTCATCGGCTGGACGGCGGTCACCGGCGAGCTGTCGTGGGTGCCGGTCGTGCTGTTCGCCGTCGTCTTCTTCTGGACCCCGCCGCACACCTGGGCCCTGGCGCTGCGCTACCGCGAGGACTACGCCAACGTCGACGTCCCGATGCTGCCCGTCGTCCGCCCCGCGGCCGAGGTCGGCAAGCAGATCGTGCTCTACAGCTACGTGATGGTGGCCACCTCGCTGCTGCTGTGGCCGGTCGCCGGCACCGGGTTCGTCTACCCGGCCGTCGCGACGGTGCTCGGTGCGATCTTCATCGTCGAGGCCCACCGCATGTGGCGTCGCGCCCGCGGTACCGAGGACCTCTCGGTCATCCAGCCGATGCGGCTGTTCCACCACAGCAACCTCTACCTGTCGCTGCTGTTCGTCGCGGTCGCCCTCGACCCGCTGCTGTTCTAGGCGCTTTCGCTCGTCCTCGCTGGGGACGGACGTCTGCGCAGGTCAGTCGACCAGCATCGCCTCGGTGGTGCGGGCCTGCCTCGGGACGACGTCGGCGCGCTGCGTGAGCACGACGGCCAGCAGGGCCCGAGTCATCGCCGCCGAGGTGAGTGCCGCACCCAGCAGGTGGAAGCCCACCAGCACCTCGGGCAGGTCGGTGAAGTACTGGACGAAGCCGATGGTGCCCTGGCCGAGCTCGACGCCCAGCAGGACGGCGACCGCGCGCCGGGCCGGTCGCGGCGCGGCGGCGAGCAGACCGACCGTGAGGCCGACGAACAAGAACACCGAGTCGGCGTGCAGCTGGCTCAGCTGGAGCGGGTCGAGGCCGTTGCGCGCGGTGTCGGCGTCGCCGGCGTGCGGGCCGGCGCCGGTGACGACGGTGCCGAGGTAGAGCACCACCCAGCCGGTCGCGAACGTGAGCCAGGCGAGCCCCGGCACCCGCCCCGACGTTCGCTGCTCGACCCCGTGGTCGACCCGCCGCAGCAGCGACACGGCGACGCCGATCATCGCCATCGACAGCAGCAGGTGCAGCGAGACGATCCACGGGTTGAGGTCGGTCAGCACGGTGACGCCGCCGATGAGCGCCTGGGCCGGGACGCCGAGCGCGAGCACGGTGGCCAGCGAGCGCAGCTCGCGGCGTCCGGTCTGCCACGCCGCCACGAACGTGGCGACGGCGACGGCGGCGAGCACGAAGGTCAGCAGCCGGTTGCCGAACTCGATCGCCGAGTGCAGCTCGAGCTCGCCGTGCGGCCGGAACGACTCGTCGGTGCACCGCGGCCATGTCGGGCAGCCCAGCCCCGACCCGGTCAGCCGGACGGCGCCGCCGGTCACCACGATGCCGATGTTGGCGACCAGGCTGGCCCAGCCGAGGGTGCGCATCCAGCGGGTCAGGTCGATCACCCGACGATCATCCCAGGCGGGGTCGCAGGAACCGACAAGAGAGGTCCCTAGGGGTGAGTCCCAGCACACCCTGGCGGTGCGAAAGTCCGCTCACATCGTCGACGGGAGAAGTCATGGCGTCTCGTCCGAGGCTGTCGAGCTCGTGGGTCGTCATGGTCGTGCTGGCCTCGGTCGTGGCTGCGCTCGCGGGTGTCGTGCCGCCATCGGCGGCCGGCCCCGAGCGGTTCTTGTTCATCGACCCCCACCGCACGGCTGTCGACCCGTCGTCCTACGTCACGATGATCGGCGACGCCGACGAGCCCGTGAGCCTGGGCGCCCAGCTGATCTACCGGGCCGACGACGAGATCTGGGTCGGGGGCGACGAGCACGACGTCCTGGTCCGGATCGGCGACCGCGACGGCCGGGCCTCGCTGCTCGACCTCACGTTCTCGGCCCCGGCGGGCCGGTCGCTTCAGCCGGGCACCTACGCGGTCCCGGCTCGCCTCCCGTCCGGCTCGCCGCCGCCTGGCAGCGCCGACCTGTCCATCACCGTCGGCGGCAGCGTCTGCCACGGCGAAGGCGGCAGCAGCTTCACCGTGCACGACCTCGCGCCGGACCTCTCCCACTTCTGGATCGGCTACGAGCTCCGCTGCGGCAGCTTCGTCGGCGCTCCGGTGGTCCGTGGCCAGGTCCGGGTCGACCTGCCGTCTCCACCGCTCCTGGTGACCGCCGAGCAGGTGAGGTGGAGTGCCACCTACCCCGGACGCGACCACACGCCGCAGCTCGTCCACGTCGTCAACGCCGGGCTGGTCCCTCTGGCTCTCGGGCGTCCCGCGGTCTCGGGGCCGTTCGACGTCGACACGTCCGCGTGCGCGGTGGTGCCCCCGGGCGGTGAATGCGCGCTGGCCGTGGCCTACCGGGCGACGACCAACGACGTTCAGACCGGCCGGCTCGTGGTGCCGACGTCCGCAGGCTCGGCGGTCGACCTCTCCCTGCTGGGAGTCGGCGACGCCGGGCACACCCAGGTCGCGGTCCAGCACCTCCAGGCCTCTGGCGAGACCCGGGACGAGTACGCGAGCCTCGAGACGCACGAGTCCTTCCAGGTCGTCGGCGACCGGCGGTTCCTCTCCCTGGCCTTCGAAGGCCCTCACGTCGACGACCACCAGCCGGTCGCGTCGCTGGTCGTCATCGCCCCACGCGGACGTCGGCTCCAGGAAGGGCAGGTCTACTCGGGGGCGATGGGGTCGGTCAGCTCGGCAGGGCTGCCGGTCGAGCCGCAGGCGATCCCGCTGCGGCTCGACGCGGCGTGGTGCCGCGGTCGAGTAACCCCCCCGAGGGTCACCGCGACCGTCACGTTCCCCTACCTGGACTACCGCGCCGACGGCTCGGTAGCCGGCTTCCACCTCGTCGGTCGCATCGACTGCGACGGTGGCGAGCTGGTCACGGTGGTGGCCTCCTACCAGTCGCCGTCGGCCACGCCGCCGTTCCCGCCCTCGGCGCGCGTGATCCTGCGACCTCGGCGGGTGGGAGAAGGGCGCACCTGGGACGTCGCAGTGACGGCCTACGCCGCCCTGGGGCACGAGGTAAACCGGGTCACCGTGCACGCCGTGACCCGCGACGGCCGTCGCCGGCTCGTGGCCGCCGGGCAGCCGGACGCGAGGGGCGCCGTGCGCGTCACCGTCCCGGTCTCGGAACGGACCACCTTCGTGGCGCAGTCCTACTCCGGAGCCGCGCGGCTCGCCATGGGTGCGGCCTCGTTCACCAGGCTCAAGAGCCTCACGTCGGCGGTGCGCGGCATCGCGCCGCTGGGACCGAGGGCCTTCCCGTCGTCCCGGCGTCGGGTCGCCGTCGACCTCCGGACGCTCCCGGCCACGAGAGGGGCCTGCATCACCGTGCAGGTGCAGCGGCTCCTTGGTGACCGGTGGGTCGCGCGTCGAGGACCGGCGTGCCGGCCGATGAACAGGTGGGGGCGCGGCGTGGTCCGGTTCGCGGTGCATCCGGGCCAGAAGCTTCGCGTGCGAGGAGTGTGGGCCGCCGATCGCACCAGCGACGCAGCGGTCAGCCCGTGGCAACGCTTCCGCGTCAAGCGACGCTGAGGTCGCTCACTCCCACTTGAACGTGCGCGCGGTCGCCCCGGCGCCGACGACGCTCCACCCGGCCAGCACGAGCAGGTCGCGCCATGGGACGCCGGCGTCACCGCTCTCGCCGAGCGCCGTGCGCATCGCCTCGCCGAGCGCCCCCGACGGCAGCCAGTGGACGACGTCGCCGAACGAGCCGTAGGCCGACGCCGGCAGCACGACGGCGCCGCCGGCCATCAGCAGCAGGTAGACGAGGTTGGCCGCGGCGAGGGTCGCCTCGGCCCGCAGCGAGCCGGCCAGCAGCAGGCCCAGCGAGGCGAACGCGGCCGTGCCGAGCACCACCGTCAGCAGCACCCCGACCACCGAGACCGACGGCTCCCAGCCGAGCGCCACGGCGACGCCGGCGATGACGGCGACCTGGAGCGCCTCGACGGCCAGCAGCGCGAGCACCTTGCCGCCCAGCAACGCGGTGCGCGACAACGGCGAGGTGCCGAGCCGTTTGATCACCCCGTAACGCCGCTCGAACCCGGTGGCGATCGCCAGCGCGGTGAACGACGTCGACATCACCGCGAGGGCGAGCACACCGGGCGCGAACGTCTCGACGCCGTAGGACAGGTCGATGCGCTCCGCCCCGCGCACCCCGCCGACCAGCACGATCACCGGGATGACGACGGCGAGCAGCAGCTGCTCGCCGTTGCGCAGCATGAGCCGGGCTTCCATCGAGGCCTGCACCAGCACCTGCCGGACGACGGGCGCGGCGCCGGGCGCGGGGGAGAAGGTGCTCATGCGACCGAGCCCCGGGTGAGCTCGAGGAAGACGTCCTCGAGGTTGCGCTGGCCGAGCGTCAGCGACTCGGGCAGCACGCCGTGGGTCTCGCACCAGCGCGAGACCTTGCCGAGGGTGGAGGCGTCGGCCGGCCCGGTGACCAGCAGGCTGACGGCGTCGAGCTGCGTGACCTCCGTGCCCGGCCCGAGGTCGGTGGCGAGCGAGGCGGGGGAGCCGGGCGGGAACGGCTCGGTGACCACGAGCCGGATCGTGGCGACCGAGCCGCCGCGGGTCAGCTCGAGGGGCGTGCCGGAGGCGACGAGCGTACCCCGGTCGACGATGTGCACCCGGTCGGCGAGTCGCTCGGCCTCGTCCATGTAGTGGGTGGTGAGCACGACGGTGACGCCGTCGGCGCGCAGCTCCTCGAGCAGGTCCCACACGTCTCGGCGGACGGCCGGGTCGAGGCCGGCGGTCGGCTCGTCGACGAAGACCAGCTCGGGCCGGCCGACGATCGCCATCGCCAGGCCCAGACGCTGCTGCTGGCCGCCGGAGAGGCGCCGGTACGGCGTCCGGCCGCACTCGTCGAGGCCGAGCCGGTCGACCAGCAGGTCGACGTCGAGCGGGTGGGCGTGCAGCCGGGCGACGTGGCGCAGCATCTCGACGGCTCGCACGCCGCTCCACGCACCGCCGCTCTGCAGCATCACGCCGATCCGGGGCAGCAGGGCGCGGCGGTCGCGCACCGGGTCGAGCCCGAGCACGCGCACCGATCCGCGCTGCGGACGCCGGTAGCCCTCGCAGGTCTCGAGCGTCGTCGTCTTGCCGGCGCCGTTGGGACCGAGCACCGCGGTGATGGTGTGCGCAGCGACCTCGAGGCTGAGGCCGTCGACCGCGACCTTGTCGCCGTAGACCATCACCAAGCCGTCGACGACGACGGCGGGCTGGTCGGACACGTCCCGAGTGTAGGGAGCGGCAGGGATATCCCTCGATCCAGGGGCATCCCGTTGTGCCCCGGCGCCCGTTGCTGCTCGGGTGGTCCCATGTGCGACGGATGCGGGCAATCGGGCACCACCACGTCGGCGATCGACCGCCGGGGCGTCTTCCGGCTCGGGGCGGGACTGGGCGGGCTGTGGCTCGCCTCCCGCGCGCTCACCGCGACGCCGGCGCACGCTGCCGACCTCTACAACCCGTTCACCGGCTACGCGATCACCGGGACGTGGCAGGAGCACCTGGACCGCGGCTCGCTGGGCGGCATCGACTACGGCATGGGCGTCGGGACGGCGTTGCCGGCGTCGGGCGCGGGCACGATCACCAACACGCCGGACAACGGCACCGGGGGTCACACGGTGACCATCAGCCACGGCGACGGCTGGCGTACCCAGTACCTGCACCTGTCGTCGTTCTCCTGCAGCAACGGCCAGTCGGTCGCGCGCGGCCAGACCGTCGGCCTCTCGGGAGGCGCCGCCGGCGCACCGGGGTCGGGCTCGTCGACCGGGCCGCACTGCCACGTCCACCTCATCGACCCCTCGGGCGTGCGACGCAACCCGCTCGAGGTGATCGGCGGTGGCGCCGGCCTGCCGAAGACGTCGACGGCGCAGGACGGCGTGCCCGGCACCGTCTTCTGGAAGCGGGTGCAGAACGCGATGCGCATCGAGGCCGGCTACACCGGGCCGATCGACGGCGTCCCCGGCGTCAACACCTACGCCGCCCTGCAGCGGCACCTGCGCGACCACTTCGGCTACGCCGGACCGATCGACGGCAAGCCGGGCACGAACACCTGGGCGGCCCTGCAGCGACTCGCCGCCCGGCACGGCTACACGGGCCCGGTCGACGGCGTCATGGGCGCCAACTCGTGGCGCGGCGTGGCCGGGTGGGTCAACGCCGACGCCTACGACTGAGGTCCCTACGATGAACGGGTGACCGACTGGCTGACCTGGCTCATCGTGGGCCTGGGCGTCGTGTCGCTCGTGGTCGTGGCCGTCGCCCTGGTGCGCGACGAGGAGCCCCAGGACCGCACGTTCGCGCTGCTCGCCGTCTACGAGCTCGTCGTCATCGGGCAGCTCGTGCTCGGCTGCGTGCTGCTCGCGCAGACCGACCGCGACGTTGAGGGCGTGCTCTTCGTCAGCTACCTCGTCGGCAACGCGCTCGCCCTGCCGATCGGGGTGTTCTGGTCGCTCGCCGAGCGCACCCGCTGGGGCACCGCCGTCCTCGGGGTCGCGGCCCTCACCGTCGTCGGCCTGCAGCTGCGCCTCGAGACGATCTGGGCGGGCCACGCGTGAGCACCCCCGTGCCGAAGCAGGGCGAGCTGTCGTCCGGCCCCGGCCGGGTCCTGGTCTTCGTCTACGGCGTCTTCGCCGTCGCCGCCACCGGTCGCTCGCTCGTCCAGCTGGGCACGGAGGCCGACAAGGCGCCGTTCGCCTACACGCTCTCGCTGGTCGCCGCCGTCATCTACCTGGTCGCGACGACCTGCCTGCTCCTCGGCGGACGACGCGCCTGGCGCGTGGCCGTCGCCTCCTGCGCCGTCGAGCTGCTGGGCGTCCTGTCGATCGGCGTGCTGTCCTACGTCGACACGGCGCTGTTCCCCGACAAGACCGTGTGGTCGCACTTCGGCCAGGGCTACGCGCTCCTGCCGTTGGTGCTGCCGTTCCTCGGGCTCGCCTGGTTGCGCGCCACCAGACCCCGCGACGACCACGGCTGAGGCCGCCGTCCAGGGGCCTCGGGGTGTGCTGTGGGACACAGTCGGGCTCCGCCCGACGGGCTGCGCCGCGCGAGGTGGGCGCAGGTTAGGTCGGCCTTGCTTGAAGTGCGCCGAGCAATATCGGCACACTGGTGTTGTGGAATTCACCGGGACCGACGAGACGACGCGCCAGCGCGTCGCCCGCTCGATCCTGACCAACGGCCCCTCCACCGCCGCGGCACTCGCCGAGCGTCTCGACCTCACCCCGGCCGCCGTGCGTCGACACCTCGACCAGCTGCTCGACGAGGGCCGCGTCGTCGCGCGCGACCCCCGGCCCGGCGGCTCGCGCGGTCGTGGGCGCCCCGCCAAGGAGTTCGCGCTCACCGAGACCGGCCGCGACGGCTTCGACCAGCAGTACGACGACCTCGCGGCCGACGCGCTGCGGTTCCTCGCCGAGACCGGCGGCGACGACGCCGTCCGGGAATTCGCACGGCGTCGTGCGACGTTCGTCGAGGAGCGGTTCGACACGGTCATGGCCGACCACCCCGACCTCGGTCCGGCACACGTGCTGGCCAAGGTCTTCTCCGACGAGGGCTACGCCGCGTCGGTCCGCGAGTCGCCCGTGGGGGAGCAGCTGTGCCAGCAGCACTGCCCGGTCTCCCACGTGGCGCACGAGTTCCCCCAGCTGTGCGAGGAGGAGACCGCGGCCATCAGCCGCGTGCTCGACCGCCACGTCCAGCGCCTGGCCACCATCGCTCACGGCGACGGGGTCTGTACCACGTGCATCCCCGACACACCGACGAAGAAGGAGCAGGTCACCACATGACCTCGATCGAGGACCTCAACCCCGAGCTCAAGGACATCGGCCGCTACGACTTCGGCTGGGCCGACAGCGACGTCGCCGGCGCCGCGGCCACCCGCGGTCTCAACGAGGACGTCGTGCGCGACATCTCGGCGAAGAAGTCCGAGCCGCAGTGGATGCTCGACCTGCGTCTCAAGGGCCTCAAGCTCTTCGGCCGCAAGCCCATGCCCACCTGGGGCTCCGACCTCGGCGGCATCGACTTCGACAACATCAAGTACTTCGTGCGCTCCTCCGAGAAGCAGGCCCAGAGCTGGGAGGACCTGCCCGAGGACATCAAGAACACCTACGACAAGCTCGGCATCCCCGAGGCCGAGAAGCAGCGCCTCGTCGCCGGCGTCGCCGCCCAGTACGAGTCCGAGGTCGTCTACCACTCGATCCGTGAGGACCTCGAGGCCCAGGGCGTGCTCTTCCTCGACACCGACACCGCCCTCAAGGAGCAGCCGGAGCTGTTCCAGGAGTACTTCGGCACCGTGATCCCGGTCGGCGACAACAAGTTCGCGGCGCTGAACACCTCGGTGTGGTCGGGCGGGTCGTTCATCTACGTGCCGAAGGGCGTGCACGTCGACATCCCGCTGCAGGCCTACTTCCGGATCAACACCGAGAACATGGGTCAGTTCGAGCGCACGCTGATCATCGTCGACGAAGACGCCTACGTGCACTACGTCGAGGGCTGCACCGCGCCGATCTACTCCTCCGACTCGCTGCACTCCGCGGTCGTCGAGATCATCGTCAAGAAGGGCGGCCGCTGCCGCTACACGACCATCCAGAACTGGTCGAACAACGTCTACAACCTCGTCACCAAGCGCGCGGTCTGCGAGGCCGGCGCCACGATGGAGTGGGTCGACGGCAACATCGGCTCGAAGGTGACGATGAAGTACCCCGCCGTCTACCTCATGGGCGAGCACGCCAAGGGCGAGACGCTCTCGATCGCGTTCGCCGGCGAGGGCCAGCACCAGGACGCCGGCGCCAAGATGGTGCACGCCGCGCCGCACACGTCGTCCTCGATCCTGTCGAAGTCGGTCGCCCGCGGCGGCGGGCGCACGTCCTACCGCGGCCTGATCCAGGTCAACGAGGGCGCGCACGGCTCGAAGTCCAACGTGCTGTGCGACGCGCTCCTGGTCGACCAGATCAGCCGCTCCGACACCTACCCCTACGTCGACATCCGCGAGGACGACGTGTCGATGGGCCACGAGGCCTCGGTCTCGAAGGTCTCCGACGACCAGCTCTTCTACCTCATGTCGCGCGGCATGGAGCAGGACGAGGCGATGGCGATGATCGTGCGCGGTTTCGTCGAGCCGATCGCCAAGGAGCTGCCGATGGAGTACGCCCTCGAGCTCAACCGGCTCATCGAGCTGCAGATGGAGGGCGCGGTCGGCTGACGCCGCTCCGCCCAGACCGCACCACCGAAGCTAGGAAGACTTGCACGTGACTGTGACCGACGCTGCCCGCGAGAGCGTGGAGGCGAGCCTGGAGCAGGGCTCGACCAAGGACGGACACCTGTCCTTCTCCCACCTCAACCCGCCGCCGACCTACGACCTGGCCGACCACCCGCTGCCGACCGGCCGCGAGGAGATCTGGCGCTTCACCCCGCTGAAGCGCCTGCGCGGCGCGCTCGACGGCGAGGCCTCCGAGGCCCGACTGGGCCGGACGACCGAGCTGCCCGAGGGCGTCACGCTCACCGACATCACCGCCGACCGGGCCCGTGAGCTCGGCGAGCTCGCCCCCAACGACCGCCCGGCGGCGCTGGCGGTCGCCCGGGCCGGCGGTGCGGTGCTGCTCGACGTCCCGACCGAGCTCGAGACGAGCGAGCCCGTCGTCCTGCGCCTGCACGGTGAGTCGGCCGACGACCTCGTCTACGGCCACCTCGTGATCAAGGTCGGCGCGTTCGCGAAGGCCACCATCGTGCTGGTGCACACCGGCTCGGCCCGCTACGTCGCCACGACCTCGGTCGTCGTCGGCGACGGCGCGCAGGTCAACGTCGTCTCGCTGCAGGACTGGGACGACGACGCCGTCCACCTCGGCCGCGACGCCATCCGGGTCGGGCGCGACGCCTCGGTCAAGCACACCTCGATCAGCTTCGGCGGCGACGTCGTGCGCATGCACGCCAACGTCGAGTACGACGCCCCGGGTGGCGAGGCCGAGCTGCTCGGCCTCTACTTCGCCGACGCCGGGCAGCACCTCGAGCACCGGCTCTTCGCCGACCACAACCAGCCCCGCACCAAGAGCAACGTGGTCTACAAGGGTGCGCTGCAGGGCGACGGCGCCCACACGGTGTGGATCGGCAACGTGCTCATCCGCAAGGTCGCCGAGGGCATCGAGACCTACGAGGAGAACCGCAACCTGGTGCTCACCGACGGCTGTCAGGCCGACTCGGTGCCGAACCTCGAGATCGAGACCGGCGAGATCGAGGGTGCCGGTCACGCCTCGGCGACCGCTCGCTTCGACGACGAGCAGCTGTTCTACCTCCGCTCGCGCGGCATCAGCGACGAGGAGGCGCGCCGGCTCGTGCTGCACGGCTTCTTCCAGGACCTCATCCGCAAGGTCGGCATCCCCTCGCTCGAGGAGAAGCTGACCGAGACCGTCGAGGCCGAGCTGGCCAAGAACGTCCTGAAGGGCATCGCCTGACATGGCCTTCGAGCTCGCGTGCGCACCCAGCGACGTCCCCGCCGACGAGGGCCTGGGCGTCACGATCGGTGACGTCGACGTCGCCATCGCCCGCCAGACGACCGAGCAGGGCGAGGAGTTCTTCGCGATCCAGGACCTCTGCAGCCACGCCCACGTCGCTCTGAGCGAGGGCGAGGTCGCCTCGAGCGCCGGCACCTGCACCATCGAGTGCTGGCTGCACGGGTCGAGCTTCGACCTCCGCACGGGCAAGCCGACCGGCCTGCCCGCCACCGAACCGGTCGCGACCTTCCCTGTCGAGGTCCGCGACGACGGTGTCTACGTCGACACCACCACCACCCTGAACGGAGTCAACCCGCAATGAGCACGTTGGAGATCAAGGACCTGCACGTCTCGGTCCAGACCGAGGACGGCCCCAAGGAGATCCTCAAGGGCGTCACGCTGACGATCGACGACGGCGAGACCCACGCGATCATGGGACCCAACGGCTCGGGCAAGTCGACGTTGGCCTACTCGGTCGCCGGCCACCCGAAGTACGAGGTCACCGGTGGCTCGGTGACCCTCGACGGTGACGACGTCCTCGCGATGACCGTCGACGAGCGTGCGCGCGCCGGGATGTTCCTGGCGATGCAGTACCCCGTCGAGGTGCCCGGCGTCTCGGTGTCGAACTTCCTGCGCACCGCGAAGACCGCCATCGACGGCGAGGCGCCCAAGCTGCGCACCTGGGTCAAGGACGTCAACAAGTCCCTCGGCGACCTCGACCTCGACCCGACCTTCGCCCAGCGCTCGGTCAACGAGGGCTTCTCCGGCGGTGAGAAGAAGCGTCACGAGATCGCCCAGCTCGAGCTGCTCGACCCGAAGATCGCGATCCTCGACGAGACCGACTCGGGCCTCGACATCGACGCGCTCAAGGTCGTCTCCGAGGGCGTCAACCGCTTCCGGGCCCGCGAGGGCAAGGGCGTCCTGCTGATCACGCACTACACCCGCATCCTGCGCTACATCACGCCCGACCGCGTGCACGTGTTCGTCGCCGGCCGGGTGGCCGAGTCGGGCGGCCCCGAGCTCGCCGACGAGCTCGAGGCCAACGGCTACGAGCGCTTCCTGACGGCGACGGTCTGAGATGACCCAGACCACGCTGGCCGGCCTCCTCCCCGAGCTGGAGGTGATCCGCGCCGACTTCCCGATCCTCACCCGGACCGTCGCGGGTGGTGGCCCGCTGGTCTACCTCGACAGCGCCAACACCTCGCAGAAGCCGCAGGTCGTCATCGACACGATGGTCGACCACCTCGAGCGGCACAACGCCAACATCGCCCGCGCCATGCACACCCTGGGCGCGGAGTCGACCGAGGCCTACGAGGGGGCTCGTGACAAGGTGGCGGCCTTCATCAACGCGCCGTCGCGCAACGAGGTCGTCTTCACCAAGAACGCCACCGAGGCGCTCAACCTGCTGGCCCGCACGATCGAGCTCGGCCCCGGCGACAACGTCGTCATCACCGAGATGGAGCACCACTCCAACATCGTGTCGTGGCAGCTGGCCTGCGAGCGCTCCGGCGCCGAGCTGCGCTGGTTCGGGCTCACCGACGACGGCCGCCTCGACCTGTCCGACGCCGACCGGCTCGTCGACGAGCACACCAAGGTCGTGGCCTTCACCTGGGTCTCGAACATGCTCGGCACCATCAACCCGGTCGCCGACCTGGTCGCCCGGGCGAAGGCCGTCGGGGCCTACTCCGTCGTCGACGCCTCGCAGGCCGCGCCCCAGCTGCCGGTCGACGTCGCCGCCACCGGGTGCGACTTCCTGGTCTTCACCGGCCACAAGACCGTCGGCCCGACCGGCATCGGCGTCCTGTGGGGCCGCGAGGGGCTGCTCAACGAGCTCCCGCCGTTCCACGGCGGCGGCGAGATGATCGAGACCGTCACGATGGCGCGCTCGACCTACGCCAAGGCGCCGCACCGTTTCGAGGCCGGCACGCCGCCGATCGTCGAGGCCATCGGGCTCGGCGCCGCGGTCGACTACCTCGCACACGTCGGCCTCGACGCCGTCCACGCCCACGAGCAGGCCATCACCGCCTACGCGCTCGAGGGCCTTGCCACCGTGCCGGGCCTGCGCGTGCTCGGCCCGCTCGACGCCGCCTCGCGCGGCGGTGCGATCTCGTTCGAGGTCGACGGCGTGCACCCGCACGACATCGCCCAGGTGCTCGACTCGCGCGGCGTCGCCGTCCGGGCCGGCCACCACTGCGCCAAGCCGGCCCACGCGCGCTTCGGCGTGCAGAGCTCGACCCGCATGTCGTCGTACCTCTACACGACGCCGGGCGAGATCAACGCGCTCGTCGAGGGCCTGGAATACACCCGCTCCTACTTCAAGTTGGGGTGAGCACCATGTCGTCCGAGCTCGATGCGCTGTACCAGGAGATCATCCTGGACCACTACAAGAACCCCCACCACGCGGGCCTCCGTGACCCGTTCGAGGCGGAGGTCCACCACGTCAACCCGACCTGCGGCGACGAGGTGACGCTCCGCGTGCACGTGGCCGACGGCCAGGTCGCCGACGTCTCCTACGACGCCGTCGGCTGCTCGATCTCGCAGGCCTCAGCGTCGGTGCTGACCGACCTCGTCATCGGCAAGCCGGTCGACGAGGCCCTGGAGATCCACCAGACCTTCCTCACCCTCATGCAGGGCAAGGGGCAGGTCGAGCCCGACGAGGACGTGCTCGAGGACGGCATCGCCTTCGCCGGCGTCGCCAAGTTCCCCGCCCGCGTCAAGTGCGCACTTCTGTCGTGGATGGCCTGGAAGGACGCCACGACCCAGTCCCTGGAGGCAACTGATGACTGACCACTCCGATCTTCCCGACGTCCCCGAGGCGACCGGCGGCGGCACCGCCACGGTCTCGGTCGACGACGTCACCGAGGCGATGAAGGACGTCGTCGACCCCGAGCTCGGGATCAACGTCGTCGACCTCGGCCTCGTCTACGACGTCCACCTCGACGAGGGCTCCAACTGCGTGCTCGACATGACGCTCACCTCCGCGGCGTGCCCGCTGACCGACGTCATCCAGGACCAGACCAACGCCGCTCTCGAGGGCCTGGTCAACGACGTCGCGATCAACTGGGTCTGGATGCCGCCGTGGGGTCCGGACAAGATCACCGAGGACGGTCGCGAGCAGCTGCGGGCGCTCGGGTTCAACGTCTGAGGCGCGAGGCGCGAGCTTGCTCGCGACTCGCGACCCGAAGAGGTCGAGGGAGCCCCACGGGGCGAGCTCGCTCGCACCGTGACGGGCGGCTCGAGACCACCGCAGCCGATCCCGGAAACTGGGTGGGTGACGCTCGACCGCTGACTAGGGTCATCCCATGACCGTGGTGCGGCCGTTCGAACCCGACGACCTCCCGGCGCTCTGGGCGCTGGCCCACCTGCCCGACGCCGGCGTCACCGAGGACGGGTCCGTCCCCGTCCCGCTGCCGGCGCGGCGAGTCGCGCCGACGGGCCCGCCCGACCTGGTCGACCCGTCCGGCACGGTGCTCGCCGCCGGCGGGACGTTGCTCGTCGCGGTCGACGGCGACGCGCTGGTGGGCGTCGGCGGACTGCGTACCGTGCACGACCGCCCCCGGCTGGGGCGGGTGATCCGGCTCCGGGTGCACCCCGCGACCCGCCGGCGCGGCATCGCGCGCGGCCTCATGGACGCCTTGCAGGACGACGCCCGCCGCCGCGGACTCACCGACCTCCTGCTCGACGTCGGCGACCACCAGCCCGAGGCGCTGGCGTTCTACCGGGCGCTCGGCTGGTCGGAGACCTGGCGCGAGTCCGGACCCGAGTGGCACTGGCAGACCGTGTGGTTCCACCGCTCGCTCGAGCGCGATCACCTGGCGGTCGAGGTGCGCCCGTGTGCCGGCGACGCCGACGTCGAGGCGCTGCAGCACGTGCTGCCCTCGGCGAGCCGGGCCCACCCGCGCCGCTGGGCCGAGCAGCAGGCCGGCACCGCGACCTACCTGCTGGCCTGGGACGGCGACGCCGTCGTCGGGCACGTGCACCTGCTCGCGCGCAGCCGTCACGACGACGTCGTGGGTGCGCTCGGCGCGACGCCCGAGGTCGAGTCCCTCGCCGTCGTCGAGCACGCCCGTGGCCGTGGGGTCGGCACCGCCCTGCTCGGTGCCGCGGCCGGCGTCGCCCGGGCCGACGGGGCGTCGTCCGTCGGGCTGGTGGTCGACCACGACGACCCCGTCGTCACGCTGTGCCGACGGCTCGGGTGGACCGTGCGGCCTGGCCTCCGGCCCGTCGTCGACGGCGAGCGCGCGGCCTACTGGACGTTGTCGCTGCCGAGCGCGGCTACGTAGGGCGGACCTGCCGGACGAGCCGGCTCTCGCCCCAGGCGCGATCGGTCGTCAGTGCCGTCTCCGGTGGGACGGTCACGCGTCGTTGGCGCAGCGGAACCCGATGTTGCCGCTGGCCGAGACCTCGGTGTTCGACGACCGGGCAGCCACGCGGTAGCGGTAGCAGTAGGAGTCGTGGCACAGGTAGGAGCCGCCGCGCATGACCCGGAGCACGTCGTCGTGGTCGCCGTCGGCAGGTGCGGTGACGAGCGGGTCGACGACCTCGGTGCCGACGCGCCCGGCGTAGGTGGTGGGGGAGAAGGCGTCCTCGCACCACTCCCACACGTTGCCGACGGTCTGGTGCAGGCCGTAGCCGTTGGGCGGGAACGTCGCCACCGGCGCGGTGCCCAGGAACCCGTCGTCGAGGGTGTTCGCCGTCGGGAAGGTGCCCTGCCAGATGTTGCAGCGCCACCGCCCGGACGGCGTCAGCTCGTCGCCCCACGGGAAGCGCGAGTCGGCGAGCCCGCCGCGCGCCGCCACTTCCCACTCGGCCTCGGTGGGCAGCCGCTTGCCGGCCCAGGCGGCGTAGGCGCGGGCGTCGCGCCAGCTGACGTGGACGACGGGGTGCTGGCGCAGGTCGCCGATCCCCGACCGGGGACCGAAGGGGTGGCGCCAGTCGGCGCCGCGCACGGTGACCCACCACGGCGTGCCGGCGGCCTGGCCGAGCACGTCGCTGCGGTCGGCGTCGACGAGGAGGTGGAAGACGCCCGACAGGCCGAGGTCCTCGGCGTCGGTGACGTGACCGGTCTCCTTCACGAACCGGGCGAACTGGGCGTTGGTGACCGCCGCGGTGTCGATGTGGAACGCCGAGACGGTCACGTCGTGGGCGGGACCCTCGCCGTCGGCGGCGTAGCCCTCGCCGGAGTCGTCACCCATGCGGAACGTCTGCGCCTCGATGCGCACCTGGCCCTTGGTGCTGCGGGTGCCGACGACCGTCGAGACGACCCGGTCGGAGGCGGTCCCGGTCGATTCCGCGGTCGTGGCCGGGGCGCAGCAGGAGGGTGTCTCGTCCACGTCGCGAGGCTACCGAGCGCTGTCGCCCGCGCGGGTGCGGCCCGGCCCGTCGCCCGCCGCGAGTAGGTTCGGCAGGTGCCCGCCGTCCTCGTGCCCGTCGTCCGGTGGCCGCGCTGGGTCGAGAACTTCGAGCGAGGCCACGGCGCGACCACGCTCGACGTCGCCGACGGCGCGCTGACCGGCACAGCCGAGGACGGCTCGACCTTCACGGCTCGGCTGCCGTTCGGGTCGGCGTACACGGGCACCGCCGACGTCGAGACGTTCGCCCGGCAGGTCGGCGAGCCCGACGAGTGGGGCGTGCTGCTGGTGCGCAAGGGCGGCTTCGCCGTCGGCCGTCTGCACGACGGCGCGATGGCGCAGTCGAAGGTCGGTCAACGGCACGTGCAGGGCCGCACCAAGGCCGGCGGTCAGTCGCAGCAGCGGTTCGCCCGACGGCGCGACAACCAGGCACGTCAGGCCTACGAGGCCGCGGCCGACCACGCGGCCCGGATCCTCGGCGACCTCCGGGGCATCGTCGTGACCGGCGGCGACCACGCCGCGATCGAGGAGGTGCTGGCCGACCCCCGCCTGAGCGGGCTCGACGTCGCCGGTCCGTGGCTGGCCGTGCCCGACCCGCGCCGTGCCGTGCTCGAGCAGGCGGTCGCCGACGCCCGGGCCGTGCAGGTGGAGGTCGTCAACGCGTGAGCTCCGTGCTGCTGCTGGCCGACACGCACCTGCCGAAGCGGGCGAAGGACCTGCCCGCCGAGGTGTGGGACCGCGTCGACGCCGCCGACGTCGTCGTGCACGCCGGCGACTGGGTCGACCTCGACACGCTCGACCGGCTCGAGGCCCGGAGCCGGCGTCTCGTCGCCGTGGTCGGCAACAACGACGGGCCCGACCTGCGCGCCCGGCTGCCCGAGGTCGCCCGGGCCACGATCGGCGGCGTCCGCTTCGCGGTGGTGCACGAGACCGGCGGCAAGCAGGGGCGCGAGGCGCGCTGCGACCTCGCCTACCCCGACGACGACGTGCTCGTCTTCGGGCACAGCCACATCCCCTGGGACACCACCACCCTGCGCGGTCTCCGGATGCTCAACCCCGGCTCGCCGACCGACCGCCGGCAGCAGCCGTGGTGCACCTACCTCACCCTCACCGCACGCGACGGCGCGCTGCACGACGTCGTCCTCCACCGGTTGCCGCGTCGCGACCGGTAGCCTCCACAGCCATGTGGGAGCCCGATCCCGCCTGGCACGCGATGCCGCACGGCTCCGGCGCGTCCACGGCCGGGCTGTGGCGCACGGCGTACGGCGACCAGCCGGTCGTGGTCAAGCGGCTCTCGGCTCCGGGGCCCGGCGACCCGGCCGAGCTCTCCGACCCGCGCCACGTCGCCTACTGGCGTCGTGAGGCCGACGTGCTCGCCACCGGCATCGCCACCGCGACCGCCGGGCTGCGCGCCGTCCCGGCCGGCGTCGACGAGGACGACACCGGCATCACCATCACCCGTGAGTGGGTCGAGGACGCCGCCCTCAGCGGCCTGTTCGTCGCCGTCGCCCTCGGCCGGTTCGCCGGCAGCGACCTGCCACGGCCGCGGTTCCTGGCCCACGACCTGCTGCGCTCGCGGCTCCTGCGCACCCACCAGCGGGCCGGCGGGTGGCCAACCCTGGCCCGCACGACCGCGGCCGACGTTGCCGAGCACCTGTGGAGCCGGCGCGCGGAGTTCCTCTCGGCGCTCGACGCCCTGCCGCAGGTGCCCCAGCACGGCGACCCGTCGCACGTCAACGTGCCCGGTCGCGACGGTGACGAGGCCGTCGCCATCGACTGGGCCACGCTCGGCACCGGCCCGGTCGGCGGCGACCTCGGCTACTTCGCGCTGACCGCGCGTGAAGAGCTCGACCCGCTCGTCGACGCCTACCTCATGGGTCTGCCCGACGACGTCGCCTCGCCCGACGAGGTCGTCCTCGGCGCTCGCATCACCGCCGTCTACACCGCGTTCGGCCGTGCTGAGTGGGCGCTGGCGCGGGTGGCGACCGGCGAGGGCGCACTCGCCGGCAAGTACCGCCACCCCGCGGTCGCGCCCTACCTGCGCGCGCTGCAGCGCATGGCGCCGGCGGTCGAGGCCCTGCTCGGCTGGTAGCTCGGCTGGTAGCGGCTCAGACCCGGTCGGCGCCGAACGTGTCGCAGGCCTCGAGCGTGCCCTCGTCGAAGCCGATGCCGAACCACTTCTGGCGCTGGGCCGACGAGCCGTGCGTCCACGACTCCTGGGTGACCTGGCCGGTCGTCTTCTCCTGGATCGAGTCGTCGCCGACGGCCGAGGCGGCCTCGAGGGCGAGGTCGACGTCCTGCTGGTTCAGCTCGGCGAAGAGCACGTTGCCGTCGGCGTCCTCGGTCTGGGTGGCCGACCGGGCCCACATGCCGGCGAAGCAGTCGGCCTGCAGCTCGAGGCGGACACCGTCGCTCTGCGGTCCGGTGCCACCCTTCACCTGGCTCATCGTGCCGATCAGGTTGGAGATGTGGTGGCCGTACTCGTGGGCCAGCACGTAGGGCTCGACGAAGCCGCCGTCGGGTCCGCCGAGTTGACGCTCGAGCACCTGGTCGAAGAACGTTGAGTCGAGGTAGATGCGCTGGTCGGCCGGGCAGTAGAACGGGCCGACGGCCGAGTCGGCCCCGCCGCACCCGGTGCCGACCGAGCCCGTGAAGGTGACCACCTTGTCGACCGGTCGGAAGTCGTCGCCGAGCGTGTCGGACCAGAAGTCGTAGAGCGAGTTCTCGACCGCGACCCGAGCGCAGTCGGCGCTCTTGTTGGCGTCGGCCCCGGTGCGGCACGAGTCGTAGCGACCGGTGTCGCTGAGCCGGCTCGCGTCGAGACCGCCACCCCCCACCCCGCCGGGCCCGGTGGACCCGCCACCGGAGAACAGCTGGACGGCGATGAACACCACGACGACGATGACGCCGATGACCCCGCCGCCGCCGGCGAGACCGCCGGGGATCGGCAGGCGGCCGCCGCCGCCGAGACCACCGCCGCCGCCGGAGCCTCGGCCCGCGTCGCCCACGCGCGAGGTGTCGATGCGGGCCTTGGGGTTGAAGCGCATAGCGGCACAGTAGTGCGCCGGGGACCACCCGTGAGTGGTCAGCCGCACACGCCGCCGATGGGGCCCGGACGCCGTGGGCTCCCTAGAATCGAACCACCATGATCAGCGCTCACCAGCTCGAGGTCCGGGCCGGTGCCCGGCTCCTCATGTCCGACGTCAGCTTCCGCGTCGCCGCGGGCGACAAGGTCGGGCTCGTCGGGCGCAACGGGGCCGGCAAGACGACGCTCACCAAGATCCTGGCCGGCGAGGCCCAGGCCGCCGGCGGCTACGTCACCCGCACCGGCGAGGTCGGCTACCTGCCGCAGGACCCGCGCACCGGCGACCCCGAGGTGCTCGCCCGCGAGCGCATCCTGTCGGCCCGCGGGCTCGACGAGGTGGTGCGCCGCATGCGCGAGGCCGAGGCGATGATGGCCTCCGACGACCCGCGGCAGCGCGAGAAGGGCATGAAGCGCTACGCCCGCGCCGACGACGAGATGCACGCCGGTGGGGGCTACGCGGCCGAGTCCGAGGCCGCCACCATCGCGGCGTCCCTCGGCATCGAGGAGCGCATCCTGCACCAGCCGCTGAAGACCCTCTCGGGCGGCCAGCGGCGCCGGGTCGAGCTCGCGCGCATCCTGTTCTCCGACGCCGAGGTGCTCATCCTCGACGAGCCGACCAACCACCTCGACGCCGACTCGATCGTGTGGCTGCGCGACTACCTCAAGCAGCACAGTGGCGGCTTCATCGTCATCTCCCACGACAACGCGCTGCTCGAGCAGACGGTCAACAAGGTCTTCCACCTCGACGCCAACCGGGGCGTCATCGACCTCTACAACATGGGCTGGCGCCACTACCTGACGCAGCGCGAGACCGACGAGAAGCGTCGCAAGCGCGAGCGGATGAACGCCGAGAACAAGGCCAAGACCCTCACCGACCAGGCCAACCGCATGCGCGCCAAGGCCTCGAAGGCCCAGGCCGCGCAGTCGATGCTCAAGCGCGCCGACAAGATCATGTCCGGCGTCGAGGGCGAGCGGGCCGCCGACAAGGTCGCCCGCATCAAGTTCCCCGCGCCCGCACCCTGCGGCAAGACGCCGCTCACCGCACGCGAGCTGTCGAAGTCCTACGGCTCGCTCGAGGTCTTCACCGACGTCGACCTCGCCATCGACCGCGGCTCGCGCGTCGTCATCCTCGGCCTCAACGGCGCCGGCAAGACGACGCTGCTGCGCATCCTGGGCGGCGTCGACGCCTCCGACACCGGCGAGGTCGTGCCGGGTCACGGTCTCAAGCTCGGCTACTACGCCCAGGAGCACGAGACGCTCGACACGAAGCGCACCGTGCTCGAGAACATGCAGTCGGCCGCGCCCCAGCTCACCGACACCGAGGCGCGCTCGGTGCTCGGCTCGTTCCTGTTCTCCGGCGACGACGCCGCCAAGCCGGCCGGCGTGCTCTCCGGCGGCGAGAAGACCCGTCTCGCCCTGGCGTCGCTGGTCGTCTCGAGCGCCAACGTGCTGCTGCTCGACGAGCCGACCAACAACCTCGACCCGGCCTCCCGCGAGGAGGTCCTCACGGCCATCCGCGGCTACGAGGGGGCGATCATCCTGGTCACCCACGACGAGGGCGCCGTCCGGGCCCTCGAGCCCGACCGGGTGCTCCTGCTGCCCGACGGCGACGAGGACCTCTGGAACGAGGGCTACGCCGACCTGGTCTCGCTCGCCTGACCTCGCTCCACCGTCAGGGCAGCAGCAGGGCCGCGTCGCCGAACTCGTGCCACAGGTAGCCCTCGGCCACCGCGGCGTCGTACGCCGTCTGCGTGAGCCGGGCGCCGGCCACGGCCTCGACCAGCAGCAGGTGCGAGGCCGCCGGGTCGTGCCACCCGGTCACCAGCCCGTCGACGACGCGTGGCGGGTCGGCCGGGGTGACGACGCGCTCGGTCCAGCCGCTGCGCGGGACGACGCGCCCGTCGTCGGCGACCGCCGACTCGAGGGCCCGGGTCACCGTCGTCCCGACGGCGACGATGCGGCCACCACCGGCACGCACCGCATTGACGAGACGGGCTGTCGCGTCGGTGACCTCGAACCGCTCCGGCTGGGGCGCCTCGCCGGCCTCCTGCGACGAGACCCCGGTGTGCAGGGTGATCGGCACGACGCCGATGCCTCGGGAGACCAGCCGCGTCACGAGGTCGTCGGTGAACGGCCGGGCGGCCGACGGCATCTCGGCGCTGCCGGGCCTCGTGGCGAAGACGGTCTGGTACGACGAGAGCGGGTAGGCGCGGTCGAGGTAGCCGTAGGAGATCGGCCGGCCGTGCCGGCTCATGGCCCGCACCACGTCGCCGGTCGCGCGTGCCCGCCACAGCCGGTTGCCGGACGACGTCGGCGACGAGCCGTCGCGCGGGTAGGGCTCGAGCAGGTCGAGCGCGGCGCCGGCCAGGGTGATCCGGTCGCCGGGAGCGGCGTCGAGCACGGCGCGCGCCGCGGCCGGGGCCGTGCGCACCTCGACCACCCAGGTGCCGTCGTCCAGCGGGGTGGCGACGTGCACGACGACGGCGCCGTGGCGGCTCGAGCGGCCGTCGAGCTGACCGGCGACCGTGGCCGAGTCGTTGACGACGACGAGGTCGCCAGCCGCGAGGTGGTCGGCGAGGTCGCGGAACGCGGCGTGCGTGACGCCGTCCGGGCGCGCGACGAGGAGCCGGGTGGCGTCGCGGTCGACCCCGCGAGCCTCGGCCGGCGCGGGGGCGACGTCGGGCGCGGTGAACGTGGTGGTCGGGGTCTCGTGGACGGTCCTCATGCGACGACCTCCTCGGCGTCGGGGCGGGCGGTCGCCGGGGCGAGGTCGGCGGCGCGGTAGCGGCCCGACGGCGGCCTCTTGCGGACCAGGGCGAGCAACGACGGCACGACCGACTCGGGGGTCGGGCGGTCGGAGATGTCCTCGCCCGGGAAGGCGTCCTGGTGCATCGCGGTGCGCATGTCACCCGGGTCGACGGCGTACGTCGTCAGGCCCTCCTCGACGCCGAGGGTCAGCGTGAGGTGCTCCAGGGCGGCCTTGCCCGCGGCGTAGGCGCCCCAGGTCTCGTAGTGCTCGACCGCGGCGTCGCTCGAGACCGAGAGCACGACGCCGTCGGCGGCACGCAGGTGGGGGAGCAGGAGGGTGGTCAGGGCGAGCGGCGCGGCGGCGTTCACGTGCCACGCGCCGAGCAGGTCGTCGACGGCGGTCTCGCGCAACGGCCGCATCGGCAGGGGGCCGAGCGTGCTGGCGTTGTGCACCAGCAGGTCGAGCCGCCCGTGCCAGCCGACCTCGCGGGCCAGCGCGGCCCGGTGGTCGGGGTCGGCGACGTCGCCGGCGATCGGGACGACGCCCACGAGGTCGGCTGCGGCGGCGGCGAGGCGGTCGACGTCGCGGCCGTCGGTGACGACGACCCAGCCCCGGGCCGAGAGCGCGTGGACGAGGGCGCGGCCGAGGCCGGCGGACCCTCCGGTGACGAGTGCGACTGGCATGTCCACCATCCTTGGACCTCAAGTGAGGTTGAGTTCAAGGGCTCGGCCGGACCTGTCGGTGGCGGTGCCTATGCTCAGGCCCATGACCCTCTCCGCCGACCGGCTCGCCGCTGCCCGCCTCCGTCTGGAGGTCGACGGCGCGGTCGCCACCGTCACGCTCGACAAGCCCGACGCCCGCAACGCGCAGACCCCCACGATGTGGCGCACGCTGGCCGAGATCGGCGCCGAGCTGCCCGACGACGTCCGGGTCGTCGTCGTCCGGGGTGCCGGGTCGACCTTCTCGGCCGGTCTCGACCGCACGCTGCTGACCCCGGGCGGGGGAGACGGGCAGGAGAGCGTGGCCGAGCTGCTCTCGCAGTCCGACGACGAGGTCTCGACGACGATCGAGGCCTACCAGCAGGGCTTCACCTGGCTGCGCGACCCGCGGTTCGTCTCGATCGCCGTCGTCCACGGCTACGCCATCGGCGCCGGGTTCCAGCTGGCCCTGTCGTGCGACCTCACGCTCATGGCCGACGACGCCTACCTGTGCATGAAGGAGGCCGCGCTCGGGCTGGTCCCCGACCTCACGGGAACAAAACCGCTGGTCGACGCGGTTGGGTACCCGAGGGCGCTGGAGATCTGCGCCACGGCACGCAACGTGGGCGCCGAGGAGGCGGTGCGCATCGGCATCGCGCTCGACGCCGTCCCCGCCGACCGGCTCGACGACCGCCTGGCCGACCTCGTCGCCGCCCTCACCGCACCGATGGCCGGTGCGGTCCGCGAGACCACGGCACTCGTCCTGAGCGCCACCCACCACGACCTCGACACCCAACGTCGGCTCGAGCGGGAGGCCCAGGCCCGCCGGTTCCGCGAGCTCGCCACCCTGCTGACTCCCTGACCGGGCCCACACCGGGCGGGCGAGCACCTCGACCTCACAGGAGGTGGACCCATGTCCTCCATGTCCCCCAACGCCGCCGCCTGGCGCTCGCTCCGCTCCGACCGCAGCGTCGTCGACCGGCGCGTCTCGCGCGACACCGTGCGCCGCGTCTTCGGCTTCGCCCGCCCGCACCGCCGCCTCATCGCGATCTTCCTGACCGTCACCGTCATCGACTCCTCGATGGTGATCGTCACCCCGCTGCTCGTGCAGCGCATCGTCGACGACGGCATCATCGCCGGCGACACCCGCCTCGTCACGCTGCTCGCCCTCGCGATGGCCGGCGCCGCCGTCCTCAGCGCCGTGCTCGCCGTGCTCGGCGGCTGGTTCTCCTCACGCATCGGCGAGGGCCTCATCTACGACCTGCGCACGCGGGTCTTCGCCCACGTGCAGCGCCAGTCGCTCGCGTTCTTCACGCGCACCCAGACCGGTGCCCTCGTCTCCCGCCTCAACAACGACGTCGTCGGCGCCCAGCGCGCCTTCACCTCCACGCTGTCGAGCGTGGTGTCGAACTCCATCGCGGTCGTCGTGGTCGGCATCGCGATGATCGCCCTGAGCTGGCAGGTGACGTTGCTGTGCCTGGTGATGTTCCCGATCCTGTTCCTCGTCTCACGCTGGGTCGGGGCGCGGCTCGCCGGCCTCACCCGGCAGCAGATGGACGGCAACGCCGACCTCGGCAACGCGATGACCGAGCGGTTCAACGTGGGTGGCGCGATGCTGCTCAAGCTGTTCGGACGACGCAGCGAGGAGGACGAGCTGTTCGCCCAGAAGGCCTCCGTCGTCCGCGACCTCGGCGTCCGCATCTCGCTCATCACCCGGATCTTCGGCGCCTCCATGATGCTCGTGCCGGCTCTCGCCACCGCGCTCGTCTACGGCGTCGGTGGTCACCTCGCCGTCGACGGCACCCTCACCGTCGGCACCCTGCTCGCGCTCGCCACGCTGCTGCTGCGCCTCCTCGGGCCGCTGCAGGGCCTGTCCAACGTCCGCGTCGACGTCATGACGGCGCTCGTCAGCTTCGAGCGGGTCTTCGAGGTGCTCGACCTGCCGTCGCTGATCCGCCAGAAGCACGGCGCGCACGCGCTGCCCCGCGACGCCGGCCGCCTCGAGCTCGACCACGTCTCGTTCACCTACCCGCGCGCCGACCAGGTCTCGCTCGGCTCGCTGGAGAAGGTCGCCCGGCCCACCTCGCGCGACAACGCCCCGGTGCTCCACGACGTCGGCTTCGTCGCCGAGCCGGGGGAGATGATCGCCCTCGTCGGGCCCTCCGGCGCCGGCAAGTCGACCATCACCCATCTCGTGGCCCGGCTCTACGACGTCGACGCCGGCGCGGTGCGCGTGGGTGGTCACGACGTGCGCGACGTCACCCTGCAGTCGCTCGAGGACGTCGTCGGCTACGTCACCCAGGACGCCCACATGTTCCACGACACCATCGGCGCCAACCTGCGCTACGCCCGGCCCGAGGCCACCGACGACGACATCTGGCAGGCGCTCGACGCCGCCCAGGTCGCCGACCTGGTCCGTGCCCTGCCCGACGGCCTCGACACCGTCGTCGGCGACCGCGGCTACCGGCTCTCGGGCGGCGAGCGCCAGCGGCTCGCGATCGCGCGGCTGCTGCTCAAGGCACCCGCGATCGTCGTCCTCGACGAGGCCACGGCGCACCTCGACTCCGAGTCCGAGGCCGCCGTCCAGCGGGCGCTCGACGCAGCACTGGTGGGTCGCACCTCGCTCGTCATCGCCCACCGGCTCTCCACGGTGCGCAACGCCGACCAGATCCTGGTCGTCGACGACGGTCGCATCGTCGAGAGCGGCACCCACCCCGAGCTGCTGGCCCGCGGCGGGCTCTACGCCGAGCTCTACCGCACGCAGTTCGACACCGCACCCGAGGTGGCGCCGGCCTGAGGCCTCAGCGGCGCTGGAACTCCCGGCGCACGTTGGTCTGGCGGACCTTCTTCTCCTTCACCGGCCGGTCGGGCCGGTCGGGGCGCGGGTTCCGGGTCGGGCGCTGCCGCTCGCCGCGGGGCCCGCGCCGGCGCTCGTCGTAGGCGAGGTAGCCGAAGCCGAACAGGGCGAGCACGCCGAAGAACCACCACTGCAGGCCGTAGAAGAAGTGCGGGCCGTTGCCGAGGTCGGGCAGGTCGTGGGCGGCGAGGCCCGACGCCGGCTCGCCGTTCTCGGTCTCGACGTCGACGAACCCGTCGTAGAACGGCCGACCGACGGCCTGGGCGATGCGGTCGGAGGAGATGGCCCGGGTGGAGAGTCCGTCTGGCTCGAGGTCGACCGCGGTGCTCGCGCCGGTGCCGTCGACGCGCACCCACCCGACCACCGTGACCTCGCCGGTGGGTGCGGGGGGTACCTCGATGCCGGCCAGCGAGCGCGCGTCGGTGGCCAGGAAACCGCGGTCGACGGCCAGGGAGAGGCCCTCGTCGGTCACCAGCGGGACGACGACCTGCACGCCGGGCGCGCCGTCGTCGTTGCTGCGGTAGCGCACGACCACGGTGTGGTCGACGTCGTAGGTCCCGGTGGCCTCGACCCGGCGCCACTCGTCGGCCGGGTCGACGTCCTGGTCGGGGGAGAGCACCTCGGCCACCGGTGCCGGCGGCAGGTTCTCGTTGGTGCGGACGACGCTGTTGCTGCTCTTCTTCTCGTCGAGCCGGCCGAACTGCCACTCGCCGAGCCACCACGCGAACGTCGACAGCAGGATCACCACCACCCCGAACAGGAGCCAGCGGCGGCTCAGCAGGAAGCGGTAGGAGCCCACCCGGCAAGGTTAACCTCGGGTCCGGCAGGCGGTGCGGGCGCGTCGTCCGGGGTGACCACGCGCGGCTGACCGGACGGTCGGAGTTTGCGTCGAGCCGGTACAGACCACCGTTCGTGCCCCTAGGATGCCGAAGGAACATCCGACACTCTGGTCACATTCGCCCCAGTTCCTCCCTGGAGCGTGGGCCACCTGGAGGTACGACGTGCTCGCCCGATCCCCCCGACGTGTGCTGCGCCCCCTGGCCGGCCTCGCCGCCCTGACCGCCCTGGCGACGGCGCTCGGCCTCGCCGCGCCGGCCCCCGGCGTCGCCGGACCGGCCCCCGGCGTCGCCGGACCGGCGACCGTCGCCCAGGCCCCGGCGGAGAAGGCGCCGAAGAAGAAGGCCGCGCGGCAGCCCGCCGGCACCACGGTGTTCCAGCTCGGGTCGTTCAACCTGCTCGGCGCCGGGCACACCGACGGCGGTCCCCGGGACAACTACCTGCCGTCGAGCCAGCGGCTGACGATCACCAAGAACGTCATCGAGCAGCGCAAGCTCGGGGTGATCGGCTTCCAGGAGATGCACAAGGAGCAGGTCGCCCTGTGGAACCAGCGCTACTCGTCCGGGTGGGGCCTCTACCCCGGCGCGAGCCTCGGCGAGGCCGCCGGCCACAACTCGATCACGTGGCGCAAGAGCGAGTACGAGCTCGTGCAGGCCAAGTGGCTGGCCATGCCCTACTTCAAGGGCGAGATCTACAAGATGCCGTACGTCATGCTGCGCCACCGGGCGACCGGCACGCGGTTCTGGGTCTCGAACGTGCACCTGCCGGCCAACACGTCGGGGCCGGCCCAGAAGTGGCGCGACGAGGGGATGCGGCGTCAGGCGACGCTCGTCGCCGGTCTCCACCGCCAGTACCCGAAGGTGCCGGTCTTCCTCACCGGCGACATGAACGAGCGCGAGCGGTTCGTCTGCACGATGCTGAAGATCGCGCCGGTCCGCGCCGCCAACGGCGGCTACGCCGACGCGAGCACCTGCCAGGTGCCGCCGGCGATGAGCGTCGACTGGATCGTCGGCACCCCCAACGCCTCCTTCACCGGCTACGTCGCGCTCGACGACGACCAGGTCAACCAGGCCAGCGACCACCCCTTCATCATCGCCAACGTGCACGTGCCGACGCCGAAGGCCCGCGCACTGCCGGTGCGCAAGGTCGTCCTGATCGCCGTCAACGGGCTCCGGTCCGACGTGATCGCACGCGATGCCGAACGGCTCCGCTGGCTGACGCTGATGCGCCGGCGCGGCACGTCGACCCTCGACGCCCGCACGGCGCCCGAGTCGACACTGCCGCTGCCCAACCTCACCTCGGTGCTGACCGGGCGGGCGGTGACCACCGGCGTCGACGGCCACCGGGTCGTCTCCGACGCCGACACCGGCGCAACGGTGCACGACGCCGCCGGCAAGTACGTGTCGAGCATCTTCGACATGGCGCACAACAACCAGCTGAGCACCCGCCTCTACACCACCCAGGACCGTGACCAGATGCTCGTGCGCAGCTGGCGCGACGCGGGCGGCCGCGACCCGTACTGGGTCGACAACGGCACCGACAAGTTCACCTCCGTGCAGTCGTTCCCCGGCGACGAGGCGGTGGCTCGCAGCGTGGTGAGCGACCTGACCTCCAGCACGCCGGCCGACGTCTCCGTCGTGGCCCTCAGCGGGCCCGAGCGGGCCGGGCGCGAGCACGGCTTCGACAGCCCGGAGTACCTCAACGCCGTCCGCGGCGTCGCGAGCGTCGCCGGCCGGATCATGCACTACTCCAACGCCGGCCAGCAGACCAAGGGGCGCACGCTCGTCGTCCTCGTCGGCACCTCCGGTGGCCAGGGCAGCACCGTCGGCGCGACCGGCTTCCACTCCTACCGGGTGCCGTTCCTGGCGTGGGGCGCCGGGGTCCGCATCGGCGGCGACCTCTACGCGATGAACCCGGTCTACCGGCGACCCGGCACCGCACGAGGGGCCTACGGCGCGCAAGGACCCATCATGGTCGGCTCTGCGGCCAACCTCCTGCTGCAGGCGCTGCGGCTCCCGGCCCTCCCCGGCAGCCGCATCAACGACAAGCAGAACCTGACTGTCTGGAAGTAGCGCCCCGGCCCGTCGTCGCGCTCGCGGCACGCGTGCTCGACGGCGGGCCTACCTCCGACCAGCCATGGTGTCCGTAGACTCGGGGGATGGGGAAGCTCGAGGACCGCTACGGCCGGGTGGCCACCGACCTGCGGGTCTCGCTGACCGACAAGTGCAACCTGCGCTGCACCTACTGCATGCCGGCCGAGGGCCTCGACTGGATGCCCCTGGAGCAGCAGCTCACCGACGACGAGGTCGTCCGGCTGGTCGGCGTGGCCGTCGAGCACCTCGGCGTCCGTGAGGTGCGGTTCACCGGCGGTGAGCCGCTGGTGCGTCGTGGGCTGGTCGACATCGTGGCGCGCAGCCACGCCCTCGGGGTCGAGACGTCGCTGACGACCAACGGGCTCGGGCTCGCCCGCACGGCACCCGCCCTGGCGGCCGCCGGGCTCGACCGGGTCAACGTCAGCCTCGACAGCGTCCGGGCCGACACCTTCCACCAGCTGACCCGCCGCGACCGGCTCGACGACGTCGTCGCCGGGCTCGCGGCCGCCTCCGACGCCGGTCTCGGACCGGTCAAGGTCAACGCCGTCCTGATGCGCGGCGTCAACGACGACCAGGCCGTCGAGCTGCTCGCCTGGTGCCTCGAGCGCGGCTACGAGCTGCGCTTCATCGAGCAGATGCCGCTCGACGCCCAGCACGGCTGGTCGCGCGACGGCATGATCACCGCCGACGAGATCCTCGCCCAGCTCGAGACGGCGTTCGTGCTCACCCCCGCCGTCGAGCCGCGCGGCAGCGCCCCCGCCGAGTTGTTCCTGGTCGACGGTGGCCCGGCCACCGTCGGCGTCATCGCCTCGGTCACCCGCCCGTTCTGCGGCGACTGCGACCGCGTCCGGCTCACCGCCGACGGCCAGGTGCGCACCTGCCTCTTCGCCCGCGAGGAGTCCGACCTTCGCGCGGCCCTGCGGGCCGGTGCGAGCGACGCCGAGCTGGCCGAGCGATGGATGGTCGCCATGCGCGGCAAGGCCGCCGGCCACGGCATCGACGACCCCACGTTCCTGCAGCCCGATCGGCCGATGTCGGCCATCGGCGGCTGACGGCTCCGACGGACGACCGGCGTCGAGGGCGGTCAGGCCGGCACGTGCGGGACGACGTCCTTCAGGAACTGACGCGCGCCGAGGAACTGCGACAGCGACTCGCGGTGCTCGTCGCAGGCGAGCCACGTCTTGCGGCGATCGGCGGTGTGGATCTTGGGGTTGTTCCACTGCAGCTGCCAGGTCGCGTCGACCTTGCAGCCCTTGGCCGAACAGGTGTCGGGGTCGGGTCCGCCCACGTCGTCAGAGCTCTCGGTGCGAGCCGGACTCGAGCTCGCGGCGGGTGAAGTCGCCCTCGCGGAGCCGGAAGCCGTCGGAGAGGTTGGCGGCGGCGTTGGCCATGACGACCGCGATGTAGGGCAGGACGAGCGCGCCCGCGATGAGGATGGGCCACAGCCAGTCGATGCCGGCCATCGAGGCCGCGATCGCACCCACGAAGCACAGCGTGCGCAGGCTCATCGAGAACAGGTAGCGCCTCTGCCGGGCGCGGATGTCGTCGGCCCGGTTGGCCGCCGCGGTGGTGATCCGGACGACGTCGTCGGTCTGCTGCCGTCGCGCCATGATTCGATCGTACGCGGCGATGTGGCACGGGCCGGACACCCCTAGGGTGAGGGACATGAGCAACCGCACCTACCGCCTGACCGAGATCGTCGGCACCTCTCCCGACGGCATCGAGGAGGCCATCTCCAACGGCATCGAGCGCGCGTCCAAGACCCTGCGGCACCTCGACTGGTTCGAGGTCACCCAGGTGCGCGGCCAGATCAAGGACGGCCAGGTCGAGCACTACCAGGTCGGGCTCAAGCTCGGCTTCCGCCTCGAGGACGACGAGTAGGGGCCACGCCCGTTCGGACTACGGGCGAGTAATCGCTAGCGTCGCGTGACGTGAGCGAAGCCAGTCCCGACACCCCCGCCGGCCGCGTCGTCCTCGTCACCGGCGGCAACCGCGGCATCGGCCGCGCGATCGCCGAGGCGTTCCTCGCCCAGGGCGACCGCGTCGCGGTCACGACCCGCAGCGGCGGCGCGCCCGAGGGCGCGCTCGACGTCCGTTGCGACGTCACCGACGGCGCCGCGGTCGACGCCGCCTTCGCCACCATCGAGGCCGAGCTCGGCCCGGTCGAGGTGCTGGTGGCCAACGCCGGCATCACCGCCGACACCCTGGTGCTGCGGATGTCCGACGACGACTGGTCGAGCGTCATCGAGACCAACCTGACCGGCTCGTTCCGGCTGGCCAAGCGCGCCTCGAAGAGCATGCTGCGCCAGCGTCGTGGCCGACTGATCTTCATCTCCTCCGTCGTGGGCCTGCTCGGCTCGCCCGGCCAGGTCAACTACGCGGCGTCCAAGGCCGGCCTGGTGGGCATGGCCCGCTCGCTCGCCCGCGAGCTCGGGTCGCGCTCGATCACCGCGAACGTCGTGGCGCCGGGGTTCGTCGACACCGACATGACCTCGGTGCTCACCGACGACCAGAAGGCCTCGATCCGCTCGCAGGTGCCGCTCGGACGCTACGCCGACCCGGGCGAGGTGGCCTCGGCGGTGACCTGGCTGGCCGGCGACGGCGCGGCCTACGTGACCGGAGCGGTCATCCCGGTGGACGGCGGACTAGGAATGGGGCACTGATCATGGCAGGCATCCTCGAGGGCAAGACGATCCTGGTCGCGGGCGTGACCATGGACAAGTCCATCGGCTTCGCGACCGCGAAGGTCGCCCAGGAGCAGGGCGCGACCGTGCTCATCTCCAACTTCGGGCGCGCACTCGGCATCACCCGGCGCATCGCCGGCCGGCTGCCGCAGCCGGCCCCGGTGCTCGAGCTCGACGTGACCGACGACGACCACCTCGCGGGGCTCGCCGACCAGGTGCGCGAGCACCTCGGCCCCGACGCTCGGCTCGACGGCGTCGTCCACTCGATCGCCTACGGCAACCCCGAGACGCTGCTCGGCGGCAAGTTCCTCACCGGCCCCTGGGACGACGTCGCCCAGGCCGTGCAGGTCTCGGCCTACTCGCTGAAGTCGCTGACCATGGCGGCCAAGCCGCTCATGGCCGAGGGCGGCTCGGTCGTCGGGCTCACCTTCGACGCCACGACCGCCTGGCCGGTCTACGACTGGATGGGCGTCGCGAAGGCTGCGCTCGAGTCGACGTCGCGCTACCTCGCTCGCGACCTCGGCCCCGAGGGCATCCGGGTCAACCTGGTCTCGGCAGGACCGCTGAAGACCCTGGCCGCCAAGGCCATCCCGGGCTTCGAGGACCTCGAGTCGCTGTGGGAGACCAAGTCGCCGCTCGGGTGGGACAACGCCGACCACGAGCCCACCGCCAAGGCCGTCGTGGCGCTGCTCTCCGACTTCTTCCCGGCCACCACCGGCGAGATCGTGCACGTCGACGGCGGCTTCCACGCGATGGGTGCCTGAGCCGCACCTCCACCGGCGCACGTCGGTGGCGCACCTCGGTAACGTGCGCGTGTGTCGTCCTCCCTCATCGAGCTCCGGGTCCTCGAAGGGCCGAACCTGTACTTCCCGCGCGCCGCGATCAAGCTGACGCTCGACATCAGCGGGCTGAGCGCGGCCTCGGAGGAGACGGCGTCGCGGTTCGCCTCGCGCATCGGCCTGCGCAACGCGCGGCCGGGCGCCTCCGACTCGGGGTTCCGGCAACGTTTCGCGCTACGCGCTGTCGGACGACTGGTGCGCGCGATCGCCCATGAGTCCGGCACGCTGCGCCTGGCCGTGCGCGTGCGCTCGACGGCCGACCCGCACACCATCGTCGTGGCGTTCCCGTGGCGCCACCGCACCAAGGCACAGGAGATGGGGCAGGCGATCGCCGACGTGCTGGACGCCGTCCCGGGCGCCGATCTCGACGCCGCGGTCAGCGCGGCCGCGCAACGGGTGGCCGAGGCCGAGGCCGGACCCGGGCCGACGACGATCAAGCCGTCGATCCCGGTCGTCGCCGTCACCGGCACCAACGGCAAGACGACGACGTCGAGGATGATCGCCCACATCGCGCGCACCCAGGGCCGGCTCGTGGGCTGGTCGAACACCGACGGCATCTACATCGACGGTGAGCTGGTCGAGGCCGGCGACTACTCCGGCCCGAGCGGCGCCGGCCGCGTGCTCGCCCACCCACAGGTGCAGCTGGCCGTCACCGAGACGGCCCGGGGCGGCATCCTGCTCAAGGGCATCGGCCTCGTGCGCAACGACGTCTCGGTGGTCACCAACGTCACCGCCGACCACCTCGGGCTGCACGGCATCGACACCGTCGACCAGCTGGCCGAGGTGAAGTCGGTGGTCGCCCAGATCACCCGGCGCTCGGGCTGGTCGGTGCTCAACGCCGACGACCCTCGCGTCTACGCGATGCGCCAGGTGATCCGGGCCCGCCCGTGGGTGTTCTCGCGCGACGTCGACTCGCCCGGCGTCCGCGAGACGCTGTCGGACGGCGGCCGCGCCACCGTCGTCATCGACGGCTGGGTCTCGGTGCTGCGTCCCGGCGCCGACCCCGACCCGATGATCGAGCTCGTCGACGTGCCGATGACCCTCGCCGGGCTGTCGCGGTTCAACGTCGAGAACACCCTCGCCGCGACCTCGGCCGCGCTGGCGATCGGCATCCCGCGCGACGTCGTCGTCGAGGGCCTGCGCACCTTCCGGCCCGACGCCGAGCACAACCCGGGCCGGATGAACTTCTTCACCATGCCCAACGGCGTCTCCGTCGTCATGGACCTCGCCCACAACGAGGCCGGCCTCGAGGCCATGGTGGAGATCATGAACGGCGTCCGGCCGCCCGGCCACCGGATCCTGCTGGGCCTGGGGGTCGTCGGCGACCGCACCGACGAGCTCATCGAGAAGCTCGGGGAGATCGCCGCCCGCGACAGCGACGTCGTCGCCATCGGGCACAAGGAGCGCTACCTGCGCGGTCGCACAATCGAGGAGCTCGAGGCCCTGATGCGCGCCGGCGCAGAGCGGGTCGGCGTCACCGGCGTGCCGGCCTACCCCACCGAGGTCGCGGCGCTGTCGGCCCTCGTCGGCCAGGCGTTGCCGGGCGACGTCGTCGGGCTGATGTGCCACGCGGAGCGGCAGGAGTGCTACGACTGGATCGCCGACAACGGCGGCACGCCCGACACCAACGAGACCCTCGCACAGAAGGTCCGAGCGGCCGCCGCGACCGACGAAGGAGGTCGAGGCGAGTCGCGAGGAGGTTGAGCAAGCCCTGCGACCGAGGGACGAGGTCGCAACGGGCGCGTCGAAACCACCGCAGAGGCAGATCGAGCGGGCCGACGACGGCTGCTGGCGGTTCAGGTGCGGGTACGTCTCCGAGACCGGCTGCGGTGGTCTCGACGCGCTCACCCGGGTTCGTCCTCACCCGTGTCGCGTGCCCGACCTGCGCCCGCTACGAAGCGCCGCTCGTTCCTCGCGGCGCTCCTGCGGGCTTGCGCTTCCACGGCCAGGTCATCAGCGCCCAGATCGTCGCGACGATGGCGATCTCGGCCAGCACGTACACCGGCCACGGGCCGAGCAGGTCGAGGACCGAGCCGCCGCTCGGCTTGCGCTGCAGGTAGCCGTAGTTGGTGTCGGCGACCTCGTTGAACGCGTAGGCGAGCACGGCCCAGGCGAGGGTGACGCCGAGCGTGAACCGGTACTCCCGCCAACCGGGCGCGAGCCGGTGGCCCCAGACGAGGAAGACCGCCGCCCACACCACGAGCAGGTGGATGAACCAGTAGGCGAAGAACCGGAGGTCGGGGAAGTCCTCGCCCAGGGACGGCGTCACGACGGCCTGGGTGGTCAGCACCAGGCCCCAGAAGTAGGTGAGGGCGACGGCAGCCCGGTGGTGGGTCCACAGCGCGACCGCCGTCGCGATCCAGGCGAGGTCGCTCAGGTGGAACGGCAACGTGACACCGAGCTCGAAGCCCGTGGCCGCGTCGTAGACCTGGGTCGGCACGTGCACCACGGGGACGGCGATCGCCAGGCCCTTGCTCAGGCGCCGGTCGCCGCGCAGCCGCTCCTGATGGCCCACGAGGTAGGCGAGCGGCAGGCCGACCACGAACAGGGCCAGCATCAGCAGGTGGGCGGTGCCGAACTGGTCCACGCGGCCAGCATGCCGTACGGGGCGGTGCCGGCCCGTCCGAGCGGTAGGTGAGCCACCGAACGGGCGTCCGGGTCGGGGCGGGACGGTGGCTCACGCACCGCCCGACCGGCCGGGCCCGAGACCGGGCTAGACGTCGCCCGGGTCGACCACGTGGCCGGGCTCGCCGACGTCGAGGTCACCCTCGACGACGAGCGCCAGCAATCCGCCGGCGGAGCGGGTCGTGTGGGCCTCGCCCGGCTCCCACACGGCCGCCTGGCCGGGGCCGAGCTCGCACTCGACGCCGTCGGCGCCGCTCACGGTCGCGTCTCCCTCGACGACGAGCAGCAGCTGTCGACCGGCGGCCGGGTGCCGCCCGACGACGCCGCCCGGCGTCAGGCGCACCGTCACGAGGTGGGCCTCGGCCGTCACGGCGATGGCGCCGATCGTGAACCCGCGGCTGCCGTTCGACTCCACCGGACGACGCGGGGCCGCGCCGACGTCGAGCACCCTCACGAGAGCCTCACTCCGCGGTGGGCGCAGCCACGAAGTCGGGGTCGGCGCTCGGCGCGTCGTCGCTGACCCCCGAGCCGGCCTGGGCCATCGGCGACCAGTTCTCGAGCTCGGTCATCACCGCGGCGTGCTTGTCGACGCAGATGACCACGAGGTCGCCGCGGTTGGCGCGGGACATCGCGTGGTGCACGGCCTCGATCTCGTCGTGCACCTCCTCGACCTGCTTGCACCGGGCGCCGTCGGCCATCGCCGCGCGCACGCCCTCGGTGACGAGCGCCGCGACCTCGCCGGGCTCGCGGCCCCGCGGGTTGGCGTCCTCGCGGACGACGACGACGTCGAAGTGCTGGGCGGCGATCTCGCCGAGCTCGCGCATGTCCTGGTCGCGACGGTCGCCGGCGGTGGCGATGACGCCGATGCGCGAGGGCCGGGCCAGCTCGTGCGAGGAGACCAGCGAGTCGCCGACCCGGTCGACGAAGTCGCCGAGCATCTTCATGCCGGGCGCGTTGTGGCAGTAGTCGACGATCACGTTCACGCCGTTGACGTCGACCTCGTTGAGGCGGCCCGGCGCGAGGTAGTAGTTGGTCGAGAACGTGCGCAGGCCCTGGCGGATGTCGTGCAGCGGCGCGCCGGCGGCGAACGCCGCGGCGGCCGCGGCCAGGGTGTTCTGCACGTTCATCCGGGCCCGGCCCTGGAAGGTGGCGGGCAGCAGGTGGGTCCAGGCGAGCTGCATCTCGCGGGTGCCGTGCTTGACCACGATCATCTCGCCGCGCTCGCTCGGGTTCAGCACGAGCGCCTTGCCGCCGCGGCGGCAGTGGGCGTCGATCATGTCGCGCACCTCCGAGCCCGGCTCCTCCATCGAGAACCAGACCACCTGGCCGGAGCAGCGGCGGCGCATCTCGCGCACCAACGGGTCGTCGGCGTTGAGGACGGCGTGGCCGTCGCGCGGCACGGCCTCCACGAGCACGGCCTTGACGTCGGCGAGCTGCTCGACGGTGTCGATGCCGCGCAGGCCCAGGTGGTCGGGCTGCACGTTGAGGACGACGGCGACGTCGTTGCGCTCGTAGCCGAGCCCCTCGCGCAGGATGCCGCCGCGGGCGACCTCGAAGACGGCGAAGTCGACGCGAGGGTTCTGCAGCACCATGCGTGCCGAGCGCGGCCCGGAGGCGTCGGCGCGGATGACCAGCCGCTCGTCGATGACGACGCCGTCGGTCGAGGTCATGCCGACCTTGCGGCCCATGCCCTTGAAGACGTGGCTGATCATCCGCGAGGTGGTGGTCTTGCCGTTGGTGCCGGTGACCGCGACGATCGGGATGCGCGAGGTGGCGCCGGGCGGGAACAGCATGTCGACGACGGGCTTGGCGATGAACTGCGGGTCGCCGATCGTCGGGTGCGTGTGCATGCGGAAGCCGGGGGCGGCGTTGACCTCGCAGATCGCGCCGCCGGTCTCGCGCACGGGCTCGGTGATGTCGGGGCAGATGAAGTCGATGCCGGCGATGTCGAGGCCGACCATGCGGGCGGCCTCCTCGGCGATCTCGACGTTCTCGGGGTGGGCCTCGAAGGTCCGGTCGATCGAGATGCCGCCGGTCGACATGTTGCCGGTGAGGGCGAGCTTGACGTGCGTGCCCTCGGGCGGCACGTCGGTCATCTCGAAGCCCTGCTCCCGCACCAGCTGGACGGCGGCGTCGTCGACCTTGATCCGGGTCAGCACCTTCTCGTGCCCGACGCCGCGGCGGGGGTCGGCGTTGGCGGTGTCGACCAGCTGCTCGACGGTGGAGTTGCCGTCGGCGGTGACCGAGGCCGGCACGCGCTCGGCGATCGCCGCGACGCGGCCGTCGATGATGAGGCAGCGGTAGTCCTTGCCGACGATCTGCGACTCGACCAGCACCACGCCGCGGCGCGACTCGGCCTGGGCGAGCTCGAAGGCCGCGCGCACGTCGTCCTCGTGCTCGTTGTCGAGGATGACGCCGCGACCGTGGTTGCCGTCGAGCGGCTTGAGCACGACGGGGTAGCCGATGCGCTCGGCCGCCCGCACGGCCTGGTCGACGGTGCGCATGGTCTCCTGCTTCGGCACCGGCAGGCCCGCGGCGCTCAGCAGCGACGTCGTGAGGTCCTTGTCGGAGGCGATGTCGACGGCGATGGCGCTGGTGTTGGAGGTCATCGTGGCGCGGATGCGCTTGGCGTGCACGCCCTGGCCCAGCTGCACGAGGGAGTACTGGTTGAGCCGGATCCAGGGGATGTCGCGCGAGACCGCCTCGTCGAGGATCGCCTGCGTGGACGGGCCGAACGCCGAGCGCTGCGCACGGCGGATGAACTCCTCGAGCTCGGTGTCCCAGTCGAACCCGGGGTCGGCCTCGACGAGGTGGTTGACCAGCTGGACGGCGAGCCGGCCGGCGGCGAGGCCGACCTTCTCGTCGGCGTAGCCGTAGATGACGTTGTAGAGGCCCTTGCGGCCCTTGACCCCGCGCGTCTTGCCGCGGCGGATGTCGTGGCCGACGACCTGCTGGAGCGCCAGGGCGCAGTGCTCGGCCACGTGGCCGAGCCAGGTGCCCTCGTTGAGCCGCTCGACGAACCCGCCGCGCTTGCCGCGCGAGCAGGAGTGCTCGCGCAGGCCCGGCAGCATCTCGAGGAGGTTGTCGGTGAAGCCGGGCAGCGTGTTGGTCGGGAACTCCTCGAGCACGCCGAGGTCGACCACGAGGTGGATCGCCTTGTCGTACGACCAGACGTTGGCGCCGCGGTAGACGCGGGTCTCGGCGATCGTCAGGTCGGGGGTGGGTCGCTCACTCATCTCGTGCTCCGTCCTTCTTGGTGCCGCGGCTCCGAGCCAGCCGGCGCTTGAGGGTCTTCGGGTCGGCGTCGGCGGCGGCGATGTCGCGAGCGAGCCGGCGGAGGTCCTGGCCGGCCTCGGCCATCTCGGCCGCCTCGGCGGGGTCGACGAGCGTCGGGCGCGGCATGAGGGTGCGCGTGGTCAGGTCGAAGACCGAGCCCTCGGGCAGCACGTGCAGCACGACGCCGCTGGCCAGGATGGCCGAGGACCGCTGCGCCTCGTAGGCGTTGGTGGTGATGCGCGCGGGGTCCATCACCGTGACGGCGCCGCGACCGAGCACGCTGAGCAGCTCGTGCGGCTCGCCGTCGACGTCGGTGCGCCGGACGACGGCCGCGGTGTCCTCGTCGACGCCGATGCCGAGCAGCTGGGGGGACTGGGCGACGATCATCAGCAGGCGACCGTAGCGGTTGCGCTGGTCGAAGTGCTGGTCGATCACCGACGACTCGAGCAGGCCGAGCCCGGCGGCCACCTGGGTCATCCGCTGCTTCGGCGTCGACCCCGGGCCGCCGAACGCGACCATGTGGCTCGACTGGATGCTCGCCCCGGCCGAGGTGCCGGCGATCACGACGCCGCGCTCGCGGGCCGCGAGGATCTCGTCGCCCAGGGGAGTGCCGGACACGATGGCGGACAGCTTGAGCTGGTTGCCGCCGGTCATGAAGACGCCGCTGACGTCGGCCAGCTGCTTGACCAGGTCGGGGTCGTGGGCTTCGTCGCGGCTCTCGGGGCGGATGGCGACGACGTCGGCCGCGCCCTCGCGCCGGAAGAGGGCGTCGTAGACGTCGACGACCTCGGGGCCGAGCGACGAGGCCGTGGGGACGACGGCGATCCGGGCGTCGGGTCCGCCGCACTCGGCGACGAACTGCTTGAGGATCGTCCGTCTGCGTAGCTTGTCCTCGGCGCCGCCGATGATCATGAGGGGACCTGGAGCCATACCGGCACCCTAGTGAACCCCGACTATCGTGCAGCCCATGCCCGAACCGACACGGCCCGAACCGACGCGCACGCTCGTGGTGGTCCGGCACGCGAAGGCCGAGCAGGGCGGGCCCACCGACGCCGAGCGTCCGCTCGCCGAGAGCGGCCGGTCCGACGCGGCCGCCGCCGGGGCCTGGTTGCGCGACCGTGGCATCCGGCCCGACCACGCCCTCGTCTCCGCGGCGCTCCGCACGCGGCAGACCTGGCAGCACCTCGCCGACGGCGCCGGGTGGAGGCTCGAGCCCGAGCTCGACGAGGGCCTCTACGCCGCCGACGCCGACACCGCGCTCGACCTCGTCCGCCTGCTCGACGACGCCGTCACCACGGCCGTCGTGCTCGGCCACAACCCGACCATGCACTCGCTCGCGGCCATGCTCGACGACGGCGAGGGCGACGTCGAGGCCACCAACGAGCTGACCGTCACCACCTTCCCGACCAGCGCGGTCGTCGTCCTCGACGTCGCGGGCCCGTGGGCCGACCTCGGCTACGGCCGGGCGAGCGTGCGGGCCTTCCACGTGGCGCGCGGCTGAGCCGCGCGCTGGTCGCGACGACGCTGGTCGAGGTGCGACGAGCCTCGAGGCCACCGGGACGGCGTGCCGGGTCGACCGTCGTCGGTCAGGGGGTCTCGAGGCTCGGCCGCAGGCGGCCTCGCACCTCGACCATCGTCGGGGCCGCAGGCCCGGCGGCGACCCGACCAGCCGGCCGCTCCTAGGATCGGCACGTGACGGACGGCGCGACCAGCAGGCGGCTCTCGCTCGCCGGCCGCGAGGTCCGGCGGTTCCGCCCGTCGTGGCGGTGGCTGCGCGGCGTCGCGCGGTCGTTCGCCGTCTCGTTCCTCGCCCTCGCCGTCACGTTCTGGCTGGTGCCGGGCACCCAGGTGCCCAGCGACGACGTGCTCCCGGTCGTCAACCTCGCCCTCGTCGTGCTGGCGGTCGGCGCGCTGCTGCGGCCGTTGCTGACCCGCCTCGTCGTCATCACCGGCGTGCTCGGGCTGCTGCTCGTCGGCTTCCTCGCGCAGAGTCTCGTGCTGGGCGTCGCGCTCGCGCTGGTGCCCTCGATCGAGGCGATCGACTTCCCCGAGATCGTGCTGGCCGCCTGGCTGGTGGCGGTCGTCGCGGCGGTGCTCAACTGGGTCGTCGACGCCTCGGGGGAGGAGGTCCACCTCGCCCAGGTGCTCGGTCGCGCCGTCCGCACCGCCCGCCGCACACCGGTCAGCGGGCCCGGGCTGCTCGTCGTCCAGCTCGACGGCGTCGCCGAGCCGCTGCTGCGCCAGGCCGCCGCGGCCGGGTCGATGCCCTACCTGACCGGGCTGCTGCGCTCGGGCTCGCACCGCCTGCGCGGCTGGCACACCGGTGTGCCGTCGACGACGCCGGCCGGCCAGGCCGTGCTGCTGCACGGCGAGGCGCGGGCCATCCCGGCGTTCCGGTGGTTCGACAAGCAGCGCGGGCGGGTGCTGCAGTGCAGCCGGCCGAACGACGTCGCCGAGGCCGAGTCCGACTTCACCACCGGCCGCGGCCTGCTCGCCGACGGCGGCGCGAGCGTCGCCAACCTGTTCTCCGGCGACGCGCCGTTCCGGGCCCTGACGATGAGCCACGCCCGCGAGCGGGTGACCGACGCGGGGGCGGCGTCCTACGCGGCGTCGCGCAGCGGGTTCGTGCGCTCGATGGTGCTCTTCGCCGGGCAGGTCGTCGCCGAGTGGTACCAGGGACGGCGCCAGCGCTACCGCGGCGTGCTGCCTCGCGTGCACCGCGGCGGCTCGTTCGTGCTGCTGCGCGGCCTGACCACCGTCGTCCTCAAGGACCTTAGCGTCGCGATCGTCGCCGACCGCATGGCGCGCGGCACGCCGGTGGTCTACGTCGACTTCCTCGACTACGACGAGGTCGCCCACCACGCCGGCCCGACGCGGCCCGAGTCGTTGCGCACCCTCGAGAGCCTCGACCGCGTGCTGCGATTCTTCGCCGAGGTCTCCGCCGAGGTCGGGCGCGACTACGAGCTCGTCGTCGTCTCCGACCACGGCCAGACGCAGGGCACGACCTACCTCCAGCTGGCCGGTCGCACCCTCGCCGAGGAGGTCGACGCCATCGTCGAGGGCGCCGTCGCCGCCCCCGCCGGCGCGGCCGAGGTGCTCGGCCCGGCCAACCTGCTGGTCGCCAACGGCCAGCGCACCCACGGCGTCCGCCGGCTGGTGCCCCACGACGAGCCCACGACCGTGCCGGCGCCGGCCTGCGAGGTGCAGGTCGTCGCCTCCGGCAGCATCGCCCACCTCTACCTGCCCGAGCACCCCGGACGCCGTACCCGCGACGACGTCGAGGCGGCCGTGCCCGGGCTGTTGCCAGGCCTGCGCGCACTCCCGCACGTCGGCGCCGTGATCACCCGTGACGACGACGGCCGGCTCGTCGTCGAGGACGCCGACGGTTCGGTCGTGATCGACGCCGGGCGCGTGGTGTCGACGACCGGACGCGACCCGTTGGCCGTCTACGGCCCGACGGCCGTGGGGGACCTGGTCGAGCTCGACCGGCGGCACCACGTCGGCGACGTCGTCGTGCTCGGCCGCTACGACCCGAGCCTGGGCGAGGTCGCGGCCTTCGAGGAGCTCGTCGGCTCGCACGGCGGCCTCGGCGGCGACCAGACGCGGGCCCTGTTCGTCCACCCGGCCGGCTGGGCGGTGCCCGACGGCGACCTGACCGGCCTCGACGTGCACCGCCTGCTCGTCGACCGGCTGGTCGACCAGGGCCTGCGCCGGTCCGACACCCTGTCCGTCGAGCTGCAGGAGGTGAGCCGATGACCGCCACCGTGACCTGGTGGGGGCACTCGTCCATGACGATCGACCTCGCGGCGACCCGCGTCGCCACCGACCCGCTGCTGACCCGGCGGCTCTACCACCTGCGGCGTGCGGTGCCCGAGCCGTCCGAGCGGGCGACCGAGGCCGACGTCGTCCTCGTCTCGCACCTGCACCACGACCACCTGCACCTGCCGTCGCTGCGACGCTTCGACGCCGCCGTGCCCGTCGTCGTGCCCCGCGGCGCGTCCCGCCAGGTCAAGGGCCTCGCCGAGCGCGACCTCGTGGAGGTCGAGCCGGGCGACGAGGTCGAGGTCGCCGGGGTGCGGGTGCAGGTGCTCGCCGCCACGCACGAGGGTGGGCGCGACAAGCTGCACCGCGGCGGCGCCGTGCCGGCCATCGGGTTCCGCATCGACGACGGCGTCACCGCGGTCTGGTACCCCGGCGACACCGGGGTGCGGGCCGACTTCGCCGAGGTCGAGCCGGTCGACCTCGCGGCCGTGCCGATCGGCGGCTGGGGCCCGACCCTCGGCGACGAGCACCTCGACCCCGAGGAGGCCGCGGCCGCCGTCGAGGCCGTGGGCGCCCGCTGGGCGCTCGCCGTGCACTACGGCACCTACTGGCCGCTCGCGCTGCGACGGCTCCACCCGGCCAACCACCACCGGCTCTTCGTCACGCCGCCGCAGCGGTTCGTGCGGGCCCTCGCCGAGCGCTGCCCCGACGTCGCCCCGCTCACGCCGGGCTTCGGCGAGCCGGTCGCGCTGGACCCGGCGACCGGGCCCCGGTGAGCGACGGGCTCGGCGCGCTCGGGCTGCTCACGCTGCTCGCCGTCGTCGCCTTCGGCGCCGTCGTCCCGGTCGTGCCCACCGGTGCGGCCGTGAGCGCCGCGGCGGTGCTGGCCCGCGCCGAGCACCCGTGGGAGCTGGTCCTGGTCGTCGCCGCGGGCGGGGCCGGTGCCTACCTCGGCGACGTCGTCACGTACGCCGTCCTGCGTCGGGCGGGCGCGCCGCTGGCCCAGCGGGTCGGGTGGCTGCGCGCCGACGACCCCGACGGCGCCATCCAGCACCTGCGGGCCCGGCTCGAGGCCGACGAGGTCCGCGCGCTGCTGCTCTCGCGCCTCGTGCCGGGCGGCCGGGTGCCGGTGCTGCTGGCCGCGGCGCTTGGCGGCTACCCGCTCGCCCGGTTCGCCTCGGCGAACGTGGCCGCGGCGGGGCTGTGGGCTGCCGTCTACGCCGCCGTGGGCATCGTGGGCGACGCCCTGATCCCGGACCCGACGGTGGCGCTGGTGGCGGTCGTCGTGGTGGCGCTGCTGCTCGGCCTCGTGCTGCCGCGGCTGCGGCGGGTCAGACCGGGGGAGCCGGGGTGACGATGCCGGCCTCGGCGTCGGCCGCCTCGATCTCCTCGCGCGAGATGCCCAGCAGGTAGAGGATCGGGTCGAGGAACGGCACGTTGACCGCGGTGTCGGCCGCCCGCTGCACGACCGGGCGGGCGTTGTAGGCGATGCCGAGGCCGGCGGCGTTGAGCATGTCGAGGTCGTTGGCGCCGTCGCCGATCGCGACCGTGGCCGCCATGGGGACGCCGACCTCCTCGGCGAATTCGCGCAGTGCCTGGGCCTTGCCGGCGCGGTCGACGACCCGGCCGACGATCTCGCCGGTGATGCGCCCGTCGACGACCTCGAGCTCGTTGGCGCGGGAGAAGTGGATGCCGAGGTCGGCCGCGAGGCGGTCGGTGATCTGGCTGAACCCGCCGCTGACGATCGCGAACCGGTAGCCGAGGCGGCGCAGCGTGCGCACCATCGTGCGGGCGCCGGGGGTGACCACGATGTCGGCGTAGACCTCGTCGAGCGCGGTGGCCTCGAGGCCCGCGAGCAGCTTCACGCGCGCCCGCAGCGACTCCTCGAAGTCGAGCTCGCCGCGCATCGCCGCCTCGGTGACCCGCGCGACCTCCTCCTCGTGACCGGCGTGGGCGGCGAGCATCTCGATCACCTCGCCCTGGATGAGCGTGCTGTCGACGTCCATCACGACCAGGCGCGCGCCGTGGCGCAGCAGGTTGGCCGGCTGGACGGCGATGTCGACGCCCAGCGCGGCGGCCTCGGTGGCGAGCAGGGCCTGCAGCAGCGCGGCGTCGGCGCCCGAGACGCGCAGGTCGATCGCGGTGACCGGGTAGCGCGCCATGCGTTCGATGCGGTCGATGTTGCCGCCGGTGTCGGCGATGCGCCCGGCGATCGCGGCCACGTGCGCCGGCTTGAGCGGGCGGCCGATCACGGTCACGTGCGCCCGACCGGCGGCGCGGTGGCTGTTGTCGCCGCTGCCGCGGTCGACCTCGACCTGCATGCCCAGGTCGGCGGCCGCCTGCTCGACGGCGGCCTGCAGCTTCTTGACGTCGCGCGGGGCCGTGACCAGGACGCCGAGGATGAGCCGGCGCCGCAGGATGATCTGCTCGATGTCGACCACCTCGACCCCGGCCCCGGTCAGCGCGGTGAAGACCGCGGCGGTGACGCCGGGGCGGTCCTTGCCGGTCAGGGTGACCAGCAGCGTCTCGGGCGTGTCGGGTGTCGGGGAGGTCGTGCTCATCGCCGTGGAGGCTATCGCCCCGGCGTCCGGGCGGGACTGTCGGTGGTGGCGGGCAGGGTGTGGGTCACGTGACCACCACCATCCGACAGGAGCCGGCCCGATGACCGAGCAGACCCACGTGCACCACGCGATCGACTACGTCGAGATCGGCGTCACCGACCTCGACCGGGCCAAGGCCTTCTACGCCGCCGCGTTCGGCTGGCAGTTCAACGACTACGGGCCCGGCTACGCCGGCATCCGCTGGGTCACCGGCGACGGCGAGGTCGGCGGACTGGCCGTCGGTGCCCCGACCGGGGCCGGCGGCGTGCTCGTGCAGCTGTACTCCGACGACCTCGAGGCCACCGTGAGCGCCGTCGAGGCCGCCGGCGGCACCGTCGCCGACCCGGTCTTCGCCTTTCCCGGCGGACGCCGCTTCCACTTCCTCGACCCCGACGGCAACCGGCTGGGGGTCTGGTCCACCGCGGGGGCCTGACCGGCCGAGGCGGGTCAGGAGGGCGGCCACACCTCGGGTGAGCAGGCGGCCACCAGGGCGTGCCGACCGGCGCGGGCCAGGGGCCTGAGGGCGTCGAGCCGCTGCTGAGCCTCCGAGGCGCTCACGGCGCCGCCGTCGTCCTCCAGGGCCAGCTCGGCGATGCCGAGCGCCTGCAGGCCGCGGCCGGCGAGGTCGACGCAGCGCTCCGGCACCCCGGGCGGCGCGACGACGTCGGGGCGGTGGCGCAGGTTGAGCAGCCGGTCGGCGATCTCGGGCCGCCACCGGGCGACGTCGAGCGCGGCGAGGCGCTCGGCCGAGTCGAGCAGCACGGCCCGCAGCTGCCGGTCGGCCTCGCCGACGTCCGGCAGCTGGCGCCGCCGCGCCGGCAGCACGCGCCACTCCACCGTCGGACCCACCTGCGTGGGCACCAGGCCGACGGCACCGTGGTCACCGCCGGTGCCGCCACCCACGGTGACCACGACCTCGCCGGCGTCGAGGGCGGCGTCGTTGAGCTCGCGCGGGCCGCCGAGGCCGACGAGGTCGCCCTCCACCGGGAACGCCGCGCCGAGCGCGGTGGTGCCTGCGGCGCGCAGGCCGGCCAGCACCGTGACGAGCCCCGGGTCGGGGCCGAGCACCACGTGGGTCACGTCGCCGTCGAGCACGCCGTCGAGCAGCTCGTCGGGGCCGAGGTGCCCGTGCAGCCAGGCGGTGCCCCACCAGGCCAGCCGTCCCGCGACCGGCAGCGACGTCGTCGACCCGCTCATGGCTCGACCGTAGCGACGCCGTGCCGCGGGCCGTCGCGGGTGGGTGGTCTGGACCGCCTGGCGAGGTCGTTCCGCGCCGTGAGCGGGGCGGCGCGGATTCGGACCGGGTCGGAACAAAAACCACGGACCCGGGCCCTTCCCGCGGGCGCGACCGGACACCAGGGTGTCTGCGATGAGCGTCGCACCCGCCTCCATCCGGCTCGGCTCCGGCATCGTCGTGCCGCCCGCGTTCGGGCTCTCGGCGGTCGTGCTGGCCCACGCCCGGGCCGTCGAGTCCCGCCGGCCCGACCGGGTGCTCGACGACCACGTGGTCGAACGGTTCGTCGCCGCCGCCGGGTGGAGCGTCGCTGACGACGACCACGGCGACGGCGTCGGCGACCACGGGGCCGAGGCCGCGTCGCCGTCCGGCTCGCCGGGCATCGTGGGGGCTCGGTTCCTCGACGACCTGACACTGGACGCCGGTCACCGCCAGGTCGTCGTCCTCGGGGCCGGCTCCGACACCCGTGCGTTCCGCCTGCCGTGGCCCGACGGGACCGTCGTCTACGAGATCGACCAGCCCGACCTCGTCGACCTCCGCGACCGCGTGCTGGCCGGGCTCGCCACGGGCTGCACCCGGGTGCCGGTGCCGGTCGAGCCCGACAGCCCGTGGGCCCCGGCGCTGCGCCGGGCGGGGTTCACGCCCGGGCTGCCGACCACCTGGCTCGTCGACGGCACCCCGGTCCGCCCCGAGCAGGTCGCCGTCCTCCTGCGGCGCCTCGGCGGCCTGTCCGCGCCGGGCAGCGTGGTCGGCGCCACGACGAGCACGGCCGGTCCGGCCCGGCCGCACGACGGGCAGCGCGGCTGGGACGTCCGCCTGCACGACCCCGCTCGGGTGGCCCTCGAGCTCGGCCGCGCCGACCTCGCCGGTGCCGGGCACCGGGCGGCGATCGGCGCCCAGACGTGGCTGCTGCACGCCGTCCGGACCTGACCGGGGCGGCGGTCACGAAGCCGGCCCACTAGGGTCGGGGTCATGCCCGCCGCCGTCCTGGAGCTCGCCGACGTCTCGGTCCGACGAGGGTCCGCGACCCTGCTCGACCGCGTCACGTGGGTGGTCCGCGAGGGGGAGCGGTGGGTGCTGCTCGGGCCCAACGGTGCCGGCAAGACGACCCTGCTGCAGATCGCCTCGGCGCAGATGTTCCCCAGCTCCGGCGTCGTCGGGCTGCTGGGTGAGCTGATGGGCACCGTCGACGTGTTCGAGCTGCGGCCCCGCATCGGGCTGACCAGCGCGGCCCAGGCCGAGAAGCTGCCGCGCTCGGAGGTCGTGCGCGACGTCGTGCTCTCGGCCGCGCACGGGGTGCTGGGCCGCTGGCGCGAGCAGTACGACGACCTCGACCACGCCCGCGCCGATGCGCTGCTGCGCGAGGTCGGCGTGCGCCACCTCGCCGACCGCACGTTCGGCACCCTCAGCGAGGGCGAGCGCAAGCGCGTGCAGGTGGCGCGCGCGCTGATGACCGACCCCGAGCTGCTCCTGCTCGACGAGCCGGCAGCCGGTCTCGACCTCGGTGGTCGTGAAGACCTCGTCTCGACCCTGTCGACGCTCGCCTACGACCCCGACGCCCCGGCCACCGTGCTGGTCTCGCACCACGTGGAGGAGATCCCGCCGGGGTTCACCCACGCCCTGCTGCTGCGCCAGGGAGCCGTCGTCGCGCAGGGGCCGGTCGACGACGTCCTCACCGAGCGGGCCCTGTCGGCCACGTTCGGCATGCCGCTCGTGCTGACGCGGGCCGACGGGCGCTGGGCCGCGCGCCGCGACGTCCGGCACCGCTGACCCACCCCGACGACGGCACCCCGTCGCGCACGGCCCGACTAGGGTTGAGGCATGGACTGGTTGAGCGAGCACGCGTGGAGTGTGTGGCTCGCCGCGGCCGCGATCCTCGGCGTGGCCGAGCTGATGAGCCTCGACCTCGTCCTGGTCATGCTCGCCGTCGGCGCCGTGGCCGGCATGGTCGCCGCGCTGGTCGGCGCGCCGGTGCTGCTGCAGCTGCTGGTCGCCGGCGGTGCGGCCGCGGCCATGCTCGCCCTCGTCCGTCCGCCGGTCGTCAAGCGCCTGCACACGGGCCCCGACCTGCGGCTGGGCCACGGCAAGCTGGTCGGCCAGGAGGCCCGGGTCACCGCCGCCGTCACGCCGCACGAGACCGGGCGCGTACGCCTCGGCGGCGAGGAGTGGTCGGCCGCGCCCTACGACGGGCTGTCCACCATCGCCGTCGGTGCCACCGTCGAGGTCCTGGAGATCCGCGGTGCGACGGCGCTGGTCCACGAAGTACCGAGCCTGGAGGCCTGACATGGAAGTCGCCCTGATCGTCGCCGGAGTCCTGCTGCTGTTCCTGGTGGTGCTGCTGGCCAAGACCATCCGCATCGTGCCGCAGGCGCGCGCGGGCATCGTCGAGCGCTTCGGCAAGTACAAGACCACCCTCGACGCCGGCCTCAACACCGTCGTGCCGTTCGTCGACAAGGTGCGCTACACCATCGACCTGCGCGAGCAGGTCGTCAGCTTCCCGCCGCAGCCGGTGATCACCGAGGACAACCTGGTCGTCTCGATCGACACCGTCATCTACTTCCAGGTCACCGACCCCGTCGCGGCCACCTACGAGATCGCCGACTACATCCAGGCCGTCGAGCAGCTGACCACCACCACGCTGCGCAACATCGTCGGCGGCATGGACCTCGAGGAGACGCTGACCAGCCGCGACTCCATCAACTCCGGGCTGCGCGGCGTCCTCGACGAGGCCACCGGCAAGTGGGGCATCCGGGTCAACCGCGTCGAGCTCAAGGGCATCGACCCGCCACCGTCGATCAAGGACTCGATGGAGCAGCAGATGCGCGCCGACCGCAACAAGCGCGCCGCCATCCTCACCGCCGAGGGCCAGCGGCAGTCGGCCATCCTCACCGCGGAGGGCAACAAGCAGTCGGCCATCCTCAACGCCGAGGGCGACCGTGAGTCGCAGATCCTGCGCGCGCAGGCCGACCGTGAGGCGCAGATCCTGCGTGCGCAGGGTGAGGGCCAGGCCATCCAGACCGTCTTCCAGGCGATTCACGACGGCCGTCCCGACCAGTCGCTGCTGGCCTACCAGTACCTGCAGATGATGCCGAAGATCGCCGAGGGCGACGCCAACAAGGTGTGGATCGTGCCGAGCGAGATCGGCAAGGCCCTCGAGGGTCTCGGCTCGACCATGAACCAGCTGAGCGGCATCCCCACCGAGACCGAGGGACCGTTGACCCGCGTCGACATGGGGCCGACCGAGCCGCAGGTGCCGAGCCCCGCCGGGTCCTCCGTCGGCGCCGCCGACGACGCCGTGAGGGCGGCCATCGCCGAGGCGGCCCACGCGGCTGACCCGTCGGGCACCGACGCCCCCGACACCGCCCCCGACACCGCCCCCGACACCGCTCCCGCCAGCGAGCCGCCCGCCCCGACCGCCCCCGAGTGAGTCCGCTCGAGGCGGTCCTCATCGCCCTGGCCGGACTGGCCGCCGGCACCATCAACACCGTCGTCGGCTCGGGCACGCTCATCACGTTCCCGACCCTGCTCGCCTTCGGCGTCCCGCCGGTCACGGCCAACGTGTCGAACAACATCGGGCTCGTGCCGGGCTCGGTGGCCGGGGCGATCGGCTACCGCGACGAGCTGGAGGGCCAGCGCAGCCGGGTGGTGCGCCTGCTCAGCGCCTCCCTCATCGGCGGGGTCGTCGGCGCCGTGCTCCTGCTCGTGCTGCCGGACGGCGCGTTCGAGACCGTCGTGCCGGTGCTGATCATGCTCGGCGTCGTGCTCGTCGTCCTGCAGCCGCGACTGGCGGCATGGGTGCGTCGCCGTGCCGACGACCGTGGCGTCGACCGGTCGACCGATGCGTGGTGGACCTGGCCCGCCGTGCTGCTCACCGGCGTCTACGGCGGCTACTTCGGTGCCGCCCAGGGCGTGCTGCTGATGGCCGTGCTCGGTATCGGCGTCGCGCAGTCGCTGCAGCGCAGCAACGCGGTCAAGAACGTCCTGGCGGCCGCCGTCAACGGCGTCGCCGGGGTGATCTTCGTCGTGGTGGCCGACGTCGACTGGACGGTCGTGGCCCTCATCGGTGCTGGCGCCGTGGTCGGCGGGCTGCTCGGCGCGCGCGTCGGCAAGGCCCTCCCGCCGATCGCCCTGCGAGCCACGATCGTCGTCGTCGGGCTGACCGCGTTCACGATGATCCTGGTCGGCTAGCGCCGCCCCGAAGGGCTCAGGCGGGCTCGACGGCCAGCCGGACCTTCTTCTTGACGCGCAGACCGAGAAGGCCGGCGACGACCGCACCGGTGGCCACCGCGACGAGCCCGAGGCCGACCTGGCGCGGCAGCTCCTCCTCCTGGACGGCGGCGTAGGCCGTGGCCGCATCTGCGCCGTCGACGGCGGCTCCGATGAGCACCAGGGTGCTCCGGCCCGGACCCGTGGCGAGCAGCGTGGCCGTGCCGAGGGCGATCTCGCGCGAGCCGAACCACCGCGTCATCAGCGGGTGGGTGCCCGAGACACCCATCGTCGAGGCGACCAGGTCGGGCTTGACGAGCGAGGCGACGCCCACGCCGATGCGGCCGAGGGCGAGTCCGGTGACGGAATTGATCATGGGTCGGAGCGTAGGGCGGCTAGGGTCACGGATCCCGGTGCCTCGACGGCGCGTCGGAGCGCAGGTGGAGAGGAGACCCATGACGAGCAAGCCCGACGAGCCCGAGTCGAGCCCGTGGGCGAGCGAGCCCACGATCGCGCCCGGCACCTACCGGCCGTACCAGCCGCCCGCGCCGACCCCGCCGGTGACGTACGGCGCACCGCCGCCGTCCTACGGGCCGCCACGCGGCACCAACGCTCTCGCGATCGCCTCGCTCGTGTGCTCGCTCGTGTGGGGCTGCGGCGCCGCCAGCCTCGCCGCGGTGATCACCGGCCACCTCGCGCGCGGGCAGATCAAGCGCACCGGCGAGCAGGGCGGCGGCATGGCCCTGGCCGGGCTCGTCCTCGGCTACCTCGGTCTCGCCGTGGTGGTCGGGTACGTCCTGTTCATCGTGGTCGTGCTGGTCACCGACCCGGGGTGGCTCGACGACTGAGGTCAGCGCGGCGCGAACACCTTGCGGCCGACGATCGGTGCGAGGTAGTCGCCGTCCCAGCCGCGCGGGACCCACTGGTCGAAGGTCATGTCCTCGCCGGCTCCGGCGTAGGTGTAGGCCCCGACCTGCACCCACCGCGGGATGCCACCCAGGCACCGACGCGGCAGCGAGAGCGTGATGCGGTCACGGGCCGTCTGGATCGAGCCACTCGAACCGCGGCAGGACCGCACGGCGGAGCCGTAGAAGTAGCTGCCGCACTCGTTGACGTCGTCCTCGTCGATGGCCGGGAACGGCGTCAGGTCGACGACGACGCGACGGCGGGGCTTGGTGATCGTCACCGAGTAGGCCTTCGACGGCGTGGCCACCGTGATCTCGGCCGTGGTGCGCCGCGCGGCCACGAGCCCGGTCACGTCGAGGCGCACCAGCACCCGATCCGCGGTGTGCCGCACCGAGACGCGGCGCAGGTCTCCCTCGCGCGACGGGACTTCGACGAGGGTGCCGCACGGCTGCGGCTCCGGGTCGTAGCTGATCGTCGCGGCGTCGCCGACCGGGTCGGGGGCCGACCACGACCCGGCGTGCGCCGGGACGACGGAGAGCGCGAGGACGGGGACGACCACGAGGGCCGTGGCGGATGCGAGTCGGCGGAGCACCGGCACAGTGTGCGGCACCGCGCAACGAGCGCGCAGTAGGTTCGCCGACATGGAGCTCTACGAGGTCATGCGCACCACGCCGGCCACCCGGACCTACACCGACGACCCGGTCGACGACGCCACGATCCACCGGATGCTCGAGCACGCCCGGTTCGCCCCGAGCGGCGGCAACCGGCAGGGCGCGCACGTCGTCGTCCTGCGCGACCAGGGCACGCGCGAGCGTCTGGCCGCGCTCTACGGCACCGCCGGGCGCCGATACGCCGCGCAGGTCGCGGCGGGGGAGAGCCCGTGGAACACGGTGCACCCGCCCGGACCCACGCCCGAGGAGATCGCCGCGACCGAGCTGCCGCCCGGGCAGACCGACGCCCTGTTGAAGGCGCCGGTGGTGCTGGTGTTCTTCGTCGACCTCGCCGTTGTCGCCTCCATGGACGCCGATCTCGACCGCATCGGCGTGATCAGCGGCGCCTCGATCTACCCGATGGTCTGGAACACGCTCCTCGCCGCCCGCAACGAGGGCCTCGGCGGCACGATCACGACGATGGCCGCGGCCGAGGAGCCGGCCGTCAAGGAGCTGTTCGGGGTGCCGGACTCCTTCGCCCTCGCCGCCGTCGTGCCCATCGGCCGGCCGGTCAAGGTGCTCACCAAGCTGCGGCGCCAGCCCGTGGAGGAGTTCGTGACGCTCGAGACCTACGCCGGCCCGCCCCTGTCGACGTAGGCGCCCACCCAGCGGTCGAGCTCGTCGTAGACCATGGCCCGCACGTGGGGCAGCGACAGCACGACGTCGTGCTTGGCGCCGTCGATCGCCACGTAGGTCACGTGCGGGCCGACCGAGGCCGACCACTGGCGGATCTGCGGGACGTCGAGCACGACGTCGTGCGTGTGCGCGTCGTCGTCGACCTCGGCCGAGTGCACCGTCGACGCCGACGACAGCACCAGCACGGGTGCGAGCACCGACAGCCCGGCGTGCAGCTCGGCGTGCCCGGCCCGGATGGCGCGCAGCCAGCCGAACCGGACCGGGAACGACTCGACCGGCTTCCAGGTCAGGTCGAAGTCCCACTCGCCGCCGTGGTCGCGATGCAGGCTCCTGCCGTAGACGCCGTCGACCTCGCGCTTCAGCGCGCGCAGCGGCTGACGCTGGCCGACGGTGTCGAGCACGCGCCCGGCGGCCGCCGTCCGCAGCCACGGAGCGCCCTGTAGGTCGAACCAGGGCGAGTTGAGCACGAGTGCCCCGAGCTGCCCGGGTTGCCGGTGGTGTGCCCACAACGAGGTGACCAAGCCTCCGGTCGAGTGCCCCGACAGCACCACCGAGGCCGGGTCGCCGTGACCGTCACGCTCGGTGATGCGCCACCACGCCAGGTCGAGCTCGGCGAAGTAGTCGTGCAGGTCGGCGATGTAGGTCGGCGTCTGGTGCGGGCGGATCGAGCGGCCGTACTTGCGCAGGTCGAGGGCGTAGAAGTCGTAGCCGCGCTCGAGCCACCACGCGGCGTACTCGGTGTGGAAGAAGTAGTCGGTGAAGCCGTGCACGTGGAGCACGGCGCGCCCGGTGGGCCGCTCGGTCGGCCGGTGCACCAGGGTCGCGACGACCGGTCCCTCCTCGTCGGGCGGCAGACCGATGGTCTCGGCCACCCACGGCTCGCCGAGGATGTCGACGTGTTGCTCGGGTCTCACGGAAAGATCCTCGCAGGTGCGCATCGTCCCTTACGGTTCTCCCCGGGATGGACTGGCTACGACGCTCGGTGAGCAGCATCGTCGACAGCTGGCGCTCGGGCACCCGACGCAGCCAGCAGCTGCTGCTCGCCCTCATGACGCTCGGCGTCGTCGCCACCACCGCGCTGTCGCTCGTCGACTACGACCTGTTCCCGCTGCCCGGCTACTTCGTGTGGCTGGTGCTCGGCCTGCTGCTCCTGCGCTTCCGCGAGCTCACCGCCCTGGCCCTGCTCGTCGTCGCGTCCGGCACGATCACCCGGCTCGACGAGGGCGACGTCGTCGGCGGCCGCGTCTCCGGCGTCGTGATGCTCGTGCTGGCCACTGTGCTCGTGCTCTACGCCTCCAGCCGGCAACGCAGCGGTCTGCCGGGGCCGCTCAGCGAGGCGCTGCTGGCCGACCTGCGCGAGCGCCTCAACGCCCAGGGCCGCGTGCCGCCGCTGCCCGACGGATGGTCGTGCGAGACCGCCATGCTCTCGGCCAACGACGTCGGCTACGCCGGCGACTTCATGGTCGCCGATCTCGACGCCGAGGCCCGACGGCTCGACCTCGTGCTCGTCGACGTCGTCGGCAAGGGCGTGAAGGCCGCGCCGTCGGCGCTGCTGCTCGCAGGGGCGCTCGGCGGCATGGTCGGTGCGCTGCGCGGCCCGGCGCTGTTCGATGCCGCCAACGACTTCCTGCTGCGCCAGGACGAGCGCTACACCGAGGAGACGTTCGCGACCGCCGTGCACGTCAGCATCGACCTGGACGACGGCGACTACACCATCCACAGCGCCGGTCACCCGCCCGCGCTGCGCTGGCAGCCCGACGACGGTGAATGGGTCGTCGACAACGCCCGCGGCCTCGCGCTCGGCGTGCTCCCGCACCCCGATCTCGAGGCCAGCTGCGGTGTGCTTGAGCCCGGACAGGCGCTGATGTTCTACACCGACGGCGTCGTCGAGTCACGCAGTGGTGACATTGAGGACGGCATCCGCTGGCTGCAGGACACCGCGGCCGAGGCGATCGGCCGCGGCCACGCGGGCGTGGCCCGCCGCGTCGTCCGCCAGGTCGCGCGCGGCGACGACGACCGGGCCGTGCTGGTGCTCAGCCGGGCCGCGACGTCCTAGCCCGCGGGCGGACGGCGGGCCGCGCGCTCAGTGCTGGTAGGTCCCGTGCAGGATCGCGCGACCGGCGGTCTTGAAGGCCAGGTTAAACGACACGACGGCCGGCGAGGCGTCTGCGTCGACGCCCAGCTGGGGCTCGGTGACGGCGTGCACGACGAAGAAGTAGCGGTGCACCTGGTCTCCCTGCGGCGGGGCAGCGCCCGTGAAGCCCAGGCCGCCGCCGTCGTTGCGGCAGTGGAAGGCCGAGCCGGGCAGCTCGGCGCCCTCGGCGCCGGCGCCGGCCTCGAGCGAGGTGACGTCGGCCGGGAGGTCGACGAGCACCCAGTGCCAGAAGCCGCTGGGGGTGGGGGCGTCGGGGTCGAAGCAGGTCACCGTGTAGCTCTGGGCGCCCTCGACGGCGTCCCACGACAGCTGCGGCGAGGTGTCGCCCCCGTCGGCGACCTGGTCGGCCTTGAGCGGCTGGCCGTCGGCGACGTCGGCGCTGGTGACGCCGAACGCCGGGGCGGCGGGTAGCAGGGGGTACGGGTCCGGGGTGACGGGGCGGTCGAGTGCCATGCACCGAACGTACGGGATGATGCGCGACGTGGAGGACACCCCTGTGTACGCGACCGGTCTGCTGCTCGAGGGCCGTCGGGTCGTCGTGGTCGGCGGGGGACACGTGGCCCAGCGACGGGTGCCGGTCCTGATCGGCGCCGGCGCCCGCGTCGTCGTCGTCGCGCCCGAGGTGACGCCGGCGATCGAAGGCCTCGTGGGCGCCGGCGAGGTGCAGTGGGTGCGACGCGGCTTCGAGCCCGCCGACCTCGACGACACCTGGTACGCGGTCGCGGCCACCGACGACGCCGAGGTCAACGCCGCCGTCTCCCGAGCGGCCGAGGAGCGGCGGGTGTTCTGCGTCCGCTCCGACGACGCCAGCCTCGCCACCGCCTGGACGCCGGCCGTCGGCACCGCCGCCGGCGTCACCGTGGCCGTGCACGGCGGTCGCGACCCACGTCGCTCGGCCGCCGTCCGCGACCAGGTGCTCGACGGTCTGCGCGCGGGCACCATCACCAGCGAGCGGCACCGCCCGCACGCCGCCGGCGTCACGCTCGTCGGCGGCGGGCCCGGTGACCCCCAGCTCATCTCGCTCGCCGGGCGCCGCGCGCTCATGGAGGCCGACGTCGTCGTCGCCGACCGCCTGGCGCCCCGCGAGCTGCTCGGCGAGCTGCCGAGCGACGTCGAGCTGGTCGACGTCGCCAAGCTGCCGCGCGGGCGCTCGGCGCAGCAGGAGGAGATCAACCGGATCATCGTGGAGCGGGCGTTGGCCGGACAGAGCGTCGTGCGGTTCAAGGGCGGCGACAACTTCGTCTTCGGCCGCGGCTACGAGGAGGTCATCGCCTGCCGCGAGGCCGGCGTCCCGGTCACCGTCGTGCCCGGCCTGACCAGCCCGATCGCGGTGCCGGCCATCGCCGGCATCCCGGTCACGCACCGCGGGATCGTGCACGAGATGACCATCGTCTCCGGGCACCTACCGCCCGGGCATCCCGAGTCGCTCACGAACTGGCCGGCGCTCGCGGCGACCAACGGCACGCTGCTGCTCATGATGGCCGTGCAGAACGCGCCCCACATCGCCGCCGCGCTCGTGGCCGGTGGCCGCCCGGCCTCGACGCCGGTCGCCGTGGTCTGCGACGGCACCATGCCGGCCGAGCGCACCGTGCTCTCGACGCTCGGCGAGCTCGAGCACGACCTCGTCGCCGAGGCGGTCAAGCCACCGGCGATCATCGTCGTCGGTGAGGTCGTCGCCGTCGCCCACCCGGAACGCTATGCCTGAGCCCGGCCCGTCGGTCGTCGAGATCGACGACCCCGCCGACCCGCGGCTCGCCGACTACCGCGACTTGCGCGACGTCCAGCTGCGGCGGCTGCTCGAGGTCGAGCACGGGTTGTTCCTCGCCGAGGGCGAGAAGGTGGTGCGCCGGGCCGTCGAGGCCGGGTACGCGCCGCGGTCGTTCCTCATGGCGCCACGGTGGGTCGACGGGCTGGCCGACGTGCTCGCCACGACGACGGCTCCCTGCTACGTGCTGGCGGAGACGCTCGTCGAGCAGGTCACCGGCTTCCACGTGCACCGTGGCGCCCTCGCCTCGATGCACCGGCGGCCGCTGCCGTCGGTGGCCGAGGTGCTCGACGGGGCCAGCTCGGTGCTCGTGCTCGAGGACGTCGTCGACCACACCAACGTCGGAGCGATCTTCCGTTCGGGTGCCGCTCTCGGCTTCGACGCCGTCCTGCTCGCGCCGCGAACGGCTGACCCCCTCTACCGGCGCGCGGTGAAGGTGGGCATGGGGGCGGTGTTCTCCGTGCCCTGGACCCGCCTGCCCGAGTGGCGCGACGCCCTCCCGGCGCTGTCGGCGGCGGGCTTCACCACCGTCGCGCTCACGCTGGCCGACGACGCCGTCCCGCTCGAGGACGCCGTGCGCGGTCTCGACCGCGTGGCCCTCGTGCTCGGCTCAGAGGGGCACGGGCTCTCCCGGGCCTGGCAGGACGCCGCCGACCGCCGCGCGATCATCCCGATGGCGGCCGGGGTCGACTCGCTCAACGTCGCGGCGGCCTCCGCGGTGGCCTGCTACGTGACCGCGCGTCGCTGACCCACGCTGGTCGAGGTGCGGGGTCGGGAGGTCTCGAGGCTCCTCGCAGGGCTCGTCGCACCTCGACCAGCGTCAGCGGTCTCAGCGGTCGGGAGGTCTCGAGGCTCCTCGCAGGGCTCGTCGCACCTCGACCTGCGTGGCCGGCGTCAGTCGCCCGCTGGCCAGCCCTCGGGAAAGTCGTCGACGGCCTCGTCGTGCTTCTTCTGCAGCTTCTTGCGGGCCTTCGCCGAGACGCGGTCGCCGAAGACCGTGCCGTTGGTGTGGTCGGTCTCGTGCTGCAGCGCGCGGGCGAGCAGGCCCGTGCCGTCGAACGACACGGGCTCGCCGTCGAGGCCGGTCCCCGTGACGGAGGCGGCGTCGGGGCGGGCGCACTCGACGTAGGCGCCGGGGAACGACAGGCAGCCCTCGTCGTCCTCGTCGAGGTGCCGGTCCTTGCCCTCGGGCAGGGTGAGCACGGGGTTGCAGACGACGCCGACGACGCGCCGGCCGTCGTCGTCGGGACAGTCGAAGACGAAGACCCGCTGGTCGACGCCGATCTGGCAGGCCGCCAGGCCCACGCCGTCGGCGGCGTACATCGTGGCCACCATGTCGGCGACCAGGGTGCGCAGCTCGTCGTCGTAGGAGGTGACGTCGGCCTGGGCGCGATGCATGACCGGGGTGCCCCAGCGGGTGATCGGGCGGACCGTGCCGCCGGTGGGAAGTGGGCCGTGCGGGGCGAGCAGGTCGTCGTCGGACATGCGCGCGAGCCTAGTGAGGGCGGCTGTGACCACGCAGACACGGGTTGGTGTAGCGCGCTGTGTAACTGCGAGTTACATTAGCGGCATGTCCTTGATCTCCAGCCTCAAGCCGGGCGGTCGCCACGGTGTGCCGACGACGGAGTCGCGCGACCCGATCGGCTTCCTCGTGGCCGGTCTCAACCGGCTCGCCCAGAGCGACCTCCTCGACCGCGTCGGCCTGCGCAAGCCGGCCGAGCAGGCCGTGTTCTCCGTGACCCGCGACGGCTTCAAGGCGCTCACCGCCACGAGCCGCACCTTCGCCCGCGCGGGCAGCCGGGGGGCCGCGGGCGCCCGGCCCACCTCGGTCCCGCGCACCGGCGTGTTCGACCTGACGCCCACCGACGACGAGCAGATGCTCGTCGACGTGGTCAGCGAGTTCGCCGACGAGGTCGTCCGGCCCGCTGCGGCCGAGGCCGACGACGTCTGCGAGGTGCCCGAGGCCGTGCTGAAGGCTGGCCTCGAGATCGGCCTGCCCATCCTCGGCGTCCCCGAGGCGCTCGGCGGTCTGTCCGAGGAGCGCTCGGCCATGGCCGGCACCCTCGTCGCCGAGGCGCTCGCGAAGGGCGACATGGGCATCGCGGTCGCGGGCCTCGCGTCCGGCTCGGTCGCCACCGCCCTCGGCCTGTGGGGCACCGACGCGCAGCAGCAGACCTACCTCCCCGCGTTCACCGGCGACGACGTCCCGGCCGCGGCGCTCGCGCTCGTCGAGCCCACCGTGCTCTTCGACGCGCTGGCGCCGTCGACCACCGCCACCAAGACCGCCGACGGCTACGTGCTCAACGGCACCAAGTCGCTCGTCGTCCGCGGCGACCGGGCCGAGCTGTTCGTCGTCGGCGCCAGCCTCGACGGCCGCCCCGTCCTGTTCCTGGTCGAGTCCGGCACGGCCGGTCTCGCGGTCGAGGGCGACCCGTCGATGGGCGTGCGCGCCGGGTCGCTGACCAGGCTGAGCCTCACCGACGTCGTCGTCCCCGACGACGCCGTGCTGGGCGCCACGGACGGCTCCACCTACACCGAGTGCGTGCGCCTCTCGCGTCTCGCCTGGTGTGCCCTGGCCGTCGGTACCGCCCAGTCGGTGCTCGACTACGTCACGCCCTACGTCAAGGAGCGACAGGCGTTCGGCGAGCCGATCGCGCACCGCCAGTCGGTCGCCTTCATGGTCGCCAACATGGCCATCGAGCTCCAGGCCATGCGCCTGCTCACCTACAAGGCCGCTGCCCGGGCCGCCGCCGGCAAGGACTTCTCCCGTGAGGTCGCCCTGGCCCGCAAGGCCTGCGCCGACAAGGGCATGCAGATCGGCCTCGACGGCGTCCAGCTGCTCGGCGGCCACGGATTCGTCAAGGAGCACCCGGTCGAGCGGTGGTACCGCGACCTGCGCTCCGTCGCCGTCATGGAAGGAACGGTGCTGGTCTGATGCCCATCTCCCTCGAGGACCCGAAGAGGTTCCGCCCGCTGGTGGGCCAGGCCCACCAGGTCGCGATGAACATGCTGCGACCCATCTCGCGCAAGTACGACCGCGCCGAGCACGAGTACCCCCAGGAGCTCGACATGCTCGCCGCGATGATCGACGGGCTCTCCGCGTCCGGCGCCTCCGAGGGCGCCGGTGCGGCCGGCGTCCGTCGCGACGACAAGGACGGCGACACGACCGTCAAGAACGGCGCCAACCTCGCCTCGGTGATGTCCATCGCCGAGATGTGCTGGGGCGACGTCGGCCTGCTGCTGTCGATGCCGCGTCAGGGCCTCGGCAACTCGGCCATCGCCTCGGTGGCCGACGACGAGCAGCTCGAGCGGTTCAAGGGCGTCTGGGCCGGCATGGCGATCACCGAGCCGGGCACCGGCTCCGACTCGGCCAACATCAAGACCACCGCGGTGCTCGACGGCGACGAGTACGTCATCAACGGCGAGAAGATCTACGTCACCTCGGGCGACCGCGCCGACCACATCGTCGTGTGGGCCACCCTCGACAGAGAGCTCGGTCGCGCCGCGATCAAGTCGTTCGTGGTCGCCAAGGGCACGCCCGGGATGAGGGTCGACCGGCTCGAGCACAAGCTCGGCATCCGGGCCTCCGACACCGCGACGATCATCTTCGACGACTGCCGCGTGCCGAAGGAGAACCTGCTCGGTTCGCCCGAGGTCGATGTCAAGCAGGGCTTCGCCGGGGCCATGGCGACCTTCGACAACACCCGCCCGCTGGTGGCAGCGATGGCCGTCGGGTGCGCGCGCGCCTCGCTCGACCTGACCCGGGAGCTGCTGGCCGACGCCGGCGTCGTCGTCGACTACGACCGCCCGGCGGTGCTGCAGAGCGCTGCCGCGGCGAAGTTCCTGCAGATGGAGGCCGACTGGGAGGGCGCCTACCTGCTGACGCTCGAGGCGGCCTGGATGGCCGACAACGGCCGGCCCAACTCGCTCGAGGCCTCCATGGCCAAGGCGAAGGCGGGCCGGGTCGGCTCCGACATCACGCTGTCGTGCGTCGAGCTCGCCGGCTCGGTCGGCTACAGCGAGTCCGAGCTGCTCGAGAAGTGGGCGCGTGACTCCAAGATCCTCGACATCTTCGAGGGCACCCAGCAGATCCAGCAGCTCATCGTGGCGCGCCGGGTGCTGGGTCTGTCCAGCGCCGAGCTGAAGTAGCGACGTCGCCCGAGACACGAGAGGCCCCGGGCGATCGCCGGGGCCTCTCACGTCGTTCGGGGGCAGGGTCAGGACGTCGACTCGTCGGTCTCGACCGCGGCCGCCGACTCGTCGAGCTGGCTGCCGGCCACCGGGGCGATGTCGGTGGGCTTGACGGTGGGGTCGACCGGGGCGTCGGCGTCGATCGCGGTGACGGGCTCGGCGACCGGCTCGGCGACCGGCGGCGGGAGCTTCGGGGCGGCCTTCTTCGAGGGCGCCTTCTTCGCCGCCGGCGCCTTGGCGGCGGGTGCCTTCTTCGCCGGTGCCTTCTTGGCGGGGGCCTTCTTCGCCGCGGCCTTCTTCGCGACCGGCTCGACCGGCCCCTTGGCCGGCGGCTTCTCGACCGGCGTCGTGCGGGTGGCGGCGACGGGCTCGGGCGCGGGCTCGGCGTCGGCGCGCGTGTCGAGGGGGCGCTGCGGCGGCGCGGACCTGCCGCCGGGCAGGACCTTGCTGACGGTGCCCGTCACGGTGCCGACGGCCTTGCCGGCGACGCGCAGCGGGACTCGGACCACGGAGCTCACGGTGTCGAGGAGTGCCATGGGCCCAGCCTGGCACTCCGCCCGGACGCCGACGCCGCCCGGTGGGGTGGTCGACGCCGCAGGGTGAGGGCCACCACACGGCGCTGACGCCACCGACCACGCAGGTCGCTCAGGAGACGGAGCGGAACGGGTCGTGCTCGGCGAGGAGGCGGTCGACGCGGGCCTGGTCGATGCGGTGGGTGACCGAGGCGTTCTCCTGGTTGTCGCGCACGCACTTGGCCAGCGTGAACGTCGACGTCACCAGGAACAGGGTGCCGAGGGCGAGGAACGCCTTGGCCCACGGGTCGGCGTCGATGTAGAGGACGGCGATCAGCAGGCCCGTCAGCGACACGGCGAACGAGATGCCGGACATGGCGAAGAAGGCGGCGGTGTTGGAGGCGGAGGAGGGCTGGTTCGTCATGACGAGAACTCTGGCCGCGATCGGCCCGGACGCCGTCCGCGGACGTACTCGACCCCGACTGAGTACCCGCACTCGCGCGTCCTGGGTGCGCGGTGCCGGACGTCGTGGCACGGTGGCGGGGTGACGACGGACTCCCGCACCGACGAGATCATCACCGTGCTGGGCGACGCCTTCGCCCCGCTCATGGAGGCCACCCCGGCGGCCTTCCGTGCCAAGTACCGCACCATGGCGCGCGACCCGCACGCCTTCTACCGCGGCACGGCGTGCCTGTTCTTCCACGACGTCGTCGGCGCGGAGGACCCGTTCGCGACCGGCGACGCCGCCCGCATCTGGGTGCACGGCGACCTGCACGTCGAGAACTTCGGCACCTACCTCAACTCCGACGGCCGGATGGTCTTCGACGTCAACGACTTCGACGAGGCCTACCTCGGGCGCTTCACCTGGGACCTCCAGCGCTTCGCGGCGTCCCTGGCCCTGATGGGCTGGCAGAAGGCGCTCCCCGTCGACGACGTCACCCGCCTGACCGAGTCCTACGTCCGGGCCTACCTCGACCAGGTCCGCGCCTACGTCGAGAGCCACACCGACGAGTTCGCGCTGTCGTTGTCGAACACCGACGGCCCGATCCACGACGCGTTGGTGCTCGCCCGGAGCCGCCGGCGCGCCGAGCTGCTCGACGCCAACACGGTCGAGGTCGACGGCGTCCGCGTCTTCGCCGACGACCCCACGGTGCGCCGGCTCGACGACGCCGAGCGCGAGCGCGTGACGGCGGCCTACGAGGGTTACCTGGCCAGCATCCCCGGCCACCTGCGCTCGGGCCGCGAGGGCTTCCACGACCTGCGCGACGTGGTTGGCAAGTCCGGCTTCGGCATCGGCAGCGCCGGCCTGCCGGCCTACAACCTGCTCATCGAGGGCTACAGCGAGGCCCTCGACGACGACGTCCTGCTGTCGATGAAGCAGGCCAACGTGCCGGCCGTCAGCCGGTTCGTCGACGCCGTCGAGGTCGACCGCTACTTCGACCACGAGGGGCACCGCACCGTCGTGAGCCAGCGCGCGCTCCAGGCGCACACCGACGCGATGCTCGGCCACACCGCCATCGACGGCGTGGGCTACGTCGTCGCGGAGGTCTCGCCCTACGAGGTCGACCTCGACTGGTCCGGGCTCATCGAGCCCTCGACGATCGAGCAGGTCGTCGGCCTGCTCGGCCGGGCGACGGCGAAGATCCACTGCGCCTCCGACGAGGACAGCGAGGAGGACCTCGTCGACTTCCAGGTCGAGGACGCCGTCACCGAGGCGATAGGCGGGCGCGACGACGAGCTGGTGTCGTGGCTGACCGACTTCGGCGCCTCCTACGCCGAGCAGGTGCGCGACGACCACGCCCGCTTCGTCGAGGCGTTCCGCGCCGGTGCGATCGGCGTCACGGCCACCGCGTGATCAGGTGAGCAGTCCGGCGCCGCGCGACGGCGTCCCGTCGAGGTGACCCGGCGTCCCGAGACCCGCCGCGACGAAGGCCAGGTCGACCGCCCGGCGCACGGCGTCGGCGCGCTCGCTCGGCACCAGGGCGATCGCCGACCCGCCGAACCCGCCGCCGGTCATCCGGGCGCCGAGCGCGCCGGCCTGCAGGGCGGTGTCGACGACGAGGTCGAGCTCGGGGCAGGAGACCTCGAAGTCGTCGCGCAACGAGGCGTGCGAGGCGGTGAACAGGGTGCCGACCCGGGCCCAGTCGCGGGCGCCGAGTGCGTCGACGACGGCGCGCACGCGGTCGTTCTCGGTGACGACGTGGGTGGCGCGGCGGCGCAGGACGTCGTCGTCGAGGCGCGCGACGTCGTCCAGGCCGGCCGCGCGCAGCGACGTCAGGCCGAGCCGGGCGGCCGCGCGCTCGCACTCCTCGCGCCGCGACCCGTAGCCGCCGTCGGTGAGGGCGTGCGCGACCCGGGTGTCGACGACGAGGAGGTCCAGCCCGGCCTCGACGAAGCCGGTCGGCACGTCGGCGGGCTCGCCGTCGTCGAAGTCGAGCAGCACCGCCGCGCCCTCGCGGGCGAGCAGCACCGCCGTCTGGTCGAGGCCGCCGGTCGGGGCGCCGACGACCTCGGACTCGGCGCGACGACACGCCGCCACGAGCTCGGTCCGGAGCCCGTCGTCGAGGCCACGTCCGGACGCCGTCACCGCCGCGACGGCGACCGCGGCCTCGAGCGACGCCGAGCTCGAGAGGCCGGCCCCGAGCGGCACCGTGCTGTCGAGCCGCACGTCGAGCGGCGGCACGTCGAAGCCGGCCTCGGCGAGCGCCCAGAGCACCCCGGCCGCGTACGCCGCCCAGCCGGAGACGCGCCCCGGCGCCGCCTCGGCGGCCGAGCCGACCCACGGCTGGTCCTGCTGCGCGCTCGTGATGCGCGACGGACCGTCGTCGAGCACCCGCACCGAGGCGGTGGTCTGCGCCGCGATCGCGATCGGCAGGCACAGCCCGCGGTTGTAGTCGGTGTGCTCACCGATGAGGTTGACGCGGCCTGGCGCTCGTACCGAGAAGTCGTGGCTCACGGGGTCCGACTCTAGAGTTGGCCCACGTGGAGTTCCTCGGCACGACCCCGGCACACGACCTGACCTACGACGACGTCTTCATGGTGCCCCGGCACAGCGCCGTCGCCAGCCGCTACGACGTCGACCTCACGACGACCGACGGCACCGGCGCGACGCTGCCGCTGGTGGTGGCCAACATGACCGCGATCGCCGGCAAGCGCATGGCCGAGACCATCGCCCGCCGGGGCGGCATCACCGTCATCCCGCAGGACATCCCGGCCGAGGTGGTCGCCGAGGTCGTGGCGGCGGTCAAGGCGCGCCACCACGTCTTCGAAACCCCGATCGTGCTCCGCCCCGAGCAGACCGTCGCCGAGGCGCTGGCCCTCATCCCGAAGCGCGCGCACGGCGCGGCCGTCGTGGTGGTCGACGGCAGCCCCGTCGGCATCGTCACCGAGGGCGACTGCCGCGACGTCGACCGGTTCGCCCAGGCCGGCCAGGTGATGCGCCCGCCCGCGGTCGTCGTCCCGCACGACGCCGACCCGCGCGAGGTCTTCGACCGGCTCGACGCCGGCCGGGTCGGCCTCGCGGTCGCCGTCGACCCGACCGGGGCCCTCGTCGGCGTGCTCACCCGCACCGGCGCACTCCGGGCGACGCTGTACACCCCGGCCGTCGACGCCAGCGGCGGGTTGCGCATCGCCGCCGCCGTCGGCGTCAACGGCCGGGTGGCCGACACCGCCGCGGCCCTGCTCGACGCCGGCGTCGACTGCCTCGTCGTCGACACCGCCCACGGCCACCAGGACCGCATGCTCGAGTCGCTGCGCGCCGTCCGGGCTCTCGACCCTCAGGTGCCGGTCGTGGCGGGCAACGTCGTCTCCGCCGAGGGCACGCGCGCGCTCGTCGAGGCGGGTGCCGACGTCGTCAAGGTCGGTGTCGGGCCCGGGGCGATGTGCACGACCCGGATGATGACCGGCGTGGGCCGCCCCCAGTTCTCCGCGGTGCTCGAGTGCGCCGCCGCCGCGCGCGAGCTCGGCGCCCACGTGTGGGCCGACGGCGGCGTCCGACACCCCCGCGACGTCGCCCTCGCCCTGGCCGCAGGCGCCTCGTCGGTGATGATCGGCAGCTGGTTCGCCGGCACCCACGAGTCGCCCGGCGACCTCGTGCACGACGCCGACGGCCGGGCCTACAAGGTCTCGTTCGGCATGGCGTCGGCCCGCGCGGTCGCCCACCGCACGGCGGGGGAGTCGGCCTACGACCGCGCTCGCAAGGGCCTGTACGAGGAGGGCATCTCCTCCTCGCGCATGTACCTCGACCCGGCGCGGCCCGGCGTCGAGGACCTCGTCGACCAGATCTGCTCGGGACTGCGCTCGGCGTGCACCTACGCCGGCGCCACCACGCTCGCCGAGCTGCACGAGCGCGCCCTGGTCGGCGTCCAGTCGGCCGCCGGGTTCCACGAGGGCCGTCCGCTCGCCACCAGCTGGTAGTGAGCGTCAGCGGCTCGAGCGCGCGCCCCGACCCTTGGTGATGCCCACGAAGGCCTGGGTGCGCTCGCCGTCGTCGGCCTGCGGCCACACCAGGGCGACGGTCGTCGGGTCGAGGTCGAGCACGGGACGGGCCACGACGTCCTTGCGGGCGTGCAGCCGGGCCACCGACATCGGGACGACGGCCACGCCGGTGCCGGCCGCGACCGTCTCGACGGCCTCGCCCGGCGTCATGGGCGGCCAGGCGAGCTGCTCGGCGGACGGCGTCCAGCCCGACGGGTGCGGGAGCACCAGCTGCTCGTCGTCGAGGTCGGCGAGCGTGACGCCGTCGGGGTCGGCCGCGGCGACGAGGTGCTCACGCCCGGCGACGACGACGGGCAGCTCCTCGTAGAGCCGCACGCAATGCAGGCCGTCGGTGTCGACGGGCAGCCGCACGATCGCCATGTCGGCCTCGCCCGCCCGCAGCGCGACGACCTGGTCGGTCTCGTCGACGGGCACGAGCTCGAGGGGCTCGTCGCGGCGCTCACGCCACGCCCGCGCCCACTTGTCCGGCGTCGCGCCGGTCACGAACGTCACCCTGAAGGTCATGGGGGAACGATAGGAGGCTGCCGTAGGTTCGCCTCGTGCGCGTCCTCGTCACCGGTGCCACCGGCTACATCGGCTCGCGCCTCGTGCCGGCGCTGGTCGCGGCCGGTCACGACGTCGTCGTCGGCGTGCGCGACCTCGCCGCGGTCGACCGCTTCGCCTGGGCCGCGCAGGTCGAGCGCCGCTTCTTCGACGTCGAGGACACCGTCTCGGTCCACCTCGCGGTGCGTGAGGTCGACGCGGTGATGTACCTCGTGCACTCGATGGGGGCGGGGGAGTTCGTCAAGCGCGACCGCGAGGCGGCTGAGAGCCTCGTCGCCGCGACGTCCTACGCCGGCACCGACCGCGTCGTCTACCTCTCCGGGCTCGTGCCCGACGTCCCGCACGCCGAGCTCTCCGACCACCTGGCCTCGCGGCTCGAGGTGGAGGAGATCCTGCGCGCCGGGCCGGTGCCCGCCACCGTGCTGCGCGCCTCGATGGTCATCGGGGGCGGGTCGATGTCGTTCGAGGTGATGCGGCGCATGACCGAGCGGCTGCCGGTCGTCACGCTGCCGACGTGGATGTCGAGCCGCATCCAGCCCGTCGCGGTGGAGGACGTCGTCCGGCTGCTCTGCGCGGCCCTGGAGGGCCCCGCCCGCGACCGCACCTACGACGTGGGTGGCGACGAGGTGCTCACCTACGCCGAGCTGCTCGCGCGCTTCGCCGACGCCGCCGGGCTCGACCGCCCGCAGGTGCCGCTGCTCGTCGCCCCGCAGACGGTGGTCGGCGAGGGCGTGGCGCTGCTCACCGGCATCCCGCGCTCGACGATCAAGGCGCTGGTACGCAGCCTCACCCATGACATGGTCTGCCGCGACGACGACGTGCATCACGACCTCGCCCCGGGGGTCGACTACCTCTCGCTCGACGAGGCCCTCGTTCGCTCGCTGGCCGGAGACACCGCGGCGACCTCACCGGACGGCGACGTGCAGGGCGAGGCCGCCAGCGACCCCGACTGGGTCGGCACCACCCGCGGCTGAGCTCAGTTCAACGGCCTCGTGCCCTCGGGGACGCCGCCACCGGCGTGCACCGCCTCGACGAGCTCGGCCAGCGCCGTGAGCGCGACCCGCTGCGAGAGCGGGCCGTACGACACGCGTGCCACGCCGAGCTCCTCCAGCCGGGCCAGGGACGGCGTGCCGGGGAGCCCGATCGTGGTCAGTCGCTGCGGCCCGAAGGCCTCGACCAGCGTCGCGACCTGCTGCTCGTCGAGCATCCCGGGCACGAACACGACGGGCGCGCCGGCGTCGAGGAACGCCTTGCCCCTCGTGACCGCCTCGGCCAGCGGGTCGTCGACGCCCTTGACGAAGGCGTCCGTGCGAGCGTTGAGCACGAAGTCGGGGACGCCGGCCGACGCTGCCGCGGCCATGACCGCCTCCACCTGGGCGGCCGCCTCGGCCAGCGGCTTCATCTGGTCCTCGATGTTCGCCCCGACGACACCCACGCCGATCGCCTTGCGCACCGTCTCGGCGGCGTCGCCGTAGCCACCCTCGAGGTCGGCCGTCACCGGCAGCGTGGTGGCGGCGACGATGCGGCGCACCTCCTCGACCATCTCGTCGACGGGGATGTTCTCGCCGTCCTCGTAGCCGCGGGACGCAGCGATCGAGTGGCTCGCGGTGGCCAGCGCCACGGTTCCGGCGAGGCCGGTCACGACCTGAGCACTGATGGCATCCCAGACGTTGACGACCGTCAAGAGTCGTGGATCGCGGTGCAGGTCGAGGAGGGCGGTGGCGCGGGCAGCGGTGTCGTCGAGACTCATGACCCGAGCCTGCCACGCCGACAGGGCGCGCCACCACGCGGTGAGGGCGCGGACTGGCGCAGTCTCAACTTCTCCGCAAGGAGTGACCGATCTCAACAGGGTGACTGTGTCGCAAGACATATTCGGGCATACTTGTCAGGTGGACACTCAAGGGGACCTCTGGCAGGTCACGCCCGACCTCCGCGTCCGGGCCAAGAACATCGACGCCGGCCTGGTCGGCTCTCGCATCCGGCTCGCCCGCCAGCGTGCCGGTCTGACGCAGGGGGAGGCCGCCGGCGACGTCATGTCGACCGCCTACATCTCCCGCATCGAAGCAGGTCAGCGGCGCGCGAGCGCCGACCTGCTGGTCGCCCTCGCCAACCGTCTGGGCTGCGATCCCGACGAGCTGCTGGCCCCCGACGACGACGTCGCCGCGCGGGAGGAGCTCGCGCGGGTCACCCTCGAGCTCGACTACGCCGACCTCGACGTCCGCACCGGCGACGGCCCGTCGGCGCTGGTCCGCATCGACGCCGTGCTGGCCTCGCCTGACGTCCCGCACGAGCTCGCGACCAAGGCGAAGTACCTCAAGGCGCAGGCGCTCGAGTCGCTCGGCGACCTGAGTGGCGCCATCAAGGTCCTCGAGGACGTCGTCTCGGCCAGCCACGAGTCGCACCTGCGGCTCCGCGCGCTGATCCTGCTGAGCCACTGCTACCGCGAGGAGGGCGACCTCGCCCGTGCCTGCGAGGTGGGCGACCGCGCCTCGGCCATGATCGACGCCGCCGACCTGCACGGCAGCACCGAGGGCATCCAGCTCGCGGTCACCGTGGCCGCCGCCCACTACGAGCGGGGCGACGTCAACTACGCCATGCGGCTGTGCGCGCGGGCCGTCGAGAGCGCCGAGGCGCTGGAGAGCCCGACCGCCCGGGCCTCGGCCTACTGGAACAGCAGCATCGTGCACGAGCGCCAGGGCAACATCGCCGACGCGCTGCCGCTGGCCCACAAGGCGATCACGCTGCTCGAGCAGACGCACGACGCCAGCGCCATGGCCCGCCTGCGCAGCCAGCTCGGCTTCCTGCAGCTGTCGATGAGCCCGCCCGACGTCGACGAGGCGATGCGCAACTTCGAGCGTGCCCGCGCCGAGATGGACCACACGACGGCCAGCCCGATCGACTTCGGCCGCAACGAGCTCGGTCGAGCCCGTTGCCGACTGCTGATCGGCGACGTCGAGGAGGCCGAGCGGCTGGCCGAGGACTGCTTCGAGGCCGTGCGCGAGAGCAGCCTGATGCTCAGTGCCCAGGCGCTCACGGTGCTCGGTCAGGTCGCCGCCAGTCGCGGTGACGCCGACGACGCCGTGGCGCGGTTCCGCCGTGCGCTGGTCGTGCTCGACGGCATGGGCGCCGATCGTGAGGCGGCCCAGCTCTGGTTCGAGCTGGCCAACCTGCTGCGGTCGCACGGGGCGATGGAGGACGCCATCGAGGCGTTCCAGCGCGCCGGTACCTCGACCGGGCTGACCTCGCCGAGCATGGCGGTGCGCACTACCTGACGACCTGCCCGCGGGAGAGCCGGCGCCGTCGTCGGGTTCTGGGTGCTACTTGCAGCACCACACCGAGGCGGCGGAGTCGGTTCCCTGGGCCGGCGCTGCGACCGCCGCACCACCGACGACGGCGGCGGCGAGCAGCGAGGAGGCGATGAGGGCGCGGAACTTCGACATGGGGAGACACTCCTGTGTTGGCGGGCCGCGCCCCTTTCGGCGCGCCCTGCGATGAGGTACATTCTGGCAAACTCTTTGGCAATGCCCCACTATTGTCACCAAACGCTGAGGGTTTCTTGCGTTTGGGGCGCCAGCCTGCCTTCACATCGATCTCTCGGATCTCATGAGTCACACCGGCACCATCTGTTCTGGTCTCGCTCGCGTTGGTCGGGGAGAGGCGGGCTGGTCTTGGGCGGTGGTCGAGCAGAAAACGACAACGGCCCGTCCCCCGGTGGGGACGGGCCGTTGGTGTGGTCTGAGGGCCGGAGGCTCCCGGCTACAGGTCAGACATCGTAGCGGTCGAGGTCCATGACCTTCGACCATGCGGCGACGAAATCGTGCACGAACTTCTCGCCGGCGTCGTCGCTGGCGTAGACCTCGGCGACGGCTCGCAGCTCGGAGTTCGACCCGAAGACGAGGTCGACCCGGCTCCCGGTCCACTTGTCGGCTCCGTTGACGTCCTTGGCGACGAAGCCGTCGTCGTCGCCCTCGATGCCGGTCCAGGTGACGTCCATGCCCAGCAGGTGGGTGAAGAAGTCGTTGCTCAGCACGCCGACGCGCTCGGTCAGCACGCCCTTGCTGTTGTCGCCGGTGTTGGCGCCGAGCACCCGGAGGCCACCGACGAGCACGGTCATCTCCGGCGCGCTGAGACCGAGGAGGTTGGCGCGGTCGACGAGGCGGTACTCCCCGGGCAGGCGACCGTCCTTGGCCAGCACGTTGCGGAAGCCGTCGGAGGTCGGCTCGAGGTGGCTGAACGACTCGACGTCGGTCTGCTCCTGGGTGGCGTCGGTGCGCCCAGGCGTGAACGGCACGGTGACGCTGACGCCGCCGTCGGCCGCGGCCTTCTCGACCGCCGCGGCGCCCGCGAGGACGACGAGGTCGGCGAAGGAGACCTTCTTGCCACCGGTGGCGGAGGCGTTGAAGTCGGCCTGGATGCCTTCCAGCGCGGTGATGACCGGCGCGATCGCGGCCGGGTCGTTGACCGCCCAGCCGTTCTGCGGCTCGAGACGCAGCCGGCCGCCGTTGGCGCCACCGCGCTTGTCGCTCACCCGGTGCGACGAGGCGGCGGCCCAGGCGGTCTTCACCAGCTGCGAGACGTCGAGGCCGGTGGCGAGGATCTGCTCCTTCAGCGCGGCCACGTCGGCGTCGTCGACGACCGGGTGGTCGAGCGCCGGCACGGGGTCCTGCCAGAGCAGGTCCTCCTGCGGCACCCAGGCGCCGAGGTAGCGCTGCTTGGGCCCCATGTCGCGATGCGTGAGCTTGTACCAGGCACGGGCGAAGGTGTCGGCGAAGTAGGCCTCGTCGTCCTTGAACCGCAGGCAGATCTCGCGGTAGATCGGGTCCTCGCGCAGGGCGATGTCGGAGACGAGCATCGTGGGACGGCGGTTCAGCTCGCCCGACTCGGGGTCGGGGATGGTGTTGGCGGCCTCGTCGCCGACCGCCTGGAACTGCCAGGCGCCGGCCGGGCTCTTGGTGAGCTCCCACTCGTAGCCGAACAGGTTCTCCAGGTAGCCCATGCTCCACTGCACCGGGGTCGAGGTCCAGGTGACCTCGAGACCGCTGGTGATGGCGTCGCGGCCCTTGCCCGAGCCGAAGCTCTGCTTCCAGCCCAGGCCCTGCTCCTCGATCGAGGCGCCCTCGGGCTCGGCGCCGACGTACTGCTCGGGGTCGGCCGCGCCGTGGGTCTTGCCGAACGTGTGCCCACCGGCGATGAGGGCGGCGGTCTCCTCGTCGTTCATCGCCATGCGGCCGAAGGTCTCGCGGATGTCGCGGGCGGAGGCCAGCGGGTCGGGGTTGGCGTTGGGGCCCTCGGGGTTGACGTAGATCAGGCCCATCTGGACGGCGCCCAGCGGCTTCTCCAGCTGGCGGTCGCCGGTGTAGCGCTCGTCGCCCAGCCAGGTGCGCTCGGGACCCCAGTAGACGTCCTCGTCGGGCTCCCAGACGTCGGCGCGGCCACCGGCGAAGCCGAAGGTCTTGAAGCCCATCGTCTCGAGGGCGCGGTTGCCGGCGAAGATCATCAGGTCGGCCCAGGAGACCTTCTGGCCCCACTTCTTCTTGACCGGCCACAGCAGCCGGCGGGCCTTGTCGAGGTTGCCGTTGTCGGGCCAGGAGTTCAGCGGCGCGAAGCGCTGCATGCCGGCGCCGGCGCCCCCTCGCCCGTCGTCGGTGCGGTAGGTGCCGGCCGAGTGCCACGCCATGCGGACCATGAAGCCGCCGTAGTGGCCGAAGTCGGCGGGCCACCAGTCCTGCGAGTCGGTCATCACGGCGTCGACGTCGCGGGCGAGCTCGTCGAGGTCGACGGACTCGAAGGCGGCCTTGTAGTCGAAGTCGGCGCCCAGGGGGTCGGCGACGGGCTGGTGCTTGCGCAGGATCTTGAGGTTGAGCTGGTTGGGCCACCAGTCGGTGTTGCTCGCACTCTCGGTGGGGTGGCCCATGCGGCCCGCGTGGACCGGGCAGCCGCCCGCGTCCTCGGTGTTCATGTCGGCTTCGACGGTCTCGTGGTCGTGCTGGGACACGCGGAGTCCTTCCGGGGTGGTGGAGTGGATGGGTGGAGCCGGTGGATCAGGACGACGTACAGGCGGGGCAGGTGCCCCAGTAGATGACCTCGGCCTCGTCGATCACGAAGCCGCTGTCGTCGGACGCCGTCAGACAGGGAGCCGCGCCCGTGGCGCAGTCGACGTCGGCCACCGCTCCGCAGGAGCGGCAAACGACGTGGTGGTGGTTGTCGCCGGTCCGCGTCTCGTAGCGCGCGACCGAGCCGGAGGGCTGGATGCGGCGCAGCAGGCCGGCCTCGGTGAGGGCCCGCAGCACGTCGTAGACGGCCTGGTGGGACACGACGCCGAGGTCGGCGCGCACGGCGTCGATGACGGCGTCGGTCTCGGCATGCGGGTGGGCCTGCACCGCCTGCAGGACGGCGAGCCGCTGGCGGGTGACCCGCAGCGCGGCCCCCCGGAGCAGCTGCTCGGGCGTCGGTGCAGCGGGGTGGGACATGGCCTCGACTCTGCCCCGTTTACTGGAACGAGTCAAGAAAGCCGCGCGGGCGGAGCACGAGAAAGGCCCCGGTCCTCGCGAGGATGACCGGGGCCAATCTGCTGTTCTGTGTCCGAGGGGGGACTTGAACCCCCACGCCCTAATACGGGCACTAGCACCTCAAGCTAGCGCGTCTGCCAATTCCGCCACCCGGACGAGTGCGATGAGAAAACTAGCAAAGGGTGCGCCCGGGAGCCGCATCGGGGGCGTCACCGGCGGGTGCCAGGATGGGGCCATGCAGACCGAACCGCAGCAGGACGCCGGATCCGGGCCGACGTACGACCCCGCGGCGGAGGTCGTGGAGCTGTGCCGCGACCTGATCCGCATCGACACCAGCAACTACGGCGAGCCCGACGGGTCGGGCGGTCCGGGGGAGCGCAAGGCGGCCGAGCACGTCGCCGCGCTGCTCGACGAGGTCGGCATCGAGGCCCGCCTCCACGAGTCGACGCCGGGGCGCACGTCGGTGGTCGCGCACTGGGGCGGTGACGGCAGCGACGGCCGCGACAAGCTGCTCCTGCACGGCCACCTCGACGTCGTCCCGGCCGCCGCCGACGACTGGCAGGTGCACCCGTTCAGCGGTGAGGTGCAGGACGGCTACGTGTGGGGCCGCGGCGCGGTCGACATGAAGGACTTCGACGCGATGCTCCTCTCCGTCGTCCGGGCGCGTCAGCGGGCCGGCGCGGTGCCCGAGCGGCCGATCGTGCTCTGCTTCACCGCCGACGAGGAGGCGGGCGGCCACCACGGCGCCGAGCAGCTGGTCGAGCAGCACCGCGACGAGCTCGAGGGGTGCACCGAGGCGGTCGGCGAGGTCGGCGGCTTCTCCACCACGGTCCGCGGACGCCGCCTCTACCTGGTCGAGGCCGCCGAGAAGGGCATGGCCTGGATGAAGCTCACCGCGCGCGGCCGGGCCGGCCACGGCTCGATGATCAACACCGACAACGCCGTGACCCGTCTCTCCGGCGCCGTGGCCCGCATCGGTGCCCACGAGTGGCCCGTGCGCCTGACCCCGGCGATGGAGGTGCTCCTCGCGACCGTCGCCGACCTCGCCGGCACCGAGGCCACGCCCGAGAACGCCCCGGCGCTCGTCGAGGAGTTCGGGGGAGCGGCGCGCATGCTCGGCGCCGTCATCCGCAACACCGCCAACCCCACGCAGCTCGGTGCCGGCTACAAGGTCAACGTGATCCCGACCGAGGCCACCGCGCACGTCGACGGCCGCTTCCTGCCCGGCTACGAGGACGAGTTCTTCGACACCCTCCGCGCGCTGTGCGGCGACGACGTCGAGTGGGAGTTCCTCTCCCACCAGCAGCCGTGGGAGACCCCCTACGACGGCGACCTCGTCGGCGCGATGACCCGCTCGATCCTCGCCGAGGACCCCGACGCTCTCGTCGCGCCGTACACGATGAGCGGCGGGACCGACGCCAAGCACTTCCGCAAGCTCGGCCTGCGCTCCTACGGCTTCGCGCCCCTGCGCCTGCCGGCCGACCTCGACTTCACCGCCCTGTTCCACGGCGTCGACGAGCGCGTGCCCGTCGACGCCCTCGAGTTCGGGGCGAGGGTCTTCGATCACTTCCTGAACGAGGTCTGATCGAGCCGAGTGCACCGAGGCCGGTCCGGGCAGCTGAATCGAGCGCCACGTCGACGCAACCACGAACCGAGGACAACCGCCGCGAAGCGGAGCGGGCCGCGCGCTGGCGTCTGACGAGGAGCGAGTCGAGGGCGACGCGGAGCGAGCCCTCGAGCGAGCGACGAGGAAGACGGCAGCTGGGCGCGGTCTGCGCAGCGAGCAGCTCAGGCAGTTCGTACGGCGCGGATGATCTTGCGGCGCAGGATCACGCGGCGGGTGCCGTCGGAGCCGATGCGCACGCGGTCGAGCTCCCAGCCGCCGTGCTCGGCGCGCTCGACGAGCAGCTTGGTGACGACGTTGCGGGAGAACTCGCGTGAGAACGAGACCTTGTCGTACTCCCACTCGACACCGGGTCGGGGTGCGCGGCGGTCGGACCGGGACATCAGGCGCCCCCGGAGACGTCGTCGAGCGCGGCCACGAGCTCGGGCGGCAGCACCTTGTCGTCGGTGTCGAGCGAGCCGCGCAGCTGCTGGGCGGTGCGGGCGCCCACGATCGGGGCGGTGACGCCGCGGCGGTCGCGCACCCACACCAGGGCGACCTCGAGCGGAGTCCAGCCGAGTCCGTCGGCGGCGCGCGCGACGGCCTCGACCACGCGGGCGCTGTCGTCGTCGAGGTAGGCGCCGACGAAGCCGGAGAACACCGGCGACGCGGCGCGCGAGTCGGACGGCGTGCCGCCGCGGTACTTGCCGGTGAGCACGCCACGGCCGAGCGGTGACCACGGCAGGACGCCGAGACCGAGCGCCCCGGCCGCGGGCAGCACCTCGCGCTCGACCTGCCGGTTGAGCAGGGAGTACTCGACCTGGGTGGAGGCGAGGGTGGCCCGGCCGGGCACGGCCCGCTGCCACGTGGCGGCCTGGGCCGTCTGCCAGCCGGTGTAGTTGGAGATGCCGACGTAGGAGGCCCGACCGGAGGAGACGGCGCGGTCGATCGCGGTCAGGGTCTCCTCGAGGGGTGCCTCGTCGGACCACACGTGCACCTGCCACAGGTCGACGTGGTCGACGCCGAGGCGCTCGAGCGAGGCGTCGAGCGTGGTGAGGAGGGAGCCGCGCGAGGTGTCGACGACCCGCTCGCCCGAGCGCCGCGAGACGCCCGCCTTGGTGGCCAGCACGACCTCGTCGCGGGAGACGACGTCGCCGATGAGGCGGCCGACGAGGCGCTCGGAGTCGCCGTCGGTGTAGCCCGCGGCGGTGTCGACGAGCGTGCCGCCGGCCTCGGCGAACGCGATCAGCTGGTCGCGTGCCTCGTGCTCGTCGGTGTCACGACCCCAGGTCATGGTGCCGAGACCCAGGCGGGACACCTTGAGGCCGGTGCGGCCCAGGGCACGTCGCTGCATGTGAAAAACCTAGTCGACCGCGCACGGTGTCGATGCGGGGGCACGCGGTCGTGGGCACTACCGTTCGTTGTCGTGTGGGAGGTGCTGCAGGCCGTCGTGCTCGGCGTCATCCAGGGGCTCACGGAGTTCCTGCCCATCTCCAGCAGCGCCCACCTGGCGATCTACCCCCAGCTGTTCGGCTGGGAGGACCCCGGCGCCTCCTTCACCGCCGTGGTGCAGATCGGCACCGAGGTGGCGGTGCTGCTCTACTTCCGCAAGGACATCTGGCGCATCGCCTCGATGTGGCTCCGCTCGCTGGTCAAGCCCGAGCTGCGTGGTCACATCGACGCCCGCATGGGGTGGTTCATCATCATCGGGTCGCTGCCGATCGTGCTGCTCGGCGTGGCGCTGCAGAGCGTCATCCGCGACGACTTCCGCAACCTGTGGGTGATCGCGACGACCCTGGTCGTGCTCGGCGTCGTGCTCGGCGTCGCCGACCGTCTCGGGCGCACCGACAAGGACCTCAAGCACGTCACCCTGCGCGACGCCGTCCTGATGGGCGGTGCCCAGGCGATGGCGCTGGTGCCCGGCGTGTCGCGCTCCGGCGCGACGCTGTCGATGGGGCGTGCTCTGGGCTACGACCGCGAGTCGGCCACGCGGTTCGCCTTCCTGCTCGCCATCCCCGCCGTCGTCGGCGCCGGCCTCTTCGAGCTGCGCAAGATCGGCGAGGAGTCCAACCCCTACGGCTGGGGGCCGACCATCGTCGGCACCGTCGTGTCGTTCGTGGTCGGCTACGCCGCGATCGCCTGGCTGCTGCGCTACGTCTCCACGCGCTCGTTCACACCGTTCGTGCTCTACCGCGTCGCCCTCGGCGTGGCCACGTTCGTGCTGCTCGGCACGGGTGTGCTCGTCGCCCACGGCTGAGCTACAACCACCCGGACTTCTTGAAGAACCACAGCAGCAGCCCCGACGTGGCGGCCATGAGCCCGAGCGCGTAGGCATAGCCGAACCGCCACTCGAGCTCGGGCATGTGGGTGAAGTTCATCCCGTAGACGCCGGCGATGAGCGTCGGGACGACGACGATCGCGGCGCCGGCGGAGATCTTGCGCATGTCGTCGTTCTGCTGCACCGAGATCGCGGCCAGGTGGGCGTCGAACGCCGACGAGAGCAGCGTGTCGAGGGTGTCGACGACCTCGGCGGCCTGGTTGAGGTGGCTGACGACGTCGCGGAAGAACGGCGCGGTCTGCACGTCGACCTGCGGCACGAGCCCCGAGGACAGGCGCCGCATCGGCTCGCGCAGCGGCAGGACGGCGCGGCGCACCTCGGAGATCTCGCGCTTGAGCGTGTAGATGCGGGCGGAGTCGCGGGTGCGCTCGGTCGAGAACACCGACGCCTCCACCTCGTCGACGTCGACCTGGAGGTCCTCCACGACGCCGAGGTAGGCGTCGACGACGACGTCGCACACGGCGTAGACGACGGCCGAGGGGCCGTGCGTCAGCACGTGCGCCGACTCCTCGAGGTAGCGGCGCGCGCTCTGCAGCTGGCCGCCGCGACCGTGGCGGACGGTGACGACGAAGTCGTCGCCGACGAACATGTTGATCTCGCCGGTCTCGACGGCGTCGTCGTCGTCGACGTACCAGAGCGTCTTGAGGGTGAAGAAGAGGCTGTCGTCGTACTGCTCGAGCTTGGGCCGCTGGTGGGCCTTGAACGCGTCCTCGACGGCGAGCTTGTGCAGCCCGAACGCCTCGGCGACCTCGCCGAGCTCCATCTCGCTCGGCTGGTAGAGACCCACCCAGACGAAGGCGTGCTCGTCGTCGTCGGCCACGGCGGCCGCGCGCAGGGCCGCGTAGTCGTGGCTGTGGCAGTCGACGAGGACGCGGTGGCCGCCGCGGTAGACGGCGCTGTCGACGATCACCCTGTGAGGCTAGACCTCGTAGGCTCCGGATCGTGGCAACCGTGATCCTCGTGCGACACGGCCGGACGACGGCCAACGCCTCCGGCACCCTCGCCGGCCGCCTCCCCGGCGTCCGGCTCGACGACGTCGGCACCGAGCAGGCCCGACGGACGGGCGAGCGGCTCGCCGTCGTCCCGCTGGCCGGCATCGTGAGCAGCCCGCTCGAGCGGTGCAAGCAGACCGCGAAGGCGCTGCTCGACGCCCGTGACCGGCTCGCCGAGCCCACGCTGCGGATCAGCAGCGAGAAGGGCATCAGCGAGTGCGACTACGGCGAGTGGCAGGGCCGGCCGCTGCGCGAGCTCGCCAAGGAACCGCTGTGGAAGGTGGTGCAGTCGCAGCCGTCGGCCGCGGCCTTCCCCGGCGGTGAGTCGATGGCCACGATGCAGGCGCGCTCGGTCGCCGCCGTCCGACGTCACGACGCCGCGATCGAGGCCGAGCACGGCCCGCACGCGGTCTGGGTGGCGGTCAGCCACGGCGACATCATCAAGTCCGTGCTGGCCGACGCGCTCGGCATGCACCTCGACCTATTCCAGCGCATCAACGTCGACCCGGCCTCGGTCTCGATCATCCGCTACACCGGCACCCGCCCCTACGTGCTCGCCTCCAACACCCACGGCGGCGACCTGTCGTGGCTCAAGCCACCGCCGGCCAAGAAGACCCGATCACGCAAGGGCACCGGTCAGGGCACCGGCACGAGGGCTACCACGACGGCGTCCGACGACGCACCCGTCGGGGGTGGCGCGGGCCCTTCGGTGCACCCCTAGGGTGGAGAGACCATGCCGATCATGCACGCCTTCGACCCGCCGGAACGCTTCGTCACCGGCACGGTCGGCGAGCCCGGGGCTCGCACCTTCTTCCTGCAGGCCCGCACGGGCACGCGCGTCACGTCCATCGCGATCGAGAAGCAGCAGGTGGCCGCGCTCGCCGAACGCGTCGACGAACTGCTCGACGAGGTGATGGCGACGCAGACCTCGGGCGTCGTGCCGGCCGTCGCGCCGCTCGGCCTCGAGGACTCCGCCCCCCTCGAGCAACCGATCGAGGAGGAGTTCCGCGCCGGCACCATGACCCTGTCGTGGGACCCCTCGGACGAGCGCGTCGTCATCGAGGTCTTCCCCTACACCGAGGCCGCGATCGTCACGCCCGACCAGGTCGACGAGGACTTCGAGGAGCCCGAGCCGGAGGAGGTCTTCCTGGTTCGCATCACGGCCGCGACGGCGCGGTCGTTCGTGCAGCGTGCCGAGCAGGTGCTCGAGGCCGGACGGCCCAGCTGCCCGTTCTGCGGCAACCCGATCGACCCCGACGGCCACCTGTGCGTGCGCGCCAACGGGTTCCGGCGCCGCGACCCGCAGGCGCCCTGACCTCGTCCACGAGTCGACGTCATGGGTGAGCTCGAGCTGCGCGGGCGCGTCATGCCCGCCTCCAACGCGACGTTCGTCGGCGAGCTCGACGGCGTGACCGTCGTCTACAAGCCGGTGCGCGGCGAGAAGCCGTTGTGGGACTTCCCCGACGGCACGCTCGCCGACCGCGAGGTCGCCGCCTACGAGGTCTCCGTCGCGACCGGCTGGGACGTCGTCCCGCGCACGTGGATGGGCGACGGCCCGCACGGCCCCGGCATGCTCCAGGAGTGGCAGGAGCCCGATCCCGGGCAGGACGCCGTCACGCTGGTGCGCAGCGGCACGGTGCCCGACGGCATGCTCGCCGTCTTCGAGGGCATCGACGACCAGGACCGCGAGGTCACCCTCGTGCACGAGGACGACGCGGCCCTGCGCCGCATGGCCGTCTTCGACGTGATCACCAACAACGCCGACCGCAAGGGCGGCCACGTGCTCGAGATGGCCGACGGTCACCGCTACGGCGTCGACCACGGCCTCACCTTCCACCACGAGCCGAAGCTGCGCACCGTGCTGTGGGGCTGGCACGGCTACGCGCTCGACGACGAGCACGTCGCCGGCGTCGAGCGGGTGCTCGCGGCGCTCGGCGGCGCGCTGGGCGACACGCTCGCCGACCACCTCACCGACCTGGAGATCGACACGTTCGCGCGCCGCTGCCGCCGCCTGCTCGACCGCGGGGTGATGCCGATGCCACGGCGCGGCGAGTACCCGCCGATCCCGTGGCCGCCGTTCTGAGGGCGACAGCTCGCCCTGGGGCCGTCGCGGGACCAGTGAGTCACTACAGTTCGGCTCATGCGTTCCTGGTCGGCCCCGGAGGTCCCGTCCCTGCCCGTGACGGCTCCGCCGGTCTCGCTCCACGACACCGCGTCGGGTGAGCGGATCACCCCGACCCCGGCCGACGGTGCGCCCGCCCGGCTCTACGTCTGCGGCATCACGCCCTACGACGCCACGCACCTCGGGCACGCCGCGACCTACGTGGGCTTCGACCTGCTGCACCGCGCCTGGCGCAACGCCGGGCACGACGTCCACTTCGTGCAGAACGTCACCGACGTCGACGACCCGCTGCTCGAGCGCGCGACCAAGGTCAAGGTCGACTGGGTCGAGCTCGCCGAGCGCGAGACCGAGCTGTTCCGCCAGGACATGCAGGCGTTGCGCGTGCTCCCGCCGCAGCACTACGTCGGCGCCGTCGAGTCGATCCCGCTCGCCGTCGAGCTGATCGAGGTGCTCGACAAGGCCGGGGCGATCTACCGCGTCGAGACCGACCTCTACTTCTCCGTCTCCGCCGACCCCGCCTTCGGCGACGAGTCCGGCTACGACCGTGACACCATGCTGCGCTTCTTCGGCGAGCGCGGGGGAGACCCCGACCGCGAAGGCAAGCGCGACCCGCTCGACTGCGTCGTGTGGCGCGGCGAGCGCGAGGGCGAGCCGTCGTGGCCGAGCCCGTTCGGCCCGGGCCGGCCCGGTTGGCACATCGAGTGTGCGGCCATCGCCCGGCACCACCTCGGCGGGGCCTTCGAGGTGCAGGGCGGCGGCAGCGACCTGGTGTTCCCGCACCACGAGATGTGCGCCGGCCACGCGCAGGTCGCCGAGCCCGGCACCCCCTTCGCACAGGTCTACAGCCACGCCGGCATGGTCGGCTACGACGGCGAGAAGATGTCGAAGTCGCGCGGCAACCTGGTCTTCGTCTCGGCCCTGCGCAACAGTGACATCGATCCGATGGCGATCCGGCTGGCGCTCCTGCGCCACCACTTCCGGGCCGACTGGGAGTGGACCGACGCCGAGCTCTTCGACGCCGTCGACGACCTCGCCCGCTGGCGCAAGGCCGTCGCGCTCGGCGCCGGTGCCGAGGCCGCGCCCGTCGTCACCGAGGTGCTCGCGGCCCTCGCCGACGACCTCGACGCCCCGCGCGCCGTCGCCGCGGTCGACGCCTGGGTCGGCGCCACCCTCGGCACCGAGGGCCTGGCCGACACCACCGACGCCGACGCGGCCGCCGCGGTGCTCGCCGTCCTCGACGCCGCGCTCGGCCTCACGCTCTGACCTGCGGGCGGGTCAGGGGTTCGGCGGCGACCCGGGGTCCTGGTCGCCGCGCCGCTTGAGGTAGCGCTCGAACTCGCGCGCGATGGCCTCGCCGGAGGCCTCGGGGAGGTCGGCGGTGTCGCGGGTCTCCTCGAGCGAGCGGACGTAGTCGGCGACGTCCTCGTCCTCCTCGGCGAGCTCGTCGACGCCACGCTCCCAGGCGCGGGCGTCCTCCGGCAGGTCGCCGAGCGGGATGGAGACCTCGAGGAGGTCCTCCAGCTGGCCGAGGAGCGCGAGCGTGGCCTTGGGACACGGCGGTTGCGCGACGTAGTGCGGCACCGCGGCCCAGTAGGACACGGCCGGGACGTCGAGACGGACGCAGGCGTCCTGGAAGACGCCGACGATGCCGGTGGGTCCCTCGTAGGTCGACTGCTCGAGCTTGAGCCGGTCGACGAGCTCGGGCTCGGTGGCGGTGCCGGTGACCGGGATCGGCCGCGTGTGCGGGGTGTCGGCCAGCAGTGCGCCGAGGGTGACCACGAGCTCGCCGCCGAGCTCGTCGCAGGCCGCGAGCAGCTCGGCGCAGAACTGGCGCCAGCGCATGTTGGGCTCGATGCCACGGATGAGCACGATGTCGCGGTCGAGGTCGGGGGGAGAGGCGACCGCGATCTGGGTGGTCGGCCAGGTGAGACGGCGGTGCCCGTTGTCGTCGGTGCCGACGCTCGGCCGGTTGACCTGGAAGTCGTAGAACTCCTCGGGGTCGATCGCTCCGACCACGCGCGCGTTCCAGACGTCCATGAGGTGGTCGATGACCGAGGAGGCGGCGTCGGCGGCGTCGTTCCAGCCCTCGAACGCGGCGATGACCAGGGGGTCCACCAGGTCGGGCATCTCGTCGATCTCGATCACCCAGGAAGCCTATCCGTGCCTCCGGTGTTGACGTGACCGTCCACGATTTCGCCGCGCCCCGCCGCGGTGTCACGATTTGAGAACGCCGTCCAGCCGCCGGACACCGGTTCCTAGGCTCGACGGAGACACCCCGAGGAGATCTGTTGCCCGACCTGCGCCCCGACGCCACCGACGAGCTGACCGCCCTGCTGCGCGAGCGGATCATGGTGCTCGACGGCGCCATGGGCACCGCGATCCAGCGCGACCGGCCGTCCGAGGCGGGCTACCGGGGCGAGCGGTTCGCCGACTGGCCGAGCGACCTGCAGGGCAACAACGACCTCCTCACCCTGACCCAGCCCGACATCATCGCCGGCATCCACCGCGAGTACCTCGAGGCCGGCGCCGACGTCATCGAGACCAACACGTTCAACGCCAACAAGGTCTCGCTGAGCGACTACGACATGGCCGAGCTCGCCTACGAGCTCAACCACGAGGCCGCCGCGCTGGCGCGCCGGGTCGCCGACGAGGTGGAGGCCGAGACCGGTGTGCGGCGCTACGTCGGCGGTGCCCTCGGTCCGACGACGCGCACGGCGTCCATCAGCCCCGACGTCAACGACCCCGGCGCCCGCAACGTGTCGTGGGACGACCTCGTCGAGGCCTACCTCGAGGCCGCCAGCGGCCTCGTCGACGGCGGCTCCGACCTGATCTTCATCGAGACGATCTTCGACACCCTCAACGCCAAGGCGGCGATCTTCGCCGTCGAGACGCTCTTCGAGCAGCGCGGACGCCGGTGGCCGATCATCATCTCCGGCACCATCACCGACGCCTCCGGCCGCACGCTGTCGGGCCAGGTCACCGAGGCCTTCTGGGACTCCGTCCGCCACGCCCGGCCGCTCGCGATCGGACTCAACTGCGCGCTCGGGGCCAAGGAGATGCGGCCCTACATCGCCGAGATGAGCCGGGTGGCCGACACCTTCGTCTCCTGCTACCCCAACGCCGGGCTGCCCAACGCCTTCGGCGAGTACGACGAGGCGCCCGACGAGACCGCGGCCATGGTGGCCGAGTTCGCCGAGGCCGGCTTCCTCAACCTGGCCGGCGGCTGCTGCGGCACCACGCCCGACCACATCAAGGCCATCGCCGGCGCCGTGGCCGACAAGTCGCGCCGCGACGTGCCGACCATCGCCCCCGCCATGCGGCTCTCGGGCCTCGAGCCGTTCACCATCGACGACGACAGCCTGTTCGTCAACGTCGGCGAGCGCACCAACATCACCGGCTCGGCGCGCTTCCGCAACCTGATCAAGGACGGCGACTACGACACCGCGCTCGCCGTCGCGCTCCAGCAGGTCGAGAACGGCGCGCAGGTCATCGACGTCAACATGGACGAGGGCATGATCGACGGCGTCGCGGCCATGGACCGCTTCACCAAGCTGATCGCCTCCGAGCCCGACATCAGCCGGGTGCCGATCATGGTCGACTCCTCGAAGTTCGAGGTGATCGAGGCCGGCCTGAAGAACGTGCAGGGCAAGGCCATCGTCAATTCCATCTCCCTCAAGGAGGGCGAGGAGAAGTTCCGCGAGCAGGCCACGCTGGTCAAGAAGTACGGCGCCGCGGCCGTTGTCATGGCCTTCGACGAGGACGGCCAGGCCGACAACCTCGAGCGGCGCAAGCAGATCTGCGAGCGCGCCTACCGGGTGCTGGTCGACGAGGTCGGCTTCCCGGCCGAGGACATCATCTTCGACCCCAACGTGTTCGCCGTCGCCACGGGCATCGAGGAGCACGCCGCGTACGGCGTCGACTTCATCGAGGCCGCGCGCTGGATCAAGGCCAACCTGCCGGGCGCCAAGATCTCCGGCGGCATCTCCAACGTGAGCTTCTCGTTCCGGGGCAACAACCCCGTGCGCGAGGCCATCCACGCGGTGTTCCTCTACCACGCGATCGAGGCCGGCCTCGACATGGGCATCGTCAACGCCGGTGCGCTCGTGCCCTACGACGCCGTCGAGCCCGAGCTGCGCGAGCGTATCGAGGACGTCGTGCTCAACCGTCGCCCCGACGCCGCCGAGCGGTTGCTCGAGATCGCCGAGGCGCACAACAAGAAGGGGGCGGAGGCCGAGGCGGTCACCGAGGAGTGGCGCGAGCTGCCCGTCGGCGAGCGCATCACCCACGCGCTGGTCAAGGGCATCGACGCCCACGTCGAGTCCGACACCGAGCTGCTCCGCCAGGAGATCGCCGACCGGGGCGGGCGCCCCATCGAGGTCATCGAGGGCCCGCTCATGGACGGCATGAACGTCGTCGGCGACCTCTTCGGCGCCGGCAAGATGTTCCTGCCGCAGGTGGTGAAGTCGGCGCGGGTGATGAAGAAGGCCGTCGCCTACCTGATCCCCTTCATCGAGGAGGAGAAGGCCAACGACCCCTCCCTCGCCGCCGCGAAGGACACCAACGGCACCATCGTCATGGCCACGGTCAAGGGCGACGTACACGACATCGGCAAGAACATCGTCGGCGTCGTGCTCCAGTGCAACAACTACGAGGTCATCGACCTCGGCGTTATGGTGCCCGCGCAGAAGATCCTCGACGCAGCGATCGAGCACGAGGCCGACATCATCGGCCTGTCCGGCCTGATCACGCCGTCCCTCGACGAGATGGTCACGCTCGCCACCGAGATGCAGCGCCAGGGCCACACCATCCCGCTGCTCATCGGTGGGGCCACGACCTCGCGGGCCCACACCGCGGTCAAGGTCGACCCGCGCTACGAGGGCCCCGTCGTGTGGGTCAAGGACGCCTCCCGCTCGGTGCCCACGGCGGCCGCGCTGCTGCACGAGACGAAGCGCGCCGAGCTGATGGCCGGCGTCAAGACCGACTACGACGCCCTCCGCGCCCGCCACGCGCAGAAGGGCGACCGCAAGCTGGTGCCCTACGAGACCGCGCGCGCCGACGCCACGCCGATCGACTGGACGGCGTACACCCCGCCCGTGCCGCGGCAGAGCGGCGTCCACGTGCTCGACGACTACGACCTCGCCGAGCTGCGCGACTACATCGACTGGCAGCCGTTCTTCAACGCCTGGGAGATGAAGGGCAAGTTCCCCGACATCCTCAACAGCCCCACCCACGGCGAGGCCGCGCGCAAGCTCTACGACGACGCGCAGACCATGCTCGACACGATGATCGCCGAGAAGTGGGTGACCGCGAAGGGCGTCTACGGGTTCCTGCCGGCCGAGGGCAAGGGCGACGACACGCTCGTCTTCACCGACGAGAGCCGCACCGAGGTCCGCGCGACGCTGCACCACCTGCGCCAGCAGGGCGAGCACCGCGACGGCGTGGCGCACAAGTCGCTCGCCGACTTCGTCGCCCCGCGCGACAGCGGTCTGGCCGACCACGTCGGCGGCTTCGCCGTCACGGCCGGCATCGGCCTGCCCGAGCGGGTCAAGGCGTTCAAGGACGACCTCGACGACTACTCCGCGATCCTGCTCGAGTCGCTGGCCGACCGCCTCGCCGAGGCCTTCGCCGAGCGTCTGCACCAGCGCGTGCGCACCGAGTTCTGGGGCCACGTCGCCGACGAGACGCTGAGCAACGCCGAGCTGATCGCCGAGAAGTACACCGGCATCCGCCCGGCCCCGGGCTACCCGGCGTGCCCCGACCACACCGAGAAGCTCACCCTGTGGGACCTCCTCGACGTCGAGGCCGCCACCGGCATCACCCTCACCGAGTCGATGGCCATGTGGCCCGGCGCGTCGGTCTCGGGCTGGTACTTCAGCCACCCGCAGTCGCAGTACTTCGTCGTCGGCCGCCTCGGCCGCGACCAGGTCGCCTCCTACGCCGAGCGCAAGGGCTGGACCCTCGCCGAGGCCGAGAGGTGGCTCTCGCCCAACCTCGGCTACGAGCCCGAGGACTGATGACCGACGACCCGACCGCCGGACCGTCCGCCGGACGCCGTCCGGCCGCCGTCCTGTGGGACATGGACGGCACGCTCGTCGACACCGAGCCCTACTGGATCGCCACCGAGCACGCCCTCGCCGAGGAGCACGGCGGTACCTGGGACGACGAGCGCGCGATGCAGCTCGTGGGCAGCGACCTGCTGGCCTCGGGACGCTTCATCCGCGAGCACATGCCGTGCCCGCTCCAGCCCGAGGAGATCGTCGAGTACCTGCTCGACGGCGTCGTGGCGAAGGTCCGCGAGTCGGTGCCGTGGCGCCCCGGGGCCCGCGAGCTGCTCGCCGACCTGCGCGTGCACGGCGTCCGCTGTGCGCTGGTCACGATGTCGTACCAGCGATTCGTCGCCCCGATCCTCGAGCACCTCGACGGCGGCACGTTCGAGGTGATCGTCACCGGAGAACAGGTCAGCCGCGGCAAGCCCGACCCCGAGCCCTACCTGCGCGCCGCCGAGCTGCTCGGCGTCGACGCCCGCGACTGCGTGGCCGTCGAGGACAGCGAGACCGGAACGCGGTCGGCGGTCGCGGCGGGCTGCGCCGTGGTCGTCGTCCCGCACCACGTGCCGGTCGAGCCGGGGGAGCGGCGCACGTTCGCGACGTCCCTGACGGGCCTGACCTCCGACGACCTGCTCGTCGGACCGGTCTGACGCACGTTGCTGCCGGCCGGTGGCGAGCCGGACAACCCCCGGCGTGCGGACGTGCTGGACGTGCGATGTCCGGCCGCGGGCCCGACGACGACGGACATCGTTGCGCAATCGCGACCTGACCCGGCGTGGTGAGGGTGGCGGCCATGGCGACCGACGAGTAGGTTCACGGCGTTCTGCCCACATCCTCGGAGGTACACCCAACGTGACGCCACTTCGGAAGGTCCTGTCACTGGCAGGCGCCGCGACCTTGATCATCTCCCTCGCGGCCTGCGGCGACGGCGAGCGCGACAGCGACAGCAGCGGCGGCGGCAACGGCGGCAGCGGTAGCGGTGAGGGCGACGGCGGCAGCGCGAGCGGCACCTACACGCTCGGCACCACCGAGTCGGTCACCGCGATGGACCCCGCCGGCTCCTACGACTTCGGGTCGTGGAACATGCAGTACGCCATCTTCGAGCAGCTCCTGGCGATCCCGGCCGGGGCCGACGAGCCGGTCGGCGACGCCGCCGAGAGCTGCGAGTACGACGACCCTCAGACGGTCACGTGCACGCTGCGCGAGGGCCTGAAGTTCTCCAACGGCAACGACCTGACCTCCTCCGACGTGCTGTTCTCGTTCGAGCGCAACCTGGCCATCAACGACCCCAACGGCTCGTCGGTGCTCCTCGGCTCGATCAGCAACGGCGACGCGGAGGCCCAGGCCCTGGCCGACGGCGCCATCGAGACGCCCGACGACACGACGGTCGTGTTCAACCTGAACAAGCCCGACGCCACGTTCACCAAGGTGCTGGCCACCGCGACGGCCTCCATCGTCGACGAGGACTCGTTCCCGGCCGACGCGATCGTCGACGACGCCGACGTCATCGGTTCGGGCCCCTACACCCTCGACCAGTTCGAGAACGGCCAGCAGGCGGTGCTCAAGGCCAACCCGGAGTACTCCGGCGACCGGGCGCCGCAGACCGAGACGGTCTTCGTGCGCTACTACAACGACCCGGCGCCGCTGCGCACCGCGATCTCCTCCGAGCAGGTCGACATCGCCTACCGCACGCTGAGCCCGACCGACCTGTCCTCCCTCGAGGAGGAGGGCGACGTCGAGGTGCTGCGCGGCGAGGGCTCCGAGTTCCGCTACTGGGTGTGGCAGCTCAACTTCGACAAGGCGGGCAAGGACGTCGCCGTCCGCCAGGCCGCCGCCCAGATCATCGACCGCGACGCCATCGCCGAGCGCGCCTACGACGGCACCGTCGAGCCCGCCCTGTCGATCGTGCCGCCGGGCTTCGCCGGGCAGAAGGACTCCTTCGAGTCCTACGGTGAGCCGTCGGCCGACGCCGCCAAGGCGATCCTCGACGAGGCCGGCGTCCAGACGCCGGTGAAGATCACCCTCGGCTACACCCCGACCCACTACGGGCCGAACGCCGTCGACGAGGCGCAGGAGCTGCGCGACCAGCTCAACTCCAGCGGCGTGTTCGACGTCCAGCTCGACGACCTGGAGTGGGAGCAGTACCAGACCGCGTACAAGGAGGGTCAGTACGACCTGTTCATCCTCGGCTGGTACCCCGACTTCCTCGACGCCGACAACTACCTGAGCCCGTTCGTCCGCGACGGCGGCTTCTACGAGAACGGCTACTCCAACCCGGAGGTCAACCAGCTCCTCGACCAGGAGGTCGGCGAGACCGACGAGACGGCCCGCAACGAGATCCTCGGCCAGATCCAGGACATCGTCGCCGAGGACGTCCCGCTGATCCCGTCGTGGAACGGCCAGAACGTCGCCGTCGCGACCAGCGCGATGGAGGGCGTCCAGGAGACGCTCGACCCGACCTACATCTTCCGCTTCTGGGAGATCAGCAAGAACGAGTGACGTGCGCGGGCGGCACCATGCCGTCCGCGACCGTTCCAGCCGGGTGCGGCCTCCACGACCCGTGGGCGCCGCACCCGGTCCCGGGCAGCGCGACCTCGTCGCGCCGCCGACCATGCCAGGAGGAACATGAGCGCCGCGTCCGGGTCGCTTCCCCGCTACATCCTCGTCAGGTTGCTGCTCGTCGTCCCCATGATGTGGGTGCTGCTGACGATGGTGTTCCTGCTGCTCCGCGTCGCTCCGGGCGACCCGGTCACCGCAGCCTTCGGCGACCGTCTCAACGAGGACCAGCTCGATGCCAGACGGGCCCAGCTCGGACTCGACCGGCCGTTGATCGTGCAGTACCTCGACTACCTGGGTGACGCTGCCCGACTCGACTTCGGCCAGACGCTCGACAACCGCGACGTGCTCGACATCATCCAGACCCAGGGCGGGGCCACGCTCACCCTGACCATCGGGGCGTTCCTGTTCGCCGTGCTGATCGGCGTCCCCCTCGGCCGCATCGCCGGACGACGACGCGACACCCCGATCGACGCCGGCATCCGGATCTTCGGCGTCGTCAGCTACGCCGCTCCCATCTTCTGGGTCGGCATCATGCTGGTGCTGCTGGTGCTGAAGTACTTCCCGAGCTGGCCGACCGACGGCATCGCCGACTCCGAGACGCTGTACTACGTGCCGGAGAAGACCAAGATCCTGCTCGTCGACTCGATCCTGGCCAACGACTCGGTCTCGACGGTCGACGTCCTGCAGCACCACGTGCTGCCGTGCTTCACCCTCGGGCTGCTGCTGTCCGGCGTCATCATCCGGCTGGTGCGCATCAACGTCATCCGTACGCTCGGCGACGACTACGTCGAGGCGGCACGCGCTCGCGGCATCCCCGAGCGCCGGGTGGTGCGCAAGCACGCCTTCCGCAACGCCCTCGTGCCGGTCATCACGGTGATCGGTCTCCAGTTCGCCCTGACGCTCTCCGGCGCGATCCTCACCGAGCGGACGTTCAACTGGCCCGGCCTCGGTACCGAGCTGGTCACCTACGTGACCGATCGCGACTACGTCGCGGTCCAGGGCCTGGTCACCTTCTTCGCGCTCGCCGTCGTCGTCGTCAGCGTCGTCGTCGACGTCCTCAACGCACTCGTCGACCCCCGAGTGAGGTACTGATGGCCGAGACCACCCACGGACCCGTCGACGCCGCGACGGTGCCCCGCCGCGCCCGCCGCTCCCGGACGCCGCGCTTCGTGCGCACGATCTGGCAGACGAAGGGCCTCGCGCGCTGGATCCTGCTCGTCGGCGTCGTCATCACAGTCGTGTTCGTGATGTTCGCGCTCTTCGCACCCTGGATCGCGCCCTACGGCTACGACCAGGTCCGCGACGCCGGCGGAGACTTCCCCAAGAGCGCCGCACCCGGCGGAGACCACCTCCTCGGCACCAACGACCAGTTCTTCGACATCTACTCCCGGGTCGTGTGGGGTGCGCGGACGGCCGTCACGGTCGTGGTGCTCTCGGTCGTGATCTCCACGGTCGTGGGCGTCCCCCTCGGCCTGGTCTCCGGCTACGTCGGCGGCTGGTTCGACCGCATCACCGTGTTCCTCATGGACGCGCTGTACTCGTTCCCGTCGCTGCTGCTCGCGATCGTCTTCTCCTTCCTGCTCCGCGACGCCCTCGGCGGCGGCATCTTCGCCGCTGCGCTGTCCCTGACGGCGATCTACATCCCGCAGTACTTCCGCGTCGTGCGCAACACCACCGTCTCGGCCCGCGAGGCCACCTACGTCGAGGCCGCCAAGGCGATCGGCGCACCGCCACGCACGGTGATGCGCAAGTACCTGTTCGGCAACGTCGTGCAGTCGGTGCCGGTGATCGGCACGCTCAACGCCGCTGATGCGCTCGGCACCCTGGCCGCCCTCGGTTTCCTCGGCTTCGGCATCCAGCCCACCGAGGCATCGGAGTGGGGCTACGACCTGAGCCGGGCGCTCGACAACGTCGGCGCCGGTGACGTCAGCCCCGCGCTGTGGCCGGGTCTCGCGATCATCCTGCTGGTCACCGCCCTCACCCTCGTCGGCGAGGGACTCAACGAGACCCTCAACCCGACCCTGCGGCGCCGCCGGCTCCGCAAGGTGGTCCTGCCGCCCCGTTCCGAGGAGAAGTCACGATGAGCGACCTCGTGCTCGACGACGTCGGGCCCGCCGGCGACCGCGAGCCGGTCCTGGCCGCCGAGGACCTCCGGGTCTGGTACGGCACCGACCGCGGGCCGGTGCGCGCCGTCGACGGCGTCAGCTTCGAGCTGCAGCCGGGCGAGATCCTCGGCCTCGTCGGCGAGTCGGGCTGCGGCAAGTCGACGCTCGGGCGCGGCCTGCTCGGGCTGCTCCCACCCGGGGCCGCCCGCGACGGCGCGCTCCGCTTCCGAGGCAAGGACATGCTGAGCCTGAAGAAGCGCGAGCAGTACCGCATGCGCGGCAGCCAGCTCGGCATGATCTTCCAGGAGCCGCTGACCCGGCTCAACCCGATGATGCGGATCTCCGACCACTTCGCCGAGACGCTGCGCACCCACGAACCAGGCATCGACAAGCACGACGTCGAGGACCGCTCCCTCGAGGCGCTGCGGGTCATGGGCATCCCGCCCACGCGGTTCCGGGCTTTCCCGCACGAGTTCTCCGGCGGCATGCGCCAGCGGCTGATGATCGCGTTGGCGCTCGTGCTGCGACCGGCGTTCGTCGTCGCCGACGAGCCCACCACCGCACTCGACGTGCTCGTCGAGGCCCAGATCATCCGCATCCTCCACGACCTGCGCGAGACCTACGACACCTCGCTGCTCCTCATCACCCACAACCTCGGCATCGTCGCCGAGGCCTGCGACCGGGTCGCGGTGATGTACGCCGGCAAGATCGTCGAGATCGGTCCGTCGCGCCAGGTCTTCGCCCGTCCCGAGCACAGCTACACCCGTGAGCTGCTGCGCTCGACCATCTCGCTGTCCACGACCGGCCTCAACTACATCGAGGGGGCGCCGCCCGACCTGACCGACCCGCCGTCCGGATGCCACTTCCACCCCCGGTGCCCGGACGCGATGGCCATCTGCACGACCACCGAACCCACCCCCCGCACGGTGGAGGGCGGTGCGACGGTCGCGTGCTGGGCGTCCGAGGTCCGCCACGGCACGCGCCTCGACGACGCCGATCGTGCGCCCCTGGACAAGGAGGAGATCGCCCTTGCTGACGAAGCCTGACAGCGACGGACCGGCCGACGCCGGTGGTACCCGTCCGGAGACCGTCATCGAGACGTCGGGGCTCGAGGTGCACTACCAGCTGCAGGGTGGCGCGCTCTCCCGCCTGCTCGGCCTGCGCTCACGGACGGTCAAGGCGCTCGACGGCGTGAGCGTGGAGCTGCGTCGGGGCGAGGTGCTCGGTGTGGTCGGCGAGTCCGGCAGCGGCAAGACGACCCTCGGCCGTGCTCTCCTCGGGTTGGTCCCCGCCACCGGCGGGCAGATCACCTACCACTCCGCCGGCGGCCCGCGCGAGGTCGCGCGGATGCGAGGCCGCGAGCTCCGCCGCCTGCGCACCGACCTGCAGATGGTCTTCCAGGACCCCAGCGCCGCCCTCAACCCCTCGATGACCATCGAGGAGGCCGTCGGCCACCCCCTCGTGATCCACAAGCTCGCCTCGGGGGCCGAGCTGCGCCGTCGCGTGCACGAGACCCTGGAGCGGGTGGGGCTGGCGCCGGTCGAGCGGTTCGCCTCGAAGTACCCCTCGGACCTGTCCGGCGGGCAGAAGCAACGGGCCGTGATCGCCCGCGCGATCATCCTCGGCCCGGAGGTGCTCGTGGCCGACGAGCCGATCTCGATGCTCGACATGAGCGTACGAGCCAAGATCCTGCAGCTGATGCTCGACCTGAAGCAGGACCTCGGGCTCTCCTACCTCTACATCACCCACGACCTCGCGAGCGCGAAGTACTTCTGCGACCGCATCGCCATCATGTATCTCGGCCGCATCGTCGAGATCGGCCCCACCGCGGACATCTTCGCCAACCCCCGGCACCCCTACACGCAGGCGCTGCTCAAGGCGATCCCCGAGCCCGACCCGACCCGCACGGTGCCGCGCGACCTGCCCCGCGGGGAGATCCCCGACGCCGCCGAGCCCCCGCTCGGGTGCTCGTTCCACCCGCGGTGCGACCAGGCCGTCGCCTCCTGCGGGTGGGAGACCCGTGACCTGCGCGTCCTGCTCGACCAGCACTGGACACGGGGGGCGGCCAACTACGATCGCGAGCGGGCCCTCGTCGGCGACCTCGACCGGCTCGACACCCCCGGTACCTCGATCACGCTGGGCGGCAAGGACCCGGAGGCCACCCTGCGCCTGCTCGAGCGGATCCGCGGCGAGAACCCCGACGAGCCCCTCTGGGCCGGAGTGCGCCAGATCGAGAACGACGGACGACACGTGCGCGTGGACTTCCACGACGGCGTCGACCCGGCGCTGCGGCGTCACGGCGTGGTGGACGTCGCCTGCGTGCTCTACGACGCCGACGACTCCGAATCCGACGTCGACTCCGACGATGCCGACACGGGCGGAGCTGGAGGCTCGGCCGGCTGAGCCGGTGGGAGGGGGTCGGCTGCGGACGAGCGAGCCTCGGGCAGCGGCGGGGGAGTGCCACCCCAGGCGGGACAGATCGCCCGGTGGGCGCACCACCCGCACCGGCTCGAGCGGCGGGGCTGCCAGTCGCCGGTCTGCTCGGCGTAGGTGATCGCGCGCCACACGGCCTCGACCCGCCGCTCGGTCGCGAGCAGGTCGGCCTCATCGGGCTGGTAGGTGAGCAGCTCGCCGTTGCCCAGGTAGACCAGCCGCAGGGCCGGCGGCGGGCCGCCGCGCGTGCGCCACAGGGCGAGCGCGTAGAACTTCAGCTGGAACAGGGCGTCGCGCTCGTAGCGCTCGCCGGGCGACTTGCCGGTCTTGTAGTCGACGACGCGCACGGCGCCGTCGGGCGCGACGTCGAGCCGGTCGACGAAGCCGCGCAGGAGCAGCCGGGACTCGAGCAGCGTCTCCACGTAGACCTCGCGCTCGGCCGGCTCGAGGCGGCGCGGGTCCTCCAGGTCGAAGTAGCGACCCAGCACCTCGTGGCACGAGGCGAGCCAGTCGGCGACCTCGGGTGCGTCGCGCGGCTCGCCCGCCTCGTCGTGCTCGGCGAACATCAGCCCGGTCTCGGGCGAGCGGACGAGCAGCTCCTCCCAGGCGGGGGCGAGGAGCGCGTCGGCGGCCTCGGGGGTGCGCTCGTCGGCGGGCAGGTCGAAGAGCCGCTCGAGGACCGTGTGCACCAGCGTGCCCCGGGTGGCCTCGGGCGACGGTGGCTCGGGCAGCCCGTCGACGGTGCGGAAGCGGTAGAGCAGCGGGCAGGAGGTGAAGTCGGCCGCCCGGCTCGGCGAGAGCGCGGCCAGCACCTCGACGCCGTCGACGGGGGTGCCGACGCGCTCGGTGGGTGCCTCCTGCACGCTCATGCGCCCAGGGTAGGGGCGGGCACCGACACTGACGCCGCGGCGGGGCGCTCGTAGGCTCGCGGCGTGCCCACCACCTCGGACCTCCCGCCGTGGAGCGTCCGCCTGGGCCGGGTCGCCGGCACGCCCGTGCAGGTCTCGGCCTCGTGCCTGCTCGTCATTGCGGTGATCGCGGTCGCGTTCGCCCCGCGGGCGCGCGACCTCGTCCCCGAGCTCGGCGGGGCCGCCGTGCTGGCCGGGGTCGCCGTGGGCGCCGCGGTCTACCTCGCCGCGCTGGCGCACGAGGCGGCCCACGCCGTCGTGGCGCGCCGTCACGGACGCGACGTCGCGTGGATCCGGATCAGCGCCGGCGGTGGCCGCACCCAGGTCCGCGGCCGGGCGACGACGCCCGCCGAGCTCGCCCGGATCGCGGCCGCCGGGCCGGTGCTCTCCCTGGCGGTGGGCCTGCTCGCCCTGGTCGCCCGGATCGCGATCGGCCCCGGTGTCGTGGCGCTGGTGCTCGAGGCGCTCGTGCTGGCGAACCTGCTCATCGGACTGCTGGACCTGCTGCCGGCGCCGCCCCTCGACGGCGGCCGGCTCGTGCACGCCTGGGCGTGGCGTGTCGCCGGCTCACGCCACCGCGGCGCCGTCGTCTCGGCGTGGGTCGGACGCGTCACGGCCGGGGCGGTGCTGGCCGTCGTCCTGGCCTGGGCAGTCGCCAGCACCCGGCCGCCGCGGCTGACGGTGTGGCTCGTCGCCGGCCTGCTCGCGGCCATGATCTGGCTCGCCTCCGAGGCGCAGCTGACGTCGTCGCGCGTGCGCGAGCGACTCGCGGGCACCGACGTGTCCCACCTCGTGCGGCCGCTGACCGGCCCGGTCGTGCCGGGTGCACGCCGGGTGACCGGGCCCGTGTCGGCCGACGACGTGCTGCTCGTCGTCCAGGACGACGAGCCGGGCACCGACGCGGTGCTGGTCGTCGTCGACGCCGACGGCGTCCCGACGGGCACGCTGCGGCTGTCCGACGTCGAGCACAGCGGTGCGTTCGACGCCGTGCGGAAGCGGCCCTGACCGCCCGAAGCCAGTAGATTCCCGCGCGTGTCCGAGATCGACGAGCAGACCCCCGACGTCCCACAGCAGGCCTGGTCCGGCGTGCACCGAGGTCCGCTGCGCGAGGGCGAGTGGGTGCGCCTGGTCGACGCCAAGGGACGACGGCACAACCTGCCGCTCGAGGCCGGCAAGCGGTTCTTCTCCAACCGCGGGCACGTCGAGCACGACGAGATGATCGGTCGCGAGGAGGGGTTCACCGTCACGGCGTCGTCCGGCGGCGAGTACCTCGTCTTCCGGCCGCTGCTGTCGGAGTTCGTGGTCTCGATGCCGCGCGGGGCCGCCGTCGTCTACCCCAAGGACGCCGCCCAGATCGTCGCGATGGCCGACATCTTCCCCGGCGCGGAGGTCGTGGAGGCCGGCGTCGGCTCGGGCGCCCTCACCTGCTCCCTGCTGCGCGCCGTCGGCCCGCACGGACGCGTCTCGTCGTACGAGCGGCGCGAGGAGTTCGCCGACGTCGCCCGCCGCAACGTCACGCAGTTCTTCGGCGGCGACCACCCGGCCTGGAACCTGACGCTCGGCGACCTCGCCGAGGCGCTGCCGGCCTCGGGGGAGCGGTGCGACCGGATCATCCTCGACATGCTCGCCCCCTGGGACTGCCTCGACGCCGCCGCCGACGCGCTGCGGCCCGGCGGCATCGTGTGCGCCTACGTCGCCACGACCACCCAGCTGTCGCGCTTCGTCGAGACCGTGCGCGTGCACGGCGGCTTCGCCGAGCCGCAGTCGTGGGAGTCGCTCGTGCGCGACTGGCACGTCGAGGGCCTCGCCGTCCGGCCCGGGCACTCGATGATCGGGCACACCGCTTTCCTGGTCACCGCGCGCCGCATGGCACCCGGTCAGAGGGCGCCGATGAAGAAGCGTCGTCCGGCGCCGGGCGCCTACGGGCCCGACTACACCGGGCCGCGCCCCGATGGCGTCCCGGTCGAGCCGGTCGAGCCGGCGGCCGACGGCGGGTGAGGCCGTTCCTGCTCCTGTCGATCCGGGCCGAGCCGGCCGCGGCCGACGACGAGCACGCGGCGTTCGCCCGGTTCCTCGGCGTCGACGTCGACGACCTCCCGCGCCGGCTGCTCGGCGTCGACGACGTCTCCGACGTGGCCGGCGGTCTCGACCGGTGGTCGGGCGTGCTGCTGGGCGGCGGCTCCTTCACCGTCTCCGACGACGCCGCGGCGAAGTCCCCGGCCCAGGTGCGCGCCGAGGCCGACCTGATCCCGATCCTCGACGCCGTCGTCGCGGCCGACCACCCCTTCCTCGGCGCCTGCTACGGCGTCGGCACGCTCGGCAGCCACCAGGGCGGGGTCGTCGACAAGACCTACCCCGAGCCGGTGGGCCCGCTGTCGGTCACGCTCACCGGGGCCGGTGCGGCCGACCCGTTGCTCGCCGGCGTGCCGCGCGACTTCGCCGCCTACGGCGGGCACAAGGAGGCCCTGTCGACGGTACCGCCGCACGTCGTCGTCCTGGCGACGTCGACCGCGTGCCCGGTGCAGGCGTTCCGGGTCGGCGAGCACGTCTACGCCACCCAGTTCCACCCCGAGCTCGACCTGGCCGGGCTGCACACCCGCATCGACACCTACGCCACCTACGGCTACTTCGACCCGGCCTCGGCGCAGACGCTGCGCGACGCCGGCGCCGCGGTCGACGTCCGGCACCCGATGACGTTGCTGCGCAACTTCGCCGCCCGCTACGCCCGCTGAGCCCTTCTCCGTCACACAAATGTGATCGACACCGTCCGAACGGCGAGGGCGCCCCGACGTGGGCATGGGTAAGGTCGACAGGACAGGAGGTGATCCGAATGTCGAGCATGGGTGACGGTTCTGCCACGGGCGGATCCAACGGACGGAGCAACGACGAGCTGGTCGCGCAGGTGCGCTTCCTCGAGGCCGAGGTGGGCGACCTCCGACGGCGGCTCTCCGACGGTCCGGTCTCCTCGCGCGGGCTCGAGCTGAGGCTCGCCGACACGCAGCGGTCGCTGGCGGCGGTGACCTCGCAGAACGAGCGCCTGGCGCAGACGCTGCGCGAGGCGCGTGACCAGATCACGAAGCTGAAGGAAGAGGTCGACCGGCTGGCCCAGCCGCCGGCCGGCTTCGGCACCTTCCTGGCCCGCAACGACGACGACTCGGTCGACGTCTTCACCGGCGGGCGCAAGCTGCGGGTCAACGTGAGCCCCGGCGTCGACGTCGGCGAGCTGCGCCGTGGCCAGGAGGTCATGCTCAACGAGGCCCTCAACGTCGTCGGCGCGATGCAGTTCGAGCAGGTCGGCGAGGTCGTGATGTTCAAGGAGCTCCTCGCCGACGGCGAGCGCGTCCTGGTCATCGCCAACGCCGACGAGGAGCGCGTCGTCCGGCTCGCCGAGCCGTTGCGCGAGGTCACGCTCCGCGCCGGCGACTCGCTGCTGCTCGACTCGCGGGCCGGCTACGTCTACGAGCGGGTGCCCAAGTCCGAGGTCGAGGAGCTCGTGCTCGAGGAGGTCCCCGACATCGACTACTCCGACATCGGTGGCCTGTTCAACCAGATCGAGACCATCCAGGACGCCGTCGAGCTGCCCTACCTGCACCCCGAGCTGTTCGTCGAGCACGAGCTCAAGCCGCCCAAGGGCGTGCTCCTCTACGGACCTCCGGGCTGCGGCAAGACCCTCATCGCCAAGGCCGTGGCCAACAGCCTGGCCAAGAAGGTCGCCGCCAAGACCGGTGCCGAGGGCAAGAGCTACTTCCTGAACATCAAGGGCCCCGAGCTGCTCAACAAGTACGTCGGCGAGACCGAGCGGCACATCCGCCTCGTCTTCCAGCGCGCTCGGGAGAAGGCCAGCGAGGGCACCCCCGTCATCGTGTTCTTCGACGAGATGGACTCCCTGTTCCGCACCCGCGGTTCGGGCGTCTCCTCCGACGTCGAGAACACCATCGTGCCGCAGCTGCTCAGCGAGATCGACGGTGTCGAGACCCTCGAGAACGTGCTGGTCATCGGCGCCTCCAACCGCGAGGACATGATCGATCCCGCGATCCTGCGGCCCGGCCGGCTCGACGTGAAGATCAAGATCGAGCGCCCCGACGCCGAGGGCGCGCGCGACATCTTCAGCAAGTACCTCACCACCACGCTGCCGCTGCACGCCGACGACCTCGCCGAGTTCGGCGGCTCCGCCGAGGCCTGCGTGGCGGGGATGATCCAGGCCACCGTCGAGCGCATGTACACCGAGACCGAGGAGAACCGCTTCCTCGAGGTCACCTACGCCAACGGCGACAAGGAGGTCCTGTACTTCAAGGACTTCAACTCCGGCGCGATGATCCAGAACATCGTCGACCGGGCCAAGAAGATGGCGATCAAGGACCTCCTCGACCACCAGCAGCGCGGCCTCCGCGTCTCGCACCTGCTCCAGGCGTGCGTCGACGAGTTCAAGGAGAACGAGGACCTCCCCAACACCACCAACCCCGACGACTGGGCCCGCATCTCGGGCAAGAAGGGCGAGCGGATCGTGTTCATCCGCACGCTCATCACCGGCAAGCAGGGCACCGAGCCGGGTCGCTCCATCGACACCGTCTCCAACACCGGCCAGTACCTGTAGGACGACGACCCGCGCCGGCGCACCACCGGCGCGGGTCGGCCGCCTGGCCGCCTCCGGGCGGTGGCTCAGGCACTGCTGTCCGGCGCAGTCGCGACCAGCCGCGTCGACCAGCCCCACGGTCGTCCCGTGCGCGGCCCCGGCAGGTACTCCTGGACGACGTCGCCGACCGTGAGGCCACCGTCGGCCACGAGGGCCGGAACGTCACGGGTGAGGTGGCAGCCACCGAGCAGGCGTCGTTGCAGCGGCTCGAGGCGACGCTGCCACCGGGCCACACCGGGGTCGGGCGACAGGCCGTGCTCGAGCACGTGGAACGTGCCGCCGGGCACGAGCACCCGCCGCACCTCGGCCACCGCCTGCGCCGCGTCGGGGATCGTGCACAGCGAGAACGTGCACAGCACGGCGTCGTACGACGCGTCGACGGCGTCGAGCCGCTGGCCGTCGAGGCCGACCCGGCTGATCGGCACCGACGCGCCACCGCGGCGCTGCGCCGACAGCGCCCAGCCGACGTCCGACGGCTCGACGGCGTCGACCGCGACGACGGCGTCGGGGTACTTCGAGATGTTGAGGCCGCTGCCGAACCCGATCTCGAGCACGCGTCCGTGCATACCGGCGCACACCAGCTCGCGCCGCTTCATCACCTGCCCGACCGACAGCGCCCGGTCGGTCAGCCGGGGGACGACCCGCTCGTTCCACATGCACCCACAGTAGGTTCAGCGCGTGCGCCGCCACTTCCTCGTCCGCCGGACCCTTGCCCGCGTGCTCCTGCGTCTCGCCCGCTGGCGGACCACGGGGGAGGTGCCGCGCCGCGGCGTGCTGGTCGGCGCCCCGCACACCTCCAACTGGGACTGGGTGCTCACGATGCTGCTGGCGTGGGACAACAGCGTGCAGATCCGGCTGCTGGTCAAGAAGTCGTTCTTCAAGGGTCCCCTGGGGGTGCTCATGCGCGCGACCGGTGCCGTCGAGCTCGACCGGGAGAACCCGGGCGCGACGATCAAGGCGCTGCTCGCCGACGCCGAGGTCGACGAGACGTTCCTGCTCGGCATCGCCGCCGAGGGAACGCGCGGCCGCAGCGAGTACTGGAAGTCCGGCTTCTACCGGATCTCGCGCCAGACCGGCATCCCGGTCACGCTCGCCTACCTCGACCGGCCCTCGCGCACCGTCGGCTGGGGTCCGACGATCGACCTCACGGGCGACGTCGGTGCCGACATGGACCGCATCCGCGCCTTCTACGCCGACAAGCGCGGCATCCGCCCCGAGCTCGCGACCGTCCCGCGGCTGCGCGAAGAGCGCCGCACCGACTCGTGACCGGGTGGCACGTGCGCACTGCCCGACGGGGCGGTCACGCGCACGGCTGCACCCCGTAGGCTCGCGAGCATGAGCGTCCGGCGGGTGATGGGTACCGAGGTCGAGTACGGCATCTCGGTGGTGGGCCAGCCCACGGCCAATCCGATGGTGGCCTCCTCGCAGGTCGTCAACGCCTACGCCTCGGCCACCGCCCAGGCCCGCCGGGCCCGGTGGGACTTCGAGGAGGAGTCGCCACTACGCGACGCCCGCGGCTTCGACATGTCGCGTGGGATCGCCGACCCGAGCCAGCTCACCGACGAGGACCTCGGTCTGGCCAACGTCATCCTCACCAACGGAGCCCGGCTCTACGTCGACCACGCCCACCCCGAGTTCTCCACGCCCGAGGTGACCACGCCGCTCGACATCGTGCGCTGGGACAAGGCCGGCGAGCAGGTGATGCTCGACGCCGCCCGCCGCGCCGCGCAGATCCCCGGAGCGCAGCAGATCGTGCTCTACAAGAACAACACCGACAACAAGGGCGCCTCCTACGGCGCGCACGAGAACTACCTGATGCGCCGCTCCACGGCGTTCGCCGACATCGTGCGACACCTGACGCCGTTCTTCGTCAGCCGTCAGGTCGTCACCGGTGCCGGACGGGTGGGCATCGGCCAGGACGGCCGTGAGCACGGCTTCCAGATCAGCCAGCGCGCCGACTTCTTCGAGGTCGAGGTCGGCCTCGAGACCACGCTCAAGCGCCCCATCATCAACACCCGCGACGAGCCGCACGCCGACCCGGAGAAGTACCGCCGGCTGCACGTCATCATCGGCGACGCCAACCTCTCCGAGGTCTCCACCTACCTCAAGGTCGGCACCACGGCGCTGGTGCTGGCGATGATCGAGGACAAGTTCCTCACCGCCGACCTCAGCATCGACGGCCCGGTCTCGGGCCTGCGCGCCATCTCCCACGACCCGACCCTGCAGCAGACCGTGCTGCTCCACGACGGACGCCGGCTCACCGGCGTCCAGCTGCAGCTGGAGTACCTCGACCTCGCTCGCAAGTTCGTCGAGGACCGCTACGGCGCCGACGCCGACCCGCAGACGGTCGACGTGCTGGCCCGCTGGGAGTCGGTGCTCGACCGCCTCGAGCGCGACCCGATGTCGCTGTCCGGCGAGCTCGACTGGGTCGCCAAGCTCAAGCTGCTCGAGCAGTACCGCTCACGCGACGGCCTCGCCTGGGACGACGCCAAGCTGCAGCTCATCGACCTGCAGTACTCCGACATCCGCCCCGAGAAGGGGCTCTACCACCGCCTCGTCCGGGCCGGTCGCATGCAGCGGCTGCTCGACGACCAGCAGGTCGACGACGCGATGCACGACCCGCCCACCGACACCCGCGCCTACTTCCGCGGCCGCTGCCTGGAGAAGTACGCCGAGCACGTCGCGGCGGCCTCGTGGGACTCCGTCATCTTCGACCTGCCGGGCCGCGAGTCGCTGCAACGCGTGCCGACCATCGACCCGCTCCGCGGCTCCCGCGCCCACGTGGGCGACCTGCTCGACCGCTGCGACACCGCCGAGCAGCTGTTCACCGCCCTCACCCGCAGCTGACCCGCGCGGCAGTCGGTGCCGGGCCGGCGACCCGCTGACGCTGGTCGAGGCGCGACGAGCTCGGCTACCGACGCTGGTCGAGGTGCGACGGGCTCGGCGAGGAGCCTCGAGACCCCTCGACCCTCCGTGGGGCTCGGATGCGCAGGGCCGGTGATCTCGAGGCGAGGTCGCAGGCGACCTCGCACCTCGATCAACGTGCGGTGACGCTGGTCGAGGTGCGACGAGCTCGGCGAGGAGCCTCGAGACCCCTCGACCCTCCGTGGGGCTCGGATGCGCAGGGCCGGTGATCTCGAGGCGAGGTCGCGGACGACCTCGCACCTCGATCAACGTGCGGTGACGCTGGTCGAGGCGCGACGAGCCCGGCGAGGAGCCTCGAGACCCCTCGACCCTCCGTGGGTCTCGGATGCGCAGGGCCGGTGATCTCGAGGCGAGGTCGCAGGCGACCTCGCACCTCGATCAGCGTAGGTCGAGGTCGGGTTGTCCACAGGGTCGATCGACTGCGTTGCGTCGCCCGGCCGGCGCGGATGAAGGTGTGGACATGGCCTGGGTCTACATCCTCCTCTGCGCCGACGGCACCTACTACGTCGGAAGCACCGTCGACCGTGAGCGTCGGCTGTGGGAGCACAACGAGTCACCGAACGGCGCCGGCTACACGTCTCGACGGCGTCCGGTCCGGATGGTGTGGTCGGCCGACTTCCCTTCCATCGAGCAGGCATTCACGTTCGAGAAGCGGATCTGCACGTGGAGCAGGGCGAAGAAGGAGGCGCTGATGCGCGGCGACTTCGATGAGCTCGTGGCGAAGTCACGTCGCAAGTCCGTGCAGGTCCGAGAGGCGGCGGGAGGTCTGGACGCGGACGGCCGGTGATCTCGAGGCGAGGTCGCGGGCGACCTCGCACCTCGATCAGCGCAGGGCGTCGAGGTCGAGGGCGACCTCGCACCTCGATCAGCGGGGAGCGGCTCGATCGACGTCGGTCGAGACGGAACTGCAACGAAAGTGTCCCCGGCAGTGAGTAGGGTCGTCGTATGGCCCAGGAGCAGAAGCAGCCGCGCCGGTCGCAGGAGACCGAAGAGACCACCGAGGTGGCGACCGAGACCGACGTCGCCGAGCGCAAGGAGGTCATCGACAGCGATGTCGACGACATCCTCGACGAGATCGACGAGGTCCTCGAGTCCAACGCCGAGGACTTCGTGAAGTCGTTCATCCAGAAGGGCGGGGAGTAGCCGCAGTGCACGACTCCCGCCTGCCGGCAGCCTTCCTGCGCACCGGCACCTCGTCGTTCAGCGACTTCCTCGGCGAGCAGGCCCCCGACCTGCTGCCCGGACGCCGCACGCTCCCGCAGGGCACCGGCCACGCCGGCGACCTCGCGCCCCACGGCACCACGATCGTCGCCGCCACCTTCCCCGGTGGCGTCGTCATGGCCGGCGACCGGCGGGCCACCGCCGGCAACGTGATCGCCCAGCGCGACATCCAGAAGGTCTACCCGGCCGACGAGTTCTCCGCGGTCGGCATCGCCGGCACCGCCGGGCTCGCGGTCGAGATGGTGCGCCTGTTCCAGACCGAGCTCGAGCACTACGAGAAGATCGAGGGCAGCCCGCTCTCCCTCGACGGCAAGGCCAACCGGCTCTCGACCCTCATCCGCGCCAACCTCGGCATGGCCATGCAGGGCCTGGTCGTGGTGCCGCTGTTCGCCGGGTTCGACCTGCGCGAGGGCTTCGGCCGCATCTTCAGCTACGACCCCACGGGCGGCCGCTACGAGGAGACCGCGTTCCACTCGGTCGGCTCGGGCTCGATGTTCGCCCGCGGCTCGCTCAAGAAGCTCTACCGCGACGACCTCAGCCTCATCGAGTGCGTCGAGGTGTGCGTGCAGGCCCTCTACGACGCCGCCGACGACGACTCCGCCACCGGTGGCCCCGACCTGACGCGGCGGATCTTCCCCGTCGTCCACGCGATCACCGCCGAGGGCGGCGCGCGGATGCCCGACGACGGTGTCGCCGAGGTCGCCAACCGCATCCTCGGCGGTCGGATGATCCGCCCCGACGGCCCCAACGCGGCGCTCACGACCCCGTCCAGCACGTCACCCAGCGCGGGAGGGCTGTCCTGATGAGTGCTCCGTTCTACGTCTCGCCCGAGCAGCTGATGAAGGACCGCGCCGACTTCGCGCGCAAGGGCATCGCCCGCGGTCGCTCGGTCGTCGCCGTGCAGTACGCCGACGGCATCCTGTTCGCCTCCGAGAACCCCTCGCAGGCGCTGCACAAGGTCTCCGAGATCTACGACCGCATCGCCTTCGCCGCCGTCGGTCGCTACAACGAGTTCGAGAACCTGCGCATCGCCGGCGTGCGGCTCGCCGACATGCGCGGCTACGCCTACGACCGTCGCGACGTGACCGGCCGCGGTCTCGCGAACGCCTACGCCCAGACGCTCGGCACGATCTTCTCCAGCGGCGGCGAGAAGCCCTACGAGGTCGAGATCTTCGTGGCCGAGGTCGGCGACACCGCCGCCGACGACCAGCTGTTCCGGCTCACCTACGACGGCCAGGTCGCCGACGAGCACGGGTTCGCCGTGATGGGCGGACAGGTCGACGTCGTCGCCGAACGGCTCCGAGACGCCGTGGTCACCGGTGCCCCGCTGGCCGAGGCGCTCCGAGCCGCCGTCGGCGCCCTGGGCCACTCCGACCAGGGCGACCGCGTGATCCCCGCCGACGACCTCGAGGTCGCGGTGCTCGACCGCACCCGCATCCAGACCCGCAAGTTCATGCGCCTCTCGCCCGCCCGGCTCGAGTCGCTGCTCGGCGAGCGAGGCACCGCCACGGCGTCGGCGCCGGTCGAGGGCGACCACGACCCGGGCGCGGCCAGCACGGCGCCCACGGTCGACGACCCCGCCGACCCGACCGACCAGGTGAGCGGTCGCGTCGACCCGCTCGAGGACCCCTCCTCGGGCGAGCCGCCGATCGCCCCGCCCGGCTGAGCGTGGACATCGACGCTCCCGGACCCCGACCGTGGGTCCGGGACGGCGACGACGTGGTCGCCTACGACGGCTTCGCGCGCATCCTGCACCGACAGTTGCTCCTGCCCGACGGGCGCCGGGCGGTCTGGGACATCCACGACACCCCGGCCACCGTCTCGGTGCTCGCCCTGACCGACGACGATCGGGTCGTCCTGGTCCGTCAGTTCCGGCCTGGGCCCGACCGCGTCGTCACCTCACTGCCGGGTGGGCTGGTCGACGAGGGCGAGGAGCCGGTCGCCGCCGGCGTCCGCGAGCTGCGGGAGGAGACGGGCTTCACCGTCGAGTCCGCCGAGCTGGTCGCCAGCATCGACCCGCCGAGCCACACCCGGCCGCGGCACGTCGTCCTGGCCCGTGGCGCACGGCACGTCGGCGACCAGGCGCTCGACGAGCTCGAGGACATCGACGTCGTCCTGATCGACGTCGACGAGCTGCGCCGGCGCCTCCGCGGCGGCGGGCTCGGCACGTCGGAGCAGACCTACCTCGCGCTCGACCACGCCGGTCTTCTCTGACGCCGGTCACGATCGGGCCACGGCGCGCCGACATCCGTGTCACATCAGGCCCCAACCGTCCACCCGCACCGTAGGGTCGAGACATGGACCGTCGGATCTTCGGCATCGAGAACGAGTACGGCGTCACGTGCACGTTCAAGGGGCAGCGGCGCCTCAGCCCCGACGAGGTCGCGCGCTACCTCTTCCGCAAGGTGGTCAGCTGGGGCCGCAGCAGCAACGTGTTCCTGCGCAACGGCGCGCGGCTCTACCTCGACGTCGGCAGCCACCCCGAGTACGCCACGCCCGAGTGCGACGACATCGCCGAGCTCGTCGCGCACGACAAGGCGGGCGAGCGGGTGCTCGAGGGCCTCCTGCTCGACGCCGAGCAGCGACTGCACGACGAGGGCATCGCCGGCGAGATCTACCTGTTCAAGAACAACACCGACTCCGCCGGCAACTCCTACGGGTGCCACGAGAACTACCTGGTCAGCCGCGCGGGGGAGTTCAGCCGGCTCGCCGACGTCCTCATCCCGTTCCTGGTCACGCGCCAGATCATCGTCGGCGCCGGCAAGGTCACGCAGACCCCGCGCGGTGCCTCCTACTCGGTGAGCCAGCGGGCCGAGCACATCTGGGAGGGCGTCTCGAGCGCGACGACGCGCAGCCGGCCGATCATCAACACGCGCGACGAGCCGCACGCCGACGCCGAGAAGTACCGCCGCCTGCACGTCATCGTCGGCGACTCCAACATGAGCGAGACCACGACGATGCTCAAGGTCGCCAGCTGCGACCTGGTGTTGCGGATGATCGAGGAGGGCGTGGTGATGCGCGACCTCACGATGGAGAACCCGATCCGCGCCATCCGGGAGATCTCGCACGACACCACCGGACGCCGCAAGGTCCGCCTGGCCAACGGTCGCGAGGCCAGCGCCCTCGACATCCAGGGGGAGTACCTCGCCAAGGCCCGCGACTTCGTCGACCGGCGCCAGATCAGCACCCCGCTCATCGAGCGCACGCTCGACCTGTGGGAACGCGGTCTGAAGGCCGTCGAGTCCGACGACCTCGGCCTCGTCGACCGCGAGATCGACTGGGTCATCAAGTGGAAGCTGATCGAGCGCTACCGCGCCAAGCACGGCCTGCCGCTCGGCCACCCGCGCATCGCCCAGCTCGACCTCGCCTACCACGACATCCACCGCTCGCGCGGGCTGTACTACCTGCTCGAGAAGCGGGGCGCGGTCGCCCGGGTCACCACCGACCTGAAGATCTTCGAGGCCAAGTCGGTGCCGCCGCAGACCACCCGGGCCCGGCTGCGCGGCGAGTTCATCCGCAAGGCGCAGGAGAAGCGCCGCGACTTCACCGTCGACTGGGTGCACCTGAAGCTCAACGACCAGGCGCAGCGCACGGTGCTGTGCAAGGACCCCTTTAGGGCCCAGGACGACCGCGTGCAGCGGCTCATCGACGGCATGTGACCTCGGCCGGTCGGTCGGCCGGTCCGTCGTCGTCCACAGGCGACGACGGCAACTGCGTCCCGCGCGGGCCTGCCTAGTAGGCTTCCGTCGCTCGTCCGTGTTCCACCCATGACCGCCGCAGCCACATCGAAGGTAGAAACTCCGTGCTCCGAGGCCCTCGCCGTACCGCCGCCCTCGTGGCGTCCCTCGTCGCCCTGTCGGGCGCTCTCGCCGCCTGCGGCGACAGCACCCCGGGCACCGGGTTGTCCTACGGCGACCGCCTCGACGCCGTCACCGTCGAGGGCGACTTCGGCGCCGCGGCCGTCTCGTTCGACGAGCGCATGCAGGCCGGCGACGACCTCGAGGTCGAGACCACGATCGAGGGCGACGGCCCGGCCCTGGCCGACGGCGACGAGATCTTCTTGAACTACCTCATCGGCAACGGCGCCGTCCGCGCCACCACGACCGACACCTTCGCCGGCGACGACGCCCCGATCGCCTTCGTGGTCGGTGCCGACGAGAACGCCGAGCCGCAGACCTTCGACGACGTCGTGCGCAACCTGCTCCTCGAGCACGTCACGGCCGGCGTCACCAAGGGCAGCCGCCTCGTGCTCACCGGCAACACCCGGGCGTTCTTCGGCGACCTCGCCGACTCGCCCGCGCTGGCCACCGAGGGCATCGGCAACGACGACGGCCTGATCATGGTCGTCGACGTCATGGACGTCACCCCGCTCGCCGGGCCCGAGAAGGACGCCGACGAGATCAAGCGCCCCGCCTGGGCGCCGCGCATCGACTACGGCCCCACGGGCCCGCGCAACTTCACCTTCGCGCCCATCGGTGCCGCACCCAAGCCGACCGACCCGCTCGAGGTCGCGGTGCTCCGCACCGGCACGGGCGACGAGGTCGAGGTGGGCGACCTGCTCGTGGCCCGCTACATGGGCTCGGTCTACGACGGCGAGAAGCCGTTCGACGAGACCTTCAGCAAGGGCAAGGAGCCGATCGAGCTGCGCGTGGGCGACTTCGTCGAGGGCTTCAACGAGGCGCTCACCGGCAAGACCGTCGGCAGCCGCGTCATCATGCGCATCCCCCCGGCCAAGGGCTACGGCGACCAGGCCAACGGCGACGCCATCCCGGCCAACTCGACGCTCTACTTCGTCGTCGACATCCTCGCCGCCGTCTGAGCCGACGACCTGGCTCCGAGGCGTGGCGGTGAGCGCGGCCAAGAGCGAACGGCTGCTCAACCTGCTGATCATGCTGCTGGTCAGCCAGAAGCTGGTCCCCAAGGACCGCATCCGCGAGATCCTCTACCCCGACGCGACCCCCGAGGCGTTCGACAAGATGTTCGAGCGTGACAAGGAGGAGCTGCGCTCGTTGGGCGTGCCGGTGCAGATCGGCCAGATCGACGCCTACTTCGACGACGCCCCCGGCTATCGCGTCGAACCCGACGACTTCGCGCTGCCGCAGATCGACCTCGAGGCCGACGAGGCGGCCGTGGTCGGCCTCGCCACCCGGGTCTGGGACCACCAACGCCTCGCCCGCGCGACCACGGAGGCCGTGCGCAAGCTGAGCGCCGCCGGCGCCGAGATCGACCTGTCGGCCCTCGACATCGCCCAGCCACGGCTCCCGGCCGACGAGCCCGCGTTCGACGTCTTCCTGGAGGCCGTGCTCGAGCGGTGCGTCGTCGAGTTCGACTACCAGCGCACCGGGGGCACGCCTCAGCGCCGCCGCCTGCAGCCGTGGGGGGTCACCCGCTACTCGGGGCGCTGGTACGTCGTCGGCCACGACCTCGACCGCGACGCCGAGCGGGTCTTCCGGCTCTCGCGGGTGCAAGGCGACGCGCGCCGGGTCGGACGCCCGGGCGCCTACACGATCCCCGAGGGCACCGACGTGTCGGCGGTCGCGCGCCGGCTCGCGCCCGCGCTGTCGACGACGCCGGTGGTGCTGCTCGTGCGCGAGGGGGCCGCACTCCCGCTGCGCCGGGCGGCGTCGTCGTCCGAGACCGGGGTGGCCGGGCCCGACGAGCGCACGTCGTGGGACCGTCTCGTGCTCGACCGGGCCTCGGTGGGCATCGCCGACGAGGTGCTGGGGTTCGGGCCGTCGGTCGTCATCGAGTCGCCGGCGTCGTTGCGCGAGCAGGTCGTCGCCCGGTTGCACGAGGTGCTGCGATGAGCGGCAGCGGCGCCAAGGACCAGGTCGCGCGGCTGCTCACGCTCGTGCCCTACCTGCACGCGCGCGGCAGCGTCTCGCTCGCCGAGGCCGCCGAGGCCCTCGACGTGACGCCCGTCATGCTGGTGCGTGACCTGAAGGTGCTCTTCATGTGCGGGCTGCCGGGCGGCTACCCCGACGAGCTCATCGACGTCGACCTCGACGCGCTCGAGGACGCCGAGGGACACGTGCACGGCGACGGCATGATCCGGGTCAGCAACGCCGACTACCTCGCCCGCCCCCTGCGGCTGACCCCGGTCGAGGCCTCGGCCATGATCGTGGCGCTGCGCGTGCTGCGCGCGGGCACCAGCCCCGAGACGGCCGCGATCGTCGACCGGGCGCTGGCCAAGCTCGAGACGGCGGCAGCCGCCGGGCCGTCGGCCGGCCCGGTCGCGGCCGCGCCCGACGACGTCGACGCGCCCGCCGTCGACCCCGGCCTCGCCGCGCGCCTGCACGACGCCGCCGCTCGCCAGGTGCAGGTCGAGCTCGACTACTACGTGCCGGCCCGCGACGAGCTGTCGCACCGCGTCGTCGACCCGCGGGGCGTCGTCCACCGGGAGGGGCAGGCCTACCTCGACGCCTGGTGCCACAGCGCCGAGGCACCGCGTCTGTTCCGGCTCGACCGCATCGCCCACGCCCGCGTGCTCGACACCCCGGTGCTCACCGAGCCGCAGGCACCGCGCGACCTGTCCGACGGTCTGTTCGACCGGGCCGACGACGCCGTCCTGGTCACGCTGCGGCTCGCGCCCGCGGCCCGCTGGGTACCGGAGTACTACGCGGTCGAGGACGTCCGCCCGCTCGACGGCGGCGAGATCGAGGTCGACCTGCTCGTCGCCGACGAGCGCTGGCTGACCAAGCTGCTCCTGCGCCTGGCGCCGCACGCCTCCGTGGTGGCGCCGGAGCGCTACGGCGGCGGGCTGGCGGCCGCCGCACAGGACACGCTCGCCCTCTACTCATCGTGGTCCGCGTAGGATCAGCCAGGAACACCCTCCAACAGATTGGGATCCCATGATCAACCCACTGATCGGCATGCCGCAGGGCGCCGAGTGGCTCGTGATCCTCGCCATCGTCGTGCTGGTCTTCGGCGCGGCGAAGCTGCCCGACCTCGCCCGGGGCACCGGGCAGGCACTGCGGATCTTCAAGAACGAGACCAAGGGCCTGCGCGACGACGACGAGGCCGACAAGCCCACCCCGAAGCCGACGCCGGCCTCCGAGATCTCCGCGCCCGGTGCCGAGGAGCAGGCCGCTCCCACCGCCATGACCGACGAGGTGCCGGCCCCCGAGCCCGACGCCCGCCGCAACAACGGCTGACCGGGGCCACCGCACTCACATGTCGATCGTCGGCGTCGCCAAGCTCTTCGTCGGCAAGCCCGTCCACCCCGTCGGAGACGACGGTCGGATGGCCTTGTCCGACCACCTGCGTGAGCTGCGCGCACGTCTGCTGAAGAGCGTCATGGTCGTCCTGGTCATCCTGGTCGCGGCGCTGTTCTTCTTCGACCAGATCTACGACGCCGTCTACTGGCCCGCGCGCGAGGCCGAGAAGGCGCTGCCCGAGGGCCAGCTGTTCTTGTCGACCAACGGCCCCGGCGCCGGCCTGATGATCTACCTCAAGCTCTGCGGGTTCGCCGCGCTGGTGCTGAGCGCCCCGTTCTGGCTCTACCAGATCTGGGCGTTCATCCTGCCCGGTCTGCACCCGCGCGAGCGCAAGTGGACCCGCATCTTCGCCGCGATCGCGGGGCCCCTCTTCCTCGTGGGCGCGGCCCTCGGCTACGTCACCCTCGCCAAGGGCATCGAGATCCTCGTCGGGTTCAACCCCGACGGCCTCACCAACATCGTCAACTTCGACGACTACCTGTCGTTCTTCAGCCGCACGATCCTGGTGTTCGGCATCGCCTTCGAGATCCCGCTGTTCGTCGTGCTGCTCAACCTGGCCGGCGTCGTCAAGGGCAAGACGCTGGGCGCCTACCGGCCGTGGATCATCGTCGGCGTCTTCGTCTTCGCCGCGGTCGCGACGCCCTCGGCCGACCCGTTCACCATGACGCTGATGGCCGTGCCCATGGTGCTGCTGTTCCTCGTCTCCGAGGTCATCGCCCGCTACAACGACCGTCGTCGCGCGCGCAAGAACCCGTTCGCCGGCCTCGACCCCGACGAGATCTCGCCGATCTCGTGACGCGATGACGACGGCGCCCGAGCCCGTCGACCCGTTCGACCTGCCCGAGGCCCTCGGCACCCACGACGTCACCTGGCGCGCCGACGACGGGCTCGCCGGTCACCGGGTCCGGGGCTGCCTCGAGCCCGACGGCGGCGCCGCCGTCGCCTGTGACCTGCTGGCGGTCGACGAGGCGTTCCCGGCCCCGGTCGCCGACGACGCCACCCGGCTGCTGGCCCACCAGGCCTGGCGTCACGGCCAGGTGCACCTCGTCTCCTACGACGGCCGACTCACGCTGCTCGTGCCCGGGCGGTGCTTCTCGGCCGAGCTCGTGCTCGAGAGCGTCGCCCGCCTGGCCAAGGCGCTGGGTGCGTCGGCGAAGCGCTACCGGGTCCTCCTGCGTCTCGGCCGCTGAGGCTGCGTCTAGGCTCGAGACGTGCCTGCCCGTCCCGGGCGCGACATCGCGCTGCTCATCAACCCGACCGCCGGCAAGGGCCGCGCGGCCGGCGTCCGCGATGTGGTGCTCCCGCGCCTGGAGGTGGCCGGACACGTGCGGTGCCTGGTCGGCGCCGACGCGGCCGAGTCGCTCGAGCTGGCCCGCTCCGCGGTCGCCGACGGCGTCGACGCCCTCGTGGTCGTCGGCGGCGACGGCATGGTCAACCTGGCCCTGCAGGTCCTCGCCGGGAGCGGCGTCCCGCTCGGCGTCGTGCCGGCCGGCACCGGCAACGACGTCGCCCGCTACGTCGGCCTGCACCGTCGAGACCCGATGGCGGCCGCCGACCGCATCGTCAAGGCCCTGACAACGGGGGAGCGGCGCACCTTCGACCTCGCCCGCACCCAGGGCCGCTACTACGCCACGGTCATGGCCGCCGGGTTCGACGCGATCGTCAACGAGCGCGCCAACGCCCTGACCTGGCCGAAGGGACAGGCGCGCTACCACCTCGCCACCCTGCTCGAGCTGCGGACCTTCACCCCGCGGCCCTACGTGCTCGAGCTCGACGACCACACCCTGACCACCGAGGCGATGCTCGTCGCCGTCGGCAACGGCCCCTCCTTCGGCGGCGGCCTGCGCATCGCCGAGGGTGCCTCCCTCGACGACGGCCTGCTCGACGTCGTCGTCATCACCCCGATCAGCAAGCCGGAGCTCGTGCGTACCTATCCGAAGCTGTTCCACGGCACCCACACCACCCACCGCGCCTACGAGCGGCACCAGGTGCGCCGCGTCACCGTCGCCGCACCAGGCATCGTCGGCTACGCCGACGGAGAGCGGTTCGGGACGCTCCCACTGACGATCGAGTCGGTCCCCGCGGCCGTGGAGGTACTCGCATGACGGAAGAACTCACCGCAGCCGAGCGCTACGCGGCCTCGCGCCGCTCGGCCCGGCACCCGGTGCTGCACGACTTCGAGGCGCACTACGAGTTCGGCCTCGACGACTTCCAGCTGCGCGCGTGCCGTGAGATCGAGGACGGCCACGGCGTCCTCGTCGCCGCGCCCACCGGCTCGGGCAAGACGATCGTCGGCGAGTTCGCCATCCACCTCGCCATGGCCACGGGCCGCAAGGCGTTCTACACCACCCCGATCAAGGCGCTGAGCAACCAGAAGTACCACGACCTCGTCGAGCGCTACGGCCCCGAGCAGGTCGGCCTGCTCACCGGCGACAACGTCGTCAACGGCGAGGCCCCGATCGTCGTCATGACCACCGAGGTGCTGCGCAACATGCTCTACGCGGGCTCGCGCACCCTGATCGGCCTCGGGTTCGTGGTGATGGACGAGGTGCACTACCTCGCCGACCGCTCCCGCGGTGCGGTGTGGGAGGAGGTGATCATCCATCTGCCCGAGTCGGTCACCCTCGTCTCGCTGTCGGCCACGGTCTCCAACGCCGAGGAGTTCGGCGAGTGGCTCGCCACCGTGCGGGGCGAGACCTCGACGATCCTGGAGGAGAAGCGGCCGGTGCCGCTCTACCAGCACGTCATGGTCGGACGCCGCCTGCTCGACCTGTTCGCCTCCTCCGACGTCGACGCCGCCGCCGGCTTCGTGAAGGAGGGCGCCCCGGTCAACGACGAGCTGCTCAAGGTCGCCCGCGACGACTGGGCCGCGTCGCGGATGAAGGACCGACGCACGCCCAAGGGCTCTCGGCAACGAGGGGGCCAGGGCGGGCCGCGGCAGACCCAGAACCGGCGCGTGTGGATCCCGAGCCGGCCCGACGTCATCGACCGCCTCGACCGCGAGGGCCTCCTGCCGGCCATCGTGTTCATCTTCAGCCGGGTCGGCTGCGACGCCGCCGTCTCGCAGTGCCTCGCGGCCGGGGTCAACCTGACGACGCCCGAGGAGCGCGACCTCGTCGTCGAGTACGTCGAGAGCGCCACGCGGCACCTGCCCTCCGACGACCTGCACGTGCTCGGCTACCACGACTTCCTCGACGGGCTCTCACGTGGCGTGGCCGCCCACCACGCCGGGATGCTGCCGGCGTTCAAGGCCGTGGTCGAGGAGCTCTACCTACGAGGGCTGTGCAAGGTCGTCTTCGCCACCGAGACCCTGGCGCTCGGCATCAACATGCCGGCCCGCACGGTCGTGATCGAGAAGCTGTCGAAGTGGAACGGCGAGAACCACGCCGACATCACCCCGGGGGAGTACACCCAGCTCACCGGTCGCGCCGGACGGCGCGGGCTCGACGTCGAGGGCCACGGCGTCGTGCTGTGGCAGCCGGGCACGAACCCGCGCGACCTCGCCGGCCTCGCCTCCACCCGCACCTACCCGCTCCGCTCGTCGTTCCGCCCGTCGTACAACATGGCGGTCAACCTGGTGCACCAGTTCGGTCGGGAGCGCTCGCGCGAGCTGCTCGAGCAGTCGTTCGCCCAGTTCCAGGCCGACAAGGCCGTCGTCGGGCTGGCTCGTCAGCTGGCCAAGAGCGAGGATGCCCTGGCCGGCTACGCCGAGGCCGCCTCGTGCCACCTCGGCGACTTCATGGAGTACGCCGCGCTGCGCCACCAGATCGGCGTCGTCGAGAAGTCCTCCAGCCGCGCCCAGCGCACCGACCGCCGTGAGGAGGCCGTCGAGTCGCTGCGCCTGCTGAAGGTCGGCGACGTCATCCAGGTGCCGGTCGGCAAGTTCGCCGGCTACGCCGTCGTCGTCGACCCCGGCTGGACGCCGGACAACCCCCGCCCCATGGTCGTCACCGCCGACCGCCAGGCTCGGCGCCTCGCGATGATCGACTTCCCGACGCCCGTCGAGGCCGTGGCCAAGCTGAAGGTGCCGAAGAGCTTCAACGGCCGCAACCCGCAGATGCGCCGCGACCTCGCCAACGCGCTCCGCGACAAGACCCACGGCCTCGTGCCCCCGCCCCCGGGGCGTGGGCGCAGCGGCGGCGGGCGGCCCGACGCCGTCAACGACGAGATCGACCGGCTCCGGGCGCAGCTCAAGGAGCATCCCTGCCACCGCTGCCCCGAGCGCGAGGACCACGCCCGCTGGGCCGAACGCTGGTTCAAGCTCGACCGCGACTCCGCCACGCTCCGCCGTCGCATCGAGCAGCGCACCAACACCGTCGCACGTCAGTTCGACCGGGTCTGCGAGGTGCTCACCGCGCTCGAGTACCTCGAGGAGGACCGGGTCACCGACCGCGGTGCACGGCTTCGGCGGCTCTACGGCGAGATGGACCTGGTGGCCGCCGAGGCGCTGCGGCTCGGCATCTGGGAGGGGCTGACGCCGTCCGGTCTCGCCGCCGCACTCTCGTCGCTGGTCTTCGAGACCCGGCGGGCCGACGACGCCCGGGTGCCCCGGGTGCCCGGCGGCGCGATCGGGGAGGCCCTGGAGGCCACCCGCCGGGTCTGGGCCGACCTCGACGCGCTCGAGAGGGAGCGCCGCCTCGACTTCCTCCGCCCGCCCGACGTCGGGTTCGCCTGGATCGCCTACCGCTGGGCCGAGGGCGACGACCTCGACGACCTGCTCGGCGGCACCGACCTGTCGGCCGGCGACTTCGTGCGCTGGACCAAGCAGCTGCTCGACCTCGCGGGCCAGGTGGCCGACGCCGCCGGCGACTCGCCGTTGCGCACCACCGCCCGCCAGGTGTCGGCGCTCGTCAAGCGCGGGGTGGTGGCCTACTCGGGGCTGGCCGACGACGCCTGACGGCCCTCGGTGGCCACCGCTCGCCGTCAGCGCGCGGCCGGAGCCCCCGTGATCGGCCAGACGTCGCCGACCGAGCCCTCGTCGCGGATCGCGGCGACCAGCACCTGGGCCAGGTCGGCCCGCGGCACCGAGCCCGGGACGACGCCCGCGCCGAGGTCGACCTCGCCCGTGGCGGCGTCGTCGGTGAGACGCTCGGGACGGAACACCGTCCACGACAGACCGCTGCCGGCGGCCAGGCCGACCGTGCGACCCTGCGAGGCGTCGGCGACCATGACGAAGCGCTGCACACCGGCGAACCGGGCCGCCTCGACGACGACGTCGGCGTGCTCGCTCGCCGCGACCACGACCGCGGCGCACCCGCGCAGCGCGTCGGCGACCGGGCGGACACCCTGGGCGAGGTCGACCATGCGCACCTCGGCACCGGCGCGCTCGAGCAGGGCCCGGTGCGCCTCGTTGCGGACGACGGCGACCGCCGGCGCGTCCTCTCGGGCGGTGAGCGCGTCGATGACGTGCCGGCCGAGGCGTCCGTTGGCCCCCACCACCGCGACACGCGGGCTCCCGCTCCACCGGTCGTCGTCGGCCGGCGTCGACCAGGGCAGGGCGGTGCCACGCACGACGGGCACGGCCGGGTAGCGGCTCCCGATCCACGCGAGCGCCTCCCCGAACGTGGTGCGGCCGGCCTCGCCCACCAGGACGGTGCGCGCCTGGCCCGGGGTCAGCCGCAGGAGCGCCCCGGCCTGGCGCAGGTCGGGGCGCTCGAGGGCGCCCTCGTCGGGCAGCCGGTCGTCGGCCAGCGTGAACCGCAGCACCTCGAGCGGGACGTCGGTGCCGAGCGCCTTGACCTTGCGCAGCTCGAGCGTCGTCCACGACACCGAGGTGATCCACGACCACGGGTACGTCGACCACCCGAGGTTCTCGGGCGCGTCGTCGGGGAGGTCGTCGGGGAGCAGGCCGTCGAGCACGTGCAGGCCGTCGTCGTCGAGCCGGGCGATCACGGCAGGCTGCGCCGCGGCCCGCAGCTGCGCGACGCCTCGAAGGCCACGCACGGCACCGAACACACCCAGGGCGCCGATCACCACCGCGTACAGCGTGGCGGTGCCGCTGAGCTCGCGGGTCGTGAGACCGACGAAGCAGGCGCCGGCCAGGAACACCATGAACACGACGCCGCCGATCAGCACACCGGTCAGCCAGCGCAGTCCGCTGGACGGCGACGAGCGGATCTCGTGGGAGCTCATCGGCGCGCTCACGCCTGGGCGGCGAGCACGCCGAGCAGCCGCTCGGTCGGGCTCTCGAGGCCCCACCGCTCGGCGAGGGAGGCGACGAGGTCGGGGTCGGGGGGCGCGGTCGGCAGGGTGGTGCGGCTGCGGTCGAGCTCGATGTCGCGCGCCACGGCGACGACCTCCGGCGCGACCGCGAGGTAGTCGGCGGCCGCCTTGATCTTAGCCCGGGGGCCGTTGGCCAGCCCGGACGACGGGTCGCCGGCGGCCGCGACGATGCCGTCGAGGTCGCCGAACTTCTGCAGCATCGACGCCGCCGTCTTCTCCCCGACGCCGGCGACGCCCGGCAGGCCGTCGGAGGCGTCGCCGCGCAGCGTCGCGAAGTCGGCGTACTGGCGCGCCTCGATGCCGTACTTCTCGCGCACCCACTGCTCGTCGACGCGCTCGTGGCGCCCGACGCCCTTGCCGATGTAGAGGATGCGGACGGGGCCGCCCTCGGCGTCGTCGTCGACGAGCTGGAACAGGTCGCGGTCGCCGGTGACGGCGTCGACCGGCATGCCGGCCCCGGTGGCGAGGGTGCCGATGACGTCGTCGGCCTCGTAGCCGGGCGCGCCGAGCACGCAGATGCCGAACGCCTCGAGCACCTCGCGGATCAGCGGCACCTGCCGGCCGAGCTCGTCCTCGACCTCCTCGACGTCGGGGGCGCTCTCGACCTCCTCGACGACCCGGTGCGACTTGTACGACGGGATCAGGTCGACGCGCCACTGCGGGCGCCAGTCGTCGTCCCAGCAGCAGACCAGGTCGGAGGGCCGGTACTCGTCGACGAGCCGTGCGACGTAGCCGAGCATGCCGCGCACGGCGTTGACGTTGGTGCCGTCGGGGGCGGCGTAGGACGGCATGCCGAAGTAGGCCCGGAAGTACATGGAAGCGGTGTCGAGCAGGAGCAGGCGGCGGACGTCGCTGGTCACGCGCCGCATCCTGCCACGGCGTCCCGGAGGCGGACGACGGCGTCGGCCGTCGCGCCACCGGTGGACGGCTCGCGGTCGGAGACCACGCGTCTCGGTAGGGTGCGCGCGTGACGACAGAGCTCGAGGCGACCGATCGCCGCATCCTGGAGCTGCTCTCCGCCGACGGCCGGATGTCGTTCACCGACCTCGGCCGGGCCACCGGGCTGTCGACCTCGGCGGTGCACCAACGCGTCAAGCGGCTGGAGCAGCGGGGCCTCATCCTCGGCTACGGCGCGACGGTCAACCACGACGCGATCGGCCTGCCGCTCACCGCGTTCATCTCGATCCGACCCATCGACCCCTCGCAGCCCGACGACTCGCCCGAGCGGCTCAAGGACCTGCCCGAGATCGAGTCGTGCTGGTCGGTGGCCGGCGACGAGTCCTACATCCTCAAGATCCGGGTGGCGACGCCGGTCGACCTCGAGGCCCTGCTGGCCCGGGTACGGGCCGCGGCCAACGTCTCGACCCGTACCACGATCGTGCTCTCGACGCCCTACGAGAGTCGGCCGGTCGTCGGCGGGGAAGAGCCTGCACGCCGCACTTGAGGGGTCTCGACACGCCGGTTCGTCGGGGCGAGCAAGCTCGCCCGACGACGGCTCGCTCGACCACCATCAACAGCGCGGGCCGGGGCAAGCGCCGTCCGCGCTGTCACCAGGCCTGCAGCGCAGCGGTGCGGCGCGAGGCCTCGGCGACCTCGGCGGCCTTGAGTGCGGTCGAGTCGAGGTCGGCGTGCGCGGCCCACCACGCCTGGCCCTCGGCGGGCAGGGTGTGGATCGGGTCGTAGTACTCGTAGGTGCGGTCCATGTCGTGGGCCGCGTCGGTCTCGATCGAGGTGCGGTAGTTCTTCGTCCAGTGGGAGATGCCGCGCTCGGTGTCGTAGGAGGCCAGCTGGTGCACCCACCGCTTGCCGACGAACGGCACGTCGCACACGATGCGTGGCGTGGCGAAGCCCGGCAAGTAGCCCATGATGTGGTGCTGCAGGCGCTGGGCGTCGGCGACCGAGACCCGCCAGTGCTCCGAGAACGGGATCATGTCGCACATGTAGAAGTAGTAGGGCGTGATCTGGGCGCCGTCGAGCAGGCGGAAGCACAGGTCGAGCAGGGCGTAGGGGTCGGCGTTCACGCCGTTGAGCAGCACACCCTGGTTGCGGACGTCGCGCAGGCCGGCGTCGAGCATCGCCCGTGACGCCTGGGCCACGACCGGGGTGATCGAGTTCGCGTGGTTGGCGTGGGTGTGCATCGCCAGCGAGACCCCGCGCGAGCGGGCGGTGGCCGCGACCTTGCTCATGCCCTCGACGAGGTCGGGCTGCAGCCAGTGCTGCGGCAGGCCGACGAGGGCCTTGGTGGCCAGCCGGATGTCGCGGATGTTGTCGATCTCGAGCAGCGCGGTCAAGAAGGCCTCGAGACGGGGCCAGGGCAGGTTGGCGACGTCGCCGCCGGAGACGACGACGTCGCGCACGGTCGGGGTGCGGCGCAGGTAGTCGAGCATCGACTCGACGCGGTCGGTCGGCTTGGCGACGAACTTGAGCTTGTCGACGGTGGGCGTGGAGTTGCCGACGAGGTCCATGCGGGTGCAGTGGCCGCAGTACTGCGGGCAGGTCGGCAGCAGCTCGGCGAGCACCTTGGTGGGGTAGCGGTGGGTGAGGCCCTCGGTGGCCCACATGTCGTGCTCGTGCAACGAGTCGCGGGTGGCGTGCGGGTGGGAGGAGAAGTCGGTGCGGCGGTCGCTGAAGACCGGGATCATGTAGTGGCGCACCGGGTCGGCGTAGAAGGCCTCGGTGAGCGAGCCGGGCCCGCCGACCGGGGCCTGCGGCACCATCGTGTTCATCATCTGCGGCGGCACGAGCATCGACATCGTGGCCCGCTCGGCCTGGTCGCGCTCGAGGTCGGCGTAGAACCGCTCGTCGACGAGGTCGCCGAGCAGGGCGCGCAGCTGCTTGACGTTCTTGATGCAGTGGGCCCGCTGCCACTGCACCGAGGCCCACTCCTCGGCCGTGACGCCGGACCAGCCCGGGAACCGGGTCCAGTCGGGCTCGACGAGCTCGACCTGACGGTAGGGGTAGGGCTGGCCGGACTCCAGGCCGATGCTGGTCTCGATGCTCATCTCGCCTCTGACTCTCTCGTGGACTCGTGCTCCGCTGGCTGCGCCCGGGGCGCGATGTGGCCTACGATACGGGCAGATCATCCGGTCCACACAACCTACGACCGCAAGTCTTCCTGTTTCAGTGCCGTAACCACGAAGGACGTTGCCTGTGACCCGCCCCGAGAGCGACCCGACCGGTCTGCACCGCGTGCTCGACCGACCCGTCGTCCTGCCCCAGGCCGCGCAGCGCCTCGACACCCGCCGTGAGCTGTGGCCCGACGAGGTGCGCATCCGCGTCGAGCGGCTCAACCTCGACGCCGCCTCCTACCGTCAGCTCGAGCGGGTGCACACCGTCGACGGCCGGGTCGACGGCGACGCGATCCGTGCTGCTGTGCTCGACATCGTGCACAGCCGCGGCAAGATGCAGAACCCCGAGACCGGGTCCGGCGGCATGCTGGTCGGCACCGTCGAGGAGGTCGGCCCCGACTCGCCCCTCGGGCTGGACGTCGGCGACCGCGTCGCGACCCTGGTCTCGCTCACCCTGACCCCGCTGGTCGTCGACGACGGCCTCGCCGCCTGGGACGGGCTCGGCGAGCAGGTTCCCTGTGACGGCTACGCCGTGCTCTTCGGTCGCTCCATCGCCGCGGTGCTGCCCGACGACCTCGACCCCGCGCTCAGCCTGGCCGTGATGGACGTCTGCGGCGCCCCCGCGCTCACCGCCCGCGTCGTCGGCGAGTACGTCGCCGCAGGGCGCACCCCGACGGTCGCCGTCGTCGGCGGCGGCGGCAAGTCCGGCTCGCTGTCGCTGGCCGCCGCGCGCCAGGCCGGGGCCGCGACGACCATCGGCGTCGTCCCGCACCAGGCCGAGGCCGACCTGCTCGCGCCGACCGGGCTGGCCGACGAGGTGACCATCGCCGACGCCCGCGACCCGGTCGCGCTGCGCGACGCCGTCGAGAAGGCCGGTGGGCCGGCCGACGTGACGGTGGTGTGCGTCGACGTGCCCGGCTGCGAGGGGGGCGCGGTGCTGGCCACCGCCGAGGGCGGCACGGTCGTCTTCTTCTCGATGGCCACGTCGTTCTCGGCCGCCGCGCTCGGCGCCGAGGGCCTCGCCGCCGACGTCCGCATGCTCGTCGGCAACGGCTACGTGCCCGGTCACGCCGCCTACGCGCTGGAGCTGCTGCGGGGCCACGACGGCGTGCGGGCCCTGTTCGAGAGCAGGCTCGAGGCATGACCCGGCCCAGCTTCGGCAAGCTCGACCTCGACCCGGCCACCGTCAAGCACGCGCGCAGCCTGGCCCGCAAGGCCGGACGCCCCATCGTCACCCTGGCCAAGAAGCACACCACCGTCGCCGTCGAGCGCGCCACGCTGCGCATGGCGGGTCTCGGCGGCGCCGACGACGAGGGCACCCCGTGGGTCAACCGGCTGCTCGACGTCGTCCGCGCCGACCTGCACGACGTCGGGGGCCTCGAGCACGGGGTCGCGCTGCCGGTCTGGGACGCGCTGGTGCGCGGCGAGGCCGACGACCTGGCCGTGCTCGCCCAGAAGGCCGCAGCCGGCTCGATCACCTTCCGCCTGCCCGAGGGCCGCGACGCCCAGCGGGCGCGCACCGCCAGCCGGCGGGCGGTCGCGGCCGGCGTCCGGGTGATCGACAAGCGGCGCGTCGAGCGCGAGCGGCTCATCAAGCGCCACGGCGACGCGCCGCGCCAACCGTGGATCTACCTCATCGTCGCCACCGGCGACATCTACGAGGACATCCCGCAGGCGCAGCAGGCCGCGCGCGAGGGCGCCGACGTCATCGCCGTCATCCGCTCGACCGGGCAGAGCCTGCTCGACTTCGTGCCCGAGGGCGCGACGCGCGAGGGCTACGCCGGCACCTACGCCACGCAGGAGAACTTCCGGCTCATGCGCGCCGCGCTCGACGAGTCGAGCAAGGAGCTCGGGCGCTACGTGCGGCTCACCAACTACGCCAGCGGTCTGTGCATGCCCGAGATCGCGACCCTGGCCGGCCTCGAGCGGCTCGACATGATGCTCAACGACTCGATGTACGGGATCCTCTTCCGCGACATCAACCCGATCCGCACCTTCGTCGACCAGCGGTTCAGCCGTCAGGTGCACGCCCGGGCCGGCATCATCATCAACACCGGCGAGGACAACTACCTCACCACCGCCGACGCCGTCGAGGCCGCCCACACGGTCACCACCAGCCAGCTGCTCAACGAGTACTTCGCCAAGGAGGCCGGCCTCGACGACTGGCAGCTCGGCCTCGGGCACGCCTTCGAGATCGACCCGTCCATCCCCGACTCCTTCCGCATGGAACTCGCCCACGCACTGCTGGCCCGCGAGGTCTTCCCGAAGGCCCCGCTCAAGTGGATGCCGCCGACGCGACACATGACCGGCGACGTGTTCAAGGGCAACCTGCTCGACGGCTTCTTCAACCTCGCCGGCGCCCTCACCGGGCAGGGCATCCTGCTCGTCGGCATGATGACCGAGGCCGTCGTCACGCCGTGGCTCTCCGACCGCGACATCGCCCTGCAGAACGTCCGCTACGTCATGGACGCCGCCGGCCGCCTCCACGAGGACTTCCACCCCGCGCCCGACGGCTTCATCGTCCAGCGCGCCAACCAGGTGCTCGCCGAGTCGATCGAGCTGCTCGACCGCATCGTCGACGGCGACGGCGGGGGACTGCTCGGCGCCATCGCCGACGGCACCTTCGGGCTGATGAAGCGGCCCGCCGACGCCGGCCGCGGGCTCGACGGCGTCGCCCGCAAGTCGGCGGCCTACTACAACCCCGCGACCGACCTGCTCGACGAAGGAGCCACCCGATGAGCGTCGTCATGCCCTACGGCGACACCACCGGCGACGGCATGGTGCAGCTCAGCTTCACGCTGCCGATGTCGCACTCGAAGGTCGCGGAGGGCTCGGCCGTGCAGCTGGCCAACAAGATGGGCATGGACCCCGCCCTGGTCGTGCACGCCAAGCCGATGGGGCCGGGCTTCACGTTCTTCGTCGTCTACGGCCGCGTCAACCACGTCGTCGACCCCAGCGTCGTCCAGGTCGTCGAGCGCGACTACCCGCTGCTGACGCCGAAGGAGGTCAACGCGGCGGTCAAGCGCTCGGTCCGGCGCCGGCTGACGGTCGTGGGGGCCTGCATCGGCACCGACGCCCACACCGTCGGCATCGACGCCATCCTCAACATCAAGGGGTTCGCGGGGGAGAAGGGGCTGGAGTACTACCGCGAGCTCAAGGTGGTCAACCTCGGCGCGCAGGTCTCGGTGCCCGAGCTGGTCGACCGCGCGCGGGCCGAGAAGGCCGACGCCGTCCTGGTCTCCCAGGTCGTCACCCAGCGCGACGCCCACCTGCTCAACACCCGCGAGATGTCGGCGGCCTTCCGCGAGTCCTACCCCTCCGACCGGCGTCCGCTGCTCATCGTCGGCGGTCCCCGCTTCGACGAGACGATGGCCGCCGAGCTCGGCGTCGACCGCGTCTTCGGCCGCGGGACGACGCCCGGCGAGGTCGCCTCGTTCATCGCCCACAAGCTCGCGCCCGGCCCGGCCGGGCCCCGTGGGAAGGTCGCCTGATGTCCAACGACCACCTCGTCGGCACCCGCGTCGTGCACCGCCGCTACGTGCCCTACGCCCACGCCCACTACGCCGGCAACCTCGTCGACGGCGCCTACAGCCTCGGCCTGTTCGGCGACGTCGCCACCGAGCTGTGCATCGTCACCGACGGCGACGAGGGCCTGTTCGCCTCCTACGACGACGTGCAGTTCAAGGCCCCGGTGCGCGCCGGTGACGTGCTCGAGGTGACCGCCGAGCTGGTACGGGCCGGCACCCGCTCACGGGTCATGGAGTTCGCCGTGCACGTGGTGGCCCGAGGGGCGGCGACCGAGGCGCAGCCCGGCCGCGCCGAGGTGCTCGCACCGCCGCTGCTGGCCACCACCGCCACCGGCACCGTGGTCGTGCCGTGAGCCTTATCGCAGCTCGTCGGAGTGTCGGCGACGACACGCCGTGCCGAGGGACTATTTCTCGGGCTATTTCGACGCAAGGGACCCTCTCCTGACCTGCGGCTTTGCGCGTCCTCGCAGGTCAGCGCGCTGTTGACTCCCGCACGCGGCCACGGAAACCTAGCCGCCGTTCGCTCGCGCAGGTCGTTGCGCGCGGACCGACGTCCGAGTGGCCGAGGCTCATCAGGTGTAGCGCCAACATCGTGGTGAGCATGGTTCGCGGAGGTCGGTCCGCGCCGACGGGAGCGGACGCGGGAAGGCCCCCCAGGCCGAGACAACGATCCCGTCACGGCAGCCCGTCGTGGCCGGGAACGGCCGGAGCCGGGGCGCTGGATCGCGGGGTCCCTGCGACGCGCAGCCGTTCCCGGGCCGCCCACGCTGTGGCCCGGGACGGCGCTGCCGTCGGCCGCGCCGGGTGGTCCGGGTACCGTTTCGGCGTGCTGCGTCGCCTCCTGGCCGCGTCCCTGGCCGGCGTCGTGCTCTCCTTCGCCTACGAACCGGTGGCGTTCGCCTACGTCATGCCGCTCTCGCTGGCCGCCTACGCGCTCACCACGCGCGACCTGCGCCCCCGGGCCGGGTTCGTGGTCGGCCTCGTGTTCGGCGTGGCGTTCTACTTCCCGCACATCTACTGGATGAGCCCGTCGATCGGCCTGCCCGCCTGGCTGGCGCTGGCGGGCGTCGAGGCGCTGTTCTACGGCATCCTCGGTGCGTTCTCGCCCGTGCTGCAACGACTCCGCTCGTGGCCGGCGTGGCTCGCCTGCGCCTGGGTGGCCATGGAGACCATCCGCGCCACGTGGCCGTTCAGCGGCATGCCGTGGGGCCGGCTGGGCTTCGGGGTGGTCGACACGCCCTTCGCCGACCTGCTCGCCTACGTAGGCGTCAACGGCGTCAGCCTCGTCGTCGCCCTCGTCGGCTTCCTCCTGGCCCGCGTGGTGCTCGCGAGCCGCGGCGACGAGCGCCTCTACGCCGGCGCCGCCGTGGTGGCCGTGACCGCCGTGGCCGTGCTGCCCACCTTCGTGCCCTGGCGCCTCGAGACCACCGGCGAGGCCACCGTGGCCGCCGTCCAGGGCAACGTGCCCGGACGCGGCAACGACGTGCTCGAGGACGTCGAGCAGCTGACCCAGAACCACGTCGACGCGACCGTCGACCTCGCCGACCGGGTAGCGGCAGGGGAGGTGGCCCGTCCCGACTTCGTCGTCTGGCCGGAGAACTCGACCGCGACCGACCCGTTCCGCGACCGCACGATCAACGCCGGCATCACCCGGGCCGTGGAGGCGATCGGCGTGCCCGTGCTGGTCGGGGCGATCGTCGGCGCCGGTCCGGACCACGTGCTCAACCAGGGCATCGTGTGGGACCCCGCGACCGGGGCGGGCGACCGCTACGCCAAGCGCCACCCGGTGGCCTACGGCGAGTACATCCCGCTACGCGACCACCTGCCCGACAGCTGGGTCAACTCCGGCCAGCTGGCCCGCATCCCGCGCGACATGCTCAGCGGCAGCCGCAGCACGCCGCTGACCGTCGCCGGCGTGCAGGTGGCCGACAACATCTGCTTCGACATCGCCTATGACGACGGCATCGCCACCCAGGTCGACAACGGCGCGGAGATGCTCGCCGTGCAGACCAGCAACGCCTCGTTCATCTTCACCGACCAGATCGAGCAGCAGTTCGCGATCACCCGCGCCCGCGCGATCGAGAGCGGGCGCTACGTCGTCGTGGCGGCGATCAACGGCGTCACCGGCGTCATCGCCCCCGACGGCACGGTCGTCGACCGCACCGAGCGGCGCACCCAGGACGTCGTCGTCGAGACCGTCGAGCTCAAGCAGGGCAGCACGCCCGGTCTCGGAGTCGGAACGGTGCTGCGGGCCACGACCCCGTTCGTCGCGCTGCTCGGGCTGGCCTGGGGCGTCGTCGTCCGTCGCCGGACCCGTGACGAGGAGCAGGCATGAGCCCCGGGCGCATCGTCATGGTGCTGCCGACGTTCGACGAGGCGGCCAACCTGGAGTGGATCCTCGCGCGCCTGCACGCCGCCCAGCCCGCGGTCGACGTCCTCGTCGTCGACGACGCCTCGCCCGACGGCACCGGCGCGATCGCCGACCGCCTGGCGGCGTCCGACGACCGGGTGCACGTGCTGCACCGCACGGCCAAGGCCGGGCTCGGCGCGGCCTACCTGGCCGGCTTCGCCTGGGCCCTCGAGCGCGGCTACGACGTCGTCGGCGAGATGGACGCCGACGGCTCCCACCAGCCCGAGGAGCTGCACCGGCTCGTCGCGGCCCTCGACGACGGCGCCGACCTCGTCATCGGCTCGCGCTGGGTGCCGGGCGGCAGCGTCGTCAACTGGCCGCTGCGGCGCGAGGCCCTCTCGCGCGGCGGCAACCTCTACGTGCGGCTCCTGCTCGGCATCCCGGTGCACGACGCCACCGCCGGCTACCGCCTCTACCGGCGCCGCACGCTCGAGAGGATCGACCTCGACCAGGTCCGCTCGACCGGCTACGTCTTCCAGACCGACCTGGTCGCCCGCACGCTGCACGCCGGTCTGGTCGTGCGCGAGGTGCCGATCGAGTTCGTGGAACGGGTGCGCGGCGAGTCGAAGATGAGCCCGGCCGTCGCCACCGAGTCACTGCGGCGCATCACGCTCTGGGGCCTGCGCGAGCGCCGCGACCAGGTGCGTCGTCTGCTGGGTCGCTGAGTCGCTGCCCGGACCGCTGAGCCGCGTTGAGCGCGGCCTCTAGGCTCGGAGCATGGCAACGACCCGTGCTCGCCGTCGGCTCTCGTGGTTCCTGCTGGCCGCGGTGGCCTGGGTCGCCGTTGAGGTGCTCGTGGTCGTGCAGGTCGGCCAGGCCGTCGGCGGGTGGTGGACGATCCTCCTGCTGGTGCTCGGCAGCCTCCTCGGCGGCTGGGTGGTGCGGCGCGAGGGCGCGCGGGCCTGGCGTGCGCTCACGGCGGCCCTCGAGAGCGGTCGCATGCCGGCCGAGGAGCTGACCGACGGGGTGCTGGTGCTCGTCGGCGGGGCGTTGGTGCTGCTGCCGGGCTTCGTCAGCGACGTCGTGGGCATCCTGGTGATCCTGCCGCTGACGCGACCGGTGTTCCGGCGGATGCTCTCGGGCGTGGTCGGCACCCGCCTCACCGTGGCCGGGCCCGTCGACGGCTCGCGCCTGGGCGACGGACGACTGGGCCCGGACGCACGACACCCCGGACCGGTGGTCCGGGGTGAGGTGGTCGACGACTGAGGCGTCGGGGGCCGGGCGAGGTCGCCCGGCCGGTCAGGCGTTGGCGCGGGCCTTGCGCTTGGGCGCCGGCCGGTGCAGGTGCGCCGGGCCGATCTCGCCGCCGCGGAGCAGCTCGAGACGCTCCTTGAGGATGTCTTCCAGCTCCTTCTCCGAGCGACGCTCGAGCAGCATGTCCCAGTGCGTGCGGACCGGCTTCTCGGCCTTCTCCTCGCGCTGGATGCCGGCTGTGCTGAGCGCCTCGGCGCCGCAGCGAGGACACTCCCACACCGCCGGGACGTCGGCCTCGACCGACATCGTGATCTCGAAGTCGTGGCCCTGCTGACAGCGGTAGCCGACCTGCTGACGCGCCGCGAACTCGATGCCGCGCTCGTCCTCGAAGCTCTGGCCGCCGAGTCGTGCGCCACGCAATGTGCGCTCCGCCATGAGGCACCTCCCCTAGTAGTGCGTGGTCTGGTCGGGCGTGATCAGCCCGACGTCTTGTCAACGGTACCCAGGGCGCCAAGATTCCAGGCCTGGTTTCCGGGACACCGCATCGCTTGCGGTGGGAGGAGCGCCCGGGCAGCCGCCTGATACGCCTCGACGGCCGCCAGTTCCCGGAACCCCGGCCCGACGCCCTACGCGTCGTGGCACGCCAGCGCCCGTGGCACCACGTTGCCGGCCTCGCGGATGCCGCGTGCGGCGTCGAGGCGCACCAGGATGAGCGCCCCGACGGCGAAGAACGCGATGAGCGCGAGGATCGCCGGGCGGTAGGAGTCGGTGAGCTGGAAGACCACGGCGAACACGAACGTGCCGAGCCACGACGTGCCCCGCTCGCAGGCGTTGTAGAGCGCGAAGTACTCACCCTCGCGGCCGCGGGGGATGAGCAGGCTGAAGAACGAGCGGGACAGCGCCTGGGTGCCGCCGAGCACCACGCCGATCGCCAGCGCGACGAGCAGGAACAGCGGCACGTTCTTGGTGGGCAGGAGGAAGGCGAGCACGACGATGGCGATCCACACGTAGAGGCCGTAGAGGATCGGGCGGTAGCTGCCGTAGCGCTGCGCCAGGCGGCCGAAGAGCAGCGCGCCGCCGAAGGCCACGAACTGGATCAGCAGGATCGTGCCGATCAGCACGCTGGTGCCGAAGCCGAGCGTCTCCTTGCCGTAGGTGGACGCCGCGTAGATGACGGTCTGGATGCCGTCGTTGAAGAACAGGTAGGCCGCGAGGAAGGTCAGGGTCTGCGGGTAGCCGCGCAGCTCCTTGAGGGTGCGCCAGAGCTGACCGAAGCTGCGGTCGAGCACGGTGCCGGTGACCTCGACCGCGTCGACCGGGGGCCGGTTGCGCAGCCTGACGAACGGGATGATGGTGAACCCGGCCCACCACACGGCGGCCGACAACAACGAGAGCCGGACGGCGAGCGCCTCCTCGAGACCGATCTGCTCGTGGCCGAGGTACATCCCGAGGTTGATCGCCAGCAGCACCCCGCCCCCGAGGTAGCCGAACGCCCACCCCCGCGACGACACGTGGTCGCGTTCCTCCTCGGTGGAGATGTCGACCAGGATCGCGGAGTAGCTGACCAGCGAGCAGCCGGCGAGCACGCTCGAGCAGACGACGGCCACGGCGCCGATCTGCCAGTCGTCGTCCTTCATGAAGAACAGCAGCGAGGCGAACGCGGCGCCCGACCAGGCGAACGCGGCCATGTGCCGCTTCTTGTGGGGCGAGCGGTCGACGACGGCGCCGATGACCGGCAGCACGAACGCGCTGAGGATGGTCGCGAAGCTGGTCAGGTAGAACGGCAGCGACCCCGCCGCGAGGTCGAGACCGAGCAGGCTCACGGTGTTGCCGCACGACTCGCCGTCGGGCAGGTCGTCGGGGCAGCCGGCCGCGTTGCCGGCCACCTCGATCATGTACGGCGCGAACATCACGCTGAGCACGGTGGTGAAGTAGGCGCTGTTGGCCCAGTCGTACCAGTACCAGGCCTTCTGCTCCTTCGCGCGCTCCAGCGGCGCCAGGTCGGCGATGCCGGTCATGAGTCCCTCCCGTGGGTCAGCCACTGCCCGCGCTCGACGAGCACGTCCTTGAGCGTGTCGGTGCGATCGGTGAACAGCCCGTCGACCCCGAGGTCGAGGAGCTCCCTCATCTCCGCGGCCTCGTCGATCGTCCAGACGTGCACATGCTTGCGTGCCGCATGGGCCCGGCGCACGAGCCGCGCCGACGTCACCAGCACCCGCCCGCGACGGTGTGGGACCTGGAGCGCGTCGAAGTCGGCGCGCCGGCGGACGCCGGCCAGGAACGTCACCACCTCGCGCGGCGTCGCCGACGTCGCCACGCGGCCCTCGGTGAGCCGACGGAACTCGCGCATCCGCTCGTGCGCGAACGAGCCGACCAGGACGTCGTCCCACAGGTCGCGCGCGGCGATGACGTCGGCCAACGGCCGCACGGCACCGTCGGACTTGAGGTCGATGTTGAACCGGACGCCCGGCAGCTCGTCGAGCAGCCGGGCGAGGGTGGGCACCTCCTCGCGACCGCCGATCCGGGCCTCGCGGACGTCGACGTGGGTCAGCGTGGCGATGGCGCCCTGGCGGTCGGAGACCCGGTCGAGGACGTCGTCGTGGAAGGCGAGCAGCACGCCGTCGGCCGTCACGTGCACGTCGGTCTCGAGGTAGCGGTAGCCGAGTGCGACAGCGTGCCGGAAGGCCTCGAGGGTGTTCTCGAGGCCTTCGATGTCGGGGTGGTAGGCACCGCCGCGGTGGGCGAGGGCGAGCACGGCGCCGGGCTGCTCGAGCGCGTCGTCGAGGTAGCGGCGCCCGGTGCGGGGTGGCGTGGTCACGGCGTCAGTATCGCGGTGCGCCCGGCGATCCGGCCTGAGCACCGAGGCTCAGGTGTGAGCGACGCTCTCAGGTCTCCGTGGTCGCTGGCCCCACGACGGCGAGGTAGTGCTCGTTGTACATGATGCCGAGCACGTTGCCGAACGGGTCGAGGACCGAGGCGGTGACGAAGCCCGGGCCCTGCTCGGTGACCGGGCCGTGCTCGGTGCACCCGAGGCCGAGCAGCCGGGCGTGGGCGGCGTGGACGTCGTCGACGGCCCAGTAGGCGACCGTCCCGACGGCGCCGGGCGTCGCGGGCGGGCCGCCGGGCACGTAGCGGGCGTCGAGCAGGCCGAGCTCGGCCTGGTGGTCGCCGATGCGGAACTCGGCGTAGGCGAGCGCGCCGGCGAGGTCCTTGGCGAAGTAGGCGTCGACGCCGAGCAGCTCGGCGTACCAGTCGCGGGCGGCGGCGACGTCGTGGGCGGTGTAGGTGATGGTGCTGAGTCCTCGGAGCATGACCCTGAGGCTGCCCTGTGAAGTGATCACCCAGTGATCACGTTGTGCGGCATCATCACCACGTGCGCGCTGATCGGCTCGTGGCCACCGTCCTGCTGCTGCAGCAGCGCGGCCGGGTGACGGCGGCGGAGGTCGCCGCCGAGCTGGAGGTCTCGGTGCCGACGGCGCGACGCGACCTCGCGGCGCTGTCGACCGCAGGCGTACCGGTCTACCCGCAGCCCGGCCGGGGTGGCGGGTGGCGACTGGTCGGGGGAGCGCGCACCGACCTGTCCGGGCTGTCCTCGTCGGAGGCGCAGGCGCTGTTCCTGCTGCTGGGACCGGCGGCCGGCGGCGCGCCGGAGACACGGGCCGCACTGCGCAAGCTGCTGCGCGCCCTCCCGGCCACGTTCCGCGACGACGCCGAGGCTGCGGCGGGCGCCACGCTCGTCGACCCGACCGGGTGGGGCGGCGTGGGCCGCGATCGGCCGGTCCTGGTCGACACGCTCAGCGCGGCCGTCGTCCGACGACGCCGGGTGCGGCTCGGCTACCGCGACGCGCGCGACCGCGCCTCCGAGCGCGACGTCGAGCCGTGGGGCCTGGCCGACAAGGACGACGCCTGGTACCTCGTCGCCGGCACGACGCGCGGACGCCGCACGTTCCGTCTCGACCGGGTGGTCGCCGTCGACGTCCTCGCGGAGACCTTCGAGCGGCCGGCCGACGTCGACCTCGAGGCCGCGTGGCAGGAGACGGTCGGCGAGGTCGAGTCGCGACGCTCGCGCACCACGGCGACGGTGCTGGTCGAGCAACGGTGGGTGTTCGTGCTGCGCGACCAGTTCGGCCGGCACTGCGAGGTCGGCGAGCCCGGCCCCGACGGCCGGACGACCGTGCGCGTCGCCGCGCCGACCGCGCTCGACCTGGCCCGCACCCTGGCGGGCTGGGGCGGGCAGGTCGAGGTGGTCGAGCCCGCCGCCGTCCGTGACGAGCTGGCCCGGATCGGCCACGAGCTCGTCGCGGCCTACCGGTCAGGCCACCCCGGCTGAGCACCAGGTGGAACCGGCCCGCCACGACGAGCCTCGACGCTGAGCTCAGGCAAGCGCGGTACCGCCCGACGGCGCCCCGACCGCAGCATCAGTCGACCACAGCGCGCACACGTCGTCGGGCGCCCTCAGAGCGGGTCGGGCCCGCCACCGGGATCGCGGCAGCAAGCGCCAGGCTGGACGGGCCCGCCGCGACGGGCGCCCGTAAGACGTCATCCCATCAGATGTCTCGGAACGTCTCGATGCTGGCGCCCAGCTCGTTGAGACGCTCGGCGAGGTCTTCGTAGCCGCGGTGGATGACGTAGGTCGAGCGCAGCACGGAGGTGCCCTTCGAGGCGAGCATGCCCAGCAGGACGACGACTGCGGGCCGCAGCGCCGGGGGACAGACGAGCTCGGTGCCGGTGAACGACGTGGGGCCCTCGATCATCACCCGGTGCGGGTCGAGGAGCTTGACCTGACCGCCGAGCTTGTTGAGCTCGGTGAGGTAGATCGCCCGGTTGTCGTAGGGCCAGTCGTGCAGCAGGGTCTGGCCCTCGGCCACCGAGGCGATGACGGCGAAGAAGGGCAGGTTGTCGATGTTGAGGCCCGGGAACGGCATCGGGTGGATCTTGTCGAGCGGGGCGTGCAGGGTCGACGGCTTCGTGTGCAGGTCGACGAGTCGCGTGTGGCCGTTGCGGGCGACGTACTCCTCGGAGCGCTCGTAGTGGAAGCCCATCTCCTCGAGCACGGCGAGCTCGATCTCGAGGAACTCGATGGGGACCCGCTTGATGGTGATGGAGGACTGGGTGACGATCGCGGCCGCGAGGAGCGACATGGCCTCGATGGGGTCCTCGGCCGGGGCGTAGTCGACGTCGACGTCGATGGTCTCGAGACCGGTGACGCGCAGCGTGGTCGTGCCGACGCCCTCGACGCGGACGCCGAGCTTCTGCAGGTAGAAGCAGAGGTCCTGGACCATGTAGTTGGACGAGGCGTTGCGGATGACGGTCTCGCCCGGGTGGAGCGCGGCGGCCATGAGCGCGTTCTCGGTGACGGTGTCGCCACGCTCGGTGAGCACGATCGGGCGTCCGGGCTGGATGGCGCCGTTGACCTCGGCGTGGTAGCTGCCGTCGGTGGCCTTGACCTCCAGGCCGAACGGGCGCAGCGCGGTCATGTGCGGCTCGACGGTGCGGGTGCCGAGGTTGCAGCCGCCGGCGTAGGGCAGCTCGAAGGCCTCGGCCCGGTGCAGGAGCGGGCCGAGGAACATGATGATCGAGCGCGTGCGCCGGGCCGCGGTCTCGTCGATCTGGCTGAGGTCGAGCCGCCGCGGCGGCACGATCTCGAGGTCGCCGTCGTCGCCGATCCAGCGGGTCTGGACGCCGATGCTGTTGAGCACCTCGAGCAGGCGGTTGACCTCCTCGATGCGGGCGACCTTGCGCAGCGTCGTGCGGCCCCGGTTGAGCAGGGTCGCGCAGAGCAGCGCGACGCCGGCGTTCTTGGAGGTCTTGACGTCGATCGAGCCGGACAGCGTGGTCGGGCCCTGCACGCGCAGGTGGGTGGGCCCGGCGCCGACGGCGACGATCTCGGAGTCGAGCGCCTCGCCGATGCGGGCCAGCATCTCGAGGGAGAGGTTCTGCTGGCCCTTCTCGATGCGGTTGATCGCACTCTGGCTGGTGCTGAGCAGCTCGGCGAGCTGGGTCTGGGTGAGGCCACGGTGCTTGCGCGCGTCGCGGATGAGGTTGCCGATACGTCCCTTGTAGTCCGTCATCACGTCAGCCACCGTAACTCACATGTGAGATATTCACGCAAGTCGACGGCCCCGGGCGCGTCGGTGCCCGTCTCTGGTTTCATCGGAGCCATGAGAGCCACGGTGATCCATGGACCCCGCGACATCCGCTTCGAGGACGCGCCCGACCCGACCATCGAGGCGCCGACCGACGCGATCGTCAAGGTCGTCGCCTCGTGCATCTGCGGCTCCGACCTGTGGCCCTACCGCGGCGACGACGAGCTCGACGGCCCCCGCACCATCGGTCACGAGTGCCTCGGCGTCGTCGAGGAGGTCGGTGCCGACGTCCGCGGCTTCGCGGCCGGCGACTTCGTCGTCGTCCCGTTCGACCACTGCGACAACACCTGCGCGGCGTGCCGCAACGGCGCCCACTCGGCCTGCGACAACGTCGCGATCACCCAGAGCGGCCAGGGGGAGTACGCCCGGGTGACGCAGGCCGACGGCACGCTGGTCAAGACCGACGGCGTCCCCGACCGCGACCTGTGGCCCTCGCTGCTCACGCTGTCCGACGTGATGGCGACCGGGTGGCACGCAGCCGTCGCGGCCGGGGTCCGCGCGGGCGGCACCGCGGTCGTCGTCGGCGACGGCGCCGTCGGGCTGTGCGGGGTGCTCGCGGCCTCGCAGCTCGGCGCCGAGACCATCATCGCGATGTCGCGGCACGAACCGCGCCAGGAGCTCGCACGTCGCTTCGGCGCCACGCACGTCGTGGCCGAGCGCGGCAAGGAGGGTGTCGCCGCGGTCAAGGACGTCCTCGGTGGCGTCGGTGCCGATGCCGTGCTCGAGTGCGTCGGCAACGCCCCGGCCTTCGACCAGGCCTTCCGGGTGGCGCGGCCGGGGGCGACGGTCGGCTTCGTCGGCGTCCCGCACGGCGCCGAGGTGCCGCTGCGGGTGATGTTCAGCAAGAACATCGGCCTGGCCGGCGGCATGGCGCCCGTGCGGCGCTACCTGCCCGAGCTGCTCGACCTCGTGCTGGCCCGGACGATCGACCCCGGCCGGGTCTTCGACCTCACGCTGCCGCTGGAGCAGGTCGCCGAGGGCTACCGGGCCATGGACGAGCGGACGGCGATCAAGGTCTACCTCGAGCCGTGAGCGGGCGCGCCGAGCCGGGCTGGGTGGTCAGGCGCTGAGCCGCGTGCGGTCGGCGACCCCGGGCATCACGCACGGCGCGCAGGTGCAGCTGTCGCTGCACGCGAGGTAGGTGTGCACGGCGTGCCCGCAGCGCGCGCAGGGCAGGTCGTGGGTCAGGTGGCTGTGCACCTGGTCCTGCAGGGAGTCCCACATCGGGTCCACCTCCTTCCTTGTGCTCCTCGTGCCGGTCTTCAGACGGTAGGTCCGTCGCGGCGTCCGCGGAGGCGACTCGGCCACGTCTGGTCACAAGTGACCAGGAGAACTGACCTGGTGTCATGACCCCTCCGTGCGGGTGGTCATCGACCGCCGGTGCTCGTCGTACGGTCGAGGCATGAGTGAATCGAACACCCATTCGACCGACGAGACCGCCGACCAGACCGAGGTGCTCGGCGCCGACGCGCCGTCGTCGACGGAGAAGGACCCCGGCGACTGGGTCACCGGCGACGAACCGATGACCGGGGCACAGCGCAGCTACCTCGACACGTTGGCCCGCGAGGCGGGGGAGACGCTGCCGGCCGACCTCACCAAGGCCCAGGCCTCCGAGCACATCGACCGACTCCAGGACGCGACCGGCCGCGGCGAGTAGCGGCGACGAGCAGGCCGACGCCGTAGGCAACCGCCGGCGGGGCGTCTACCTTGCGGGCATGACCGAGTTCCGCGAGGACGACGCCACGCCGACGGCCCGGGCGCTCGTGGCGCTCGAGCTGATCCACGACCGGCCCGGCGTCTCGGGGGAGTACCTGGGGGAGCGCCTCGGGGTCTCGGCCCGCGCCGCGCGCCGCTACGTCGGCATCCTGCGCCAGGCCGGCATCCCGGTCGAGTCGACCCCCGGTCGGCACGGCGGGTACCGGATGGGCCGCGGCTACCGGGTGCCGCCGCTGATGTTCTCCACCGACGAGGCGCTGGCGCTCGTGATGGCGGCGGTGCGCGGCCGGCTGGCCATCGCCGGCTCCGAGGCGGTCGAGACGGCGCTCGACAAGATCGTGCGGGTGCTGCCGGCGACGGTGGCCGGGCAGGCCGAGGCGGTGCGTCGCGTCGAGGCCGTCGGTCCGCGCGGCGACGGCCCCGACCCGCAGCGCACCAGCGAGCTCGCGGCCGCGGCACGCGACGGAGTCCGGCTCAGGCTCGGCTACCGCACGGGCCCCGACCGCGACCCGCGCGAGATGGTGGTCGACCCGTGGGGCGTCCACCTGCGCCACGACCGGTGGTACCTGCTGTGCTGGTCGCACACCGCCGGCGCGAGGCGTGTCCTGCGGCTCGACCGCATCGAGTCGTGCACCCGGCTCGGCGAGACCTTCGAGCCGCCTCCGGGCCTCGACGTGGTCTCCGTCGTCGACGAGCACCTCTCCGAGGGCTGGGGCGTCCCCGTCGTCGTCGACGTCGACGCAGCACCCCACGACGTGCTCGGGCACCTCCCGCGCAGCCTGGGCCGCCTCGAGCCCCTCGACGCCGGCCGTTCCCGGCTGGTCGGCAGCACCGACGACGTCGACTGGTTCGCCGAGCGGCTGGCCCGGCTCGGAGTCGCGTTCCACGTCGTCGAGCCCGACGAGCTGCGCACCGCCTGCCGCACCCTGGGCCGGCGCCTGCTCGACGCCGCGGGCGACTGACCCCGATCTCCTCCGATCGGGTGAGACCAGCGGTGACGGAAGTTTCCTAACCTCGGGGCGTGACCGCGTCCCCTGATCTCGGCGACCTGCTCCGTGGCGCGGTCGAGGGCGACCGCGACGCGGCCGCCGAGCTCTACGACCAGACGATCGACGGGGTCTGGCGGGTCGCCCAGGTGGCCGCGCCCACGACCGAGTCCGCCGAGGCCGCGGTCGCCTCGGCCTACCGCGACCTGATCTCCGGCAGGGCCGAGGTCAGCGGCGACGTCCGCCTGCACCTGCTGCGCACGGTGTACGTGCAGGCCCGCGGGTCGGCATCCCTAGGCTGGGCGGGTGAGCCTGCACAGCACCGAGGTCGGCGACGCCGGCGCGCGCGTCGTCTTCCTGCACGGGCTCTTCGGCCAGGGCCGCAACTTCACCCAGGTCGCGAAAGCACTCCTGCCTGACTTCTGCTCGCTGCTCGTCGACCTGCCCGACCACGGCCGGTCGGGATGGACCCACCGGGCCGACTACGTCGCGATGGCCGACGCCGTCGCCGACCACCTCCGCACGGGATTCGCCCGCGACGCACCGGTGCACGTGGTCGGGCACTCGATGGGCGGCAAGGTCGCCATGGTGCTCGCGCTGCGGCACCCCGACCTCGTCGAGCGACTGGTCGTGGTCGACATCGCGCCGGGGGAGAGCGCCGGTGCGAGCGAGTTCGAGCACCTCCTCGACAGCCTCGGCCGCCTCGACCTCGCCGCGATCCGGCGGCGCGACGACGCCGACACGGCCCTCGCGGACGACGTCGACGACGACCGCGTGCGCGGCTTCCTGCTGCAGAACCTGCGCTCCGAGCCCGGCGGCGGCTGGCGCTGGCAGGCCAACCTGTCGATGCTGCGCCGCGACCTGCCCACGATCGGCGGCTTCCCCGACGTCGGCGAGGCCGTCTTCGACCACCCGGTGCTCTGGATGGCCGGCGAGCGGTCGAGCTACGTCACCCCGGAGCACGCGCCGGCCATGCGGCGGCTGTTCCCGCGTACGACCCAAGTGACGATCAAGGGCGCCGGGCACTGGGTGCACTCCGAGCAGCCGGAGGCCTTCGTCGGCGCCCTGCGGGTCTTCCTCGGCGCCGGGCGATGAGGATCCGCCGCCGTCCCGGTCTGCCCGGTCACGACCTGACCGGGTGAGTCGTCGTCAGGACGGGGCCGGCATGCACCCGGGCCGCCCCGACCACCAGCCATCGACGCGCAGCACCCCAGCCGAGAGACGGAGCCCCATGAGCCCCACGAGCCACGAGTCCCACGCCGCCGACCGCCACGACGCCATCCGGGTCGTGGGCGCGAGGGTGAACAACCTGCAGGACGTCAGCGTCGACCTGCCGAAGCGACGGCTGACGGCCTTCACCGGCGTCTCGGGGTCGGGCAAGAGCTCGCTGGTGTTCGGCACCGTGGCCGCGGAGTCGCAGCGCCTGATCAACGAGACCTACAGCGCGTTCGTGCAGGGCTTCATGCCGACGCTCGCGCGGCCGGAGGTCGACGTCCTCGAGGGGCTGACGACGGCGATCATCGTCGACCAGGAGCGCATCGGGGCCAACCCGCGCTCGACGGTCGGCACGATCACCGACGCCAACGCGATGCTGCGCATCCTGTTCAGCCGCGTCGCCGAGCCGGTCATCGGCCCGCCCACGGCCTACTCCTTCAACGTGCCCACCCGCAAGGCCGGCGGCGTGATGACCACCGAGAAGGGCGGACGCACGGAGAAGAAGGTCGTCAAGGCCGCGGTCTACCTCGGCGGCATGTGCCCGCGCTGCGAGGGCATGGGCAAGGTCAACGACATCGACCGCACCGCGCTCTACGACGACACGGTGTCGTTGCGCGACGGAGCGCTGACCGTGCCGGGCTACTCCATGGACGGCTGGTACGGCCGGTTGTTCGAGGGCATGGGCCTGCCGATGGACAAGCCCATCGCGTCGTTCACCGCCAAGCAGCTCGACACGATGCTCTTCGCCGAGCCGACCCGCATCAACGTCGAGGGCACCAACCTGACCTTCGAGGGCATCATCCCGAAGATCCAGAAGTCGATGCTCTCCAAGGACCCCGAGGCGATGCAGCCGCACGTGCGCCGCTTCGTCGAGCGCGCCGTGACCTTCCAGACCTGCCCCGACTGCGCCGGCACCCGGCTGACGCAGGAGGCGCTGTCGTCGCGGATCGCCGGACAGAACATCGCCGAGCTGTGTGCCATGCAGATCACCGACCTCGCCGCCTGGGTCCGCGGGCTCGACGAGCCGACGGTCGCGCCGCTGCTCGCGAACCTCCAGCACCTGCTGGACTCCTTCGCCGACATCGGCCTCGGCTACCTCTCGCTCGACCGGGCCTCGGGCACCCTCAGCGGCGGCGAGGCCCAGCGCACCAAGATGATCCGGCACCTCGGCTCCTCGCTCACCGACGTCACCTACGTCTTCGACGAGCCGACGATCGGCCTGCACCCGCACGACATCCGGCGCATGAACGACCTGCTGCTGCGGCTGCGCGACAAGGGCAACACCGTGCTCGTCGTCGAGCACAAGCCCGAGACCATCCAGATCGCCGACCACGTCGTCGACATCGGTCCCGGCGCCGGCAGCGGCGGGGGCACCGTCTGCTTCGAGGGCACGGTCGAGGGCCTGCGCGGCAGCGACACGGTCACGGGCCGGCACCTCGACCACCGCGCCGCGCTCAAGGACGCCGTCCGCGAGCGCACCGGGGTCATCGAGGTGCGCGGTGCGACGTCGCACAACCTGCGCGACGTCGACGTCGACGTGCCGCTCGGCGTGCTGTGCGTGGTGACCGGCGTCGCGGGGTCGGGCAAGAGCTCGCTGATCCACGGCTCCGTCGCGGGGCGCGACGGCGTGGTCGTCATCGACCAGGGCGCGATCAAGGGCTCACGCCGCAGCAACCCGGCCACCTACACCGGACTGCTCGAGCCGGTGCGCAAGGCGTTCGCCAAGGCCAACGGGGTCAAGCCGGCACTCTTCAGCGCCAACTCCGAGGGTGGGTGCGAGGGCTGCAACGGCGCCGGCGTGATCTTCACCGAGCTCGGACCGATGGCGACGTTCGAGTCGCCGTGCGAGGAGTGCGGGGGGCGCCGGTTCAAGGCCGAGGTGCTCGAGCACACGCTCGGCGGCCGCGACATCGCCGAGGTGCTCGAGATGTCGGTGACCGAGGCCGAGGCCTTCTTCTCCGAGGGCGAGGCCCGCACACCCGCCGCCCACAAGGTCCTCGCCCGGCTCGAGGACGTCGGCCTCGGCTACCTCAGCCTCGGCCAGCCGCTCTCGACCCTGTCGGGCGGCGAGCGTCAACGGCTCAAGCTCGCCGTCCAGATGGCCGAGCAGGGTGAGGTGTACGTGCTCGACGAGCCCACCACCGGCCTGCACCTCGCCGACGTCGACAACCTCCTCGGGCTGCTCGACCGGCTCGTCGAGTCCGGGAAGTCGGTCATCGTCATCGAGCACCACCAGGCCGTGATGGCCCATGCCGACTGGATCATCGACCTCGGCCCCGGCGCGGGCCACGACGGCGGCACGATCGTCTTCGAGGGCACGCCGTCCGACCTGGTGGCGAGCACGTCGACCCTGACCGGTGAGCACCTCGCCGAGTACGTCGCCGGCTGAGCGACGGCCCGCGGCACTCAGCCCGGGAGACCGGCCGCGCGGACGGCCGGGACGAACGACTCGAGGCACCGCACGAGCTCGGCCAGCTCGGCGTCGTCCAGGGCGTCGTAGGGCGGCGCCGCGAGCTCGTCGGTGCGGTCCTCGACCTCCTGCTCGAGCGCGGCTCCGGCCGCGGTGAGCCGCCCGCCGTCGTCGGCGAGGCCACGCCCGCGCAGGCCGTCGAGGACGGCGTCGAGGTGCGCCCCGGGCAGGTGGTGCACCCGGCCGAAGGACTTCGGGGGAGTGCCCTCGCTCATCGCGTGCAGCATGTAGGCCTCGGCGCCGCCGATGCCGACCGTGACGAGCGCGGCGACGTGACCGTCGCCGCGGTGCTCGCGCAGCAGCATGGCGGCGTGCCAGAGCAGGTGCAGCGTGTCGGTGGGCACGGGCAGGGTGCGCAGGCCGGCGTACATCGGACGCCCGGACGTCGGGGCGCTCGTCGCCGCACGGACGAGCAGCGCGGCCGCCCGCGCGACGTCGGGCCCCTCGGCCGCGTCGCCGAGGAGCCGGCGCAGGGCGCGGACGCAGCCGCGGTCGCGGGCTGCGATCGCCGCGGCCGGGGTCGTGACGCCCCACACCCACGGCAGGTGGCGGGCCACCTCGCCGTCGGCGAAGTTGTAGAACACCGCGTGCACGACCTCGGCGGGCACCAGGCCGAGCGGCGCGGCGCGCGCCGCGAAGTAGCCGTCCCAGTAGTTCCGCATGCCGAGGGCCATCAGCTCCTCGTTCGGGTCGTCGACGACGAACGGCAGCAGCCCGATCGGCTCGACGAGGTCGAACAGGCGGCGTGCGACGGGTCCTGGCGTGTGCTCCATGGTCGTCCTGACCGGACGCCGCGCCCGGAGTCATCGCCGGCGTCGAGGAACGATCGTCACGTGCGCGGGCGACGCCCGACGAGAGCGCCACCGAGCACGACCAGTCCGAGACCGAGCGTGAGGTGCAGCGGGTCCAGCAGGCTGCCGGTACGAGGCAGCAGGGTCCAGCCGGAGCGGTCGTCGTGCATGCCCGCGACGACCCTGTCGTCGGCGTTGTCGCTGTCGCCGTCGCCGTCGTGCGTGCTGCCGCCGGACGGCAGCTCGGCGGTCAGTCCTCGGGCACTCACCCCCACGACGAACTCGACGGCGTCACTCATGGTGTCGCTGCCGGCGTCCCGGTCGGGCCAGACCGTCATCCGCAGCTGCACCGTGGCGTCGGGGCGCGCGTCGCCGAGGTCGACCGGGTCGGTGGCGAGCGAGGTGAAGGTCCGCTCGGCCACCAGCACCGGGCCCTCGCCGTCCAGCCGCTCGATCCGGGCCCGGAGCCAGGACAGCAGCTCGCCCTCGTGCGCGTCGCAGCTGGTGTCGCCGGCGCGCACCTCGGCGTCGAGGCACTCGCCCTCGAGCGAGGCGAGGCCGGACAGGGAGAGTCGCATGCGGGTGGGCACGTCGCCACCCCGGACCAGGATCGTGCGCGAGACCGGCACACCCGGGGCGAGATCGTCGAAGCGGAGCGGACCACCGTCGGCGGTGCGCAGGGTCGGGCCCGGGTCGTCGGCGACGGCGGGGCCGACGCCGAGCAGCGCGAGGAGCAGCACCACGAGCCCGCACCTGAGGAAGGTGCGGGCTCGTGGCAGGTCGCGCAGGCCCGGCTCGCCGCACTGGGCGGCGGCGTTCCGGGCCTGCGCGAGGATCATCAGATGACCTGGTCGAGGTAGAACGTGAAGTCGAAGCTCGCCGAGTCGCCCTGGGAGGCGTTGCTCGCGGTGGCCGGCATGTTCAGACCCATCGAGACGCAGATGTACTCGCCCTTCTCGAGGTAGTCGTTGGTCGGCAACAGGTTGATCTGGCCCTTGTTGGCCAGGCCCGCCAGCGAGATGGACGTCTGACGAGCGCCGCGCGGGTGCGCCGAGCTGCAGGCGTCCGGGTCGGTCGAGGGCGCCGAGGCGTTGACGATGATGCGCGCCTCCTCGACGAACTCGCCGCTGGAGCTCATGTCCCAGCAGTTCGGGTCGAGGTCGGCCTCGGAGTTCGCCGAGGTGCAGCCGTCCTCCTGGCCGACCAGGTTGGTCAGCGCCATCTTCAGCGAGGCCGTCGGCACGGTGTCGCCGGAGCGGCTGGCGACGACGAACTCGTAGTCGTTGCCCACACCGGGGGCGAGCTTCATGTTGTCGAAGTTCTGCGAGTTCGGCTCGTCGAGGACGAGTGAGAGCTCCTCGGCGCCGGCCTGGCTGCCCTCGAGCGTGTCGTAGTCGCTCCACAGCGCGAAGGTGCTGCCGCCGGCAGCGATGGCGAGGGCGGCGACGCCGGCGAGTGACGCCTTGACGAGCTTGTTCTGCATGTTCATGTCCCCTTCGGAGTGTGACCCGGTTGTCCGGACCGGGAGGCCGTGAGCGGCCGGCGACCAATCTCCGCCGGAGGGGGACACCGGCGCATCGTCGAGACCGACGAACCCGGCACCGCGGTGGTTCAACAACTTTGACGATGCCTGGATCGCCCCGGTGCAGGCAGCCTGGGTGGCCGTCGTGCCCGCGAGGACCTGGAGGAACCGTGCCGCACCGTCAGCTGCAGCGAGCCGAGCCCCGCCACGTCCTGCGCCTCCTCGGCCGATGGGCCGGACGGGTCGCGTTGCTCGCCGTCGTCGCTGCGGTCGTCGTCGTGATCGGGGTCCTCTTCGTGCTGCCCCGCGCCATGCAGGGCTCGGCCCTGACCGTGCTCACCGGCTCCATGACGCCGGACATCCCGGTCGGCTCGGTCGTGCTGATCCGCCCGGTCGACCCCGGCACGCTCGAGGTGGGCGACGTCGCCACCTACCAGGTGACCCCCGAGAAGGACGCCTACGTGACGCACCGGGTGGTGCGCATCGACCGCTCCACGACGCCGGCCTCGTTCATCTTCAAGGGCGACGCCAACCGCGGCGAGGACACCGAGCCGGTGCCCGCAGCCGCGATCCGCGGCGAGGTCGTGCTCCACGTGCCCTACCTGGGCACGGCACGTGACGCCGTCCAGGGCCGCGGCGGCATCGCCGGCCTGGTGGTCCTGGTGCTCGGCGCCTACGCGGTGAGCCAGGTCGCGGGCGCCGTCCGTGACCGCCGCCGTCGCGACCACGACGCGCCCCCGCACGTGGAGGGGGGACTCGTCCTCGTCGAGCTGCCACCGGGCACGACCGCCGACGAGGTCGAGGCGGTCGTCGCGCGCCTGGTCTACGAGGGCCGCCCGGGCGCCCTCGTCGGCCCGGCCGTGCTTCTCCTGGCCGCGCCGACCGACGAAGCCGACGTGCACGAGCTGCTCGAGCTGCTCGAGCTGCTCGACCGGAGGGTGCCCGGCACCACGGCGACCCGCGTACGTGGTCCGGTCACGTTGTCCGGCGAGAGCTGGGGACCACTCGTCGCGGCCGGCAGGGCGAGCCGTGCGACGTCGTAGCGGCGCCCTCGTGGCACTGGTCGTGGTGCCCGGCGCTTTCGCCCTCGGGGTGCTGAGCGCCGAGCGCGGAGCGACGTACGCCCGGTGGTCCGACGAAGCGAGCACGCCGCGGTTCACCGTCGGCGCCGGCGCCTGGGACGACGACACCCCGGCCGACCCGGTCGGCGCGCGAGCGGCCGACGGCGACCGCTCCGACCAGCCCGACCAGCCCGACCAGCCCGACCCGCCCGACCCGCCCGAGCCGCCCGAGCCGCCCCGCCCCGGAGCGGTCCCCGGGGTCGTCGCCTGGGAGGCGTGCACCGCGATCGGGGACTACGACGTCGTGCGGTTCGGCACCGAGGGCGACGACGTGCTCGTCGGCGGCCCGCAGCGCGAGGTCCTGCTGGGGCTGGGCGGCGACGACGTGATCATCGGCGGTGGCGCCGAGGACTGCCTGGTCGGGGGAGACGGCCACGACGACCTGCGCGGAGGCGACGGCGACGACGTGCTGCTCGGTGACGGCGGTGTCGACACCTGTCGCCCGGGACCGGGTGCGGGGTCGTCGTCCGGGTGCGAGCACCTCGACCGCGTGCCGGACGGCGTCGAGGTCGACCGCGGCTGAGCCCAGCCGTCGCCACCGGCGGTGGCGAGGCGCTCGTCGGGCGCCTGCGCCGGACTAGTCCGGCATAGTCCACACGGACAAATCCGGTGCCCGATCGGCCATTCCGCCGCGCGTCCTGCAGTCGTCGATGATGCTCTGCGCAGGGGGTTCGGGCGCGACGTGGGGACGTCGCCCAGGGAGGTGGTCATGGGAGACTTCTTGCCGTCGCAGGGACAGAGCGACGCAACGCGCCGACGGCGCCACGCACGACGCGGTGGTCGACGAGACACACCGTCCGGCAAGGCCGTGGCCGCCGTGGCGGCGCTCTACCTCGCCGAGCTCGTCGCGCTCGCGATCGCGGTGCCGGGGTTGGTCGACGACGCGCCGGCCACCCGTCCGCGCACCGGTTTCGCTGTCGCGGCGACGACGGTGGGGCTGACCGGGGCGGCCCTCATGGCCTTCAGCGGCCTGCTCCTTCTCGCGACCCGGTCGGTGCGGGCGTCCCGGGCGACGGGACGCGCTGGCGTCCACGTGCCGGAGGACAGCTGGCCGTGCGCCGTGCTCGTCGTGCTGGCGGCCTACGTGTCGGTCAACCCCGTCTCGAGACTGCTCGAGGACAACGCTCCGGCGTCGACCGTGGGGGTCTGGGGTCGCCTCCTGTGCCTGGTCCTCGCCGCCGTCGTGCTGCTCCGGTGCCCCCGTCGTCCGGTGCTGGTCGTGGCGGTGTCGCTGCCGGCGCTCGGGGCGGTGCTGGTCGTGCTCGGCGAGGTGCAGTCGCGGCTCGGCCGGCCGCTGGACGCCGCGCCGGTGTGGCACGTCGCCGCCGAGGTGCTGCTCGTGGCCGCGTGGACCGGTCTCGCCCTGGCCCTCGGCCGGCGCGAGGAGCTGAGGGTCGGACCGTGGCCCGCCTGGGGGCTGGCGGTGGTGATGGGCGCGCTGCACGTCTTCCGCGCGCTCGACGGCGGCAGCGCCGCAGCCTTCACCCTCGCCGGTGCCGCCCTGCTGCTCGCGGTGGCAGGTCGCGTGATCCTCGCGACCTGGCACGAGCTCAGCTCGACGGTCGGCGAGGTCGACGCCGACCGCTGGCGGCTCGAGGACCAGCTCGGCGAGGTCCGCCGCCTCGCCGACCACGCCCACGAGCGTCAGGAGGAGGTCGCCCACGACGCCCGCAACACGTGCGCGTCGTTGCGGGTGGCGGTCGAGCTGCTCTGCGTCGAGGACCGGCTGACCCACGACGACACGGACCTGCTGCGGCGGGTCCTGCTCGACGGCGTGCAGCAGCTCGAGCACCTGGTGCGTGACACCGACGAGCCGTCGGTGCCGTTCGACGTCGTGGCCACCGTAACGCCCGTCGTCGACGGACGTCGGCTGCGCGGGAGCAGCATCGTCCTCGACGTCACCGGCCACCAGGTGCGCGCGGTCGGCCGACCGAACGACCTCGCGGTCGCCGTGCTCAACCTCCTCGTGAACGCCGAGCGCCACGCCCCCGGTGCGGCCGTCCGGCTCGCCGTCGCGGAACGTGGGGGCGAGGTCGTGCTCCGCGTCCAGGACGCCGGACCCGGCATCGAGGAGGCGGTCCGGGCGCGGCTCTTCGAGCGCGGGGCGGTTGGACCCGACCCGACGGGTCAGGGTCTGGGGCTCCACATCGCCCGCTCGCTCCTGCGCGCCCAGGGAGGTGAGGTCGTCCTCGTCCCGGCGCCCGTCGGTGCGTGCTTCGAGGTGCGGCTGCCCGCGGCCCGGGCGTCGGCCTGGGACGTCGTCCCGGCGTGAGCGGGACGGGTGACGGGGGAGTGGTGGCCGGTCTGCCGGACCCGCCCCGCGTGCTGGTCGTCGACGACCACGAGCTCCTCGTGCAGTCGCTGGTCATCGCGCTGCACCGTGAGGGGCTGGACGCGCGAGCTGCGCCGCTCGACTCGCCCGAGGCCGTGGTCGGAGCCGCCGAGGGCTTCCTGGCGGACCTCGTGCTGCTCGACCTCGACCTCGGTGGGGTGCTGGGGGACGGCACGGACCTGGTGCAGACGCTGACCACGACCGGTGCACGGGTGCTCGTGCTGACCGGGTCGAGCGACCCGCAACGCGCCGGACGGGCCATCGAGTTCGGTGCCGTGGGCGCTCTGCGCAAGGACGTCGCGCTGGCCGAGCTGGTGCGGACCGCGATCGCCGCAGCTCACGGGGAGGCCGTGATGGACCTCCACGAGCGGCGCAGCGTCATCGCCGCAGCCCGGACGCGCCGGCTCGACGCGGAACGGGCGCTGGCTCCCTTCCGCCTGCTGAGCGCGCGCGAGGCGCAGGTGCTGCGTGCGCTCGCCGACGGAGCCACGGTCGGTCGGATCGCGAAGGAGTGGCACGTGAGCGAGGCCACCGTGCGTACCCAGGTACGGGGCGTGCTCACCAAGCTCGACGTCACCGGACAGCTCGAGGCGGTCGCGTTGGCGCGACGGGCCGGGTGGCTCGATCTCTACGTCGGCACCTGACGACCCGACCGACCTCGGCCCGGCGTCGCGGCTCCTGGGGGAGCCCCTCGCCACCACGTGTGCGCTCCGCACGTGGGGCGAGGGGCGGTCAGGGTGAGCCGGGGTAGACCACGTCGCGGTCGAGGTGGTGCAGGTGACCGTCGAACTGCCCGACCTTGCTGATGGTGTCGCCGTCGCGGAAGACGAGGTCGAGACCGTGCTCGGGCTCCCAGGCGCACTCGCACTCGAGCTGGACGTGGGCCACGCCGTCGCGCACGTGGACGACGAACTCCCGGGGCGGAGTCACATGACGCCACACGTCGTCCGGTGAACTCAGCGCGAGGTCGGGTGCCCACCCGGCTTCGACGCTGTCGTGGTAGTAGGCGTGCACGTGTGGCGTCGACGTGGCCAGGTCAGCGGGGGAGAGTGCGATGAACCGACGCATCGCGGCGGATGCGAGGTCGAGGTCGGCGTCGGGGTCGTCGAGCACGAACACCCCGGTGACGCCCAGGGGAGTGACGTCGAGCTGCCGCTCGCCCACCGGCCAGCCCATGCGGTCGTCGAGGACGAACGTGCCGATGCCGTCCAGCTCGATGCCGTTGCTCACGGCCTCATCGTAGGCTCGCGCTCCCGCTCCGCCGTCGGCTACGGCAGGTCGGCCATCAGCCGGGACATCACCACTCCAGGAGCGTGGTGCGCGGGAAGCCGGTGCGGGCCGTGGTCGGCACCGGTGGTGCGACGTAGGAGGTGACCGGGAGGGGGAGGGCCGGGTAGCGAGCCTGGAACTCGGCGGCCGAGAGGACAAGGACCTGCCGGTCCTCGTGCCAGCGCGGGCCGCAGTTGCGGATGTCGTCGAGCGGGTCGCGTTGCCCGACGTAGACGACGAGGTCGCCGGGGTCGAGCGGGATGCCGCTGTCGGTGCAGAAGAGCCGGTCGATGGAGCCGTCGGGGACCGCGACGATGAGGTCGGCCTCCTCCTCGCCGAACGCGACGTCGATGCCGTCGCCCGGGTAGATGATGTCGCGGCCCTCGTCGCCGGTGATGTTGATGGAGTCGCCGTTCGTGGCCGGGAAGCCCGAGCACTCGTTGTACTCGCGTGGCCCACCGTGGAAGTCGGGGCACGAGTCGTCGCCGGGCCCGGCGTCGATGAAGTCGTCGCCCTTGTCGCCGTCGAGCTGGTCGCGGCCGTCGCCGCCCAGGACGATGTCGTTGCCCGGGCCGCCGGTCACGTGGTCGTTGCCGGGACCGCCCGTGGCCACGTCGTCTCCGTCGCCGCCGATCACGAGGTCGAGATCGGGGCCGCCGTCGAGCCGGTCGTCACCGGGGTCGCCGGTGATCAGGTCGTTGCCGGGCCCGCCGTAGACCAGGTCGTCGCCGCGGAGGCCGCGGACCTCGGGCTCGTCGCCCGGCCCGCCGAGGACGACGTCGTCGCCCACCCCACCCATGACCCGGTCGGCTCCGGGACCACCCAGGAGCAGGTCGTGGCCGGAGGCGCCGCCGAGGACGTCGTTGCCACCCTCGCCCGAGATCCGGTCGTTGCCCGGCCCACCCTTGGCCTGGTCGTCGCCGCGACCGAGCCAGGCGCGATCGGCGCCGGGGCCGAGGTGGACCAGGTCGGCACCACCCTGGGCGCGGACGACGTCGTCGCCCTCACGCGCGTTGATCCGATCGGGACGCTGGGTACCAGCGAGGACGTCGTCGCGTCCGGTTCCGGTGACCTTACGAGCCGAGGCCGTCGCGGGCAGGACGAGCGCGACGACGGCACAGCCGGCCACAGCGGCCGTTCGTGCGCTCGAGCGGACTGGACTCATCCGAGGCGGACCGTGCTCGCTGGAACTGAGCCGGTGCGGGGGACGGTGGAGGGCATCGCCGCACCCTATCCCGGACCTCGGTGCCCGGTTCGTCGACCGCCGAGAACGGTGCAAGTTGACATAATGTCACTTATCGGCGCAAGGTCTACTCGTGTCACACGTGCCACAAGTAGCCCCAGACGCTCAAACGAACGTGACGCCAAAATTTATACATATTGACTGGTAAATAAGTCGTACAGAGTGACACTTACTCCATGCAGACTGAACAACCGAGACCTGAACGTGTTGTCATTCATTATCTGTCCTGCTCGTAGTACTGTTCGTCTGTGCCGCGCTCCCGCCAAGCAGTCGACGCCCTCGTTCAATCCGCGATTCTCAACCTACAAGCCAAGCGTAATACTGAAGACGACGCAGGCATAGAGTTCAAAAGAGAGTGGCCTGGCGCCGAGAAGGTTAGACAACTCGCCGGTGCCGCGAACGCGCTTCGGGGCGACGAACTCATCTACGTCATTGGTGTTGACGACAAGACCGGGAAAATTCATACTCCGGAGCAGCGCGAACCAATGGAATGGTTTGCCCAGATGGCGAAACAGTTTGACCAGATTGCGCCCGAGATGTTGTGGTCCCAAACCGTATACATAGGAAACGATGCTGAAGCCGTTACGGCAGTTGTATTTGCCACTCAGGACTTTCCCTACATCCTAAACATCAAAGGCAGTGACCGGCGCGAGGTGCCGCTTAGAGTCGGAGCGGCCACGGTCAGTGCGCATCGGAATCAACTCGTGCGGATGCTGCAACCAGCCGTTGCTCTGCCGCGAATCTCTGTCGCGGGCGTCGACGGGCGCGTACAGGAACTCTTAGAGGCCAGGCCGCTTCGGCTACCGGATGGGTCTCTTCGCCGAGAGGAATGGAAGAATTTGCAAACAATCTTCAACGTTGCAGTTGACCTTGAGTTTCCGAGTTTAGACACAGATTTGGTTTCGGTGTCGGAGCGAGCAATTAGCGCGCGAGCAATTGTCGACGAGGCCAAGATTTTTCCGCTTGATGTTCAATTGAGAGAAACCCGTCCAGAAATTCACACTACGCGCGGCGTCCAGGTGTTGGGAAAGATGCTAGTCGCGGACGGGCCCGGCACGTTCGAATTGAGCCTGTGGGCCGAGGCACGTGACCAGCCGGACCTGTTTCCAAGTTATCAAAGCCAGGCGCTTATGTGGATGTATGCCGACACCGTTGAGATTCAGATATCGATACGCCCGAGTGGTACGGACAGCGATGTCAGGACCACTTGCAACCTCAGGTCCGTACGGGTTGAGCCCGTCCAACCGCCTACGCCCAACTCGCGTGCTATGAAGGTGCTCAGTGGCTGGGCGTTTCATGCGCCAATCTATGATCCCTGGTGACGAGAATCGGGGACCACCATTTGCTGAGCCTCAAGCACCTTGACTGTCGTCGTGTGGCCCTGAAGTCTGTAGTGATTCTAGGGCTGTATTGATTGCGAGGTTCGTCTTCATCCTCGCCTTATCGAAGAATTTTACATCGGTCTTACGATTCGGGTCGACGCGCACAGAAACGCTCCCGTCTCCTGTGTCAGTTGCGTTGTTTAAGTCGAGAAACTGAGTCAGTTCCAGCAATTCCGCGTGCATCACAGCCATCTCCGTTGCGACTGCATCGTAGCCAAGTCCATACAATTCCATCATGAGGTCATAGAACGGCTGTGACGTCTTGGACGCATTTGTTGAAGTGTCAATCAGTTGGTCGACCGTCTCGCTGGTGAGGGGACCACTACTCAGTGCAAAGTTGACCTGGTTAACAGCGTTGCGTGACTCGACGAACACGTTGGCTATGTCACGACTTCTAAGCAAGACCGCCCTCCTGGTGCGCGAGACGTCCGCCTCTCGGGACAGGTCTGCTTCGTGACGCTCGTGTAGTTCCTTGGTGCGCTGCATCTCGAACTTGTCGCGTTCCAATTGCAACGTCTTCTCGTTGAACTCGGACTGCGTGCGAATCTGATAGATGGACGCAATCCACCCACCAAGACCACCTGTGAGCAAACCCGCCACCGCTCCGTACACCGCTCCCGCGTCCATCAGACGTTCTCCTTCGATAACTTGGCTATCATCCGCTGCGCCTTCGTCAATTCGGTTCGTGGCGAGTTTGCATACTCTCAGGTGAACACAATTGCGCGGACCTTCGTCGCTGCTCTCAATATAACACCAGCAATATTCATGTGTGCTACGTTCTCCGCGACTGTCACAACCATGAAGGAGCGGCCATGGCGCGCGTACAGCGGATTATTGACGACTTGACCGGGGCAGACCTGACCGAGGACGTCGAGCCGACGACCATCACGGTTGACGGCACGGACTACACACTTGACCTTGGGCCGGACAGCAAGGAACGACTTATCAAGTGGCTTAATGGTGAAGGTTCCATTACTCAGCGCACGAGCACGCCTCGACCGGGCACCGAGACCAGAGACCCAGCGCCGAGCGGAGACAACTTCCGGCTGACTGGCGACGCCTCGGAGAAGTTCAAGGCCGACACCGACGAGTACAACAAGGCGAAGAAGGAGCAGCGCTCCGACATTCAGGATTGGGCTAAGTCGTCCGACAAGTTCGCTGACAAGGTTCCTGGCGACCGTGGCGGCGTCAAGGCAGACCTTCTGAGCGCCTACTACGAAGCAAACCCTGAGCAGCCTCAGTACCACGGTGCTAACGCCGTGGACGCTCCAAAGCGCGACGACTACCGCTAACTGAACGAAAACTAGAGAAGGAGATTCGATGCCGTACCGAGTGCTGACAGGCGGAGACCTACAGATTGCCGGTGCCAGGTTGGGCGTGCCTGGCAAGTGGAAGGAGCACACCGAAGCCGCCATGAACAACTTAGAGAAGCAAGGCTTCATCCTCGTCACCACTACGCAAGGCGGCGTGACCAAGGAACCCATATACCTCTTTCACAAGCCCGCCTGAGGCCACAGAAGTGCCCTCAGTGGCGCGAGCACAGTGGATGGGCAAGACCCCGGTAACTCTCTACCGGGGTCTTGCTGCGCCATGCGCTACTTGTTCTCTTGCTGACAGACCGGGCAAGGCGGCTTCGGTGCACCGCTGCCAGTGAGGCTGCCACCGTGCTTCGGACACAGGTTGTCGCTCATCGCAGACCCTCCCTTCATCGCGTCGTCACAGTTCCCCTGCGAGCGGGTGGCGGGTAGGTCCATCGTTGCATGCGGGTACGCCGAGCACCTAGGAGTGCTAGCACTCAAACCGCAACGGTTGACAGGGATTCTCTAACCGCCGTGCACCCTGTGTCGTCTCGCCCAACCTGACCGTTGAGCCTCAAACGGTGCTAGTCTCGGCCCTGTTCCTGCGTGTGTCAGGAGTAGAACGGCTTGCCGTTAGTGTCACTTATCGGCGCACTGTCGAAGGTCAGAACGATGCCCTCGAGGTCCAGGAGGCGGCCTGGAACGCGCCGTCGGCTAGCACCGGGACGACGGACGACGCGTCGAGCGAGGACGCGACGTCGACGTCGGCCCCGAAGCCGAGGTCGCGCAGCTCGCGACCACCGACGCAGTCGTGCAGACGCTCGGTCAGCGTCGCGGCGGCCGCGTCGAACAGCTCGGCCGCCGAACGGGCCTCGGGACTGAAGCCGGACGCGCCGACGAGACCGCCGAGTGCCGACAGGATCGCGCCCGCGCCGAGGTGGTCCTCCAACGCCGGCCGCAGGGAGTCGTCGTCGCGCCACCGCTCGCCGGCGGCGACCACGGCGACCGAGCGCCCGGCGGCCACCGCCGGGGCGAGCCAGGCGGCCACCGCCGAGGCGTTGCGCAGGCACCCGACCGCCACCGTCACGTCGGCGTCGGCGAGCGCCGCGGCGATGGTCGAGCCGTTCGGCGAGGGCAGCACGAGGCGCTCCACCGGCGGGCCGGCCAGGAGCCCGGCCGGCGAGAGCGTCGGCGCCGGCACCGCACCGGGCGCCGTCGCCTCACGTCGTCCGACCGCGAGGACGGCATCGTGGGCGGCCGCGAACTGCCGCGCCCGCTCGTCGCGCCACGGGAGCGGGAACACGCGGGTGCCGCGTTCGACCGCCACGGTCACCGACGTCGAGAAGCTCAGGACGTCGACCACCACCGCCACGTCGGCCTGCGCCGTCCGGGCGCCGGTCGGGCCCCAGTCGAGGCGGACGTCGTACTCCCCCTGGCCGTACGGGCCTGGGACGTCGTCGCTCATCGGCGCAGGTCCCGCCCGAGCTCGCCGGCCAGCCGGACCGAGGCCGTGATCTCGGCCAGGCGGATCGAGACGCTCTCGACGTTGATGCCGAACGGGACGCCGAGTCGCCGGCAGTAGTCGATCAGCTCCCGCGCCGCACCCAGCGCGTGCTCGTACGACGTCTGCAGCGTGTCCTCGGCGTGGCGGAGGTCGTTCTGGATCCAGCGCGGCACGTCGACCCCGAGCCAGTCCAGGAACTCCAGCGTGCGCAGCGAGCCGCACACCGAGAAGGTGAACACGATCGGCACCGGCTCCAGACCCTGCTCGACGCACGCGTAGCGGTAGTCGGAGACCAGGTTCTTGGCGGCGTTGACGTCGTAGACGACCTGCGTGACGAAGAACGAGCACCCGGCCCGCTGCTTGGCGATCAGCCGCAGGTGCTCCTCGCCGCGTCGGGTGTGTCGCTCGGGGATCGCGACGCCCCCGAGCGGCAGGTCGGGGCGCGTCTCGGCCCAGACGGCCTGGGCCCGGGCGAGCGACGTCGCCGGCACCGCGTCGCGCGACGAGGCGCCGACGAACACGGTCAGGGCCCGGGCGTCGTCCTGCTCCTCCAGCCACCGCCGCAGGTCGGCCTCGGCGTACTTGCCGACGGCGCGGTAGACGACCACGGGGGTGCGCCAGTCCCCCAGGTGCTCGGCGCAAAACGCTGCCGGGTCGAGGGTCGGCAGGAACGGGAACGGTCGTTCAGCGGGGTTGCGGTCGCTCTCGTCGTCGATGTCGTAGAGCACGAGCCCGTCGAGGTCGAGTGGCACCAGACGCTGCTGGGTGACCTCGGCGATCTCCCGGGCCCGCTCGGGGGCGACGGTGGTCCGGGGTGGCGTGAGGGCGAAGAGCAGGAACTCGCTGCCCCGCGAGCCGATCCGCTGCACCAGGCCGGTCACGGGGCGTCGAGCATCACGGTGAGGCGGTGGATGCGGTCGTCCTCGTCGAAGGCGAGGTGGAGCCGACGGTCGCCGACGACCCAACGGGCCCAGGCGCCCTCGTCGTCCTGCCGCTCGGGCTCGCCCCACCGCCCGGTCAGGTCGGCGAGCGAGGAGGTGAGCGGGACGTCGCCCAACAGGTCGGCCGTCCGCGGGTAGCGCTTCGTGCGCACCGAGATCTGCCTCGGCCCGCGACGGGTGAGGTTCATGTCGAGGTGGAGGATCCGCTCGAGCGCCCCGGACGTCGTCGTCGTGGGGAACCCGAGGAGCGTGACGACCGAGGCCAGCCCGTCGCGTCGGCCCAACGCGTCGAGCAGCACGACGACGTCGCCGGAGAGGGCGTCGACCGTGATGCCGCCGGACGGCACCGGTCGCACGGTGGGCTCCTCGCCGCGCAGGCGGGCCACCCACGCGGAGAACTCGTCGGGGCCTCCGGCAGCCCACTCGTACGGCACGGTGACGTCGAAGGTCTCCGAGACCCACGCCCGGGCGAGCGCGGCGAGCAGCGGGCCGAAGGCACCTCCGACGGAGCCTCCGGCCTGCGCGACCTCGTCGTAGCCGACGCCGAGGAGCCGGGCGAAGTCGAGGGTCGAGTCGGCCAGCACGTGCGCCTCCCCCTCGCTGCCCAGCAGGACGACGAGCGTGCGGCCGTCGTCGTCGGTCCAGGTCGCGGCGACCGAGCCGGTGCCGTCGACGACGGCGAACGGCGTCAGCCGGGCGAGCTCGGCCCCGGGCACGCCGTCGGGGAACATGCCGTCGAGCGTCGCGCCGGGCTCGATGCGCAGGTCGATCTCGTGGCGGGCGAGCCAGCGCAGGGTCTGCACCAACGGGTCCTCCCCCGGCTCCGGCACGAGGTCGTCGCCCAGCAGTTCGGGCAAGGGCACGGTGGCCGCGTCGACGTCGCAGGTGACGAGCCACAGGTCGAGGGTGTCGAGCACCGGCACCGGCAGCAGGGCGACCACGGTGCCGTCGACCTCCCAGGTGATGATCCGGTCGGCGGCGAGGGCGACGGCGACGGCGTCGAGCCAGGTGGCCTGCCGGTAGCCGGGCACGGCCGGGCGCTCGGTCGGCTCGCCGAGCTCGCGACGCAACGACGCCTCGGCGACCCGAGCGAATGCCCTCGCCTCCGCACCGTCGACCTCGTTCTCGACCAGCGGCACGCACCACCCCACGGGCGAGGCGATCGCGGGCAGGCCGGCCACCTCGGCGTAGTCGTCCCACACGCCCTCGACCTCGGCCGCGACCACCTCGCGGGCGAACGCACCGACGTCCTGCGGCTCGGGCTCGTAGGCGGACCAGTCGCGGTCGTCGTCGGTCACAAGGTTCCTCCAGCGTCGATGGGCTCGGCCCAGCCGATCCTTCCGGGTCGTACCAACACCCAAACCCGGACGGTGCGCGCCTCGGCCGTTCAGCAGCGGACGACGTCAGCGCGCCGTGTGCGCGAGCACGGCGGCGGCCAGCTGGTCGAGGACGGCGTCCGGGAGCGCGTGGCCCAGGCCCGGCACGACCTCGAGGCGGGCGCCGGGGATCCGAGCCGCCGCGCGGGTGGCGGTCGGGGGCGGAGCGACCGGGTCGGCGGGGGCCTCGACGACGAGCACGGGCGTCTCGATCGCGCCCAGGTCACGGTCGAGCCCGGACTGGTCGGCCAGGGCGTGGGCGGTGGCCGCGACGGCGGTGCCGCGGTGCTCGGCGACGCGCCGCTCGAGGGCCTCGAACTCCGCGAGGTCGAACGGCAGCTGCCCGCCGTTCAGGGCGCGCCAGTGCTCGACCTGCCAGGCGCGCTCGTCGTCCGGCGTGCGCTGCTCCCCCATCGCGCCCCACAGCTCGAGCATCGCCTCGGTAGGTCCGGGTGCGTCGACGTCGTCGAGGGCCGGGGTGCCCAGCAGGGTGGCGCTGCGGAACCGCTCGGGACGGTCGACGAGCAGCACCTGCAGCAACGTGCCACCGAGCGACATGCCGACCGCGTGGGTGCGGTCGACGTCGAGCGCGTCGAGCACGGCGAGGGCGTCGTCGGCGAGTGCGGTGAGCGGGTAGGGCCGCTCGTCGAAGGCGTGGGTCGATCGTCCGGTGTCACGGTGGTCGTAGCGGATCACCCGGTGCCGGGCGGCCAGGAGGTCGACGAGACGGTCGGGCCACCAGAGTCCGCTGGCGTTGGCCCCCATGATCAGCAGCAGCGGCGGACGATCCCGGTCACCGGTGGTCCCGACCCAGAGCCGGTACCCGTCGGCGACGTCGACGAGCTGTTCGGTGCGGTGGGGCATGCCTCGACCCTAGGAGGCGGCCGGGCGGTCGGGCCACGGGTTTGCCTCGGTCTCAGGCGCTCTTGTCGATGATGCAGAAGAGCGTGCCGCTCGGGTCGGCGAGCACGACGAAGTCGGCGTCGTCCGGGTAGTCCCACTCGACGCGCGTGGCCCCGAGCGAGACGAGTCGCTCGACCTCGGCCTGCTGCTCGGCGGCGTCCGCCGTCCAGAGGTCGAGGTGGGTGCGGTCGGTGTCGTCGAGGTGGAGCCGCGGCCCGGCCCCGTCGACCGGCTCGAGGAAGTCGGAGTCGTCGGCGTGCTGGTAGCCCAGTGCGCCGGCCCAGAACCGGCCGGCCCGGTCGGTGTCGCTCACGTGCAGGACGATCGCTCCGATGCGCAGCATGGGTCGACGCTACGCGCGGGTGCACCGGCGTGCACCGGTCCGGGCGTCTTCACAGACGCAGTCAGTCGGAGTAGCGTCCTCGACGCGAGGTTTGTTAGTTGCATGAACTAATCGACCACTCTCTCGGAGGATCTCTCGTGCTCACTCGACCCACCCGACCGCTCACGCGCGCGGTCGCCGTCCTCGGCGCCCTGACACTCGCCCTGATCGGTGCTCTCGTCGCTGTCGTGCTCACCCCCTCGCCCACCCAGGCCGCACCGGTGCGCACCCACGTGCTCACCGGCTACTGGCAGAACTTCGACAACGGCGCCACTCCGCTCCGGCTGCGTGACGTGCCAGACGAGTACGGCATCGTCGCCGTCGCCTTCGCCGACGCCGTCCCCGGGCGCGCGGGCGCCATCGACTTCAACCTCGACCCCGACCTCGCGGCGAAGCTCGGTGGGTACACCGAGGCCGACCTCAAGGCCGATGTCGCGGCGCTGCAGGCCGAGGACCGACAGGTGATCATCTCGGTGGGGGGCGAGAAGGGCACCGTGTACCTGAACGACGCGGCCGCTGGTCAGGCCTTCGCCGAGTCGACGCTCGCCCTCATGGACGAGTTCGGCTTCGACGGCGTCGACATCGACCTCGAGAACGCGCCGAACCTGCAGCACATGAGCGAGGCCCTGCGGCAGATCTCGGCCGCCTCTCCCGGCTACGTGCTCACGATGGCGCCCGAGACGATCTACGTGCAGCCCGGCGGCTCCTACCTCGCCCTCATCGACGAGGTGCGCGAGCTGATCACCGTCGTCAACACGCAGTACTACAACTCCGGCGCGATGGTCGGACGCGACGGCCGGGTCTACTCCTCCGGCACCGTCGACTTCCAGACCGCACTCGCCGACATCCTGCTCGACGGCCACCTGCGCCCCGACCAGGTCGGACTCGGCCTGCCCGCGTCCCCGCGCGGGGCCGGCAGCGGCTACGTCGACCCCGCCGTCGTCACCCAGGCCCTCGACTGCCTGGCCGCCGGCACCCGCTGCGGGTCCTACCGACCGGCCGCGCAGTACCCGACGATCCGCGGCGCGATGACCTGGTCGATCAACTGGGACGCCGCCAACGGCTACGACTTCGCCACCACGGTCGGCGGTCACCTCGTCGACTTCCCGAACGGCGGTGGGCCGACCGAACCGACCGAACCGACCGAACCGACCGAACCGACCGACCCGACCGACCCGACCGACCCGACCGACCCGACCGGCTGCGCCGGCGTGAGCGCGTGGTCGGCCGGCACCACCTACGTCGGCGGCAACCGGGCCAGCCACGGTGGTCGTGTCTGGCTGGCCCGCTGGTGGACGCTGGGCGAGACCCCCGGGTCCGCCGAGGTCTGGTCAGACCAGGGCGCCTGCTGAGCGGCGTCGGCCCCGGCCCGCACCCCGGCCGAGTCTCCCCCGGCCCGGCTACCGCGTGGTCCCGGTGGCCCGGACGTCGACCCGCGGGCTGACCGCCTGGGTGCGCACGGCGAGCCCCTCGATCCGCACCTGCCGGGCGTCGCGGGTCACGATGCGGACCACGCCGCTGGTCGGCCGGGCGAACGACGTCAGCGCCGCGACCCGCCGGGCGCGGGCGGGCCCGTCGCCCGACACGCGACCGATCCGCCGCTGACCGAGGTAGACGTCGACCACGCCGAAGCCACGGCCGTTGCTCAGCACCAGCGCGAGCGACGTCGCCCCGCGGACGCGGTAGCGCAGCTCGGCGCCCCGCCGGGCCACGGCCGTGTAGGTGCCGCGGTAGGTGGTCGCCGCCGTGCGGCGCCTCCACGGTCCGCGGGCCACCGTCAGGGCGCGGTCGCGCACGGGGACGTAGAAGCGTCGCGTGGCCGGGGTGGTGTCGACGTTGCCGGCGGCGTCGTAGGCCCAGACCTGGAAGTCGTAGGTGCCTGCGGCCGGGGCGGTGACGCTCAGCCCGCCGTCGTCGCAGCGCGTCGTACGGCCGCGCAGCCGGCACACGAACCTGGCACCGGGCTCGGCGGCGAAGCGGAGGGTGACGGCGTTGCCGAGCTGGATGCTGCCAGGAGCGGGACCGGCGGTGATCCGGGTCTGGGGCGGCGTCAAGTCGGACGGCGGTGCCACGGTGACGACGAGCGCCGCGGGCTCGGACGTCGTGCCGCGGTAGCGCGGTGAGGTGAGCGTGGCCGTGACCTCGTAGGTCCGCGAGGCGGGCGCGGTGAAGGTGCACGAGGCCGCACCGGCCACGACCGTCGCGGTGCAGAGGGTCTGCGCGGCGACCTGGTCGCCGAACGTGACCGTGCCCGCGACCGCACCCGGCGAGGCATCGCCGTCGACGACCGTGGACGAGACGGTGACCTCTCCCCCTCGGCTCGCGGTCGGGCCGGTGTAGGTCAGCGTGGCGTCGTCCGCGACGACGGTGACGGTGAAGACGACGGTCTGGTCGGAGGCGTTGCCCGGGCCGTCGGAGACCGTGACCGTGACCGGGTACGAACCCGGGTCGACGTCGGCCTTGCCTTCGACCGTGAAGGTCGCGCCGGACGCCGTCGTGTCCGTGTTCACGAGAGCGAGCCCGCCGGGCAGGCCGGACGCCGTCATCGTGATCGCGCTGCCGGCGACCGTGTTGGACTTGGCCGAGATCGTCGCTTCGCTGGACAGTTCATCCGACGAAGCCGCGGTGAAGTCCTGACCGGCTGCGGTGCCGCCGGTGGTCAACGTGGGAGGGCTCGGCGTGATCGTGATGGCGGCGTCGTTGACGTCGTAGAAGTAGTTGCCGACGGCCTCGACCTTGAGCCGGCCCTGGGTCGTCGCGACGTTCGGCCAGGTGACCGGCGCCGAGCCGGTGTTGGGTGTGCTGGCCGCCAGCACGGTCGGGAAGGTCAGGCCGCCGTCGGTGGAGAGCGAGACCCTGACGTTCGCCGTCGAGATCGGTGCGATCGAGGTGCTCCCGACGTTCCACGTGACGGAGCCGACCGTGCCGCCCGTCACCGCGGTGGCCGCGCCCTGCGAGGTGACCTGGAACGGGGTGGTGCCGGCGACCGTGAGGGCGACGTCGGCGAACGACGTGCCGCCGTCGGCGCCGCTGAGGTCGCGTGCGGTGAGGCGGAAGCGCATCGTGCGGGCCGTGGTAGGCAGGAACTCGGAGAAGCAGCGCAGGGCGGCGGAGTCGGCCACGCCGGTGCCGCTCAGCGTGGGGCACGAGCCGGTGGCGGCGTTGGTCTCCCCGGCGGCGACCTGGGCGACGTCGGGGAAGGAGCGGCTGGGGCTGGTGCCCATCCGGTTCTGGCCGGGCGAGTCGTACTGCACGGCACCGGCCGCGGTGACGTCGGCGTAGGAGCCGAGGATCCGGAAGAGCGGACCGCTCGGCTTGGTGTTGCTGTTCAACCCGGTGCCGAGGGTCGCCCCGGTGTCGTTCTGCTCCCACGAGTAGACCAGCGGGTCGCCGTCCGGGTCGGTGGCGGAGCCGGTCAGGGTGAACGGCGTGCGGATCGGGACGGCCTTCGCTGCCGGCGCGGTCACCACGGGGTTGTGGTTGCCCGTGGGGGCGGGGTTGGCGAAGCCGCCCATGTCCTCGACGCCGCCGTTGTCGGTGGTGCCGACGACGGCCGAGCCCGTCGAGACGGTGACGGCCGGGGTCGCGATGTCGGCGGTGCCGCTCCAGGCGACCTGGAAGCCGTTCGTCAGGGCGGACGACAGGCCCCAGTAGCCGGTGACGGTGGCGGTGGCGCTGCTCGGCTCGGCCGCCTCGACCGCGGCCTCGACACCGGCGGCGGTGTAGCTGCCGACCGTCACGGGCGCGCCGCCGTAGGAGATCGTCATGGTGCCGGAGAAGCCGCTGACCGCGACGTCCTGCACCTCGTTGTCGTCGTCGGGCGACTGCCGGGTGAACGCGGCGACCTCGGCCTGGGAGCGTTGGCTGAAGTACGGGTCGCTGTGGTTCTGCAGGTTGTCGGAGCCGCAGATGCCGGCGTAGGCCATCACCGACGAGCCGGAGCCGGGCTCGACCGAGGTGCTGGCGTTGCGGTTGCCGCCGGAGCAGTTGGTCGTCGTGCCGTTGAAGGTGTGGTTGCCGGAGAACTGGTGGCCGAGCTCGTGCGCGACGTAGTCGACGGCGTACAGGTCGCCGTCGGGCACGCTGATGCCGGTGCATCCGGCCGCTTTGTCGTACGTGCCGACCACGCCGAGGCCGGCCAGACCACCGCCGTTCAGACCGAGCCCGATGTGCCCGACGTCGTAGCTCTCGGCGCCGACGAGCTGTCCGACGACGAGGCGGTTGCGGTCGAGGAGGTCGCTTCCGCAGCCGGCGGACACCATGGCGGTCGTGTAGCAGGCGACGGCCCCGCACGGGCCGTTCGGGCCGTACATCGCGGCCGGCGTGTTGAGGTTGGTCTCGACCGTGTCGTCGACCAGCAGCAGCCGGATCGAGAGGTCGTTGCCGTAGATGTGGTTGACCCGGTTGACCAGCGTGACCTTCTCGGCCGTGACGACGGCGTTCACGACGGCCGGGTCGGTCGAGGAGGTGAAGTGCGCGGCGTAGGTGTCGTCGGTGACGAGCGCGAGCCGGTAGGTGCGCTGGATCGCCACGGCACCCGGGCCCTCACCCACGCGTCGCGCCACCGGCGGCAGGGCCGGGGTCGCCCCGTCAACCTCGTCCGGCTCCACGAGCGGCGACATGCGGGCCGGCAGGTCGTCAGCGAGGTAGGAGACGTAGGGCGCGCTCGCCCCCTGGTCGAGCCCGTTGTAGGCCGGGTCGACGTACCACGAGGCGCCGGCGCCGTGCACCGAGGCGTGGAAGCCCATCGGCGTCACGTCGAGCCGGATGCTCGCCGGCTCCCCGGACGTCGTCCGCCCGGCCCAGGTGGATATCTCGGGGAAGTCCGCTGCGAGCCCGGCCTGCATGACCGGCGACTCGGTGACCGCGAACTCGACCAGCTCGCCGCTCGGCGCCGGGACGGCGACCACGACCGGCGCGGAGGACGACGTCTCGGCGGGCGCCTGGGCGAGGCGGCTCTGGAGCCGGGACAGGTCGAGCCGGTAGGCCGCGTGGTCGGTGGGCGCGACCCGTCGCCGCTGGGCGCCGCGTCGTGCCGGCAGGGCGTCGATCGGCGTCCAGACCTGCGGTGCAGCCTCTGCGCCGGCGGCGTCGGGCGCGGGCGCGTCCTGGGCGGTGGCGACCGGCAGCACGGACAGGCCGGTGGCGACGAGGCCCCACGTGAGGGCCGGGACGAGCAGGGAACGCAAGCGGGGCACAGGAGTCCTTCGATCGACCGGACTCGCACGGTAGTGCCCGCCGCGGACGTCGTGCGGACTTTCGACTCAGGCCGGCCGGGTGCGGACCAGCACACCGATCTTGTCGATGCGGTGCTCGGGGTTGTCGAACTCGTCGGACCAGTAGTTGCCCTCGGCGTGGTCCTCCTGCGTGCGGCAGGTCGAGATGGTGATCATCGCCCGCGTCGGCTCGGCGCCCGGGCGACCGGGCACGGCCGCGCGCTGCTCGCGCAGCGACCGCTCGGACCGGAACGAGGTGATCCGGGTGGTGGTCACCCGGTAGACGTAGGTCGTGTCGCCGGCGGTGACGAGCACCTTCTCGCCGCGACGCAGGTCGGGCAGGAACTCGAAGATCCTGGTGGACGACGTGCGGTGCCCGGTCACCTGGTAGTTGCCGACGCCGCCGGGGCCGGTGCCACCGCGCGGTCCGGACGGGCTGGCGGCGATGCCGGTGTTCTGGATGGCGTGGCCGGGCGCGTCGTCGGTGAAGCCGCGGTAGGTCTGCACCTCGAGGTCGGTGATGCCGAGCGCCGGGATGCTCATCCGGGCGTCGCGGGCCCGGCCGTCGCTGACGACGTAGGGCGGCGGCTCGGGTGCTGGCGCGGGGGTCACGACCTCGTCGGACGGTGTCGCCGTGGCCGGAGCGTCGGTGGACGACGGGCCCGTCGACGGGCTGGTCGACGGGGCAGGGCCGCGCTCGGCGTCCTCGCCGTCGGCGGCCGAGCAACCGGGCAGCAGCAGCGCCGCCGCGCCGACGGCGGCCGCGACCCGGACCCTAGAGGTCGGCAAGGCGCGGCAGCACCTTCTCCACCATGTCGGTGGTCCACGCGACGGGGTCGTCGCCGCCGGGCACGACCACGACGGTCTGGATGCCGAGGGGCGCGTAGCCGGACATCTCGGTGAGGAAGGCGTCGGGGTCGGTGGTGTCGCCCATCCAGATGATGCTCTTCTCGATGGCGTCGTAGTCGGTGCCGGCGTCGTCGCAGTGCCGGCGCAGGACGTCGAGCTTGTGGGCGACGACGTCGGTGCCCTCGCTGAACAGGTTGCACATCTGGGCGTGCTTCGCGACGAGACGCAGCGTCTTCTTCTCCCCCGCTCCCCCGATCAGGATCGGCGGGTGCGGCCGCTGCCGCACCGGGGGCACGTTGACCGTCTCGGCGAGCCGGTAGTGGCTGCCCTCGTAGGCGCCCTCGTCGTCGCCCCACATCTGCAGGCAGACCTCGAGCGCCTCCTCCAGCCGCTCGAAGCGCTCGGAGGTCGACGGGAACGGGACGCCGAGCCCGGCGTGCTCGCGGTCGTACCAGGCCGCGCCGATGCCGAGCATGGCCCGGCCGCGCGAGAGGCGGTCGAGCGTGGTGACCTGCTTGGCCAGCAGGCCGGGGTGGCGGTAGGTGACCCCGGTGACCAGCAGGCTGAGGCGGACCCGCTCGGTGACGGCGGCCAGGTAGCCGAGGGTGGTGTAGCCCTCGAGCATCGGCTCGGACGGACCGCCCATCTCCTCCATCTGGAACCAGTGGTCCATGAGGGTGAGCAGCGAGACACCGCCCTCGTCGGCCACGCGAGCGGTCTCGGTGAGCCGCTCCTCGAGTCGGTCCGCCCAGTCGGGGTGGCTGAAGTTCGCGTAGTGCACACCGAGTTCCACGTCCCCCAGCGTAGGCGGGCTCCGGTAGCGCGGGCCCGGACCGCGGGACGGACGTCCCCAGGAGGCTCACCTACGATCACCCGCATGCGACGGATGACCCGGACCCTCGGCGCCTCGGCCGTGCTCGTGCTCGCCCTCGGCCTCGCCGCGTGCGGCGACGAGGGCGGCGACGACGGCAGCAGCAGTGGCGGCAGCAGCGGCGGTACCGACACCGACGCGTCGGCGCGGACCCACGCCCCCCAGCCGGAGGACCCGTCCGGGGCACCGTGCGAGTACGTCGTCGGCGGCGACGCGGCGGAGGACGTCGAGCCGCCGGCCGCGACCGCCGCCTACTCGGGCTCGGTGCAGGTCACCATCGAGACCAGCGCCGGCGACCTCGACGCCACGCTCGACGCCGCCGCGGCCCCGTGCACGGTCAACTCCTTCACCTCGCTCGCCAGCCAGGGCTACTACGACGACACCGCCTGCCACCGGCTCACCACCCAGGGCATCTACGTGCTCCAGTGCGGCGACCCGACGGGCACCGGCAGCGGCGGCCCGGGCTACACCTACGCCGACGAGCTCAGCGGCTCCGAGACCTACCCGGCCGGCACCCTCGCGATGGCCAACGCCGGGCCCGCGACCAACGGCTCGCAGTTCTTCGTCGTCTACCAGGACACCCAGCTCGACCCGGCCTACACGGTCTTCGGCACCATCGACCAGGCCTCGATCGACGTCGTGTCGAAGATCGCCGAGGCCGGCACCGACCCCGACACCGGCGACGGGGCGCCCGTCACCCCGGTCGACATCGAGTTCGTCGAGGTGGGCGAGGCCACCGCCGGCACCCCGGCCGCGCCGTCGGCGCCGTCCACGACCGAGCCCGCCTCGGGCACCTGCTCCTACGTGCCCGACGGCTCCCCCGACGCCGCCACCCTGCCGCCGGCCGAGCCGACGCAGCAGGGCGAGGTGAAGGCGACGATCCGCACCGACCAGGGCCCGATCCCCGTCGTCCTCGACGCCGCCCGCACGCCGTGCACGGTCGGCTCGTTCGTCTCGCTGGCCGAGCAGGGCTTCTACGACGGCACCACGTGCCACCGACTGACGACGCAGGGCATCCTCGTGCTGCAGTGTGGCGACCCGACGGCCACCGGCTCCGGCGGCCCGGGCTACTCCTTCCCCGACGAGCTCGACGGCACGGAGACCTACGGCACGGGCACGCTCGCCATGGCCAACGCCGGCCCCGACACCAACGGGTCCCAGTTCTTCATCGTCTACGGCGACTCGGCGCTCGGGCCCGACTACACGGTCTTCGGCACCGTCGCCCCGCGCGGCCTGCAGACCGTCGAGAAGGTCGCGCGCGCCGGTGTGCAGGGCGGCGGGCCCGACGGCCCGCCCGCGACCACGATCACGTTCATGGGCATCGACGTCGGCTGAACGGAGCCGGCCGGCGTCCGGTCATGCCCGGACGACGGGGCATCACGCCGTCTCGTCGGGGACGAGCTCGTAGGCGACGTCGGTGCCGAGACCGACGGTGCGTGAGACCGTGCAGATGCGGTCGTGGGTCTGCTGCAGGAACCGCGGCAGCATCGCGCGCGCCTTGTCGCCTCCCTCCCCCTCGGGGAACGCGGTGTCGAACAGCAGCCGTAGCTGCTCCATGCGCCCGCCGGTCTCGTCGCGCACCTTGTGACCCTCGGCGACGACGTCGAACCGCGTCGGCTCGGCCCGGCGTCCGGTGAGCTCCTCGACGTTGACCGCCGCGCAGCCGGCGAGGGCGGCGAGCAGCAGCTCGACCGGCGTGAAGTCGGTCTCGGAGCCGCCCACGTCGATGCGGCCACCCGCCGCGTTGACGATCGTGAAGGCGCCCTGGCCCGTGCGGGTCAGGGTGACGCTGCGATAGCTCTCGGCGGGCCGAGCGGGCTGGTGGGTGGGCTGGTCGGAGGGCGTCTCGGGCATGGACGACAGCGTGCCACGACACGCGCGGGCCGGGCCCGCCTTGAACGAGGCGGCCGAGTTCGTCACGGTGGAGGGGTCAGAGAACGACACGGCAGGACCCGACGGAAGGCGAGCATGCTCACCCTCACCGAGAACGCCAGCACGATCGTCCGCGACATCACCCACCAGCCCGGCTTCGGCGACGGCGCCGGGCTCCGCATCACCAGCGACGCCGACCCGTCGTCGTTCGCGATCGCGCCCGCCGAGGGTGCCGCGCCCGACGACCAGGTCGTCGAGCAGGCCGGAGCCACGGTCTTCCTCGACGAGCGTGCCGCCGAGCTCCTCGACGACAAGGTCCTCGACGCCGCGGTCGACGACGAGGGGCGGGTGGAGTTCGCGCTCGCCTACCAGGGCTGAGGCTGCTCCTCCCTCGCGACGGGACCCGATCCGCCCGGATCGGGTCCCGTCGTCGTGCCCGGCGGGGCAACACCGACAGGCGGCTTCCCCTCGTCCCGGACACGGGCGATCCACAGCCGATCCTCATGGTTGGTCCCAGAAGTCACACCAGTCCCATCAGCCCCATCAGCCCCGTCGACGTCCTCCGTTCGGCCACCAGGGACTAGTCACCCCGGCCAGACCTCCAGAACGCCTGGTCAGGACCGACCGGCGGGTGTTCCGCCGGGGGCCGGCGTCGCGGACAGTGGTCGGCATGCCCCCCACCCCCCACCGGGCGGTCCTCTCGGTCGCCCTTCTCCTCCTGGCCCTCGCGGCCCTGTCGCTGCCGGCGCCGCTCGCGCACGCCGCCGACGGCCCCGGGGCCACGGTCGAGCGTCGGGCGGGCTGGGTCAGCGGGTGGCCCACCACGCCGGCGACGGTCAAGCCCGGTGCGGTGCTCGTCACCCGCGTCCGGGTCAGCGGCGGCGCCCGCCCGGTGCAGCTGCAGCGGCGGGTCGGCAGCGCCTGGCGCACGGTGGACGCCGTCCGGTCGGCCGGCACCGGGCGCGCGGCGCTCACCTGGCGAGCGCCACGGGCCGCTGCCAAGGTCGCGCTGCGGGTGCTGGTCCCGAAGGCGGGCCGCCGCGCCGCCGTCGTCACCCGAGGCCGGCTGGTCACCGTCGTCCGTCCCGCCGCCGACCAGGCCGTGCTCACCCCGACGCTCACCACCGTGGTGACGCTGGTCAACGAGGCCCGGGCGCTCGGACGCCGCTGCGGCGGGACATACTACCCCGCCGTGCCGGCCCTCAGCGTGAACACCAGGCTGAGCGCCGCGGCCGCGAGCCACGCACAGGACATGGCCGCCCGGGACTACTTCTCGCACACCAGCCCCAACGGCGACGACCCCGGCGACCGGCTCGAGGACGCCGGCTACGACTGGCGCAGCTACGGCGAGAACATCGCCGCCGGCTACCGCGCCGCGGCCGACGTCGTCCAGGGCTGGCTCGACAGCCCCGGGCACTGCCAGAACATCATGGGTCGCTTCACCGAGATCGGCGTGGGCTACGCCTTCGACGCCGACTCGCAGTGGGGCCACTACTGGGTGCAGGAGTTCGGCACCCGCTGACCCACCACGGTTCCCCCCGCACGTGGGCCCACCCCAGGAGGCTGCTCCTAGGGTGGGCCCATGAGCGTCTCCTCGGCCCGCGCACTGCTCCACACCGAGGCGCTCGCGCGCCGCGAGCTGCTCGACGTCACCGCCTACGACGTCGCGCTCGACCTCGCCTCCGACGCCGAGGTCTTCGGCTCGGTCACCTCCATCACCTTCGAGAGCCGGGGCGGCGCCACGTTCGTCGACCTCAAGCCGACGCGGGTGAGGTCGATCAGGCTCAACGGTGCGCCGGTCGACGTCGACACCCTCGACGGTGGACGGTTGCCGATCCTCACGGTCGCCGGCACGAACGTGCTCGTCGTCGACGCCGTCATGCCGTTCCGCAACGACGGCGAGGGCCTCCACCTGCACGTCGACCCGGCCGACGGGCGCCGCTACGTCTACGGCATGTCGTTCATGGACGCCGCCCCGACCGTCTTCGCGTGCTTCGACCAGCCCGACCTCAAGGCGCCGTACACGTTGCACGTACGCGCCCCGCACGACTGGGTCGTCGTGGGCAACGCCCCGGCCACCAACCCCGAGCCCGGCACCTGGGAGATCGGGCCGACGCAGCCGCTGTCGACCTACGTCGTCACGGTCGTCGCCGGGCCCTACCACGTCATCCGCGACGAGCACGACGGCATCCCGCTCGGGCTGAGCGCGCGGCAGAGTCTCGCCGTCCACCTCGACAAGGACGCCGACGAGCTGCTCACCCTCACCCGGCAGTGCTTCGACGAGTACCACCGCCGGTTCGGCATCCGCTACCCGTTCGGCGACTACCACCAGGCGTTCGTGCCGGAGTTCAACGCCGGCGCGATGGAGAACCCGGGCTGCGTCACGTTCCGCGACCAGATGGTCTTCGACACCCGGGTCACGCGCGGCACCCGGATCCACCGTGCGACGACCGTGGCCCACGAGATGGCCCACCAGTGGTTCGGCAACATCGTCACGCCGGCCTGGTGGGACGACCTGTGGCTCAACGAGTCGTTCGCCGAGTACATGGGCAACCGGGTCACCGCCGACGTCACCCGGTACGCCGACGCCTGGACCCACGTCTCGTGGGCCCGGCGGCAGTGGGGCCTGACCGCCGACCAACGCGCGACGACGCACCCGGTGGCGGGCAACGGGGCAGTCGACGCGATCGTCGCCCTGCAGAACTTCGACGGCATCTCCTACGCCAAGGGCTCGAGCATCCTGCGCCAGCTCGCGACGTCGCTCGGCGACGACGTCTTCTTCGCCGGCGTGGTCGACCACCTCACGCGTCACCGGTTCGGCAACGCGACGATGCACGACCTGTTCGCCTCGTGGGAGCGGGCCGGCGCCGACGACCTCGCTCCCGTGGTCGACCAGTGGCTGCGCACGGCCGGCCCCGACATACTCTCGGTCGACCGCGAGACCGCCGTGCTGCACCGCACGCCGCCGTCCGGGCACCCGGCCGACCGCACCCACCGGCTCGACGTCGTCACCCTCCGCGCCGGCGCCGTCACCAGCACGCCGCTGGCGGTCCAGGACGACACGACACCCTGTCCGATCGAAGCCGACGGCACGACGGCCGTGCTCGTCGATCCGCACGAGGTGAGCTGGGGCGTCTACGTCCCCGACCGTCAGACCGTCGCGGCCCTGGTCTCCGAGCTGCCGCGCCTGACCGACGACGCCGTGCGCGCCGGCGCCTGGAACAACGTCAAGAGCGGCTTCAGCATGGCCCGCGTGGCCCCCGACGCCGTCGTCGACCTGCTCGTCGCGGCCTTCCCGGTCGCCGACACCGAGGACACCGCCCGGCACACGGTGCCCTGGGTGCTGGCCGAGGTGCTGCCCGCCGCAGCCCCCGGCTCGCGGGCGCGGGTCCACGACGCCGCGGCCGGGCTCGTCGCCGACCTCGAACCGGGCTCCGAGCACCAGCTCGCCGCGTTCCGGGCCGCCGTCCGCACCGCCGACGACGTCGACCTGCTCCGCTCGTGGCTGGTCGACACGCCCGAGGGCGTCGAGCCCGACTCCGACGTCCGGTGGCGGCTGCTGGTGCAGCTGGCCACGCTCGGCGGCACCGACCAGGCGGCGCTCGACGCCGCCCTGGCCGACGACCCTACGGCCAGCACCCGCGTGCAGCACGTGCGGGCGTCGACGTCGCTGCCCACGCCCGAGGCCAAGCAGCTCGCCTGGCGCATGTTCACCGGCGAGCTCGATGTCGCGAACTACGAGCTCGAAGCAGCCGGCCACGGCCTGTGGCAGGGCACCCAGCGCGAGCTCACCGACCCCTACGTCGAGCGCTACTTCGCCGAGCTGCCGGGCACCTCCGCCGTCCGGTCGGGATGGGTGCTGGCGCTCGCCGCCGAGGCGTTCTTCCCACGGACCCGCGTCGACACCGAGACCCTCGAGAGCGCACACGCCCTGCTCGGGGCCGGCGTGCTCGAGCCGGCGGTGCACCGCCGCGTGGCCGATCAGGCCGACGTGCTCGCCCGGCGTCTGGCCGTCCGGGCCGCCTACCCGGTCGCTGCGGCATGACGAGCGAGCGACGCCCGGGTCCCTCGGTGCGCCTGCGGGTCACCGAGCTGCGCGACGACGTCGAGCGTGGCCGCGAGGACCGGGTCGTCACCGAGGAGCCCCTCGAGATCCGTCTCCAGTGGCCCGGCGCGCCCGCCCGCCGCGTGTGGGTCACCATGCGCACCCCCGGGCACGACTTCGAGCTCGCCGCCGGCTGGGCGGTCCACGAGGGCCTCGCCCCGGCCGCGCCCGGGGCCGTGCACGGGGTGGCCTACTGCACCGACGTGACCCTGGCCCCCGACCAGGAGTTCAACGTCGTCACGGTCACGCTCGACCAGGCGCCGACGGTCCTGCCCCACCAGCACGACGCGCTCTCGGCCGGCTCGTCGGCCTGCGGGGTGTGCGGGCGCGACAGCGTCGACTCCGCCCTGACCACCACGGGCCCGCCCTGGTCGGCCGGGCTGCCGTCGTCCGAGGTCGTGCGCGGCCTGCCCGACGCGCTGCGCGCGCACCAGCGGGTCTTCGACCGCACGGGCGGCGTGCACGCGGCCGGCCTCGCCACAGCGGCCGGCGAGCTGCTCGTCGTCCGCGAGGACGTCGGTCGCCACAACGCCGTCGACAAGGTCACCGGGGCCCGGCTGCTCGCGGGCGAGCCCGTCGCCGGCGCCTGCCTGGTGGTCAGCGGCCGCGCCGGGTTCGAGCTCGTGCAGAAGGCGGTCGCGGTCGGCACCGGCGCGTTGGTCGCGGTCGGTGCGCCCACGAGCCTCGCGGTCGACCTCGCCCGGCGTGCCGGGCTCGTGCTCTACGGGTTCGCCTCGGCCGACCGGGTCGTGCGCTACGCCTGAGCCGGACCGAGGTCCGCGGGGATCCCGATGACCCCGTCGACGTCGACGTCCCACCGCCGGGACAGGGGTTCGACGATCCCCCACTCGACGCCCAGCCCGACCGCGACGGTGCACATGGCCGCGATCATGACGTCGCCGAGCGCCGAGCTGCTGTCGAGGATCGCGAACCCCAGCACCACCCAGAGGGGGACGAAGAAGCGCACCGCGATCGCGAGCACGAAGAACCCACCGACGACCACCAGGGCGATGAGCCACCCCGTCACCCGGGCGCGGCGGCTCTCCTCCACGGGTTCGTCGACGCCACCGGCGTCCGGGCAGAGGTCCTCCACGCTCCACGGCTTCGGCACCGGCGGACGTCGCAGGCGGACCGCCGTCCACAGCAGGAGGACCACCACGGCGGTCGTCGCCGCCAGGCGCCCGCTGGCGCCGGCGCCCCAGTGCGCCACGAACGCCCCCGAGAAGCCGACCGACGAGGCGATCACGGCCGTCAGGCTGGTCAGCTCCAGCACGAGCTTCCGTCGCTGTCGTCCGTCCACGTACACCCCCTCCGTCCGGACGACGAAGGCTAGGGCGTCGGAGGGCACCGTGTGACGACTTCGGCAATCCCGGTCCGCCCGGCGCGTAGGCGCGACTGTGTCGGGGGTGGCCCCTAACGTCGGCTCCATGCGCATCCTCCACACCTCCGACTGGCACCTGGGCCGGTCGTTCCACCGCGAGGGGATGCTGACCCACCAGGCCACCTACGTCGACCACCTGCTCGAGGTCGTCGCGGCCGAGCAGGTCGACCTCGTCGTCGTGTCCGGCGACGTCTACGACCGCGCGCTGCCGCCGGTCGACGCCGTCCGGCTCGCCGACGACGCCCTGGTCCGGCTCGCGCACTCGCGGGCCACCGTCGTCGTCTCGAGCGGCAACCACGACTCCGCCCACCGCCTCGGGTTCAGCGCCCGGCTGATCGACGCCGCCGGGGTCCACCTGCGCACCGATCCGGCCGGGGTCGGCACGCCGGTCGTCGTCCACGACGAGCACGGGCCCGTCGCGGTCCACGCAATCCCCTACCTCGACCCCCACGCCGTCGCCGGGCCGTGGTCGCTACCGGTGCGCTCGCACCAGGTCGCGCTCGACGAGGCGATGACGCGGGTGCGGGCCGACCTCGCCGGCCGCCAGGGCACGCGCTCGGTCGTGCTCGCGCACGCCTTCGTCGCCGGCGCGCAGCCCAGCGACTCCGAGCGCGACATCTCGGTCGGCGGCGTCGCCCGCGTGCCCACGTCGGTCTTCGACGGCATCCACTACACCGCGCTCGGTCACCTGCACCGCCCGCACGCCATCGACGACCGCCTGCGCTACAGCGGCTCGCCGCTGGCCTACTCGTTCTCCGAGGCCGGGCAGCGCAAGGGCTCGTGGCTGGTCGACCTCGCCGCCGACGGCTCGGTGCGCGCCGAGCTCGTCGAGGCACCGCGGCCGCGGGCACTCGCCCGACTGCGCGGCACCCTCGACGACCTGCTCGCCGACCCGGCGCTCGCCGTCCACGAGACCGCGTGGGTCGAGGCCACCCTCACCGACACCCACCGGCCCGCCCACGCCATGGACCGGTTGCGGCGCCGGTTCCCGCACGCACTCCTGCTCGGCTTCGAGGCCACCCGCACGCCGTGGGGCGGGCTGCCCGCCTCGTCGTCCACCGGACGACGCGACCACGACGTCGCCCACGAGTTCATGACCGACCTGCGCGGCGTCGCGCCCACCGCCGCCGAGGTGGCCCTGCTCGACCGCGCCATCGACTGCTGTGCCGACCCGGGTGATCGCCCGTGAGGTTGCACCACCTGCGCGTCGAGGCGTTCGGGCCGTTCGCCACGAGTGCCGAGGTCGACTTCGACGAGCTCTCCGAGGCCGGCCTGTTCCTGCTCTCCGGCGCCACCGGCGCCGGCAAGACGAGTGTGCTCGACGCCGTGTGCTTCGCGCTCTACGGCGACGTCCCGGGCGATCGCGGCAGCGCCAAGCGGCTGCGCTCCGACCACGCCGCGCCGCACACCGTCCCGCGGGTGACCCTCGAGGTCACGCTGTCGGGTCGTCGGTTCCGCGTCGTGCGTTCGCCCGCGTGGCGTCGTCCGAAGCGCCGGGGCGAGGGCACCACGGCCCAGCAGGCGGGGGTCACCCTCAGCGAGCTCGTCGACGACTCCTGGACCCCGCTCTCGAGCCGCCTCGACGAGACCGGCGACCTCCTCGGTCGTCTCCTCGGCCTCAGCCTCACGCAGTTCACCCAGGTCGCGCTGCTGCCGCAGGGGCGGTTCCAGGCGTTCCTGCGCGCCCGCTCCGACGAGCGCCACCGGCTGCTGCAGCAGCTGTTCCACACCGGGCGCTTCGAGCGCGTCGAGCAGTGGCTCGCCGAGCGCCGGCGCGACCTGGGGCGCGAGCACGCCGTCGTCCGCGCCGAGGTCGACGACGTCGTCAGCCGGGCCAGCGAGGCGGCCGGCGTGCCGGCTCCCGACCACGGCGACGGCGAGGTCGAGCACGACGACCTCACGGCCTGGCTCGCCCGGCTCGTCGCCGACGCCGAGGCCGAGACGTCGACCTCGGGCGCGGCCGTGGGCCACGCCGCCGAGCGCGAGCGGATCAGCCGGGCCGGCCTCCAGCAGGCCCGCGTCGTCGCCGACCGCGCCGCCCGCACCCGGGCTGCGGCCGCCGAGCTCGACGAGCTCGAGGCCACGGCCGCCGTCCACCACGACGACCGACGCCGCCTCGACGCCGCGCGCCGGGCCGCCGCCGTCCGCCCGCTGCACACCGTCGCGGTCAACGCCAACGCCACCGCCGTCCGGGCCCGCGAGCACGCCGCCCACGCCTTCGACCTCGCCCGGCGCCACCTCGGCGACCACCTCCGGCCCGAGACCCTCGACGACGCCGAAGACCACGCGGCGGCCGTGCTAGCCGACGTACGCTCGTTCCGACCGCGCGGCCTGCGTCTCGAGCAGGCGCGGGTCGAGCGGCGCGAGGTCGAGCGCGGGCTCGAAGCCGCCACCGTCGCGCTCGCGCAGGCACAGGCCGCCCAGCGCGACCATCCCGCGCTGCTGGCCGCGTCCCGCGAACGGCTGGCCGCGGCCGGCCGCGAGGCCGAGCGCGCCGTGGCGCTCGACGAGCGGGTCTCGCAGCGGCGCGCCGCGCTCGCGGCGCACGACGAGCTCGCCGGCCTCGAGGTCACCGCGGCTGAGGCGCGTACCGCCTATCTCGACGCCCGTGAGTCGTGCCTGGGGCTGCGCGAGCGGCTCGTCACCATCCAGCACGCCCGGGTCGACGGCATGGCCGCCGAGCTGGCCACGGCCCTGGCCGTCGGTGCCTGCTGCCCGGTCTGCGGCTCGGCCGACCACCCCGACAAGGCGCACCCGGCTCCCGGCGCGCCCGATGCCGCCGCCGAGAAGGCCGCGCGGGCCGAGGTCGACACCGCTGCGTCGCTCGAGCACGCGCACAGCGAGCACCTGCGCGAGCTCGAGATCCGCGTGGCCGCGGTGCGCGAGCGCACGGGCGACCTCGGCCGTGCCGAGACCGCGACCGCGCTCACCCAGGCCGACAGTGCCCTGCGGCGCGCACGCGGTCAGGGCTCGGCCCTGCCCGGGCTCGAGCACGACGTCGCCGCCCTCGAGGCGGCTGCCGTCCGGCTCGAGGCCGACGTCGACGACGCCGAGCGCCACTGCGCCGCGCTCGAGCTGCGCCACGGCGTCCTGGTCGACGAGGTGGCCACGCTCGACGCCGAGCTGCAGGCCCTGCTCGGCGACCACGACGACCTCGACGAGCTCGTGCGCCACCACGAGCGCACCCGAGAGCTCTGCGCCACCGCCGCGACCCGCGCCCGCGACGCCGCAGCCGCAGCCGCGGCCGCCGACGACGCCCGGGCCGCCCTGCTCGACGCGGCCGACGACGCCGGGTTCGCCGACGTGCACGAGGCCGTCGCCGCGGCGCTCGACCGCAGCGGCCTCGATGCCCTGTCAGCGAAGGTCGCCCACCACGAGGCCCGCCTGGCGGCCGTGCGTGCCGTGCTCGCCGACGTCGACGTCCCGCTCGACGACGGCCCGTCGGTCGCCGAGCTCGAGGTGGCCCACGGTCGCGCCCTCGCGGCACTGGCCGATGCCGAGACACGCGCCCGGGTCTCGGCCACCCGCCTCACCCGCCTCGCCGGGCTCCGCTCCGAGCTCGCCGACGTGCTCGAACGCGCCGTCCCGCTGCGGGCCGAGCTCGACCTCACGACGTCATTGGCCGCCTTCGTCGAGGGCAGGTCCCCCGGCAACCGGCTGCGCATGCGCCTGTCGGCCTACGTGCTCGCCTACCGGCTCAGCCAGGTCGTCGCTGCCGCGAACGAGCGGCTCGCGCGCATGAGCGACCAGCGCTACTCGCTCGAGCACACCGGGCACCGCGGCGCCGGCGAGACGCGCGGCGGCCTCAGCCTGCTCGTGCACGACGACTGGTCCGGCGACACGCGCGACCCCGCCACGCTCTCGGGCGGCGAGACCTTCGTCGTCTCGCTCGCGCTGGCCCTGGGCCTGGCCGACGTCATCGCCCACGAGGCCGGCGGCGCCTCGCTCGACACGCTCTTCGTCGACGAAGGCTTCGGCTCGCTCGACGCCGACACCCTCGACGACGTGCTCGACGTGCTCGACGATCTGCGCGACGGCGGCCGGGTGGTCGGTGTCGTCAGCCACGTCGCCGAGATGCGCGACCGCATCCCCACCCAGCTCGTCGTCACCAAGTCGCGGCAGGGCTCCGCCGTCTCCGTGCGACGGTAGCGCCGGCCGTCAGTCGGTGCCGGCCGCCCCGTGGGAGATCGCCTCGAGCAGGGCGTTGTTGAAGGCCGGGATGTCGTCGGGATTGCGGCTGGTGATGAGGTTGCGGTCGGTCACGACCTCCTCGTCGCGCCACTCGCCGCCGGCGTTGCGGATGTCGGTCTGCAGGCTCGGCCACGAGGCCAGCGCGCGGCCCTGCACGACGTCGGCCTCGACGAGCACCCACGGCGCGTGGCAGATCGCCGCGACCGGCTTGCCCGAGTCGACGAACTGCTTGACGAACGACACGGCGTCCTCGTCCATCCGCAGTGCGTCGGGGTTGGCGACGCCACCGGGCAGCACCAGCGCGTCGTAGTCGTCGACGTCGGCATCACCGACGGTCTTGTCGACGGCCTGGGTGTCGGCCTTGTCGAGGTGCTCGAAGAGCTGCACCTCGCCCGCTTCGACGGCCAGCAGCACCGGCTCGTGACCGGCGTCGGTCACCGCCTGCCACGGCTCGACCAGCTCGGCCTTCTCGATGCCCTCGTTGGCGGTCAGGAACGCGACCTTCTTGGTAGCCATGCCTCGACGCTAGGCCGACGAGCGCCTCGACCCACCGCCCACGAGGGTGATGGGCCTCCGAGATGGGCTAGGCCGGGTCGGCGGCGACCGATCGCCACGAGCCGAGGTCGAGGCCCCAGTCGTCTCGCAGGCGCTGCAGCTGTGGGCGGTAGAGGGCCCGTAACGAGTCCTCCAGTCCCGGCGTCCACTGCCAGTCGGCGCGCGACGACGACCCGGAGGCGTCCTGCACGCCGGAGAGCGCGACAGGGTCGAGGCCGAGCACCGACCACAGTCGGTCGAGCGTGGCCTGCGGGTCAGTGCGCGCCTGCTCGAAGACGAGGACGTGCATCCGGTCGCGGCCGACCGCGGCCGCCCACATGTCGAGCTGGTCGGCGTACATGCCGGTCCAGGTCTGCACCGTGATCGGCACCGGGTAGGGCCATGGCGACGGGTTGCCGGCCGCCTCCCGGGTGGCGGCCAGGCGCATGGCCGAGCGGAACCGCTCGACCGGGTCGCGCAGGACGACGAGCACGGGCACGTCGGGCAGCAACCGCGCGGCCGCGGCCGGGACCGAGGCGTGCCGCAGGTACTGCGGGGTCCAGTCACCGCGACGCACGCCGTCGGCGGGGAAGAGGTCGAGGTAGTCGGCCTCAGGCACCCGGCGGTCGGCTACCTTCTGGAGCAGGTGCTGCTCCTTCTTGCCGTTGGTGCCCAGCCCGACCTGCGGGTGCTGGGTGAGCAGGTCGGTGAGCCAGGTCGTGCCGCTGCGCTGCGCACCGATGCCCAACCACGACGGCCCCGCAGGCACACCATCAACCATGTCGCAGACCCTAGTCGTGGCGGGCTAGGTTGCTGGACATGCCCGGTCTCGACCCGACCTTCGCCGACCTGCCCTACCGCGTCCTCGGCGATGCCGCCCTCGCCCGCGCCCGCGAGCTCGGCGTGACCCACGCCGACTTCCGCTTCGAGCGGGTGCGCTACCAGAGCCTGCGGGTCAAGGACGGCGTCCTGCAGGGCGCCAGCGACGCCGAGGACCTCGGGTTCGCCGTCCGGGTGATCCACCGCGGCTCGTGGGGCTTCGCCTCCGGGGTCGTGCTGACGCCCGACGAGGCGGTCCGGGTCGCCGAGACCGCCGTGGCCGTCGCCACGGTCGCCTCGGGCATGACCACCACGCCCGTCGAGATCGCCGACGAACCGGTGCACGACGACGTCACGTGGGTCAGCTCCTACGTCACCAACCCCCTCGACGTGCCGGTGTCCGACAAGGTCGCCACGCTCGTCGACTGGACGCAGCGCCTGCGCCGCGGCGCCGCCGTCGACCACGCCACGGCCTACGTGCTGCAGGTGCAGGAGAACAAGTACTACGCCGACCTCGCCGGCACGCGGACGACGCAGCAGCGGGTGCGGCTGCAGCCCGGCTTCGAGGCGATGGGCGCCGGGGCCGACACCTTCGACTCGATGGCCAGCATCGCGCCACCGGTCGGCCGCGGGTGGGAGTTCGTCACCGGCAGCGTCGCCGACGGGGCCTGGGACTGGGACGCCGAGATCGACGAGGTGCCCGAGCTGCTCGCCGAGAAGCTCAAGGCGCCGAGCGTCGAGGCCGGCACCTACGACCTCGTCATCCACCCCAGCAACCTGTGGCTCACCATCCACGAGTCGATCGGGCACGCCACCGAGCTCGACCGCGCGCTCGGCTACGAGGCCAACTACGCCGGCACGTCGTTTGCGACGATCGATAAGCTCGGCACGCTGCAGTACGGCTCCGGGGTCATGAACGTCACCGGCGACCGCACCGTCGAGCACGGCCTCGCCACCATCGGCTACGACGACGAGGGCGTCCAGACGCAGGGCTGGGACATCGTCAAGGACGGCGTGCTCGTCGGCTACCAGCTCGACCGGCCGATGGGCGTGATGCTCCCGGAGCTCAACGGCGGTCGCTCCAACGGTTGTGCCTACGCCGACTCCCCCGGCCACATCCCCATCCAGCGCATGGCCAACGTCTCGTTGCAGCCCGACCCCGATCCCGGCGGTCCCGGCACCGACGACCTCATCAGCCGTGTCGAGCGCGGCCTGTACATCGTCGGCGACCGCTCGTGGTCCATCGACATGCAACGGTTCAACTTCCAGTTCACCGGACAACGCTTCTATTCGATTCGCGACGGCGAGATCGTCGGCCAGGTGCGCGACGCGGCCTACCAGGCCACCACCACCGACTTCTGGAACTCGCTCGAGGCGGTCGGCAACGCCGACACCTGGGTGCTCGGCGGGGCGTTCAACTGCGGCAAGGCCCAGCCGGGCCAGGTCGCGGCCGTGAGCCACGGCTGCCCGACGTCGCTCTTCCGCGACGTCCGGATCCTCAACACGCTCGAGGAGGGCGGCAACTGATGACGGTCACCACGCCCCAGTCCCTGGTCGAGCAGGCCCTCGTGACGTCGACGGCCGACGACTGCGTCGTCATCGTCCGCGACAAGACCAGCGCCAACCTGCGCTGGGCCAACAACACCCTCACCACCAACGGGGTCATGCACGGCGTCACCGTCACGGTGATCTCCTTCGTCGGCGGAGCCACCGGCTCGGTCACCGGCAGCGCGACCACGCAGGCCCAGGTGGCCGACCTCGTCACCGCGGCCGACGCGGCCGCCCGCGCGGCGTCCCCGGCCGAAGACCGCAACCCGCTCGTGACGGCGGCCGACTCCCCCGCGAGCCCGGGGTGGGACGACGCCCCCGAGCCCACCGACATCCACGTCTACGACGCGTTCGCCCCGGCCCTCGGCGAAGCGTTCGGGCGCGCGGGCGACGGCGACCGGGTCCTGTACGGGTTCGTGAACCACGAGATGACGACCACCTACCTCGGCTCGTCGACCGGTCTGCGGTTGAGGCACGTGCAGCCGACCGGCCACTACGGCTGTACCGGCAAGAACGCGGCACTCACCGAGAGCGCCTGGGTGGGGGGCGCGACGCGCGACTTCGCCGACGTCGACGCGCTCGCCATCGAGGCCGAGATCGCCCAGCGGCTCGCGTGGGGCAGTCGCCGCGTCGACCTGCCGGCCGGCCGCTACGACACGATCCTGCCGCCGTCCGCCGTGGCCGACGTGATGATCGACGCCTACTGGTACGCCGGCGCGCGCACCGCCTGGGAGGGCCAGTCGGTCTACAGCCGCCGGCCCACCGGCACACGCATCGGCGAGACGATCGCTGCGCGCGGCGTCAACCTCTTCAGCGACCCCCTGCACGATCGGCTCCAGTGCGCGCCGTTCAACGTCGCGTCGTCGTCGGGCGACGAGAGCTCGGTCTACGACAACGGCCTCCCGCTCGCGCGCACCGACTGGATCCGCGACGGCGAGCTCACCGCGCTGCTCCAGACCCGCCACAGCGCGACGCTGACCTCGCAGCCGGTCACCCCGGCGATCGACAACCTGGTGCTCGAGGTCGACGGCGCCACGGGCTCGATCGACGACCTGGTCGCCGGCACCGAGCGCGGTCTGCTGCTGACGTGCCTGTGGTACATCCGCGAGGTCGACCCGCAGTCCTTGCTCCTCACGGGCCTGACCCGCGACGGCGTCTACCTCGTCGAGAACGGCGAGATCACCGGCTCGGTGAACAACTTCCGCTGGAACGAGAGCCCGATCGACCTGCTGCGCCGCTTCACCCACGCCTCGGCCACCGTGCCGAGCTTCAGCCGCGAGTGGGGCGACGACTACTTCTCCCGCACGGCGACGCCCGCGCTCAGGGTGCCCGACTTCAACATGTCGAGCGTGTCGCAGGCCATGTGAGGCCGCGGCCTCGTCGGATGCAGCGTCGCCGAACCGTCAGCTCAACCACTCCCGCAGGGCGGGGTCGGCCAGGGCCTCCCAGACGTCGTCCAGCTCGGTCTCGCGCGCGGTGGAGACGGCCTCCTCCCGGGCGTGGAGGACGCCGTAGCTGAACGCGCTCTCACCGGCGCCGGTGGCCTCGCGGGCGATGCGTCGCAGCTCGCCCCGGGCGACGGCGCTGTCCTGCCGGTCGCCGAGCACGCGGGTGACCTCCTGCGCCGCCTTGCGGAGCCTCTTCGCCTCCGCACCCCACGCCGGTTCGAGCGTCTCGCAGGCGTAGCGCAGCCGCTTCGCGGCCTTGCGGACGTCGTGCAGGGCCTCGTCGTGCGCGGCCGTCCCCTCGAGCGCGCGCGCCACGTCGAGCGCGTCGCGCACCCGCTCCCAGTCGCGCTCGACCCGGCGCGGCAACACCTTCGTGGCGCGCTTGTCGGCCTTCGGCGTCCAGGGCGGCTGGTCGACGACCGCCGTGAGACGGTCGAGCAGGCGGCGGTAGCGGGGTGAGTCGAGCACCTGCTGGGCGTGCCGGTCGGCGACCCGCAGCCGCTCGGCGTAGGTGCGGTCGATGCGGCGCCGCACGGGACCGACGACCTGGGCCCGCGGCAGCTGGGCGACGCCGTCGCGCAGACGGTCGCGGATCACCTCGGCGTCGCGACCGTCGCCGAGCGTGCGGGCGAGCCACCCGAGCTCGTCACGCAGCGGGTCGGCGACCGCGCGGTCGACGAGCGGGCGGTAGGTCGCCAGCGCCCCGCGGAGTCGACGGCACGCGACGCGCAGCTGGTGGACGCCGTCGTCGACCCCGCGACGGACGTCGCAGTCGCGCGCCCGTAGCTCGGCAGCGAGCGCCAGCAGCCGGGCGTGCAGCACCAGTCCGGCCGGGCCGTCGGCGCTCGGCTCGGGCGCGGGCGCCAGCGCCGCCAGCTGCTCGGCGAGCACGGTGCCGATCTTGCGCTGCTCCGTGCTCGGGTGGATGCCGCTCCGCGCCAGGAGGACGTCGGCGTCGTCGAGCAGCGCCGGCGGCGCCGCGACCAGCTCGACCTCGACCTCTCGCCACGCCACCGCCGTGCCCCCCGTGGGCGTGCCGACGACGACGTCGTCGGCCACCTCGGCGAGCACCACGCCGTCGAGGTCGAGCAGGTAGGTCGTCGTGCGGACCGTCTCGATGACGGCGACCGGCACGAGCGGGCGCCCGCGCGTCCAGCCGAGGACCGTGCGCGCCAGCGCCTGGGGCACCGCGACGCTGGAGCCGAGCGCACGACGCACCTCGTCGCGGCCGTCGCCCGCCGGCACCTTGAGGTGCCAGCCCTCGTCGGAGCCTCCGACCCGGCGCCGCAGCGTGACCCCGGCCCGGACGAAGTCGAGGTCGGCGGTGTCGAGGTAGGTGGCGACCAGCGTCGCGGTGGCCGGCTCGGTGACGGTAGCGACGCCCTCGAGGCCGCCGAGATCGGGGAGGAGGTCGGTCGGGCCGACGGCGTAGGCCCGCTCGACCTCGTGGTGGGTTGGCACCACCACGTTCTACCGGACCGCGGTGAACACCCTCGGGTCGTAGGGCGCGCGGGTGAACAGGAACGTCGCGCACTCGAGGTGGTGCTCGTGCACGTGCAACGTCTCGCCCCGGTGGTAGCCGCTGTCGCCGACGAGCACGCCGTCGTCGCGGCGCACGAACGTCGAGGTGAGCGTGCCGACCTGCAGCCGGCGCAGCTCGAGCCGGTCGTGCTGCCAGCGCCACTCGGTCGCGGTGTTGCCCCAGAACCACACGCCGAGCAGGGGCTCGACGTCGGCCGGCAGGCTCGTCGTCGGGATCCAGGGCTCGACCCGTGGGGCGTCGCTGGCGGCGTCGGCGAGCAGGGCGGGGACGGCGGCCCGCACGTCGAGCCCGGTGGTGGCGTTGGTGAGCACGACGGCGCCGTCGCCGGTGTCCGGCTCGACGAACAGCACCGACTGGAAGCCCGGCATCGAGCCGGGGTGACCGACCAGGCTGCGCCCGCCGAGCTCGGCGAGCTGGAGCCCGAGGCCGTAGGTGGGATCGAGTCGAGGGGTGCGCATCTCGGCGGCCGTCGCCTCGGCAAGGAGGTCCGGACGGCGTCCGAGGAGCACGCCGGCCCACGTGGCGAGGTCGGCGACGGTGCTCCACAGCTGTCCGGCCGGACCCATGGCGCCGGTGTCGGTGTGCGGTTCGTCGTCGAGCTGTCCGGTGAAGTGGCGGACGCTGCGGCCCTGGGCGTGCGGGGCGACCGGCCCCCACGTCGTGCGGCTCATGCCGAGAGGCTCGAGCAGCTGCTCACGGACGACGTGCAGCCACGACGCTCCGTGCAGCCGGGCGACGAGCTCGCCGAGCAGCCCGTAGCCCAGGTTGGAGTAGTGGAACCACTCCCCCGGCGCGGCGACCGCGCCCGTGCCGTCGTCGGCCGCGACGAGCTCGGCGAACGAGCCGCCGGTCGAGCGCTCCCACCAGGGTCCGGTGGGCTCGGCCTGGAGGCCGCCGGTGTGGCCGAGCAGGTCGCCCAGGCTGACTCCGCCGTACGACGTGTCGGGCACGTGAGCGTCGAGACGGTCGTCGAGCGAGACCCGGCCCTCGTCGCGCAGCTGCAGGACCAGCACCGCGGTGAAGGTCTTGGTGATCGAGCCGATGCGGTAGGCGGTGCCGACGTCGGCGTGCACGCCGGCCGTCTCGGCGAGCACGCCGTCGCGGAGCACGCCGGCGACGACCGTGGGCAGCCGGCCGTCGTGCTGGATCGCTGTGAGCCGCGCCGCGAGGCTCACTCGGCGAAGGCCTCCGGCGAGGGGCACGAGCAGACCAGGTTGCGGTCGCCGTAGGCCTGGTCGATGCGGGCGACCGGGGGCCAGTACTTGTCGGGGTCGATGCCGGTCGGGAACACCGCGACCTCGCGGGAGTAGGCGCGGTCCCACTCGCCCACGAGGGCACGAGCCGTGTGCGGGGCCCCGCGCAGCGGCGAGTCCTCCGGGGTCCACTCACCCGCGCCGACGCGGTCGATCTCGCCCTTGATGGCGATCATCGCGTCGCAGAAGCGGTCGATCTCGGCGAGGTCCTCCGACTCGGTGGGCTCGACCATGAGCGTGCCGGCGACGGGGAACGACATCGTCGGGGCGTGGAAGCCGTAGTCGACGAGCCGCTTGGCGACGTCGTCGACGCTGACGCCGGTCGACCTGGTGAGCTCGCGGACGTCGAGGATGCACTCGTGGGCCACCAGGCCGCCGTGGCCGGTGTAGAGCACCGGGAAGTGCTCGCCGAGCCGCTTGGCGACGTAGTTGGCGGCCAGGACGGCGCTCGCGGTGGCGCGGGCCAGGCCGGCCGGGCCCATCAGGCGCACGTAGGCCCACGAGATCGGCAGGATGCCGGCGGAGCCGTAGGGCGCGGCGCTGATCGGGCCGATGCCCTCACGCTTGTCGGCGTCGGGGTGCATGCCGTGGCTGGGCAGGAACGGCGCGAGGTGGGCGCGCACGGCGACCGGCCCGACGCCGGGTCCGCCGCCGCCGTGGGGGATGCAGAACGTCTTGTGCAGGTTGAGGTGCGACACGTCGCCGCCGAACTCGCCGGGCTTGGCGTAGCCGAGCAGCGCGTTGAGGTTGGCGCCGTCGACGTAGACCTGACCGCCGGCGGCGTGCACGACCTCGCACAGCTCGGTGATGGTGTCCTCGTAGGCGCCGTGGGTCGAGGGGTAGGTGACCATGATCGCGGCGAGGTCGTCGGCGTGCTTCTCGCACTGCTCGCGCAGGTCGGCGAGGTCGACGGTGCCGTCGTCGGCGTTCTTGACCACGACGACCCGCATGCCGGCCATCACCGCCGACGCCGCGTTGGTGCCGTGGGCGCTGGCCGGGATGAGGCACACGTCGCGCTGCTCGTCGCCGCGCGAACGGTGGTAGCCGCGGATCGCGAGCAGACCGGCGAGCTCGCCCTGCGAGCCGGCGTTGGGCTGGATCGAGACGCGGTCGTAGCCGGTGACCTCGGCCAGCCAGCCCTCGAGCTCGTCGACGAGACGGCGGTAGCCGGCGGCGTCCTCGGCCGGAGCGAACGGGTGCAGGTCGGCGAACCCGGGCAGGCTGACCGGCTCCATCTCGGTCGTGGCGTTGAGCTTCATCGTGCACGAGCCGAGCGGGATCATGCCGCGGTCGAGCGCGTAGTCGCGGGCCGAGAGCGTGCGCAGGTAGCGCAGCATCGAGGTCTCGGAGCGGTGGGTGTGGAAGACCGGGTGGGTGAGGAACTCGGTGGTGCGGGCCAGCGCGGCCGGCAGGGCGTCGAGCGGGTCGACCTGCTGCGGCACCACGCCGAAGGCCTGGTGGACGGCGCGCAGCGTCGACGGCGTGCTCACCTCCGAGAACGACAGCCCGACCGTGTCGGCGTCGACGAGGCGCAGGTGCAGGCCCAGCGCCCGCGCAGAGGCCACGAGGTCGGCGGCGCGACCGGGCGCCGAGACGCTGAAGGTGTCGAAGAAGGTCTCGGTGAGCACCGGGTAGCCGGCCGCCTGCAGCGAGGCGGCGGCGCGCGCGGCGAGGTCGTGGGTGCGACGCGCGATGCCACGCAGCCCGTCGGGACCGTGGTAGACGGCGTACATCGAGGCGACGACGGCGAGCAGCACCTGCGCGGTGCAGATGTTCGAGGTCGCCTTGTCGCGGCGGATGTGCTGCTCGCGCGTCTGCAGCGCGAGCCGGTAGGCCGGGCGGCCCTCGGCGTCGACGCTGACGCCGACCAGGCGGCCGGGCAGGTGCCGCTCGAGGCCCTTGGCCACCGACATGAACCCGGCGTGCGGTCCGCCGTAGAACAGCGGGACGCCGAAGCGCTGGCTGGACCCGACGACCACGTCGGCGCCCATCGAGCCGGGCGACTCGAGCAGCGTGAGGGCGAGCAGGTCGGTGGCGACGACCGCGAGGCCGTTGCGCTCGTGGACGGCGTCGATGACCGGGCGCGGGTCGCGGATGCGGCCGCTCGCGGCGGGGTACTGCACGAGCACGCCGGACACCTCGCCGTCGGGGAGGCCCTGGTCGAGGTCGGCGACGACGACCTCGATGCCCATGGCCTCGGCGCGGGTGCGCACGACCTCGATGGTCTGCGGCAGCGCGTCGGCGTCGACGACGAACGGACCCGCGGCCTTGCGGTTGCCGCGACGCACGAGCGTCATGGCCTCGGCGGCCGCGGTGCCCTCGTCGAGCAGGCTCGCCCCGGACGTCGGCAGGCCGGTCAGGTCGCTGACGACGGTCTGGAAGTTGATCAGCGCCTCGAGCCGGCCCTGGCTGATCTCGGGCTGGTAGGGCGTGTAGGCGGTGTACCAGCTCGGGTCCTCGAGCACGTTGCGCCGCACGACGGGCGGGGTGATCGTGCCGTGGTAGCCCAGGCCGATCATCGGTTCGGCCGGCCGGTTCATGGCGGCGATGGCGCGCAGCTCGCGCGAGGTCGCCTCCTCGGTCAGGGCCGTCGGCAGGTCGAGCGTCTCGGTGGCCCGGATCGCGCCGGGTACGGCGGCCTCCATCAGCTCCTCGATCGAGGAGTGGCCGACCTCCTTCAGCATCACCGCGACGTCGTCGGCGGTGAGGCCGACGTGGCGGTCGACGAAGGCGAGCGGCCCGTCGGGGGCAGAGAAGGACTGTCCGGACTGATCGGTCACGAGGGCTCCCTGGGTCGGGTGACGGCCCTCCCCCTCTGTCACCCCGGCGGTGGGGCTCCACAGGTGCCTGCTCCGCGCGGTCCGGGTGCCTGAGAGGTTCCGGGGAGGAATTGCCCCTTCGGCGCTTCGTGCTGCTGAAGACTCTCCCGCGCGGGATCGATCAGCGGTGACCACGGTACCGGGTCCGCAGCGCTCGCCGGAATGCGCGACCCGCCGAACGAAGCAGACCATGGTCATGGCCACGCTGGAAGGTCTGAGCCGAGCGCCACGACGACGCGACCACAAGTCGAGGACAACCGCCGCGAAGCGGAGCGAGGCGCGCGCTGGCGTCTGACCGACGAGCGAATCGGGGGCGACGCGAAGCGAGCCCCCGAGCGAGCGAGGAGAGAAGACGTCAGCTCGGCGCGGCTCGCGCAGCGAGCAGTCCGAAACTGGGCTGGACCCGTCACCTCGGGAAGGGGAGACGGGTCCAGGTCTGGGGGAAGCGACCGAGCGGGAGGCTCAGCCGGTCTGACGGGCCTGCCGGCGGGCGGCGAGCTCGTCGGTGGCGGACGGCGCGGCGGGCTCGTCGGCGCGCTCGCTGGGCAGCTCGGCGAGGGTGCCCTCGATCTCGCGCCAGACGCCGCCGATGGCGATGCCGAAGACGCCCTGGCCGCCCTGGAGGAGGTCGATGACCTCGTCGTTCGACGTGCACTCGTAGACCGAGGCGCCGTCGCTCATCAAGGTGACGGTGGTGAGGTCCTCGGTGCCGCGCTCGCGCAGGTGCGAGACGGCGATGCGGATCTGCTGCAGCGAGACGCCGGCGTCGAGGAGGCGCTTGATGATCTTGAGGATGAGGATGTCGCGGAAGGAGTAGAGCCGCTGCGAGCCGGAGCCCCTGGCGCCGCGGACCTCGGGCTCGATGAGCCCGGTGCGCGCCCAGTAGTCGAGCTGGCGGTAGGTGATGCCGGCGGCGCTGCAGGCCGTGGGGCCGCGGTAGCCGCGGTCGCTGGGCAGCGGGGAGACGTCGTCGGTGAAGAGCAGGCCCTGCTCCTGCGCGGTCTCGAGCGTGGCGTGGTCGACGCCGTCCTCGTGCTGGGGCTCCTGCTCGTTCACTGCGGTCCTCCGGGTCTACTCCGTGTGTGCAGCTCCCGGGAAGGTGTCTGGGTGACACGCGTGGAGTTACAACGAAGACAGTTCAAGGTACGGCGGCGCAGGGAGTGGGTCAAAGATGCCGGCGGCGTGTCGCAACCCTCAACCTCATGTCGAGGGTCAGGGCTGGCTCAGGTCTCGGACTCGGGCGAGCCGGACTCGAAGTCCTCGGGCGTCACGTGGTCGAGGAACTCGCGGAACTTCTCGACCTCGTCCTCCTGCTCGGCCGGCACGGCGAGTCCCGCCTCGTCGAGCACGCCCTCGGCGCACACGATGCGGGTGCCGGTGCGCAACGCCAGCGCGATGGAGTCGGAGGGCCGCGCGCTGACCTCGACGCCGGAGCCGAAGACCAGGTTGGCGAAGAACACGCCGTCCTTGACGTCGGTGATCTGCACCTCCGCGAGCGCGTTGCCGGTGGCCTCGAGGACGTCCTTGAACAGGTCGTGCGTGAGCGGCCGCGGCGGGACGACGCCCTGTTGCGCGAACGCGATGGCGGTGGCCTCGACGGCGCCGATCCAGATGGGCAGGTAGCGCTCTCCCGTCACCTCCCGCAGCAGCACGATCGGTTGGTTGGAAGGCATCTCGACCCGGACTCCCATGACGTCGACCTCGCGCATGTCTCAACCCTACTCGCGGGGGCACGCGACCGCTTCGCCCCTCGGCGGTTCGTGGGCCACCCTTCCGACCGACCAGGCCCCGTGGTTCGGTGGCCCACCTACCGCCGGCCCGGGGCGCGCGCCGGAGACCGACGTCAGCCGCGCTTGAGCCCGGCTTTGACCAAGGTGGCGTGCAACCGCACCGAGAGCGCCGCGATCTCGGAGACGGCGTCGTCGGCGCGCGCGGCGGCGCCGGCGTCGCGCCCGCGGCGCAGCGGTGCGACGACCTGCTCGACGAGGCCGACCTCGCGGTCGGCGGCGGCGCGGAAGGCGCGCAGGTGGCGCGGCTCGAGGCCGAAGTCGGCGAGCTCGCGCGCGGTGCGCGCGATCACGAGGGCGTCGGTGTCGTAGTGGCCGGTGCCGGCGCGGGGCGTGATCAGGCCGAACTGCTCGAGGGCGGCGAGCAGCTCGTCGTCGATCTCGGCGATCTTGACCAGCTCGCGGCGGGAGAGGCGCAGCTGGTCGCGACGGGCGAACGACTCGGCCGACGGCAGTCCGTCGGCGGCGAGCGCGACGGTGGGCACCGTGGGCACGGTGGGCTCGACCGGCGGCGGCTCGAGCCCGCGGTCGAGCGCGTCGAGGTGCTCGCCGATCACCTTGAGCGGCAGGTAGTGGTCGCGCTGCATGGTGAGCACGTAGCGCAGGCGCTCGACGTCGCCGGCACCGAACTTGCGGTAGCCGGACGGCGTGCGCTCGGGCTTGATGAGGCCCTTGTCCTCGAGGAAGCGGATCTTGGGGATCGTGATCGTCGGGAAGTCGGGGCGCAGCTGGTCGAGGACCTGCCCGATGTTCAGCCGGGCGGAGTCGTCGTCGGGCTCCCTGCCGCCCCGGAGCTCGCTCGGCACGACAGCCTCAGTGCGTCTCGTGCCCGGAGAAGAACACGAGGCGGTACTTGCCGATCTGGACCTCGTCGCTGTCCTTGAGCTGCACGCGCTCGTCGATGCGGTCGCGGTTGACGTAGGTGCCGTTGAGGCTGCCGGCGTCGCTCACCGTGAAGGAGCCGCCGTCGCGGTGGAAGACCGCGTGGTGGCGCGAGACGGTGACGTCGTCGAGGAAGATCTCACTGTCGGGGTGCCTCCCGGCGTGCACCTCGTCGGCGTCGAGCAGGAAGCGGCTGCCGGCGCCCGGGCCCTTCTGCACGACCATCAGCGCGTGCCCGACGGGCAGGGCGTCGACGGCCGCGGCGTCGACCGGGTTGAGCGCCCGGTCGGAGGTCTCGGACTTCTCGACGCCGACGCCGATCTGGATCGTCGCGGTGGACTCGCCCACGGGGTCGCCCGACACGGTCGACTGCGGCTCGACGCTCAGCAGGCGGGTGCCGCACTGCGCGCAGAAGCGTGCGTCATCGGGATTCTGCCTCCCGCAGTTGGTGCAGAACGGCATCGTTCGGTCCCTCCATGTCGACCCAAGGCGGCCCGCTCGAACCCTCACTACGTTGCTGAGGGTGACGGTTCGCCGAACCTATCAGTCGGACGGTGACCCCGCTGGCCGAGGGCCGATCCTCGCTCGGCGTCGGGTGGGCTCAGCCGTCGAGCGTGGCGACGTAGGCGTCGGGGGTCAGCAGGGCGTCGACGTCGGACGGGGACGCCGGCACGACCTCGAACAGCCAGCCGCCGCCGTAGGGGTCGTTGTTGACCAGCTCGGGGGTGGCGTCGAGCGCCTCGTTGCGGGCCACGACCTCGCCGGTGATGGGGGCGTAGACGTCGCTGACCGACTTGGTCGACTCGAGCTCACCGCACGTGCCGCCGGCCTCGACGGTCTCGCCGAGCTCGGGCAGCGAGACGTAGACGATGTCGCCCAGCGCGTCCTGCGCGTAGTCGGTGATGCCGATGCGCACCGAGCCCTCGTGCTCGCCGGGCGTGCGCACCCACTCGTGCTCGACGGTGTACTTCAGGTCCTCGGGGTACACGTGGCTCCTCTGGCTGCTCTGGGTCGGTGCCGCGACCCTAGCGCGTCGCGGACGGCGTCCGAGACCTCACCCGGTGGGTTCGGCGAACTCGGACGTGCGGGGCTCGGCGACGGAGTCGATGTCGATCTCGGACTCCTCCTCGGTCTCGATCCGACCGCCGTCGTCCTCGATCGCGGTCGTGGTCGACGGGAAGGTCATCGCGCCCCTCAGCGCGCTGGGGTCGCCGATGGCGTCGATGACGAACGGCGGCTCGAGCAGGACGCCGTCGACCAGCAGGCCGCCCTCGGCGTCCTCGAACGCGCTGTCGGCGACCAGGCGCACCTCGCCGTTGACCTGGATGGCCTCGGCACCCACGGAGCGGAGCTCCTGGATGACGTCGAGGAAGGTCGAGACCTTGATCGGGCTCGTCACCTCCGACAGCGTCACCCGGACGCCGGGCCCGCTGACCGGCACCCGCCCGGCGAGCACGGTGAGGCTGTCGAGCTCGCGGCGGGCCCGGTCGATCGCGGCCTGGCGCCGGGTCGACTCGGACTGCAGGTCGTCGCGGGAGCGCACGAGCCGGTCGATCTCGGCCTGGGTGCGCTGGCTCGCGCCGGCCAGGCCGTTGAGGACGTCGATGAGGTCCTGCTCGCGCAGGCTGGCGTAGCTGGAGTCGTCCTCGGTGGCCCGGATCTGCGTGATCGCCGCGAACCCGACCAGGGCGAGCAGGACGCCGACCACCGCCTGGCTGCGGTTGGGGCGTGCGAGGGCGCGCCACAGCCGGGCGCGTCCGGACTCCTGCTCCTCCCCCACGGCGACGGCCTAGGCGTGGAAGAGGTGGCGGCGGATGGCGGCCACGTTGGAGAAGATCCGGATGCCGAGCACCACGATGACGCCCGTGGACAGCTGACCGCCGACCCCGAGCCGGTCACCGAGGTAGACGATGCCGGCGGCGATCACGACGTTGCTGACGAACGAGACGACGAAGACCTTGTCGTCGAAGATGCCGTCGAGGTAGGCGCGCAGGCCGCCGAAGACGGCGTCGAGCGCGGCCACGACGGCGATCGGCAGGTAGGGCTCGACGCTGAGGGGCACGTCGGGCCGCAGGATCAGGCCGAGGACGACGCCGACGGCGAGGCCGAGTGCGGCGATCATGGGTTCGTGCCACCTCCTCCGTTGTCGTCGGGCCGGTCGTCGGGGTCCGGCGGCGTGATCGTACGCAAGGTGCGCCGACCGACGGGAGCTGCCGGGAGGGCGAGCTCGTCGACATTCTGCATCGTCACCCGGAGCCGGTAGTAGTCGGCCGTCACGAGGAACGACGCGCCGGTCGAGGTCTCGGCGAAGCGGGACTGCAGGGTGCGGACGTCGCCGATGGCCTCGACCGTGAAGGGCGGGGCCACCCCGATGCGGTTGACCTCGATCGCCGTGCCGCTCACGCGGATGGCCGAGGTCGCGGTGAGCCGCTGGCCGTTGATCGCGACGGCCTCGGCGCCGGCCTCGAACAGGCCGTTGACGAGCAGGCGGAGGTCGCGGTCCTTGACCTGGTCGCTGCGCGAGGCGTCGGGCGCCTGGTCGACGACGATGCGCACGCCCTCGCCCTTGACCGGCACGAAACCGGTGCTGACCTGCAGCCGCCGGCTGGCGGACGTCGCCTGCTGGGCCTGGTCGGTCAGGCGCCGGGTGGAGGACTCGAGGAGCGCGACGTCGTCGCGCAGGTCGGCGAGGCGCTCCTCCTGGGCCGCGCGTCGGTCGCTGGCGCTCTCGATGCGCTCGACGAGCGTGGCCCGGCTCTGCGAGACGACGTCGCGGTTGCGGGTGGTCTGCACGAAGGCCACGGCGACGAGCACGCCGAAGACCGCGAGGACGGCGGCCGCGACCCGCGGAGGGCGGCCGAGCGGCGCGCGGGGCGCGCCCGCGGCCTGGCGCTCGGCGGCCACCTGGTAGTCCTCGTCGAGGGACTGCTGGGTGATGAGGGTCAGCAGCGGCATCCGCACGCGGTCGGGGACGACGAGGTGCTCGCGCGGGCCGGCGTCGGGGGTCGGCCGGGAGCCATCGCCGGGGGTGTCGTCGCGCTCAGCCATCGCGGGTCGGCCGGCGTTCGGTGGTCGCGAGCAGCTTGCGCACCTGCCAGGCGTAGAGGATGCCGGCCCACCAGTACAGGCCGATGCCCCAGAACGCGAACGCCCACCCGAAGACCTCGGCGAGCGTGGCGACGGTGCCCTCGCCGTCACCGAGGAGCAGGAGCGGGAAGGCGTAGAGCAGGTTGAAGGTCGCGGCCTTGCCCAGGAAGTGCACCGGCAGGGCGCTGTAGCCGCGGGTGCGGAGCATCGGCACGAGACCCCACATGAGGGCGTCGCGCAGCGGCAGCGAGATCGCGAGCCACCAGGGCACGACGTCGCGCAGGGCGAGGCCGACGACGACGGCCAGGATGTAGAGACGGTCGGCGACGGGGTCGAGGATCTGGCCGACCACCGACTGCTGGTCGAGCCGGCGCGCGAGCCAGCCGTCGAGGTAGTCGGTGACGCCGGAGAGCATCAGGACAGCCAGGGCCCAGCCGTCCTCCTCGGGGCCGAGCACGAGCCACAGGAACAGCGGGACGCCGAGCAGGCGGAGCGCGCTGAGGGCGTTCGGGATGGTCCACACGAGGGCGCGCGGAGCCTGCGCATCCCCGGTGGTGTCTCCCGCGGTGCCCGCCGTCTCACCCGCCACGGTGGTTACCCTAACCGCGCGCGTCGTCCGGTCCGGGACCGGTGACGACCGGCGCCGCCTGCTCGTCGTCAGAGCGCGTCCTCGAGGTGGGCCGCGTCGCGGATCTCGCCGACCAGCTCCTCGATGACGTCCTCGAGCGTGGCCACCCCGAGGGTGGCGCCGGACTCGTCGACGACGCGGGCCATGTGGGCCCCGCGCCGCTGGAGCACCTCGAGCGCCTCGTGCAGCGGGACCTGCGGCGTCACCGTGGCGAACGGGCGCACCCACTTGTCGTCGATGGGCCGCATCCGGCGGGCGTCGTCGGGCTCGAGCACGTCCTTGATGTGCAGGTAGCCGATGAGCTCGCCGTCGTCGGCCGCGACCGGGAACCGGCTGAAACCGGTGGCGGCGCACAGGGCCTCGACGTCGGCCGGCGTCGACCCGCGGGCGACGGTGGTGAGCCCGTCGGCGGGCAGGCAGACCAGGTCGACCCGCTTCTCGGTGAAGCCGAGCGCCCCGGCGAGGCGGTCGTACTCGTCGGCCTCGATGAGGCCCTCGCCGCGGGACTCCTCGACCAGGGCGGCGACCTCCTCGCGGGTGTAGGTCGAGCTGACCTCGTCCTTGGGCTCGACCCGGAGCAGTCGCAAGGTGGCGTTGGCGATCGCGTTGAGGGTGTGGATGACCGGGCGCAGCGGGGTGGCGACGGCGACCAGGAGCGGACCGAGCACGAGCGCCGCCCGCTCGGGGCCGGCGATCGCGATGTTCTTCGGCACCATCTCGCCGAGCACGACGTGGAGGAAGACGACGACGACCAGCGCGATCACGAACGCGACCGGGTGCACGAGGTCCTCCGAGACGCCGAGGTCCTCGAACAGCGGCTCGATCAGGTGCGCGAGCGCGGGCTCACCGACGGCGCCGAGACCCACGGAGCAGATCGTGATGCCGAGCTGCGCGGCGGCCATCATCACCGACACGTTCTCCATGGCGCCCAGCGTCGTGCGGGCCATGCGCGAGCCGGCCTGCGCGCGCGGCTCGATCTGGCTGCGCCGCGCCGAGATGAGGGCGAACTCGGCGCCGACGAAGAAGGCGTTGAAGCCGAGCAGGAACACGGCGATGACCAGGGCGGTGTAGTCGCTCACGCGCGCGCCTCCCCCGTCGTCGGCACGGGGCGGGCCGGCGTGACCGGGTCCTCGTGCAGGCGGACCGAGAGCCGGTCGACGCGGAGGCCGTCCATGTGCTCGACGGTCAGGACGGCGAGCTGCTCACGGGGCTCGTCGGGGTCGCTGCGGTCGGGCACCTGGACCTCGGCGATGTCGCCGGACACGGGGATCCGGCCGAGCACCCGCAGCACGAGGCCGGCGACGGTGTCGTAGTCCTCGCTCTCGGGCAGCTCGATGCCGGTGAGGTCCTCGACCTCGTCGGGTCGCAGCAGGCCGGAGACCGACCAGCTGCCGTCGCGACGCTTGCGGGCGCGCGCGCCGAGGCGGTCGTGCTCGTCGGCGATGTCGCCGACGATCTCCTCGATGACGTCCTCGAGCGTGACGATGCCGGCGTGGCCGCCGTACTCGTCGAGCACGACCGCCATCTGGAACCCGTCGGCACGCAGCAGCGCCATCAGCGGGTCGAGCCGCAGCGAGTCGGGGACCACGATCGGCTTGGCCATCAGGTGCTTGACCTTGGTCGTCGCGCGCTCGTGGGTGGGCAGCGCGACGGCGTTCTTGACGTGCACGGTGCCGACGACGGCGTCGTCGTCGTCGAGCACCGGGAAGCGGGAGTGGCCCGTGTGGCGGGTCAGCTCGATGACGGCGCTGGCGCGCTCGTTGACGTCGAGCGTGCGGGTACGCACGCGCGGGGTCATGATCTCGCCGGCGGTGCGGGTGCCGAACTCCACCGAGCGCTCCATCAGCTCGGCGGTGTCGGCGTCGAGCGTGCCCTCGTCGGCGGAGCGCTGGATGAGCGAGGCGAGCTCGGTCGAGCTGCGCGCCGAGCGGAGCTCCTCCTGGGGCTCGAGCCCGAGCCGGCGCACGATGGCGTTGGCCGAGCCGTTGAGCACCCGGATGGGGCCGCGCATGACGGCGGTGAAGATCCGCATCGGCAGCTGCGTGGCGCGGGCGGTGGCCATCGGCAGCGCGATCGCCAGGTTCTTCGGCACCAGCTCGCCGAACAGCATCGTGAGCACGGTGCTGACCGCGAACCCGATCGCCAGGGCCGTCGGCCCGACCGCCCCGCCCGGGAAGCCGACGGCCTCGAGCGGCGGCCGGATCAGCTCGGAGATCGCCGGCTCGGCCAGGTAGCCGATACCGAGGTTGGTGACGGTGATGCCGACCTGCGCGCCCGAGAGCTGCGTCGAGAGCGAGCGCAACGCCGTCTGGACGCCGGCCGCGGACGCGTCACCCTGCTCGGCGGCCCGGTCGACCTGGCCGCGGTCGACGGTGACGAGGGAGAACTCGGCCGCGACGAAGATGCCGCAGGCGAGGATCAGGAGCAGGGCGAGACCGAGCAGGATCCACGCGGTCATCGCTCACCGCCGGGACGGAGCATGGTGCGGGTGGTGGGGCTCGTACTTTGACCGTCCATCGGGCGGTTGGGGTCCTCCGGTGTAGTGCGTGGACGGCGCCGCCGTGGCGCCGCGGAGATGCCAGCGTAAGGGAGCGGAGCCTGCGCGCCCATCTCCGCACGGCTCCCGTGCTCGATCTCGGGTTTGGCCGTCGTTCCGGCGGGGCAGCGTGGCAGCACCCGAGATGCCCGAGGAGGCCCGCGATGACCGCTCCCGTCCCCACCGCCCCCGCCCGACCCGGTCACGCCGAGGCCGCCCTGCAGAAGGTGTGCGACGCCTCCGTCTGGTTGTTGTTCAGGGTCTCCGGCGTCCGGTCCTGAACGCTGTGTCGGAGGTCACCGGCCGCCGCCGAGGGTGTCGCTGACCTCACGCTGGTCGAGCACCCGGTAGGGCGCGGCCGACGTCTGCGCGCTGCGGCGCAGCGCCACCAGGAGCGGGTCGAGCGTCGACGGCGCGGCGCCCACCAGCAGCAGGTTGCCCGGACGACGTCCGCGCAGCGTGGCCGGCTCGGCGCTCACGACGACGGCCCCGGTCGCCGTCCGGAGCCGGGCGACGACGTCGCGGGCGCGGGTGAACGGCGCCCGGTCGGCGAGGTTCATGACCACGACCCCGCCGGGTGCGGTCGCCCGGGCGACGTCGAGCAGGAACGCCGCCGAGGTGATGTCGCCGGGCACCTCGCCGTCGGCGTAGGCGTCGACCACGACGACGTCGGCGTGGTCGTCGCGCAGCGCGGCGACACCGGCGACCCCGTCGACCGGTCGCACGCGGATGCCGCTGCGGCGCGGCAGCGGCAGCGCGTCGCGGACGAGCTCGGTGAGGGCCTCGTCGGGCTCGAGCACCACCTGGTGCGAACCGGGCCGGGTGGCGGCGAGGTAGCGCGGCAGCGTGAGACCGGCGCCGCCGACGTGCACCGCCCTGACCGGCACGCCCGGCGGCGCGACCGCGTCGAGGACGTCGCCCGCGCGGCGCACGTAGTCGAACACGAGCCGCCGCGGGTCGGCGAGGTCGACGTGGGACTGGTCGTGCCCGTCGAGGCGGACGACGTAGGCGTCGGGGTGCTCGGTCGCCACGACCTCCCGTGATCCCGCCACCCGGCCGACCCTACGGGCACCGCGGGACGTCCGGAGCGTCGTCCTGCGCGCCGTGACCGCCGTGCCTGAGGGTCGAGCCGCCCGGCCGGTGGTCCGGGCACCGACGGACCATCTGCGGCTGGCACCATGACGGCCATGACGGCCTACTGGATCAGCACCTACGTGGAGATCACCGACGAGGCGAAGCTGGCGGCCTACGCCGACCTCGCGGGCCCGGCCCTGACCGGCGCGGGCGGCACCTTCCTGGCCCGCGGCCTGCCCGCGGCGGTCTACGAGGCCGGGCAGGAGACCCGGTCGGTCCTCATCGAGTTCCCCACCGTCGACGCCGCCCGAGCCGCCCACGACAGCCCCGCCTACCAGGAGGCGCTGGCCGCCCTCGACGGCGGCGCCGTCCGCGACCTGCGCATCGTCGAGGGCATCGAGCCGGCGACGCCGATCGACCGCCCGTGAGCGTGCTCGGCACGCGCCGGGACGGCACCGTCTCGGTGCTCGAGCTGCGCCGTCCCGAGCGCCGCAACGCGCTCGACCTCGAGCTGTGCCGGGCCATCACGGCGGCCGCGACCGCCGAGGTCGCCGCGGGTGCCCGGGTGCTCGTCGTCACCGGCGAGGGCTCGTCGTTCTGCTCGGGCGCCGACCTGACCGGCGTCTACGGCGACGAGTTCCTCCAGGCGCTGTACGGCATGCTGCACGGCCCCGACGGCCTGACGTCGTTGCCGGTGCCGCTGGTCGCCGCCGTCAACGGCCCGGCGATCGGAGCCGGCACGCAGCTCGCGCTGGCCTGCGACCTGCGGGTGGCCGACGCCTCGGCCCGGTTCGCCGTCCCGACGCCACGCAACGGCATGGCCGTCGACGCCTGGACGATCCGGCGCCTCGCCGACGTCGCCGGCGGCGGCATCGCACGCCGGCTGCTGGTCGCCGCCGAGACCGTCGACCACGACGCCGCGCTCGCCTGCCACCTCGCCGACCGGTCCGGCACCCTCGACGACGCGATCGTGTGGGCGCAGGAGATCGCGACCCTCGCGCCACTGTCCATCGCGCACAACAAGGCCGTGCTCAACGGGGCCGACGACGCCGCGGCCGAGGTGTCGTTCGCAGCCTGCTGGGCCAGTGACGACGTCCGCGAGGCGGCCACGGCCCGCGCCGAGAGGCGGACGCCGGTCTTCACCGGCCGCTGAGACGCGGGCGGCCCCGAGAGGTGATCGCCACCCCCGTAGCGTGGAGGGATGGACGAGCCGGCCGTGACGACGACCGAGTCCCCTGACGACCCCTCGTCCACGCAGCACGGCGCTCGCCGGGCCGCGGCGGGCCGAGCGGCCGGATGGGCGCTGCCGAGGGCGAAGCGGCTCCTGCTGTGCCTCGTGGCGGCCACCGTGATCGGGTCGCCGCTCGCGGTCGCGTGGGCGATCACGCACACCGAGGTCGACGGCATGATCGGCACCACCCCCACGACCTTCACGCTCTCCACCCAGGGCCACAGCGAGGTGCGCCTCGGCATCGCCGGCACCGTGTACCTCCCCCAGGCCCAGGGCCCGATCGGGGTGATCGCGACCGTCGACGGCCCGGGCGAGTCCGGCTCGAGCGGCGGCGACCTCGCCGGCTACGTCCGACCCGAGATGCTCGAGCTCTACACCGGCCTGTTCCACGACCCGGGTGCCGCCGTCGACGAGTACGTCTCGCTCGTCGAGCAGGAGCTGCGCGACCAGCTCGTCGCCTCGGTCTTCTGGGTGGGCCTGGCCGGCGGCCTCGGCCTGTTCGTGCTGATCGAGCTGCTGCCGGCCCGGATGGTGCGCGAGCGACGCCGCGACGCCGTCCGTGTCGGTGCCTCCGCCGCCCTGGCGCTGGCCATGGTGGCCGGTCTCGCGTGGGTGCAGCTGCAGGCCTCTGCGGGCAGCCGCGGCCCGACCGAGGGGCCCTACGCCCTCTCGGCGCTCGACGGCACGCTGGCGGCCGGCGCGACGACCGACAGCCCCGTCGTCCGGGCCCTGCTGGGCGGGGCGATCAACCGCGCCCGGAGCCTCGTCGACCGGCAGGAGGCCGACGAGCGCGCCTACCGGGAGACGGCGTCGCAGGGTCTCGACGACCAGTCCGAGGCCATGGACGGGCCCGGCGAGGGCGAGGTCTCGGTGATGATGCAGTCCGACATGCACTGCAACACCACCATGATCCGCCTGCAGCGCCAGGTCTTCTCCATGCTGGTCGACGACGACCAGGCACCCGCCCTGCTGGCGATCGCCGGCGACCTCACCACCAACGGCACCGCGGCCGAGGGCACCTGCATCCGCAACGAGCGCGACATCGCCGGCGATCGCCCGGTCGCGGCGATCGGCGGCAACCACGAGACCGACATCAGCGAGCAGCAGATGGCCGACGCCGGCATGACGGTGCTCGACGGCGAGATCGAGGACGTCGACGGCGTGCGCCTGCTCGGCGACCTCGACCCGTCGCGGTCGGAGCTGTTCGGCCCGGTGGGGCTCCGCGGCGACGAGACCCAGGTGGGGCAGGGCGAGCGCATCCGCGAGGTCGCCGACGACGCCGACGAGGGCGACCGTCCCGACGTCGTCATGCTGCATGAGGCCTACGCCACCCAGGCCTTCCTCGGCATCGAGTCGGTGCGCGACCTCGTCGACGGCCCGGAGACCTCGCTGACCCAGCGGCCCCTCGACGCCGCCGACGACGGGGTCGACGACGTCCCCGCGGGGTCGGTCTTCTACGGCCACTGGCACCGCCCGGTCGAGCCGCGCGTGCTCTGGAACTCCGACGGCACCTGGACCTTCCTCATGGAGCTCAACACCACCGGCGGCGCCGTCGACCGGCCGTCGCTGACCAACTTCTCGACGCCGTGGTCGCGTCCGCAGCAGGAGGCGTCGTTCCCCGTCGTCTTCCTCGACGAGGAGACGCGCATGGTGACCGGCTACCAGCTCTACCGCTTCGCGACCGACGGCACCGTCACGGTCGAGCCGCGGGTCGACGTCGGCGACCTCGACGGTCTCGCCGACTACCAGGAGACCCAGGACTCGGCCGGCTCCGGTTCGTCCGGCGGGTGAGCCTCAGGCCGTGGGCAGCCAGTCGACGTGCCCGGCCAGCAGCGCGTAGCCGACGAACGCGCCCACGTCGAGCAGGGTGTGCGTGACGACCAGCGGCGTGACGCGCCCCCACCGGCGGTAGAGCCAGCCGAACAGCAGGCCCATCGCCAGGTTGCCGAAGAAGCCGCCGAGCCCCTGGTAGAGGTGGTAGCTGCCGCGCAGCACCGCGGCGATGCCGATGGCCTTGAGGTCGGAGAACCCGAGCTGGCGCAGCCGCACCAGCACGTAGCCCAGCACGACGAACTCCTCGAGCACGGCGTTCTCGAGCGCGGCGAGCACGAGCATCGGCACGTGCCACCACACCGAGGTGTCGAGGCCGGACGCCGCCACGGTCACGCTGAGGCCGAGGCCGTGCATGACCAGGTAGAACGCCAGCCCGACCGAGCCGACGGCGGCCGCGAGCACGGCACCCCGCGGCAGGTCGCCCCAGCCGGCGCCGCGGAACCAGACGTCGCGCAGCCGGGTGCCGGAGCGCACGAGCAGGTAGCCGGCGAGCGCGACCGGCACGACGGCGAAGAGCACGCCGAGCAGCTGGTAGGTGAGGTCGAAGTAGGGCCGGTCGGGACGCACCGAGGTGTTCATCGTCGTCGTCTGCGCCGCGAGCCCACCCGGCGCCGTGGCGTCCTCGATGATCCGCACGACCGAGTAGACGCCGCTGCGCCCGAGCGACATCGCGAGCACGATGACCAGCTCGGCGTAGAGCAGGCCACGGCTCGGCAGCAGCGCCGACGGCCCCGGCTGCTCGGGGACGCCGGACGACGGCCCGGTCTCGGCGCGCGTCGTCACGGGTCCCATCATGGGGCCTGTGACCAAGCGTTGCCTGAGGGCGCGATGGTCTCCCGGTGAGATTCCCGGCGGGCGCCTCCCCCGCTCCGGCCCGGGGGACGGCTACGACCGCTCCACTGCCCAGACGTCGATCGTGTACGGCGACCAGCCGCACGAGACCCGCTCGTCGCCGTCCACCACCTCGAGCCGGTAACCGCGGTCGGTCTCGACGACCCGGCTGTGCTCCTGGCAGCGGGGGTAGCCGCCGGCGACGACGACGTGGCGCGAGAGGTCGACTGCCTCGAGGTCGCCCGTGGGCACCTCGGCGGGCAGGCGCGCGGCGAACGCGTCGCGGTCGGCCTCGGTCTCGATCACGACCGTGGGACCGACCACCTCGGGCCCGAGGGTCTCGTGCTCGCTCTGCGACCAGCTGGCGACCAGGCTCGTCCCGTCCGGCGGGGCCGGCTCGGACCCGCTGGGAGCAGGCCCGAGACCACCGAACAGGCTCATGACGAGGATCCAGATCAGGCTCATGTCCCTCCGACGGGCCGCGCGGCCGATCGGCTCCCCGGAGACGACGACGGGCGCGCCGACCAGGCCAGGCGTGGCGGGGGTGGCCGCGTGGCAGGGTGGCGGGGTGCCGACCTACCGCGCACCGATGCGCTCCCGCCGCGACGACGTCGACCCGGCGCTCGCCGTCCGGCGTGCCCTCGACCTGGGGCTGTGCGGCATCGGCGGCGTCCTGCGCCGGTCGCCGTCGACCCTGCCCGACGCCGTGAGCGCCACCGCCGACGAGCACGGCCCACGAGCCGCCGATCGTCTCGCCCGGTTCGCCGCGGCCGACGACGGCGACACGGTCTGGACCCGAGACGAGCACGGTCTGTTCCACGTGGGCGAGCTCGCCGGATCCTGGGGCTACGACGACGATCCCCGCGCGGTCGGGGCGGATCTCGTGCACGTGCGGCGGTGCCGCTGGCGCACCCCGGACGACGCGGTGCCCGGGCCGGTGCTCGCGACCTTCGGCCGTGGTGGCCGGAACTTCCAGCGTATCCGTGCGCTGCCCTGACCGGTCGGGTCTAGGCCCAGCCGTGCAGCTCGCGGGCCGCGGCGGCAACCCGGTCGAACCGGCCGCGGTCGAGGGCCGCGCCCTCGCGGCGGACGGCGGACTCGTCGAGCCGCAGCACCCGGTCGAGCCGGACCTCGCTCGGGCGGCCCTGTCGGTCCCAGGCCCCGCTGCCGACGTCCATCCACACCGGTGCGCCCGGGCGGTCGTCGCGCCGGGGCTCGCCGGTGTGGTCGCGACTGGTGAGCATGAGGGCGAGCAGGTCGTCGCCGGTGCGCGCGAGCACGAGCACCGGGCGGTCCTTGCCCCGGTTCGGGTCCTCCTCGTACGGGACCCACGCCCAGACCACCTCGCCCGGGTCGGCCCGGCCGTCGGCCACCGGGGCGTAGTCGATCGCCACGGACGTGCTCGGCGCGAGGTCGCCGCGATAGGCGGGTCCGCCCCGGCGGCGCAGGCGGGACACGAGACGACGGGTGCGGGGCCAGCGGGTCACCCGCACCAGTGTGGTCGACGGCGGTCGTGGAGGGTTGAGGCCCGCGCCGTCCGGGCAGGCTCTTCCCGGGCCCTCGGCACCAATCACCCCAACAGGTGAGTTTGAGGTGGCTGGTGGTGAGCACTAGAGCAGGAGAGCGCTTCCGCTCCGCCCGTCGCCGTCCCCCGATGGAAAGGCCACCCCGATGTCGCAGCTGCTCGACGCGCCGCTCACGGCGTACCCCGGTCTCGAGGCACTCACCAAGCGTGAGCTCGAGGTGCTCAGGCTGATCACGCAGGGCCTCTCCAACGACGACATCGCCCGCGAGCTCTACATCACCCACAACACGGTCAAGAGCTTCGTGCGCTCCGCCTACCGCAAGATCGGCGTCACCCGGCGGCCGCAGGCCGTGGTCTGGGGTTTCCAGCACGGTCTGATGGACGTCGCATGAGCACCCTGCGCCTCGTCCTCGCCCGTCTCATCCTCGGTCCGGCCGCCGAGCCGGTCCCGGAGCGGGTGCGGCGAGGGCACTGACCCCTGGTCACAGGTAGCGGCGCATGACGAGCCGCGGCATCCTGCTCGCGATCGCGTCCGTCTCGCCGACCACCTCGAAGCCGGCCCGCTCGAACATCCGGCGGGTGCCGACGAAGGCCATGGTGAGGTCCATCCGCCGCTCCCCCGGGTCGACGGGGTAGGCCTCGACGGCCGGCGCCCCGCGGTCGGCGGCGTAGGCGACGGCGCCCTCGATGAGCGGCGTCGTGACGCCGCGCTTGCGGTGCCCGCCCCGGACGACCACGCAGATGATGCTCCACACGGGCACGTCGTCGAGCGGCGTGATCAGCCTCGACCGCACCAGCCGGGTGTTGTCGGCGCGGGGCCCGATGCTGCACCACCCGACGGGCGTGCCCTCGTCGTCGTAGGCCACCACGCCCGGCGGGTTCCGCCGCCGTCCGAGGGCGCGGGCGGCCTGCTCGCGCTCGCCGTGCCCGAGCTCCTCGATCTCCTGTGCCGAGAGCCGGTGCGACAGGCACCAGCAGTGGGTGGCGCGACGGTTCGGGTTGACGACGTCGGCGAAGTCGTCGAAGCGTGACGGGGTCACCGGGTGCGTGGTGATGGCCATGGCCTCATCCAACCCGAGGTCGCGCCGGTCTGGGAGGATGAGCCGGTGACGACGGAGCGCTCCCCCGGCGTGGCGCGCCGCGGGAGACCCGGCTACGACCAGGCCACCGTGCTGCGGCGAGCGATCGAGCTCTTCAACACCCGCGGCTACGACGCCACCAGCATCAACGACCTCGCGCAGGACCTCGGGGTCACCAAGTCGGCGATCTTCCACCACGTCTCGAGCAAGGAGGAGCTGCTCGCCGCCGCGCTCGACGAGGCGCTCGACGGTCTCAGCCGGGCGATCGACGCCGCCGCGGTCACCCACTCCGAGACCAGCGCCTACGAGCGCCTGCGGGCCACGGTGGCCGAGTCGGTGCGCATCCTCTCGGCCCACCTGCCCGCCGTGACGCTGCTGCTGCGGGTACGCGGCAACAGCCCGGTCGAGCTCGACGCCCTGCGTCGGCGACGGGTGATCGACGAGAAGCTCGCCGCGCTGGTCGCCGAGGCGGCCGACGAGGGCGCCCTGCGCACCGACCTGCCGCCCGACCTCATCAGCAGGCTGATCTTCGGCACCGTCAACTCCCTCGTCGAGTGGTACCGCCCGGGCGGCGCGCTCTCGCCCGACGAGCTCGCCGAGACCGTCGCCGGCATGGCGTTCGAGGGGCTCGTCCCCCGCTGAACGATGGTCGATGGACGCCGAGGGATCAGCGGAGCGCGCGACTGCGCCCTCGGAACTCGGCCAGGACGACGTGGTCGGCCGCTCGGCGGACGGTGACGTCGTAGATCCCCGACCGGCCCCGAGACGAGACCTCGCGAGCCGCCGCGACGAGCTCGTCGCCGGGCCGACCGGGCTCGAGGAAGCTGACGTCGAACCCCGAGGCGACCGTGACGACGCCGTGGGAGTTGCAGGCCAGCGCGAAGGCCGAGTCGGCGAGCGCGGCGACGAGGCCGCCGTGACAGATGCCGTAGCCGTTGAGCATGTCGTCGCGCACGACCATCGAGACGACAGCGTGTCCGGCCGACTGCTCGACGAGGCGCATGCCGAGCATGCGGCTGGCGGCATCGTCGGCCCACATCCGCTCGGTGCCGCCGGTCATGCGTCGAAGTCGACGGTGACGGCGTCGCTCACCGGGTAGCTCTGGCAGGTCAGCACGAAGCCGCGCGCGACCTCGTCGTCGTCGAGGGCGTAGTTGCGGCGCAGGTCGACCTCGCCGTCGGCGCACAGCGCCCGACACGTGCCGCACACACCGCCCTTGCAGGCGAACGGCAGGTCGGTGCGGGTGGCCGCCGCCGCGTCGAGGATGGTGGCGCCCCGCGACATCGGCGCGGTGGTGGTGCGCCCGTCGAGCGTGATCGTGACCTCGGACGTGTCGCCGTCGACGACGCCCCGGTCGTCGGGACGGCGCAGCTCGGGCGGCGGCTCGTCGACGTAGAAGAGCTCGAAGTGAACGCGCTCGGGTGCGACCCCGAGGTCGGCGAGCACGGCGCGGGCGTCGGCCACGAGGCCGAACGGCCCGCACAGCCAGACGTGGTCGACGCCGGCGACCGGCACGAGCGAGGTGAGCAGCCGACGCAGGCGCTCGCCGTCGAGACGGCCGGAGAACAGCTCGACGTCGCGGGGCTCGCGCGAGAGCACGTGCACCAGCTCGAAGCGGGAGGTGTGCCGGTTCTTGAGGTCGGCGAGGTCCTCGGCGAACATCACCGAGCCCGTCGTCCGGTTGCCGTAGAGCAGGGTCACCCGGGCCTCGGGGTGCTCGAGCACGGTGGCGGCGATGGAGAGCATCGGCGTGATGCCGGAGCCGGCCGCGATGCACAGGTGCCGCCCGCCCATGGCGGCGTCGGCCCGGAACGAGCCGTCGGGCACGCCGACCTCGACGACGTCGCCGCGGCGGACGTCGTGGACGAGCCACGACGAGAAGACGCCGTCGGGGATCTCGCGCACGCCGACCCGTGGTCGTGCACCGGCCGGGGCGCAGATCGAGTAGGAGCGGCGCTCCTCGCGACCGTCGACGTCGCGGCGCAGCGTGAGCCACTGACCGGCGTCGAAGGCGAAGACGTCGCGCAGCTCGTCGGGCACGTCGAAGGTGACCGCGACCGCGTCGTCGGTGAGGCGCTCGACGTCGGCGACCGTCAGGGGGTGGAAGGTCGTGGTGGCCATGCCCGCTCAGATCTCCTTCACGTGGTCGAACGGCTCGAGACAGTCGAGGCAGCGGTAGTGCGCCTTGCACGCCGTCGAGCCGAACTCCGAGGTCAGCTCGGTGCGGGCCGAGCCGCACCGCGGGCAGGACAGGGCACGCCGGGTGGGCGACAGGCTCAAGGTGGCCGGGCCGGACGGCGCGGGGCCGGGGGGTGAGATGCCGTGGTCGCGCAGGGCCTGCCGGCCGTGCTCGGTGATCCAGTCCGTCGTCCAGGCCGGGCTGAGGCTGAGGCGCACCTCGACGTCGTCGTAGCCGGCCTCGGCGAGCACGCGGGCGAGGTCGTCGCGCATGGCGGCCACGGCCGGGCAGCCGGAGTAGGTGGGCGTGATCGTCGCGACGACGCGCCCACCGTCGACGTCGACCGAGCGGAGCACGCCGAGGTCGGCCAGCGTCAGCATCGGCAGCTCGGGATCGACGACCGTCGAGGCCACGACGGCGGCCGGCGCCGTCGTCACCACAGCCCCAGGGGGTGCGCCCGGGCGACCGACTGCAGCTCGGCGAGCAGGCGGCTCAGCGACTCGGTGTGCCGGCCGTCGCGACCGGTGAGCCCGCCGTGCGCGCCGATGCGCTTGACGTCGGGCTGCTCGACCTCGGCCGTGCCGAGCACGTGGGCCAGCAGGACGTCGACCTCGGCCGCGACGTCGACCGGGTCGACCGCGACCCCGCCGGCGGCGAGCCGCCGCTCGACGTCGTGGGTGCGGTCGAGCTCCCACCGCAGCGGCCAGACGGCGTCGAGGGCCGCGACGAGACGGCGTCGCGACTCCTCGGTGCCCAGGGCGAGCGTCACGACCCAGCGGCCGGCGTGGTCACGGTGGTAGGTGAGCTCCTTGACCGCCTTGGCCGCGATGGCGGCCAGCACGGGGTCACGGCTGCCGACCAGGCGCTGCATGATCGCCAGGCGCCAGGTCGCGTGGAGCAGCAGCCGCACCATGGTCTCGGCGAAGTCGCCGTTGGGGGTCTCGACCAGGCGCACGTTGCGGAACGCGGACTGGTCGCGGAAGAACGCGAGCGCGTCCTCCGGCGGGGCGGGCGACCCCTCGGGCAGCACCGGCACCACCTCGGGGTCGGCCGCAGCGGCCCGGGCGAGCAGGAGCCGGGCCTGGCCGAGGAGGTCGAGCGCGATGTTGGCCAGCGCGATGTCCTCCTCGAGGTCGGGTGCGTTGCTGCACCACTCCGCCAGGCGGTGGGAGTGCACGAGCGCGTCGTCGCCGAGCATCAGGCAGTAGGCCGCCAGTGCGGCGCGGTCGACATCGTCGGGCACCGTGGTGTCGACGCCGGCGAGCGGGTCCTCGAACGAGGTCCCGAACGCCCAGTGGGCGTCGTCGCCGCCGAGCAGGCCGTCGTAGACGGAATCGTGGTCGTTCATCGCCACCTCACATGTGCGGCACGTCGGCCGGGATGTCGTAGAACGTCGGGTGGCGGTAGACCTTGTCGCCGGCGGGCGCGAACAGCGGGTCCTTCTCGTCGGGGCTCGAGGCCGTGATCGCGTCGGCGCGGACCACCCAGATGCTCACGCCCTCGTTGCGCCGGGTGTAGACATCGCGCGCGTTGCGCACGGCCATGGCGTCGTCGGCGGCGTGCAGCGAGCCGACGTGCACGTGGTTGAGGCCGCGCTTGCCGCGCACGAAGACCTCGTAGAGCGGCCACTCGCCTGCGGCGGCCTCGCCGAGCCCGGTCGGCACGCCCTGCAGCGGGACGGCGCCGTGACCGCCGTCGGCGGAGTAGTCGCCGCCCGTGGCCTGCGGGTCGGTCGTCGGGTCGGTCGCCATCACGCACCCCGCCGCGCGAAGGCCGTCGCCGCGTCGCGCACCCAGGCGCCGTCGTCGTGGGCCCGTCGCCGGTGGGCCAGCCGCTGGGCGTTGCACGGGCCCTCGCCACGGACGACGGCACGGAACTCGTCCCAGTCGGGCTGACCGAAGTCGTGGTGGCCCCGCTCGGGGTTCCACCGCAGCTCGGGGTCGGGGAAGGTGACGCCGAGCCGCTCGGCCTGCGGCACGGACATGTCGACGAACTTCTGGCGCAGCTCGTCGTTGGTGTCGCGCTTGATGCCCCAGGCCATCGACTGCGCGGTGTTGGGGCTGTCGTCGTCGGGCGGGCCGAACATCATCAGCGCCGGCCACCAGAAGCGGTCGACCGACTCCTGCACCATCGCGCGCTGCTCGTCGGTGCCGCGCATCATCGTCATCAGCAGCTCGAAGCCCTGCCGCTGGTGGAAGGACTCCTCCTTGCACACGCGGATCATCGCCCGGCCGTACGGACCGTAGGAGGTGCGGCACAGCGGCACCTGGTTGCAGATCGCGGCGCCGTCGACGAGCCAGCCGATGGTGCCGACGTCGGCGTAGGACAGCGTCGGGTAGTTGAAGATCGAGGAGTACTTCTGCCGGCCGGAGATGAGCTTGTCGGTGAGCTCGGCGCGCGAGACCCCGAGGGTCTCGGCCGCGGAGTAGAGGTAGAGGCCGTGCCCGGCCTCGTCCTGCACCTTGGCGAGCAGGATCGCCTTGCGACGCAGGGACGGCGCCCGCGTGATCCACCCGCCCTCGGGCTGCATGCCGATGATCTCGGAGTGCGCGTGCTGGGCGATCTGGCGCACCAGGGTCGCGCGGTACTGCTCGGGCATCCAGTCGCGCGGCTCGATGCGGTCGTGGCGCGCCACCACCGCCTCGAAGCGCTCCTGCAGGTCGTGCTCGTCGTGGTCGATCGTCATCGCGGCACCCTTTCCTGACCGATCGGTCTGTTATACGGTGACACGACCGCCGTCCTCGCGCAAGGAGCACCGATGTCCCGTCTTCTCGAGAGCTACGCCGCCGGCCGCTGGGTCGCCGCCGACGACGACGGCCGCCCGGTCCACGACGCGAGCACCGGCGAGGAGGTCGCCCGCCTCTCGTCGTCCGGCCTCGACCTCGGGGCGATGGTCCGCCACGCCAAGACCGTCGGCGGGCCCGCCGTGCGGTCGATGACGTTCCACGAGCGCGCCGCGGCCCTCAAGGCGCTGGCCAAGCACCTCATGGCCGACAAGGACTCCCTCTACCCGATCTCGCACCAGACCGGCGCCACCACCCGCGACTCGGCCGTCGACATCGACGGCGGCATCGGCACCGTGTTCTCCTACGCCTCCAAGGGCGCCCGCGAGCTGCCCAACGACACCGTCTACCTCGACGGCCGGCCGGAGTCGCTCGGCCGCGGCGGCACGTTCGTCGGACAGCACGTCTTCACCTCGCGGCCCGGTGTCGCCGTGCAGGTCAACGCCTTCAACTTCCCGGTCTGGGGCATGCTCGAGAAGCTCGCTCCGGCGTTCCTCGCCGGGATGCCGACCATCGTCAAGCCGGCCGCGCAGACGGCCTACCTCACCGAGGAGGTCGTGCGCCGCATCGTGGGGTCCGGCCTGCTGCCCGAGGGCTCGCTCCAGCTGCTCGCCGGCAGTCCCGAGGGTCTGCTCGACGAGCTCACCGTGCACGACGTCGTCGGGTTCACCGGCTCGGCCCACACCGCCGGGCTCCTGCGCAACCACCCGCAGGTCCTCCACGGCGGGGTGCAGCTCGGCGTCGAGGCCGACTCCCTCAACTGCTCGATCCTCGGCCCCGACGTCGGCCCCGACGACCCCGAGCACGACCTGTTCGTCCGAGGCCTGGTGACCGAGATGACCGTCAAGGCCGGTCAGAAGTGCACGGCGATCCGGCGGGCGATCGTGCCCCGGGCCGCGGTCGACGGCGTCGTCGAGGCGGTCGTCGCCCGCCTGGAGAAGATCGGCGTCGGCGACCCGCGCCACGACGACGTCCGCATGGGCGCGCTGGTGAGCCTCGACCAGCGCGAGGAGGTGCGCAAGGCGATCCAGTCGCTGCGCGCTTCGTCGGACATCGTGCACGGCGATCCCGACCACGTCTCCCTCGTCGCCGGCGACGCCGAGCGCGGGGCGTTCCTGTCCCCCGTGCTGCTACGGGCCACCGACGGCGCGGTCGAGCCGCACGACGTCGAGCCGTTCGGCCCGGTGAGCACCGTGCTCGCCTACGACACCGTCGACGACGCCGTCGCCCTCGCCGCCCGCGGCAAGGGCAGCCTCGTCGGCTCGCTCGTCACCCACGACCCCGACGTCGCCCGCCGCGTCGTGCTCGGCCTCGCGCCGTGGCACGGCCGCATCCTCGTGCTCGACCGCGACGACGCCGCCGAGGCCGCCGCCGCAGGTGGGCACGGCTCACCGCTGCCCGTGCTCGTGCACGGCGGACCCGGTCGCGCCGGCGGGGGCGAGGAGCTCGGCGGCGTCCGCGGCGTGCTGCACCACATGCAGCGCACGGCGATCCAGGCCTCCCCCAACCTGCTCACCACCATCACCGGCCGCTGGACGACGGGCGCGGCGCGCCGCGACGACCCCGTGCACCCGTTCCGCAAGAGCCTGGCCGAGCTGCGCGTCGGCGACACCATCACCTCGGCGCCGCGCGAGGTCAGCCGCGCCGACATCGACCACTTCGCCGAGTTCACCGGCGACACGTTCTACGCCCACACCGACCCCGAGGCGGCCGCAGCCAACCCCCTCTTCGGCGGCATCGTCGCGCACGGCTACCTCGTCGTCTCCCTGGCCGCGGGGCTGTTCGTCGACCCAGACCCCGGCCCGGTGCTGGCCAACTTCGGCGTCGACGACCTGCGCTTCCTCACCCCGGTCAAGGCCGGCGACACCATCGCGGTCACGCTCACGGTCAAGCAGGTCACGCCGCGCACCAACGCCGACTACGGCGAGGTCCGCTGGGACGCCGTCGTCACCAACGCCGAGGACGCGCCCGTCGCCACCTACGACGTGCTCACCCTCGTGGCCAAGACCTGGCCCCAGGTCTGAGCGGCGGCCACCGCGATGCGCGACCTGAGCCCCCGCCCCGGCGACCTCGAGCCGATCGAGACGGCGTCGGTCGACGAGATCCGCAGCCTGCAGACCACGCGGCTGCTCGAGACCGTACGGCGTGCCTACGAGCACGTGCCCCACTACCGCCGGGCCCTCGACGCCGCCGGCGTCCACCCCGACGACGTCCGCGGCCTCGACGACCTCGCCCGGCTGCCGTTCACCACCAAGGCCGACCTGCGCGACAACTACCCGTTCGGCATGTTCGCCGTCCCGCGCACCGACGTGGTGCGCCTGCACGCGTCGTCCGGGACGACGGGCAAGCCGACCGTCGTCGGCTACACCCGTGACGACGTCGAGACCTGGGCCACCGTCGTCGCCCGCAGCATCCGGGCCGCGGGCGGACGTCGCGGGCACGTGCTCCACAACGCCTACGGCTACGGCCTGTTCACCGGCGGACTCGGCGCCCACTACGGCGCCGAGAGGCTCGGCTGCACCGTGGTGCCGGTCTCGGGCGGCATGACCGAGCGGCAGGTGCAGCTCATCCAGGACTTCGAGCCCGACCTGATCATGGTCACCCCCTCGTACATGCTCGCGATCGTCGACGAGATGGAGCGCCAGGGCGTCGACCCGCGCTCGACGTCGCTGCAGGTCGGGATCTTCGGCGCCGAGCCGTGGACCAACGACATGCGCCGCGAGATGGAGCAGCGCCTCGACATGCACGCCGTCGACATCTACGGCCTCTCGGAGGTGATCGGCCCGGGCGTCGCGAGCGAGTGCGTGGAGACCAAGGACGGCCTCACGGTCTGGGAGGACCACTTCTACCCCGAGGTCGTCGACCCGGTCACCGGCACCGTGCTGCCCGACGGCGAGGAGGGCGAGCTGGTGCTCACCTCGCTCACCAAGCAGGCGATGCCGGTCCTGCGTTACCGCACCCGCGACCTGACCCGGATGCTGCCGGGCACCGCCCGCACGATGCGCCGCATCGAGAAGATCACCGGCCGCACCGACGACATGATCATCCTCCGCGGGGTCAACCTCTTCCCCACCCAGATCGAGGAGCTCATCCTCACCCCGGCGCTCAGCGAGGTGCTCTCGCCGCACTTCCAGTGCCGGCTCGAGCGCGAGGGCACCCTCGACTCGATGACCGTCGTCGTCGAGCACCGCCCGACGACCACCCCCGCCGACGCCGCACGCGCCGGCGACGACCTCCGGCGCCTGGTCAAGGCGACCATCGGCGTCAGCGTCGCGGTCGACGTCGTCGCGCCCGAGACCGTCGAGCGGTCGCTCGGCAAGATGCGCCGCATCGTCGACGCACGCCCTCGACGCTGACCGGTCTGGACCAGCTGGTACCCCGGAGGGTGACGTACCCGCGTTCGGCGGCGCCCGCGCGGAGATCCGCCTAGCCTGCACGAGCCCGGACGACAGGGGACGTCGGCCGGGATCCTCTACCCCCCGAAGGACACCCACCGTGAAGCTCTCGCACGGGCTGGCGGTGAGCGCCGTCAGCGCGCTCGCCGTCTCCGGCATCGCCGTCACCGCCCCCGCCGCCCACGCGGCCGGACCCCAGGTCCGCCTCATCAGCATCTACAACGCCGGGCACGACGCCTCCACCCGGCCCGACGGCAGCAGCGAGATCATCGGCGGCGAGACCACCGAGCCCGGCGACGCCGGCATCTCGCTTGTCGCCGCGCTGCCCGAGGGCGCCGCGTCCGTGGCGTTCGAGTACAACCTCGACCCCGAGGCCAGCGACACCGACGACGACTGGACCCCCACGGGGAGCCCGGTCGACCGCACCGACGGCTTCGCCTCCACCGTCTTCGCCCCCGAGCCCGGCAGCGACGTCGTCGACTCCGACATCGCGGTTCGGGTCGTCGCCACGAGCGAGGGCGGCACGACGTACTCGACGCGCCGCGACGTGCACGTCAGTGGCCCCGACGCCGCCGTGAACTCGGTGCGGGTGGCCACCGGCGACCGCGGCTTCTTCGTCCAGCCCTACGCCGGCTCGGCCCGCACCGCGACCCTCACGAGCGTCAACGGCACCACGTCGGCCACCGAGGGCACCGTCGAGCTCTCCGCCTGGCGCGCCGCCGACGGCACCTTCGCCGGCCGGACGGCCGCGGCCGTCACCCAGACGCCGTTCAAGGTCGTCGACGAGGACGGCCTGCGCTTCTACCTCGGCGGCGCCTACACCGGCGCCGTCGACCTGACCGGCTTCGGCGTCCAGGACGGCGACGTCGTCGCGTTCGGCGCCGAGCGCGACACCGACGGCGTGCAGCCCGCGGCGGTCTACGAGCAGTCGATCGCCGGCATCGTCGTCGTCGACGGTCGCAGCGTGGCCAACGGCGGTGTCTTCACGACGCGCGTCGACGACCAGGAGGGCCGACCGGTCGTCGGCGCCGAGGTGCGCCGGCTCTCCGACGGCTCGCTCGTGGGTTACACCGACGCGCTCGGCCAGGTGACCAGCCGCCAGGCCGACGGCGAGCCCGAGTCCTACTACGCCAACACCACCGACGTCGACGCCTACGAGGAGGAGGTCGACGTCGTCACGACCGAGGTCGTCACCAACGGCAACGCCCCAGTCGCGACCGACTCGCAGGTCGAGCTCGCCGACGGCGCGGTGTTCGACGACGACGAGTACGCCGCCGGCGACGTCGCGGTCCTGGTCACCGACCAGTTCGGCGACCCGGTCGGCGCCGGCACCATGGTGCGCTACCGGCTCTACCCGACCGGCACCGAGGCGCCGGCCGAGCAGCTCGTGCTGACCACCGGCACCGACGGGCGCGCCGTCGTCCCGTTCGACCCGGCCGGACCCGACGGCGGCTACACGCTCGAGGCCGAGGTCGACCCGCCGAGCGACATGCGCGCGGCGCGGCGGGCGCCCTCGACCACCGCGACCTTCGTCGCCGGTCAGGCCGCGCTCACCCTCACCCGCCGCACGCCGGCCCCCACCGCCGGTGGCCAGGTGACCTACCAGGGACGCCTCAGCATCGGCGACGACCGGCTGCAGGGGCGCCTCGTCGGGCTGCGGTTCACCCACGGCGTCGAGCTGGTCCCCGGCCGCGACGCCGACGCCGGCATCCTCGTCGGCGACCGGGTGGTGCCCGCGCAGAACGTCGTCACCGACCGCAACGGCGTCTTCCGGGTCACCGTGAAGGACCCGGTCGAGCGGCCCCGGGCCGGCGAGATCGAGGGCGCCCTGGCCGCCGCCACGCTCACCAACCGGGCCTCCACCACCAGCACGCTCGCCGGCAACGCCGACGCGCGCGCCGTGGTCCGGGTCGACTTCTCCGGCAAGCGCGGCCGCGCCTCGATCAAGCTGTTCGGCATCGGGCAGCGCCCGGTCTCCGACATCCTGCGCGTCGAGGGGCCCGCCTCGATCGCCGGCGAGACGGTGAAGATCTTCAAGATCCGGGGCGACGGCAGCCGTCAGCTGGTGCGCACCCGGGTGCTCGACAAGGACGGCGACGCCAAGCAGATCAAGGTCCGCGACCGCAACCGGCGCTCCTTCACGCGCTTCGTCGCCATGCTGGTCGCCAGCAAGCGCGTCGAGGGCGCGACGTCCAACAAGCGTCGCCTCCGCTGACGCAGGTGGTCGTCGCCCACCTGGCACCGATGCCGGCGAGCGAGCTGCGCGAGTGGCTCGCCGCCGGTGACGGGCTCCCCCGTGCCGACGAGGTCGAGGGTCTCGACGCGCGCGTCCTGGTCGTCGACGGCGTCCCGGTCGGCGGCGTCCTGACCGGTCTCGACGACGTCGGCGGGGACGGCGCACCGACGAGTCGTCGCTGCGCCGTCCGCGCCCTGCAGACCACGCTGCCCGACGACGCGCTCGAGCACTGGCGCGCCGTGGTCGTCGCGCTCGAGGACCATGCCCGCGCGGGTGGGGCCGACGTCGTCACCACGGCCGTGGCCCCCTCGCTCGTGCCCGTGTTCCAGGCGCTCGGCTACGGCACGACGGTGACCAGCCACCGCAAGCGGCTCGACACCCCGCCGCAGCTGCAGGAGGACCGGCGCGTCGCCGTCCGGGCGATGACCGACGACGAGCGCGCGGCGTTCGTCGACGACGTCCGCGGGCTGCTGGCGGCCGGGATGGTCCGCTCCGGCCTCGGCCTCGCACCCGGCGACCTGCCGGTCGAGCTGGAGGCGCGCGTCGCCGCCCTGGGTGACCAACCGCCGCCCGACGACGAGCTGCTCGTCACCGGCACGGTCGACGGCGTCGCCGTGGGTCGGCTGTGGGCGACGCTCGTCGAGCGCGACGGGGCCCGCGACTTCCTCGGCCACGTCATCGAGCTGTTCCCCGAGCACCGCGGCCGGCGGCTGACGCCGTCGTTCGTCGGGGCGATGGCCCGCTACGTGCGCGAGATCGGCGTGCGTGACGTGCACCTCCGGGTCTACGGCCACGACGCCGGTGCGCGTCGCACCTACGTCGAGGCCGGGGTCGAGGTCGCCGACGTCCACCTGCGCAAGGACCTCTGAGCCGCTACCCACCCCACCGAACCTGAGAAGTGGCCAAGAACACACGCCTAGGCGTGGTTGCGACCCCGACGGGCCCGTCGTTGCCCAGACCCTGATCCGGCGTGCCAGAACTTTCAGGTCCGCGGGTCAGGCCGCGACCCGGTCGGCACGTTCGGCCCGTTCGGCCCGGTGGCCGACCAGGACGACGCCGAGCAGCCGCGCCCCGGCGGCCCGCACCCGGGCGCTGTGCGCCCGCAGCGAGGCCACCGGGACGGTGCCCTCGGGCACGGCGAGCAGCATCGAGCCACCGGCCGCCAGCACGCGTGCGTCGTCACTGCCGTCGAGCGGCGGCGCCAGCACGATGACGACGTCGGCGATGCGGCGGGCCGCGGCACGCACGTCGGCCCAACCGGACTCGACGAGCGTCTCGCCGGAGCGGCCCGGCCCGCCGGCCGCGAGCACCCGCAACCCGTCGACGGGGCCGTCGACGAGCGCCTCGTCCAGCGGGTGGCCGCCGAGCACCTCGCGGAGACCGGTGCGGTGGACGGCCAGGGGCTGGTCGGACCGGTCGTCGAGGCGACCGTCGACGAGGAGCACGCGCCGTCCGACGTCGGCCAGCGCGACCGCGAGGTTGGCGCCCAGCCACACGTTGATCTCGCCGCCGCCGATACCGGCCACGACCACGACGTCGACCGGGTCCCGGTCGTGCTCGACCTCGACGGACAGGCGGAGCCGGCGGAAGTCGTCGGCCGCGCTGGTGCCCGGGCGGAGCGCCGGGAGTGCCGTGAGGTCGCGCGGCGGCGACACGTGGCCCAGCAGCGGCGAGCCGGCGGCGTCCTCGGCGACCCAGCCGTCGTCGACCGTGGAGCGGCGCCGGTCGCGGACGACGGCGCCGAGGCACGACAGCACGACGGCGAGTCCGAGCGCGATCGCACCCACCACCAGCAGGTCGGGCTGGGAGTAGGTCATCGGGGCACGCGCCGTGCTGGTGGTCGTGAAGAGGAAGCTGTCGCCCGACGGGGTGACGAGGGGCAGCTGGGCCGCCGCCAGGTTGGCCATCTCGGCGGCGACGTCGGGGTCGGAGTCGGTGGCCACGACCTCGACCAGGACGGTGCCCCGGACCCAGGTCCCGTCGAGGTGGCGGCGCAGGTCGCCGATCGTCCGCGGTGCGGACAGCTCGGCCTGGACGGCGTCGGCGACGGCGCGCGACCCGACCAGCTCGGCCATCGTGCCGCGGAGGGCGTCGAGGTCGCCGACGGCCACGTCGACGTCGGCGGACGGATTCTGGACGGCCGACACGGTCGCCGTGGCGGTGTAGGTCTTCGGTGCCACGAGCAGGCCGAGGGCGAGCAGCCCGCCGGTCGTGGCGAAGACGGCGAGCACGAGCCAGCGTTGGCGCCACAAGGCACCCGAGACGTCCTGCGGTTCCACGCATCCCCCCATAGGTGCGGAGGGCCGACCAGAACCTTGTTTCTATCGTGAACCCCCACCGGTGAGCCTAGTCAGCGCCGGCCGCTACCACGGTTCGCCACCGACGGCGGGGAAACGTTGGCACGTCGACTTGCCAGCGACGAGGGGCACGAGCACGATCCACGACCCTCACCGGTCACGAGGCCGGGCCGACTACGATGCGGGCACCCGGGCCCGGCGACCGCCGGGTCGCGGCGCGGACGGGGGGCTCGACGATGAGACGCTCCGGCTCGCGCCTGCTCGTGGTGCTCCTCACCGGACTCGTCGTCGGACCGGTCACCGTCCTGCTGCCCGGTTGCTCGCTCGTGGACGACCAGCGCGACGGCACCGAGCGCCCCGGACCCGCCGATCCGGCACCGAGCCTGGTCGAGACACGCGAATGGGCCGCGAACGACGGCCTCGTCTCGGTGGTCCTGCGCAACACCGCCGACCGGGTGCTGCGCCGGGCCCAGGCCGAGGCCACCGTGGTGACGGCCGGCTCGGTCACGACGACGGTCGCCGGACCGTGCTGCACGGTGGCCGACGTGCCCCCCGGCGCCGACTACGCGTTCTCGTTCCGCCTGCCCACCGACGTGCGCGTCGACGACCTGCAGGTCGGCTACCGCGACGTCGTCTGGTCGACGGCCGGCAGCGACGGCAGCCCGCGGCTCGCCGTGCAGCTGGACAGCGTCTTCGCCAACGCGGTGGGCGCGGTGGTGGTGGCCGACGTGACGGCGGACGGCGCCCCGGTCGACAGCGCCGTCGTGCAGGCCGTCGTCGACGATGCCGAGGGCGACCTCGTCGCGATCGTGTCGGGGACCTGGTCGTGCTTCCTGCCCGGGCGGCCCCGCAGGATCTGGATGCAGCTCTACGCCACGCTGCCGGTGGGCAGCACCGTGCGCACGGTCACCGCGTTCGCACGACCGACCGCGCGCGCGGGCGGCGACGCCAACCTGCAGACCTCCTGCGACCCCGCCGCCGCCCGCGCCCAGGGCGCCTCAGGCCCACCGGGCTGAGCGCCGGTCGGGGCCGGCGTCGAGGTCAGCGCGTGGGCGTCGACCGGAACAACCAGCCGAGCGGACGCGCCTCGTCGTCGTGGTCGTCGTGATCGCCGTGGTCGTCGGCCCCACGCCGCCGGTCGTCGGACACCTCGGCCATCTCGACGACCTCGGCCGCGGTCATCTCGACCGCCGGGTACGTCTCGGCGTCGTGCCCGACGGTCTCCGGCTCGACGTCGTCGAGCATCGAACGACGCTGACCCGAGGAGCTCACGAGCCGGACCGACGCCCACTGCTCGGGCTCGACGGGCTCGACGGGCTCGACGGGCTCGTCCGTTCGGACGACGTCGGCGTCCTCGAGCGGAGGCTCGTGGTCGGCCCCGTCGTCGACGTCGACGTCGGACTCGACGAGATCGTCGACGGCACGCAGCGACACCTCGGGACGACGTCGGGGAGCGTCGGGACGGGAGGCCTCGGTGACCTCGTGGCTCGGGGCGTCGTCAGGGAGCGAGACCTGGTCGACGAGGGAGACGCCGAGCCACGAGGCGTCGTCGAGTGAGACCAGCGCCCGCTCGATCGCCGCCTCCAGCGCCGGGATGCTCGTCGCGAGGTCGTCGCGGCGTTCGGCGATGGCCTGGGTGAGGCCGGCGAGGTCGCCCGTGAGGCGCTCGCGGGCCTCCTGGCGGGCCCAGGCGTCGTACTGGGCGGCGTCGGCGTGGGCCTCGGCCAGCAGGTTCTCGGCCTCGACACGGGCCTGGGTGACGATGCCGATCGCCTGCTCGCGGGCCTGCTCGACCATGGCGCGGGCCTCGGCCTCGGCCTGCTCCTCGACGCCGGCGGCCGCGAGGCGCGCCGTCTCGATCAGGCTCGTCGCCTCGGCGACGGCTGCGGCCCGGATCTCCCCGGCCTCGGCCAGCTCGATCTCGACCTCGCGTCTCATGACGAGCGCCTCGTGGAGCACCGAGGCGCCGACGACGGCGTCGCTACGGAGGTGGGGCGGCGTGTCGGGCATCGAACCTCGGCTCGTGGGCGGCGGCTGTACGAGGGCACGACGAACCGCCCCCCGCGATCCAGAGTACCCAGGACGCAACCCCGCAAACCTCCTGCGACGTTTCGCTCGTGTCAGCACGGTGTGAACGCTCGCTCGCGACCCGGCGAGACGTGGCCTCCCGGCCCGGGCCCGCTCGACCCACTGCTAGGTTCGCCCCGAGCCAGAACGCACCTACGGGTGCGCGGGAATCCGGTGTGAATCCGGAGCTGACGCGCAGCGGTGAGGGTGACTGGCAGGACGACGTACCACTGGGCCGCGCGACGGCCTGGGAAGGTGTCCTGCCGGGTCGAACCCGAGTCCGAAGACCGGCTGGCTCACTCCCAGCCGTCGGCCCCGCGTTCCGGGCCCTCACAGATCCGAGTGACCGATCGACACTCCAGGCCCGCGCCACGGCGCGCTCCCGACCCTGTTGTCCCGCCCCACCGACCCGGTCCCACCTCCCCCTCCCCGGCCCGAGCCCGGCTGGATCCGGCTGGGTGCCCTCTACACCTGCCTCGGCGCCGCCCTGGTCGTCTCGGTGGTCCTCTCGCTCGGGTTCGGGTCGGAGTCGTTGCAGCCGGCCGGTGTCGTCGAGGTCCTCCGTGAGCGTCTCCTGCACGCACGCCCAGGGCCGGACGACGTCTACGACACGATCGTGTGGGACCTGCGGGCGCCACGGGTGCTGCTGGCCGCCGTCGTCGGCGCCGGCCTCGCGGTCGCGGGGGCGGCGATGCAGACCCTGGTCCGCAACCCGCTCGCCGACCCCTACCTGCTCGGCGTCTCGGCCGGTGCCGGCGTGGGCGCCACCGCCGTGATCGCCTTCGGCGTCCTCGGGTCGCTGGGCGCGTGGGCGCTGTCCGCCGGAGCGCTGGTGGGCGCGCTGACGGCCGCGGTGCTGGTCTTCGGCATCTCGATCGCGCAGGGCGGGCTCACGCCGCTGCGGCTGGTGCTGACCGGCGTCGTCATGTCGTCGGCGTTCTCCTCGATCTCCAGCTTCCTGGTCTTCGTCGGCAACGAGCCGCGGGCCACCGAGTCGGTGCTGTTCTGGCTGTTGGGCTCGCTGGCCGGTGCGACCTGGGCGCAGCTGTTGCCCCCGGTCGTCGCCGTCGTCCTGGCCACCGCCGCGGCGCTCGCCCTGCACGGCTGGCTCGATGCGCTCACCACGGGTGACGACACGGCCGCGGCCGTCGGCGTGCCCGTGCGCGCCGTGCGCGTCGGGCTGTTCGTGCTCACCTCGGTGCTCGTCGGCATCCTCGTCGCGGTCTCGGGCGGCATCGGCTTCGTCGGGCTGGTGGTGCCCCACCTCGCACGCCTCGTCGTCGGGGCCGGCCACCGCGTGATGGTGCCGGTGGCCGCTCTCGCCGGAGCGGTGTTCCTCGTGTGGGTCGACGTCGTCGCCCGCACCGTCGTCAGCCCTCAGGAGATCCCGCTCAGCGTCGTCACCGGCCTGGTCGGGGCCCCGGTGTTCCTGCTCCTGCTCGGACGACGCCGCTACCGCTTCGGCGGTGAGGCGTGAGCGCCGCCCTCGCCGTGCGCGGGCTTTCGTGCGCCGTCGGCGGACGCACCGTGCTCGTCGACGTCGACCTCGAGGTCGCCCGCGGCGAGATGGTCGCCCTCGTGGGCGTCAACGGCTCCGGCAAGTCGACCCTGCTGCGCACCGTCGCCGGGCTGCTCACCCCGGTGCACGGCTCGGTGGCCGTCGGGGCGGACGACGTGCACACCCTCGGCGCCCGGGCGCGGGCCCGGCTCATGGCGTTCGTGGCCCAGGAGGAGCACCCGCCGGCCGACATGCGGGTGGTCGAGTACGTCGCCCTCGGGCGCCTGCCCTACCGGACACCGTGGGCCCGCGGGCACGACGACCGGGGCGCCGCGCTGCGCGCCCTCGCCTGGGTCGGGCTCGACGACGCCGCCGACCGGGCGTGCGCCGACCTGTCCGGCGGCGAGCGTCGGCGCGTCAGCCTGGCCCGCGGGCTCGCGCAGGACTGCGACCTCGTCGTGCTCGACGAGCCGACCAACCACCTCGACGTGCGCCACCAGCTCGACCTGCTGGCGTTGCTGCGCGCCAGCGGCCGCACCGTGGTCACCGCCATCCACGACCTGGCCCTCGCGGCCGCCCACTTCGACCGCGTCGTCGTGCTGCACGACGGCGTCGTCCACGCCAGCGGGACGCCGTCCGCCGCCCTGGCGCCCGACGTGATCGACCACGTCTTCGGCGTCCCCGCCGCCTACCTGATCGACGAGCACCACCGGACCCGACACCTCACCCTCGGCACCGGACGCCCGGTCGCCACGAAGGAGCACCGATGACCACCCGCTCGACCCTCGCCGTCCTCGCACTACCCCTGGCCGCCCTCGCCCTGGCCGCGTGCGGCGAGACCGTGCCCCGCAGCACCGACGACGGGGCCGCTGCCGAGACCGTCACCGTCGAGAACTGCGGCGCCGACCTGGTCGCCCCGTCACCGGCGTCCCGGCTCTACGTCTACGACGGCGGGATGATCGCGATGACCCTCGCGCTCGGCGCGCAGGACCAGGTGGCCGGCATCGCCGGCATCGGCGACGACGTGGCCGTGCTCGGCCAGGCCTACGGGGCCGACGTGGTCTCCGGGTTGCCGGTCGCCGCCGACGAGCGCCCGACGCTGGAGAACGTCATCGCCCAGCGGCCCGACGTCGTGGTCGCCGGCTGGAACTACGGCTGGGACGAGGACTCCAACCTGACGCCGGCGGGCCTCGCCGACCGCGACATCGTCGGCTACACGCTCACCGAGTCGTGCCGTCAGGACGACGGCGAGGCGCGCGGCGTCGTGGGGCCGTGGGAGGCCCTGCGCACCGACCTGACCAACCTGGGCGCGATCACCGGGCGCGACGACCGGGCCGCCGACCTCGTCGCCGACCTCGACGCGCGGCTCGCCCGGCTCGAGGCCGCGCCGCGCGCCAGCGAGCCGCCCACGGTCTTCCTCATGGACAGCGGCACGACGGCCCCGTTCTCCAGCGGGTCGTTCGGCGGCCCGCAGGGCATCATCGAGGCCGCCGGGGCTCGCAACGCCACCGAGGACGTCGCCGACACCTGGACCACCGTGTCGTGGGAGCGCGTGGTGGCCTCGCAGCCCGACTACGTCGCCTTCGTCGACTACCCCGGCCAGGCCTTCGAGGACAAGGTGCGGGTGCTGCGCAGCCATCCCGGCACCCGCGACCTGCCCGCCGTCCGCGAGGGCCGGTTCCTCAACCTGCCGTACGCGGCGTGGGTGAGCAGCCCGCTCAACATCGACGCCGCCGAGCAGCTGCGCGCCGCGCTCGAGGACGCCGGCCTCGTGCCCCCGACCGACATCGAGCCCCCGTTCGACCTGCAGCCCTGAGCCGCCCGCGACGGGTCACCCGTTGGGGGCGCCCGGTGCGGATACCGGTGCCCATGACCGCTCGCATCCCCGCCGACCACCTCCCGCCCGGCGCCGTCTCCCGCGCCGGCCCCTGGGCCGTCGGCAACCGCGACGGCGAGCACTTCGCCGTCTCGCGGCGCTGTCGCCACCAGCTGGCCGACCTGTCCGAGGGGCGCATCGACGAGCACGGGTGCCTGGTCTGCCCGTGGCACCAGAGCGCGTACGACGTCGAGACCGGCGCCATGGTCCGCGGACCGCGCGGGTTCCTCGGCTACCACGGGCGCGTCCCGGGCTACGAGCAGCTCGTGCTGGCCCTCGGCCGGGTGGCGCGGCTCCGGGTCCGCCGCACGCGACGCGACGGCTCCGACGTCGTCGTCGAGGACCGGCGGGCCTGACGTGCGCATCGTGGTGACCGGCGCCACCGGCAACGTGGGCACGGCGGTGGTGCGCCGGCTGGCCGGCGAGCACGAGCTGGTGGGCGTCGTCCGCCGACCCCCGGCCGAGCCGAGCGGGCCGTCGGCCTCGGTGCAGTGGGTGGAGGCCGACCTGGCCGACGACCGGTCCGTCGCGCGCCTCGAGGCCGCGTTCTCCGGCGCCGACGCGGTGGTGCACCTGGTCTGGGGCTTCCAGCCGTCGCACCGCCCGGAGCTGCTGGAGGCGATCGGCGTCGGGGGTACGAGCCGCGTGCTGCGGGCGGTCGTCGCCGCGGGAGTGCCGCACCTCGTGCACATGTCGTCGGTCGGCGCCTACTCCCCCCGGCGCGACCGTCGTCCGGTGCAGGAGGACTTCCCCACCGACGGGATCCCCGGCTCGCCCTACAGCCGCCACAAGGCAGCGGCGGAGCGGATGCTCGACCGCTTCGAGGTCGAACGACCGGAGACGGCCGTCACCCGGCTCCGGCCCGGGATCATCGGACAGCGCGCCGCCGGCAGCGCGCTGCTGCGCTACGGCCTGCCCGCCGTCGTGCCGGCCGGCGCCGTGAGGCTGCTGCCGGTGCTGCCGATCGACCGGTCGACGACCATCCCCATGGTGCACGCCGACGACGTCGCCACCGCCGTCGAGCGGGTGCTGCAGGTCGTGCCGGGCGGTGCGTTCAACCTCGTCGCCGACCCGCACCTCACCGTCGAGCACCTCGCGGAGGTGCTCGGCGCCCGGCACGTGCACGTGCCGATGGCCGCGGTGCGCGCCGCGGTCTCGGCCTCCTGGCACGCCCGGGTGCAGCCGCTCGACCCCGGCTGGATCGACCTGGCCGCCGCCGTGCCCCTCATCGACCGTGGACGAGCCGAGCGCGAGCTCGGCTGGACCCCGGCCGTCGACGCCGTCAGCACCCTGCGCGAGGTCGTCGACGGCATGGCCGACCGCGCCTCACGTCCGACCCCGGCCCTGCGTCCGCGGACCGCAGTCGACCTCGCCCGCCGCCTGGTGCGGTCGGGACCGGTCAGCCGCCGTCGCGAGCCCTGACGACCCGGGGCGACCGCGTCCGTGCCCGCCCCGCCGAACGGGTGGACCGCGCCGGCCGGGGGCGGGGCCACCCTGTGGTCATGGACGACGACAGCACCGACACCGCCCGGCGCACCGACGGTCGCAAGGGCCTCAAGCTCTCCCCGAAACAGGTCGTCGGGCTGGTGGTCCTGCTGCTGGTCGCGATCTTCTGCGCCCAGAACACCGGCCGGACCGAGATCCGGTTCTTCGGCGGCGAGGTCGACTCGCCGCTGTGGGTCTGGCTGCTCGCGGTGCTGGCGGTCGGCGTCGTGGTCGGCTTCGTGCTGCCCTTCGGGCGCAGGAAGGACTGAAGGCTCAGACGAGGGACCGGTCGGGCCGGACGCACGAGGAGCCGCTCCCCGGATGGTGCCGGGGAACGGCTCGTGGTCGTGCTTCGGTCGGGCTGACAGGATTTGAACCTGCGACCCCTTGACCCCCAGTCAAGTGCGCTACCAAGCTGCGCTACAGCCCGAAGCCCTGCCAGGTGGTGCATCAGCAGGGCGTGTGAACCCTACCGCAGGGGCGTCCGGACCTCCCATTCGGTATCGAGGAGATGGTGGTCGAGGCGTCACCGGAAGTCCCGTGACGACGCCCGCGCCTGCAGCACGTCGCCGGCACCGGGGACGACGACGTCGATGCCCTCGACCCGGTCGGCGACCAGGTTGGTGACGCCCTCGTTGCGCTCGAGGGTGCCGCGGACGACGACGGCGACCCGGTTGCGCGCCGCGCGGCGGTGGACCTTCATGACGCCGACCGAGCAGACGACGTTGAGCATGCCGGTCTCGTCCTCGAGGTTGAGGAACGTGACCCCCATGGCCGTGCCCGGGCGCTGTCGGTGGGTGACGAGCCCGCCGACCAGCACGCGGCGTCCGGACTCGGTGGTCTGCAGGTCGGCGACCGAGCGGACCCCGGCGCGGCGGAGGTCGTCGCGCAGGTGCTCGACGGGGTGGCGCTCGGGCGAGACGCCGGTGGCCCAGAGGTCGGCGAGGGTGAGCTCGGGGCTGCTCATGCCGGGCAGCATCGGGGCGTCGGGGGCCGGGGTGGAGCCGGGCAGGTGGTCGCCGCTCTCGGCGAACCCCGCGACCCACAGCGCCTGGCGGCGCTCGAGGCCCCAGGAGTCGAAGGCTCCGGCGGTGGCGAGCGCCTCCAGCTGTGCCGAGGTGAGCCCGGCCCGCCGGGAGAGGTCGGTGACCCCGGTGAACGGCGACTCGTCGCGCGCGGCGACGATGCGGCGGGCGACGTCGAGGCCGATGCCGCGCACGGAGTCGAGCCCGAGCCGGCAGGCGAGCGCCTCGTCGCGGCGATGGGTGAGGGTCGGGTCGGACGAGGCGGGGTCCCACTCGACGCGCTCGAACCGCGGCCGGCAGCACTGCTCGAGGCCGGACGCCGTCACCGTCGACCCGTCGGTGAGCGGCTCGAGCCCGGCCTGCGCGCCCGACCGGACGACGTCGGGTCGCCGGATCTCGACGCCGTGCCGGCGCGCGTCGCCGACCAGCGACTGCGGGGAGTAGAACCCCATCGGCTGGTTGCGCAGCAGTCCGGCGAGGAAGGCCGCCGGGTAGTGCAGCTTGAACCACGACGAGGCGTAGACGAGCAGGGCGAACGAGAGCGCGTGCGACTCGGCGAAGCCGAAGTTGGCGAACGAGAGGATCTTCACGTAGATCGAGTCGGCGAGGTCGCCGGTGATGCCGCGGCGCTCCATGCCGGCGTAGAGCTTGGCCTTGATCGACTCGATGCGCTCGACACCGCGCTTGGAGCCCATCGCCCGGCGCAGCAGGTCGGCGTCGTCGCGGCTGCAGTCGCCCAGTGCCACGGCCATGGCCATCAGCTGCTCCTGGAACAGCGGGACGCCCTTGGTGCGCTCGAGCACCGGCACGAGGTCGGGGTGGTCGTAGGCGACCTCCTCCTGACCGGTCGCCCGTCGGACGTAGGGGTGCACGGCGCCGCCCTGGATGGGCCCGGGCCGGATGAGGGCGATCTCGATGGCGAGGTCGTAGAACTCCCGCGGCCTCAGCCGCGGCAGGGTGCCGATCTGCGCGCGGCTCTCGACCTGGAAGACGCCGATCGAGTCGGCGCGGCACAGCATGTCGTAGACCGCCGGCTCCTCCTTCGGCACGGTGGCCAGCGTCCAGGTCTCGCCGAGGTGCTCGTCGACCAGGCGGATCATGTGGTCGAGCGCGCCGAGCATGCCGAGGCCGAGCAGGTCGAACTTGACCAGCCCCATCGACTCGCAGGCGTCCTTGTCCCACTGCAGCACCGTGCGCTTGTCCATGCGGGCGCGCTCGATGGGGCACACCTCGCCGATGGGCTGCTCGGTGAGCACCATGCCGCCGGAGTGGATGCCGAGGTGGCGTGGTGCGCCCAGCATCTGCTCGGCCAGCGCGACCACCGGAGCCGGCACCGTGTGGGCGTCGGGGTCGCCGGCGTCGCCCGCGACGACCGAGTGCCAGCTGTCGATCTGCTTCGACCAGGCGTCTTGCTGGCCCTGCGAGTGCCCCAGCGCCTTGGCGGCGTCGCGCACCGCCATGCGCGGGCGGTAGCCGACGACGTTGCTCACCTGGGCGGCGTTGAGCCGGCCGTAGGTGTCGTAGACCCACTGGATGACCTCCTCGCGCCGGTCGGAGTCGAAGTCGACGTCGATGTCGGGCTCCTCGTCGCGGTGGGCGGAGATGAACCGCTCGAAGGGCAACCGGTAGAAGACGGCGTCGACGGCGGTGATGCCGAGGGCGTAGCAGACCGCGCTGCTCGCCGCCGAGCCCCGGCCCTGGCAGAGGATGCCGCGGCCCTGGGCGAAGGCGACGATGTCGTGCACGATGACGAAGTAGCCGGAGAAGTCCTTGCCGGCGATGACCTGCAGCTCGTGCTCGAGGCGCTCGCGGGCCTCCGCCTCGTGCGGCACGCCGGCGTAGCGCTCGGCGAAGCCCCGCTCGGCCAGCACCCGCAGCCACGAGTCGGCCGTGTGGCCCTCGGGGATCTGTCGCTTGGGCAGCGCCGGCGAGGCCTTGTGGAGGTCGAAGGCGAGCTCGTCGGCGAGCGTGACCGTGCGCTCGACGGCGCCGGGGAACGCCGTCATCGCCCGGGCGACCTCGGCGCCCGAGCGCAGGTGCCCGGAGGCCGACAGGTCGAGCCAGCCGTCGAGCTCGGCCAGGCTGCGCCGGGCCCGGACGGCGGCCATCGCCGAGGCCAGCCGGTGCTGGTCGGGTGTGGCGTGGTGCACGTTGCCGGCGGCGACGACGTCGAGGCCGTGGGTGGCGGCCAACCGCGCGAGCGCCTCGTTGGTCTCCCCCGCCCCGGGCCGGGGCGAGAGCTCGACCAGCACGTGCTCGAGGCCGAACACCGAGGTGAGCCGGTCGAGCTCGTCGGCGGCCGCGCGCTCGTCGCCGCGCGCGAGCGCGTGCCGGACGGCGCCCTTGCGGCACCCGGTGAGCACCACCCAGTGGCCGCGCCCCCGCTCGCCCAACGTCTCGAGGTCGTAGACCGGGCGGCCCTTCTCGTCGCCGCGCAGGTGCGCCTGGGTCATCGCGCCCGCGAGCCGGTGGTAGCCCTCGACGCCGCGGGCCAGCACCAGCAGGTGGCTGCCCTCGGGGTCGGGCACGCCGTTCTGCGGACCGGTGAGTCCGAGCGACAGCTCGGCACCGTAGACCGTGAGCAGGTCGTAGGACGCCGCCGCCTCGGCGAGCATCGGCGCCCCGTAGAACCCGTCGTGGTCGGTGATCGCGAGCGCGTGCAGGCCGAGCCGCACGGCCTCCTCGACCAGGTCGGCCGGTGAGCTGGCGCCGTCGAGGAAGCTGAAGTGGCTGTGGCAGTGCAGCTCGGCGTAGGGGACGACGGCGTCGGGGCGCCGGATCTCGCGCCGCTCGGGGCGGCCGTGCTTGCGCCGGGAGACGGGTGCGTCGTCGGCACCCGGGAGCCCGCTGAGCCGCCGCTCGAGCTCCTTCCAGTGCATCTGCGGGTTGTTCCAGCCCATCAGTCGTAGCCCGCCTCGAGCGTCCACCCGGCCGGCGCGCACACCAGCAGCCAGGCGCGACCGTCGGCGCCGACCACCTGGAAGCGGGCGGTGAGCCCGGCGCCCTCGCTCCACCACGACTCGTCGACGGGCCACGGGCCGGCCCACGCGGTGACCGGCTGCCAGGGCAGCACTCCCCCGAGGCGGAACCGCTGCGGCTCGGCGGTGACGACGCCCCGCGCGGTGACGGCGACCGCCCGGCCGCTCTCGTCGACGACCTCGGCCGCGGGGGCCGTGGCGAAGACCCGCACCGGCGCCGGCCCGGGCACCGAGCCCGGCCACGGACGATCGCGCGGGCGCAGGTCGACGGCGCGCTCGCCCCAGGGCACCATCGCCTGCCGGGCCGCCGGGCTGCGACCGCCCTGCAGCACCGGTCGGTGCACGGCGTCGAAGCCGACCATGCCCTGCACCCGGGCGACGCCCCGCTCGACCAGGTCGTCGGAGGCGTTGCCCCACAGGGCCTCGCCGTGCGCGGCGGCGGGCTCGACCACCTCGGGCAGGAAGCGCACCCGCTCGATCGGTGCGCGCACCCGGCCGGCGTCGTGGCGCGAGCGCACGCCGGCGCCGGGCACCCCCGACTGCAGCTGCCAGTGCACGCGGTCGACGAGGTCGCGGGCCGAGAAGTGCCGCGGGTGCAGCCAGGTGCGCGCGGAGCAGACGACGCCGTCGGCCTCGGCCTCGACCCGTACCCCGGTGACCACCAGCTGGTGGCGGGCGAGCCCGGCGAGGAACCGCTCGGCGGTGGTGCGCACGCTGAACGTGACCGCCTCGACCGAGTCGAGGGGCGGTTCGAAGACGACGTCGGCCTCGAGCTCGGGCGGCGGGGTGCGGGCGACGAACAGGGCGGGGTCGGCGCCGCGGGCGCGGCGCCACACCTCGGCGCCGTAGCGACCGAAGCGGTGCTCGACGGCGTCGCCGGGCAGGGCGGCGAGGTCGCCGAGGGTCGAGAGCCCGAGACGCTTGAGCAGGCTGACCAGGTCGCGGCCCTCGGCGCCGTCGGCCTCGAGCACGTGCACGGGCAGCTCGCGCAGGTAGGCGGCCGAGCCTGCAGGGGCCACCACCTCCCAGCCCTGGCTCGACGCCCGACGGGCGGCCTGCTCGGCGGTGAAGAGGTCGTCGGCGATGCCGAGCCGGACGTCCCAGACCCCGACGTCGACCAGGGCCTGGCACAGCGTGGCGGCGGCGTCGGACTCGCTGCCGAACCAGCCCGACGGCGCCCGGACGGCGAGCAGCCCGGGGCGCAGCGCGGCGACGCCGGGGCGCAGCTGCTCGACGGTGGCCAGCACCGGCTCGAAGGCACGGGCGTCGAGGTCGGCGTTGGCCGGCAGCAGCGCCAGCTCGGGACACCTCGCCTGGGCGTCGCGTCGGCGGTGCCCGCGCCGCACCCCCTCGTCGCGGGCCGGGGCGTTGCAGACCTCGACCCGGTTGGCGTGCAGCACCGCGGCCGGGGTGCGCGGCGGCAGCCCGGCCTCGGCGAGCCCGGCCACCACCGACCAGTCGGGGCACCACACGACCAGCACCCTCATCGCAGCACCCTCATCCGAGCGCCTCGCGCGGGTCGGGCAGGGCGACGACCCGGCGGGGCACGGGCAGCAGCCCCGGCCAGGTCAGGTCGGCGCGCGTGGGCGGCCGCGCCCCCCGCTGGACGACGACCCGGGTCCGCCGCTCGCGCAGGCGCCCCGTGCCCCGCTCGGCCCCGCTCCAGCTGGACGACTCGACGCTGACCCGGGCCTCGACCCCCGGCCAGTCGCCCCACACCACGAGCACCGCGGAGCGCGAGCGCAGACGGGAGTCGAGGATGCCCGCCGCCCGGGCGTCGACAGCCGCCGGCGGTCGCAGCACCACCACCCGCAGCACGTCGACGAGGGCGGCGGTGACCTCCAGCCAGTGGGCGCCGGGGTCGGGCACGAGCACCGTGCGCGACAGCTCGAGGCCGAGCTCGGCGGCGGCCTCGGCCCCGAAGTCGGACCACCCGGCGAAGCCCACCCACTCGCCGGCCTGCGAGGCGCCGGCGGCCAGCGCGAGCGCCAGCGACGCCGAGTCGACGCCGTAGGCCGACCCCGCGTGCAACGGCACCAGGTCGGCCAGGCCGGGCAGCGTGGCCACCCGCTCACGGGCCGGACGACGCTCCATCGCGGCCACCCGCTCGCGCAGCTGGTCGACCACGGACCGGGCCGGGTCGAGCGGGGCGAGCGTGGGGCGAGCGGGCACCCTCCATGATCGAACACATGTTCGAACAGGTCAAGCCGGGAACCCGGGCCGCCGCGACGTCGTCCATGGTCGCATGACGCGCGTGCTCGTGGCCCTCCTCGTCCCGCTCCTGCTGCTGCCCGCCTGCCAGCCGCGGCGTGACGATCGCGGCGCCGGTCCCGGCACCACGACCACCGGCGACCCCGGCCGGCTCGCGCTGGCGGTCACCGTCGTCTCCGCGTGGCCGGACCGGCGCGTGCCCGGCGCCCCGGCACCGCCCGTCGTCCGGATCGCCGGCGACGGCGGCTTCCGCGCAAGCGTGGTCGACGAGGAGACCCAGGAGCGGCGGCTGCTCACCGGTCGTCTCGACGCGGCTCGGCTCGACCGGCTGCTCGACGCCGCGGCCGCCCTGCCCACCGGCGACGCCTACGGGCCGCCGGGCCTCGACGGCAGCGTGACCACGGTCACGCTCGGCTCGGCCGGCGGGCTCCCCCGCACCCGCGAGATCGGCGTCTGGGTGCCCGAGGCGCAGGGCTACACCGGCCGGGACGCACGCCACCGCGAGGCCTTCGTCGACCTGCTCGACGAGCTCGACGACGCCGTCCGTGAGGCCGGCACCCCGTGGGAGCCGGAGCGCTACCTGCTCCTCACCGCCCCGATGACGGTCGACGACGACCGGCCACGACCGTCCTGGCCGCTGCCCGACGTCCGGCCGCTGCCCTGCCAGCCGCTCGACGCGGACGACGCCGCCCGGCTCGGCGGCGTGCTCGACGCCGAGCGGCGCGGCCCGCTCGGGCTCGACGTCGACGGCGACGTGCACGGCGTCGTCCTGCTGCCGGTGCTCACCGACGAGACCTGCGCCGACCTCGAGCCCTTCCGCTACCCACTCGAGTAGGTGGAGCTCGGAGCGCTAGCGCTTGCGCTTCTCGCGCACCCGCTGCTGCAGCACGATCGGGGTGCCCGCGAACCCGAACTCCTCGCGCAGGCGCCGCTCGATATAGCGCTCGTAGCCGGCGTCGAGCTTGCCGGAGGTGAACAGCGCGAACACCGGCGGCGCGGTGCTGGCCTGGGTGCCGAAGAGGACCTTCGGCTGCTTGCCGCTGCGCACGGGGTGCGGGTGCTCGGCGACGAGGCGGCCGAGGAAGGCGTTGAGCACGCCGGTGCCGACCCTGGTCTCCCAGCCCTGGAGCGCCTTGTCGAGCGCCGGCACGATCCGGTCGACGTGCCAGCCGGTGCGCGCGGTGATGTTGATCCGCGGCGCCCACTGCACCTGCACGAGGTCGCGCTCGATCTCGCGCTCGAGGTAGTAGCGGCGCTCGTCGTCGACGAGGTCCCACTTGTTGAAGGCGATGACGAGCGCGCGGCCGGCCTCACGGATCGTCTGGATGATCCGCAGGTCCTGCTCGGACAGCGACTCGCCGCCGTCGACGACCAGGATGGCGACCTCGGCGCGGTCGATGGCCGTGGTGGTGCGCAGTGAGGCGTAGTACTCGTGGCCGCTGGCCTCCTTGACCCGCTTGCGGATGCCCGCGGTGTCGATGAAGCGCCACGGGCGCCCGCCGAGCTCGATCAGCTCGTCGACCGGGTCGACGGTGGTACCGGCGACGTTGTCGACGACGACGCGGTCCTCGCCGGCGAGCTGGTTGAGCAGCGAGGACTTGCCGACGTTGGGCTTGCCGACGATCGCGATCCGGCGCGGCCCGCCGACCTCCTTGTCCTGCTCGGGCGGGGCCTCGGGCAGGGCGGCCAGGACGGCGTCGAGCATGTCGCCGGTGCCGCGTCCGTGCAACGCCGAGACCGGCCAGGGCTCACCGAGCCCGAGGTTCCACAGGCCGTAGGCCTCGGCCTCGGTGCGGGCGTCGTCGACCTTGTTGGCGGCGAGGACGACGGGCTTGCCCGACTTGCGCAGGATCTTGACGACCTCCTCGTCGGCGTCGGTGATGCCGACGGTCGCGTCGACGACGAACAGGACGGCGTCGGCGAGCGTCACCGCCACCTCGGCCTGCGCGGCGATGCGGGCCGCGAGGCCGCGGGCGTCGGGGTCCCAGCCGCCGGTGTCGACGAGGGTGAAGCGGCGTCCGGACCAGTCGGCGTCGTAGGGGACGCGGTCGCGCGTGACGCCGGGGACGTCCTCGACGACGGCCTCGCGTCGTCCGATGATGCGGTTGACCAGCGTCGACTTGCCGACGTTGGGCCGCCCGACGACCGCGAGGACCGGGACGGGTCCCTCGTCGGTGTGGTCGTGCTCTCCGTCGTGCTCGGTCATGCTGAAATCTCCGTGACACCCCCACCGGGGTCTGGTTCCTGGTCGTCCTTGGCAGCCGGGATCGGCCCGGGGAGCGAACGCCCGGTCGCCTGGATCGATTCCTCGAGGTCGGTCAGCATCCGCTCGCGGAGCCGACGCGAGACCTCCGCGACATCATCTCGCGTGCGGGGCCAGGGTGTCGCATCGACGGCGAAGGGTCGGCAGAAGACGAGGTCGATCACGGCCCCCTTCCGCGGCAGCGACGACGACGACCCGCCGGGCTCGCGGGTGCCGAACATCATCACCGGGACGACGGGCGCCCCGGTGACCATGGCGAGGTAGGCCGCCCCGCGGTGGAAGACGTCGAGCTCGCCCGCGCCGCGGGTGCCCTCGGGGAAGATGCCCACGGCACCGCCGCGGCGCAGCACGGCGACCGTGGTCCTCACCGCCCGCGGGTCGGTGTGCAGCCGGTCGAGCGGCACCTGGCCCGACCACCGCAGGAAGCGCCCGAGCCGGCCCTCGAACATCTCCAGCTTGGTCAGCGCGTGCACGGGCCGGGGCGCGAAGATCGCCATCAGCGGCCCGTCGATGACGCCGACGTGGTTGGCCGCCACGACGACCGGCCCGGACGCCGGCACGTGCTCGGCGCCGTGCACGCGCACGTCGAAGCGACGCCGGATGAGCCAGCGGCAGGTCGGGCGGCCGCCGTGCAGCAGCCAGGTGGGCGGCAGCGTGACGCCGTCGGTGCGTGGCAGGCCCGTGGGCCCGCTCGCACTCACCTCGCCGGCTCCAGGGACTGCTCGACCAGCGCGACGAGGAGCCCGATGACCTCGTCGAGCGTGTGGTGCGTGGTGTCGAGGTGGACGGCGCCGTCGGCCTGCACGAGCGGCGCCGTGGCGCGCCCGGAGTCGATGCGGTCGCGCTCGCGCAGCACGGCCTCGGTGTCGGCGACGTCGCTGCCGCCCTCCTCGAGGGCGCGGCGCGCGGCCCGGGCGGCGGGGTCGGCGGTCAGGTAGACCTTCACCTCGGCCTGCGGCCAGACGACGGAGCCGATGTCGCGGCCCTCGACGACGATGCCGCCGGCGTGGCCGCCGGTCGGGGCGATGATCTGGCGCTGCAGGTCGAGCAGCCGGGCCCGGACCTCCGGCACCGTGCTGACCGGCGAGACGGCCCGGTTGACGTCGTCGGTGCGGATCGGCGCGCTCACGTCGACGCCGTCGACGGCGATGGTCGGACCCGTCGGGTCGGTGCCGGAGGCCAGCACCGGCTCGTCGACCCGGGCGGCGACGGCGGCTGCGTCGTGCACGTCGACGCCCTGCTCGAGCATCCACCAGGTCATGGCGCGGAACATCGCACCGGTGTCGAGGTAGCGCAGGCCGAGCCGCTCGGCCACGCCGCGGCAGGTGCTGGACTTGCCCGATCCGGAGGTCCCGTCGACCGCCACCACGATGCTGCCCAGTTCGTCCGCCACGGGGCTGCATGTTACCGGTCGGGCACCGACCGGACACGCGTGAGGTCGCTGCGCAGCGCGGCGGCGCCGTGCAGGTAGCAGTGCGTGATGTCGGAGCGCGCCAGGTCGGTCTCGACGTGGGCCATCATCCGCACCACCCGAGGCATCGAGCCCGCGATCTCGAGCTCGCGCGCGCAGAGCAGCGGCACGTCGCCGAATCCGAGCTGCCGCGCGGCGTAGGCCGGGAACTCGCTGTGCAGGTCGCCGGTGGCGGTGAAGACCACCGAGATGAAGTCGTCGACGTCGAGACCGTTCGACGTCATCACGTCGAGCACCATCTCGGTCACCCGCTCGAGCATCTGGTCCCGCTCGTCGACCTCCAGCTGGGTCGCCCCTCGCACCGCGCGCACTGCCATGACCGAAGGCTATCGAGAGGCGCGCGGCCACGCCGGTCGAGGTGCGAGCGCAGCGAGCCTCGACCCCGGACGCCGGTCGAGACCCTCAGCTCGGCTGGTAGCTGCCGAACGACCACGCGTTCCCCTCGGGGTCGCGCACCGAGCCACCGCGCCCCCCGTACCCCTGGTCGGTCATGGGCCGTTCGACCGTGGCGCCGGCGGCGACGGCGCGCTCGAACATCGCGTCCGGGTCCGGCGCCACGAGGTAGGCCGACGACGTGCCCGGGCGGGCGACCACGCCGTCAGGCCCGCCGTCCCGCACCGAGCCGAGCATGATGCCGCCGCCGTCCCACACCCACTCGGCGTGGACGACGACCGTCGGGTCGGCCTCGTCGCGGTAGGTCGCGTGCTCGCGGAAGCCGATCGCGGTCAGCCATGCCGTCATGGTGTCGACGTCGCGCACGGTGAAGGTCTGCCAGTGCCGGATGCTCGAGGTGTCCATACCGTCACGGTGCCGCACCGGAGGCACCGTCGTCTTGGATCGAGGGGAGCTCTCGACGCTGCCATGTCGTGGGGCTGCAGCCGGCCAGCGCGCGCCACTCACGGGTCAGGTGCGACTGGTCGGCGTAGCCGCACCGGACGGCGACCTCGGCGAGCGGCACGCGACGCCGCACGAGCGCGTGGCTGCGCTCGAAGCGACCCAGGCGCCGGTGCTGCTGCGGCGTGAGCCCCGTCTCGGCGACGACGAGGTCGCGCAGGTGCCGGCGGCTGAAGCCGACCTCGTCGGCGACGTCGGCGACACCGGCACCGCCGGTGAGCCGCGCGAGGGCGCGCCCGACCTCGGCGCGTGGCCCGGGCGCGTCGTGCCGGGCGAGGGCGGCCACGAGCGTCGTCTCGACGAGCGGCCCCCAGTCCCGCCGGGGCGCCTCGGCCAACCGGTCGGGCAGGTCGCGCAGCCCGGCGTCGACCTCGGCGGCCTCGACCATCTCCCCCGCCACCCCCGACGCCGGGACGCCGAGCAGCGCCCGCGCGCCCGCGACGCTCAGCTCGAGGTAGACACCGCGCTGGCGGCGTCCGTGGTGGATCGCCGCCGGTGCGGCGTGCAGCCCGCTGACGTTGGCCTGGTAGCGCCGGCGCGAGGCGGCGTCGTCGGCCCACCCGACGTCGATCGGTTCCCCGACCGGGAGCACGAGGGTCAGCCGGGTCGAGGGCATCCCGACGTGCACGCCCGGCTCGCCGACGGCGTCGTACGACACCAGCGTGGCGACGTACGGCGCGAGCACGCTCATCCGGTCAGCGTGCCCGACGTCGCCCGTGCCTTCAACAGGACCGGGCCGCGACACGTAGGACCTCCTGAGGCCTCGACCAGCGAGGCCCCACCACCGGAGGTAACACGCATGCGGAGAACCCTCAGCCGTCCGATCGCACTCGGCGCCCTGGTCGCTGCCGGAGCCATGATCGCCTCGGCCGGGCCCGCGTCAGCCGAGACCGAGGTCGACGCGCCCGACACGTTCACCAGCGCCTTCACCGTGATGGCCACGCCCGACGCGGTCATCGACCCCGACGGCAACCCCGTCGACGGCGCGCCCGGCGCCACCGGCACGTTCGACTTCATGGTCAACTCCGAGCTCGACATCATCTGCTACGACATCACCACCACCGGTGTCGAGCCGCCCTACGAGAGCATGGCCAAGACGGCCACCCACATCCACGAGGCGTCGGCCGGTCAGGCCGGTCCGCCGCGGATCGCCTTCCCGAACCCCGAGGGCAGCGGCGACACCCGCACCAGCTCGGGCTGCCTGAAGGGCCCGTTCACCACCGGCATCGAGGACGACGCGGGCAACGACACCGGCGAGGGGTTCACCCTGTCGCAGCTCGAGGCCGACCCGGCCGCCTTCGCCGCCGACACCCACACCTCGCAGTTCGTCGCCGGCGCGGTCCGCGGCCAGCTGCGCTCGATGCCCGTCGGTGGCGTCGACACCGGGCAGGGCGGCCTCGCCCCGGACGCCGGTGGCTCCGCCGACGACTCGATGCTGCTCATGGGTCTCGGCCTCGGCGGGGTGCTGGTCGCCGCGGGCGGCCTGGCCGCACGCCGGCGCGCCCGCGCCTGAAGCACCCGGAACCACGTGGCGAGCCTCATCGCACGCGCCCGGCCGGCCGCCCGGACGACGGGCGCGCTCGTCGTCCTGGTCGCCGTGCTCGGCGCGTGCGGTGGCGCCCCCGACCCGGCGCCCCGCACGGCGTCGGAGGCGCCCCCCACGTCGGCCGCTCCCCCGGTGGTGCCGCCGCCCACGTCGACGCCGAGCCGCCCGGCGCCCGCGACCCCGGCGGTACCGGGCGAGCCCGTCCGGGTCGCCATCGCGGCCCTCGGGCTCGACGAGTCGCTCGTCGATCTCGGGCTCGACGACGGCGGCACGCTCGAGGTGCCCGACGACCCGGCCCGCGTCGGGTGGTTCACCGGTGGCGGGCGGCCCGGCGGCCCCGGACCGACGGTCGTCGTCGGCCATCTCGACTCGACCGAGGGGCCGGCTGTCTTCGCCCGTCTGCCCGAGCTCGGACCGGGCGACGAGGTCGTGATGACCTCGCGCGACGGCGTCCGCAGCCGTTACGTCGTCACGCAGGCGCGCGACGTCCCGCAGGACCCGTTCCCGACCACCGAGGTCTTCGGGGCCACGCCCGACGACGTCCTCGTCCTCATCACCTGCACCGGTCCCTACGACCGGGCGGCCGGGCGGTACACCGAGAACCGGGTCGTCACCGCCCGAGCCGCCTGAGCGCGCGGCGTCAGGCGCTCGCGGCGTCGAGCAGCGTGCCGAGCTCGTCGAGGCTCAGGTCGCGCAGCTCGCCGGGCTTGAGCGAGCCGAGCCGCACGGGCCCGAAGTCGGTGCGGCTGAGCTTGCGCACGGGGTGGCCGACGTGGTCGAGCAGCCGCCGCACGATGCGGTTGCGGCCCTCGTGGATGACCAGCTCGACGATGGAGCGCTGCGGCGACGACGTCACGACCCGCACCTTGGTCGGGCGCACCGGGCCGTCGTCGAGGTCGACGCCGGCCAGCAGCCGGCGCACCGTGGCCTTCGACACGTCGCCGTCGACCTCGGCGACGTAGGTCTTGTCGACCTCGAACGAGGGGTGCGCCATGCGGTGGGCGAAGTCGCCGTCGTTGGTGAGCAGGATGAGTCCGGAGGTGTCGGTGTCGAGCCGGCCCACGTGGAAGAGCCGCTCGGGACGATCGGCGACGACGTCGGCCAGGGTGCGTCGTCCCTCGGGATCGGACATCGTCGACACGACGCCCCGGGGCTTGTGCAGCACCAGGTAGACGTGGTCGGAGACCGGCGGGAGCCGCTGCCCGGAGACCCGGATGACGGCAGTGCGCGGGTCGACCTTCGTGCCGAGCCGGGTGACGACCTCGCCGTCGACCACGACCTCGCCGTCGAGCATGAGCTCCTCGCACTTGCGCCGCGAGGCCACCCCCGACTGCGCGAGCAGCTTCTGCAGCCGGACCAGGCCGTCGTCGTCGGTCGCGATCTCCCTCACGGGGCCATCATGGCGCGTCGGCTCCAGCGGCCGGAGACTCCCCCGCCTCGGCCGGCTCGACAGGCTCGGCCGGGGCACCGAGCATCTCGGTGAGCTCGTCCTCGAGGTCGTCCATCTCCGGCAGGTAGGGCGCGAGCTCGGGCAGCTCGTCGAGCGACTGGACGCCGATGCGCTCGAGGAAGTAGCCCGTCGTGCGGTAGAGCGTGGCGCCGTGCTCACCGTCGCGGCCGGCCTCCTCGACCAGGCCGCGGGTGAGCAGCGTGCGCATGACGCCGTCGACGTTGACGCCACGGATGGCCGAGACCCGCGCCCGCGAGACCGGTTGCTTGTAGGCCACGACGGCCAGCGTCTCGAGGGCGGCCTGCGTGAGCCGGGCCTGCTGGCCCTCGAGCACGAACCCCTCGACGACGGCCGCGTAGGCCTCGCGCGTGTAGAAGCGCCAGCCGCCGGCGACGTTGCGCAGCTCGAAGCCGCGGTCCTGTTCGGTGTACTCGACGGCCAGCGCCTCCAGCGCCGCCGTCACCTCCTCGGCCGGGTAGCCCACGGCCGTGGCCAGGATCGTCGCGTCGAGCGGCTGGTCGGCGACCATCAGCACGGCCTCGAGCGAGGGCCGCAGCGCGGCCACCGGGACGGCGAGCAGCTCGCCGTCGGCGTCCGCCTGGACGTCGGGCGGCGTCTGGTCCTGGGTCTCGGTCATGCGTCCTCCTCCGCGACGGGCAGCGGAGTGCCGTCGAACTCGTCGATCTCGATCGTCTCGGCGGTCTCGTCGTCACCGGTCCAGCGCACCGACAGCTCGCCGAGGGCCTGCACCTGGTCGAAGGCGACCGCGCCCTCGCGGTAGAGCTCGAGGAGGGCGAGGAACCGCGCCACCCGGGTGAGCACGTCGGGGGCGTCGCCGCACAGGGAGCGGAACGTGACGGTGCCCCCGCGGCGCACGCGGTCGACGACGATGCCGGCCTGCTCGCGCACCGACACGGTCGGGGCGTGGATGTGGGCGAGCCCGACCCCCTCGGGCTCGGGCTTCGGCGCGAGCGCCTTGGCCGCCAGGCTCGCGAACTGGTCGAGACCGATGCCGATGAGCACCTCCGGCAGCAGGCCGGCGAAGCGCTCGTCGAGACCGACCGCTCGCGGGTGCCGGCGCGACTCCCCGTCGAGACGGGTCTCGAACACGGCGGCGACCTGCTTGAACGCCTTGTACTGCAGCAGCCGGGCGAAGAGCAGGTCGCGCGCCTCGAGCAGCGCGAGGTCCTCCTCGTCCTCGACGTCGCCCTGGGGCAGCAGGCGCGCGGCCTTGAGGTCGAGCAGGGTCGAGGCGACGAGCAGGAACGACGTCGTCTGCTCGAGGTCCCAGATCGGTCCGCCGGCCTTGACGTGCGCGATGAACTCCACGGTCACCTGCGACAGGGCGACCTCGGTGATGTCGAGCTTGTGCTTGGCGATCAGGCTCAGCAGCAGGTCGAAGGGTCCCTCGAAGTTGTCGAGGCGCAGCGAGAAGCCGGCAGTGGCCTCGCCCTGCTCGATCTCGGGCGCGCCCTCGGCGGTACTGGTCATGCAGTGCTCATCGGGCGATCACTCAGCGAGCAGCCCGCGGACCAGCATGGAGTCGGCGCCGTGCTCGTGGAAGTCGGCCAGCACGAGGTCGATCGCCTCGCGCACCAGACGGCCGCGGTCGACGGCGAGCCCGTGCTCGCCGCGCAGCTCGAGCCGGGTGCGCTCGAGGTCGAGCAGCTCGGCGCTGGTGACGTAGACGGTCATCTTCTCGTCGTGCTTGACGCGGCCGCTCGCGCCCTTCTTGGCGTGGTCGGCAGACACCGCGTCGGACGACGTGTCACCCGCCGGGTCGGCCGGCGTGTCGGGGACGGCACGGACGCTGGGCTTCCCCGCCTGCGTCTCGCCCGTGGCCCCGGTCGGCCGGAACAGGTCGTCGGCGGCCGGCAGGCTCACTCGTCGGGCCATCGGGCCAGCACCTCCTTGGCCAGCTGACGGTACGACTCGGCACCGGCCGAGCTCGAGGCGTAGCTGGTGATCGGCTCGCCCGCGACGGTGGAGTCGGAGAACTTCACCGTGCGCCGGATGACGGTGTGGAAGACGGTGTCGCCCCACGCCTGCACGAGCCGCTCCATGACCTCGCGGCTGTGGAGCGTGCGGCCGTCGTACATCGTGCCGAGGACGCCGTCGATCTCGAGCTTGGGGTTGAGCCGCTCGCGGACCTTGTCGATCGTCGTCTTCAGCAGCGCGACGCCGCGCAGCGCGAAGTACTCGCACTCCAGCGGCACGATGACGCCGTCGGAGGCGGTGAGCGCGTTGACCGTGAGCAGGCCGAGCGAGGGCTGGCAGTCGATGAGCACGACGTCGTAGTGCTCCAGCGCGGGCGCGAGCACCCGCTGCAGCGTCTGCTCGCGGGCCACCTCGTGCACCAGCTGCACCTCGGCGGCCGACAGGTCGATGTTGCTGGGCAGCAGGTCCATGCCCGGCACGCCCGAGGCCACCACGACCTCGTCGAGCGTCACGTCGCGCTGCATCAGCAGGTTGTAGACGGTGAGCTCCATGTCGTGCGGGTTGAGCCCCAGGCCCACCGACAGCGAGCCCTGCGGGTCGAAGTCGACCAGCAGCACCTTGCGACCCGTCTCGGCGAGCGTGGCGCCGAGGTTGATCGTGGTCGTGGTCTTGCCGACGCCGCCCTTCTGGTTGCACATCGACACCACGCGCGCCGGGCGTCCCTCGGGCACCGGGCCGGGCTCGCGGAACACCGGCATCGGGCGACCGGTCGGCCCGATCTCACCCGCCGGCGCGGGCGAGGCGGCGGGCGCCGGCGCGGGCCGCTCGAAGGGCAGGGTCGCGGCCTGCTGCTCCGGCGGGGACGGGACCTGCGTGCGTGGCGGCATCGCTGGGGTGCCGACGAACGATCCGTCAGTCATGGGTGCTCCTCGGGCTGTCGTCGGTGGGACGTCACCAGTGTTCAATGTCGACACGGCGACTTTGCGGACGACTCGCCGGGGACCCTACGTCGGTCTCGTCACGGGCGGCACCACCGGGGCCGAAACCCCCAGGCACACCGACGCATCTGTGCACGAGGTGTGCACGGCCGCCGCGGCTCGCCCACAGGTCGTCCACCACCTGGGGATGAACCTGTGGAGGATCAGGGGCGAGAAGGCAGTGGTCTCAGTCCGTCAGGCAGCGGAACGCCACGGTGGCCAGCACGAGCTCGCCGGTGTCGTCGGAGGCGTCGAGGTCGGCGACCGCCTCGATCACCCAGTCCCGGTCGCCGGCCGGGTCGGCCAGGGTCTGGACGACGCGCAGCAGCCGGGTCGTGCCGGGCGTGTCGTCGTCGGGCTCGGCGACGCCGGCCGGCCACCCGGTGACGGGCTCGGAGCGCAGCAGCTCGGGAGCCCGGGCGTCGGCGTCGGTCAGCACCGTGTCGTGCTGGGCGTAGTAGGCCTCGATGGCCTCGTCCCAGGCCGAGCGCCCCATGACAACGTCGCGCGGCGGGTCGAGGCGGTCGGCGGCGTCGCGCTCGAGGCGCATGAGCCCGTCGAGGTCGTCGCGGGCGACGAGGTCGACCCGGCGCCACATCGCGTTGCGGACCATGACCTTGAACGCCCGCTCCTGTCGCGAGATCGGCCGGGGCGGGGGCGGCGGCTCGTTCTCGGTGACCGAGCGGGACGCCGCATCGGGGTCGGTGAGCGCCTCCCACTCGTCGAGCAACGAGGAGTCGGTCTGGCGGATGGTCTCGCCGAGCCACTCGAGCAGGTCGTCGAGCTCGGGCGTGCGGTGCGCCTCGGGCACCGTCTGGCGCAGCGCACGGTAGGCGTCGGTGAGGTAGCGCAGCACCAGGCCCTCGGAGCGCGCGAGTGAGTAGCGCGAGCAGAAGTCGGTGAACGACATGCCCTGCTCGTAGATCTCGCGGACGATCGCCTTGGGGTCGAGAGCGTCCTCGCGCAGCCACGGGTGCCGCTCGCGGTAGATCTCGTAGGTCGCCTCGAGCAGCTCGGCCAGCGGCTGCGGCCAGGTGATCTCGTCGAGCAGCGCCATCCGCTCGTCGTACTCGAGGCCGTCGGCCTTCATCTCCGCGAGCGCCTCGCCGCGGGCGGCGTGCTGCTGGGCGAACAGGATCTGCCGCGGGGCCTCGAGCGTCGCCTCGATCACCGAGACGATGTCGGCGGTGTAGTCGGGCGGTTCGGGGTCGAGCAGGTCGAGCGCCTCGATCGCGAAGTGCGACAGCGGTTGGTTGAGCGCGAAGTCGTCGGGCACGTCGTCGTGCAGCACGTAGCGGCGTCCGAACGCATCGGGCTCGGGCAGCCGGACGACGGTGCCCGAGGTGACCAGGCTGCGTGTGAGCCGGAGGGCTCGCCGCGCGAGCCGCAGCTGCTGGCGGCGCGGCTCGTGGTTGTCGGTGAGCAGCCGGCGCAGGACGGCGAAGGCGTCCTCGTCGCGCGAGAGCACGTTGACGAGCATCGCGTTGTCGACCTTCATCCGCGACACGAGCTGCTCGGGCACCCCGGCGACGAGCTTGTCGAAGGTCGCCTCGGTCCAGACGATGGTGCCCTCGGGCGGCTTCTTCAGGTGCGCCTTGCTGCCCTTCTTGGCGCGCTTCTCCTCGCTCATGGCGGCGTTCTTGGCGGCCGCCTTGGCCTTGGCGCGCTCGTTCTCGATCGTGTGCGGCGGCGCCTGCACGACGACGTAGCCGGCGGTGTCGAAGCCGGCGCGGCCGGCCCGGCCGGCGATCTGGAGGAACTCGCGCACGCGCAGCACCCGCGACCGGCTGCCGTCGTACTTGGCGAGGCCGGTGAACAGCACGGTGCGGATCGGCACGTTGATGCCGACCCCGAGCGTGTCGGTGCCGCAGATGACGGTGAGGGCGCCCTGCTGCGCCAGCTGCTCGACGAGCCGGCGGTAGCGCGGCAGCATCCCGGCGTGGTGGACGCCGATGCCCTTGCGCAGCAGCTTCGACAGCGTCTTGCCGAACCCGGCGCCGAACCGGAACCCGGGCGGCAGGTCGACCACGGTGCCCTTCGGCAGCCACGACGCCGTCAGGAGACCGGTGGCGTGCTCGACGGCGTCCTTCTGCGTGAAGTGGACCACGTAGGCGGGCGCCTGCCGCGTGGTGACGATCTCCTCGAGCGTCTCGGCGAGCGGGGTCAGCGCCCAGGTGAACGTGAGGGGCACCGGCCGCTCGGCGTCGTCGACGACGGCGGTCTCACGGCCGTTGCGCCGGGTCAGGTCGTCGGCGAGCTCGGTGACGTCGCCGAGCGTGGCCGACATGAGCACGAACTGCGCCTGCGGCAGCTCGAGGAGCGGCACCTGCCACGCCCACCCGCGGTCGGGCTCGGCGTAGAAGTGGAACTCGTCCATGACGACGAGGCCGACGTCGGCCTCGCGGCCCTCGCGCAGCGCGAGGTTGGCCAGCACCTCGGCGGTGCAGCAGATGATCGGGGCGTCGGCGTTGACCGAGGCGTCGCCGGTGAGCATGCCGACGTTGTCGGCACCGAAGAACTGGCACAGGTCGAAGAACTTCTCGCTCACCAGTGCCTTGATGGGCGCGGTGTAGAACGAGACGCGGTCGTCGGCCAGCGCGGCGGCGTGGGCGCCGATGGCCACGAGGGACTTGCCCGACCCGGTCGGCGTCGCGAGCACGACGTTGTTGCCCGCGACGATCTCCATGAGCGCCTCGTCCTGGTGCGGGTACAGCGCCCGCCCACCGGCCTCGGCCCACTCCGAGACGGCGAGGTAGACGTCGTCCGGTGCGGTGCCGCGGGCGGGGACCCACGTGGGAGACGTCACCGGCTCATCCTGTCACCCCGCCCCGGGCCGACGCTCCGCCGGCTCCGCGCCCGCCGGACGGGCCGGAGGGCCTCAGCCGTCGAGGCCGCAGTTCTGGTCGACGTAGTCCTGCACCGACTCGGCCGCTTCCTCGTCGGCGTCGGAGAGGTCGTCCTCGAAGCCGGAGAGCTCGGTGAACGTGGCGGTGTCGGGCAGGGCCACCAGCAGGTCGGACATCACCTGGACGCCCTGGCGCTGCTGGTCGTTGAACCCGGAGGGCAGGTCGGCGTCGGCCAGGTCGCGGCCCCACTGGCGGAACGCCTCGAGCAGCGCCGGCGGCACGTCGGCGCTCTCGTCGGTGAAGTCGGCCGCGGAGTCCTCGAAGGCCTGCATGGCCCGGTCGAAGGCCCCGCACAGGTCGGCGGCGTCGGCCGGGACGTCGGTGCGTCCGTCGCCACCCTCGCCGTCGTCGCCGTCGGGCAGCTCCTGGGAGTCGGTCTCGGGGACGTCGTCGGTGGGCGTGCCGGTCTCGGCCGGGTCGGAGACGGACTCGGTCGACTCCTCCGACGGGGTGCTGGTCTCGCTGCTCGAGTCGCTCGCGCTCTCGTCGGGGTCGGCGTCGTCGTCGCCACACCCGGCGAGCAGGACGGCGCTCAGGGCGAGCGGGACGAGCACGGCCAGCGGACGGCGGACGGAGCGGCGGACGTTCATGGGGTCTCCCGACGGTCGAGGTTGTCTGGGGTGGGACGGTTCGCGGCCGGTCGCGGTTTCACTCCCGGGCACGAGGGTGGGCGGTCGCGAACACCTCGCGCAGGTTGTCGACGGTGACCAGGGTATAGACCTGGGTGGTCGTGACCGAGGCGTGGCCGAGCAGCTCCTGCACGACGCGGACGTCGGCGCCGCCGTCGAGCAGGTGGGTGGCGAACGAGTGCCGCAGGGTGTGCGGTGACACGTCGCGGGTGACGCCGGCGCGCTCGGCGGTCCTGACCAGCACCGCCCAGGCGGACTGGCGCGAGAGGCGACCGCCGCGGGCGTTGAGGAACAGCGCGCCCCCGGTGGTGCCACCCCCGGCGGAGCCCGAGGCGACCAGGTCGCCCCGCGCGCGCACGAGGTAGGCCTCGATCGCCTCCCGGGCGTAGGAGCCGATCGGGACGAGCCGCTCCTTGCCGCCCTTGCCCCGCAGCAGCACGGTGCCGTCGACACCCGACTCGCCCCAGTCGAGGTCGTCGACGTCGAGCCCGACGGCCTCGGAGATGCGCGCCCCGGTGCCGTAGAGCACCTCGAGCAGGGCGCGGTCACGCAGCGCGAGCGCCGTGCCCGGCGCGCCGGCGGCGTCGAGGATCGCCTCGACGTCGGAGAGCGGCAGCGCCTTCGGGAGCCGCTTGGCCGCCGCCGGGGGCTTCACCGCGGCCGCGGGGTCGAGGGTCGCGAGCCCGTCGGCGACGGCGAACTTGTGGAAGCCCCGGACGGCGACCACCGTGCGCGCCGCCGACGTCGACGACAGTGGCGGGTGACCGAGGTCGGCGTCGCCCTCGCGCAGGTGCACGAGGAACTCGGTGACCGTCGCCTCGGAGACGGCGGCGAGCGTCGTCACGTCGCGGCGGCGGAGGAACTGCAGGTAGCGCCGCAGGTCGCGGCGGTACGACGTCAGCGTGTTGGCGGCCAGGCCCTTCTCGACCGTGAGGTGGTCGAGGTAGGTCCGCACCGCCCGCTCGACGTCGTCCACCCGCTCTCCTGCGCCCCGCCGAGGTCAGGCCAGGACGTCGTCGAGCGCGACGGCGTCGATGCCGACGGCCTCGCCGACGGGGGCGTTGGTGAGCCGACCGGCGTGGGTGTTGAGCCCGAGCGCGAGGGAGGCGTCGGCGCGGCAGGCGTCGGTCCAGCCCTTGTCGGCCAGCGCGACGGCGTAGGGCAGCGTGGCGTTGGTGAGTGCGTAGGTCGAGGTGTTCGGCACGGCACCGGGCATGTTGGCCACGCAGTAGAACGTCGAGCCGTGCACCGCATAGGTCGGGTCGTCGTGGGTGGTGGCGTGGGTGTCGGCGAAGCAGCCGCCCTGGTCGACGGCGATGTCGACCAGCACCGAGCCGGGCTTCATCCGCGAGACCAGCTCGTTCGAGACGAGCTTGGGCGCGGCCGCGCCGGGGATGAGCACCGCGCCGATGACCATGTCGGCCTCGGTGACCTGCTGCTCGATCGCGAGCCGGGACGACGCCAGGCCGTGCACCCGGTTGTTGTAGCGCCAGAACGACATGCGCAGCTTGTCGAGGTCGGTGTCGAGCAGGGTGACGTCGGCGCCCATGCCGAGCGCGATGTTGGCCGCGTTCTGGCCCGAGACACCGGCGCCGATGATGACGACCTTCGCGTTGGCGACGCCGCCGACGCCGCCCATGAGCACGCCGCGCCCGCCCTGCGCCTTGAGCAGCGAGTAGGCGCCGACCTGCGGCGCGAGGCAGCCGGCCACCTCCGACATCGGGTAGAGCAGCGGCAGCGCGCCGGAGGGCAGCTGCACCGTCTCGTAGGCGATCGCGGTGACCTGGCGCTTCATCAGCTCCTCGGTCAGCGGCTTGTCGGCGGCCAGGTGGAGGTAGGTGAAGAGAGTCAGTCCCTCACGCATGCGCTCGTACTCGACCGCGACGGGCTCCTTGACCTTGAGCACCAGGTCGACGCCGCCGTCGGTGCCCCAGGCGTCCTCGGCGGTGGGCACGATCGTCGCGCCCGCGGCGACGTACTCGTCGTCGGAGATGCCCGAGCCGACGCCCGCACCCTGCTCGATGACGACGTCGTGGCCGTGCGCGGTCAGCTCGTGCACGCCGATCGGCGTGATGGCGACGCGGTACTCGCGGTTCTTGACTTCCTTCGGCACGCCTACGCGCACGGTGGTCTCCCTGGGTGTGGGTGGTCGATGGTCGGTGGCTTGTGGCCGAGCCCCGACGCTAGTACCTCCCAGCCCGCCGCACGAGTCAGACGAGACCGCGCGCCCGCGCCAGCAGCACGCACTGGATGACCGGGCCGTCGCCGACGCGCCCGTCGAGGACGGCGGCGTGCAGGTCGGCGAACGGCACCCAGGCCGACGTCATGTCGGCCTCCTCGTGGTGCAGCTCGAAGTCGCCGCGGTCGGCACGGCTGAGGCCGCGGGCGAGGAACAGGTGCTGGACCTCGCTGCTGATGCCCGGCGAGGGGTAGGACGTCGCCAGGTGCGTCCACGTCGTGGCCTGCAGCTCGGCCTCCTCGCGCAGCTCGCGCCTGGCCACCTCGAGCGGCGGCTCGTCGGCGTCGCCGTCGAGCAGGCCGGCCGGGACCTCGACGAAGCGGCGTCCGGCGGCGTGGCGGTACTGCCAGAGCACGAAGGCCCGGTCGTCGTCGTCGACGGCGAGCACGACGGCCGCGCCGGGGTGCTCGAGCACGAGGCGTCGCGCGACCTGGTCGTCGGGGGTCTCGACCTCGTCGGCCCGCAGCGCCACGACCCAGTCGTCACGGTGCAGGTCGACCGAGCGCTGGACCGGCCAGGCGACGGCGGCGTCGGCGAGCTCGTCGCTCACTCGGCCGGCACGCCCTCGACGTCGGCGCCCACGGCCACCGTGTCGTCGACGTCGACCTCGATCGGGAACCGGAGCTCCTTCTGGCGTTCGATCGCGGCGCCGACGAGGCCTGAGAACAGCGGGTGCGGCCGAGTGGGCCGCGAGCGCAGCTCGGGGTGGGCCTGGGTGGCGACGTAGTAGGGGTGCACGTCGCGGGGCAGCTCGACGAACTCGACGAGGTCGAGCTCGGGGTTGAGGCCGGAGAAGACGAGGCCGGCGTCGGCGATCTGCGCCCGGTAGTCGTTGTTGACCTCGTAGCGGTGGCGGTGGCGCTCCTCGATGTGCGCGCTGCCGTAGGCCTCGCGCACGATGCTGCCGGCCGCGAGCTCGGCCGGGTAGAGGCCGAGGCGCATGGTGCCGCCGAGGTCGCCCGCGCCCTCGACGAACGACTTCTGCTCCTCCATCGTGGCGATCACCGGCTGGGGGCAGTCGGGGTCGAACTCGGTGGAGGCGGCCTGCTCGAGCCCCGCGAGGTTGCGCGCGTACTCGATCACCATGCACTGCAGGCCGAGGCACAGCCCGAGGGTCGGGATACCGTGGGTGCGGGTGAAGGTCAGCGCGCCCAGCTTGCCCTCGATGCCGCGGATGCCGAACCCGCCGGGCACGACGACGGCGTCGACGTCGCCGAGGTGCTTGGCGGCACCGGCCGGCGTCTCGCACTCGTCGGAGGGCACCCAGCGCACGTGCACCTTGGCCTCGTGGGCGAACCCGCCGGCCCGCAGCGCCTCGACGACCGAGAGGTAGGCGTCGGGCAGGTCGATGTACTTGCCGACCAGCGCGATGGTGACGTCCTCCTTGGGATGGTGGACGCGGCGCAGCAGGTCGTCCCACAGCGTCCAGTCGACGTCGCGGAACGGCAGGTCGAGGCGGCGCACGAGGTAGGCGTCGAGGCCCTCGCGGTGCAGCACCTTCGGGATGTCGTAGATCGACGGCGCGTCCGCGGCGGTGACGACGGCGTCCTGGTCGACGTCGCACATCAGCGAGATCTTGCGCTTGATCGAGTCGGGCAGCTCGCGGTCGGAACGGCACACCACGGCGTCGGGCTGGATGCCGACCTGGCGCAGCGCGGCGACCGAGTGCTGGGTGGGCTTGGTCTTCAGCTCGCGCGAGGGCCCGATGTAGGGCACCAGCGAGACGTGGAGGAAGAAGCAGTTGTCGCGGCCGATCTCGTGGCGCACCTGGCGCGCGGACTCGAGGAACGGCAGCGACTCGATGTCGCCGACCGTGCCGCCGATCTCGGTGATGACGACGTCGATCTCGGGGCCGCCCATCGCCAGGATGCGGTCCTTGATCTCGTTGGTGATGTGCGGGATGACCTGCACGGTGTCGCCGAGGTAGTCGCCGCGGCGCTCCTTGGCGATCACGCTGGAGTAGACCTGGCCGGTGGTCACGTTGGCGATGCGGCCGTTGAGGTCGGTGTCGAGGAACCGCTCGTAGTGACCGATGTCGAGGTCGGTCTCGGCGCCGTCATCGGTGACGAAGACCTCACCGTGCTGGAACGGGTTCATCGTGCCGGGGTCGACGTTGAGGTACGGGTCGAGCTTCTGCATCGTGACCCGCAGGCCGCGTGAGCGCAGCAGACGACCGAGGCTCGAGGCGGTGAGCCCCTTGCCGAGCGAGGAGGCGACGCCTCCGGTGACGAACACGTGCTTGGACTGGTCTACCGGGGCCGCCTTCACGGAACTCCATGCTAGCCCAGGATCGGGTGTGCTCAGGCTTCGGCACGCGCGGACGACGCGTGCTCGAGCAGCTCGCGGGCGTGGGCGAGTGCGGTCTCGGAGTCGGTGAGCCCGGCGAGCATGCGGGAGAGCTCGCGTTCGCGGGCGGCGTCGTCGAGCACGGCGAGGCCGGACGTCGTCACCGAGCCGTCGCGTGACTTCTGCACCAGCACGTGCCGGTCTGCGTAGGCGGCGACCTGGGGCAGGTGCGTCACGACGAGCACCTGCGCCGAGCGCGCCAGCGCGGCCAGACGGCGTCCGACCTCGACCGCGGCGGCGCCGCCGATGCCGGCGTCGACCTCGTCGAAGACGAACGTCGGCACGGGGCTCGTGCCGGCCAGCGCGACCTCGAGGGCGAGCATCACGCGCGACAGCTCGCCGCCGGACGCGCCCTTCGAGAGCGGTCGCGGCTCGGAGCCGGCGTTGGCCGCGAGCAGCAGCTGGACGTCGTCGGCACCGTGGCTGGCGGGCTCGATCGGCGTGACGCTGATCGTGAGTCGCGCGTGCGGCATGGCGAGCTGGGTGAGCTCGGCGCTCACCTGCTTGGACAGCTTCGTGGCGGCCTTGGCACGAGCCGCGCTCAGCGCCCGGGCGGCGGCGTCGCGCTCGGCGGTGAGCCGGTCGCGCTCGGCGGTGAGCTCGGCGATGCGCTCGTCGGTGCCGTCGAGGTCGAGCAGCCTCGTCGCGGAGCGCTCGGCCCAGGCCAGCACGTCGTCGATCGACTCGCCGTACTTGCGGGTCAGCGCGGTGAGCGCGGCGCGACGCTCGGAGACGGCGGCGAGCCGGGCCGGGTCGGTCTCGAGCCGGTCGGCGTAGGAGGCGACGTCGGCGGCGACGTCGGAGACGAGGTAGGTGATCTCGGCGAGCCGGTCGGCGAGGCCGGCGGCCTCGGGGTCGTGCTCGCGCACCTGCTCGAGGAAGCCGCGCGCGGCCGAGGTGGTGGCCAGGGCGTCGGGGTTGCCGGTCTCGCTCGAGAGTGCCTCGCGGGCCTGCTCGGCGGCGGTGCGGAGGGTGTCGGCGAACCCGAGGCGGGACTCCTCGGCCGCGAGCGCGTCGTCCTCCCCCGGCTCGGGCGTGACGGCCTCGACCTCGCCGAGCCCGAAGCGCAGCAGGTCGGCCTCGCGCGCGCGTTCGCGGGCCGAGGCGGTGACCTCCGCGAGCTCGCGGGTCGTCGCGGACAGGGCGTCGTAGACCGAGGTGTAGGCGGCCAGCAGCTTGGCCAGGCTCGCGCCACCGAACCGGTCGAGCGCGTCGCGCTGCGCCTTCGGCAGCAGGAGCCGGTGCTGGTCGGACTGCCCGTGGACGGCGACCAGAGGCTCGGCCACCTCGGTGAGCCGGGCCACCGGCACCGAGGCGCCGCCGACGAAGGCGCGCGAGCGACCTTCGGCCGAGACGTTGCGGGCCAGGACGACGACGCCGTCCTCGACCTCGCCGCCGGCGTCCTCGACGGCGGCGGCGAACGCGGCGAGTCCATCGGCGCGGACGACGCCCTCGACCCGTGCCTGCTTGGCGCCGGTGCGCACCGCGCCGCTGTCGGCGCGCCCGCCCAGCAGCAGACCGAGGGCGGTGACGACCATCGTCTTGCCCGCACCGGTCTCGCCGGTGATCACGGTCAGACCGGGCCCGAGCTCGAGCACGGAGGCGTCGATGACGCCGAGCTGGCCGATGCGGATCTCCTCGATCACGAGGTGGTGCCCCCTCCACGTTGAAGTCGTCGCTCGCCCTCGCCGCGCCAGCCCTCCACGTCGAGCCCGAACTTCGCCACGAGCCGGTCGGTGAACGGCGCCTGGTGCAGCCGGGCCAGTCGCACCGGGTGGCGCCCGCGCTCGATCTCGATGCGGGCCCCGGGAGGCAGGTCGACGGTGCGGCGTCCGTCGCACCACAGGACCCCGCTGCCGTCGGGACGGTCGAGGACGTCGATCGCGATGCGCGAGCGCGGACCGACGACCATCGGCCGCGCGAAGAGCGCGTGGGCGCTCAGCGGGACGAGGCAGATCGCCTCGACGTCGGGCCACACGACCGGGCCGCCGGCGCTGAAGTTGTAGGCCGTCGACCCGGTGGGCGTGGCACAGACGACGCCGTCGCAGCCCCACCGCGACAACGGCCGGTCGTCGACCTCGACCACGACCTCGAGCATCCGCTCGCGGGCGGCCTTCTCGACGCTCGCCTCGTTGACCGCGAAGGTCTCGGCCAGCACCTGGCCTGCGTGCACCACCCGGACCTCGAGGGTGAGGCGGTCCTCGACGGTGTAGGAGCCGGCCACGATCGCCGTGATGGTCGGACCGACCTCCTCGGGCTCGGCCTCGGCGAGGAAGCCGACGTGGCCGAGGTTGACGCCCAGCACCGGCGTGCCGCTGTCGTGGGTGACCTCGGCCGCGCGCAGAATGCTGCCGTCGCCGCCGACGACCACGGTCAGCTCGCAGTCGCGGCTGGCGTCGGTCTCGGACTCGGTGACCTCCACGCCGCCGTCACCGTCGTAGAGACCGAGGTCCTTGGCCTCGCTGGCGAGCAGCCGGACGACGATGCCGGCCCCGGTCAGGCCGCTGACGAACTCGGCCGCGACCGCGCGCGCCTCGGCCCGCCCGGTGTGGGCCAGGAGGAGCACTCGTCGCTGGGTCGCGGTCACTCGTGCAGCCTCTCATCCGCCACCCCCAGGACGTCGGCGCCGTGCACAGCCGCGTCGACGTCACCGGTGGAGATGGTGGCCGGACCGTGCCGCAGCCAGAGGAAGAACTCGACGTTGCCCGACGGTCCCGGCAGCGGGCTGCGGGTCACCATCGTCGCGCCCCACCCGCGTCGGGCGGCTTCGGCCGCGACGGTCTCGACCGCCTCGATCCGCAGGGCGGGGTCGCGGACCACCCCGCCCTTGCCGACCCGGTCCTTGCCGACCTCGAACTGCGGCTTGACCATCAGCGCGAGGTCGCCGTCGGGGGCGGTGACGCCGATGAGGGCCTCGAGCACGAGGGTGAGGGAGATGAACGACAGGTCGCCCACGACGAGGTCGACCGGACCGCCGAGCAGCTCGGCGTCGATCTCGCGGATGTTCTGACGGTCGTGGACGTGCACCCGCTCGTCGCTCTGCAGCGACCAGGCGAGCTGTCCGTAGCCGACGTCGACGGCGACGACCTCGCGTGCGCCGCGGCGCAGCAGGACGTCGGTGAACCCACCGGTCGAGGCGCCGGCGTCGAGACAGCGGCGCCCGGTCACCGTCAGCCCGGCCGGTTCGAAGACGTCGAGGGCGCCGGCGAGCTTGTGACCGCCGCGGGAGACGTAGTCGGGCCGGTCGGGGTCGTCGGCCACCACGATCGCGACGTCGGTCGTGACGCCGGTCGCCGCCTTCGACGCCGTCGCCCCGGAGACCTTCACCCGGCCGGCGCCGATCAGCTCGCCGGCCTGCTCGCGCGAGCGGGCGAGACCGCGTCGGACCAGCTCCGCGTCGAGACGGAGGCGTCTGGGCGGCACGGTCAGACCGCGCCGGGGTCGTCGAGGGCCCGCCGCAGCTCGGTCTGGGCACGCTCGAACACCGCGACCTGGTCCTCGAGCGCGTCGGGGTCGAGGTCGGCGAGGGCGTCGATGACCGTGTCGACGCGGGCCACCCCGGTCGGCTCGGGCCGCTCGACCTCGGGGTCGAGGCCGAGGTCGACGTCGTCGAGGATGTCGGAGGGCTCGGTCATGGCTCGAGGTTACCGGTCGGTCGCGGGGTCGGACGGCGGCACCAGGCCGTCGTGGTCGACCACGTCGCCCGTCGCGTCTCGCCACGCCCAGGCCGCCGCCGCGACGACCCGCCACCAGTCTGCGGCGGAGCCGTCGCCGTCGACCGTCAGCGCACCGTCGGCGACGGTCGAGCGCCACCCCCCGAGCGTCCAGTCGTCACCGTCGGCCTCCGGGGCCGGCTGGGCCTCGGTCAGCGCCCGCAGGTCGAGCCCGATGTAGGTCGGGCGCTCCTCGGCCCGGGCGGCCACGAGCTCGGCGACACCGGTCACCCCGGTCAGCACCAGCAGCGAGTCGATGCCGACGGTGCGCGCTCCCTCGATGTCGGTGTCGAGCCGGTCGCCGACCATCAGCGGGTGCTCACCGCCCACCCGTCGGATCGTCTCGTCGAGCAGTGGACGCGCCGGCTTGCCGGCCACCACCGGCTCGACGCCGCTGAAGCGCTGCACGGTGTCGACGAGCACGCCGTGACCGGGGGCCACCCCGAACGGGGTGGGGATGGTGCGGTCGGTGTTGCTCGCCACCCACCAGAGACCGTCGCGCACCAGCACCGCGGCCCGCATGATCGCGCTCCATCGCACGTCGGGTCCGTACCCGGACACGAGCGCCGCCGCGTCGTCGCCGACCTCGACCGGCACCAGCCCCCGCTCGCGGAGGGCTTCGTCGAGCCCCGCTCCCCCCAGCATCGCGATGCGCGCACCCGCCCCGAGACGCTCCTCGAGGACCGCGGCCGCGGCCTGCGCCGACGTGACGACGTCGTCGACCGAGGCGGTCACCCCCAGGTCGGCCAGGTGGTCGGCGACCTGCTGCGGCGGCCGCGAGGCGTTGTTGGTGATGAACGCGGTCCGCATGCCGGCCGCGCGGGCCGTCTCGAGATGTCCGGCGGCTCCGGGCACGGCCTCGGGACCGACGTAGACGACGCCGTCGAGATCGAGCATCGCCAGGTCGTAGGCCTCGGACAGGGGCGGCGACGGGGTCAGCATGGACCCCACTGTGGCAGCACCTGAGAAGTGCCGGAGATCGGCCCGTCCCGACACCCGGTGCACACCGTGCCTCGTAGGCTGCGGGAGTGGACCAGGCGCCGGTGACTCCCCCGCTGGTCGCCGGCCCCCTGACCCTGGCGCCGTTCCGTGCCATCCGTCTCGCGGCCTCGCGGGTGGCCGACCCGGCATCGGCGCGTACCTTCGCACGGCCGTACCACGACGTGCCCGCGCGGCTGCGGTCGTGGGAGGAGCGCGGTCTGCTCGAGCGCGACCGGGAGCCCGCGGTCTACCTGCACGAGTACACGGTCAGTGGCATCACCGTGCGCGGTCTGGTGGGCACGGTGGACGTCTCGCACCGCGCCACCCGGCTCGACCAGCGCGCCCTGCTGCCCCACGAGGGCATCTACCCGGGCCAGGCCGACGACGTGGCCGACCGCATGGGTGAGATGCAGGTCAACCCGGCCCCCATCCTGCTGGTGCAACGCTCGCCGGCGCCGCTGCGCGAGCTGCTGACCTCGGTGCGCGACAGCCAGGCCCGCGAGCTCGTCGACCGGGCCGGCAACCTGCACCGGGTGTGGGCGATCCGTGACGACCGCCTGCTGACCGACATCTCGACCCAGCTCGCGCCCACCACCGCGCTCATCGCTGACGGTCACCATCGCTACGCCGCCTACCTGCGCCTGCAGCAACGCGACCCTGGTGCGGCCACCGACCGCGGCCTCGCCATGATCGTCGACCACGACGACACACCGCTGTTCCTCGGCGCCATCCACCGGGTCCTCATGGGCTCGTCGGTGCGTGACGTGCGCGAGGCCGCCACCGCCCTGGACATCGAGACGATCGAGATGTCCCAGGAGCAGGCGGTCGCGGCTCTCGGGCCCACCCGCCTCGTCGTCACCGATGCCGAGACCTGGTTGGTCGTGCAGCTGCCGCTCGACGACGACCGGGTCGAGGTCGAGGTGCTGCACGAGCGGATCGTGCCGACGGTGAGTCACGGTCCGCACCGGATCACCTACCACCACGCCGCGCAGGACGCGCTGCGTCACGCCGGCCCCGACCATGGCACCGCGGTGCTGATGCCGGCGCCCACCCTGACCCAGGTGCAGGAGGTGGTGGCGGCCGGTCGGCTGTTTCCGGAGAAGGCGACGTCGTTCCAGCCGAAGCCCGCGTTCGGCATGTTCATCCGCTCGTGGCACGACGAACCAGCCGCCCCCGAGCCATCTCGACCTCGACCAGCGATGCCCGACCACCGCCGGAGCTGAAGAACCGGCGGCGGAGCGCACCGCTCACCTCGACCACGTCGCCCGGCCGCCACGACGCCGCCGAGCGGCGCGGGCCAGCGCCGTAGGCCACGCATTCCACGGCGTCGACGCGCACCTTGCTCCGGGTCGACGGAGGACGCGCGAACACCACACGGACCGCGACGATCTCGTCACCGCTCGGCAGCTCGCGGACGACGGGGTCGGCGGAGACTCTTCCCATCAGCCGCACCTCGTTGACCGTCGCGATCTGTTCCTGAACCTGTGCCGCCATGACACATCACCTCCTGCGACGCACTCTGGTCGCCGGCACCGACACCACGTAGCCGCTGGTCGGCGTGCTGTGGAGAAGGTCGTCGGAACAGCGCTTGTGGACGGTTGCGGGACGTTTCCACAGACGCCCCGGCGCACGGCGACAAGCCGAAAAACACATCAGGGCGACCCTTGCGGGTCGCCCTGATGCGAATGTTTGTCCGGCGGCGTCCTACTCTCCCACAGCCTCTCGGTTGCAGTACCATCGGCGCTGGCAGGCTTAACTTCCGGGTTCGGTATGGGACCGGGTGTTTCCCTGTCGCTATGGCCGCCGT